>NZ_JBKIWP010000002.1:0-938326 GCF_046599635.1 Marisediminicola sp. LYQ134
CCACATCCACGACACCCACCGGATTCGCCGGCGACGTCACGACGATCTCCGTGTCAGACACGACCTCGAACTCCGTGCCCTCGACACCGTCGAAGGTGACACCGGTCGCACCCGTGAAATCGGTGCCCGTGATCGTCACCTCGGTGCCGCCGGTCATCGGCCCACGAACCGGATCGATCGCGTCGACGAGTGCTGCGCCGGGAGCGACGAAGACGAAGCCGTCCTCGAGCACGGCCTCGCCGCACTCACCCAGACCGACGACGGTCACGTCGACGGTGCCCGCTCCGGGCGGGGTGACCGCGGTGATCTCCGTGTCGGAGATGACGTCGAAGGTCACGGCCGAATCCTCACCGAAGAGAACGTCGGTCGCCCCCAGGAAGCACGAGCCGATGATGGTCACGGTCGTCTCCTCCCCCTCGGGGCCGGAGTCCGGGGCGACGCTGTCGATCGTCGTGACCGCGAAGTAGGTGAATTCGAGCGGTGCGGACGGGCCGTCGGGAGAGGTGATCACGACGTCGACCGGTCCCGCGGGGTTCGCGGGCGACGTCACGGTGATCTCGGTGTCGGAGACGACCTCGAAGTCCGTTCCCCCGACGCCCCCGAAGGTCACTCCGGTCGCGTCGGCGAAGCCGGAGCCGGTGATCGTCACGGCCGTGTCTCCGGTGACCGGGCCGCGCTCCGGTTCGATGTCGGTCGCGATCGGCGGAGTGAGCGCGCGCGGTCCGACCGATCCCTGCGCGATGTCGAGCGACAGCGCTCCCTCCGGTCCGGTGAACCCGAGCACCGTGAGGCGCAGAGCCGTCTCGGTGAACGTCTCCCCCACGACTCCCGGCGACGGCTCCTGCACGTTGGCGGTGAGCGACACGAGTCCGGTCACGACCGACGAGAGCGCCGGGTCGAGGAGGGTGAGCGCGGGCACGACGACGGTCGACTGAACGAGGGCGGCGACGGTGTCGAGCAGACCGCCCGCGGCGGGATCGAGCAACTCGTCGACGATCACTCCGCTGAGCGATCCGGCGAGGGTGGACACGAGCCCGCTGTCACAGACGATGCCCCCCACGATCGGCACTGAGCACACACCGGCGTTGAGGAGGGTGACCGTGGGGACGACCGTGCCGGCGAGCAGATCGGCGACGGTGCCGTCGACGCCCACGCTGAGAACGGCGACGGGGGTCAGGAGGAGGGTCGCCGTGAGGCTCGTCGAGACGGTGACCGTGGCCGAGCGCAGCGCGGTCTCGGCCGCGTCGATCACGTCGTCGACGAGGGTGTCGACGAGGTTCGCGACGCCCGCGGTGATGAGCGCGAGCACCTCGGCCGAGAGGATCTCGGTGCCCGGGGCGAGCGAGTTGAGATCCTGTCCGTTCGCCGCGAGGAGCGCTCGGATGTCGACGACGATCGTTCCGTCGCCGAGGTCGATCTCGATGGGTCCCCCGGCGCCGAGTGCAGGAGCATCCGCTCCGATGAGGGGCGCGAGTGCCGCGGGGATGTCTGCCGTCACCGATGCCGTGGCTCCGGCGCCGAGCCCGAGGCCCGTGTCGTCGACGATCGCCGAGATGAGGGGGCTGTCCGCACCCGAGAGCGCGGCGAGGGTCGGCGCGATCGCGTCGGCGACGACGGTTTCGAGCGAACCGGCGAGTCCGCCGACGACGGGGCTGTCGAGGTTGAGCTCGAGGGCGGCGATGTCGTAGGTGCCGGTCGGCGCGAGAGTGCCGTCTGTGCTGGCTCGCGCGCTCACGGCGCCGAGGGAGAGGTCGGCTCCCGCGATGGCATCCGTGATGCTCGCGGTGAGGAGGTCGGAGAGGTCGAACGTGTAGGCCGACGGAGCTCCCGGGGTCACGGGGCCGGTTCCGATCGTTCCGTCGTCGGCGACGGCGCCGCTCGCGCCGATGGCGCTTCCGTCGGTGTTCGCTTCGGCGTATTCGCTCAGTACACCGAGATCCGCGATGGACAGGGGAATCTGCACCCCGTCGGTGACGGTGAGACCGAGCGTGCTGAGCGCGGTCGCGTCGAGGTCGCCGCTGTCGGCGTCGCCGGTCACGCCGTCGCTCGATGCCGACGCCCCCTCGAGTGCGAGGAGGACGTCGGCATCGAGACTTGACAGGAGGCTGCCCGAAAGCACGCGCCCGGCGGCTGTCGAGCCGTCGCCCTCTGCGGCGACGGCTGCCTGACCGAAGCCCACCGACGCGAGAATGGTGGCCGAAGCTAGTGCGATCCCCATCGCGCTCCGGCCACGCTGCGACGCCCGATTCGTCGTTTTCTTCGTCGCGCCCATGATTCCCCCGTGTCGTGGTGCACGGCATCCACCCCGGTGCCGTTTCTTTCGCAGACCGCGCTCGTAGCGCGGTCGCTGGGGAAAGGTATGTCGCTGCCTGCCACGATCGGTCGTCCCGGGGCGACAACCAGGGAGCATCGGGACAAGTTCCCGTGCCGGATGCTCGCGGGCACAGGTGCGAGGTTTCGCCGTATCCGCGCCGTGGCCACGGGCTCTCAGTAGTCGGACGCGCAATGCCCAGTACTCGAGAACCGCGACGGGAGCGCTCTCACGATCTACAGTGGGATCAGGTCGAGGGGGGCTCGACCGTCTGTGCTGGGCGGAGTGGACGCGTGCGTGACGGCGCGATGTGGGTGACATGGCAACGGTAGTGAGAACACAGCAGCCGTGGCCGCGCGATCACGTGGTCTCGTCGGCCGTGCACACCCTGCGCGGGCGCCGCAGTGTCTTGCTGTTCGGGGCGACGGGCATGGGCAAGTCGCACGTCTCCACCGAGATCGCTCGCGCGCTCGAGGCCTCGGGGTCGACTGTCGTGCGCATCACGGCGGCGCGAGACTCCGGCGACCTACTGTGGCGGCAGGCATCCGCGCCCCCGAAGCAGGGCTCCCCCGAGATCGGGGACGGACGACGCGTGTCCGCTCCGTTCGTCCAGGTCAGCCGCGACACTCTCGCCTCCTACCTCGACACGATCGACGACGCGATCGTCATCGTCGACGACGCCCACGAGATCGACCCGGAGGATGTGCGCTGGTTGACGTCGGCCGCGCGCGAACACCGGTTCACGGTGCTCGCGACCCTGGCAGACGACACCGACATCGCGCATCCGCTGCTCGACGTCTTCCTCGAACTCTGGCTCGACGGCGACGCCGACCGCCTCGACCTCGAGCCGCTCTCACGCGCCGAGACCGACGATCTCATCCGCTCGATTCTCGGAGAGAGAATCATCGACGTCGCCACCCGGGCGGCTATCCACCACGACAGCGGAGGGTTGCCGCTGCTCGTGACCGAGCTCGCCAACGCCGCCGTCGCGGGTTCTCGCGTCGCGGCGGGTGGCGGCCCGCTCGCTGCTGTCGGGGCACGCACGACGAGACGCATCAACCACATCGTATTGTCGAGGATGCGGCCCCTGACCGCAGACGAACGTGTCGCCCTGCTCGTGCTCGGTCGCCTCGACGGCATCCCCGTCGATCGGGCGGCGCGCTACGTCGGCAACGACACCCTCTCTCGTCTCTTCGACTCGGGCTTCATCCGGTCGGGGCCCGGGATCAACACGGTCACGCACACCCACCGCATCGAGACGACGGTCTTGAGCACGACGACCGACGGAGCGCGGGCCCGGAGACTCACACAGCATGTGAGACGGGAGATCGTCTCGGCCTTCCGCAGGGGGGTCGCTCTCGACCCATTCGAGCACCTCTTCGCGGTGGGTGCCACCCACGCCGGGGGGCCCGATCTCGACCGCGACACGTCACCCGAGGTCGACCGCGCGGGTGCGACGGCCGAGGAGTGGGCCCGCCTGTGTCTCGTCGCCGCGGCGAAATCGCTCAGTAGCGGCGCTCCCGACGATGCCGCGCGTTTCGCGCGGGATTCCTTCGAGTCGAGCCCGAGCGTCGCGGCGATCGTGGAGGAGTCTCGCGCGCTCGGTGCCATCGGCAACTTCGCGGGCGCGTCGGAGCTCCTCGATACGACGGCCGTTCTCGAGCCGAGTCGCGAGGAAGCCCTCGCCGTCATGCGGTGGCGCGTGCAGCTCGACACGTGGCTCGCGCCGCAGCGACGGGTTCCCGACGCTCTCGAGTCGCTCGCGGCGGCGCTCACCGCGGCCGACACGACCGTGATCCGCGAACTCGACCTCGCCATGCAAGCCATGCTCGCGATGGAGTGGCGCACCTCGAGGGCCCACGCGCACGCGGTTCTCGACGAGCCGACCGCGGACGTCTCGTCGCGGCTCGCCGCGAACGGCATCGCGAGCATCGCCTCGGCCCTCCTGGGCCGCGGCGCCGAACTCGCTGCGACGATCGCCCGTGGCGAGGAGCTCGTGCGACTCGCTCGTCTTCCCATAGGAAGTGACGCATACCTCGTCGCCCGACGGGACATCGACGACTATCGCGCCTCGGCGTGCTTCGCGCGCACGATCGCGGCCGACGACATCATCGGGGTGCGCGACCGTCTCGCCGAGTTCGTCGATCGCGCGGTGCGGCGCGGTGATTCCGCTCGCGTCGCGATCGCGGGGTTCCTCGTCGGCTACATCGAGATGTGTCGAGGCGACCTCGAGTCGAGCGAATCCGAGCTCACAGCCGCGGCGGCGAGGCAGACCGTGTTGCCCGACGCGCGCTGGCAGGTCTGGACCCAGGCCCTTCTCGCGCGCGTACTCCGTCATCGCGGGCGCGCGCGCGACGCCGACGCGGTCATCGAGGGTCTCAGCAATTGGCCGTGGTGCGACACCCGGTGGCGTCACAGCCATACCGACTGGGCGAGGCAACCTCTGGGCGGCGCCACGAGCGGCGAGGAGTCTTCCGAGATGATTCCCGGGATGACTCTCGACACCGCGGGAGCGATCTACCAGCTCCTCTTCTCTGTGCTCGCCGACGTGGATGAAGGGCCCGTCGCGGCGTCTGTCGCCGAGAAGGCACGCGCCTTCCGTGCCGAGACAGACCTCCCCGCGTATGTCGCCATGGCCGACTTCGTGATCGCGGTCGCCGACGACGATGCGGCCGCCGCGTGCGACAGCGCCCAACGACTCGGCGCGGTGGGCTTCCACCTCCTCGCGAGTCGGGCCTCCGAGCGCACCGCGACGATGTTCGCCCGTCGGGGCATGCGGGTCGCCGCGGCATCGACCCGCGCATTCGCCCGCTCGGTGCACTCCGCGGGCGCCGGTTCCGAATCCGACTCCGAGGGTGAGGCATTGACGGGCCGCGAGCAGGAGATCGTCGACCTCGTGATCGCGGGAAAATCGAACAAGCAGATCGCCGAAGCGCTCTTTCTCTCCGTGCGCACCGTCGAGTCGCACATCTACCACGCGAGGGTCAAACTCGGCGCACCCTCTCGAGCGCAGCTGCGCGCCCGCGCCACGGTCTGAGCAACGACTCGAGCGAACCCCGCACGCAGAAGTACGCGGGCACAGAAAAGACCCCTCGCGCACCCGCCAGAGCCCGGTTACCCTTGCTACGTTTCCGTCCTGGGGGAGTTGGCCTGGATGGCGCCACGCGAGGAGCCGGTGTTCAGTTTACCTGGCTTATCGTGGGGTGATGCGCATAGTCATCGCCGGCGGCCACGGAAAGATCGCCCTCCTCCTCTCGAGCATCCTCGCCACCGACGGTCACCACCCGGTCGGCCTCATCCGCAATGCCGCTCACGCCGCCGAGGTGCGCGCGACCGGCGCCGAGCCCGTGGTGCTCGACCTCGAGTCGAGCGACGTCGACTCGGTCTCGACCGCTCTCGCGGGTGCCGACGCCGTGGTCTTCGCCGCGGGAGCGGGCGCCAACAGCGGAGCCGAGCGCAAGCTCACGGTCGACCGTGACGGCGCCATCCTGCTCGGAGCCGCCGCCGTCGCCGCCGATGTGCGCCGCTACGTCGTCGTCTCGGCCATCGGGACCGACGACTTCGATGCCGACTCCGACGACGTCATGCAGGTCTACCTCCGGGCCAAGAGCGAGGCGGATGCCGCAGTGCGCGCGCTCGACCTCGACTGGACGATCGTGCGTCCCGGCGGGCTCACCGACGACGACGGCACCGGCCGCGTCGAGGTCGGCGAAACGGTCGAGCGCGGCACCATTCCGCGGGCCGACGTCGCCGCGGTCATCGCCCACGTCCTCACCTCGGGCGCTGCGGTGCGGCGCCAGTTCGAGGTCGTCTCGGGCAGCACCGCCGTCGCCGACGCCTTCTAGACAGCGGTAGCCGCGCGGCTCCCGGGCTGCGCGGCTCTAGAGCGCGGCAGACGCGGTCTGCCGCGCGATCTCGAGCTCTTCGTTGGTCGGAATGACGAGCACGGCGACCGCGGCCCCGTCCGGCGAGATGTAGCGGGCCGTCTTCGACGCGACCTCGTTGCGATCGTGGTCGACCTCGATGCCGAGGAACTCGAGCCCCGCGAGCACACGACGACGCAAGAGGCTGTTGTTCTCGCCCACGCCGGCCGTGAAGACGATGGCGTCGAGCCCCCCGAGGTGCGCGATATACGCGCCGACGTAGCGCCGGATGCGATGGCGGTAGACCGCGAGCGCCGCCTCGGCGATGTCGTCGCCGTCGGATGCCGCCGCTTGCACGTCGCGCATGTCGCCGTTACCCGTGAGCCCGAGCAGTCCGCTCTTGCGGTTGAGCATCGTGTCGAGTTCGTCGATGCTCAGACCCGCCTGCCTGTGCAGATGCACGAGCACCGCCGCGTCGATGTCTCCCGACCGTGTGCCCATCACGAGTCCTTCGAGCGGGGTCATCCCCATGCTCGTCTCGATCGACCTGCCCCCGTCGATCGCGGCGACGGATGCCCCGTTGCCGAGGTGCAACACGATGGTCTTGAGCGACTCGAGCGGGCGGTCGAGGAACTCGGCGGCGCGCTCCGACACGAACTTGTGCGAGGTGCCGTGGAATCCGTAGCGTCGCACGCCGTGCTCGGCGGCGAGAGCCGCGTCGATCGCGTAGGTGTAGGCCGCGGGCGGGAGCGTGTGGTGGAACGCCGTGTCGAACACCGCGACGTGGGGCACGTCGGGGAGGGCCACTCGCGCGGCGCGGATGCCCTCGAGGTTCGCGGGGTTGTGCAGTGGTGCGAGCGCGGAGAGCTCGTCGATGCCGGCCTCGACGCTGTCGTCGATGACGGTCGGTTCGGTGAAGAGCGCGCCGCCGTGCACCACGCGATGGCCGACCGCGACGATCTCGCGACCGGACCCGAGCTGCTCGAGAACACCGCGCACACCGGCCTCGTGATCGGGCACGTCGGAGCCGGGTTCTCCGATGCGCTCGACGAGTCCGCTCAGGAGAACGGCTTCGGTGTCGAGGTCGATGAGCTGGTACTTGATCGACGACGATCCCGAGTTGACGACGAAGATCTGGGTCACGGTGTGGCGCCTTCCGAGGGTGCTGCTTGGATCGCGGTGATCGCGACGGTGTTGACGATGTCGCCGACGAGAGCGCCGCGCGAGAGGTCGTTGATGGGTTTGTTGAGCCCCTGGAGCACGGGGCCGACGGCGACGGCTCCCGCCGACCTCTGCACCGCCTTGTAGGTGTTGTTGCCCGTGTTGAGGTCGGGGAAGATGAAGACGGTGGCGCGACCGGCGACCTCGGAGCCCGGCATCTTCGTGGCCGCGACGGTGGGGTCGGCGGCGGCGTCATATTGGATCGGACCCTCGACGAGCAGGTCGGGGCGCCGCTCGCGCACGAGCGCCGTGGCCGCACGCACCTTCTCGACGTCGGCGCCCGAGCCCGATTCGCCCGTCGAGTAGCTCAGCATCGCGATGCGCGGCTCGATGCCGAATTGCTGCGCGGTGCCGGCCGACGAGATCGCAATGTCGGCGAGCTGCTCGGCGGTCGGGTCGGGGATGACGGCGCAATCGCCGTAGACGAGCACGCGGTCGGCGAGCGCCATGAGGAAGACGCTCGAGACCACCGAGACGTCGGGCTTGGTCTTGATGATCTCGAATGCCGGGCGGATGGTGTGGGCCGTCGTGTGCTGCGCCCCGGAGACCATTCCGTCGGCGAGACCGAGGTGCACCATCATCGTGCCGAAGTACGAGACGTCGGTCACGGTGTCGCTCGCCTGCTGCACGGTGATGCCCTTGTGTGCTCGCACGCGCGCGTACTCCTCCGCGAAACGCGAGCGCAGCTCCTCGTCGAAGGGGTCGATGACGGCGGCGTCCGAGAGGTCGAGACCGAGCTCGGTCGCGCGAGATCGCACCGCCTTCTCGTCACCGAGGATCGAGATCTGCGCCACCTCGCGCTGCAGGAGGGTGGCCGCGGCCCTGAGGATGCGATCGTCGCTCCCCTCGGGGAGGACGATGTGCTTGCGCTGCCCGCGGGCGCGCTCGAGGATTCCGTATTCGAACATGAGCGGCGTCACGACATCCGCGGGGCTCACCTCGAGGAGCGAGAGGAGTCTCTCGCCGTCGACGTGCTTCTCGAAGAGCGAGAGCGCCGTGTCGTACTTGCGCTGCGACTCCGCGGCGAGGCGACCCCGTGTCTGAGTCACTTTCAGCGCCGTGTCGTAGGTGCCGAGGTCGTTGCGCGCGATCGGCAGGGTCGAGTGGAGCCCGTCGATGAGCAACTCGACCTGGGGCGAGAGCGCGAAACCGCCGTTGAGGATGACGCCCGAGACGGAGGGGAACGTCGCGGACGCGTGTGCGAGCAGCACGGCGAGCAAGACATCCGACCGGTCGCCGGGGATGATGACGATCGCGCCCTCGGTGAGCCTCGGGAGCACGTTCTCCATCGACATCGCCGCGACGACGACCCCGACGGCCTCCCTCTCGAGGAGCGCCTCGTCGCCCGCGATGAGGGTCGCGTCCGTCGCCTCGAGGAGCGCGGCGACCGACGGGGCGACGAGGAACGGGTCTTCGGGGATCGCCCACACGGGAACGGCGGAGTCGGCGTCGTCGAACGCCGACGTGATCGACTCCTCGATCTCGCGCAGCGCCGACGGTTCGGAGCGGTTCGCGATGATCGCGAGAAGACCGGCGTGCGCGTGACGGAGCTCGGCGGTCGTGAGCTCGGCGATCTGGCGCATGTCGTCGGGCGTGCGCTCCCCCGCGCCGTCGCTGCGTCGCCCGCCGAGAACGAGCAGCACGGGTGCGCCCAGGTTCGCGGCGATGCGCGCGTTGAATCCGAGCTCGGTGGGGCTGCCGACATCCGTGTAGTCGGAGCCGAGGATGACGATCGCGTCGCACTGCCGCTCGACGGCGGCGAAGCGCGAGACGATCGTGCTGAGCGCTTGATCGGGGTGCGTGTGCACGAGCTCGTAGTCGACGCCGACGACCTCGTCGTAGTCGAGGTCGACGCTCGCGTGACCGAGCAGCATCTCGAGCACGTAGTCGCGTTCGGTCGTCGACCTCGCGATCGGTCGGAACACCCCCACCCGCTCGACCTGGTGGCTCAGGGTCTCGACCACGCCGAGCGCGATCGACGACTTGCCGGTGTGGCCTTCGGCTGACGTGATGAAGATTCGAGTCGACACGCGACCAGCCTAGGCGTGCCTTCCGAGGCGGTTCTGGGAGTGTGTCGCCGAGCACGGCGGGCATGACGGTAGAATGCTTTCGGTCCACGGTTCGCCGTGAAGGATCCATTGGAGGATTCGCCTAGTGGCCTATGGCGCACGCTTGGAAAGCGTGTTGGGTGAAAGCCCTCGGGGGTTCGAATCCCCCATCCTCCGCCGAGACTGCCGATGAGGGCAGTCACTGTTCTCCGTCGCTCACGCGGTGATCGCCCGAATCGATCTCCGCTGTGGGCTGCGGATCATCCGGGGGGATCGGCGATGACTGGGCTTGACCACGTTGCCGATCGTTCTGCCCCGACGCCCGCGACACGGCGCATCCGGCCCCGCCGGGACCTGCTGCGCAACGGGCTTCTCACCCTTCTGCTCGGGTCGGTGACGCTCTTCGGGTCGCTCTACCTCCTGACGGTGCCGATCGGCACCGCCGACATCGTCGTCACGGGCCAGGTCGTCGTCACGATCGTGGCTCTCGTGTGCTTCTTCCTCTACCGCTCCGCGCACGTGACCGTGAACCGATCGACCGTGACCGCACGCAGTCTCACCGGTCGCCGCACGATCATCGATCGCGCCGACATCGCGACCGTCGTGATCGTGGCGACCTATCGCTGGAACGCGAGCGACACGACACCCCGATTGCTCGTGCGCGACGTCGCGGGCACGCGGCTCCTGCGTCTGCACGGCGCGTTCTGGGGCGAGTCGAGCATGCGCGAGCTCACGTCGCTCATCGGTGTGGGGATGCAACCCAACCCAGGGCCCATGACGGGTCGCGACCTGTTCCGCACCTATCCGGGGAGTTCGTACTGGTTCGAGGCCAAGCCGGTTCTCGGTGTCGCGGCGATCTCGACGATCGTCGTCGCCTCGCTCGCGATCATGGTGGGCCTCATGGCCGTGACGGATGTCTCGCTCGCGTGGATGCCCTGAGCCCGGTGTGACGCGGGCCGCGCCATGACCCAGCTCGCCTGAGGCCGGCTCAGCGCCCCGCGGAGGCTACCGCGGCGGGGGGCGGGTCGATCGACTCGAGCTCGAACTCGCGCACGGGCGCCGCTCGCGTGGCGGAGCACGTGCTCAACAGCGGGGCCGACATCTGCTCCGCGAGACGAACCGTGCGGGTCTCGCCGCGATGGTCGAGAGCGACCGTCCAGCTTCCGGAGTCATCACGCGTGGCCGTCGCGTCGCCGAACGCGTCGATCGCGGTGTCGCCGGAGCGCTCGCGCACGAAGGCCTCCGCCGCTTGCACGGCGTTGGGGCTCGAGCTGCGCCCGCGGAAGTAGCGCAGGTCGATGACCCCCTCCCGCACCCCCGCGATGACGGCGGGCGCCTCGGCCGCGGGAACCCGGCCGAAGAAGAGGCCGTGGGGGAACACCACGAGGGTCGCCGCGAATCGGTCACCGCCGAGGTGGGAACACTCCCACGTGATCTCCGGATGATTGTGAGCGAGCGTCGTGACCACGGGGCGCCCGCGCACCGCGCAGCACTGGTCGTGGCGCGCGTGCGTGCACACGGCGACGATGGGCTCGTCGGACGGGGTTCCCGTCGATCCGTCGAGAGGCACCTCGAGAAGCAGCGCGGGGTCAGTGACGCTTCCGCGCATGATCGACTCCCGACCGGGTCGGCAGTCGACCACGGCCCACGACCACTCCCGCTGCGCGCGACGCTCGTCGGCGCGTCGACCGGTGCGGCGGATGGCGAGGGGTCTCATCCCGGCTCGTTCGACGCGTCGCACGAGGGTCGACGCGATCTCGGGGGGCAGGCGTGACTGCAGGATCGCATGGTGCCCCCACGCACCGTCGATCTCGACGAGAAACCATCTCTCGCCGTAGCCCGCTGTTCCCTCGAGGGGGTCACGACGCTCGAGCGACCGGTCGCTGCACGGCATCCAGCCCGTGTCGCTCGGCTCGGTCATCGCACGACCAGGATGCCTTCGCGCACGAGTCGTCGCACGACGACGAGGGCGGACGCCTCGTCGAGGCCGGGGAGGCTCCCGACGGTGTGGTCGGCACCGGTTGCGAGAGCCTCGACGGCATCGGCCGCTTCGACCGGCAGCGAGACAGTCGAGTCGCCCCGGCGGATCGTCATGACCTCACCGTCTCGGCGCGTCGACGCGGTCGCCCCGCGTCGCCATGACACGACGGTGTCGGGGCCGAGGGCTCCGAGAGCCTCGATCGTCGCGAGAGGAGCGAGGGGTTCCGCTCTCACAGCGCCGGCGAATCGCCGCGTGAGGCTCGCGGATGCCGCATCTGCGAGCTCCGGCGACGTCGCCGCCGTCGCGAGGGCGTCGGCGAGGTCGCTCACGATCTCGTCGACGAGTGGACGGAGCGCATCGGGGTCGGTGAGGTCGATACCGAGCGGCAGTGATGCGCGCAACCGCACGTCGTCGCGGGCCCGCGCGATGATCGACTCGAGGATGTCGTCGCGCGTGTAGGCCGAGACGCCGATCGTGAGGTGCACCGAGGTGCCTCCGAGTGCCGTGGCCGAGTGGATCCATCCGCGCGGCAGATAGAGCACGTCGCCGGGTTCGAGCACCGCGTCGATCGCGGGCTCGCCCGCGGCGCGCGCCTCGACATCCGCGCGCCGGCTCGACCACGGTTGGGAGGCGAGCGGGTCGACGTGGGCGGGCTCGTGGATCGTCCAGTGCTTCGTGCCCGAGATCTGGATGACGAAGACGTCGTGCACGTCGTAGTGCGGGTCGAATCCGCGCGACGACTCGGGCGTGATGTAGGCGTTCACCTGGCACCGGTGCCCGAGGTCGCCGACGAGTTCCCGCGTGAAGTCGGTGAGGGGTCGCCACGTGCGGTGCAGTCCCTGCAGAACGAGGCTCGCGCCGTCGGCGAATTCGGCGAGCACGCGCTCCGATGACAGCTGATCACCGATCTCGGCGCCGAACCCGCCCGAGGCGGTGTAGCGCGAGGGCGACAGCACCGACCCCTCTTTGGCCATGCGGGCGAAGGGAGTGCGGATGCCGCGGTGGGCGACGAGCTCGTCGACCGCGTCGGCCGAGAAGAGGTCGGCGAAGTCTCCGGGGAGAGCGGATGCGCGAGACAGGAGAGGGCGGGAGCCCCAGTGTTCGCTCGCGAACGCGGTGGTGTCGAGGGAGACGAGGCGAGCGAGCGCGGGTCGGTCTGCCGACCCGCGCTCGCTCACGCCGTCACTCGTTGGGGAGTCGCTCAAGCCGAGCCGTCGGCTCCGCCGTCGTGACCGTCGGCGTTGGCGCCGCCGTCGGCGGTGCCTTCTCCCGCGTCGGCCGAGCCATCGGCTCCGCCGTCGTGACCGTCGGCGTTGGCGCCGCCGTCAGCGGTGCCCTCGCCTGCCGCAGCGGAACCGTCGGCTCCACCGTCGTGACCACCGGGGTTCGCGCCGCCGTCGGCGGTACCCTCTTCGCCGGTCGAACCTGTTGTCGTGATGTCGTCGTCGTCGATAGCCATGTCTTACCTCCGCGGATCATGGACGCCGATTCGCGCCCGATCTCCAGCGTACGTCTGTCGACCCTGAACACACCCCGGGGCCACGCTCAGTGGCGTCGGTGCACCAGGGTGTCGGGCTCCCGGAGCGCCCACGCGCGCACGAGGTCGGTGCGCACCTCGAGGCCGAAGCCGGGAGTCGTGGGCACGTCGAGGTGTCCGTCGCGCAGCACGAACGGTTCGGTGAGGTCGTCGGCGTAGTAGCGATCCGACGCCGAGGTGTCTCCGGGGAGGGTGAACCCGGGGAGCGCGGCGAGCGCGACGTTCGCCGCGCGCCCGATTCCCGTCTCGAGCATGCCCCCGCACCACACCGGCACGCCGCGCTCGACGCACGCGTCGTGGATGCGCACGGCCTCGAGGTAGCCTCCCACCCGACCCGCCTTGATGTTGACGATGCTCGTGGCACCGCGATCGATCGCGTCGACGGCGACCGCCGTGCTGACGATGGATTCGTCGAGGCACACGGGGGTGGAGATCGCGCGAGCGAGCACGGCGTGCGCCGCGACATCCTCTTCGACGAACGGTTGTTCGATGAGCACGAGACCGAAGTCGTCGAGCCTCCGCAGGTGGTCGACGTCGGCGAGTGTGTACGCCGTATTCGCGTCGACCTGCAGCAGGGCGTCCACCCCGAGGAGAGCGCGCACCGCCGCAACGGGTTCGAGGTCCCACCCCGGCTTGATCTTGAGCTTGATGCGCCGGTAGCCCGCGTCGACGTAGCCGCGCACCTCGTCGAGGAGCGCGTCGATGCTCGGCGCGATGCCGACCGAGACACCGCACTCGACCGACGTGCGCGTGGCTCCGAAGACGGCACCGAAGCTCACCCCCGCGGCGCGCGACTCGGCGTCGAGGACGGCGGCCTCGAGCGCGGCCTTGGCCATGCGGTGCCCGACGACGTAACGCAGTGCAGCGTCGACGCCCGCCGCGGTGATCGACTCGAGCCCGAGGAGCGTCGGAGCGAGATAGTCGCGGATGACACCGGCGACCGCCCCGACGTACTCCGAGGAGTACACGGGGTCGGTGCCCGCGACGCACTCCCCCCACCCCTCGCCCTCGTCCGTCAGAACGCGGACGAGCAGAACCGCTCGCTCGGTCTGCACGCCGAACGAGGTCTCGAACGGTCGCACGAGGGGCATGCCCACGAGGTGAACCTCGACAGCGTCGAGCCTCATGCGAGGCGATCCTCGAAGCCCCAGTCCTGGCCGTAGCCCCCGGCGGACTCCGACCGTTTCATGAGGTCGAGGAACGGCACCGCGTCGAACGCCTCGGGACCGAGCACCCCCAACCCCGACCAGACACCGCTCGCGAGCAGTTCGAGCGCGATCACGGGGTTGAGCGCGGTCTGCCACACGACGCACTGCGCCTCGTATTCGGCCATCGTCCACTCGTTGTCGGCCACGTGATAGAGATACACCTCGCGCGGCCGCCCATCCGTTCCCGTCCCTGTGACCCACACCCCCGCGCACGTCTTCCCGGTCATGAGCGGACCGAGCGTCGCGGGGTCGGGGAGGCCTGCGGCGACGACATCCCGCGGCGCGACAGCGACGGGCCCCTGCTCCGAGCGCACGGTCACGGGGGTGACGCTGTCGAGACCGAGCCGGTTGAGGGTCTTGAGGATGCCGATGAACTCGTCGCCGAGCCCGTACTTGAAGGTCACGCGCTTGGCATCGAGCCAGCGCGGCATGAGCAACACCTCCTCGTGCTCGACGTTGACGCACTCGACCTCGCCGATGCCCTCGGGAAAGGTGAAGGTCTCGGGCTCCGAGAACGGTGCCGTCGTGAACCAGCCGCGCTCCCGCTCCCAGATGACGGGAGGATTGAGGCACTCCTCGATCGTCGTCCAGATGCTGAACGAGGGGGCGAACATCTCGACCCCGCTCGCGTCGCGCACCACGAGGTTCGCGCCGTCGCGCGTGCCGAGCTCGTCGACCTCGCTGAAGAGGTGGTCGACCGCGTAGCGCGCGAACACGTCGCTCAGCCCCGGTTCGACCCCCATGCCCACGAGAGCCATGCGACCCGCTTTCTCCCAGTCGGGCGCGACGGCGAACTGATCGTCGCCGAGCTTGACCCCGGTTTCGCGGTGGGGGTCGGTCGGATGCGGCTCACTCAAGCTCATCGCCATGTCGAGGTAGTCGGCATCGGCGGCGAGCGCGCCCGCGAACACGGTCGGAACGAACGTGGGCTCGACCGCGTTCATGACGTGGGTCACTCCGTAGGTGCGCGCGACTGCCGTCACATCGTCGGGGTTCGACGCGTCGATGCGCGCGGCCACGAATCGCCCGTTCTGGTCACCGTGCCGCGCGGTGATCCACGCGATCGTGCGTTCGGCCCGAGAGAGGTCGTAGTCGCTCACGACCATGAGGTCGAAGAACCGGCGCCGCGCGGCGATCTTCGCGATGGCGTCGCCGACTCCGCCGGCACCGACGAGGAGGATTCTCATGCGTCGACAGTAGTGCCGACCCCGCGCTCAGGTCGCGTGTTCCCTCGCGGCACTGTTGCGGCGCACCCGCTCGCTCGCGGCGATCGCACGACGGCTCTCGTGCTCGCGGTGCATGCGGTGCGCGAACGGAGCCCAGACGATCACCGCGACCGCGGCGCCGAGCACGAGTCCCCCGACCGTGTCGCTCACCCAGTGCGCTCCGAGAAAGGTGCGACTGAGCATCATGAGCAGCGTGTAGGCGACACCCGCCGCCCAGACCCACGTTCTCTCGGCGATGAAACCGATGACGACGGCCATGGTCGCAGCGTTCGCGACGTGTCCGGAAGGGAACGATCCGATGTCGGCGACCACGAGGATGTCTTCGGGGCGAGGCCGGTCGAAGATGCCCTTGAGCAACTGCACGAGCCCCGCGCTCAGCACGGTCGCGACGGTGAAGTAGAGGGCGGCCCAGAACCGCCTGAGAAAGCACAGCACGACGATGATGGCGACGGGCACGAGCACGATGCCGATGAGGTGCCCGCCGACGGCGTCCATGATCTGCGCGGGCACCTCGAGCGCGGGGTGCCTGCTGTCGAGGATCTCGTTCATCCACTCGGTGTCGAACGCGAGAGGCAGGTTGCTTCCGCGATACGCGATCGCGGCACCCAGAACGGCGACGAGCCCGACACCGACGAGCGCCGCGATGAGTGGCCAGCGACGGCTCGCCGCGGCGGACCGTCGCTCGGCGTCGGCGGCGGCCTTCGTGCGGGGTCGGGTCTGAGACATCCGTTCACGCTAGCGCGGGCGGGATGTGGGTCAGTCGGTGAGGCTCGGAACCGAGCGGGGCTTGACGATGAGCCAGAGCGATGCCACGGCGACAGCCGAGGTGCACGCCATGACGGCTCCCATGGGGATGGCGTCGGTGATGCCGAAGAGACCGACGATTGGCGAGATCACTCCCGCGAGACCGAAGTTGAGAGCCCCGAGCACGGATGCCGCGGTGCCTGCCTCGTCGCCGTGGCCCGCGAGCGCGAGCACTTGGACCATCGGGAAACCGAAGCCGACCGCGGTGATGAAGAAGAACAGCGGAACGAGTATGCCGACGAGCCCGGCGCCGGCCGCGTCGAGCGCGACGATCGCGATCGCCGAGAGCAACATCACCGCCGTCGACGCCCCGAGGATGTATTGCGGGCCGTATCGCCTCGCGAGCCGCGCCGCCGTCTGGGTTCCGATGACGATTCCGAGCGAGTTGACCGCGAAGAGCACGCCGTACTGCTGAGCGTCGAGCCCGTAGACGTCCTGGAACAGGAACGGCGACGAGCTCAGGTAGGCGAAGAGGCCCGCGAACGACATCCCTCCGATGAGCGCGACGCCGACGAAGATGCGGTCGGTGAAGATGGCGCGGTAGCGGTCGCGCGCGGTCGAGTGCCCCTGCTGCCTGCGCTTCTCGGGGGGCAGGGTCTCGACGATGAAGAACACGGCGGCGAGCACGATGATGACGCCGTAGGCGGCGAGGAAGTAGAACACGCCGCGCCAGTCGAGCACGAGCAGGAGCTGCGACCCGATGAGCGGAGCGAGGATGGGCGCGGCACCCGTGACGAGCGCGAGGCGCGAGAGCATGCGCACGAGCGGCTGGCCGCCGAAGAGGTCGCGCACCGTCGCCATCGCGACGACGGCACCGCCGGCGGCGCCGATGCCCTGCAGCACGCGGAACACACCGACCCACACGATGTCGGGGGCGAGGGCGACGCCGATGCTCGCACCGACGTGCACGACCGTCGCGATGACGAGGGGGATGCGGCGACCGACACGGTCGCTCCACGGCCCGACGATGAGCTGGCCGAGGCCGAACCCGACCGTCGTCGCGGTGAGCGTCAACTGCACCGCCGCTTGCGAGACCCCGAGGTCGGTCTCGAGCACGGGGAAGGCGGGGAGGTAGAGGTCGATCGTGAACGGCCCGAGAGCGACGAGGGCTCCGAGCACCACGATGTAGACGAGGCGTTGCCGGCGGCTGAGCGCATCACCGGGGTGCATGACAGTGGTCAAGGAGAGTCCTAGCGGGTGGGGATGGAGGGGGCGTGAGGGCCCTCGAGCGCAGCACAGCCTCTGGGATCAACTCGACGACGGCTCGACTATTCCCGTTCGGGGCGAAGAGGTCGACACGTCGACGCGCGCGGGGTCGGCGAGAACGCGCGCGAACGCGAGCTCGGCCGCACCGATGAGCAGCAGATCGGAGCCGAGCTCGGCCCGAGCGATGCGCACCTCCTCGAACGATGCCGCGAGCGACTGTTCGCGCACGAGCTGGTGCAGTCGCCCGGGCGCGGCGGCATCGAGGGAGGCGAGAAACCCGCCGAGCACGATGAGCTGAGGGTTGAGGATGTCGACGGCGTTGCGCAGCACGAGGCTCAGGTACCCCAGCTGACGGTCGATCTCGGCGGCGACCTCGGCGGACGTCGACGAGACGAGCGCGTGCTCGAGCACGTCGGGCTCGACGGCGGGGAGCCCGAGCACGTCGAGGAGGGCTGAGCGACGCACCTCGAGCTCGAGGCTGCCGGGAGCGCCCGTGCGGTCGCGGTCGCGCCGATCGGTCGCGAGGGTGTGCCCGAACTCGCCAGCGAACCCCCCGACACCGCGCACGGGCACACCGCCCGCGATGATGCCGCCCCCGATACCGCTCGCGCCACCGTTGAGATAGACGAGATCGGTCATCCCGCGTCCCGCGCCGAAGAGGTGCTCCGCTTTCGCGCCGAGACCCGCGTCGTTGGCTGCGGAAGCCTCGAGGCCCGTCGCGGCGGCGATGAGTTCGGCGATCGGCGCATCCGTCCACCCGAGGTGCGGGGCGAGCCTCACGAGACCGTCGGATGCCCGCACGAGACCCGGCATCGCGACCCCGACACCGACCGGGGCCGCGCCGTCGGCGACGAAATCGGCGACCACACGGGCGACCGTGTCGACGGTCGTCTCGACGGTAGGCACGG
Source organism: Marisediminicola sp. LYQ134 (assembly GCF_046599635.1). Lineage (NCBI taxonomy): Bacteria > Bacillati > Actinomycetota > Actinomycetes > Micrococcales > Microbacteriaceae > Marisediminicola > Marisediminicola sp. LYQ134. The sequence goes on from NZ_JBKIWP010000002.1 coordinate 18,314, forward strand.
TGCTCTGCTCCACGCGCACACGCCGCTCCACAGCACCGCCGAGCCCGACGAGCGCGACGACGATCGCGTCGATCTCGGGGTTGACCGCGACGGCCACGGTGCGGGGGTCGGGGCTCACGACCGGGCTCGGCCGCCCGACCTGACGAGTGACCGTCGGTTCGGCCTCCACGACGAGCCGTCGCTCGACGAGTTCGGAGACGAGGGCTGCGACCGTCGACCTGTTGAGCCCCGTGCGCAGGGTCAATTGCGATCGAGACAGCGACCGTTCCCGGTGCACGAGGCCGAGCACCGTGGCGAGGTTGTCGCGACGCACACTGTCGTTGTTGCGACCGCTGCGCTGGCCCTCCGTCGTCACTCCGCGATCCGGCGGGTGCGGATGACCTCGGCGAACCACTCCCCGCTGTCTTTGACCGTGCGCTCCTGGGTCTCGTAGTCGACGTGCACGATGCCGAACCGCTTCGTGTAGCCGTACGCCCACTCGAAGTTGTCGAGGAGCGACCACACGAGGTAGCCGCGCAGGTCGACCCCGCGATCGATCGCGCGGGATGCCGCGACGAAGTGCCTGCGCAGGTAGTCGACCCTCTCGGCATCCGCGACCCGACCGTCGACGACCTCGTCGTCGAACGCCGCCCCGTTCTCGGTGATCATGAGGGGGAGCTCCGGGAACTGCTCGGAGAGCGACACGAGGAGCTCTTCGAGGCCGTCGGGCGCGATGTTCCAGCCCATCGCGGTGTACGGGCCCTCCTGCTCGATGAACTCGACATGCTCGCTTCCCGGCCACGGCGACCCGCCCGAGTTCTTGTGCCCGTCGGCCGTCTGCCGCGGTGACGCGCCGTCCCACAGGCGCACCGTCGCGGTCGAGTAGTAGTTGACGCCGAGGACGTCGATCGGCTGGTGGATGAGCTCGAGGTCGCCCGGCTTCACGAACGCCCAGTCGGTGACGGGCGCGGTGTCTTCGAGAAGGTCGGCGGGGTACTCGCCGCGCAGCATCGGACCGGTGAACGCGCGGTTGGCGAGAGCGTCGATGCGGCGCATCGCGTCGTCGTCGCCGTAGCCGCCCCCGCGGAGCACGTGGAAGTTGAGGGTCACCGAGTACTTCGCCGCGTCGCCGACGACGTGGCGCAACTCGGTGGTGCCGAGCCCGTGCGCGAGGTTGAGGTGGTGCACGGCCGTGAGCGCCGCACGACCGCTCTGGATGCCGGGGGCGTGCGCGCCCGACCCATAGCCGAGGTAGGCCGAGCACCAGGGCTCGTTGAGGGTCGTCCACGTGTCGATGCGGTCACCGAGGGCCTCGCCCATGATCGCGGCGTACTCGGCGAAGCGGTAGGCGGTGTCGCGGTCGGTCCACCCGCCGCGGTCCTCGAGTTGCTGAGGGAGGTCCCAGTGGTAGAGCGTCGCGATGGGCTTGATGCCGCGCTCGAGGAGCCCGTCGACGAGGCGCGAGTAGAAGCCCACGCCGCGCTCGTTGACCTGGCCGGACCCGGTCGGCTGGATGCGCGGCCACGCGATCGAGAACCGGTACGCCTCGAGTTCGAGGCGCGACATGAGGTCGAGGTCGGAGTCCACCCGGTGGTAGTGATCGTCGGCGACGTCTCCCGTGTGGCCGTGCACGACGCGACCCGGCGTCGCACTGAAGGTGTCCCAGATGGAGACCCCCCGGCCGTCCTCCCTCGCGGCCCCCTCGATCTGGTACGACGCCGTCGCCGACCCGAAGAGGAAGTCGTCGGAGAAGGTCGCGGAGTCGCGGTAGTCGGGGCTGCCTGAGGTCATGGTCGTGTCCGTTCGTCGAGGGGAGTCCCGCTCGCCCGACAGGGTCGGGCGAGCGCAGACTCACCGGGTCTGGCTGAATGCCGCGTCGAAGGCCGCGGCGGGGGGATCGAACGCGAGCGACCTCACGAAACCGAGGGCTTCGGGAGCACCGATGAGACGATCCATCCCGGCATCCTCCCACTCGACCGACAGCGGACCGTCGTATCCGATCGCGTTGAGCATACGGAAGGCGTCCTCCCACGGCACGTCGCCGTGGCCCGTCGAGATGAAGTCCCACCCTCGGCGGGGGTCCGCCCACTCGAGGTGCGAACCGAGGCGCCCGTTGCGACCGTTGAGTCGCTTCTTCGTGTCTTTGCAGTGCACGTGGAAGATGTGCTCCTGGAACTCGAGGAGGAACCCGACGGCGTCGATGTCCTGCCAGACCATGTGGCTCGGATCCCAGTTGAGACCGAACGACGGTCGGTGCCCGATCGCTTCGAGCGCGCGCTTCGTGGTCCAGAAGTCGTAGGCGATCTCACTCGGGTGCGGTTCGAGGGCGAACCTCACCCCCACCTCCTCGAAGACGTCGAGGATCGGGTTCCACCGGTCGGCGAAATCCTGGTAGCCGGCATCGACGAGTTCGGTCCGCACGGGCGGGAACATCGCGACGTACTTCCAGATCGACGAGCCCGTGAACCCCGTCACGGTCTTCGCGCCGAGTCTCGCGGCCGTGCGCGCGGTGTTCTTGAGCTCCTCGGCCGCGCGCTGCCGCACGCCCTCGGGGTCGCCGTCGCCCCACACCGAGTCGGGCAGGATGTCGCGGTGCCTCTCGTCGATCGGGTCGTCGCACACGGCCTGGCCCTTGAGGTGGTTGGAGATCGCGAACACCCTCAGGTTGTTCTTCTCGAGGATCGCGAGACGATCGGCGATGTAGTCGTCGTCCGTCGCACCGCGGTCGGGGTCGAGGTGATCACCCCAGCACGCGATCTCGAGGCCGTCGTAGCCCCACTCGCCCGCGAGCCTCGCGACCTCCTCGAAGGGCAGGTCGGCCCACTGGCCGGTGAAGAGGGTGATCGGTCGCGCCATTGCTTCCTCCAGGTGTCGTGGTGTGGTGTGTGTCGTCAGCCTTGGTCTTCGGTGCGCGTCCAGGCGCTGCCGTTTGTCGCGCTCGCCTCGACGGCCGCGAGCACGCGCTGCACGTGCAGCCCGTCGTCGAACGAGGGGCTCGGCTCGGTGCGCGAAGCGATCGCCTCGACGAAGTCGCGCGCCTGGTGCGTGAATCCGTGCTCGTAGCCGATCCCGTGTCCGGCGGGCCACCAGGCCGACATGTAGGGATGCTCGGGCTGAGTGACCTGGATTGTGCGAAAACCCTGCTCGCCCGCGGCATCCGTCGCGTCGTAGAACTCGAGCTCGTTCATGCGCTCGAAGTCGAAGGCGAGGGCGCCGGTCGAGCCGCTGATCTCGATGCGGAAGGCGTTCTTGCGGCCCGTGGCGAATCGCGTCGCCTCGAAGGCCCCGAGCGCACCGTTCGAGAGCCGCGCCGTGAAGAGCGCCGCGTCGTCGACCGTGACGCGTCCACGCTCGGAGCTCGCCGTTCCGCTCAGTCCGATCGACTCTCCGAGCAGCGGACGCTCGGTCACGAACGTCTCCATCGTGCCGCTCACGCTCGCGAGGGTCGCCCCCGTGATGAACTCGACGGCGTCGATCGCGTGGGCGCCGATGTCGCCGAGCGACCCCGACCCGGCCTTGGCCTTGTCGAGCCGCCACGTCATCGGGCCCTCGGGGTCGGACAACCAGTCCTGCAGGTACTGCGCGCGCACCTGGCGGATGTCGCCGAGCCTCCCCGAGGCGACGATGTCGCGCGCGAGCGAGAGGGCGGGTGTGCGGCGGTAGCTGAAGCCCACCATCGAGAAGACGCCTCGAGCGCTCGCCTGCCGGGCGGCGGCGGCCATCTGCTCGGCTTCGCCGACCGAGTTCGCGAGGGGCTTCTCGCACAGCACGTGCTTTCCGGCGGCGAGCGCGGCGAGCGCGATCTCGGCGTGGGTGTCGCCGGGGGTGCAGATGTCGACGATGTCGATGTCGTCGCGCTCGACGACCGAGCGCCACTCGGTCGCGCTCTCGGCCCAACCGAACTTCTCCGCCGCCGCCGCGGCGCGGTCATCGTCTCGCCCGACGAGCACGGCCATCCGCGGGGCGGCCGAGAGGTCGAAGAAGCGCGGGGCGGTGCGCCACGCGTGCGAGTGCGCGGCTCCCATGAAGCCACCGCCGATCATCGCGACGTTGAGGGTCGGGGTGGCGTCGTTCATGTCCGGGTCTCCATCGATCGGCTTTCACGCTGCCGCGACCGCTTATGTTCGCGAGGGCAACATTCTCTTCACTCTGTCACGTTCGACCGCGCGTCGCCACCGATCCGCGGTCGGCTGCGCAGTCGGCTCCGCAGTCGGCCGCGGTCGCGACATCCGGGTCGCTCATTGCGCTCCCGAGATCGCGCGCTAATATGTTTGCATCAGCAACAAATCCACGATGAGAAAGACAGTGCAGTCATGACCCTCACTCCCACACGCGACGACAAGTTCTCGTTCGGCCTCTGGACCGTCGGATACAACGGGGCAGACCCGTTCGGCGGCCCCACCCGCCCCGCCCTCGATGTCGTCGAGGCCGTCACGCGCCTCGCCGAGCTCGGCGCCTACGGCCTGACCTTCCACGACGACGACCTCTTCGCGTTCGGCTCCGACGACGCCGCCCGCCAGACCGAGATCGACCGCCTCAAGGGCGCGCTGTCCGACACGGGACTCATCGTCCCCATGGTCACGACCAACCTGTTCTCGGCACCCGTCTTCAAAGACGGCGGATTCACGTCGAACGACCGCGCGGTGCGTCGCTTCGCCCTCCGCAAGGTGCTGCGCAACATCGACCTCGCCGCCGAGCTCGGCGCCAAGACCTTCGTGATGTGGGGCGGCCGCGAGGGTGCGGAATACGACTCCGCGAAAGACATCCGCCAGGCACTCGAGCGCTACCGCGAAGCGGTCAACCTGCTCGGCGACTACGTCACCGACAAGGGCTACGACATCCGCTTCGCGATCGAGCCCAAGCCCAACGAGCCCCGCGGAGACATCCTCCTCCCGACCCTCGGTCACGCCCTCGCGTTCATCGAGACGCTCGAGCGCCCCGAGCTCGTCGGCGTCAACCCCGAGACCGGTCACGAGCAGATGGCGGGCCTCAACTTCGCGGCCGGAATCGCCCAGGCGCTCTACCAGGGCAAGCTCTACCACATCGATCTCAACGGCCAGCGGGGCATCAAGTACGACCAGGACCTCGTCTTCGGTCACGGTGACCTCCACAACGCCTTCGCGCTCGTCGACCTCCTCGAGAACGGCGGCCCCGACGGCGGCCCTTCGTACGACGGCCCGCGCCACTTCGACTACAAGCCCTCGCGCACCGAAGACATCACGGGCGTGTGGGACTCGGCGTCGGCCAACATGCAGACCTACCTGCTGCTCAAGGAGCGCGCCGCGGCGTTCCGCGCCGACCCCGAGGTGCAGGAGGCGCTCGCCGCAGCCCGCGTGCTCGAGCTCGCGCAGCCGACGCTGTCGAGCGGCGAGAGCTACGACGACCTGATCGCCGACCGCAGCGCCTACGAGGACTTCGACTCCGACGCCTACTTCGGTGGCAAGGGCTTCGGCTTCGTGCGTCTGCAGCAGCTCGCCACCGAGCACCTCCTCGGAGCGCGCTGACCTCTCGCACCACAGGGCCGGTGCCGCTCGGTCACGGGCTCGACCCCTTGAGGCGATAGGTGTGATTGAATTGTTTGATGATCGACATAAGTCGCGCGCCGGCACTCGGAACTTCGGCCGTGAGCGACCTGTTCCAGATCCTCCGCGACGGCAGACCGCGCACGCGCACCGAACTCGCCTCGATCACCGGCCTCGCGAGGTCGACCGTGGCCATCCGCATCGACGCCCTCATGCGGCTCGGGCTCGTCGCCCCGACGTCGGATGCGACATCCACGGGGGGACGCCCCTCCTCGCAGTTCACCCTCAACGCCACAGGCAAGACGGTGCTCGCGGTCGACGTCGGCGCGTCCCACGTGCACATCGCCGTGAGCGACCTTCTGGGCTCCCCTATCGCCGAGCACGCGATGACGATCGACATCGCCGAGGGCCCCGAACCCGTGATCGACGCGATCATCTCCTCGAGCCGATCCCTCGTCGACACGGCGGGCAGGTCGATGTCGGATGTGCTCGCCATCGGCATCGGGCTCCCCGGCCCCGTCGAACACAGCAGCGGCCGCCCCATCAATCCCCCGATCATGCCGGGCTGGGATCGCTTCGACGTGCCCGGCCGCATGCGCGCCGCCCTCGGCATCCCCGTGCTCGTCGACAACGACGTCAACATCATGGCTCTCGGCGAGCGCGACCTCGCGTGGCCCGACGCCGACCACCTCATCTTCGTCAAGGTCGCCACGGGCATCGGCTCGGGGGTGATCTCCGACGGGTATCTCCAGCGCGGGGCCCAGGGAATCGCGGGTGACATCGGACACGTGCACGTGCCGAGGGGCTCCGATGTCGCATGCCACTGCGGCAACCGCGGTTGCCTGGAAGCCCTCGCGTCGGGGCCGGCGATCGCCACGGCGCTGCGCGAGCGGGGGCTCGCGGCCTCGAGCAGTCTCGACGTCGTGCAGCTCGTGAAGCGCGGCAACATCGACGCCATCCAAGCGGTGCGTCAGGCGGGGCGCGACATGGGCGAAGTGCTCTCGGCGTGCGTGAGCCTCATCAACCCGTCGGTCATCGTGATCGGGGGTGCGATGGCCGCGGCCGGCGAGCACCTCATCGCGGGGGTGCGCGAGATCGTCTACACGCGCTCGATGCCTCTCGCGACGCAGCACCTGCAGATCGTGCAGTCGAAGGCGGCGGAGAACGCGGCGGTGCTCGGCGCGAGCATCCTCGCCATCCACTTCGCGCTCTCCCCCGAGCGCGTCGAAGCGATGGTCGCGGCTCTCGGAGAGAGGGCGACGGCGGTCTAGCTGTCGCCGCACGTCGCCACCCTCGGCTCCGACCCTCAGTCGCGACGTTCCGCGGGGGTCCACACGCTCTCGGCGAGCGCACTCGCCTCGACGGCCGCGAGCACCTCTTGCACGTGCAGTCCGTCGGCGAACGACGGCGTCGGCTGGGTGCCCGAGACGATGGCCTCGACGAAGTCCTTGACCTGGTGCGAGAAGCCGTGCTCGTAGCCGAGCATGTGGCCGGCGGGCCACCACGCGGAGACGTACGGATGCTCGGGTTCGGTCACGAGGATCTTCGTGAACCCCTGCCGCTCGGGCGGGGCGGTCGCGTCGAAGAATCCGAGGGAGTTGAGGTCTTCGAGGTCGAAGGAGAGCGCGCCCGCGGTTCCCGCGACCTCGACTCGCAAGGCGTTCTTGCGCCCCGTGCTGAAGCGCGTCGCCTCGAACGACCCCACGGCTCCGCTCTCGAACCTCCCGCTGAAGAGGGCGAGGTCGTCGACGGTCACCTCGCCGTATTCGGTCGCGGAGGCCTCGGCCGTGAGCCCGCGAGACGCGGTCGCGAGCGGGCGACGAGACACGAAGGTCTCGAGGGTTCCGCTCACACTCGCGATTCGGTCACCCGTGATGAACTCGGCGAGGTCGACGGCGTGCGCACCGATGTCGCCGAGCGCCCCCGACCCCGCGGAGTCCTTCGCGAGCCTCCACGTCATCGGCGATGACTCGTCGACGAGCCAGTCCTGGAGGTACGACGCGCGCACCTGGCGAACCGTGCCGACCGCCCCCGCGGCCACGAGGTCGCGCGCGAACGCCGCGGCGGGCACGCGGCGGTAGGTGAAACCCACCATCGCGAATATGCCGCGCTTGGCCGCGCGGTGCGCGGCATCCGCCATCGCGCGCGCCTCGTCCACGGTGTTGGCGAGAGGCTTCTCACACAGCACGTGTTTGCCGGCGTCGAGGGCCGCGATCGCGATCTCGGCGTGCGACGAGCCCGGGGTCACGATGTCGACGACATCGATGTCGTCACGCTCGACCGCGGCCCTCCAGTCGGTCGAACTCCGCGCCCACCCGAGACCCTCTGCTGCTCGCGCCGCCGACTCGCCGTCCCTGCCGACGACGAGCGCCATGTCGCACACGGCGGGGAGGTCGAAGAACCGGGGAGCGGTGCGCCAGCCCTGCGAGTGGGCGGCCCCCATGAATCCGTGTCCGATCATCGCGATGCGGAGGGGGCGTGCAGTCATCGTCGTTTCACTCTCTCGTCGCAGGTGCAGGAGTCGTCGCGGGTGTCGGGGATGGCGCGGGCAGGCGAGGGAGAGGGTGCGTCGCTCCCGTGCGCGACGCACCCTCTCTCACGCGGGTCAGGACTCGAACGCGGTCGGCAGATATTCGTCGACGTTGTCGCCCGTGACGACCGGGGCGTTGAGCACGATGCGGCTCGGAACCTCGATCTCGACGAGGTCACTCATCGCCTTGTCTTGCGCGATGAGGCGCGCGAGCCTGATTCCGTCGGCCGCTTGCGTGGACGGGTAGATGACCGTCGCCTGCAGCACGCTGTCGCCCGACTCGATCTCGCGCATGGCGTTGGCCGAACCCGCGCCGCCGACCATGAAGAACTCGTCGCGACCCGCGGCGTCGATCGCCGCGAGCACTCCGATGCCCTGGTCGTCGTCATGGTTCCAGATGGCGTCGATCTCGGGAGCCGCCGAGAGCAGCTGCGATGTCGCCGCTTCTCCCCCCTGCACGGTGAAGTCCGCTGCGACACGGTTGCTGACCTCGAGGCCGCAGTCCCCCAGGGCGTCCTCGAAGCCCTGACTGCGGTCTTGCGTGAGCGGTAGCGAATCGATGCCCGCGATCTCGGCGATGACGGCATCCGAGTCGTCGCCGAGCTCCTCGCAGATGTACGTACCGGCACTCACTCCCATGCCGTAGTTGTCGCCGAGGATCGTCGTGCGCGCGGCGAAAGTGCTCGAGAACTCGCGGTCGACGTTGATGACGGGGATGCCCGCCTCCATGGCCTGGGTCGCGACACCCGTGAGCGCGGCACCGTCCGTCGGCAGCAACACGATCGCGTCGACCCCGTCGTTGATGAACCCCTCGACCTGGCTGATCTGGAGGTTGGCGTCGTTGGTGCCCTCGGCGACCCTCAAGTCGATGTCGTCGTACTTCTCCGCTTCGGCGAGCGCGGCGGAGTTGATGGCACCGAGCCAGCCGTGGTCGGCGGCAGGGCCGGAGAACCCGATGACGACGGTGTCGCCCGACTCCTCGTTGCCCTCGACCGTCGCGTTGTCGGGTTGAGCGTCGTCTCCCGTGGTGTCTCCGGGCGTGCAGCCGGCGACGAGACCGACGACGGCGAGCGATGCGCCGGCGGCGACCAGGAGTCTGCGCCTCATCGTGTGGACAGCGAGCATGTGATTTCTCCCTAGGTAACGTGATCGGACTTTCACGCCAGCGAGGAGAAGAACACGGTGAGCCGTGCCGAATGGAGCCTCTTTCTTGTCAACGCTGACGAGGCTCACCGTAGCAGAATGACACAGCTTGTGAACAGCTTCTGTTTGTCATTCGTCATAAGCCCGAATCACTCGTGACGCCCGGCAGCGCCAGCATTCCCACGCACACGCGACGCCATCGGGCGCGGATCACATCCGCTCGAGGCCCTGTCGGGCGCGGGTTGCGGTGTGTTATGTTTCCGCCATGATCGAAGGCGACCATGAGAAGTCATTACTCGACGTGCGCGGCATCCGAAAGGCATTCGCGGGAGTTCAGGCTCTCGACGGCGTCGACCTGAGCGTGCGGGCGGGCGAAGTGCACTGCGTTCTCGGCCAGAACGGTGCGGGAAAATCCACCCTCATCAAGACACTCTCAGGGGTGCACCAGCCCGATGCCGGCGAGATCTCGTGGCAGGGTGGCGCGGTCTCCATAACCGACCCCGACGCGGCCCTCGACCTCGGCATCGCGACGATGTACCAGGAGTTGGACGTCGTCGACGGACTCTCCGTCGCCGAGAACATCTTCCTCGGCCACGAGCACTCGACCGCGGGGGTCTTGAGGGTCGGTCACGCCAATCGTCTGGCGAGAGCACTCATGGACCGGCTCGGCCACGGCGGCATCTCGCCGTCGACCGAAGTCGGCACCCTCTCGGCGGCCAACAAGCAGATCGTGAGCATGGCGAGGGCCCTCTCCCGCGACGCGAAACTCATCATCATGGACGAACCGAGTGCCGTGCTCGACTCGGCCGAGGTCGGCAACCTCTTCAGGGTCATCGACGAGCTCACGTCGCAAGGGGTCGCCGTGGTCTACATCTCGCACCGCCTCGAAGAGATCCGACGCATCGGCGACCGCATCACGGTCATCAAAGACGGTCGCAGCATGGCGACGGGCCTGAGCGCGTCGCAGACCCCCACCCCCGACCTCATCAAGCTCATGACCGGGCGGGAGGTCAGCAACGTGTTCCCTGCGGGCACGCCGGTCGCGGCATCCGCCCCCGTGCTTCTCGACGTCGACTCCCTCGCGGTCGACGGTCTGTTCTCGGACGTCAGTTTCCACGTGCGCGCGGGCGAGGTCGTGGGCCTCGCCGGGCTCGTCGGGTCGGGGAGGTCGGAGATCCTCGAGACGATCTACGGCGCGCGCAAAGCCAGCAGCGGCACCGTGACGGTCGACGGATCCGTCGTCTCGGCCGGCTCGGTGCCCCGAGCGGTCGCCGCGGGCATCGGGCTGTCTCCCGAGGAGCGCAAGAGTCAGGGACTCATCCTCGACGAGCCCGTCTACCGCAACGTGACCCTCTCGACGTTCTCACGCTTCGCTCGCGCGGGCACACTCGACGAGAACGCGGAGCGCGCGGCGGCGCGCGAGAAGCTCGAGGCCCTCGAACTGCGCCCCGCCGACCCCGACCGCCCCGCCCGCACACTCTCCGGCGGAAACCAGCAGAAGATCCTGCTCGCCCGCTGGCTCGTGCACGGAACCAAGGTGCTCCTGCTCGACGAACCGACGCGCGGAGTTGACGTCGGCGCACGCGCGGAGATCTACGCCCTCATCCGCCGCCTCGCCGACGCGGGCACCGCCATCGTCGTGGTCTCGAGCGAGATCGAAGAGGTGCTCGGCCTCGCCGACCGCGTGCTCATCATCGCCGAGGGTGACGTGTTGGCCACGACGGCGACGACAGACATCGACGAGCACGGCGTGCTCGACACCATCATGAGAGGAACCGCAGCGTGAGCGAACAGCGCACGACAGCCACGACCCCGTCCGACCCGACCCCGGCGTCGCCGCGAAGCGAGAACCCGGGCGCAGCCAAGAAACTCCTGTCGGGTTCGGTGGGGCGCAACCTCGGGCTCGTCATCGCCCTCGCGCTCCTCGTGGTCGTCGGAACGGTGACCGCGGGCGACCGCTTCCTCTCCGTCGACAACATGCTCACGGTCGTGCGCTACGCCTCGATCATCGGCGTCATCAGCGTGGGGATGACCTTCGTGATCACGGCGGGCGGAATCGACCTCTCGGTCGGCTCGGTCATGGGACTCGCGAGCGTCGTGACGACCCTCGCGGCCGTGCAACTCGCGGCGACCCAGTCGACGTGGCTGCTCATGGTCGTCGTCGCCCTCGGTGTCGGGGCCTCGGCGGGGTTCATCAACGGAATCGTGATCGCCTACGGCAAAGTCGTCGCGTTCATCGCGACTCTCGCGATGCTCGTGGGTGCCCGCGGTCTCGCAGAACTCGTCTCCGACCGCCGGACCCTCATCGTGAACAACACCGACTTCCTCGCCTTCACGCGCGGCGACCTCCTCGGCATCCCCGTGCTCATCTGGCTCTTCGCCGTCGTCGCGGCGGGCGGGTGGTTTCTGCTGAACCGCACGACCTTCGGTCGCCGCACCGTCGCCATCGGGGGCAACCGCGAAGCGGCTCGCCTCGCGGGCATCAAGGTCGAGCGCCACACCGTGTACCTCTACATGCTCGCCGGGACGACCGCGGGCATCGCCGCCGTCATGATGCTCGGGCGCACGATGTCGGGAACCTCGACGCACGGAACGCTCTACGAGCTCGATGCGATCGCTGCGGTCGTCGTCGGCGGGACGCTGCTCGCGGGAGGGCGCGGCACGATCGTCGGAACCGTGCTCGGGGTGCTGATCTTCTCGATCCTCACCAACATCTTCACCCAGAACAACCTCGACACCTCGGTCCAAGCGATCGCGAGAGGTCTCATCATCGTCGTCGCCGTGCTCCTGCAGCAGCGCTTCGCGAGTCGGAAACCGAAGAGCACCTAGGCGAGGGCGCTGCGGAGGGCGAGCGTTCGACCCGCGGCGCGGATCCACTCGAGGGTGTGACCCATCGCCGCGGGCCCCGACCCGGCGAGCTCGGCGAGCGACACGGCACCGTCGAACCCCGACGCGTCGGCGTCGATGCTCCCCGCGACGAGGAGGATGCGCGCCCCCTCCGCACGGGCGAGCTCGGCGACGAGAGACGGCACCTTGCCGTCGGCGCTCTGGCCATCGAAGCGCCCCTCCCCCGTAACGACGACGTCGGCCGATCGGATGGCGCCCGCGAGCCCGATCGCGTCGGCGACCGCCCGCGCACCGGGAGTCATCGTCGCTCCCCACGCGATCAAGCCGAACCCCGTGCCGCCCGCGGCGCCCGCCCCCGGAGTCGACGGGTCGGCAAAACCGAGATGGCCCGCGAGCCGAGCGAGGCCCGCGTCGAGGTGCGCGATGTCGCGCGCATCCGCCCCCTTCTGCGGCCCGAACACCGCGGCGGCGCCGTGGACACCGAGGAGAGGGTTGGTCACATCCCCGAGGATGGCCGCGCCCCCGGCTGGCGGGGGCACGAGATCGCGGATGTCGACGCTCGCGAGATCCGCCAGACCGCGACCACCCGGCGCGATCGGCAGCCCGTCGTCTCGCGTCAATCGAGCACCGAGGGCGGAGAGCATCCCCGCACCCCCGTCGGTGCTCGCGCTGCCGCCGATCGCGAGAAGCACGCGATGCGCACCCGAGTCGAGTGCCGCGCGGATGACCTGCCCGAACCCGCGCGTGTGCGCGTCGAGGGGGGCGAGCTCGGGGAGCAGGGTGATGCCGCTCGACTCGGCGAGTTCGACGACCGCGATCGAGCCGGCACCGCCGCCACCCTCGTGTGTGTCTCCGGGGAGTTCGAGCCACCGCGCCTCGAGGGGGCGGCCGGGTGCGGGGTCTACGGGACCGTCGACCGGTCCGTCGACCGTGACCGCGTGCATCCGCCCCCTCGGCACCGCCGCGGCGAGGGTGTCGATGGTGCCCTCACCCCCGTCGGCCATGGGCGCGAGCACGAGGGAGTCGTGCGGCCGCGCCGACCGCCACCCCGACGCGAACGCGCTTGCGGCCTCGGCCGCCGTCGCGGTGCCCTTGAACGAGTCGGGTGCGACGACGACCTCGAGGGCCTTCGCGGTCGACGTCATTCGGTGCGCGAGAAGAGCGCCGCCAACCATCTCGTCTTGGCGAGGTGGTGGAACTCCTGCCCGCCCTCGTGGTCGTTGAAGGGATAGACGTCGATGCTCTTCGCCCCGGCCCAGCGGTTGTAGGCCGCGAAGACCGTCGAGGGCGCGCAGGTCTGGTCCATGAGAGCGACCGAGAAGAGTGTGGGGGCGGTCGCCCGCGAGGCGAGAGCGGCCCCGTCGACATAACTGAGGGTGCGGTAGACGCGTTCCACGTGATCGCGATGGCGCCGCAGATACTGCACGACCTCGTTGTAGGGGTTCGAGTCGGTGAGGGTCACCGCTCGTTCGAAATGGCAGAGGAACGGGACATCCACGAGGGCACCCGCGACGTCGTCACCGAGGGCCGCCGCCGCGATGGCGAGACCGCCACCCTGACTCGTGCCCGCGACGACGACGCGCGACGGGTCGACGAGCGACGACGCCCGAGCGGCGTCGATCGCCCGCACGGCATCGGTGTAGAGCCTGCGGTAGTAGTAGGTGCTCTCGTCGAGGATGCCGCGCGTCATCACCCCGGGGATGCCGCCCAGCCCGGCGTCGGCGGTCGGGTCGGGGGTGTGACCCGTCGTCCACCCCCAGCCCTGACCGCGGGTGTCCATGACGAGGTGGGCATAGCCGGAGAGGGCGAACGACATGCGCTCGTGGGCGAGCCCGCGGCCACCGCTGTATCCGAGGAATTCGACGACGACCGGCAACGGACCGACGGTTCCCGCGGGCACGTGCAACCAGCCCTTGATCCTGTGGCCCCCGAACCCCGAGAAGGTCACGTCGTACGTGTCGACGAGGGTGACGCCGCTCTCGACCCTCTCGAAGACCGCGTCGAGGTCGAAACCGCGAGCCTCAGCGAGGGTGTCGGCCCAGAAGGCGTCGAGGTTCTCCGGCTCCGCGATGACGGGGCGGTAGTCCCGCAGCTCGGCGAGGGGCAGATCGAACAGGGCCACGGTGCTCTCCAGACGACGACGGGCGACGGCCACGCGATGCGGCGTGACAGGCACGCCCACTGTACGCAAAATCCGCGAGGGTGCGCCGGAACCGGCACACCCTCGCGGAAACGACGTACTGGGGAGGGGCTATTTGCGCGAGTTCGCGGCGCGACGCTTGTTGAAGACGTCGAATGCGACCGCGAGCAGGAGCACGAGACCCTTGATGAACTGCTGGTAGTCGGTGTTGACACCGAGGAGCGACATGCCGTTGTTGAGCACACCCATAATGAGACCACCGGTGATGGCGCCGATGACCGTTCCGATTCCGCCGGTGACGGCGGCTCCACCGATGAAGGATGCCGCGATCGCGTCGAGCTCGAAGAGGTTTCCGGCGCCGGGTCCCGCGGAGTTCAGTCGACCCGTGAACACGAGACCGGCGAGAGCGGCGAGGGTGCCCATGTTGACGAAGAGGTAGAAGTCGACCCACTTCGTCTTGATGCCCGAGAGCTGCGCGGCGTGGAGGTTTCCTCCACGGGCGTAGACGTGGCGACCGAAGACGCTGCGGTTCATGACCGTCGTGTAGACGAGGATGAGCACGGCGAGCACGACGAGCACGATCGGCGTTCCGCGTGAACCGGGGGCCACACCCAGGAGGTACGTGATGCCGATGATGAGCGCCGAGATGAAGACGAGCTTGGTGATGAACCACGCGTTGGGCTCGGTCTCGAGTCCCGCCTTGACGCGCGTGAGGCGACCACGGAACTGCTGGACGAGGAAGAACACCAGGGCGAGCGCACCCAGTCCGACCGTGATCCACTCCGCCGGCGACGTCGCGGCCGGGAACAGGCCGGGGAACACGAAGCCTCCGCCGAGCTGACGGTACTCGTTCGGGAACGGCGTGATCTGCCGGTTACCGAGCACGATCTGCGTGAGACCGCGGAAGATGAGCATGCCCGCGAGGGTCACGATGAAGGCGGGGATGCCGACGAAGGCGACCCAGAAGCCCTGCCACGCGCCGACGATCGCGCCGATGAGGAGCGACGCGATGATCGCGATCCACCACTCGAACCCCCACGAGGTGATCATGACGCCAGACATGGCACCGACGAACGCCGCGACCGATCCGACCGAGAGGTCGATGTGGCCCGCGATGATGACCATGACCATGCCGATCGCGAGGATCAGGATGTAGCTGTTCTGAACGATGATGTTCGAGACGTTGCCCGCGGTGAGCAGGGCACCGTTGGTGAGGATCTGGAACAGCACCACGATCGCGATGAGCGCGAGGAAGATTCCGATCTGTCGCAGCCGAGAGGCCAGGAAGTCGATCGAGTCTTTGATGACCGCCATAGTCAGCTTTCCTTTTCTTGAGTCATGAATTGCATGAGGAGTTCGGGGGTGGCGTTCTCGATGGGAACCTCACCGGTGATGTGGCCTTCCGAGAGCGCGTAGATGCGGTCGCAGATGCCGAGGAGTTCGGGTAGCTCGGAGGAGATGACGATGATCGCCTTGCCCGCTGCGGCGAGCTGGTTGATGATCGTGTAGATCTCGTACTTGGCACCGACGTCGATGCCGCGCGTCGGCTCGTCGAGGATGAGAACGTCGGGGTCAGAGAACATCCACTTCGACAGAACGACCTTCTGCTGGTTGCCGCCGGACAGCTTGCCCGTGACCGAGACGACCGAGGGCGCCTTGATGTTCATGCTCTTGCGGTAGTCCTCGGCGATCGTGTATTCGCGGTCGCCGTCGACCCAGCCGTACTTGGCCAACTTGTCGAGAGCTGCGCCCGAGACGTTGCGCTTGATGTCGTCGATGAGGTTGAGACCGTACTTCTTGCGATCCTCGGTCGCGTAGGCGATGCCGTTCTTGATCGCTTCGGAGACCGTGCGCGCCTGCACCTCTTTGCCGTGCATGAAGAGGCGTCCGCTCACTCCCGTGCCGTAGGAGCGCCCGAAGACGCTCATCGCGAGCTCGGTGCGCCCGGCGCCCATGAGTCCCGCGATGCCGACGACCTCGCCGGCGCGCACCGTGAGGTTGGCGCCGTGGATGACGACACGATTGGACTCGGTCGGGTGGTGCACGGTCCAGTCCTCGATGCGCATGACCTCGTCGCCGACACTCGGGGTGCGGTCGGGGTAGCGGTGCTCGAGGTCACGACCGACCATGCCCTTGATGATGCGGTTCTCCGAGATCTCGTCTTTCGCGAGGTCGAGGGTCTCGATCGTGCGACCGTCACGGATGATGGTGACCTTGTCGGCGATCGCCTTGATCTCGTTGAGCTTGTGGCTGATGATGATCGACGTGATGCCCTCGTCTTTGAGGCCGGCGATCAGTCCGAGGAGGTGGGCGGAGTCTTCGTCGTTGAGCGCGGCGGTCGGCTCGTCGAGGATGAGGAGCTTGACCTTCTTCGAGAGCGCTTTCGCGATCTCGACGAGCTGCTGCTTTCCGACACCGATCTCGCTCACGGGGGTGACGGGGTTGTCTTTGAGACCGACGCGCGCGAGCAGCTTGGCCGCCTCGGCATTCGTCTTGGTCCAGTCGATGAACCCGTTCTTGCTCTGCTCGTTGCCGAGGAAGATGTTCTCGGCGATCGAGAGGAACGGGCTCAGTGCGAGCTCCTGGTGGATGATGACGACGCCACTGTCTTCGCTGTCGCGGATGTCCTTGAACTCCACGGTCTTGCCCTCGAAGACGATCTCGCCCTCGTAGCTGCCGTAGGGGTAGACGCCCGAGAGCACCTTCATGAGGGTGGACTTGCCTGCGCCGTTCTCGCCGCAGATCGCGTGCACCTCACCCGCCGCCACCTCGAGGGTGACGTTCTGCAGCGCCTTGACGCCGGGAAACGTCTTGGTGATGTCGCGCATCTCGAGAATGCTCTCGGTCATTCGTTACTCGCTTTGCCTTGTCGGGTCGTTCGGGTGGTGGGGTGACGACGGGGAAGAGGCCCGACGCGCGGTGTGCGCGTCGGGCCTCGACCTCGATTACTCCAGGTCTTCGGCGGTGTAGTAGTCCGCGCCGATGAGAACCTCTTCGTAGTTGTCGACGGTCACGATCTCCGACTCGAGGAGGAAGGACGGAACGACCTTCTCACCGTTGTCGTACGTCTCGGTGTCGTTGACCTCGGGCTCTTCGTCGTTGAGCACGGCGTCGACCATGGCGACGGCCTGCTCACCGAGCAGACGCGTGTCCTTGAAGATCGTCGAGTACTGCTCGCCCGCGATGATGGAGCGGACCGAGCCGACCTCGGCGTCTTGACCCGTGATGATGGGCAGGTCGCTCGCCGAGTATCCACCGCTCGTGAGAGCGGAGATGATGCCGATCGAGAGGCCGTCGTAAGGCGACAACACTCCGTCGATCTGCTCGTCACCGATGATCGTGAGGATGTTCTCCATGCGCTCCTGCGCGGTCTCGGGCAACCAGCGGAGGATCGCGGCCTGCTCGAAGTTCAACTGGCCACTGGGCACGTTGAGCACCTCGGAGTCGAGGTAGGGCTGGAGGGTGTCGATAGCGCCATCCCAGAAGAAGTTGGCGTTGTTGTCGTCGGGGCTACCGGCGAACAGCTCGACGTTGAAGGGACCCTCTTCACCGGTCTCTTCGCCGTTCTCGTCGAGAACACCGAGACCCGTGAGGAGCGACGTGGCCTGCTGCACGCCGACCTCGTAGTTGTCGAAGGTCGTGTAGTAGTCGACGTTCTCGGTTCCGTTGATGAGACGGTCGTAGGCGATGACCGGGATGCCCTGGTCTGCCGCCTGCTGGAGAACGCTCGTGAGGGTCGTGCCGTCGATCGAGGCGACGATGAGTGCTCCGACGCCGGTCGAGATCATGTTCTCGATCTGAGAGACCTGGGTGGGGATGTCGTCGTTGGCGAACTGGAGGTCGACCGAGTAGCCGAGCTCTTCGAGTGCGGCCTCGACGTTGTCGCCGTCGGCGATCCACCGCTCCGACTGCTGCGTCGGCATGGCGACTCCGACGGTGATGTCTTCGGCGCTTGCGCCCTCGCCACCCCCGCCTCCGGTGCGGTCGCCGCTGCATCCGGCGAGCGTCATGGTGAGAATTCCCGCGGCGGCGATGCCGGTGAGGAGTTGCTTCTTCTTCACTGTGTTCCTTTCGTTGTTTCTCGTGGTCTCAAGAGAGAGGGGACCGATCGACGGCACCGAGTGCGGCCGACCGGAGTGGTGGGGGAGGTGTCAGCGGGCGCTCGGAGTGAGCGCGAGCGCAGAGTGCGCGGCTCGGGCCGGGCGCACGGAGGAGGACCGGAGGGGGAGAGCTCCGCCCGACGCGACGATGTCGCGCGACACGGGGCCGAGGGAATGGGTGTTCATGCTTGACCTCTTCGTCATGCGGTACAGGTGCGGGGTGCTGGTGCGGGTGCTGCGAGCCAATGTGAACGGTCACATGGACGACCTCATGCTAGCCCTAAAACGATCGCGCCTGTCAACTCCGTGATTCACGGTTCGATAACGGGGTTCGCGCATCGGCCCGGCGAGGGGCGGCCGTCGACCCGCGCACGATGAGTCGCGTTGCAGAATCGCTCGGGGGCGGCGCCTGATCCCCCTCGAGCGCGGCGAGGACCGCGGCCATGAGACGCGACCCGAGGTCGGTGAAGTCCTGCCGAACCGTCGTGAGGGCGGGGCGCAGGAATCTCGACTCGGGGATGTCGTCGAACCCGACGATGCTCACATCCCGGGGTATCTGCACCCCCGCGTCCGAGAGCGCCCTGATGAGCCCGACCGTCATCTGGTCGTTGGCACAGAAGATCGCCGAGGGCCTGCCCCCGGCGGCGAGGGCGTCTGTCGCCACGAGCTCCTGCCCGATCGCGAACCCGCTCGCGGGGCTCCAGTCCCCGACGATGGGTGAGCGCGTCGGCAGTGCGCGGGAGACCATCTCGTCGCGCCATCCGCGTTCCCGCTCCGCGGCGTCGACGGACCACCGGGGGCCCGCCACGTGCACGACGCGGTCGTGGCCGAGGTCGAGCAGATGGGCGGTCGCCGCTCTCGCGCCCGAGTACTGGTCGATCGCGACGCTGTGGAAGCCCGACCGATGGCTGCTCTCGGCCGTCACGAGCGGCACCGAGATGTCGAGCCCCGCGATCGCGTCGAAGACGACCTCGTCGGCGACGACGAGAACGAGCGCCTCGACCTCTTGCGCGAGCAGGAAGTCGACGGCGTCGATCATCGACTGCCTGTCGATCGTCGACATCGTCGCGATCGACACGTGGTAGCCGGCGAGGCGGGCACTCTCGTCGAACGCGAGCATGGTGCTGCTCGGTCCGAAGAGAGGCCCGCCCGTCATGATGAGGCCGATCGTGCGGGTCTTGCGTGTCGCGAGTGCGCGCGCCGCCGCGCTCGGGCGATAGCGCAGCTCGCTGATGGCGCGCTCGACGCGCTCGCGCGTGGCCGGCCGCACGTTCACTCCGTCGTTGAGCACGCGAGAGACCGTCTGGTGCGACACCCCCGCGAGCTTCGCGACGTCCGTGATCGTGGCCGCCACGCGCGCTCTAGAGCCCCCGGGCGAGGCGGTAGTACGCCTGGTTCCACTTGAGCTCGCGCGCGAACGAGCGCAGCGTCGTCGACGAGTCGATGACGACGAGTTCGTTGCGCGCGATCTCGGCGAAGTCCTCGAAGACCTCGATGCCCACGGCCGTGCTCATGACGGTGTGGTGCGCGGCCCCCGCGGTGAGCCAGGCTGCCGCGCTCGTCGCGAAGTCGGGCTCGGGCTTCCACAGCGCCCGGGCGACCGGGAGCTTGGGCAGCGGGTGCGGGAGGTCGACGACCTCGACGACGTTCGCGACGAGACGGAACCTGTCGCGCATGTCGGAGAGGGCCACGACGACGGCGGGGCCGGCATCCGTGTCGAAGACGAGGCGAACGGGGTCTTCGCGCCCGCCGATGCCGAGCGGGTGGATCTCGAGGCGGGGCTTCGAGGTGGTGAGCGACGGGCAGACCTCGAGCATGTGGGCACCGAGGATGAGCTCCTCGCCCGCAGTCATGTCGTAGGTGTAGTCCTCCATGAGCGAGGCGCCACCGGCGAGACCCGAGCCCATGACCTTCGCGGCACGCACGAGCACGGCCGTCTTCCAGTCGCCCTCCGCGCCGAAGCCGTAGCCGTCGGCCATGAGGCGCTGAACGGCGAGCCCGGGAAGCTGGCGGAGCCCACCGAGGTCTTCGAAACTCGTCGTGAACGCGCTGAACCCGCCGGCCTCGAGGAACGAGCGCAGGCCGAGCTCGATGCGTGCGCCGTAGCGCAGCGACTCGTGGCGGTCGCCTCCGGAGCGCAGCTCGGGAACGACGTCGTAGAGCTCCTCGTATTCGGCGACGAGAGCGTCGACATCCGTCTCGCTCGCCGCGTCGACCGCCGCGACGAGATCGTTGACACCCCAGGTGTTGACCTGCACGCCGAACTGCAGTTCGGCCTCGGTCTTGTCACCCTCGGTCACGGCGACGAAGCGCATGTTGTCGCCGAAGCGCGCGAGCTTGAGCTCGTGGGTCGCGGCCCACCCTGCGGCGGCGCGGCTCCAGGTGCCGACCTGCGCGACCACGGCGGGGTTCGACACGTGACCGACGACGGTCTTGCGGGCGACACCGAGGCGGGTCTGGATGTATCCGAACTCCCGGTCGCCGTGGGCGGCCTGGTTGAGGTTCATGAAGTCCATGTCGATCTCCGACCAGGGGAGTTCGACGTTCGCCTGGGTGTGGAGGTGCAACAGCGGCTTGCGCAGCAGGTCGAGACCCGTGATCCACATCTTGGCTGGGCTGAACGTGTGCATCCACGCGATCACACCGATGACCCGGTCGTCGGCGTTGGCGTCGAGAGCGAGCCTCTTGATCGAGTCGGAGTCCTTGAGCACGGGCTTCCACGTGACCGTGACCGGGATGCCCGTCGCGTTCTGGAGGGCAGTCGCGATCTCCTGCGACTGCTCGGCCACTTGCTTGAGCGTCTCGTCTCCGTAGAGGTTCTGGCTGCCGGTGACGAACCAGACCTCGTAGTCGGAGAGCTCGGGGATGATGCTGCGGGTCATGATGTCGCCTTCTGTCCATAGACGTTCTGATAGCGATCGAAGAGGGAATCGATCTTGTCCTGCGGGATGGGGATGGTGTCGCCGAGCTGCTTGGCGATGTGCACGGTGCGCGCGACATCCTCCGCCATCACGGCGGCCTTGACGGCGTCGCGCGGGTTCGAGCCGATCGTGAACACACCGTGGTTCTGCATGAGCACGGCCCTCGAGCGGTGGCCCGTGAGGGTCTCGACGATGCCTTCGCCGATCGATTCGTCGCCGATGATCGCGAACGGCCCGACCGGGATCTCGCCGCCGAACTCGTCGGCCTGGCCCGTGATCACACACGGCACGGCTTCACCGCGCGCCGCCCACGCCGTGGCATAGGTCGAGTGCGTGTGCACGACTCCCCCGACCTCGGGCATGTTGCGGTAGACGTAGGCGTGAGCCGCCGTGTCGCTCGAGGGGCTGCGCTCGCTTCCCTCCGAGCCCTCGACGACGGTGCCGTCGAGGTGGCAGAGGATCATGTTCGACGGCGCGAGGTCGTCGTACTCCACACCGCTCGGCTTGATCACGAAGAGGTCGGCGCCGGGCACGCGCCCGGAGATGTTGCCACCCGTCCAGATCACGAGGTTGTAGCGCGTGAGCTGCTCGTGCAGTTTCGAGACGTCGTCGCGGACCTTCTGGATGGCGATCTGGATGTCTGGGCTGAATGTCATACGTCTGCCTCCCTTTCGGCGGCGTCGCTGACACCGCTCTCGTCTTTCGGGGTGCCGTAGGCATCCCGCTTCATGGCCTTGAGCCTGTGCATGACGTCGTTGCTGCCGCGACCGAAGTAGTCGTGGAGCAGGGCGTACTCGTCGAACAGGAGGTCGTAGGCATCCGCTCTCGCCTCGTCGGGCGTGTAGACGGCTCGGTCGACCTTGCCCATGACCTCGCCAGCGGCACGCACGTCGGGGTAGGCCCCGGCGGCGACGGCCGCGTGGATCGCCGACCCGAGCGCGGGTCCCTGGTCGCTCGCGATGATCGAGATCGGCATGCGCAGAATGTCGCTGTAGGTCTGCATGAGGAAGCTGTTGCGCAGCAGCCCGCCCGCGACGATGAACTCGGTCACGGGGACACCACTCTCGGCGAATGCCTCGACGATGACCCTCGTGCCGAAGGCCGTCGCCTCGAAGAGCGCTCGGTAGACCTCTTCGGGGCGCGTCGTGAGCGTCATGCCCACGACGGTGCCGCTCAACTGGTGGTCGACGAGAACGGAGCGGTTGCCGCTGTGCCAGTCGAGTGCGACGAGTCCGTGGCCGCCGACGGGCTGGTCGCGCACGAGTTCGGTGAGGTGCTCGTGGATGCTCAGGCCCGCTTCGGCCGCGGCCGCGGTGTAGCGCTCGGGCACCTGGTTCTTGACGAACCACGCGAAGATGTCGCCGACACCCGACTGGCCCGCCTCGTAGCCGTAGAGCCCGTCGACGATTCCGCCGTCGACCACGCCGCACATTCCGGGGACGTCGCGCAGCTGGTCGGAGTTCATGACGTGGCACGTCGAGGTGCCCATGATCGCGAGCATCTGGCCGGGCTCGACGGCCCCCGCGGCCGGGGCCGTCACGTGAGCGTCGACGTTGCCGACCGCGACGGCGATGCCCTCGGGGAGGCCGGTCCACTCGGCGGCCTGCGCGGAGAGGGTGCCAGCGGCATCCCCGAGACGACCGATCTCGTGCGCGACCTTGTCGTCGGCGAACCCGGCGAAGTCGGGGTTGAGCGCCGCGAGGAAGTCGCGGCTCGGGTAGGCGCCGTCTTGCAGGATGCCCTTGTAGCCCGCGGTGCACGCGTTGCGCACGTAGGTGCCGGTGAGCTGCCAGACGATCCAGTCGGCCGCTTCGACCCAGTGGTCCATGCGCTCGTAGAGCTCGGGGTCTTCTTCGAGAAGCTGGAGCCCTTTCGCGAACTCCCACTCGCTCGAGATGAGCCCGCCGTAGCGGGGCAGCCACGACTCGTCGCGGTCGGCGGCGAGGGCGTTGATGCGGTCGGCCTGGCCCCCGGCGGCGTGGTGCTTCCACAGTTTGACGTAGGCGTGCGGGCGGTCGGCGAACTCGGGGAGCTCGTTGAGGGGTGTTCCGTCGCTCAGCACGGGCAGCGGGGTGCTCGCGGTGAAGTCGGTGCCGACGCCGATGACTTTCGCGGGGTCGATGCCCGTCGCCCGGATCGCGGCGGGGACCGCGGTCTTGAGCACGTCGACGTAGTCCGACGGCACCTGCAGAGCCCACTCGGGCGGCAACGGTGCGCCCGTCGCCGCGAGGGTCGTGTCCATGACCGCGTGGCTGTACTCGTGGGTGGCCGAACCGAGCTCGGCACCGTCGGATACCCGCACGACGAGCGCGCGGCCCGAGAGGGTGCCGTAGTCGATGCCGATCACGAACTGATCGTCGGGCGAATGGACCGGTGGCGCAGTGCTCACGGGCGACTCCTTCGTCTGGGGATGGGGTTCACTGGTGGGGTTCAGTGGTGCGGCGCTTCGGAATGTGAGCGCTCACATTTGCCCCGAGCCTACCGCCGGGGCGCCCACTTGTCGATGCGGGGCGGAGGTGCGGCCGACGACTCCCGCACCACGAGCTCGGGCAGGATCTGATCGTGGTTGAGCCCGGTCTCCCCCTCGATCTCGCCGACGAGGAGGGCGACGGAGCGGCGACCCAGCTCGGCGAAATCCTGTCGGACCGTCGTGAGGGTCGGCCAGAAGTGCCGCGCCTCGGGGATGTCGTCGAAGCCGACCACGCTCACATCTCCCGGCACGTCGAGCCCCGCATCACGGAACGCGTGCATGAGACCGAGAGCCATCTGATCGTTCGCGGCGAACACGGCCGTGAAGTCACGGAACTGCACGACCTCCTCCCCCACGTGATATCCGAAGTCGGCTGTCCAGTCGCCGAGGATGGGAGGGAAGAGCCGCAAATCGGCACGGTCGATCTCGTCGAGGAAGCCGCGCATCCGCGCTTCGGCCTCGATCCAGTCCTGGGGTCCGGCGAGGTGCAGGATGTCGGCGTGCCCGAGATCGATGAGGTGCCGCGTGACGAGACGTGCGCCCGCGATCTGGTCGACGGAGAGGCTGCGCGGGGCGTCGCGCCCCGTCGAGTCGAGGGTGACGAGCGGGATCGTGAGCTCGAGTGCTTTGAACGCGTCGAACACCCGCACCTGCGGGGCGATGACGACGAGCCCCTCGATGGCTTGCGCCATGAGGTGCTCGAGGCCGCCGGTGATCGAGGCGTAGTCGCTCGTCGCGAGACTCATCGTGCTCACGAGGTATCCGGCCTCACGCGCGGCATCCTCGATGGCGCGCAGGCTCGTGTTCGGGCCGTAGTGCGCGGTCTGTGCGGTGAGCACCCCGAGAGTCCTCGACTTGCTCGTGACGAGGGCCCGCGCGGCCTGATTGGGGCGGTACCCGATCTCACCGATGATCTCGAGAACGCGCTCTTTGGTGCTCGGCTTGATGTTCTCGGAGTTGTTGAGCACTCGAGACACCGTCTGGTACGACACTCCGGCGAGGCGAGCGACGTCCCGGATGTTGGGAGCTCTGCCCTTCGGTGGTTCCATGATGATGTCGAACCCGGCTTCATTGACGATGTGTACGTTCACATTTCGTGAACCGGTCCAGTATGGCGCATCGAGCGTGAGCGCCAGCCGCCGCGTCTGAGCGGGCTCGGTGGCGTTTCCAACGCCCGCTCACCGATTCACGCTTCTCCCGACCTCAGTTCCCGCAGGGCCGCGAGAGCCCCGCCGACGAAGGTGTCGCCGAGGCCGATCGTGGTCGGTGAATCGACCGGGATGAGGAAAGCCGGCCTGGCCGAGATGTGGGGTCCCGCGATCGAGGCCAGCTCCTCGACGAATCGGACAGCGTCAGGCTGCCGGGGCCACTGAGCGAGAGCGTCGAGACGGGAACGGTCGACGTGGTCGCCGAAGGCGTAGCGCGCGCTCGCGCTTGTGATCCCGCCGTCGAGGGCCGCGAGCTGCACAGCGGAATCCCCGCCGACAGCCAGTGCCCAGTGCCGGGAGTGCACGACGACCGTCGTCGATCCGACATCGGCGTGCAGTCGACGAACGGCCTCGACCACCGCTTTCGGGTCGAGCAGGTCGATCCGATGCCCGAGGTGCACCGCGAGCTCATCCTCGTTGCAGCTCCAGATGTCGACCGTCTGGCCCAGTGCCATCCGGACCCGATCCGAGAAGCCGGACACGTGGAATCCGCTGTGCTCGTACCATGCGATCGCCGAGGGGTTGCGGCGGGCGAGATGTCGAGTGACGTCCGAGAGACGCCTCTCGAGAAGCTCGACGTTTCGCATCGAATTGAATCCCGACACCATGATGACGCGGGCTTTTTCGACGGCGTCTCCCAGCTCTTCACTGATGACCATCAGCTGGTTCGGCAGATCGTTCGAGAGGATCACCCGGTTCGGATGAGGGGTGACGAAGTCGTGAGAGCCGACGCGGACTGTGGCTCCGGCAGGGAACTGCACGATCACGTGAGGGTCGAACGAATCGTGATCGGCACTGGAGATGATCTCGACCGTCGGCGGCATCAGGCGCCGCACCGTGTCGTCGACGCTCACGAGATGCACCGTGGAGGGCATTCCGATGCGGTCCATAGCTATGGCGGCGCGCACCGGTGTGCCGCCCAAGGTCCGGACACTCGCGAATCGATCGGTGAACGAGCCGAGCGCGTCGGGTTCGTCGACGAAGTACTCGCCGCCGGTCCCCTCGGGCACGTGCGAGAGAACAGCACAGAGAACGTCGCGCTCCGTCTTCAGTGCACGGGGCGCGACCAGATCTGCGGGGGTGAGACAGTACTCGGCGGCGAGCATCGACAGCGTGTCTGCATCCCATCCCACTTCGAGGTCGACCGTGCCGCCGAGTCCGAGAACGACCTCGGCGGCACAGGAGTCGGACCTAGTAGTGGCGTGCACGACCAGCCGCATCGAAGAGGTCGATCTTCTGCGCTGCGGTGACCTTCATCGCCGCGATGGCGGGAGGTTGGATCGTGTTCGGCTCCCGCACGGTCGCATCCGCCAGGATCTCGCGCACCTTTCGGTGGTAGGCCACCTTGATGTCACTCGAGATGTTGATCTTGTTGACACCGAGCTTGACCGCCTGGCCGATCTCGTCGTCCGGGTTGTCTGATCCGCCGTGAAGAACCAGGGGGATCGACACGGCGGCCTTGATCTCCTTGAGCAGGTCGAGTCTCAGCTCGGCCTTGAGGTGCGACGGGTAGATCCCGTGGCGGGTCCCGATGGCTATCGCGAGACTGTCGACGCCGGTGAGTTCGACGAAGCGGACCGCCTCCGCGGGCTCGGTGTAGATGATGTCGGCGGTGCCGGCCTCGGCCTCGTCATCGGTCTTGCCGATGGTTCCGAGTTCCCCCTCGACCGACAGTCCGACCGAGTGCGCCGCTTCGACGATCTTCGCTGTCAGTGTGGCGTTGTCGTCGAACGGCAGCATCGAACCGTCGATCATCACCGAGGTGAATCCGTGCTGGATCGCCGTGAGCACTTGCTGATAGGTCGCGCCGTGGTCGAGGTGGATCGTGACCGGGATGCTCGCATTGCGGGCGCGGGCGACGACACCAGGCATCATGTCGACGCCGATGTGGCTGAGCTCATCGGGGTGGATCGCGAGGATCACCGGGGACTTCTTCTCCTCGCTCACGGCGATCACACCGTTGAGCATGGCCCAGTCACTGATGTTGAAGGCGGGGATCGCGAAGTTGTTCTCATTCGCGACGTCGAGCAGGTCTTTTCCCGAAAGCAGCATGGGTGATGGTTCTCCTTTTTCGTAGGTGGTGCGGTGTCGTGCGGGTCAGCTCTTCACCGCACCGGAGGTCAGCCCCCCGATGAAGTGACGCTGAAAGAACAGAAAGAGGATCAGAACCGGGAGCATCCCGAGCAGGCTCATCGACATGAGCTGGGCCCACTCCTGATTGGCCTGGCCAAGGAGGAGCTGGATGCCGATCGGCAGAGTGCGCATCTCTTCTGTGCGCGTGAGGGTGAGGGCGAAGAGGTACTCGTTCCACGCGATCATGAACGTGTACACCCCCACCGACACGATGCCCGGCATGGCGACAGGCACGATCACACGGAACAGTGCCGTGAGGGGCCCCGCTCCGTCGACCTTGACTGCCTCGTCGAGCTCGCGCGGAATGGTGTTGAAGTAGCCCGTCATCATGATCACCGCATAGGGGACGGTGAACACCATGTAGGTGAGGATGAGCCCTGCGTAGCTGTCGTAGAGACGCAGCGCGACGATGAGAGTGAAGTACGGGATGAGCAGAGTGATCGGCGGGACGGCCTGGACACCGATGATGATGATGCTCAGTAGCCCCTTCATCTTGAAGTCGTATCGACTGAAGGCGTATGCGGCGAGGATGGCGACGAGAAGAGTCAGCAGCGTCACCGCGATCGCCACGACGTAGCTGTTCACGAAGAATCTCAACTTCGTGGGGTCGGTGAACACGGCCGTGTACGCATCCAGCGAGAAGTTCTCGGTTATGAGGGTCGGGGGAGACTCGAAAACCTCGGAGTTGGTTTTGAACGAGCTGACCACCATCCAGAAGATCGGGAAGCCCGCGAGCACCGCTGCTCCGAGCAATGCCGCGATCGTGCCGGTTCTCGTCACCCTGAGTCGGGTCTGACGCGTCATCGTCATCGATCTGCCGCCTTCCGCTGCTGGCGCACGTAGAAGATCGCCACGACGAGAGAGAACAACAACACGAGCACGGCGCTGGCTGACGCCTGACTCAGTTCGAAGTCGCCGAAGGCGAGTTTGTAGGTGAACGTACTGAGCATCTCGGTGACGTTCAGCGGTCCGCCCCCGGTCGTCAGCCAGATGAGCGCGAACTGCTGGGTCGTCCAGAGGAGGTCGAGGATCGCCATGCTGACGACGATCGGCATCAGTTGCGGGAGAGTCACCCAGAAGAAACGCTGCACCGCGTTCGCGCCGTCCACGGTGGCCGCTTCACTGAGTTCTCCGGGGATGCCCTGCAGACCGGCGAGCAAGCTGATCATGAAGAACGGGTAGCCCGCCCAGATGTTCATCACCGTGACGGCGAAGAGGGCGGTCGCCGGGTCACCGAACCATTCCTGACCCTCCTCGAGGATTCCGCCGGTGATGAGGAAGAAGTTGATGACGCCGTTCGGGGCGAGGATGAGTCGCCAGAGCACGGCGATGACGGCCGCCGTGAACAGCCACGGGAGAATCAGGATGGTGCGGAAGACCCCTTTCGAGAATCTGCCGAGCACCGGACTGTTGAGAAGCAGCGCGAAAGCGAGACCGATCACCAGGTGGGCTGCGACGCTCGACCCCGAGAAGATCGCCGTGTTCAGGGTCGCCGGCCAGAAGTTCGGCTCAGCGAGGACGGCGACGTAGTTGTCGAGTCCGACGAACTCGGACCCGGGTCGCGTTATGACATCCGAGAGCACCGAGTTCGCGATCACGATCACGACCGGAACGATCATGAGGACGAGCAGGAGGATCACCGTCGGGGTGATGAACCAGTAGGGGGCGGCGCTTCCGCGCTTGACTCGCGGGCGAGGGCTTGTGGGCGTTGGTGGACGCGCACGAAGCGTACTCGGTGTGATGACTACCATTCGGTGACTCCTTTGTCGGGGTGGTGCACCACAGCCGGAGCCGTGGTGCACCACCCGTGCTGCGATGGATCAGAACTCGCTGAGCCACTCCGTTTGGGAAGTCTCGAGCGCTTCCTCGACACTCTGGTCGCCGGTCAACACTCGCTGGAACTGCTCATCGAACGTCCGCATCAGGGAGTCGGCAGTGGGCAGTCCGACGAATTCATTCGCCGGGTACCCGCTCTGGTAGATCTCGAAGGCGTCCTCGTATAGCGGGTCGGCGTCCGAGAAGTCGGGGGTCGAGGCGGTGTTGCCCGGGAACGCGTTCGCCAGCGTCGAGAGCTCGGAGTTGACGCTCTCGCTCATGAGGTACGACACGAGCGCCCACGACTCCTCGGGGTTCTCCGACTGCGCTGAGACACCGAGACCCCACGAGGCGTAAGGGATGCCACGTTCGCCCTCGTAGCCGTCTTCGGCGGGGATGGCGGAGATGCTGAAGTTGAGATCGGGCGATGCCTCCTTGATCGTGTCGATCCGCGACAGCGAGTCGATCATCATTCCCACCCGCCCGTTGATGAACTCGGTCACCTTGTCGGGCTCCTGCAGCGTGAGAGCACCCGGGGTGACATCGTCGGCCTCGTAGAGGTCCTTGACGAAGGTGGTCGCGCTCGTCACCGCCGCGTTCGTGAGGTCCGGCTGCCCGTCGTCGTCGAGCATGCTTCCACCGGACGCCCAGACCCACGACATGAGGTCGTTCTGAATGCCGTTCGGATTCTCGGTCGAGAGCGGGATGACCCATCCCTTGGTCGTGGAATCGATGTCGCTGATCGCGGCGGCGGCGGCCGCGAACTCACTGCGGGTCTGCGGGATCGACGAGACGCCGGCCTCAGCGAGCAGGTCGTCGTTCGTGAACATCGGGTAGATGAAGTTGACGACCGGAATCATGTAGGTGCCACCGTCCACCTGCACCTGACTCGCGAGTTGGCTGTCGTCGTAGTCCGCGTCAGCCATCAGATCGGTCATGTTCGCAAGCGCGCCCTGCTTCTGCAGGTCGTTGACCCAGGCGCCGTCGAGTCCGACGACATCCGCCATGGTGTTCGACGCCGCGGCGGTGAAGGTCTGGTCCTGCACAGACGCGTATGGACCGCTCAACATCTCGACGGTCACGCCCGGGTTCTCGTCTTCGAACCCGTCGATGAGTTCTTGCAGTGCACCCTCCGGAAGTTCGGGCGCCCACCACTGCGAGAACTCGATGGTGACGTCACCACCGTCCCCGCTCGATGCACCACCTGAACTGCAACCGGTCATGGTCATTCCAGCGATGGATACTGTGGCCCCGATCAACAGGATCCGCCGCCGAGCAACGTTGCTCATGTCTCTCCTCATTGAGATCTTCTCCGCGTTCGCAGTTATTTGCGTTTATCTGCGGTTTCTTTCTGTCACGATAAGGAGAAAACGGCATCTCGTCAATATGTCCGTGCATCTTGTGGCCCGAAATGGCTAATAATCGAAGGGTGACTACAGAAGATTCGGGCAGGCGCCTCCCCGCGGGCAGAAAAGCGGAGCTCGCTTCCTTCGTGGCCGAGTCCGGAGAGGTGACGGTGGCCAGACTCGCGGAGCGATTCGAGGTGTCGGTCGACACCATCCGGCGGGACCTCGACCAACTCGACGCTGACGGCCATGTCATCCGCACGCACGGTGGCGCGGTGAGCCTGTCGGCCGTGCCGCGCCCCGAGTTCGGACTCGACGTGCGGATCCGGATGCAACCGGCGGCGAAAGAGGCGATCGGCATCATCGGCGCCGGCCTGGTGCGCGACGGAATGGTTCTCATGATCAACGCCGGCAGCACAGCCTTGGCTGTGGCCCGCAATCTCCGAGATCGCCGGGAATTGACGATCGCCACCAACAGCTTGCGATTGCCTGACGAAATCGCCCCCGAGGCCATTCGTGACCTCTATGTGTTCGGCGGGTCAGTGAGGTTCACGGCGCAGGCGACAGTCGGGCCCGTCGGAATCCCCATCGTCGGTTCGCACCTCGGCGACGGCAGCGAGGCCGACATCCAGAGCGATCTCGCGTTGATCGGAGTCGGAGCGGTCTCCGCACACGGGGGTTACTGGACGAGCAACCTGGCCGAAGCTCAAATGCTCCGGGGGATGATGCACCGCGCGGCGAAGGTCGCGATCCTCGCCGATTCGTCGAAGCTCGATCGGCGCTTGTTCGCGCAGATCACCGAACTCGCGGAGGCCGACTACTTGATCACGGATGTCCCTCCGCCCGCCGAACTGGCGCGAGCGCTCGAGAAAGCCGGCGTCGAGGTTCTGACCCCGCCCTGACAGCCGCTACCGCTCGAGTGCCTGCAGGATGTCCCCGACGAGGTCGTCGACGCCCTCGATACCGACCGAGAGGCGCACGATGTCGTCGGGCACCTCGAGCGCCGTTCCGCGCACCGACGCGTGGGTCATCTCCGACGGGTAACTGATGAGCGACTCGACCCCGCCGAGCGATTCGGCGAGCAGGAAGACCTCCGTCGATTCGACGAGGCGCCGGGCAGCGGATGCCCCGCCCACGACCTTGAGCGAGAGCATGCCACCGAAGGCGCGCATCTGCCGTGCCGCGATCTCGTGTCCGGGGTGGTCGGCGAGTCCCGGGTAGTACACGCGCTCGATCCGGGGATGCCCGACGAGCGCTTCGGCGAGCGCGAGCGCGTTCGCGGAGTGCTTCTCGACGCGCACCGCGAGGGTCTTGATGCCGCGCGTGGTGAGCCACGCATCCATCGGTCCGCCCACGGCGCCCGCGGCGAACTGCACGAACTGCACCTTCTCGGCGAGCTCGTCGTCGTTGGTGACGACGGCGCCGCCGAGCACGTCGGAGTGACCGCCGAGGTATTTGGTGGTCGAGTGCACCACGACGTCGGCACCGAACGCGAGCGGGTTCTGGAGGTAGGGCGAGGCGAACGTGTTGTCGACGACCACGGTCGCGCCGACCGCGTGGCCGATGTCGGCGAGCGCCGCGATGTCGCTCACCTTCATGAGCGGGTTGCTCGGGGTCTCGACCCAGAGCACCGTCGTTCCGGGCGTCACGGCAGCGCGCACGGCGTCGAGGTCGGTCATCTCGACGGTCTGCAGTTCGACGCCCCACGGCACGAAGAGCCTGTTGACGAGGCGGTGGGTTCCGCCGTAGACGTCGTTGCCCATGACGATGCGCGATCCCGGCGCGAGGCGCGCGCGGAGGAGTGCGTCTTCACCGGCGAGGCCCGACGAGAACGACAGTCCGTGCTTCGCCCCCTCGAGGTCGGCGAGGAGGGTTTCGAGCGAGGTGCGCGTGGGGTTGCCGCCGCGGGCGTACTCGTAACCGTTGCGGAAACCCCCGATGCCGTCTTGCACGAAGGTGGAGGTCTGGTAGATCGGCGGGATGACGGCGCCCGTGGTGGGGTCGGGGGTCTGGCCGGAGTGGATGGCGCGCGTCGCGAAGTCACGAGCAGCGGAGTCGCGAGAAGCAGAGTCGGAGGTCATGTCGTCTTTCAGCAAGCGTTCGCAGGGGTGGGGAGTGGCCGGCTCACGCCGAGAGGTAGCTCAGCAGATCGTGGCGCGTGAGCACCGCGGCGGGCTTTCCCTCGTCGGTCACGAGTAGGGCGTCGGCCGTGCCGAGGGCGGTGCGGGCGGCCGCGACGGATTCGCCGGCCCCGATGAGGCCGAGGGGCGGCTGAATGAAAGCCCCGACGGCATCCGTCATCTGTGCCTCGCCACTGAAGACGAGCTCGAG
Source organism: Marisediminicola sp. LYQ134 (assembly GCF_046599635.1). Lineage (NCBI taxonomy): Bacteria > Bacillati > Actinomycetota > Actinomycetes > Micrococcales > Microbacteriaceae > Marisediminicola > Marisediminicola sp. LYQ134. The sequence continues at coordinate 50,799 of NZ_JBKIWP010000002.1, forward strand.
GAGCCCGCGCTCGTCGACGGCACCGATGATCTCGCCCATCACGACGGGCGGTTCGGCGGTGAGCACGGGCAATTGCGAGATGCCGTATTCGGTCATGATCTGGATGGCGTCGCGCACCGTGTCCGACGGGTGCACGTGCACGAGGTCGGGCAGGGCTCCGGTCTTGCCGCCGACGATCGACGCGACGGTCGCCCCGTCTGGCGCCGTCGAGAAGCCGTAGGAGCGCATCCAGGTGTCGTTGAAGATCTTGCCGAGGTAGCCGCGGCCGCCGTCGGGCAGCAGCACGACGACGACATCGTCGGGGCCGAGTTCGCGCGCGACCTCGAGGGCCGCCGCGACGGCGAGCCCGCACGATCCGCCCACGAGCAGGCCCTCTTCGCGAGCGAGCCTGCGGGTCAACGCGAACGAGGTGGCGTCGGATGCCGCGATCACGCGATCGACGACACTCGGGTCGTAGGCGCTCGGCCAGAAGTCTTCGCCGACCCCTTCGACGAGGTACGGCCGCCCCGTTCCTCCGGAGTACACCGAGCCTTCGGGGTCGGCACCGACGATCTGCACGGCGCCGTCGGACACCTCTTTGAGGTAGCGCCCGACACCGCTGATCGTGCCGCCCGTGCCCACGCCCGCGACGAAATGGGTCACTCTGCCCTCGGTGTCCCGCCAGATCTCGGGGCCCGTGGTCTCGTAGTGGCTCAGTGGTCCGTTGGGGTTGGAGTACTGGTCGGGCTTGAACGCGCCGGGGATCTCGCGCGCGAGGCGGTCGGAGACCGAGTAGTACGACTCGGGGCTGTCGGGCGCGACCGCGGTCGGCGTCACGACGATCTCGGCGCCGTAGGCCGTGAGCACGTTGCGCTTGTCTTCGCCGACCTTGTCGGGCAGCACGAAGACGCAGCGGTATCCGCGCTGCTGGGCGACGAGCGCGAGCCCCACACCCGTGTTGCCGGAGGTGGGTTCGACGATGGTGCCGCCGGGCCCGAGCAACCCGTCGCGTTCGGCGGCGTCGATGATGCGCGTCGCGATGCGGTCTTTCGCCGACCCGCCGGGGTTGAGGTACTCCACTTTCGCGAGCACGGTCGCGCTGATGCCCTCGGTCACCTTCGTGAGCTTGACGAGGGGCGTGTTGCCGATCAGGTCGACGACGGATTCGGCGTATTTCACAGGGGACCTCGGTCGGACTCAGGAGCGGGGATGTCGGGTCGGTGACCCGGCTGCCGAGTCTACCGAGCGGCCCCCGAGTGTTACGGGGCGGGGGCGGGCCGAGGGAGTCCGCCGTCGCTCCCGCGGGGTGACCGCTCAGAACGGCCTCAGCCGAATAGGGCAGTATGGCAACCGAATTCTTTCCGTCTTTCGAACAGGACCTCTCTCCGTGGCTTCTCGCGATAACGATTCAACGCCCGTCCCGCCGTCTGCCCGCAAAGACCTCACCGTCAAGCAGCAACGCGAAGCACGGCGGGCCGAGAAGGTCGCCGTGCTCAAGAAGCAGCAGGCCAAAGAGAAGCGCAACCGCACGATCGGCATCACGGTCGGTGCCGTCGCGGCTGTCGCCGTCCTCGGCCTCGTGATCACCTCCGTCGTCACGAGCGGGCGTCCCGACGAACCGATCGCGGGCGTGCAGACGTTCGACGATCTCACCGCCACCCACGTCGACGGCACGGTCGACTACGACCAGACGCCTCCGGCCGGCGGCGACCACAACGCCGCGTGGCTCAACTGCGGCATCTACGAGCAGCCGGTTCCGAACGAGAACGCTGTGCACTCCCTCGAGCACGGTGCCGTGTGGGTCACCTACGATGCGGATGCCCTCACGACGGGTGACATCGATGCCCTCCGCGAGGCGGTCCCCGAGACCTACTCCGTGCTCTCGCCGTTCGACGACCTCCCCTCCCCCGTGGTCATCTCGGCGTGGGGCGCGCAGCTCGAGCTCGACGGTGTCGACGACCCGCGCATGGACGACTTCATCGATGAGTTCTGGCAGTCGCCCGACGCTCCCGAGCCCGGTGCGGCGTGTGTCCAGGGCGTCGACGCGCCCGGTCGGATCGCGTGACCGACCCGACAGCTCCCGTCGCGGTCGACCCCGGCCCCGCCGACGACACCCGCCCGGCCGCGTCGTCGGGCCGCGGTCGCCGCGTTCTCGCCGCCGTCATCGCCGGCTCTCTCCTGCTCGCGGGCGGTCTCGCGATCGGTCGGTTGACCGCGGGTGGCGCCGCGACCCCCACGACGACGAGTGCCGAAGCCGGCTTCGCACGCGACATGCAGACCCACCACCAGCAGGCCGTCGAGATGGCCATGATCATCCGCGAGGAGAGCGACGACCCCGCGGTGCTCTCTCTCTCCTACGACATCGCCACCTCGCAAGCGCAGCAGGCGGGGCAGATGTTCGGCTGGTTGGCGTCGTGGGATCTGCCGCAGGCATCCCCCGAACCGTCGATGACCTGGATGACGCGACCCGCCCTCGACGGCGACGCCCACGATCACGGCGCCGACGACGCCGAGCACGTGCCGGGCGAACCGATGCCGGGGCTCGCGACGCGAGACCAGATCGTCGAGCTCTCCGAAGCCGAGGGAGACGAGGCGGACACCCTCTTTCTCGAGCTCATGATCGCGCACCACGAGGGCGGCATCGAGATGGCCAACGCCGTGCTCGATCGCTCGACCAACCCCGTCGTGCTGCCCCTCGCCCGCGGCATCGTGTTCGTGCAGCAGGGCGAGCTCGACTACATGACCGAGCTTCTCGAGCGGAACCCGGGCGACACCGCCGACTGAGCCGACGAGCCCTCGTCACCCGCTGGCAAGCCCGGCGATCGCAGCTCGACGGTCTCGCTCCTCACCTCAGCCTTTCGACGCGCTCGGCGCGCTCGGCGCGCTCGGCACCTGCTGGCGGTACAACCCCGCGTAGACGCCGCCGAGCCTCACGAGTTCGTCGTGGGTTCCGCGCTCGACGATGCGGCCGCCGTCGACGACGAAGATCACGTCGGCCTCGACGATCGTCGAGAGCCTGTGGGCGATCGCGATCGTCGTGCGCCCCCGCGCCGCAGTGTCGAGAGCCTGCTGCACGATGCGCTCCGAGTTGGAGTCGAGGGCGCTCGTCGCCTCGTCGAGGATGAGCACGGCGGGGTCTTTGAGCAGCACGCGCGCGATCGCGATGCGCTGCTTCTCCCCGCCAGACAGCCGGTAGCCGCGCTCGCCCACGACCGTGTCGTAGCCTTCGGGAAACGACGCGATGGTCGAGTGGATGTTCGCGGCCCGCGTGGCGGCCTCGAGCTCGGCGTCGGTCGCATCCGGCTTCGCGTATCGCAGGTTCTCGCCGATCGACGCGTGGAACAGGTAGGTCTCCTGACTCACGATCCCGATGGTCGACACGAGGGAATTCTGTGTGAGGTCGCGCACGTCGTCGCCCGCATAGAGGATGCGACCGCCCGACACCTCGTGCAGTCGGGGGATGAGGTAGGAGACCGTCGTCTTGCCCGCGCCCGACGGCCCGACGAACGCCGCGTACTGTCCGGGCTCGATGTCGAAGCTCAGACCTTTGAGCGTCGGCGGCGTGTCGTCGCCCGAGTCGGGGTAGGTGAAGACGACGTCGTCGAAGACCACGCGGCCGAGCTGCGACTCGTCGACGTCGCGCGCACCGGGCCGGTCGACGATCGCGGGCCGCAAGTCGAGGTACTCAAAGATGCGCGCGAAGAGAGCCGACGACGTCTGCAGGTCGAGCGCCACGCGCATGAGGCCGAGAAGCGGCCACATGAGTCTCGCTTGCACCGTCGTGAACGCGACGATCGTGCCCGCCGTGATGGGCACGTCGCCGAGGAGCAGGAACGCCGAGACGAGGTAGACGATCGCCGGGATCACGGCGAGGAAGATCTGCACGAGGGCGAAGAACCACTGGCCGCTCATCTGCAGCCGCACCTGCAGGCCCACCTGGGTGTCGTTCTCGCCGCTGTAGCGCGCGATCTCGGCGCGCTGCTGCGTGAAGCTCTTGGCGAGCAGGATGCCGGAGACCGAGAGCGTCTCCTGGGTGATCGCGGTCATGTCGCTGAGCGACTCTTGCGTCTTCGTCGCGATGCGAGCGCGCACCTGACCGACGCGACGCTGCGCGATCACGAGCACGGGCATGAGCACGACGGCCACGAGCGTGAGCTGCCACGAGAGCACGAGCATCGAGATGAACGCCGCGATCACGGTCACGGTGTTGCCGAGCACGCTCGAGACGGTGTTGGTGAGCACGCCCGCGACACCGCCGACGTCGTTCTGCAGTCGGGACTGGATGACGCCCGTCTTCGTCTTGGTGAAGAACGCGAGTTCCATGCGCTGCAGGTGGCTGAACAGTTTGACCCTGAGCGACCCCATCACGGCGTTGCCGACGGTCGCCGTGAGCCAGGTCTGCCACACACCGAGGGCGGCGCTCGCGATGTAGATCGCGATCATGAGCCCGACGAGTTCGGCGAGCAGCGGCACGTCGGGCCCGCCGGCCGGAAACAGCCCCTCGTCGAAGGCGCGCTGCGTGAGCAGCGGGGGTAGCACCGTGAGTCCCGCACCGACGATCACGAGGGTGATCGTGAGGGCGAGCGCCCGCTTGTGCGGCGCGAAGAGGGTCCCGATGCGGCGCAGCAGGTGTGGGATGCGGGGCGCACTCGCGTTCTCTTCACGCTGCGCCGCGGCATCCCCGCCGCTCACCCGACCCCCGCGGCTACCGCCTCGCATTCCACTCACTCCGTCACCCTATGCGGGCGGCGCCGCACGCTCACCGAGAGCGCGCCCCGCTCGTCGCGTTGCGCGCCCGCCCCCGTCGTGCTGCGCGCCCCACCCACATCCGCCGCCCCCATCGGCACCCGCCGCCCACATTGAGGCAGCGAATGCCAAAACGACCAGCGGATGCGCGCAGCTACCCCCCGAGCGACCACCCGCGCCGCATCCGTCCACGCCGAACCGCCCGCCCGTCGCCTTGCGCGCCCCGCCCGACATCCGCCGCCCTTATCGGCACCCGCCGCCCACATTTCGGCAGCGGGTGCCGAAACAACGAGCGCATGCGCCGGCTACCCGCCGAGCGACCACCCGCGCCGCATCCGTCCACGCCGGACAACCCGCCCGTCGCGTTACGAGCCCCGCCCGACATCCGCCGCCCCTATCCGCACCCGCCGCCCACATTTGCGCGGCGGGTGCCGAAATGACCAGCGGATGCGCGCGGCGACCGCGCGGCGCCGCCCCGCGATCAGCCCTTCGTCGACCCCGCGAGGAGTCCGCGCACGAAGTACCGCTGCAGCGCGAAGAACACGATGAGCGGCACGAGGATCGAGATGAATGCTCCCGCGGTGAGGAGGTTCCAGTCCTGACCCCGGCTTCCCGTGATCTCGGCGAGCAGTTTGGTCATCGGAGCGACCGCGCCGTCAGCGAAGATGAGCGCCACGAGCAAGTCGTTCCACACCCACAGGAACTGGAAGATCGCGAACGACGCGATAGCGGGCATGCTCAGCGGGAGCACGATACGGAAGAAGATCTGTCCGTGGCTCGCGCCGTCGACCCTCGCCGCCTCGATGACCTCGCCCGGGATCTCCGAGACGAAGTTGTGGAGCAGGAAGATCGCGAGGGGGAGCGCGAAGATCGTGTGGGCGATCCACACTTGCGCGTATCCGCCGCTCGCCCCGAGCCCCGCGAAGATCTGGAAGTCGCCGACGCTCAAGCCCCGCGAGAACAGGCTCAGCAACGGGATGAGCGCCATCTGCAGCGGCACGATCTGCAGAGCGAAGACCCCGATGAAAATCCAGTTCTTGCCTTTGAAGTCGATCCACGCGAATGCGTAGGCCGCGAGCGTCGCGATGATGAGCGGAAAGATCGTCGCCGGGATGGTGATCGCGAGCGAGTTGATGAACGCCCCCGCGAGGTTGAGCTGGCTGTTGCCCGCCGCGAGAACCGCCGTGTAGTTGTCGAACGTGAACCCGGGGTTCTGGAAGATCGTCCACCACCCCGTCGAGTTCACGAGACCGGCGGGACGGAACGAGGAGACGAACAGACCGAACGTCGGGAGCGTCCAGAGCAGCGCGATGATGAGCGCGGCGATCGTGGCGCCCCGGCTCGTGAGCCGCTTCTTGGTGCGCCCGCTCGCGGTGGCGGTGTCGGCCTTGACACCGCGCTCGAGCCGACGCTTGGTCTGCGCGTCGACGGGAATGGTGACGGGTGTCGCGGCGCTCATCGGATCTCCCTCTGCAGCTTCAGTTGACGTGCGTTGTAGACGACGATCGGCAGCACGAGCAGGAACAGCACCACGGCGAACGCCGATGCCCTGCCGTATTCGAAGGTCGTGAATTGGGTGTACATCTCGTTGGCGATCACGCTCGTGTCGTTGGCACCCGCGGTCATCGTGCGCACGATGTCGAAGACTTTGAGCGAGGCGATCGAGATCGTCGTGAGAACGACCACGAGAGACGATCGGATGCCGGGCACCGTCACGTTGCGGAAGCGCTGCCACGCGTTCGTGCCGTCGAGCTCGGCCGCTTCGAGCTGCTCGACCGGCACGCCCTTGATCGCCGCCGAGAGGATGACCATCGCGAACCCGGTCTGCACCCAGATGAGCACGACGATGAGGAAGAACGTGTTCCACGGAGCTTCGGAGAGGAACGCGATGGGCTGGCCACCGAAGAGCACGACGATCTGGTTGAGCAGACCGATCTGCTCTTGACCCTCCGGCCTCGCGGTGTAGACGAAACGCCAGATGATCGACGCCCCGACGAACGAGATCGCCATGGGCATGAAGACGAGGATCTTGAAGTATTTCTCGCCGCGCGACTTGTCGATGAAGACGGCGTACGCGAGGCCGAAGATCGTCGACGCGAGCGGCGCGACGAGAACCCACACGATCGTGTTGAGCACGGTGCGGATGCCCGACGGCTGCGTGAAGATCCAGATGAAGTTGTCGAGGCCGACGAAGTTGCCGCGACTCGAGAAGAACGAGTCGATCGTCGTCTTGACGGTGGGGTAGATGAGCCCGATCGCGAGCAGCAGGATGGCGGGGGCGAGGAAGCCGACAAGCTGGAAGAGGTAACCCGACCCCTTCTTCGACCGGTAGTCGAGCCAGAAGAACACGGCTCCGAGCACCGCGGCGACGGCGGCAGCGAGCACGATCGACCCGAGCACGAGAAACAGCACGGCGGGGGCGAGCACGCACACCGCGAGGCGGATGCCCGTGTAGAGCTTCCCGGACCGCGGCGCGATGTCGATGAGGAAGACGAGGAGTGAGATGACCGCGAGGAACGCGATCACCACGACGGGGATCTGGGCGAGTGACGGGAGCCCGGTCACCCACTGGAGGAAATCTGACATGAAAAGCCTTTCGAGCACGACGCTGGACTCTGATGGTGGGGTGGTCGCCCACCTCCGATGGTGGCACCACTCCGGTTCGAGAGTCGGGAGCCGGGGGAACTCGCGTTCCCCCGGCCCCGGATCACTCGGTTAGGCGACTGCTCTCGCTACTCGCCCGAGGGCCACGCGGCGTCGATGGCCGAGAGCACCTCGTCGCTCGACGCACCGTTGATCCAGTCGACCATTCCCGTGAAGAACGCGGCCGAACCGACAGCACCGGGCATGAGGTCCGATGCATCGAAACGGAAGGTCGTCTCGGGGTCCTGCAGGATGCCGATGGCCTCCTGGAGGATGGGGCTCGACGCGCTCTCCGGGTCGAGTCCCGTGTTGGCGCTGATCACTCCGCCGAGCGAGACGCGGCTGTTGGCCCACTCGGGGCTCGACAGGTACTCCTGCACGGCGATGGTGTCTTCGTCGTTCGAGAACGCCGCGACGATCTCGCCGCCACCGGTCACCGCGTTGCTGCCCTCTTCGACGGCCGGGGTGATGAAGGCCCAGATGTCTTCGTCGGGTCCGACGGTCGCGTTGCCGTTGTCGGGGTCCTGGATGAAGCCGTCGAAGAACGACGCCTGGTGGTGGAGAGCGCACTCGCCGGTGCCGAGCACGCGGGCGGCGTCACCGAACGGGGTCGTGTTGATGGAGCGCACGTCGCCGAGGCCCGCGTTCACGTAATCCGGGTTGAGGAGGATCTCGCCGACCGTGTCGAGTGCTTCCTTGATCTGCGGGTCGCTGAACTCGACGTCGTGGCTCACCCAGTCGTCGTAGACATCCGGGCCCGCCTGACGCAGGACCATGTCTTCGACCCAGTCGGTTCCCGGCCATCCGGTCGCGGCGTCGGAACCGAACCCTGCACACCACGGCGGGGCGCCGAGGTCGGACTCCGCTTGCTCGGTGAGTTCGAGGAGTCCGTCGAGGGTCGTCGGCACCTCCCAGCCGTTCTCTTCGAACTGCGAGGGGGAGTACCAGATGAAGCCTTTGATGCTCGCCATGAGCGGCGCTCCGTAGAGGGTGTCGCCGACGGTGCCGTAGCTCGCCCAGTCTTCGGACCAGAACTCGTCGACGTTCGCCGCCACACCTTCGGGCGCGGGCTGAACGAGGTCGCGGCTCGCGAGGTCGCCGAGGAGCCCGGGCTGGGGGAAGATCGCGAGGTCGGGCGGGTTGCCGCCCTGGGTGCGGATGCCGATCTGAGCTTCGAACTCCTGGCTTCCCTCGTACTGGATCTCGATGTCGTTCTCGGCCTCCCAGTCGGCCCACGACTCCTCGAGCAGTTCGGCCTCGGTGTCGATGATGGTGCCGTAGACGGTGACGACACCGTCGGCGTCTCCGAAGTCTCCGGGGCCGGATGACGCGCCACCGCCTTCGCTCGAACAACCGGCGAGCGCGAGCCCTCCGACGACGGCGATGGCCAGTGGGGCTGTGAAACGGCGGTGCAGGGGTGAACGCATTGCTCCTCCTCATTGAGGTTTGTGACCCGTCACGGGTCCGGGTGGTCGATCGGTCGCGGTCCGCCGGCGTCGAGCACTCGACGCTGGAACCGGTTCCACCGCTCAAGCTACGGCACGGCCGATCGGTCGGCAAGCACTCTCGGGGCGTCGGCGCCTAACGTTTGCGTCACGTCGCCCGATCCTTATGGGATCGGTTCCATCCGCTTCGGTCACGGCCTAGGCTGACGGTTCAGGACACGAACCAATGGAGGTCGAGACCCTGTGAGCGCTATCGCCGACGTCGCCAGACTCGCTGGAGTCTCGAAGTCGACGGCATCCCGCGCACTCAGCGGGCGCGGTGCGGTGTCGCCAGAAACCCGTTCGCGCGTCGAGTCGGCGGCTTCGCAAATCGGCTATGTCGTCTCCTCGAACGCCGCGAGCCTCGTCACCGGCCGCACGCGCAACGTCGGTGTCGTCGTGCCCTACGTCAACCGCTGGTTCTTCGGCGACGTTCTCGAAGGCATCGAAGCGGCCCTCATCGGCGCGGGCTACGACCTCACGCTCTACCGCCTCACGAGCGACGACGAGCAGCGTCGACGCATCTTCGACTACTTCCTCGTGCGCAAACGGGTCGATGCCGTCATCGCGATCGGCATCGAGCTCTCGAGCGACGAGGTGCGCATGCTCAGGCTGCTGCGCAAACCGCTCGTGGGCATCGGCGGTGACATCCCCGGCGTCGCGACGCTGAGCATCGACGACGTCGCGGCATCCCGCTTCGTCACCGATCATCTCATCGGGCTCGGGCACTCGCGCATCCTGCACCTGGGCGGGGAGCACATCGAGCAGATGGATGTTCGCGTGCACGAGCAGCGCCTCGCCGGGTTCCGCTCCGCGATGGCCAGCGCCGGGCTCGGACCCCACGCCTCGGTCGCTTTCGTCCCCTTCTCGATCGAGGGCGGGTACCGCGGCGCCCTCACCGCTCTCGCCGACCCCGCAACGCGTCCGACCGCGATTGTCGCGGCGTGCGACGAGATCGCGATCGGCGTCATCGTCGCCGCGCGCGAACTCGGCATCAGCGTGCCGTCGAGACTCTCGGTCGTGGGCATCGACGGGCATCCCCTCGCCGAGATGTTCGCCCTCACGACCCTCGAGCAGAAGCCCGCGGCGCACGGTCTCCTCGCCGTCGAGCACGTGCTCGACCGGCTCGCGGGCGGTGAACCGGGCGACACGGCCCGCAGAGTCATGCCCGCGACCCTCGCGATGCGCGGGTCGACCACGGCGCCGCCGATCGAGACGGGCAGCGGCGCGGATGTCTCCCCGACAGTGAGGCCCCTGACCGGCGGTCCGTCACCAGAGAGTGCGTCCGCCGGTCAAGCAACCCGATCCGGTGCGGTTCTCTCCGGCTAGCCAGAGGGTAAGGCTGTCTAGACGCGCACTACAGGGGTACACGCAGTCGGGGCCGCGGTACGGAGAACAGGGGTTCGAGGTGGGGGGTGTCCTCATTATGGTGGACTCGTCGCCCGCGACGCAATACTCTGATATTCGCGATCCCCGCCTGCAGATGTCCACTCGAGCTCACCCCCGGAGCGATCGAGGCGGAAGTTCGCGAAAGCCGTATTCCCGACATCCCCCGGTGCCGGGAGCAACCCGATACGGCAGTCAGGCCTGCCGTGCATCGCTCCCCCTACCCCGAACCCGACCCTTTCGAGAGGTCGCCTGAACAGCTCGTGCGCGCGGGCGAAGTCGCCACCGCCGCCGAACTCATCGCGTCGCGGTGGACCTCGGTGTCGACCACGCAGGGCGCGCGGGTGCGCTCGATCATCAGCGAGCTCCCCGAGTCGCTGTGGGCAGACGACCCGCGGATGCTCGCGGCCATGGGGGCGAGCTATCGCTCCGTGGGCTCACCGAGCCGGTCGGCCGCCCTCCCCTGGTTCCGCGCGGCCGAAGCGAAGGCGCGCGAGCGCGGGGCGCCCTCGGTCGACACCGCTGACATCCTCACGCACCACGCGGCGGCGTTGCGTTCCCTCGGCCGGGTGGACGCCGCCGCGCGCACCGCCCAATCCGCCCTCGACATCCTCGAGGGTGACGACGGCGTGCCCCCGCGCCGCATCCGTGCGCACGCCTCGGCGGCCGTGCAGATCGGGCTCGCGCGCGTGCACGAGGGGCGCTGGGCCGACGCCGTCGAGGTCTTGCGGCTCGCCCTCGGTCTCGCCGACACGGCACTCACGCGGTCGGAAGTCGTCGAATGCCTGTCGGGCTTGAGCGTCGCGGCGTTCTTCGCGGGCGACCTCGACGCCGCATCGACCTACGTCGATCGCGCGCGGTCGACGGCGGAGGGCTCCGGACTGCTCGACAGCCAGTTCGGCGCGGGCGCGCTCGCCGTCGAGACTCTCGTCGCCGTCGAGCGCAACGAGTTCGCTGTCGCCCGCGAACTCGCTCCGCGCGCACTCGACGCCGCCTTCGACACCGACTGGAACCCCCTCGCGCACTACGCGTCGGCGTGTCTCGCCGTGATCGGGGGCGGGCACCTCGAGGGGCTCGACCAGGTGCGTCGCACCCTCGAGGCCCTCTCCTCGTGGGCGGGCGCACCCTTCCTCGCCACGCACGCCCGCGTGCTCCGCGGCGAGCTACTCATGAGGCTCGGCGAATTCCGGGCCGCGCTCGCGACCCTCGACACGGTGACCCCGAGCGCCCTCCACGCGGTGTGCCCCGCGCGGTTCGTCGCGGGCATCCGCTACAAAGCGGGGGACTACGAGGGGTGCCTCGCCGCCCTCGCCGCGTGCCTCGACCTCGGCGACGCCCACTCGGCGACGACGGTCGTCGACGTGCACGTGCTCGCCGCCGCCGCACACCTCGACCTCGGCGACACGGTCGCGAGCGACCTCGCGTTCGACCGCGCTCTCCTCTCCGCCGCGGGAACGAGCATCCGCACCGGGTTCCTCCTCGTGTCGACCGCGACCCTCGGTCGACTGCTCTCGCGGGCGGCCGATCGCAATCAGCCCGTGAGGGTCCACGCGGTCCTCGACGCCGTGAGCGCGGATGCCGGCACCACACCTCACGGTGCGCTCGAGCCCCTGAGTGACCGCGAGCTCGATATCGCCGCCCAGTTGCTCCACGACAAGACGGTGAGCCAGATCGCGGGGGCTCTGTTCATCTCGACGAACACCGTCAAGACCCACGTGCGGAGCATCTACCGCAAGCTCGCGGCATCCAATCGCAAGGAGGCCGTGCGGAGAGTGCGCGAACTCGGGCTCGCGAAAGGCACCGACGAGCCTGCACGCGAGGATCCGCCGCGCACCGAGCTCCCGGTCGACGAGGTCACACGCGACCACCCCGCGCTCGAGGTACGCAAGATCACCCCCGACTAACCCCGGCCCGGCCTTTACGCACTCGGCACGACAGTGCTGTACTGACAGCGAGGGTTCATCCCCGCGAGCGGCCACCAGGCCGACCGGAATCCTCGACAGGATCAGTCACACCGTGCCCACCCGGCAGCACGCGTTTACCCGAGCGCAGCCGCGGCCGAGCACAGCGTCGGCGGCATGCCCCCGCATCCGTCGACGCAACACCTTCCCCCCGACCCGGGGTGGTTTCCGTCGCCGGACCACCTCGTAGAACGACCGAGATGCTCGTCCCTGATCCCGAGCCCTCCCGGTCGAGGCGATACAGGCGCGGGGTGTGACGAGTGGTTACGTCACCCCCCGCGCCACCCCCGGCCCCACACATCCGCACAGCCGCCCGAAGCGTCGCCGGGTGAGGGCCGGCAAGCGCTGCGACACCTAGCCAAAGCAGCGCACGACAAAGCCCCCGACCATGAGGCCGGGGGCTTTGTTGGTGACGCTACTGTGCCCCGTGGGGGCGCAGACTACTTGAGGGTGACGGTCGCGCCGGCAGCCTCGAGCTGAGCCTTGGCCTTCTCGGCCGTCTCCTTGTTGGCGCCCTCGAGAACGGTGCTGGGCGCGCCGTCGACGACTGCCTTGGCCTCGCCGAGTCCGAGGCTCGTGAGCGTGCGGACCTCCTTGATGACCTGGATCTTCTTGTCTCCGGCGGCCTCGAGGACGACGTCGAACGAGTCCTTCTCCTCGACCTCTTCGGCGGGAGCAGCAGCTCCGCCAGCAGCGGCGACGGCGACGGGGGCAGCGGCGGTGACCTCGAAGGTCTCCTCGAACTTCTTGACGAAGTCGCTGAGCTCGATGAGCGTGAGCTCCTTGAAGGCGTCGAGCAGTTCGTCAGTGGTGAGCTTTGCCATGGTGTTTTCTCCTTGTGTTCCTGTAATCGATTAACCGCGCGTCTGGACCCTGTCGGGTTGTCAGCTCGCGGACTCCTGCTTCTCGCGCAACGCGTCGACCGTGCGAACGGCTTTCGACAGCGGTGCGTTGAAGAGATATGCCGCGCCGAACAGCGACTGCTTGAAGGCACCGGCGAGCTTGGCCAGCAGCACCTCCCGGCTTTCGAGATCGGCGAGCTTGCCCACCTCTGCTGCAGTGAGGGGGTTACCGTCGAAGTAACCTCCCTTGATCACGAGCAGAGGGTTCGCCTTGGCGAAGTCACGCAGAGCTTTCGCGACGGCGACAGTGTCACCGTGAACGAAAGCGATTGCGGAGGGACCAGCGAGTTCGTCGTCGAACGACGTGATCCCCGCGTTGTTGGCCGCAATCTTGGTGAGCGTGTTCTTCACCACGGCGTATGTTGCGTGCTCACTGATCGACGTCCGCAGCTGCTTGAGCTGGGCGACGGTGAGTCCGCGATACTCGGTGAGCATGACAGCGTTCGAGCTCTGGAATTTCTCCGTGAGCTCGGCGACTGACGCTTCCTTGTTCGCCATGGCACTCCTTGATGATCGTTGTGCCGGTAGCCCCTGGTTCGCGAATGAAAAAAGCTCCGGCGCAAGCGCACGGAGCGAACCCAGAGAGGGACTACTTCACACACCTGCGCTGGTCTTCACTCTCGTGAACCTTCGACTGGCACCTCATCTCGCGATGGCGTGCCGGTAACCGGCGGTCTTTGGCTTCCGCAAGACTACGGCACGGCACGGCCCCCTGCAAACCCACCCCAAAGTACGCAATTTCCGCGAGGGAATGCCGGATCAGGCATCCCCTCGCGGAAACTGCGTTCACTCGGGGCTGGGGCGGGCGTGGTCGCGCCAGCTGTGCTCGGGTTCGTAGCCGAGCATCCGCCTGGCCTTGTCGATCGACAGGAGTGTCTCGTGCTCGCCCAGTTCGCGACGCACCTCGACCCCGGGAAACACCGCGTCGACGAGAGACGCGCTCGACCGGCTCATGACCGTGTCGGCGTTCGCGATGACGTAGGCCTCGAATCCGGGGATGCGTGCCTCGAGCGCTCGGGCGACCGCCTGGGCGCCGTCTCGCGCGTCGATGTACCCCCAGAGGTTCCAGCGGCGGGATGCGGGGTCGGCGTCGTAGGAGGGGAACGCCGCGTAGTCGCTCACGTGCATGACGTTCGAGAACCGCAGCGCACTGACACTGAGCTCCGGATCCCAGCGCACGAGCTTCTTCGCGAGCTCCTCCTCGAGGTGCTTGACGACGGAGTACATGCTCTCGGGGCGCGTGTCGTACTCCTCGTCGAGAGGGATGTATGGCGGTGGCGTCTCGAAGGGGATGCCGAGCACGGTCTCGCTCGAGGCGTAGACGATCGTGGAGATCCCTGAGCGGCGGGCGGCTTGGAAGACGTTGAAGGTCGCGGCGATGTTGTGATGGAAGGTCGCGGAGTCGGGCATGATCCCGCCCGCGGGCGAGGCGGCGAGGTGCACCACGGCGTCGAGACCGTCGTGTCTGTCGTCGATGCTCGAGAAGGCGTCGACAACCTGGCCGTAGTCGGTGAGGTCGATGCGCGTGAAGCCCGCGCCGCGTTCGCCCGTCGTGTCGAGGGCGATGACGGAGTGGCCGTCGTCGCGCAATCGGGCGGTCACAACACTTCCGAGCTTTCCGCTCGCTCCGGTCACAGCAATTCTCATGTCACGTCCTTGTTCGAGAGAGTCCAGTCTCACACTTCGGCGGCCGAGCCGGGTGCCGTGGCGGCGACCGGTCGCGCGAGGGGAAGGCGCACGACGAACCTCGTCGCGCCCGGTGCGCTCTCGACGCCGACCTCGCCCTCGTGGCCCGCGACGATCGCCGAGACGATCGCGAGCCCGAGACCCGTGCTGCCGGCCACCCGAGACCGCGAGACATCCCCGCGGGCGAATCGCTCGAAGAGCACGGGCGCGACCTCGGCGGGGATGCCCGGGCCGTCGTCGGTGATCGCGAGGATCGCCTCGCCGTCGCTCTCGGAGAGCTCGAGGGTCACGAGAGTGCCCGGCGGTGTGTGCACTCTCGCATTGGCGAGGATGTTGCCGACGACTTGCCGCAATCGCGAATCGTCGCCGTGCACTTCGACGGGTTCTTCGGGGACGTCGACCTGGAACCGGTGGTCGGGGGCGGCGGCGTGCGCGTCGCTCGCACTGTCGACGACGATGGGCGAGAGGTCGACGGCTCGACGGTCGAGCTCCGTACCCTCGTCGAGTCGAGCGAGCAGCAGCAGGTCTTCGACGAGGCTCGTCATACGTTTCGCCTCGGACTCGACTCGCGCCATCGAGCGCACGACGTCGTCGGGCAGGTCGTGTCCGCTGCGACGCGTGAGTTCGGCGTAGCCCCGGATGGATGCGAGCGGCGTGCGCAGTTCGTGGCTCGCATCGGCGACGAACTGACGCACCTTCCGCTCGCTCGATTCGCGAGCCGTGAGCGCCGACGCGACGTGGCCGAGCAGCCTGTTGAGGGCGGCCCCCACCTTGCCGACTTCGGTGCGCTCGTCGGTGTCGACTTCGGGAACCCGGTCGGCGAGGGTCACTTCGCCACGATCGAGGGGGAGCTCGGAGACGCGCGTCGCCGTCGAGACGACGCGGCCGAGCGGTCGCAGTGCGAGTCGCACAACGAGGGTGCCGACCCCCGCGGTCGCGACGAGGGCGACGGCCGTGACGATCGCGATGATCACGAGCAACTGGTTGGTCGTCGCGTGCACTTCGGCGAGGGGCAGTCCCACGAGGAGCCTGTCGTCGCCGCGGGTCTGCGCGACGACGCGGTAGTCGCCGAGTTCGCCGCCGACCGCGACATCCGTCGGGCGCTCGTCGACCTCGAGGCCGAGCACACGCTTCTGCTGGTCGGCGTCGAGCGCCACTGCTCCCTCGGCCGAGAGGTAGGCCGCGGTCGTCACGTCGCCGCCGCTCACGAACACGACGAGGGCACCCTGACGCAACGCGTCGTCGGGTGACGGACGGTATCCGCTCGTCGGATAGCCGGGCGTGTTGGGGCCGGCGATCGAGGTGAAGGCCGCGACGACCTGTTCGTCGAGTCTCGCGGTGAGCGCACGACCGAGGGCCGCGGTGCTCACGCTCCCGATGATCACCGCGACGAGTGCGAGCAACGCGACGATGCCCGCGACGAGCCGCACCTGCAGCGACCACGGGCGGCGCCCCCCGGCACTCACGACGCGGGCTTGATCGTGTATCCGAACCCTCGCACCGTGTGGATGAGCGGTTCTCCGACGCTGTCGATCTTCTTGCGCAGGTAGGAGATGTAGAGCTCGACGATGCTCGATTTGCCGCCGAAGTCGTAGCTCCAGACCCGGTCGAGAATCTGAGCCCGGCTGAGGACCCTGCGCGGGTTGCGCATGAGGTAGCGCAGCAGCTCGAACTCGGTCGCGGTGAGCTCGATGCGGGTTCCCGCCCGGTGCACCTCGTAGCTCTCCTCGTCGAGGCTCAGGTCGCCCACGCGCAGCACGGGATCGACGGATGCCTGCAGCACCGTCGAACTGCGCCGGATGAGCCCGCGCAACCGCGCCACGACCTCCTCGAGACTGAACGGTTTGGTCACGTAGTCGTCTCCGCCCGCCGTGAGCCCGACGACCCTGTCGTCGACGGAGTCTTTCGCGGTGAGGAAGAGCACGGGAACGTCGCGCCCGCCAGCGCGCAATCGCTTGAGCACTTCGAGCCCGTCGATTCCGGGCATCATGATGTCGAGCACGACGACGTCGGGTTCGAAGCTGCGGGCGATCGTGAGGGCGGTGTGCCCGTTGTCCGCCGTCTCCACCTCCCACCCCTCGTAGCGCAGCGCCATCTGCAGGAGGTCGCCGAGGGCCGCCTCGTCGTCGACCACGAGGGCGCGCACGGGGCTCCCGTCGGCGTGGGCGATGGTGGGCTGCGACGCGCTCGAAGGATTGGCCATGCTCCGATTCTCGCCAGTTTTCTATGGATCCGCCCTGTGGCGCCGATGAACCAGCCGTGTGCGGCTCGAACGCCGTTCGCCGACCGACGCGCGCGGGCTCGGCTCGCTCGCGCGCGCCCGGGCGGTTTGACGGCGCTATCGACGACAATGGTGTCGTGACCTTCGTGCAGCCCATGCTCTCCCTGTGGGATGAGCCTGAGCCGACCCCGCGCAGGCACCTCGACCGCATCGTCGCCGACTCCACCAACAGGTTCGCGTGGCTCAAAGCGCGCGCGATGGGCGTGACCGCCACAGATGTCGCCCGCCTGTCGAGCACGAAGGCCGCGGATGCCGTCGCCCTCGAGAAGATCGTCGGGTCGCGGTTCGGCGGCAACGCCTACACCGATCACGGTCGGGTTCGCGAGCCCGAGATCGCGCGCTGGGCTCGCGGGGTCTACGGCATGGAACCGAGCACGGCCCTCTTCCACGCCGAGGGCAACCGCACCCACCTCGCGACCCCCGACGGGATCCGGTCGAAGGGAACGGCGCTCGAGCTGTGCGAGATCAAGACCACGATGTCGGTGTGGCGCAGCATCCCGCGGTCGTATCTCCGGCAGGTCTGGTGGCAGCAGTACGTGCTCGGCGCCGAGCGCACGCTCGTGGTGTGGGAGCAGCACGCCGACTTCGTTCCCCTGCACGCCGAACCGCAGTGCCGCTGGGTCGACCGCGACGACAACGAGATCCACGTGCTCATCGGTCTCGCCGACCGTGTGCTCGAGCTCATGCGTCGGGCCTAGACCTTTTTCCTCAGAGAGACACCCTCGAAACACCGTCGACTCATGCGCGGGATTGACTGTCTGCACAGGGGCGGGGAGGCCACAGCCATGACGACGATGCGAGCCATGACGATCGACACCACGGGCGCACCCGACGTGCTCGTCGAGACCGAACTCGAGCGCCCCGTGCGCGTCAACTCCGAGGTTCTCGTGAGGGTCGTCGCTGCGGGGGTCAACCCGATCGACTCGAAGACGCGGTCGGGGCGCGGGGTGTCGAGCGCCATCACCGCGTGGCCCGCCGTGCTCGGCTACGACTTCAGCGGGGTCGTGGTCGAAGCCCCGTACGAGGCTCACCCCCTCCAACCCGGCACCGAGGTGTTCGGCATGACGTCGGTGCCGCGGTCGGGTGGGAGCTACGCCGAGTTCGTGGCCGTGTCGACCCTCAGCGTCGCGCGCAAACCGCGCACGATCTCGCACGTCGAGGCCGCGGGCATCCCGCTCGCGGCACTCACCGCGTGGGGCCTCGTCGTCGACGTGGCGAAAGCCCACGAGGGCCAGCGGATGCTCGTGCACGCCGGTGCCGGTGGCGTCGGGCACTTCGCGGTGCAGCTCGCGAGCTACTTCGGCGCGAGGGTGACCGCGACGGGCTCGGCGTCGAGCCTCGACTTTCTGCGCTCACTCGGTGCCGCCGAGGCGGTCGACTACTCCGCCGTGAGGTTCGAAGATGTCGTCGGCACGATGGACGCCGTCATCGATCTCATCGGCAACGTGCACGACGACACCGGAACCCGCTCGCTCGGCGTACTTCGACCAGACGGCCTCATCGTCAACGGTCCGACCGGCAGCTGGCCGACGTTCGCCGAGGATGCCGCGGCCGCGGGGGTGCGCGCCACGACATACAAGGTCGCTCCCGATGCCTCGACCCTCAGCGTGATCGCGCGACTCATCGATTCGGGCGACGTGCGCGTGACCGTCGACTCGGTATTCGACCTGTGCGACGCCGCGAAGGCGCACACCGCGATCGACGAGGGCCACACCCGGGGCAAGATCGTGCTGAGGGTCAGCGAGAGCTGACGCGCCCGGCTCTAAGCCGGGGGCGCGTAGCCCGGGATGAGCCTCTCGTCGCGGTACCGCTGGATGAGCCCGGCGAACGAATCGGCCGTGCGATGGTGAGTCGTGAACCCCGCGAGCCTGCTCTTGGAGATGTCGGTCACGACCTCCATCGTGCGCCCGAGATCCGCGTCGGTGTGCCACCACGAGGCGAGTTTCGTCACGTCACGCTCGACGAGGTCGTGCTCGATCGCGAGTCGCTCCCACGCGGCATCGACCCCCGCCATCTGCTCCTCGAGGGGTTGCGGCGTGGCGTTCGGCCCGACCGGCTCCACACCGAAGTGTGCGGCGAGTGTCGGCCACATGGTGCGCCACCGGAAGATGTCGCCGTTGACGACGTTGAACGCCTCGTTCGCACCGTTCTCGTGCGTCGCGGCCCACACCATCTGGTCGGCGAGGATCGTGGAGTCGGTGACATCGGTGAGGCCGTTCCACTGCGCTTCGCTCCCGGGGAAGACGAACGGCGCGTCGAGGGCGCGGCACAGTGAGGCGTAGACCGAGAGGGTCAGCCCCATGTTCATGAGGTTGCCGACGGCGTGACCGAGCACGGTGTGCGATCGGTGGATCGACCACGTGAAGCCCTGGGTCTTCGCCGCCGCGTAGATCTCGTCTTCTTGCGCGTAGTAGAAGTTGGGCACGTCGAGCCGCGGGGCGTCTTCACGGAACGGGGTGTCGGGCATGTCCCCTTCGCCGTACGACTCGAACGGGCCGAGGTAGTGCTTGAGTCCGGTGACGAGCGCGACGTGCTCGAGCGGAGCCGTTGTGAGCACACCGAGGAGGTTGCGCACCATCGCGCTGTTGACGTCGATGTTCTCCTGCTCGGTCGCGCGCCGCTGCCACGCCGTGAAGAACACGTGTGTCGGCCGCTCGCCCTCGAGGGCTCGCTCGAGGTCGGCGGGCGACTGAAGGTCGGCGGAGATCCATCGCACGCCGTGCCGGGCGACGCCGGGTCGGCGGGAGAGCGCGAGCACGCTCCATCCGTCGGCGAGGAGCTGGTCGGTGAGCGCAGAACCGCTGATGCCGCTCGCCCCCACGACGAGCGCGGTGCGCGACGGCACGGGCGAGGCCGCGGTCGGCTGGGCGGACGGTGTCGGCTGGGCAGGCTGTGCGGGCTGGGCTGCAGTGGAAGAAGTCATCCCTGCCCCGAACCTCGCTCGGTGCCCCGCTATTCCCCGGGGGCCTCGAGAACCCGCGCCCGCACGTAGTCGTCTTCGAGTCGTGCGCCGACGACGAAGTGCTTCGTGCCGACCCTCTCGAACTGGCTCTTCGCGTAGAACGCGTTGGCTCTGCCGTTCTGCTGGTTCACGCCGAGCCACACGACGGCGGCCCCCCGCGACCGCGCGTCGTCGAGTGAGGCGTCCACGAGTCTGCGCGCGAGTCCCGCGCCGTGGAGGTCGGGGCGCACATAGAGCTTACTGAGCTCGACCGCGGGCCGCGGCACGACCGCGCGCCGCACGTCGGCGTCGGTCGGCTCCCCCTCGACCGTCATCGCCCAGCCGACCGCCCGGGGCCCGTCGATC
Organism: Marisediminicola sp. LYQ134; assembly: GCF_046599635.1. Taxonomy (NCBI): domain Bacteria; kingdom Bacillati; phylum Actinomycetota; class Actinomycetes; order Micrococcales; family Microbacteriaceae; genus Marisediminicola; species Marisediminicola sp. LYQ134. The sequence continues at coordinate 71,174 of NZ_JBKIWP010000002.1, forward strand.
GCGAGGAGCACGGTTCGCGCGAGGTCGGCGACGTAGTCGCGCATCCGCTCCTCCGAGAGGGTGTCGCGGATGAACGCGGCGATGTCTTCGGGGGTCGACTCGGGCGGGCACGCGAGCGGAAAGGTCGCGGCGGCGAGTTCGTGCAAGACCGCGGCATCCGCCATCGTCGCCTCTCGGATCTCGATCACGGTGCTCCTCTCGGTTTCGCAAAACAGGAGAGGCCCGCCGAAGCGGGCCTCTCCCTTGCTGCTGGTGGTGCTGGTGCTGGTGCTGCTGCTGCTGCTGCTTACAGACCGTTCACATCGAGCGGGATGCCGGGGCCGAACGTGGTCGACACCGTGCCCTTCTGGATGTAGCGACCCTTCGAGCTCGAGGGCTTGGCCCGCGAGATCTCGTCGAGCGCGGCCTTGATGTTCTCTTCGAGCTGGGTCTGGTCGAAACCGGACTTGCCGACGATGAAGTGCACGTTGCTGTGCTTGTCGACGCGGAACTCGATCTTTCCGCCCTTGATCTCCGTCACGGCCTTGGCCGGGTCGGGGGTCACGGTGCCGGTCTTCGGGTTCGGCATGAGGCCGCGGGGTCCGAGGACCTTTCCGAGACGACCGACCTTGCCCATGAGCTCGGGGGTCGAGACGGCGGAGTCGAACGACGTGTAACCGCCGGCGACCTTCTCGATGAGCTCGTCTCCACCGACCTCGTCGGCGCCCGCGGCGAGAGCGGCTTCGGCAGCCGGTCCCGTGGCGAAGACGATGACACGGGCGGTCTTACCGGTTCCGTGGGGCAGGTTGACGGTGCCACGCACCATCTGGTCTGCCTTGCGGGGGTCGACACCGAGCTTGAGCGCGACCTCGACGGTCGAGTTGAACTTCTTGGAGCCAGTCTCGCGCGCGACGGCGACAGCCTCGGAGGGAGTGTAGAAACGACCCTCTTCGAGCTTCTCGGCCGCTTCGCGGTATGCCTTGGATTTCGTAGCCATTATGCGTCCACCGTGATTCCCATGGAGCGAGCGGTGCCCGCGATGATCTTGGATGCGGCCTCGATGTCGTTCGCGTTGAGGTCGCTCATCTTGGTCTCGGCGATCTGGCGCACCTGCTCTTGCGTGAGCTTCGCGACCTTGACGGTGTGGGGGGTTCCCGAACCCTTCGCGACGCCGGCGGCCTTCTTGATGAGCTCTGCGGCGGGCGGGGTCTTGAGCACGAACGTGAACGAGCGGTCCTCGTAGACGGTGATCTCCACGGGGATGACGTTGCCGCGCTGAGCCTCGGTGGCCGCGTTGTACGCCTTGCAGAACTCCATGATGTTGACGCCGTGCTGTCCGAGCGCCGGCCCGATGGGCGGTGCGGGGTTGGCGGCGCCGGCTTGGATCTGAAGCTTGATCAGACCCGTCACCTTCTTCTTCGGTGCCATGTTTCTTCCTTTTCTGTCGTGTTCTCGAGAGAACGCTCCCGTCATCCGGACGGGGACTGTTCGGCGAACAGGGCCCGGATGCGGTGATTGCAGCAGAGAACTGCCGCGAGCAACTTCCCTACTTTACGCCACATTGTGCGCGTTGGCGAGTGGCGATCGCACGAAGGGCCCCGCCGGACGATGCCGACGGGGCCCTCTCGCATGGTGGAACCTAGAGCTTGGTGACCTGGTCGAAGCTGAGCTCGACGGGGGTCTCGCGCTCGAAGAGGGAGACGAGCACGGTGAGCTTGCCGCTCTCGGGCTTGATCTCGCTGATCGAACCGGGAAGGCCCGCGAACGAACCCTCCTTGATGGTGATGGTCTCGCCGACCTCGAAGTCGACCTCTTGCGGAATCGAGCGGGCGGTCGTCTTGCTGCCCTTGGCGCCGGCCTTGACCGGGGCTTCGACGATCTGCACGAGGCTCTTGAGCATCGAGAAGGCCTCCTCGAAACGCAGCGGCGTCGGGTTGTGCGAGTTGCCGACGAACCCGGTCACGCCGGGGGTGTGGCGCACGACAGACCAGCTGTCTTCGTTGAGGTCCATGCGCACGAGCACGTATCCGGGGATGCGCACGCGGTTGACGAGCTTGCGCTGGCCGTTCTTGATCTCGACGACGTCTTCCATCGGCACCTCGACCTGGTAGACGTAGTCCTCCATCGACATCGACACCTTGCGGTTCTCGATGTTCTGCTTCACGCGCTTCTCGAAGCCGGCGTAGGAGTGGATGACGTACCACTTGCCCGGCTTGGCGCGCAGCTCCGAGCGGAACGCGTCGTAGGGGTCGACCTCGACCTCGTCGGCCGCCTCGGCGTCGAGCGCCTCGTCGATGTCTGCGGGAGCGTCAGCGTCAGCCTCGTTGTCGGCACCGAGTTCGGGGCCGTCGTAGGGAGCGACCTCGGGCTCCTCCTCGGATTCGACCTCGGCCTCGATGTCTGCTTCGTCGTCGGTCGCGGCGACCGAGGCATCCGCCTCATCGGGCGAGTCGATGTCGAGGGCGTCTTCGACGATCTCGTCGGCTTCGGGGTCGGATGCGACCTCGAGGGCGTCGAGCGCTGCGGTCAGGTCTGCCTCGACGTCGCCGTCGGACTCGACGTGAACGGCCGCGTGCTCGGCGGGCTCCACCGACGAGGTGGCCTCGTCGAGCGTGTTGCCCTCCTGAACCTCTTCCACCTCCGAGGACTGCTCGGCGGCAGTCGAGAGGTCGATATCGTCGCGTTGTGTGTCAGACACTGGATTCCATTTCCGTTTCTTAGATTGCTCCGGCGCTCACCTCGCGGCGAGGGTTCCGGTCACGTTCGGGGCGATCAGCTCACAGCCGAGCCCGGTGACGTACGGCTGCGAGAGCCGGTCGGCGAATTACTCGGGGTCACCGAAGACGTAGCCGACACCGAGGCCGAACACGAAGTCGAGACCCGACACGATCGCCATCATGATGACGACGAAGGCGAGGACCACTCCGGTGTAGCTGAAGAGCTCCTTGCGGGTCGGGGTGACGACCTTCTTGAGCTCGTTGATGACCTGTCGGATGAACAGCGCGATACGGGCGAAGGGACTGCGCCGACCGGCACGGTCTTTCTTCGCGTTTTCGACGATGTCCTCGCTGGGCTCGTCGGTCACGTTTCTCGCCACTGTTCTACCTTCCGATACCGGCCGACGTGCCCGGGGGGCCGTCGGCTCGTGCTGCTTCGCACAGGGACTGTGCGAATCGAGCTGCAGGGCGGACAGGACTCGAACCTGCAACCTGCGGTTTTGGAGACCGCTGCTCTACCAATTGAGCCACCGCCCTTCGCAGAGAAATAACCACGCGTTCTGAGCGATTCGAGCGACGGATGTCGGCCACAAAAGGGCACACAAAAGCATGGCAGATTTCTACTACCGGCCCCAGTGTAGGTCACCGTTCGCGGGGGTGCAAAGCTGAGCGACGCCGCGCTTCACGAGGGGCGGATGCCGCTTCGATACTCTTGCACGGTGACTACTGAGCTTCCGCGCATCTCCCGCCGCATTTCCTCCATCGCCGAGTCCGCGACTCTCAAGGTCGACTCCAAGGCGAAGACCCTGCAGGCCGCGGGGCGTCCTGTGATCAGTTTCGCCGCGGGCGAGCCGGACTTCGCGACCCCCGCGCACATCGTGGAGGCCGCGTCGGCCGCCGTCATCGACCCCAAGAACCACCGCTACACGCCCGCCGCCGGACTCCCCGACCTGCGCTCGGCCATCGCCGAGAAGACCGCTCGCGACAGCGGCTGGGCCGTCGACCCCGGCCAGGTCGTCGTGACCAACGGGGGCAAGCAAGCGGTCTATCAGGCGTTCGCGACGATCGTCGACCCCGGCGACGAGGTCATCGTGCCCGCGCCGTATTGGACCACCTACCCCGAGGCGATCCGGCTCGCGGGCGGCGTGCCCGTCGAGGTCTTCGCGGGGGCCGACCAGGGTTACCTCGTCACGGTCGACCAGCTCGAGGCCGCGCGCACCGAGAACACGAAGGTGCTCTTGTTCGTCTCGCCCTCCAACCCGACGGGCGCGGTCTACTCCCCCGAGCAGACCCGCGCGATCGGCGAGTGGGCGCTCGAGCACGGCGTCTGGGTCGTCGCCGACGAGATCTACCAGAACCTCGTCTACCCCTCGATCGATGCCGAGCCGGGCTCGGAGGCCCCGCGCGCGATCTCGATCGTCGAAGCCGTTCCCGCCCTCGCCGACACGACCATCCTCGTCAACGGCGTCGCGAAGACCTACGCGATGACCGGATGGCGGCTCGGCTGGATGGTCGCTCCCGTCGACGCCGCGAAGGCGGCCGCGAACCTGCAGTCGCACCTCTCGTCCAACGTCTCCAACATCTCGCAGCGCGCCGCGATCGCCGCCCTCACCGGGCCGCACGACGCGGTCGACGAGATGCGTCGGGCCTTCGACCGCCGGCGCCGCACGATCGTACGCGAACTCAACGCGATCGAGGGCGTCGTGTGCCCGATGCCCGAGGGGGCCTTCTACGTGTACCCGGATGTCTCGGGGCTGCTCGGTCGCGAGTGGGGCGGTGTCACGCCCACGACGTCGCTCGAGCTCGCCGACCTCATCCTCGAGCGCGCGGAGGTCGCCGTCGTTCCCGGTGAGGCGTTCGGCCCGAGCGGATACCTGCGCCTCTCCTACGCACTCGGCGACGACGCCCTCCTCGAGGGTGTGCAGCGGCTGCAGCGCCTCTTCGCCTGATCGCGTCGGCGGCGTCCAGCCAGATTGCACGAGCCACTCACGCGCGGTTGGTGTCAGCATGGAGCCATGACCCCGAGTGACCCCGTCGTGCGCGTGCGAGACCTCCGCAAGACCTACGGCACGTCCACGGCGCTCGACGGCGTGAGTTTCGACATCGAGTCGGGCGAGGCCTTCGCTCTCCTCGGCCCCAACGGTGCCGGAAAATCGACGACGATCGAGATCCTCGAGGGATACCGCTCCCGTTCGGGCGGCGAGGTCGAGGTTCTCGGCGTCGACCCCCAGAACGGCGGGGTGGCCTGGAAGGCCGAACTCGGAATCGTGCTGCAGAGCACGGGCGAGAGCGGTGCGGTCACAGTGCGCGAGCAGCTCAGCCACTTCGCCTCGTTCTACCCCCACCCGCGAGACGTCGACGAGGTGCTGCACAGCGTCGGTCTCGAGGAGCACGCGGGTCGACTCATCCGCACCCTCTCGGGCGGTCAACGCCGCCGGGTGGATGTCGCGCTCGGCATCGTCGGTCGCCCCCGGTTGCTCTTCCTCGACGAACCGACGACGGGGTTCGACCCCGAGGCGAGGCGGAGTTTCTGGGAGCTCATCCACTCCCTCAAGCGCGAGGGCACGACGATCCTGCTCACCACCCACTATCTCGACGAGGCGGAGCAGTTGAGCGACCGCGTCGGGATCATCGCGCGCGGCACCCTCATCGACATCGGAACGGTCGACGAGGTGGGTGGGGCGGATGCCCGCATCCCGATCGTCCGATGGCGTGACGGCTCTCGCGTGCACGAGATCCGCACCGCCGAGCCTGCTCTCGAGGTCGCGCGTCTCGTCGCCGAGGCGGGCGGGGTCGAGCCGCGCGGGATCGAGATCATCCGTCCGAGTCTCGAAGACGTCTATCTGCGGCTCGTGGGTGCCGAGTGAGCACCGCGACGGCACCGGGCGCCCGACTCGCTCGGGGCCGCACCGTGCGTCTCGGGCTCAGCCGCGTGTCATACGAGGTGCGCGCGTATTTCCGCCAGGGCGACTCGGTGTTCTTCACCTTTCTCTTTCCGCTCGTGTTCCTCACGATCTTCTCGGTCGCGTTCAGCGAGACCTCGTTCGGCCCCGACGGGTCGGGCGGTGAGATCGGCGCGGCGGAGTTCTATCTGCCCGCGATGCTCGCGGCGGGAGTGCTCTTGAGCGGCCTGCAGAATCTCGCTGTCGACATCGCGGTGGAGAAGAGCGACGGCACCCTCAAGCGCCTCGCGGGTTCGCCGCTCCCCGTCGTGAGCTATTTCATGGGCAAGATCGGGCAGGTGCTCGTGACGGGCCTCGCTCAAGCCGTCCTCCTGCTCGTCGTCGCCGCGACGGTGTTCGGCGTCGAGCTTCCGACCGAGCCGGAGAGGTGGGTCACGTTCGCGTGGGTGTTCCTTCTCGGGGTCAGCACGTGCGCCATTCTCGGCATCGCGCTGAGCAGTTTTCCGCGATCGGGCAAGAGTGCGACGGCCGTCATCATCCCGATCACCCTCGTTCTGCAGTTCATCTCCGGGGTCTACCTGGCGTTCGATCAGTTGCCCGAGTGGTTGCAGAACACGGCGAGCGTGTTTCCACTCAAGTGGCTCGCGCAGGGCATGCGCGCGGTGTTCCTGCCCGACACGCTCGAGGTGCTCGAGCAGGGGGAGAGCTGGAACCTGCCCGGTGTGGCGATCGCGACGGCGCTGTGGCTCGTCATCGGTCTCATCCTCGCGAGGGTGACGTTCCGCTGGATCCGCCGAGACTCCTGAGCAGCGCGGTTCCACGCCCGGGAGCCAATTTGTTGCGGTCGGCACCATATGATGGTGCCGACACTCGACGAAGGAGACGGTATGTCATTGGTCGCAGGAATCGACTCGTCCACCCAGAGCTGCAAGGTCGTGATCCGCGACTCGGAGACCGGCGCTCTCGTGCGCGAGGGGCGCGCGAGCCACCTCGACGGAACCGAGATCGACCCGCAGGTGTGGGTCACGGCGATGTTCGCCGCCATCGCCGACGCCGGCGGGTTCGACGATGTCGCCGCCGTCTCGATCGCCGGCCAGCAGCACGGTCTCGTGTGCCTCGCCGACGACGGCACCGTCGTGCGCGACGCGCTCCTGTGGAACGACACGCGATCCGCCTCCTCAGCCGCCGACCTCGTCGCCGAGCTCGGGGCGTCGACCTGGGCCGAGGCGACGGGCGCGGTTCCCGTCGCGTCGTTCACCGCGACGAAGCTCCGCTGGGTGCGCGACAACGAGCCCGAGACGGTCGCCGCGACGGCCGCGGTCGCCCTCCCCCACGACTACCTCACGTGGCGACTGCTCGGCTACGGCCCCGGTCGCGCCGACCTCGGCGCCCTCACGACGGACCGGTCGGATGCGAGCGGCACGTCGTACTGGTCGCCCGCGAGTGACGACTACCGCACCGACCTCCTCGAGCACGCCCTCGGAAAGACCGTGGCCCTTCCCCGGGTGCTCGGCCCCGCCGACGCCGCGGGCATCACCGACGGGTCGGTCGAGGGCATCCCCGCGGGGATCGTCGTCGGCGCGGGTGCGGGCGACAACGCGGGCGCGGCCCTCGGGCTGGGTGCCGGCGCGGGCGACGTGGTCGTCTCGATCGGCACATCGGGCACGGTCTTCGCCGTGACCGACGACCCCGTGTCCGACGCGAGCGGCACCGTTGCGGGCTTCGCCGACGCGACCGGGCGCTTCCTGCCGCTCGTCGCGACGCTCAACGCCGCGCGCGTCATGACGGCGGCCACCCGCATCCTCGGGGTCGACAACGACGGACTGTCGCGGCTCGCGCTCGCCGCTCCCGCCGGGAGCGCGGGCATCGTGCATCTGCCCTATCTCGAGGGCGAGCGCACCCCGAACCTCCCGGACGCCACAGGGTCGCTCGTGGGTCTCACCCTCGCGAACTCCCTCCCGGAGAACATCGCGCGCGCCATGATCGAGGGTCTGCTGTGCGGCCTCGCCGACGGCCTCGCCGCGATCACCGACCAGGGCGTCGAGGTGCGGCGCGTGCTGCTCATCGGGGGCGGAGCCAAGAACGCCGCGGTGCGAGCGATCGCTCCCCAGGTCTTCGGAGTGGATGTCACGACACCCCCCGAGAGCGAATACGTGGCCGACGGCGCCGCGCGCGGGGCCGCATGGGCGCTGACGGGGGTGTATCCCGAGTGGACCGTCGGCGACCCCGACGTCGAGACCTCGCCCGAGCAACCGATCATCCGCGAGCAGTACGCCGCCGCTCAGCGTGCGGCGGGGATCAGCACCGCGCGCTGAACCGTCGCGCTCGGGCGAGGCGCCCGGGACAGGGCTCAACAGGGCGGGCCCTCGCACCTCCCGCGAGGATCCGTGTCATGCCGATACGCTGGGAGAAAGCCGAAAGGGGCCGCACATGCCGGAAGGCTCGGTGATCGAGTTCGCCAACGTGACCAAGACCTTCGGGTCGGTCAACGCCGTCAATGACCTCTCGTTCACCGTCGAACCGGGTCGTGTCACCGGGTTCCTCGGGCCGAACGGTGCGGGCAAGACCACGACCCTGCGCATCGCGCTCGGTCTCGTGGCAGCCACGAGCGGCACCGCGACGATCGGCGGAACGCGCTATCGCGAACTCTCCCGCCCGCTCGAGAAGGTCGGTTCCGCCCTCGAGGCCGCGAGTTTCCACCCCGGCCGCAGCGCCCGCAACCACCTCGGTGTCTACGCGACCGCCACGGGCATCCCGCGCGAGCGCGTCGGCATCGTGCTCGAGAAGGTCGGCTTGCTCGACTACGCGGACCGCCGCGTCGGGGGCTACTCCCTCGGCATGCGCCAGCGGCTCGGCCTCGCGTTCGCGCTGCTCGGCGACCCCGGCGTTCTCATCCTCGACGAACCGATCAACGGTCTCGACCCCGAGGGCATCAAATGGATTCGCGGGTTCCTCAGCAGCCTCGCCGCCGAGGGTCGCACCGTGCTCGTGAGCTCGCACTTGCTCTCAGAGGTGCAGCAGAGCGTCGACGAGGTGGTGATCATCGCGAAAGGCACCCTCGTGCATCGCGGAACCCTCGCGAGCCTCGACACGGATGTCGCACCGCAAGTGGTCGTCGACTCGCCCGACCGCGAGGCGCTCGGCGCCGCCCTCACGGCGAACGGCCTCACCTTCGCCCCGGGCCGAACGGGGCTCCTCGTCGCCTCGGCCGATCCCGCCGCGATCGGCCACCTCGCTTTCACGGCCGGTGTCGAACTTAGCGTTCTGCACCGCCAGAAGTCGGGGCTCGAAGATTCGTTCCTGTCACTCGTCGGAGAGGGGGGATCGCTGTGACCTCGTTCGCCCGCGCCATCGCCGCGGAATTCGCCAAGATCTTCAGCACGCGCGGATGGTGGATTCTCGCGATCGTGCTCTTCCTCTACATCGCCGCCCTCGCCGCCGGACTCGGTGGTCTCATCGGCAGCGTCGACGGGGCATCCGACGCCTTCGGCACGGGAGGTGTGGAAGGCGGAACGGGCCTCGCGCCACTCATCTACAGCTTCGCCTCGTCGGTCGGCTACGTCTTCCCGGTGCTTCTCGGCGCCCTCGCCGCGACGGGCGAGTTCCGGCACCAGACACTCACCCCCACTTTTCTCACGAATCCGCGACGCGGAGACGTGCTCGCGGCGAAGGTCATCGCGCTCTTCGTCATCGGCCTCCTCCTCGGCGCCGTCGCGCTCGTCGCCTCGGTCGGCATCGGCGGCGGCGTGCTGTCTCTCGCGGGAATCGACACCGCCTTCGACGACCCCGACACGTGGGCTCTCATCGCCCGATCCCTCCTCGCGATGGGCCTCTGGGCGGTCATCGGCGTCGGTCTCGGAGCGCTCGTGCCGAGCCAGGTCGCGTCGATCGTCATCGTGCTCGCGTTCACGCAGTTCATCGAACCGGTCCTCAGGCTCGCGGCATCGTTCGCCGACTGGACGGCGACCGTCGGGCAGTACCTCCCGGGCGCGGCATCCGACGCCCTCGTCGGCGCGAGCTTCTTCACGATCGCGGGCGGCAACGCCGACTCGCTCGAGTGGTGGCAGGGCGGGCTCGTGCTCGTCGCCTATGCCGCAGTCACGGCCATCGGCGGCTACTTCGTGAGCTGGAAGCGCGACGTCACCTAGGCACGCGGCCCCGCACCACCAGCGGCCCCGCCACCGCGGGGCAGCCCGGTAGCGCAGCTAGCCAACAGGCCAACACGCCAACAGTCTTCAGTCGAACCCGATGTAGTTCGGCTCGGGTCGAAGCTCGACACCGAACTCGTTGCGCACGCGCTCGGCGATGAAACGCGCGAGTTCGGTGATGTCGCTCGCGGTCGCGCCGCCGCGGTTGGTGATCGCGAGAGTGTGTTTGGTCGACACTCCCGCGCGGGAGCCGGGCAGAGCGAACCCACGACGGATGCCCGCGCGCTCGATGAGCCACGCCGCGGAGAGCTTGACGCGCCCCTCGTCTGCCGGCCACCGCGGAGCGTCGTCGGGCATCGACCGCGCAGCCGACTCGCTCACGATCGGGTTGGTGAAGAACGACCCCGCGCTGTAGGTGTCGCGATCTCCCGCGTCGAGCACCATACCTTTCGATGCCCGCAGGGCGAGCACCGCCGACCGGACGTCACCGATCGGCACTCGCGCTCCGAGGTCGACCCCGAGAGCGGACGCGAGCTGCGGGTAGGCGATGGGGCGCGAGAGACCGTCGACCGCGACATCCAAGCGGAAGTCGACGGAGACGATCACCCCGCGGCGACCCTCCTTGAAGATCGATGTGCGATATCCGAACCCGAGCTCGTCTGCCGGGATCCGTGCGAGCTCACCCGTCTCGGCGTCGACGAACTCGACCGACTCGAGGGTGTCGGCGAGTTCGGCGCCGTACGCCCCGATGTTCTGGATGGGCGACGCCCCCGTCGACCCGGGGATTCCCGAGAGCGCTTCGAGACCGGCGAGGCCGAGCCCGACCGTGTGAGCGACGAGGTCGTCCCACGGCTCACCCGCTTCGACCCGGAGGAGAACCGTCTCGCCGGCGTCCTCGCTCCCGGCATCGGCATCGGCGACGCGAATGATGCCGCGCGTCGACACGACGAGCACGGTGCCGTCGACGCCGTCATCGGAGATGACGACGTTCGACCCGCCCCCGAGCACGACCCAGTCGTCGCGATCGACGGTCAGGTCGCTCGCCGCCGCGAGAAGCTCCTCGCGAGTCGACGCGACCACGAGCTCACGCGCTTCACCTCCGACCTCGAGGGTCGTGCGCGCGCGGAGGACGTTCGCGCTCTCCGTCACGGAAGCGCCCGCACGCGCACCTGGGCTTTGCCGAGAACCGTCGCGTCGGCGGATCTCACCGTGAGATCGATGCGCGCTTCCCCGGTGTCGGCGTCCACGGCTCCGACGGTGGCCACGATCGTGAGCGTCGCCCCCTCGCCGGGATCGACGACGACGGGTCGCGTGAACCGCACCCCGTATTCGCTCACGAACCCCGCGGTACCGAGCCAGTCCACGACGGGCTGCACTGCGATGCCCATCGTGAGCATCCCGTGCGCGAGCACGCCGGGCAAGCCGACCTCGGCCGCGACGTCGTCGCGATAGTGGATGGGGTTGAAATCACCCGACGCCCCCGCGTAGCGAACGAGCGAGTCGCGCGTGAGCTCCACGGTCCGCTCGGCGACGACCTCACCGACCTCGAGGGTCGCGAGGTCGAGTGCGGGGCTCACGAGTCACCCCGCACGACGAGAGTGGATGTCGCGGTGACGACGTGGTCGCCCGCCGCGTCGACGACGGATGATTCGGCGGTGACCATGGCGTTGCCACCGAGAGTCTTGACGCTCGCGACCGTGAGGGTCGCGGTCAGCTCGTCTCCCGCGACGATGGGCCGCGAGTAACGGAAGCGCTGTTCCCCGTGCACGACCATGCTGAAGTCGATTCCCGCATCGGGTTCGGCGAGCAGTTGGGCGAGGGTCGCCTCCTGCACGACGACCGCGAAGGTCGGGGGTGCGACGACATCCGAGAATCCGGCCGCGACCGCGGCGCCCACGTCGTGGTGGAGGGGGTTGGTCGACTGCACGGCACGAGCGAACTCGCGCACTTTCTCACGGCCGACGAGGTAGGGCGGTACGGGATCGAACCGACGGCCCGGGAGGTCTGGGTTGACTGGCACCGACCAAGACTAGCGATTCAGGCGGGGCGCCCCCGCAAACGTCGAAAGCCCGCGCACTGCTGTGCGCGGGCTCCCGGAAGAGTAGTTACGGGCTACCGGTTCCGCTTCGATTCTGTCGAAGTGGCACGGATGCCTGTCGAGCGTGACTGCCTACTGGCAGCTGTCACACTGCAGAAGATCCATGGGGTCGACCGGTACGTCGTAGCCGCCTACGTTGCTGTCGTTGTCCATGTGTGCCTCCTAGTGGTCTGTGAGTGATTCCCCGCGAGATCCGGCCGACGTGTCCGCCGTGCGGTTCCGTTTCGCCGGGAGATGTCGCCATCTCGTCCTCGCGGTCCTTCACTATATAACGGTAATGACAGCTGTGTCATTCCACTACATCTAGTGTTTTGCGAATTTCTCGCCGATTCGAGCGTGCGCCCCGTGTTTGCGGCGCGCACGACCGAGAATCTGCTGTTTTCGACCCGCGTTTAGGGGACTGTCTCGGGCGCGTCGCGTCGACGTACCCTGAAGTCACACGGAAGGGGAGCGAGCGGATGACCGGTGCCGACGACCTCGACCCCACCGCGTCGTTGTGCGACCTGTTCATCATCGCCACCGCCCCCGCGGGCTGGTACGAGGTGTCTCACGGCATGAGGCGCTGGTTCGACGGTCGCTCGTGGACCGACTACTACGCTCCCGTGCTCCCTGTCGTCGCCGAATCACTTCCGGCGGCCACCCCGGCGGCATCGAACGATTCGGGCGGGTCGAGAGAGCTCACGGGAACATCCGATTCTCCCGTCGATCTGACCAACCACGGCTTCCACCTCATCATGACGGTGATGACCCTCGCCGCGTGGACCCCGGTGTGGCTCGCGGCCGTCGCCGTGACCTCCGTGAGGTCGAGCGCCCGTCGACACGGCGCGCGTCACCACGGCGACCCGGGTCAGCGAGCGCTGTCGATGCGTTCGACGAGGCGATCGAAGTCGCTGTCGGCGAGTTCGATACCGCTGTCACCCAGCCTCTGACGCAGCTCGGCGGCGGCATCGTCGGTGTGGCCGAGCCGCACGTCCTGCGTCACCTGCTCCACGATCCCGTCGAGGCGCTCCTCGTGCGACGCGCTTTCCGAACCGTCTTCGATGGGGTGGTTCTGCTCGTTGATCGTCATGACCCCATGATGACAGGGTCGACTGTCGCCGCCGAGCCGTCTCGCCGTTCCGCGCACGCCCACCCGCAGTTCTGGCCACGATGCGTGCGCCTGGCAGCGCGCGGTCAGCCTTCACCCGCACACTGTGCCGAAACGGACGGGACACAGTGCGCGCACAGAACGGACCGAGGCGGATCATCCCCCGGTGGGTCGAACGCCGCGCCATCGAGGTGGCGGGGTGGATTCTGATCGTCGCCGGTCTCGCCGCCCTCGTGCTGCCGGGGCCGGGGCTCCTGTGCCTCGTGGCCGGCCTCGCGGTGCTGTCCCTCCGCTATAGCTGGGCCGAGAGGCTGCTCCATCCCGTGCGCGCCAAGGCATTCCTCCTCGCGTCGGAGGGGGTGCAATCGTGGCCGCGGATCGCATCGAGCGTCGCGGGTGCACTCGCGCTCGTCGCGGTCGGCATCGTGTGGGGCGTGGGGATCGCGGTGCCGGAGTGGTGGCCGCTCGACGACGGGTGGTGGCTCGCGGGCGGGTGGGGAACAGGCGTCACCCTCATCGCCTCGGGAGCTCTCGCCCTCGGGATGATCGTCTACAGCTATCGGCGCTTTCACGACCACCCCGAACCGGCACCGCGCTAGCCCGAACCCGACAGATTCTGCGGCGATATGCAACCCCCGCGCAGACATCCTCTCGAGAACGTAACGTCGCCACCGCGGATGTCTCGCAGCGCCACCCCTGTTCCCGGTGGGTGCAGCGCCCCGTCTCCGCCCGGGCTACGCCCGCACCCTCAACACAGAAAGCACACCCATGTCTAACGCTGCACACTCCCCCAACCAGACCCCCAACCAGCCGATCGTCGCGACCCGTCGCACGACGGAGACGAAGCCCTCGTTCAAGACCACCGAGTTCTACATCTGGCTCCTCGTCTCCGCGGGAATCCTCATCGCCGCCGCCGTCACCGACAACGGCGACGACGGCCAGGGATTCGGCGCAGACCACGCCTGGATGTACGTCGCCTTCGTCACCGTCGGTTACCTCGTGAGCCGCGGACTCGCGAAATCGGGCTCACGCGCCAACGACGACAGCAGCAAGTAGCACCGAGCGCTCGGCTTACGTCGCGGGCGTCTGCCCTCCGCGTCGCGACGATCGTTCTCCACCCGATGTTGAGCGAGAGCCGCGGTCGCGAGAGCGTCTTCTCGATCCGCCGTCGTTAACGACGAATGGCGCCCCGGAAAAACTGGGGCACCATTCGTCGTAGCGAGGGCGGGACTCGACTCCCCTATTGAGCCGCCGCCAGACCGCTTCGCGGCCCGCCGGACTGCTCAGCGGGGGCCCACGCGAGAGCGTCTTCTCGATCCGCCGTCGTTAACGACGAATGGCGCCCCGGAAAAACTGGGGCGCCATTCGTCGTAGCGAGGGCGGGACTCGAACCCGCGACACCACGATTATGAGCCGTGTGCTCTAACCACCTGAGCTACCCCGCCGGGCCACCTACCGAAAGGGAGGCGTGAGCCCCCTGTGGGAATCGGACCCACTACCTCTTCCTTACCAAGGAAGTGCTCTACCAATGAGCTAAGGGGGCGTGTAGGCGGCCGCCCGCGTGGGCGCGCCGCATCAGCACCGTACGAGACTAGCACCTGCGCGCACACCCCTCGCCTCCCCGTCGACCCGATGGTTTAGCGTTCTTGGATGACATCCGACATCCCCGACCCCTCACGCGCGACACCCGAAGGCGCGAGCGACTGGTGGCGCCACGCGGTCATCTACCAGGTGTACCCGCGCTCGTTCGCCGACGCGACCGGCGACGGCGTGGGCGACCTCCGCGGCATCACCGCGCGGCTGCCCTCCCTCGCCGAGCTCGGCGTCGACGCGGTGTGGCTCTCGCCCTTCTACGTCTCGCCCCAGAACGACGGCGGCTACGACGTCGCCGACTACTGCGACGTCGATCCGGCGTTCGGCACCCTCGACGACTTCGCGGCTCTCGAGAACGTCGCCCACGACCTCGGCCTCAAGGTCATCGTCGACCTCGTGCCGAACCACAGTTCGAGCGAGCACGTGTGGTTCCGCGAGGCGCTCGCCTCCGCGCCCGGGAGCCCCGAGCGCGCACGCTACCTGTTCCGTGACGGCTCCGGCCCCGACGGCGAGCTGCCACCCAACAACTGGCAGTCCGTGTTCGGCGGACCCGCCTGGACTCGTGTCACCGAGCCGGACGGCACGCCCGGCCAGTGGTATCTGCACCTCTTCGACTCGTCGCAGCCCGACTTCGACTGGCGCAATCCGTGGGTGCGCGAGCAGTTCCGCGACATCCTGAGGTTCTGGCTCGACCGGGGCGTCGACGGTTTCCGAGTGGATGTCGCCCACGGCATGATCAAGGTCGAGGGCTTGCCCGACTACACCCCGCCGGCGAACGGCGGAAGCATGGGCGGAGGGGCCGTCGGCCTCGAGCCAGACATCGAGTCCGGTGCAGACGACCCGACCCCGCCGTTCTGGGCACAAGACGGTGTGCACGAGATCTACCGTGACTGGAGGCTCGTTCTCGACGAATACGACGAGCGCATCCTCGTCGCGGAGGCGTGGGTCGACCCGCCCGCGAAGCTCGCGCGCTGGGTGCGGCCCGACGAGATGCACCAGGCGTTCAACTTCGCCTACCTCGCGACCCCGTGGTCGGGCCCTGAACTGCGTGCCGTGATCGACACGTCGATCGCCGCTTTCGGCGGCGTCGACGCGCCGAGCACGTGGGTGCTCTCGAACCACGATGTCGTGCGCCACGCGAGCCGGCTCGCCCTCACGGCCGAGAACCCCCAGGGCCACGGCATCGGCCCCGACTCACCCGGGCAACCGGTGCGGGAACTCGGTCTCGCCCGCGCGCGCGCCGCGACGGCGCTCATGCTCGCGCTCCCGGGCAGCGCCTATCTCTATCAGGGCGAAGAGCTCGGCCTCCCCGAGGTCATCGACCTTCCCGACGCGTCGAGGCTCGACCCGACCTGGTTCCGCACCAACGGCGAGCGATACGGTCGCGACGGATGCCGCGTGCCGATTCCGTGGGAGGCAGACGCCCCCGCCTACGGGTTCAACGCGACAGGGACGAGCTGGCTTCCGCAACCCGACGACTGGGCGTCATACGCCCGTGACTCGCAAGCGGGTGTCGACGGCTCGACCCTCGAGCTCTATCGCGCCGCTCTCGCCGCCCGCAAGGCGCACGATCTCGGCCTCGGTTCGGTCGAGTGGCTCGACGGGTTCGGCGAGCACGTCGTCGCGTTCCGCAATCGCGGGTTGACCGTCGTCGCCAACACGGGAGAGGATGCCGTCGACCTGCCCGCCGGCACCGTCGCGCTCGCGTCGGGCCCGCTCGACAGCCGCTCGCTCCCCGCCGACACGACCGTGTGGCTCACGAGTTGAGCGCGGAGCCCCGTCGCGCACGACGGGGCTCCGCTTAACGCGTGAGGCGCAGGTCCCCTAGGGGCCTGCGCCTCAGGCGTGAGTGCGGTGCGATCAGTTCGCGTTGGCCTGCAGCCACGCGAACGGGTCGACGGGGATGCCGTCGAGGTGGATCTCGAGGTGCAGGTGTGCGCCCGTGGATGCACCCGTGCTGCCGACGAGCCCGACGAGCTGTCCGACCTCGACCTCTTGACCGGTCGCGACGGCGATGGATCCGTACTGCATGTGGCCGTAGACGCTCTGCACCTTCTGGCCGTTGATGACGTGGTCGATGACGACGCTGTTGCCGAGTCCACCCGCCGAGACCTCGACCTTGCTGACGACACCATCGGCGATGGACTGGATGGGGGCTCCGGCACCGGGAGTGAAGTCGACTCCCTGGTGGTTGGTCGAGCAGAACCCGCAACCGGCGACCTGGCGGGCTCCGAACCCGCTCGTGATCGGCACGGCCGAGCTGAACGGCCACTGCACGGTTCCGCTGGGGTTGTTCGTGAAGTCGAGAACGCGACCGCTGTAGTCGGCTTGGATCTGGCGCACGACCGAGACGACCGAGTAGTTGTCGCGGGTGACGGCGGGCACTGAAGCGGCCGACACTTCGAGCTCTTGAGTCTTCGGCTCGCCCGTGGCCGTGACGACCGACGACTCGGTGGCGGCATCGGGGCGGACGAACGCGTTGGCGGGAACAGTCGTCGAGATGAAGATGAGGCCGATTCCGACCATGGCGCCGTAGGTCGCGAACTGGGAGAGCAGTCGGCGCTTGACCGCGGCCGCTTTCGGCTTGATCGTCGCAATGGATGTCGTCGCGGGAACGGTGGGGCCCGTCGCCGTTGAGCGCCGAGTGCGCGGACCGGTCGATGCGCGCGAGGTGCGTGCTCGTGCGGGAGCGGCGTCGTAGAGCTGGCGGCGGGGCGCGCGCCCGGCGGGAGCCGACGCCTGAGCGGCGCGGGCTTCGCGCTCGCGGGCTTCGCGGCGAGTGAGTGGCTGAGCGGCGGAGTTCGTCGAGTCAGGCGTTGCTGCGGAGAAAGAGGGTGCAGTGGCGGTCGGGGCGTTCGCCTCGGAGGGCGACGGTGCGCTCACGCCGGCTGATGACTGGACCCTGCCGCGACGGGCAATTCTCCGCTTAGATTTCTGCACTAACTATCGAACCTCGGGTTGATCGAGCCGGGGGTTTGGGAACACGCGCGCACACCTCGATGGGCGTTTCGTGGTCTCAACTCTCGACCAGCTCGATGAGCGGCTGGTCCGACTGCAAAACGATGGACTGACCGGGGACTGACCCCGATTAGGTAACGAACGGATAAACACTATCGAAGAAGGGCGAGTCGCGCCACCCGCGCTATCACCGGTGAATAGCGCTGAGCGCCTCTTCGAGGTGCAGGGCGAGCTGCGGCGGCGCGGCGAGAAGGAACTCTCCGCCCGCCGTCGCGCCGTCGCGCCCGGTGACCGTCGCCCCGGCTTCCGCGGCGATGAGGGCACCCGCCGCGTGGTCCCACGGCTTCAGCCCCTCCTCGAAATACGCGTTGAGTCGACCCGCGGCGACGGCACACAGGTCGAGAGAGGCGGTTCCCATCCGACGGATGTCTCGCACCCTCTCCACGAGGCCCACGAGGTCCCGCGCTTGCTCGACCCGCCGCGAGGCGGAGTAGGAGAACCCCGTTCCCACGAGGGCGAGCGGGAGTTCGGTCTCCGCCACGGCGAGACGCCGCTCGCCGAGGTACGACCCGGCACCGAGGGCGGCGGAGTACACCTCACCCGCTCGAGGATTCACGACGGCACCGGCGAGCGCGGTCCACGTGAGGGGGTCGGGTTCGCCCTCGACGACGGCGACGCTCACGGCCCAGTGCGGGATGTCGTAGAGGTAGTTGACGGTGCCGTCGATCGGGTCGACGATCCAGGTGAGACCGCTGGTCCCGGTCTCGGCGCCGCTCTCCTCGCCGTAGAAGCCGTCGTCGGGCCGGGCATCCGCGATCATCGAGCGGATGAGCTGCTCCGTCTCCCGGTCGGCGTGCGTCACGACGTCCTCGGGCGACGATTTGCTCGCCGCGACCTCGACGCCCTCGCGCCGCCGCCGGTCGGCGAGATCGGCCGCGGCGAGCGCGATGTCTCGAGCGATCGTGAGCAGGTGGGGTGCGGTCACGGCTTCTCCTCTGATTCGAACGGACGGGACGAACGCGGGCGATACGACGAAGGGCCCGGCGGATGCCGGGCCCTCTCGTGTGGCAAGTACAGGATTCGAACCTGTGAAGGCTGAGCCGTCTGATTTACAGTCAGATCCCTTTGGCCGCTTGGGTAACTTGCCGGATGCGCACTCGACCGAATGTGATCACCAACCGAAGGCGCGGATACAGAATACAGTCCGCGGGCGCCGCCGCGAACCACCCGTGCCGCCCCGCCCCAGCCCGTCGTTCTCGGCTGCGCAGCACCCGAGAACCGGCGCCGCGCGCACCGCGCCGGACGCCGGTCGTTAAACTGCGTGCATGGCAGATTCAACTTTCGACATCGTCAGCAAGGTCGACCAGATGGAGGCCGACAACGCCGTCAATCAGGCGCAGAAGGAGATCGCCCAGCGATACGACTTCAAGGGGGTCGGTGCCTCGGTCGAGTGGAGCGGCGAGAAGCTCCTCCTCAAGGCGAGCGCGGAGGAGCGCGTGAAGGCGGTGCTCGAGGTTCTCGAGGCCAAGTTCATCAAGCGCGGCATCAGCCTGCGAAGCCTCGACGCGGGCGAGCCGTACGCGTCGGGCAAGGAGTACCGCATCGAGGTCGGTCTCAAGAACGGCATCTCGTCGGACGATGCCAAGAAGGTCTCGAAGATCATCCGTGACGAGGGGCCCAAGAGCGTCAAGAGCCAGATCCAGGGCGACGAACTCCGGGTGTCGTCGAAGAGCCGGGACGACCTGCAGGCGACGATGGCCCTGCTCAAAGGAAAAGACCTCGACGTCGCCCTGCAGTTCGTCAACTTCCGGTAGTCGCAAGAACCCCTGACGTCTCGACGATCGCCGTGATGGATGCCGTGTGGTCCACGACCGTCGTTGCGGTGATCGCCCTCGTGATCGACATCGCGATCCGGGTCTTCGCCCTCATCGTGGTGCCCATCAACCGGCGACCTCAGACGGCGACGGCGTGGCTGCTCGCGATCTTCCTGATCCCCTACGTGGGATTCATCCTCTTCGTACTGCTCGGGAGCGCGAAGCTGCCGAAGGGGCGGCGCGACAAGCAGGTCGAGATCAACAGGTACATCATCGAGACCACCCACGGAATGGATCGGGTCGTTCGCGAGAACCCCTGGCCCGAGTGGCTGCAGCCCGTCGTCGAACTCAATCGCACCCTCGGCGCGATGCCGCTCGTCGGCGGCAACGACGCGACCATCTTCACGGCATACGACGAGTCGCTCGCGGCGATGACCGAAGCCGTCGAGAACTCCACGCGCTACGTGCACGTGGAGTTCTACATCGTCTCGTTCGACTCGACGACGAAGCCGTTCTTCGACGCCCTCGAGGCGGCGGTCGCACGCGGCGTGACGGTGCGCGTGCTGCTCGACCACATCGCGAGTGTGCGGTCGCCCCGCTATCTGCGCACCATCCGCACCCTGCGCCGCATCGGGGTCGACTGGCGGCTCATGCTCCCCGTGCAGCCCTGGCGTGGCCGCTACCAGCGGCCCGACCTGCGCAACCATCGCAAGATCGTGGTCGTCGACGGGGAGATCGCGTTCACCGGGTCGCAGAACCTCGTGGACTCGAGCTACAACAAGCGTGGCAACGTCCGTCGTGGTCTCGTGTGGAAAGACCTCATGGTGCGTTTCGAGGGGCCGATCGTCGCGGGGATCAACGCTCTCTTCGTGACCGACTGGTACAGCGAGACCGACGAGTTGCTCTTGCGCGAGACCCAGCCACCTCTCGAAGACCCGAAGCCGAACGCTCTCGACGCGCAAGTGGTTCCGAGCGGACCGGGGTTCGAAGGCGAGAACAACCTGCGGCTCTTCAACGCGCTCCTCTATAACGCCGGTGAGCGCGTGATCATCACGAGCCCCTACTTCGTTCCCGACGAGTCGATGCTCTACGCCATCACGACGGCGGCTCAGCGCGGACTCGACGTGCAACTGTTCTGCTCGGAGGTCGCCGACCAGCCGCTCGTCTACCACGCGCAGCGCAGCTACTACGAGGAGTTGCTGCGCGCGGGCGTGCGCATCTGGCTCTACGCCGCGCCGACGGTGCTGCACGCGAAGCACTTCACGATCGACGACGAGGTCGCCGTGATCGGCTCGAGCAACATGGACATGCGCTCTTTCAGCCTCAACCTCGAGATCTCGGTCATGATCCGAAGCCACCGCTTCGTCGACGCTCTCCGCGAGATCGAAGAGGACTACCGCTCGACGAGCCGCGAACTCACGCTCGACGAGTGGCTCACCCGCCCGGCCCGCTCGCGCGTGCTGGACAACCTCGCGAGGCTCACCTCAGCGGTGCAGTGAGGATGCGGCTCGCGACACCCCGTCAGCGGCGACGCGACACGAGAGCGATCGACGCACCGAGACCCGCGGCTGCTGCGAGGAGGCCCCGCGCGAGACCGCGGTTCGCGACATACCAGACCTGCGGGCTCGAGGTCCGCGCTCGGTCGTCGAAGATGCCGTGCGCTCCGTGGTCCCCCGGGGTGGGCGCGTAGAGGTTGTCCTCCCACATGGCCTCGGACTTGTCGGGAGCCTGCTGGCCGTCGTAGCCCGTCTTGGCGAGGTACCAGTCCATGAACCCCGCGACGAAACGATTGCCCAGCACGGTCATGACCGTCGGCTCGCCCACCCACGTGCGGCGGCGGGGCTTGAGAGCGACCGCGGCGATGGCTCGCGCACCGACCTCGGGCTGGAAGATCGGCGGCACGGGCTGCGGGTGATGGGGCAGCTCGGTCTTGACCCAGTTGAATTGGATGGTGTTGAGCGCGGGCATGTCGACCGTCGAGATGCGCACGGGGCTCTTCTGGTGGATGAGCTCGGTCGTCACCGACTCGGTGAACCCCTGCACGGCGTGCTTCGCCGCGCAATAGGCCGCTTGCAGAGGGATTCCGCGGTGCGCGAGAGCCGACCCGACCTGGATGACGTGTCCGCTGCCCCGAGGGACCATGCGAGACAGAGCCGCTCTCGTTCCGTTGACGAACCCGAAGTAGTTCACGGCCGTGGCCCGCTCGAAGTCCTCCGGCGACGTCGACAGGAACTCGCCGAACACCCCGACCATCGCGTCGTTGACCCACAGGTCGATCGGGCCGAGTTCGGCCTCGACGCGGCTCGCGGCGCTCTCGACGGCTTCGCGGTCGGCCACATCGGTCGGCACTCCGAGGGCCCGTCGACCCCGTTGCTCGACGTCGCTCACTGCTGCGGCGACACCGTCGGCCCCGCGAGCGAGGACCGCGACATCCCACCCCTGATCGGCGAGCTCGCGCACGATCGCCCGCCCGAGCCCGGCCGACCCTCCGGTGACAACAGCGATTCCTCGAGACATCCGCACTCCTTCAGGTCGTCGCTCGAGCGGTCGAGCGAAGGGCGACGCTACGCGTGCCCCATGTCAGTGGGCTGAGTCGACCTCGAGGGGCGTGCTGCGCGAGATCGCGACCATGTCGTCGCGAGGAACGACCTTGACCCGGGCCCGCCCGTGCGGGCGCCCGAGGGCCTGCTCGTGCTCGTCGAGGTTGTGCCAGCCGGTGAGGTCGGTGTATTCGACCCCGCGCTCGTCGAGGAGTGTGAGGACCGACTCCTCGTCGGGCGACGCGGGAATCCACCAGTTGGCCTGGTCGTTGATGACGTGCTTGATGGTCTCCATGGCGTCGCTCTTCGTGTGCCCGATGAGACCGACGGGGCCGCGCTTGATCCACCCCGTCGCGTAGACACCGTGCACGAGATCGTCGTTGTCGTCGAGAACCTGACCCTCGCGGTTGGGGATGACCCCGCGGCGGTCGTCGAAGGGGATCTCGTCGAGGGGCGAGCCGAAGTAGCCGACCGCGCGGTAGACCGACTGCACGGGGATCTCGCGGATCTCGCCCGTGCCGGTGACACCACCCTCGCCGTCGGGCCGCGTGCGCTCGTAACGGAACGCCGCGACCTTTCCGCCGTCGCCGACGATCTCGACGGGGTTCGCCCAGAAGTGCAGGTGCAGTCGACGCGATGCGCCCGTCTGCTCGCGCCCGCGCCACGAGTTGAGCACCTTGTTGAGCACGAAGATCTGCTTGTTCGTCTCGATCGCGACCTTCGACGCCTCGTCGAGCTCGAAGTCCTCGTCGTGCACGATCATGTCGACGTCGTTCATCTCGCCGAGCTCGCGCAGCTCGAGGGGGGTGAACTTCACTTGCGCGGGCCCGCGGCGACCGAACACGTGCACGTCGGTCACGGGTGACCGAGTGAGACCGGCGTAGACGTTGGAGGGGATCTCGGTGACGAGCAGATCGTCAGCCGGCTTCGCGAGGATGCGCGCGACGTCGAGAGCGACGTTGCCGTTGCCGATGACGGCGACCTCGCGGTGCTCGAGCGGCCAGTCGCGCGGGAAATCGGGGTGGCCGTCGTACCAGCTCACGAAGTCGGCGGCACCGTAGCTCCCGTCGAGGTCGATTCCGGGGATGTCGAGGTCGGCGTCGCGAACGGCGCCCGTCGCGAAGATGACGGCGTTGTAGTGCTGCTTGAGGTCGGAGAGCGTGATGTCGCGACCGTAGAGCACGTTGCCGAACAG
Organism: Marisediminicola sp. LYQ134; assembly: GCF_046599635.1. Lineage (NCBI taxonomy): Bacteria > Bacillati > Actinomycetota > Actinomycetes > Micrococcales > Microbacteriaceae > Marisediminicola > Marisediminicola sp. LYQ134. Next base: position 94,206 of record NZ_JBKIWP010000002.1, read on the forward strand.
GCGGATGCGACCCGTGTCGAGCACGTCGCGCAGTGCCGTGATGATGCCCTTGATGCGCGGGTGATCGGGGGCGACCCCGTAGCGCACGAGACCGTACGGCGCGGGGAGGTGCTCGAAGAGGTCGATCGACACATCGAAGCGTCGCTCTGCCTTGAGCAGGATGTCTGCGGCGTAGATGCCGGCGGGGCCGGCGCCGACGATGGCCAGTCTGAGCTTGGTCACTGCGGTTCCTTTAGGTGCTTAGTTGCTGCGTTCGACGATCGAATCGGCGAAACGGGTCAGGGCCTTCTTGACGGGCCCGTCGGGGAGGGGGGCGATCGCTTCGACGGCTTCGCGAGCCCAGCGCTGGGCCTCGGCCACGGTCTGGCGCGTCACATCGTGCTCGCGCAACTCGGCGATCGCGGCCGTCAGGTCGTCGTCGTCGGAGTCGCCGTAGTGAGCGATGTTGACGTCTCGCTCGATACGGGTGAGCAGCGCGTCGGCGTCGGCATCCGTCTCGGCGAGGCGGCGCAAGTAGAGCAGCGGCAGTGTCGAGACACCGGATCGCAGATCGGTTCCGGGGGTCTTGCCGGTCGCCTCGACGGGCGGCGCGAGGTCGATGACGTCGTCGACGAGCTGGAACGCGATGCCGACCTTCTCCCCGAACACGGTCACGGGCTCGCAGTACTCGTCGGGCGCGTTCGAGAGCAGCACGCCGATCTGGGCCGCAGCGGCGATGAGAGATCCGGTCTTGTCGGCGAGAACGCTCAGGTAGTGCTCGATGGGGTCTTCGTCGTCGGAGGGGCCGATCGTCTCGTGCAGCTGGCCGAGGCACAGCCGCTCGAACGTGTCGGCCTGCAGGCGTATGGCGCGCTCCCCGAGACCGGCCACGAGCTTGCTTGCGCGCGCGAACAGCAGGTCGCCCGTGAGGATCGCGACCGAGTTGCCCCACACCGATTGCGCGCTCGGCACGCCCCGACGCATTTGCGCCTCGTCCATGACGTCGTCGTGGTAGAGCGACGCGAGGTGGGTGATCTCGATAGCCTCGGCCGCCGCGATGACCGCAGAGGTGTTGCCGTCACCGAGCTGGGCGGTGAGCAGCGCGAGAGTGGGGCGCACGCGCTTGCCGCCGGCGTCGAGCAGGTAGCGGCTCGTGACATCCGCGAGGTTGTCGGCGAACGACATCTCGCGCGACAGCCCCTGCTCCACGACCTCGAGGCCCTCCTCGACGGCCGCCGCGAAGCGACGCTCGTCAGACGAGGCGAAGAGCTTGTCGCCGAAACCCAGGGTCGCGCTCAGACTGCGGGTTCTGCGGCCACCGGGACGGCTCGCGTTCACTGTGTGCACCTCTCGAAATCTACGGTCGAAGCCCTCAGGGCTTCGGAGTACCCGGGTCGACGGACTGCGGCATGGCCGGTCGAGCACGGCGACCGCGGGGCAGACCCGACGGCTTGCGCCCCCGGTGCAACGCGACGACCCCGGCCGTGAGGTCGCGGTGGGCGACGCGCGTGAAACCCGCGCCCCTCAGCCACTGGCTCAGGGTGTCCTGGTCGGGCCACTCGCGGATCGACTCGGCGAGGTAGTCGTATGCGGCCGAGTTCGAGCTCGCGAGCTTGACGACGTTCGGCATGACGAACCGCATGTAGATCGAGTAGCCGGCGCGCACGACGGCGCGCTTGGGGGTGCTGAACTCGCAGATCACCAGCCGACCACCCGGCTTGAGAACGCGGAACATCTCGGCGAGAGCCGTCTTCGGCTGGTCGACGTTGCGCAGCCCGAACGAAATCGTCACGACGTCGAAGCTCGCGTCGGCGAACGGGAGAGCCGTGGCATCCGCCTCGACGAACTCGATCTCGGGGTGCCGCGTGCGACCGACCTGGATCATGCCGGGCGAGAAATCGGCGGCCGTCACGATCGCCCCGGTCTTGGCGAGGGCCACCGAACTCGTGCCCGTTCCCGCCGCGAGATCGAGGACGAGTTCACCGCGCTTGGGGGCGACAGCGCGCACCGTCGCCACGCGCCACAGGGCGTCGTTGCCGAGGGAGAGCATCGCGTTGGTGCGGTCGTAACCGCGAGCGACCTGGTCGAACATCGACGAGACCTCGCTCGATTGCTTGCTCATATCCGCCCTGGCCACTCGTCGAGTCTAGTTGCGTCGCGGCGCACGCCCCGCGAGCCGGGCGAACGCTCGGAAACCGCGCACGTGGCGCCGATAAGCTCGACCCGTGCGAAACGTCGACGACCGCATCACCGCACTCACGGTCGACACCTCCGAGTGCGCCGACCTCGGCCCGCTCATCCCCCTCCTCGACGAGCGATCCCCGCTGCTCTGGATGCGTCGCGGGCTCGGGCTCGCCGGGATCGGCGAAGCGGTGCGACTCGAGTTCACGGGCCCCGACCGCATCCGCGATGCCGCCGCCGCGTGGCGACGACTCGCCGCCGCCACGACCGTGACCGACGCCGTCGGGCTCCCCGGCACGGGCCTCGTCGCCCTCGGCACGTTCGCGTTCTCCGAGACCTCGGCGCTCACGAGCGTGCTCATCGTGCCCGAGATCATCGTCGGGCGCTCGGCGTCGCGCTCGTGGATCACGCGCGTCACGCGCACCGACGCCGCGTTGCGCGCGACACCGCCGGCTGTGACACCGCCGGCAGCGACACCGCCGTCTGCGACACCGCCGGCCGAGACCGGACGCCCGCCAGCGCGACCGTACGGAGCGGATGTCTCGGTGCCGCTGCATCCGGGAACGATGTCGCGCGAGCACTACCGCGACGCTGTCGCAAGCGCCGTGCGGAGCATCCGCAACCACGAGGTGAGCAAGGTCGTGCTCGCACGCGACCTCGTCGGCGACCTCACCCCCGGGAGCGATGTGCGCACGATCGTGCGCGACCTCGCGCTCGGCTACCCCGACTGCTGGACGTTCGCGATCGACGGTTTCGTGGGCGCGAGTCCCGAGACCCTCGTGTCGGTGGCCGACGGCACGGTCACCGCGCGGGTTCTCGCGGGCAGCGCGGCGCGCGGCACCGATGCCGTCTCGGACTCCGACTCGGCCGCCGCCCTCGCGACTTCGACGAAAGACCTCGACGAGCACCAGTTCGCGGTGCAGAACGTTCTCGCGTCGCTCCGCCGGCACAGCCCGACGGTCACCGCGAGCGAAGCGCCGTTCACCCTCAAGCTGCCCAACCTGTGGCACCTCGCGAGCGACATCGACGGCATCCTCACCGACGGGTCGACGTCGCTCGACCTCGTCGAGGCACTCCACCCGACCGCAGCCGTCGCGGGAACACCGACGCGCGTCGCCCTCGACCTCATCGACACCCTCGAACCCTTCGACCGCGGGCGCTACGCGGGGCCGGTCGGCTGGATCGGCGCGGACGGCGACGGAGAGTGGGCCGTCGCCCTCCGCTCGGCGCAGATCGCCGCCGACGGAACCGTCACGGCCTACGCGGGAGCCGGGATCGTCGCCGACTCGGTTCCCGAGCGCGAACTCGTCGAGACCCGCCTCAAGTTCCGTCCCATCGTCGACGCGTTCGGCTGAAGCCGGGCGCGGGCGGCCGCGCCCTTCGCCCAGCCGCCGCGACATCCGCTGCCCGTTTCGGCATCCGCACGTCAAATGTCGGCGGCGAACGCCGAAATGGGCGGCGGACGGCCCTCCGGGCGCGGTGCGCGATGCGCGATTGATGGTGTGTGGCGCACTGCAGGAGGCAGGCGGATGGCGCGCGGCGGGTTCGCGGTCGCGAGCACGCCCCAGCCCGGATGCTCCGCCTCCCGTCACGACGTCGGCGCCCGATTCGCGGCTGCACCTCCACCGCCGCGACCACGTCCGCCGCCCACATCCGCATTCGCGCGTCAAATGTGGGGGGCGAACGCCGAAACCGGCGGCGGACGACCGTCCGGGTGCGGTGTGCGGTGTGCGGTGTGCGGTGCATCGTGCACGCGCACCACGCCCGCACCTACGCACCCACCTCAGTGGCGCGGCAGCGGCACCTCGACGAGAACGACGGAACCGGATGCCGCGAGCGCCTCGTCGAGCTCCCCGCGGTTGTCGGCGCGGCGGTACTCCCACCCGTAGGCCGCGGCGAGCGCGCGCAGATCGACGGCGTGCGGGGTGTACATCACGCGGTCGAACGCGTCGGGGTCGGAGTCGCCCGCGACCTCGAGCGAGTCGAAAATGGTGCCCCCGCCGTCGTTGCCGACGACGACCTGCAGTCGGGGGCGCGGTTCACCCGGCGCGAGAAGAAGGGATCCGACGTCGTGGAGCATCGTCACGTCGCCGACCACGACGCGCGTGACGCCCGTCGAGCCGGCCGCCTCGCTCGCGAGGGCGATGCCGGTCGCGGTCGCGACGGTTCCGTCGATTCCGGCGAGACCGCGGTTGGCGTGCACCGTGATGTTCTTGCCCGAGACGGCGCGGTCGGCGTCGCGGATGAGCCGGGAGGCACCGAAGACGAGTCGATCGTGCGGCCAGGTCGCGTGCCACACCGCGTCGACGAGGGAACGCCGGGTGATCGCCTGGCGGAACACCGCGAGCTGCTCGCGCGCGAGCGAGGGCTCCTTGTCCCCGCTCGGCAGGGGGACGGCGGCGGATGCCGCACCGCTCAAGTGCCCGCCGTCGACAATCGCTCTGCTCGCGTGCACCCACGACCCCGCCCACGACCGCGGTGCCGGCTCACCCGCGTAGCGCACCTCGCGCACGATACGACGAGCTCGGCGGCCGGGGTCGTACGCCTCGCCCGCGTGCCCCCGCACGACGATCACTTCGACGGCGTCGCTCTGCAGCAGGCGGGGCACCTGGCGCGACAGTGTCGGATGCCCGAACACGACCGCTCGCGTGACGGCGCCGCCGAAGTCGGCGTCGTCGAGCAGCTCGCGATAGGCGACGACGAGGTTCGGCCCGAAGCGGGCGCCGCTGCTCACCTCGGCGAGGAGGGGAGCGCCGAGGGCACGGGCCAAGGACTCGGCGTGCGCCCCGGCGCCGTGACCGGCGATCACAACGGTGCCGTCGCGCGGCTCGAGGTCGAGCTCCGGATCGACAGCGGGCCCGGGCTCACCCTCGACGGAACCCGCCGGTCCCGACGCCGCGGCGCGCATCGCCTGATCGAGCTCGTCGCTGTCGATCGCTCCAGACAGGGGCTCGCGAAACGCGATGTTGAGGTGGACCGGCCCGGGAGTCACCCCCGAGGTGGCGGCCACGGCGCGCGCGGCGAGCTCCGCCGCGCGGGTGCGCTCGGCGGGCGCATCACCCGAGGGGGCGTCGACGTCGGCACTCCACCGGGGGATCGCGCCGAACATCCCGGGCTGCACGGTCGTCTGGTTGCTGCCGATGCCGCGCAGCTCCGGAGGGCGGTCTGCGCTCACGACGAGCAGGGGCACCCCCGAGTGGTGCGCCTCGAGGACCGCGGGGTGCAGGTTCGCCACCGCGGTGCCCGAGGTCGTGATGACGACCGCGGGCACACCCGACTCGACGGCGAGGCCGAGGGCGAGAAACCCCGCCGACCTCTCGTCGATGCGCACGTGCAGTCGCAGCGCGCCCGCGTCAGAGAGTGCGGCGGCCGCGAGCGCGAGGGCCTGCGACCGCGACCCCGGGCTCACGACGACATCGGTGACCCCGTGCGTGGTGAGGCTCGCGAGGAGGGCGAGGGAGAACTCGCTCGACGCGGGCGCCCCGGTCATCCGTCGTTCGGCTTGGGGTCGTCATCGAGGTCGGCGAGCTCTTGCTCGAGACGACGGATGCGCTCCTCTTGTTCCTTCTCGGTGTTGATGCGCCGCAAGAAGTCGGGGTCGTCGTCGGGCGCCGTCGTGCGGGGAACCGCTCGACCCCGACCGCCGCGCTTGCCGCGGTCTTTTCCGAGGGTGAACCACAGGGCTGCACCGATGACCGGGAGGAGGAGGATCACGAGCACCCAGAGGATCTTGGGGAGACCCCTGGTTCGTGATTTGTCGGTCATGATCGTGTCGATTGTCGCGTAAACAGACAGCGCCACGATGATGAGTCCCACGACGATGTAGACCCTAGGCATGCGTCGATTCTAGGCGCGCCGACTGTGTGAAAGCTGCCCGCGCCCCCGGCACACCGCCCGCGCGTGCGCCCGGTGGGCGTTCAGCGCCGCTCGCCTAAACTGGGTGGCGTGAAATCGACGCGCCCCTGGATCCTCTACACCGTGATCAGGCTCGGCATCTTCGCTGTCGTGCTCACCGCACTCCTCCTCATCGGGCTCGAACCGTGGGTGTCGGCTATCGCTGCGGCCGTCGTCGGGCTGTGCGTGACCTACATCTTCTTCTCGCGCCAGCGGGAGCAGGTCGTGACGTCGTTCTACGAGTACCGCACGGCCGGGCCTCGCGACGCCGACGCCGACGTCGAAGACGAGCTCGTGGAGCACGACGAGGATGTCGTCGTCACGAGCGCGACTGCGCCGGACGCCGCCGCGGACCCCGCCTCGAGCCCCGCAGCTGCCACAGACACGTCCGCGTCAGAAGGCGAAGGCCGCTCCGAGTCCGACACCGAAGAGGAGCGCCGTCAGGCTCGTTAGTTTGAGGGCGAGGATGAACTCGGGCGCCGTCTTGGCCGTGAGGGTGATGATCACCGCGGGCACCGCCGCGAGCAGCGCGAAGAACACGTAGAGCGCGAGTGGGAGGAACACCGCGAAGTAGGCGAGGATGCCGAACGGCGCGAGGGTGAGCACGGCGAACGTGATGCGCGACGGCATGTCGCCGAGCAGCACCGCGAGGGTGCGCTTCGACGCGAGCACGTCTTGGCGGGCGTCGCGGATGTTGTTGACCATGAGCACCGCGCACGCGAGGAGTCCGATCGCGACGGCGGCGAGCCAGGCTTCGAACGACACCGTTCCGACCTGCACGAACATCGTGCCCGCGGTCGCGACGAGGCCGAAGAACACGAAGACGAAGACCTCGCCGAGACCGTAATAGCCGTACGGATGCTTGCCGCCCGTGTAGAAGTACGCCGCGACGATGCACACCGCCCCGACCGCGATGAGCCACGGGTGCCCGCTCAGAACACTCACGAGGATGCCCGCGACCCCGGCGATCGCGAAGAACACGAGCGCGACGGTCAACACGGTGCGCGGCTTCGCGGCACCCGACCCGGTGAGACGCGAGGGCCCCACACGGTGGGCGTCGGTGCCGCGGATCCCGTCGGAGTAGTCGTTGGCGTAGTTGACGCCGATCTGCAGCGCGACGGCGACGACGAGACACAGGAGCGCCCTGACCCAGTGCCAGCCCTCGTCGTTGTCGTAGAGGTAGGCCGCACCCGTGCCGAGCGCGACGGGCGCGATGGCGAGCGGGAGGGTGCGCAACCGCGCTCCCCCGATCCAGTCGCGTGCTGTCGCCTGCGGGATGGGCGGTGCCTTCGGGGGGCGACCCCCCGGCTTCCCGCTGCGGGATTTCGCCGCGGCGGCGGTCTTCTTGGGGTCGATCCGACGCTGGGTCGGCTTGTTTCGCGTGGCCACGCGCCGATCTTACTTGCGCCGATCTCTGCCCCCGCTCCGCGCGCAGACACTCGCCCGCCGCGACCCCACCCCGCGCCGTCGCCGTCGCCGTCGCCGTCGCCGTCGCAGGAGGATCTGCGTCGCGAGCACCTCTCGCGGGAGGTTCTGCGGGGTCGACCCCGCGCACTCCTGCTATTCGGAGGGTTGCGGAGGCCCGGGAGACGCGTGGACGGCGGCGGCCACCGCGACGAGGTCGGGCTTGCCGCTCGACAGCCGCGGGATGTCTGCGACCACGACGGCGACCGGGCGGGCCGGGCGGCCGAGCGCGTGCTCGACCGCACCACCCACGACCTCGAGGCCTGACGAACCACCGGCCTCGACCCCACCGCCGGGCTCCGCCACTCCACCGGGCTCCGCCTCGACGACGAGCACGAACGCGTCTCCCCACTCCTCGCTCGCGATGGGCACCGCGACCGCATCCGCTATTCCGCGGATGCCGCGCGCGACCCTCTCGACGGCGTCGAGCGACACCTTCACCCCGCCAGACACGATCACGCGGTCGAGGCGACCGGTGACGGTGAGGATGTCGCCCTCGAGAGTTCCGGCATCGCCCGTGCGATACCAGCGCGTGCCCCCGTCGACGACGAAGGCCGCGCCGGTGCGGTCGGGGTCGTCGAGGTAGCCCTCCGCGAGCGTCGGCCCGGCGACGCGCACCTCGCCGTCGACGATGCGGAGGTCGGTCGCGCCGATGGGCTCCCCGTCGTAGACGCACCCTCCCGAGGTCTCGCTCGCGCCGTAGGTGCGCGTCACGGCGAGGCCGAGCGCGGCGGCGTCGTCGAGCAACGCGGGAGGGGTGGACTGTCCGCCGACGAGGATGCGATCGAGACGACGGAGGGTCTCTGCGAGCCGGCCCGAACCGTCGGCGCGCGCCGCGTCGACGAGGCGCGCGAGCTGCACGGGAACGAGCGAGGTGAACAGACGCTCGGCCCCACCGAGGGCGACAGCGCGATCGACGGCGTCGACGAACGTGTCGGCGTCGAACGGTCCCGACGTGACGATCGGATCGAACCCGGCCGTGATCGAGCGCACGAGCACGTTGAGCCCCGCGATGTAGTGCACGGGCACCGCGAGAATCCAGCGACCGGCACCGCCGAGTGCGGCCTCCGAGGCGGCCGCGCTCGCGAGCAGGGCGTCAGCCGTGAGGGCGACTCGCTTGGGTGCACCGCTCGACCCGCTCGTCTCGACGACGAGGGCGATGCGCTGGTGCACGGCCTCGGGAAGAGCGACGACGGATGCCGCACTCGAACCGCTCGCCGCCGCCCCACCCCGAGGCGTCCGCACGAACACCGCGGGCCCGTCGGCCGTGAGGGCGCGGCGGAGCGCCTCGAGAACTTCGAGCGGTCGGGAGGCGTCGAAGCGCGCGAGCTCGCGGGTCACCGGCGCGTCTCGTCGAGAGGGTCGAGCGTCAGAACTGCCACGGGTACGGCGCCCAGTCGGGCTCGCGCTTCTCGAGGAACGCGTCGCGACCCTCGACGGCTTCGTCGGTGCCGTAGGCGAGTCGCGTGGCCTCCCCCGCGAACACCTGCTGGCCCACGAGCCCGTCGTCGACCGCGTTGAACGCGAACTTGAGCATGCGGATGGCCGTGGGCGACTTCGTCATGATCTCTCTCGCCCAGTCGTAGGCCGTGGCCTCGAGCTCGGCGTGCGGCACGACCGCGTTGACTGCTCCCGCCTCGAGGGCGCGCTGGGCGCTGTACTCCCGAGCGAGAAAGAAGACCTCGCGCGCGAACTTCTGCCCGACCTGGCGCGCGAAGTACGCGCTGCCGTAGCCGGCGTCGAACGAACCGACGTCGGCATCCGTCTGCTTGAAGCGCGCGTGTTCGTCGCTCGCGATCGTGAGGTCGCACACGACGTGCAGCGAGTGCCCGCCGCCGGCAGCCCAGCCGGGAACGACCGCGATGACGACTTTGGGCATGAACCGGATGAGCCGCTGCACCTCGAGGATGTGAAGTCTGCCGGTCGAGCTCGAGCCGTCGGCGTACTGGTAGCCGTCGCGCCCGCGGATGCGCTGATCGCCGCCCGAACAGAACGCCCAGCCGCCGTCTTTGGGGCTCGGCCCGTTGCCCGTGAGGAGCACGACACCGATGCGCGGGTTCTGGCGCGCGTGCTCGAGCGCGCGATAGAGCTCGTCGACCGTCTGCGGGCGGAACGCGTTGCGCACCTCGGGCCTGTTGAAGGCGACGCGCGCGACCCGGCCGGCGACGTCGTGGTGGTAGGTGATGTCGGTGAGGGAGTCGAACCCGTCGACGGGTCTCCAGACATCCGCGTCGAAAATCTCGGAAACCGTGCTCATGTGCCCAGTGTATGAGGGGCGACGAGAGCCCAGGATGCGCGCGTGCGGCGTCAGCCCGAGAGCGCGCCGAGCACGGCGACCGAGACGAGCGGGTTCGCCGCGAGACTCGCGATCGCCCCCGTGACCCCGAGGGCGCGGCCGCGGCCGGTGATCGCCGCGACGACGCCGGCGACGAACGACGCCGCGGTCACGGCGATGAGGATGATCGCGAGGATCGTTCCGGCGAGGTATCCACCCGACGAGGCGATCGAGATCGCGACGGCCTGGCCGACGAACGCGAGCACAGCGGTTGCGAGCGACGCGAACCCGAGCCACCCACGCCAGGCGGGGCGAGGAGGCGAGGCGATGGGGGTCGGCGTGGTCGGCGGCGCGGTCGCGGGCGCATCACCGACCGGCACACCTCCGACCGGCTCCTCGGAGCGGGGCGAAGGCACAGACTCGGTCGCAGCCACGCTCGCGAGTTTATCGCGCGAGTCACCGCGAACACGGGCGCGTCGCCCCACCGAGCGGCAGACTGGGGTCATGCTCCCCTCCCTGAGCGACATCGTCGCCACCGCGCGCGTCGTCGACCTGCCGCTGCGCCAGCGCTTTCGCGGGCTGACCTTCCGCGAGGCTCTCGTCTTCGAGGGGCCGCGCGGGTGGACCGAGTTCTCACCGTTCGTCGAGTACGACGACGTCGAGGCCGCGTCGTGGCTCTCCGCCGCGATCGACTTCGCGTGGGCAGCCGACCCCGCGCTCACGCGATCGACCGTGCGGGTCAACGCGACGGTGCCCGCGGTGGCCCCCGAGGCGGTGGCCGGCGTGCTCGACACGTTCGCGGGGTGCCGCACGGCCAAGGTCAAGGTCGCCGAACGGGGGCAGACCCTCGCCGACGATGTCGCCCGCGTCCGCGCCGTGCGCGACCACCTCGGCGTCGAGGGTCGCATCCGCATCGACGCGAACGGTCTGTGGAACGTCGACGAGGCCGAGCACGCGATCCACGCCCTCGCGGGGTTCGACATCGAATACGTCGAGCAACCGTGTGCGACGGTCGACGAGCTCGGCGAGATCCGGGAACGCGTGCGCTACATGGGCATCCCCATCGCGGCCGACGAGAGCGTGCGCAAGGCGAGCGACCCGTTGGAGGTCGCGCGACTGGGTGCCGTAGACATCCTCATCGTCAAGGCGCAACCTCTCGGCGGCGTGCGAGCGGCCCTCGCGATCGCGGCGAACACCGGGCTCCCCGTCGTCGTCTCGAGCGCACTCGACACGTCGATCGGTCTCTCGATGGGCGCCCACCTGGCGGCCGCCCTGCCCGAACTCGATTTCGACTGCGGGCTCGGCACGGCCGCCCTCCTCGCCGCGGATGTCACGAGCGAGCCTCTCCTCGCGGTCGACGGGCACATCGAGGTGAGGCGGGTCGAACCCGACGCCGCACTCCTCGACGAGTTCTCCGCCGACGCCGAGCGCACCGCGTGGTGGCTCGACCGAGTGGAGAGGTGCCACGCTCAGCTCGAGATCATGATGAGCCACGCGTGAGCGCAGGCGTGAGGCCTACTGCGGTGTGAGCCCGCTGTAGGAGTGCAGGCCCTCGAAGAAGAGGTTGACGATCGTGAAGTTGAAGATCACGGCACCGAAGCCGATGATCGCGAGCCACGCCGAACGCGAACCGCGCCAACCGCGAGTCGCGCGCGCGTGGATGTATCCCGCGAAGATCGTCCAGATGATGAAAGTCCAGACCTCCTTGGTGTCCCATCCCCAGTAGCGACCCCAGGCCCGCTCTGCCCAGATCGCTCCCGCGATGAGGGTGAAGGTCCAGAACACGAAGCCCACGACGTTGACGCGGTAGGCGAGGTTCTCGAGCGTCGCGGCACCGGGGAGTGTGCGCAGGAGGCGGAGTCCCGCACCCGCCGCGGCGGCACGGCGCGCTTGAAGCAGCTGAGCGATCGAGAGACCGGCTCCGAGCGCGAAGAACGAGGTGCCGAGCACGGCGACGAACACGTGGATGACGAGCCACGCCGACTGCAGGGCCGGGGGCAGAGGCTTGACGTCGACGTAGAAGTTGACGGCCCCGATACCCATCGCGATGACGACGAAGCCGGTGATGTACGCCCCGAGAAAACGCAGGTTCTGCCACAGCTGGATGCCGATGAAGACACCCACGATGATGGCTGTCGCGGTGAGGGAGAACTCGAACATGTTCGACCACGGCACGTAGCCCTGGGCGATGCCGCGCATGACCGTCGCAGCGACGTGGATGAGCCAGCCGAGGATCGTGAGGGCGAACGCGATGCGTTCGAATCGGTACGACACCGCCGATCGGGGCGCATCGACCTCGACCCGATCGAGAACCGCGGTGCCGCCGCGAGCGGCACTCGCCGACCCCGCCTCGGCCTCGACCGCCACGGGCGCTTGCGCCTTCGCCGACCGCTTCGCGAAGTCGAGCGTGAACATGATGAAGGCGATCGTGTAGACGCCCATCGCCGAATAGACGGCGACGAGGGAGAGGGAGACGAGCTGATCGGTCACGCGGTCAGTTTATGCCCGGTTTGCTGGGGCTCACCTGCTGGCCGTGACGCTCGGCGATGTCGTGCACGGCACGCTCGAGGCCCGGGTCGTCGCCGCGAGCGAGGCCAGCGTATTCGAGGGTGACCCCACCGTCGTCGCGCTCCATCGCCTTGACCCACACGCGGCGGCGAGGGATGAAGAGCGAGGTGAGCAGACCTGCGACCACGAGGATCGCGAACACGAGCACGAAGCCCTGGCTCGGGTCGCGATGGATGTCGAGGCTCGCGAACCGCGGAACCGAGTCGCTCAAGTCGCCGGCGGCGGCATCCGGGGCGGCGTTCTCGAACGTCACCGAGCCGAGGTCATCGGGGAGGTCGACGGTCTCACCGGGCCGGAGCTGAATGGACTCGGTGTCGGCGTTGCGCCCCGCGACCTCGGTGAGGTTGTCGGTGTTGAGCTCGTAGACCGATCGCGGCACCCCCGCGTCGAGCCCGAGGTCTCCCGTGAACACCTGCAGGCTGATCACGGGGTTGAGCAGGTCGGGGTAGTTCGAGGTGAGGGCGCCCGTGTCGAGGGTGGTCTGCGTGGGGTAGAGGAACCCGATCATGCCGAGCTGTTCGGGCACGGCATCGGGAACCTTGATGACCCCGAGCGAGGTGAGGTTGGAGTCTTGCGGGAGGAACGGCACCGCGTCGCTGAACGCGACCTCGCCGTCGCCGTCGCGCACGGTGATGATGGGGGCGTAGCCGTTGCCGAGCAGGAAGATGTCGTTTCCGCCGATGCGCAGAGGGTCGTTGACCTTGATCTCGGCTGGCACCTCGGTCTCGGTTCCGTCGTCGGAGGGCAGGTGCGCCGTGACACTCGCGGTGTAGTCGATGGGCATGCCGTAGGCGCCGAGGTCCTCTTGCTCGTAGACCGCGTCGAACTCGTCGAGGGTGAGCCGGTAGGGCTCGAGCACGCCGTCGTCGAAGAACCGACCGGGCAGGAACGACTCGTACGACAGCAGCACGTTGGCGAACGAGTCGCCCTCGACGATGACCTTCTGACCGCTGTATCCGAACCCACCCCCGATGCCGACCGAGATGAGCACTCCCACAAGAGCGCTGTGGAACACGAGGTTGCCCGTCTCGCGCATGTAGCCGCGCTCGGCACTCGCCGAGAGCTGCCCGCGCCCGTTGTCGAACAGGCGCACGCGGTATCCGCTGCGCTTGAGGATGCCGCGAGCCGACTCGACGGCCTCGGCCGCGGTCGTCTCGCCCGCCGCGACCTCTGAGGTCGTGAACCCCTCGAGCCGTTCGAGTCGCGCGGGAGTGCGCGGCGGCGGCGTGCGGAGGGCCTTGAGGTGGTGGAGCGTGCGCGGGATGACACACCCGATGAGCGAGATGAAGAGGAGGAGGTAGATGGCCGAGAACCACGCCGAGCTGTAGACGTCGAACGCCTGAAAGCTGTCGAGCACGGGGGCGAGGTCGGGGTTGTCGCGAAAGTACTGCAGCACGCCGTTGGGGTTCGACGACCGCTGCGGCACGAGCGACCCCGGCACGGCCGCGATGGCGAGGAGCAGGAGGAGGAAGAGCGCCGTGCGCATGCTCGTGAGCTGGCGCCAGAAGAAGCGCACGTATCCCGCGAAACCGAGCTGCGGTTGCGTGACGCCGTCACCCTTGCCACTCGCGGGGGGCGGGGTCGGGGAGTCGTAGTGATCAGATGGCCGGCTCAAACCCGAGGATCACCCCCGTGAGGTTCGACATGATCCACTGCCAGACGCCCGAGACCATGAGAATGCCGAGGAGGATGAGCATCGATCCCCCGACGATGTTGACCGTGCGGATGTTGCGCTTGAGCCAGGCGACCGAGCCCGTGACCCATCCGAACCCGAGCGCGACGAGCAGGAACGGGATGCCGAGGCCGAGGCTGTAGGCGATGCCGAGCAGAACGCCGCGACCGGCCGACCCGCTCGTGAGACTGAGGTTGAGGATCACGGCCAAGGTCGGGCCGATGCACGGCGCCCACCCGAGACCGAACACGATGCCGAGCAGGGGCGCCCCGCCGAGCCCTGTCGCGACCGTGAACGAGGGCTTGATCGTGCGCTGCAGGAAGGTGAACTGCCCGATGAAGACGAGGCCCATGACGATCACGATGACGCCCGCGATGCGCGTGATGAGGTCGACCCACTGCAGAAGGAGCAGCCCCGCGATCGAGAACGCGAGATTGAATCCGACGAAGACGACACTGAATCCGAGCACGAAGAGTGCGACGCCGAGCAGGAGACGCCTCCGGCTGCCGCGCTCGTCCGACCCCGCGAAGCCCCCGACGTACCCGAGATACCCGGGCACGAGGGGCAGAACGCACGGTGACGCGAACGACACGAGGCCCGCGAGCAGGGCGATGGGAAGTGCAAGGAGGAGGGTGCCGCCACCGACGATCTCGCCGATCGAGTCGATCACGCAGCATCCTCGGCGAGCACGTCGCGGATGATCGTGTCGAGGATCGACCGCTCCTGGAGCTGGCCGAGGATGCGAGCGGCGATGCGCCTCTCGCTGTCGAGAACGAACGTCGTCGGCACGGCTTGCGGCGAGATGTCGCCCGCGAAGGCGAGCCGCACGGTGCCGTCGGAGGCGTCGAGGAGCGAGGGGTAGGTGATGTCGTAGTTGCGGGCGAAGGCGAGAGACCGCTCGGCGCCGTCGTAGATGTTGACGCCGACGAACGAGGCGCCCTCGCCGTCGTACTGCTGCGAGAGGGCTTCGAGATCGGGCGCCTCGGCACGGCACGGCGCGCACGCGGCGTACCAGAAGTTGACGACGACGACGTCGCCGTCGAGGTCGCTCACGGCGAGCTCCTCGCCCGTGTCGGTCGTGCCCGCGAAGTCGATGGGCTCACCGCGGTCGTCCGGCGCGACCTCGAGGATGCCGTCGCCCGCGATGTAGCCCGAGTTGCCCCCGTCGAGGTAGTCCTCGGCGAGGGGATCGCTCGAGCACCCCGCGAGGATCGCCGCACCCACGAGGGCGAGCGCGATCGCCGCGTGACGACGCGGCCGCATCGCCACTACACCGCTCCCGTGTCGATGGCGCCGTCGAGCAGGTCTGCCGCGGGCTCCGCGTAGGCGACCTCGCGGTAGCGCGGGGCGCCGTCGACGGGCGACTCGACCCTCTCGAGGGTCGTGACGCTCGAGAGGGAGCACCGGCGCTGGCGCGGGTCGTGCCAGAGGTGCACCCCGGCCACCGCCCGCTGAACCATGACGATGGGCATCTGGTGGCTCACCATGACGACGTCGCCTGAGGGGGCCGCGCGCCAGGCCGAGTCGATCGCCGCGATCATCCGACTCGCGACGCTCGTGAAGGGCTCACCCCAGCTCGGACGGAACGGGTTGACGACCCACGGCCACGATCGGGGCTTCGTGAGGATGGCGGGGCCGAACTCGAACTTCTCGCCCTCGAACTTGTTGTGCGGCTCGATGAGACGATGGTCGGTCGTGACGCCGATGCCGAACGCGTCGACCCACGGTGCCGCAGACTCCTGGGCCCGGTGCAGGGGGCTCGCGTAGAGCGCCGTGACGGGCCGACCGGCGAGATGCGCGGCCGCGGCCGCGGCCATGCGCGTGCCCCGTTCCGACAGGTGATAGCCCGGAAGACGGCCATAGAGCACACCCTCGGGGTTGTGCACTTCGCCGTGCCGGACGAGGTGGATGAAGGAGGCTGCCACGGCCCCCAGTCTACGGTCGACCCCCCTGCCGGTTTGCCGAGAGCCGGGTGCGCGAGGGCGGAGCGCTAAACTCGTACCCCGTGACTACACGCACCCTGATCAGAGACCTTGCCGCTGCCGACGACGGACCCATCTCGGTGTCCGGATGGGTCGAAACCGTGCGTGATCAGAAGAAGGTGCAGTTCGTCGTTCTGCGCGACGAGTCGGGCGCGGTGCAACTCGTCAACCCGCGCACCGACGACAACACCGAGCTGTGCGACGTCATCTCGGGTCTCAGCCAGGGCACGTTCCTCACGGCCGCGGGCGAGCTCAAGCACGACGAGCGCGTGAAGCTCGGCGGCGTCGAGATCAAGCTCGCGCCGACCGACTCCCTCACGATCGCCGCTCACGCGATCGCCGAGACGCCCATCGCCGACGACTCGGGAATCGACAAGCGCATGGACTGGCGCTTCCTCGACTTGCGCGTGCCCCGCAACTCCCTCATCTTCAAGGTGCAGACGACGTTCGAGCACGCGATGCGCACGTGGTGGATCGACAACGACTTCGTCGAGCTGCACACCCCCAAGCTCATGGCGAGCGCGAGCGAGTCGAAAGCGGAGCTCTTCGAGGTCGGCTACTTCGAGACCAAGGCCTACCTCGCGCAGAGCCCCCAGTTCTTCAAGCAGATGGCGCAATCGGCCGGACTCGGCCGCATCTTCGAGATCGGCCCGGCGTTCCGTGCCGACCCGAGCTTCACGAGCCGCCACGCGACCGAGTTCACGAGCGTCGACGCCGAGATCAGTTGGATCGACAGCCACGAAGACGTCATGCGCATGCACGAGTCGCTTCTCGTCGCGGGTCTCACCGCGATCAAGGAGAAGCACGGCGACGCGATACTCGAGCAGTTCGGTATCGACGTCGTCGTGCCGAGCACGCCGTTCCCCCGCATCCCGCTCGCCGAGGCGAAGCGCATCGTCGCCGAGCGCGGCTACGAGGTGCCGCGCGCCGACGACGACATGGACCCGGAGGGCGAGCGCCAGATCTCGGCCTACGTGAAGGAGGTGTTCGGCCACGAGTTCGTCTTCCTGACCGACTACGCCTCGAGCATCCGGCCGTTCTACCACATGCGTCACGCGGATGACGCGGGGCTCACGAACAGCTACGACCTCATCTTCAACGGCGTCGAGATCTCGACCGGGGCGCAGCGCGAGCACCGCATCGAGGTTCTCGAGCAACAGGCCCGCGACAAGGGGATGGACCCGGAGGAGCTCGACTTCTACCTGGACTTCTTCCGCTACGGCGTTCCGCCGCACGGGGGGTTCGGCATGGGCCTCTCGCGCGCGCTCATGCTGCTGCTCGGCCTGCCCAACCTGCGCGAGGCCACCTATCTGTTCCGCGGACCGACGCGGCTCCTGCCCTAGACGGCACAGCACGCAGCACACACGACAGCAGCGCCCGGGCTCGGCCCGGGCGCTGCTGTCGTCAATGCGGCTGATCAGGCCGGCGGCTCGTCCTTGCCCGACTCCTCGAGGTCGTCGGCTTCTTCCTTGGTCGCGTGGATCGCACCCTCGGCGTGCTCAGGCGGACCGTAGACCGTGTAGAGCACGAGCGGGTTCGGCCCCGTGTTGACGAAGTTGTGGTGCAGGCCCGCGGGCACGACGACGAGGTCGCCCGCCTGGATCTTGCGCGTGTTGCCCGAGACGGTCGATTCGCCGACGCCGCTCACGATCGTGAGGATCTGGTCGGTGTCGGGGTGCGTCTCGGCACCGATCTCGCCGTCGACGGGGATGGTCATGATGACGAGCTGGGTGTACTCGCCCGTCCACAGCACGCGTCGGAAATCGGCGCTCTTCTCTGCTTCGGTGGCGATGGCGAAATGGACGATTCCGGTCATTGATGTCTCCTCGGATGGTCGTGCGGTCCCCTGGACCGTACACCGGGGGCCGCGCCGGTCGCGCCCCCCTTGCGGCTGGTACCGTGACGACCATGAACACGGATGCCGCCTCCCTCGCCCGCTCCGCCGCCGTCGATGCCGGCGAAGACCTCCTCGCGAGACTCCGCACCCACATCGACGAGGTCGCGGGCGGCTCCGACGCCGGAGAGGTCTCGGAGGAGACCGACAGCGCACTCTGGGACGCCGTCGCGGCCTACGGCGATGCACTCGACGTTCTCTACGGCGATGACGATGACGACGACGAGCCCGACGACGACGAGCCCGACGACCTGACCTTCACCGTGCGCACGCGCTACGACTACACGGTCGTCGACGAGAAGGCGTTCCTCGCGGCGGGCACCGGTCTCGGCGGCGCCGTGCACGCGCTCCTCGAGCGGGCGGGGGGCAAGCCGATCCCCGCCCTCGAGGTCGCGTCGCTCGAGACCGGGAGCGGCCTCATCACGGTGCACCTCAATCGTGAGCCGCTCACATCCGACGACTTCTCCGATGCCGACGAGTCGACCGACCTGCTGCTCGTCGACCCCGACGAGTCGCTGCAGTTCGTGCTCGACGAGCCCGTCTACGGCTCGCGCGCCGAGGCTGAAGCCGCAGCCCGCAGGCACTCGGGAGACTGACGCGCCGGGCGGCGCACTCAGCAGCGCATCGGCACCCGGACGATCAGACGAGGATGTCGATCGCCGACCGCTCCGACACGCGCGGCTTGACGATCTCGACGACCCGCTGGTGCTCGGGGTGCGGTCCGTAGACGCGCAACGCGGCCTCGTCGGCGAAGTCGATGACGAGCACGAGGTCCCAGTTGCCGTCGATGTCGATGGCGTTCGTCGACACGGTGAGGCTTGAGATCTCGGGGATGAGCGATACGAGGCCGTTGAGCTCCGACGAGATGACCGAGGCGTCTTCGGCCCGCTGGGCGGGATCGGTGGCGGCGAGCTTCCAGCAGATGATGTGGCGGATCATTCAGGCCTCCAAGAGGGCGGTCGTCAAGCGGGCGGAATCGACCCGCCAGTAGGTGTGCACGCGGTCGTCGATGAGGATCACGGGCACCTGGTCACTGTAGGCCGCGGTGAGGTCTGCGTCGCCGTCGATCGACTTCTCGACGACGCGGATGTCGCGGTCGGGGTCGCGCTCCGCCACACCGTCGACGACGAGCGTGACGATCTCGCGCGCCGTGTCGCACAGGTGGCACCCCGGTCGCGTGAGCAGGGTGAGGGTGACGGAAGACACGCCACCAGCCTAAGCACCGCGTAGCGCCGCGTCGCACCGGTCGTCCAGTCGTGCGGTCGTCCATGGACCGCTCGGCTCGGTCTGCTTAGACTTGGCCGCCATGCCCGACGACGATGCACGCCTCGACACCGACCCCGACGGCCCCGGGGATGCGCCCGTCGTCGCCTTCTTCGACGTCGACAACACTCTCCTCCGCGGCGCGAGCGTCTACCACCTCGGGCGCGGAGCGCGCCGCCGCGGCGTTCTCACTCTGCGCGACATCATCCGGTTCGCGTGGCACCAGGCCCGCTTCACGGCCGTGGGAGAGAACGGGCGCCACATGATCGGGGCGCGGGCGCGGGCACTCCAACTCATCGAGGGCCACACGGAGGACGTGCTCGAGTCGATCGCCGACGAGGTCTACGACGACTTCATCGCTCCGAGGTTGTGGCCCGAAACCGTCGAACTGACCCGGGAGCACTTGCGCAAGGGCCACGAGGTGTGGCTCATCACCGCGACGCCCGTCGAGGTCGCCGACGTCATCGCGAAGCGACTCGGACTGACGGGGGCGATCGGAACGAGGCTCGAGAGCGTCGACGGCGTCTACACGGGCCAGCTCGAGGGACCGCTCATGCACGGTCCGCACAAAGCGGTCGCTGCTGAAGCGCAAGCGCTCGAGTTCGGCGCCGACCTCGAGGCCTGCTGGGCGTACTCCGACTCCATCAACGACGTTCCGCTTCTCGCCCTCGTCGGCAACCGCGTGGTCGTGAACCCCGACGCTCGGCTCGCCAAGCACGCGAGGGCGAACGGCTGGTCGTCGCTCGAGCTCAAGCCCGCGAGCATCCGTGCCTTCCGCCGCAAGGTGCGGCGTGAGGCGCGCGAGGTCAAGCGAGGCGGCTAGACCGCCGGCGGCGCGACAAAAAGCGCCGCCCCTCGGGGCCGGCGCTTCTGTCGTGCGAAGTAGGGTCTACTTCTTGTTGCGACGCTGGTGACGCGTCTTGCGCAGCAGCTTGCGGTGCTTCTTCTTCGCCATCCGCTTGCGACGCTTCTTGATTACGGAACCCATAGTTACCTCACTGATTCTTGAACGGGTGACCGGGTCCGTTCAGAACCTCGGAAAATTGCCTCGGAGCAGTCTACTCCCTCGACCCGGGGCGTGTGTGCCGGGTCGCATCAGGGGGTGGCAGCGCCGTCTCAGCCGGCTTCCGTGTCGGCGACGTGCGACTGGATGGCGGCGACGACCGCAGACTCGGGCACGCGGAACGAGCGTCCGAAACGGATGGCGGGGAGCTCCCCCGAGTGCACGAGACGGTAAACCGTCATCTTCGAGACGCGCATCATGTCGGCTACCTCGGCGACCGTGAGAAATCGCACTCCCGAGAGATCGTCCGACATCGCTTCCGCCTTCGTGAGGGCCCGCTGTGACTGTTGTGGCGGGAGTGCTGAATCGTAACGTTAGGGGCTCGAGTGACCCGCGCGCAATAGCGGTGCACCATGCGGGCCGCCGCGGGGTGCGAGACCGCGGAGCCCGTCGCTACTTGTAGGTGCTCTGGCCGAGCGCCTTGCGGATCGGCCGGATGACGCGGGCCTGCACTTCGGCGCTCGCATCCTCGAACGCGTGCCGGGCCTGGAACGAGGCGTCGGCCATCTTGCGACCGATCGACGCACCCTTCTCGTTGGTGTGCTGGAGCGACTCGGCGGCTCGACGGAGCGGCGCGGGGACTCCGGCGCCCGACCACGCCGCGAAGACCGCGGCTCCGCCGTCACCGTTCGCATCGAATGCGGAGCTCAGAAACGGCACGAGCCAGTCTTCGACCTGAGCGAGCGGTGCCGAGTCGACGCTGTAGTAGCGGTGCTGCCCCTCCTCGCGCACGCGAACGAGGTGGTTGTCGCGCAACACCCTCAGGTGCTTCGACACCGTCGGCTGGCTCAGACCGAGCTTCTCGACGAGCTCGCCCACACTCAGTTCACCGCTGCCGGACTCGGCGGCGAGGTGACGATCGAGCAGAGCACCGAGCAGATCGCGGCGGGTCTGGTCAGCGATCACGTCGAAGATGTCGGCCATGACCATAGATTACCGGGCAGCTCGCGGGTAGTACCATGACAACGCTCCGCGAGGAAAGGGCAGGTGTGGCCAGCAAACCCGCTCGGCGATTCGAAGCACACGGCGAGCGCCGGAGCTTTCTGAGCCGCATTCGCGACGTCACCGACTTCTTGGTCGCGTCGAGCCCCGCGCGATTCGCGATCCTCATCTTCACGGCCCTGATCCTCGGGCTCACAGTCATTCTGGCGTTGCCCATCGCCTCGCGCGACGGCAACGGCGTGCCGTTCGTCGACGCCCTCTTCACCGCCGTGTCTGCCATCTGCGTGACAGGGCTCACTACGGTCAACATGGCGACCCAGTGGTCCACCTTCGGAAACGTGGCCATTCTCATCGGGTTGCAGGTCGGAGGCGTCGGCGTGCTGACCCTCGCGAGCATCCTCGGCCTCGCCGTGTCCCGACGGCTCGGCCTCCGGCAGAAACTCATGGCCGCGAGTGACACGAACCCCTCCCGCATCCACGTCGGCCCGGTCGCCGAATCGCAGGCCATCCGCCTCGGTGACATCGGCAGTCTGCTCGCGACCGTCGCAATCAGCGTCGCCATCATCGAACTCACCCTCACCGCGATCATCGTTCCGCGACTGCTCGTGGCGGGGTTCGACCCGTGGGCCGCCACCTGGCAGGGGTTCTACTTCGCGGCATCCGCCTTCACCAACACCGGATTCGTTCCGACGATCGAGGGGCTCTCGCAGTTCGAGACCGACCCGTGGATGCTCTCGGCGATCGCGGTCGGGGTTTTCCTCGGAAGCCTCGGATTTCCGGTCATCTTCGCGCTCGCACGGTTCTGGAAGCGTCGAACCCGCCTCTCTGTGCACGTGAAACTCACCCTCGTGACGACCTTCATTCTCTTCGTCCTCGGCACCCTCGCCATCCTCGTTCTCGAGTGGGGCAACCCGCGCACCCTGGGGGGTCAAGACGACATCGTGAGGCCGATGACCGCGGCGTTCCTCTCCATCATGACGCGATCGGGGGGCTTCTCGACGATCGACATCAGCGAGATGAGCGGGTCGACCCTCCTCGCGATGGACATGCTCATGTTCGTGGGAGGCGGTTCCGCTTCCACGGCGGGAGGCATCAAGGTCACGACACTCGCGGTGCTCTTTCTCGCCGCTCTCGCCGAGGCGAAGGGCGACAACGACATGCAGGCCTTCGACCGCCGCATCCCGACCGATGTATTGCGGCTCGCCATCAGCATCACGCTGTGGGGTGCGACCATCGTCGCGGCCTCATCCATCGCCATCCTGCGCGTCACCGAGGCGCCCCTCGGGCTCGTTCTCTTCGATGTCATCTCGGCGTTCGCGACATGCGGGCTCAGCACCGGGCTCACCGAATCGCTGCCCGACTCGGGCAAGTACATTCTCGCGGCGACGATGTGGGCGGGGCGGGTTGGTACAGTGACGCTGGCCGCGGCACTCGCCGCCAGTCAACGCCGTCAGCTGTTCAGGAGAGCAGAAGAGAGGCCGATCGTTGGTTGATCGCATTCCCCACAACGCTCCCGTGCTCGTCATCGGCCTCGGGCGCTTCGGCGCAGCCGCGGCGGGACAGCTCGATCGCCTCGATCGCGAGGTGCTCGCCGTCGACGAGCACGCCGGGCTCGTGCAGAAGTGGTCGGAGCGCGTCACCCACGCGGTGCAAGCGGATGCGCGCAGCATCGACGCCCTGCGCCAGATCGGCGCTCAGGACTTCTCGGTCGCCGTCGTCGCAGTCGGATCGTCGATCGAGGCGAGTGTGCTCATCACCGCCAACCTCGTCGACCTCAAGGTCCCCCAGATCTGGGCGAAAGCCATCAGCCAGTCGCACGGCAAGATCCTCGCGCGCATCGGCGCCAACCACGTGATCTACCCCGAGGCGGAGGCCGGCACGCGCGTCGCGCACCTCGTGTCGGGTCGCATGCTCGACTTCATCGAGTTCGACGACGCGTTCGCGCTCGTGAAGATGTATCCGCCGAAACCCATCCGTGGCATCACGCTCGCCGAGTCGGGCGTGCGCCGCAAGTACGGCATCACCGTCGTCGGTGTCAAAGCACCGGGCAAGGATTTCACCTACGCGACGCCCGAGACGGTGATCTCCAACCACGACCTCATCATCGTGAGCGGCAACTCCCTCGACATCGAGAAGTTCGCGGCGATCTCGACCTAGCGCAAAGGTCGAGGGTGGCGGGCACTTCCCCGCGCTCTACCCCTTCGAGAGCTCGACAGCGCGCGCGAGCGCCGCGGCAGTCGCGCGGTCGAACACGTCGGCGAGGTCGGCCGTCTCGAGCACGGCGATCGCGCGCTCGGTCGTTCCGTTCGGGCTTGTCACGCGACGCCGCAGTTCGTCGGCGGGCTCCCCCGACCGCGCGAGCAGTTCCGACGCGCCCCGGAAGGTTCCGACGACCATCGTGTCGGCCTGTTCCCTCGTGAATCCGAGACCGACCGCGGCCCTCGTGAGCTGCTCGACGAGAAAGAAGACGTAGGCGGGCCCCGACCCCGAGATCGTGCTGAGCGCGTCGATCTGCGTCTCGGGAACGGGAACGACGCTCCCGACGGTCTCGAACAGTCGCGTGACGACGGCGATGTCGTCGTCGCTCGATCGCGTGCCCCCGCTCAGACCCGTGACACCGAGGCCGATCGTCGACGGGGTGTTGGGCATCGCCCGGAGAACGGACCCCGTGACGACCGCCTCCATCGTCTCGATCGCCACGCCCGCCGCGACGCTCACGACGACGGCGTCGGGTTCGAGGTGGGGGGCGATCTCCGAGAGCAGCTCGGCGACCATGTGCGGTTTGACGCCGACGATCACGATGCGCGCCCCGCGCACGGCCCGGATGTTCGCGTCGGCGACCGTCTCCGTCGCGAGACTCTCGACACCCGGAGCACGCACCGCGGCGGCTTTCGCCTCGGTGCGGTTGGTCACGCGGATGCCGCCGCTCACCGTCACGCTCGGTGCGAGCATCCCCGCGAGGATGGCGCCGCCCATCGACCCGGCCCCGAGGATGGCGGTGGTCGGCAGGGTCGTGGAGGGGCTCGTCGTCATTCCCCCATCCTGCCCGCCCGCCCGGCGCGCGCGGCCTCCGGCGCCCCGAGCACGCGGTCATAAGATGAACCGCATGAGCGCATCGGGTGGAAACAAGGCGATCATCGCGGCACTGCTCGCGAACCTCGGCATCGCGGTGACGAAGTTCGTGGCGTGGGCGTTCTCGGGGTCGAGCTCGATGCTCGCCGAGGGCGTGCACTCCCTCGCCGACTCGGGCAATCAGGTGCTGCTCTTGCGTGGCGGTGTGCGAGCCAAGCGACTCGCGACGCCCGAGCACCCGTTCGGTTTCGGCCGGGAGCGCTACGTCTACGCCTTCGTGGTGTCGATCATCCTCTTCAGCGTCGGCGGCATGTTCTCGATCTACGAGGGCATCGAGAAGATCGGCAACCCGCACCCGCTCGAGAACGCGTGGATTCCGATCGTCGTCTTGGCCGTCGCGATGGTGCTCGAGTCGTTCTCACTGCGCACCGCGGTGCGCGAGTCGAACCGCGTGCGGGGCACGCAGAGTTGGACGCAGTTCATCCGCCGATCGAAGGCGCCGGAGCTGCCCGTCGTTCTGCTCGAAGACGTCGCGGCGCTCTTCGGCCTCGTCTTCGCCCTCGCGGGGGTCGGGCTCACGATCGTCACGGGCAACGGTGTCTTCGACGGTCTCGGCACGCTCGCGATCGGCGTGCTGCTCATCGTCGTGGCGATCGCGCTCGGCATCGAGACCAAAAGTCTCCTCGTGGGGGAGGGCGCGACCCCCGAAGACGTGAAGATGATCCGCGACGCGATCCAGTCGTCCGACGACGTCGAGTCCGTCATCCACATGAAAACCCTCTACCTCGGTCCCGAGGAGATGCTCGTCGCCGTGAAGGTCGCGTTCGCGGGCAAGGAGAGACTGTCGGATGTCGCGGCCGCCATCAACACGGTCGAAGCGCGCATCCGCGAGGCGGTTCCCGTCGCGCGAGTGATCTACATCGAGCCGGATATCTACGTTCCGCCACGCGGTGCCTACCCCCCGACCGACGCGATCGTCATCAAGGCGGCAGACTGAGGCGTCATGACCACCTCTCTTCGCGACGGCAAAGCCGCACTCGTCGTCCACCACTCCCCGAACGTCGATCTCGGCAGTCTCGACGAGCCCCTCCTCGAGCGCGGCTGGACGATCGAGACCGTGGACGCGCGGGAGCTCACGGCGAGCGCGGTCGGAGCCGCCGACCTCGTGGTCGTCTTGGGCGGCACGATGGGCGCGTACGAGGTCGACGAGCATCCGTTCTTGGCCGGCGAACTCGAGGCGCTCCGTGATCGGCTGCAGTCGGAGAAGCCCACGTTCGGCATCTGCCTGGGCGCACAGCTCATGGCCGAGGCGCTCGGGTCACGCGCGAGCAAAGGCAAGGCGACCGTCATCGGGTTCCGCGACGTTCAGCTGACCGACGCCGGTCGAGACTCCCCGCTGCGACACTTCGACGGCGTTCCCGTGATGCAGTGGCACGGTGACAGCTTCCGCCTCCCCGCCGGGGCGACGCGCCTCGCGAGCTCGGCCGACTACAGCAACGAGGGCTACCGCATGGGGGACTTCGCTCTCGCGGTGCAGTTCCACCCCGAGGTCACGGACGACATGCTCGAGCACTGGATCGCCTCGAGTGGAGCCGAACTCGCTGCCGAAGAGATCGACCCCGCAGACATCCGCGAGCAGTGCGTGAGGCTCGGCGCCCAGATGACGGATGCCGGTCGCGCGATGTTCGGCGAATGGCTCGACCGCCTCTGACCGCCGTGCGCCCGCGTCGGGGCCGTGGGGCGGCGGGGCGCGGGGCGCTGCCGCCGGTCAGCGCCTCGCGGCGAAGAACTCCCTGAGCACGGTACCGCACTCCGCCTCGAGCACGCCCGCGACGACTTCGGCCCGGTGGTGCAGTCGCCGGTCGCGCAGCACGTCGTAGACGCTCCCGGCCGCTCCGGCCTTGTCGTCCCACGCCCCGAACACGACTCGGGGAACCCGGGCGGCGAGGATGGCGCCGGCGCACATGACGCACGGCTCGAGGGTCACGACGAGTGTTGTGCCCGGCAACTGCCAGTCGCCGGTCGCCGCGGCAGCCTCGCGGAGCGCGAGGATCTCGGCGTGCGCCGTCGGATCTCGGCGCAGCTCCTTCTCGTTGCGCCCCCGGCCGAGGATCGTGCCGTCGGCCGCGTAGACGAGGGCCGAGACGGGAACGTCGCCCGTCTCGACGGCGAGACGCGCATCGGCGAGGGCGGCGCGCATCCACTCGTCGTATTCGGCCACCGTGCGCCCTCCGGTCTCGTCGGGTGGGGCACACGACATGCGAGCGCCCCCGATAGATTGACCCTATGCGAGTACACGTAGCCGACCACCCGCTCATCACCCACAAGCTCACGGTGCTCCGCGACAAGTCGACGTCGTCGCCCGTGTTCCGCGCCCTCACCGAGGAGCTCGTGACGCTCCTCGCCTACGAGGCCACTCGCAGCGTGCGCGTCGAGACCGTGACCGTGGAGACACCGGTCGCCACGACCGAGGGTCTCGCGATCAGCCAGCCCCGCCCGCTCGTCGTGCCCATCCTGCGCGCCGGTCTCGGCATGCTCGAGGGCATGGTCAAACTCGTTCCGACGGCCGAGGTCGGCTTCCTCGGCATGGTGCGCAACGAGGAGACACTCCAGCCCGACATCTATGCGGAGCGCTTGCCCGACGACCTCTCCAACCGCCAGTGCTTCGTGCTCGACCCCATGCTCGCGACGGGCGGGTCACTCATCGCCGCGATCGAGTACCTCTTCGATCGCGGTGCCGTCGACGTCACGGCGATCTGCATCCTCGGCGCACCCGAGGGTCTCGCCGCGGTGGAGAAAGCCACCGAGGGGCGCGAGGTCACGATCGTGCTCGGCTCACTCGACGAGAAACTCAACGAGGTCGGATACATCGTGCCGGGGCTCGGAGACGCGGGAGACCGCCTCTACGGCACCGTCTGACCCGCACGCTGGCAGATCGCGGTTCGCGCTTGACACGCGAACCGCACGTAACGGAAGCTTGACGCTATGACTGACATCGCGCACGCCCTGACCTCCTGCGAGGTATCGGGAGCGGCCGGCATGATGATGCCGACCAGCGTCGCCGCGTGTTGTCGAATGTGTGCCTAACGGCCGAATCCTTGCCGAGACCTCCGCGCTAACGCGGACCGGTCTCCCCGGATCGTCTCCTTCATAACGGAGCCGACCCGTTCGCTTCACCCCGCATCTCCCGAAGGATCACACCCTCACCATTAGAGGCCCTTCACTCTTCCAAGGACCCCGCACACTCATGTCTCTCGCTACTGTCGACTCCGTACGCCCACTCACCTCCGCCTCCGAGCCCGCCGTCGCGCACGCTCCGGCGGCCCCGACCACTCGCCACTTGCGCGCTGTTCCGGCCGGAACCGAACCTCGCGGTTTCGTTCTCTACGTCGGCATCGACGACGCCAAGGCGGCGGCGGCTGGCACCGACCTCGGTTCCATCGTCGAGCAGCTCAAGCTGCTCACCGCCCAGCTCGCACCGGCCGCCCAGACCCACGCCGCGGTCGCTCTCGCACCGGCCGGCGCCGGGGGCCGCGACGTCGACGTCGTGCGGCTCGCCCTGCAAGACCCGTCGGCGCTCGCGAAGCACCGTCAGGCGATCGAGCCCGAACCCGAGGAGACCCGCGACGGTGTCGTCATCGACATCTCGCGCAAGCGACTCGTGCTCAACGAGACCGTCGCGCCCGTCACCTACAAGGAGTTCGAGCTCCTGCAGTACCTCGTGTTGCGCGAGGGTCGCACGATCGACCGTGCCGAGCTCATCACCGCCCTGTGGTCGGATGCCGACGACGAAGCACCCAACGAGCGCACGATCGACGTGCACGTGCGCCGCTTGCGGTCGAAGCTCGGCGCCTACGAAGACATCGTGCGCACCGTGCGGGGTGTCGGTTACCGCTTCGACAGGCACGCCGACGTCTCCATCCGCTACGCGTCGACCCCGAGCCCGGACTTCTTCTAGGGCACCGCGGGTTCCGCGCGCCGTCCGTCGCGCTCTCGGTCGCCGCGGCCGCCTCGCACCCTGTCGAACGGCACCCGCCGATGGTGTTTCATGGACGGCATGACGGATGTTCGCGAGGAGTGGGTGACCCTCGGTCACGTGACCCTCGTCGAACGGCTCTTCCGCACCGCGAACGCGGGGTTCGGCTTCACGATCTACGCGGCGCTCGCGACCTTCTCGATCGTGCCGCAGATCGCGACGTCGGTGTTCGGCGACTCGACGATGGGGCTGCTCGCGACGGGCGTCTATGCGGTCGTCGCGCTCATCCTCGTGGCCGGCGCCTACCTGCGCGCGGGTCCTCCCGCGATCAACCCGTCTGGGCGACTCCTGCGGGTCGGGCTCCAGGTGCTCGACTACTCCGAGGTGCGGGAGGCGGTGAGAGTGCGGGGGCTCTCGCGCTCGGGGGAGGACGTCTCGCTGCTCTTCGGCGCGAGCCCGCGACCGCGTGCCCTCGTGAGGCTGCGTTCGACTCGGCGTCGCGTGCTCGACGAGCCGTCGCGACTGTTGCTCGCCGACCTCTTTCGCGAGTCGTCGGTCGCGATACCGAACACGCGAAGCGACCCGACCGACCCGTCGGGTGAGCACGCCGGGCGCCACTACCCCGACCACCTCGACAAGTTCGGCGCGATAGATCTGGTGCTCAACGCGGGGCGCGGGGCCTCGTGATTGCAGCACAAAGAGTCGAGTTGCGCCGCAGGTGAGTGTCTAGACTCGCTTTCATGCCGCACATACGGATTCGTGACGCCGCAGTCTTTCTCGGCGTGAGCGACGACACCGTCAGACGGTGGGTCGACGGCGGCCTCCTGACAAGCAGGCGCGACGAGTCGGGGCGCACCGTCGTCGACGGGCTCGAGCTCGCGCGCCTCGCGCGCTCGAACGCCGCAATCCCCGCCGACCCGACCGACGTCGCCCGCTCGGCGCGCAACAGGTTCGTCGGAATCGTGACCGAGATCATCCTGGACACCGTCATGGCGCAGGTCGAGATCCAGTGCGGCCCCCACCGCGTCGTCTCGCTCATGAGCAGCGAGGCCGTGCGCGAACTGGGCCTCGAACTCGGTTCGGTCGCGGTGGCCGTCGTGAAGGCGACGACCGTCATGGTCGAGGCGCCGCGTGGCGAGACGCCGTGACGCGGATGACACGCGGCACGCGCGGGGGCATCGGTGTCGCGTGTGCCGCCGGTGCGGCACTTCTCCTCGCAGGATGCTCGTCGGCGATGTCCGGCCCGCGCCACCCCGGTGCGAGCTACGACGTCCAGCTCTCGGGTTCACTCACCGTGTTCGCGGCGGCGTCACTCACCACGAGTTTCACGGAGCTCGCCGACAGGTTCGAGAGCGAGCATCCGGGAACGAGCGTGCAGTTGTCGTTCGCGGGGTCGTCGGCTCTCGTGACGCAGATCATCGAGGGCGCCCCCGCCGACGTGTTCGCGTCGGCAGACGAGCGGACCATGGAGAGCCTCATCGAGGAGGACCTCGCGGTAGGGACTCCCGTCGTGTTCGCGACCAACGAGCTCACGATCGCGGTGCAGCCGGGCAACCCCGCCTCGATCGGCTCGCTCGCCGACCTCGACGACGCCGAACTCGACATCGTCGTGTGCGCACCCGCGGTTCCGTGCGGGGCGGCGACCGAACGAGTCGAGAACGTGTCGGGGGTCGAGTTGCGCCCGGTGAGCGAAGAGTCGTCCGTCACCGACGTGCTCGGCAAGGTGACATCGGGGCAAGCCGATGCCGGAGTCGTCTACGTCACGGATGTGCGGGGCGCAGACGGTGCGGCCGACGCGGTGTCGTTCGCCGAATCAGCCGATGCCATCACGAGTTACCCGATCGCCGCCGTCGCCGGCTCGCAGAACGTGGTGCTCGCGCGCGATTTCGTGACGTTCGTCGCGAGCGACGCCGGGCAGTCCGTTCTGCGTGACGCTGGCTTCGGGGCGGCACCGTGAGCCGAGAATCACGGGGGCGGGCGCGGTTCGGCGCCGTGCCGCTCTGGGTCGGGGCGATCGCCGCGCTCGGCGCACTCTTCGTCGTGCTGCCGCTCGTCGCGATGACGGCGCGGGTGAACTGGGCGGGGTTCGGGGCGCTCGTGACCTCGGAGTCGTCGCTCGCAGCGCTCGGGTTGAGTCTGCGGACATCCATCACCGCCACCGGGCTGTGCGTGGTCGTCGGGGTTCCGCTCGCGCTCGTGCTCGCGCGCTCGACCTTTCCCGGGCAGAGGGTCGTGCGAGCGCTCGTGCTGCTGCCGCTCGTGCTGCCGCCGGTGGTCGGCGGCATCGCGCTGCTCGCGACCTTCGGCAGGCAGGGGCTGCTCGGATCGACGTTCGAGGTGCTCGGCATCGACATCGCGTTCTCGACCACGGCGGTCGTGATCGCTCAGGCCTTCGTGGCCCTGCCGTTTCTCGTGCTGAGCCTCGAGGGCGCGCTGCGCACGGTCGGCACGCGATTCGAGGCCATCGGGGCCACCCTCGGGGCGCGCCCCACAACGGTGATGCGTCGCATCACCCTGCCGCTCGTGGCTCCCGCGCTCGTGTCGGGCGCCGTGCTGTCGTTCGCGCGAGCGCTCGGAGAATTCGGTGCGACACTCACCTTCGCGGGAAGCCTGCAGGGCACCACGCGAACCCTCCCCCTCGAGATCTACCTGCAGCGTGAGACCTCGCCCGACGCCGCCGTCGCCCTCTCGTTCGTGCTCATCGCCGTCGCCCTCGTGATCGTCGGGGTCACCCACGGGGCGGGCGGCACGCGAACGCTGCGTGGGAGCGTGCTTCGGTGACGCTCTCGTTCGACGCTCGACTCGACTCCCGGGGCTTCGACGTGGCCGTGGAGGTCGCCGAGGGCGAGACTCTTGCCGTCGTCGGGCCCAACGGGGCAGGCAAGTCGACCCTGCTCGACCTCGTCGCCGGGCTGATCTCCCCGAGCGACGGTCGCATCAGCCTCGACGGGTCGACCCTCGTCGATTCCGGTGGCAGAGTCGAGGGCGGCGACCGCGCAGCTCGAGTCGACCTCCCGTCGCACCGGCGCGGAGTCTCGGTGCTGCGGCAGGACGCCCTGCTGTTCCCGCACCTGAGCGTGCTCGAGAACGTCGCGTTCGGTCCGCGCAGTGCCGGTCTCGGTGCACGACGCTCCCGGGAGATCGCTCGCGAGTGGCTCGGTGAGGTCGACGGGCTGGCGCTTGCCGACCGGGCGCCCGCGTCACTCTCGGGCGGGCAGGCTCAGCGCGTCGCGGTGGCGCGGGCGCTCGCATCCGATCCCCGCCTGCTTCTCCTCGACGAGCCCCTCGCCTCTCTCGACGTCGCGGCCGCGCCGGAGATCAGGCGGATGCTGCGCGCCGAGCTCGAGGACCGCACAGCCCTCATCGTGACGCACGACATCCTCGACGCCCTCCTGCTCGCCGACCGCGTGATCATCCTCGACGGAGGATCGATCGTGGAGGAGGGACCCACGCGGAACGTGTTCGAGCGCCCGCGGACGCGGTTCTCCGCGGACCTCGCCGGACTCGACCTGCTGCTCGGCACCGCGACACCGCGGGGCCTGCGGCTCGACGACGGCACGCTCATCCGCGGCGAGGGCGCCGACCTGCTCGACGACGGTGCGGCCGCCGCAGCGGCCATCCGCTCGACGGCGGTGACGGTCACCGTCGGCGCCCCCGCGAGCGACGCCGGGGCATCGGGGAACGACGCCGGGTCGTCGGTGACGTCGAGCATCATCGACCTCGAACCGCGCGGCGGCCTCGTGCGCGTGAGGTCGGCGCTGCTCTCCGCCGACGTCGCGCCCTCCGTGATCGTCGACCTCGGCCTCGCGGCGGGCATGACGGCGACCTTCTCGATCGCCCCCGAGGCGGTTCGGATCTACGGGGTGTGACGGTGAGCGCGCGCTCGACGCTCGCGGCGGCACGCCGCTCCCCGGGGAGTGGCGGGCGCGGGGCGCATAATGGCTCTCCCCGGGCGGAGCGCGTAGCCGCAGACATCCGCCCCCGTCGCACAGGAGAGACATGGCTGCCAGCCGCAAACCGATCGACGCCATTCGCGGATCTCTGGGCCAGCTCGCGGGGCAGCTCAACGTTCCGGGCTCGGAGCGGGTCGAGGAACTCGTGACCGGGCGACCGCGGTCGACACGGCCGCTCGCCGAGGTTCAGGCCGAACTCGCCGCGCTCGTCGGTCTCGAGACCGTGAAGGAGCAGGTGCAGACGCTCGTCGCGTTCTTGCAGGTGCAAGCGAGCCGCAAAGCGCACGGGCTTCCCGAGGTGGCCACATCTCAGCACCTCGTCTTTCTCGGCAACCCCGGCACGGGCAAGACCACGGTCGCGAGGCTCCTCGCGGAGATGTATCGCGCGGTCGGGCTGCTGCAGCGCGGGCACCTCGTCGAGGTGGACCGCTCCGCCCTCGTCGGGCAATTCGTGGGGGCGACCGCGATCAAGACGGATCGGGTCATCCGTCGCGCGCTCGACGGAGTGCTCTTCATCGACGAGGCATACGCGCTCTCGCCCGAGGACGGCCGGATGGACTTCGGCCCCGAGGCGATCGAGGTTCTCCTCAAGCGCATGGAAGACCACCGCCACCGACTCGTCGTGATCGTGGCCGGCTACCCCCGGCTCATGGAGTCGTTCTTGCTCTCGAACCCCGGTCTGCGCTCGCGGTTCGCGCGCGAGATCACCTTTCCCGACTATTCGGTCGGCGAGCTCGAAGCGATCTTCAGCACGACCCTGCGCCAGCATGAATACGCGCTCGAGCCGGGCGCCGACCAGGTGCTGCGGCGCATCCTCGCCGGACTCCACGCCGGTGAGGACTCCGGAAACGCACGATTCGCTCGCACGCTCTTCGAGCAGGCGATCAATCGTCAGGCCCTCCGACTGTCGCTCGACGGGGAGCGCGGCCTCGACGAACTCGACCGCGACGCGGTGGTGACGCTGACGGCGGGCGACCTCGGCGGCGCAGCGGAGGCACTCGGAGAGACCCCGACATCCGACGGTGGTCCCTCGCGCTGGTGGCGCTGGTTGAACTGAGCCGAACGGATGTTTTCGGGGCGCTGATACGGGGTCTGGTTCAGGCTTTCCGACTGGCGTGATCGAGGCGTCGAATGTCGGTGGTCGGGTGTTGTCTTGGAGCATGAAGTTCGAGGAACTGACTGGTCAGCTGGAGGTTTCGCTATCCGGCGACAGTCACCTGCTGCACGTCGAGCTCGACCCTGCCATGGCCGAGATCGAGCGCGGCGACGCGCTCCTGGATGACCTTCAACTCGTGCAACGCGACGAAGCGAGGCTCGCCGCGAACCGTTTCGTGCGGGTCGACGAATTCCGTCGGCACCGCGAACTATCTCGTGCCGCGGCGCGGGATCGATCCGGGATGTTCGGCCGAGCACTCCGGGCAGAAATCGCCGCAGCGCTGTCGCTGCCCGAGCGCACCGCCGAAACCCTCATGGCGAGAGCCCGCGCTCTCGTCGATGATCTCCCGACGACGCTTGCGCGGCTGCGCGAGGGACGGTTCTCCGAACGGCACGCGGTCATCATCGCCGACGAGTCGATGACGCTCGACACCGCGGAGCGGGCGGAGTTCGAAGCGCAGGTGTTGCCGTTGGCAGAGCGGATGCGTTCGGGGCTGTTCGAGAAGAAAGCGAGGCAGATTCGCGAGCTCGTGCACGGTGCCGACCTCGCCGAACGACACGAGAGCGCCCGCGAGCGGCGAGAGGTGATCATCGAACCCGGCAGAGACGGGATGGGGTGGCTTTCGGCGTATCTGCCCAACGAGGCGCTGTTCGCGATCGACAACCGCATCACCGCCGCCGGCCGCTCGTTGCAGGTCGGCGGCGAAGATCGCACGCTCACGCAGTTGAAGGCCGACGTTCTCATCGACGCGCTCACCGACGAGGGAGCACTACTGCCGGCAGGGGATGGCGAGACGGGGCTGCGGTCGCCGACGGTGCTTCGCGGCATCCGCTCGGAGGTGTCGGTCGTGGTTCCTGCACTCACTGTGATGGGCAAGGCAGCCACCCCGGGGATGCTCGAGGGCGTCACGCCGATCGACCCGGTGACAGCGCGCGAACTCGCGGCGACGGCGACGGGGTTCACGCGGATACTCACGCACCCTGAGACCGGGGCGATGCTGTCGTTCGGCAAAGACCGTTACGCGGTGCCATCCGAACTGAGACGCTATCTGCGCTATCGGGACGAGACCTGTCGGTTCATCGGATGTTCGCGGCGAGCCCGATTCTGCGACATCGATCACACGATCCCGTGGAACGGTGATGGCCAGACGGCCCACGACAATCTCGCCCACCTGTGTCGCGGACACCATAAGACGAAGGATGCCGGGTGGGGTGTGACTCAAGCGCGAGACGGGTCAGGCACCCTGACATGGACGAGTCCGATGGGCCGGCAATACGACACCGCGGCGACGCATCCGCCGGGCGGGTTCATTCCCCCGCGGCCGGCTGCGCCAGTCGAGCCACGATCGCAGCGTGCGGTCGCGACCCTGGGTCGGTGCGAGTCTGGGTCTCGATGACATCGAACCCCGCATCGGCGAGCGCTGTGGTCATCCCCTCGATCGGCCAGTAGTACGCCGTCGTGACGGCATGGTCGAACGGCTCGAGATCGTCGCCCGTGAAGAATCTGACGAGCAGGCTCCCTCCGGGCTCGAGACAGCGGGCGAACTCGGCCAACGCCTCGCGAAGCTCAGCGGGGTTGAGGTGGATCACCGAGTACCAGGCGAGGATGCCGCCTGCCCCCTTCTCGTGCGATGCCAGGTCGGCGAACGACCCCACTCGGAACGGAACCGTGGGAAACCGAGAGCGGGCTCCATCGATGAAGGCTCGCACCGGATCGACGCCTTCCACGTCGACGCCGAGCTCGTGGAGGAACGCCGTCCACTGTCCGGGCCCACAACCGGCATCGATGACTCGACCTCGGAGGCTCGACACCCACTCACGGATGAGGCGCTGGTCGATCTGCGAGGTCGCGTCGATCGACCCGAGAAGTGCGGAGTATTCCGACGCCCGAGCCGAGTAGGCGTTCAGCACGCCCGTGTGCACGACGGCGCTCGTGCCGCCGGCACGCGACGGAACCGGCTCGATCATGCAGCCACGATAGGGCGCAGCGTTGGACGGACGTCACTCTTCCCCATGAGGGGTGATCGGCGTCCAGCAGATCTCGAGAAAAATAACAGACTGATAACTAGCGCTTGTTATCGGACTGTTATACATTCAGAGAGCGGAAGTTGTTTGCTGTGGCAACCGAAGCGGAATGTGATTGCAGGACACTCTTGGTGCAAGGGAGAGGGTCGGTTTCGCGCCTCTGAAACCGACCCTCAATCCTGTTTAACGGCCCGTTCTGCACCGCTGTCGCGCGGATGATCCGACCCCCGACGCACGCGACCCGCTCGGTCCCGGGCCACCGGCCGTCCCGGTGTCGGTTCGGTTCCGTAGAGTTGCCTCGTGAGAAAGACTCTTCGATGACCGACAAGCGGATCGCTGTCGCCGCCTGGGAAGCGCTGTTCCGCTCCCAGGTCTCGGTCATGAGACACCTCCACGCCGAATTTCCGAGCGACCAGTTGTCGCTGACCGAGTACGACGTGCTCTTCAACCTCTCGAAGCACGAGGGCCACGAGCTCCGGATGAAAGACCTCAACCACTACCTGCTGCTGACGCAGCCGAGCGTGAGCCGCCTCATCGATCGCCTCGTCACACGCGGGTTGGTCGTCAAGCGACTCGACCCCCGAGACGCCCGAGGTGTGATCGTGACACTCACTGACGAGGGCTACGACCTCTTCCGTCGCGTGGCCGTGAAGCACATGGACTCGATCGTCTCTCGCGTGGGTTCGGCTCTGAGCGACACCGAGCTCGTGCAACTCGCCGAGCTCACCGACAAACTGCGGAATGCGGGCAGAGAATGACCGAGACACCGACCCTCGTCTGGTTGCGCGACGACCTCCGCGTGGGCGACAACCCCGCACTGCACGCGGCGGTGGAGCGCGGGCATCCGATCGTCGTCTTCTACCTGCACGACGACGAGAGCGAGGGCCTTCGTGCCATCGGCGGTGCGAGCGCATGGTGGCTGCACCACAGCCTCGCGGCGCTGGCCGACGAGCTCGAGTCGCGAGGGTCGACGCTCGTGCTGCGCCGCGGTGCGGCCGAGAAGGAGCTCCCGCGACTCGTGAAAGAGACGGGCGCCTCCGCCGTCTACTGGAATCGTCGCTACGGCGGCGCCTCGCGCGAGATCGACGCGCGCATCAAGGCGTCGCTGCGCGACGACGAGGTCGAAGCGCACAGCTTCCACGCCAACCTCCTCCACGAACCCTGGACCGTGCAGACGGGTGACGGTCGCCCTTTCCGCGTGTTCACCCCGTTCTGGAAAGCGAGTCTCGCGAAAGACGATCCTCGAGAGCCGTACCCCGCACCGAAGAAGATCGACGGCGGCACCGCTCCGGCGAGCGACTCCCTCGACGACTGGGGCCTCCTGCCGACGGCACCGGACTGGGCCGGCGGGCTCCGCGAGACCTGGACGCCCGGAGAGGAGGGCGCGTGGAAGCAACTCGACGCCTTCATCGACGACTCACTCGAGGACTACGAGAGCCACCGTGACGAGCCCGCCGTCGACGCGACGTCGCGACTGTCGCCGCGACTGCGATGGGGCGAGTTGAGCCCCTTCCAGATCTGGCACCACGTGAGGGCTCGAGCGACGACCGCCGCACAGAAGAAGAACGCGTCGGCCTTCCTGCGGGAGGTCGGATGGCGCGACTTCAACTACAACATCCTGTTCCACTTTCCCGACCTCGCGTCGAAGAACTTCCGGCCCTCGTTCGACGTCTTCCCGTGGGAGAAGCCGAAGAAGCGCGAGCTCGAGGCGTGGCAAGAGGGTCGCACCGGCATCCCCCTCGTCGACGCCGGAATGCGTGAGCTCTGGCACACCGGGGTCATGCACAACCGCATCCGCATGGTCACAGCGAGCTTTCTCATCAAGAACCTGCTCATCGACTGGCGCGTGGGCGAGGAGTGGTTCTGGGATTGCCTCGTCGACGCCGACGAAGCCAACAACCCCGCCAACTGGCAGTGGGTCGCCGGTTCGGGAGCGGATGCCGCACCGTACTTCCGCATCTTCAACCCCGTGCTGCAGGCCGACAAGTTCGACAAGAGTCGGCGCTACCAGTCGAAGTGGATTCCCGAACTCGGAACCGATGACTACCCCGAGCCCATCGTCGACCTCAAGAAGTCACGCCAGGAAGCCCTCGACGCCTACGAGGTCGTCAAGCGCGAGGGCAACGGCTAGGTCGCACGCACCGGCCGAGCGGTGCGCACAGGCCGCTCGGCGCGCGTAGCGTGGAGTCTTCACGACACACGATCGGAAGGACGCACCGTGGCAACCGACTACATTCCGAACCCCGAAGACGAGCGCGAAGTCGACCTCGTCGACGAGACCGAGCCGCCCACGGCCGCTCCGACGATCGATCCGGACGAGCGTGTCGAGCTCGCCGACGCCGTGGCACCGCTCGACGACGACAGGGTCGACGGCGACTGAGGCTCTGCTCGGCTGAGCGCGGCTCAGCGAGGGTGAGCGCCGCCGAGTGATGCGGGCGCACCGCGAGCGATCGGCTCGCGGTACGCCCCGCCTGTCGGCTCGAGGCCCTCGCTACGGTCGCTGCGCCGAGGGTCGACGCATCCTGCTCGATGCGAAGGCGGCCCCACCGAGGAGCACCATCGCGCCGGCGACAACGAGGGCGGGCGCGACGGCGCTCGACACTCCTGTCGCGGCGAGGGTCGGCTCATCGCCCGTCGCCGCAGCGTCCGCTGCCGCAGGGACCGAGCCGTCCTCCGGCGGCACGGGCGCGGTCGTTCCGTCTGCCGCGACCGTGACCGTCTGGCCGAGCACGTTGACCCCGGCGGTGTCGTCCCACGTTCCGACGTTGGCGAACTGCACGGCGAACCGTGCGTCGTCGCGCGTCGCGGCATCCGCAGACGGCAGAGCGAGGGCGAGCTCATACGACCCGGACTGCACCTCGTCGGGAGCGATCGTCGCCGTCAGAGTCGTGGTCGTGCCGGGAAGCCACGCGCGAGCGTCGGAATCGGCGTCCAATGCGACGTCGACATCCCCCGCATCACTCAGCAGCCGAAGCGACGCGGGCCGCGGCGTGTAGGGGCTCGCCCACCCGTCGTTGCGCACGTCGACCGTGACCAGCAGGGAACCGTCCTGCTGCGTCTGAGTCGTGCTCTCCGTCATGACGAAGCGATATCCGAGCCTCTGGGCGGTCTCGGTGATGCCGTCCTCACCCCACGAGTTGAGCACGTCCTGGTTGTAGTCGCGATTGAGATAGCTGTAGTGATAGCGCGCGAGCTCGGCGGATGCGCTCTGCCACTCCGAGCGCGGAGGGTTGACGTTGCACGTCTCGCCACCCACGGGCACGTAGAGGCTGTCGGCCTCGAGGTACTCCTGATCGAGCTCGATGGGGTCGGACAGGAACGTGCCCCAGTCGTCGGGGGCCGCGAGGAAGCAGTCGTTGTGGTGGCCGACCCGCGCGAGCGCCGTGTCGGTCCACGCCTCCGCCGCCGTCACCGCGCTCGACGCGCTTGCCGGAACACCGAGCAGCTGCTGCTTCGACGCCATCGTGCGCGCCTGCACACCCCGATCGGCGGGCAGCTCGGCGAGGAGCGCCTCCGTCACCGCGGATCGGGCGTCCCAGTCTTCGGGCGTCACGACACCCGGGTTCGCCGGGTCGGCCACGAAATGGTCGGTGTAGTAGCCCTCCCCCCACAGCCCGATGAACCCGTTCTGCACAACCGGAATGACGTCGGAGTTGGCGCGGAGAATCGGACCGAGCTGCTCGATGTGGGCGAGCACGACGTCGAGAGGGGCATCGCCGTGGGGCGGTTCGTACGGCCACGCCCCACCCTGCACATAGGCGAACCTCGTGATGACCGACACCCCCGCATCGCGAGCGGTGTCGTAGTCGGCGTCGACGAGAGCGAGCCACTCGGGGTCGAGAACGGGATCCGCCGCGAACTTCTCGAGGTAGAAGACCCGCAGGATCTGCGTGATCCCCTCCTCGCGATAGCCCTCGAGGACGGCGCCGTCGAGAGGGGTGTAGCCGGAGTCATCCGCTCGATAGTGCGTCTCGGTGTGGTGGTAGAAACCGCGCTGGGGGTTGGCGATCGTCTCGGTGCTCGCCTCGTAGGTCACCGTGACGGGGCCCTCGTCGGCGCTCGCCGCGGCGGCGACCTGGGGCGCCCCCGTGACGCCGACGGCGCCAGCGAGAGCGAGAGCCAATAGGGACAGGGGACGCTTCATGATGCTCCAGTTCTGTGGGTGTCGCGTGGGCTGGTGCTACTTGAGCCCGCTCGAGGCGAGTCCGTCGATGACCCGTCGCTGAAGCAGGATGAACATGAGGAGAACGGGGGCCATGGCGAGGAGGCTCGCCGCCATGACGACCGGATAGTCGGTCGTCCTGTCGCCGATGAGGGTCGCGAGCCCGGCGGAGAGCGGCATGGCGCTGCTGAACGTCGTGACCACGAGCGGCCACAGCAGTTCGTTCCACGACCACAGGACCGTGGTGATCGCGAGGACGCTGATGGTCGGCCGCGCGAGCGGAAGCATCACCTGCCGGAAGATCTGGAACGGGTTCGCCCCGTCGAGCCTCGCGGCCTCCTCGAGCTCGGCGGGCATCGCGAGGAACGCGGTGCGCATCAGGTAGGTTCCGAACGCGCTGAAGAGACCGGGGAGGACGAGCCCCGCGAGGCTGTCGAGGAGCCCGAGACCCTGAACGATCTGGTACTGCGACAGCAGGTAGACCTGCGACGGCACCATGAGGATCGACAGGACGAGCGCGAGCATGACCGCTCGACCGCGGAATCGCATGCGAGCGAAGGCATAACCCGCGAGCGTGCAGAACACGATCTGCGCGAAAGCGCGGATGCCCGTGATGAGCACCGAGGTGCGGAACTGTTCGAAGAACGGCAGCCGCTCGAACACCTCGACGTAGTTCTGCCACTGCAGTTCGGCCGGCCAGAACACCGGGGTCACGCTCTGCACCTCGGCGTTCGTCGAGAGCGACATGATGATCTGCCAGACGAAGGGGAACGCCATGATGAGGCCACCGAAGCCCAGCACGAGGTGCGCGACGAGGTGGGAGCCCCCTCGTCGCGGAGCCCGCCGCTTCGAGCGGCGTCGCGGTGCGACCGGGGTGATTCCGCGACCGGTGGCGCTCACGACTCCGGTCGTCGACGGTTCCCTCAGCTGCTCACGCACTCTGCACCCACTTCTTCTGGAATCGGAACTGCACGGCCGTGACGAGACCGATGATGAGGAAGATGACCATCGCGATCGCGGCGGCATAGCCCTTGTCGTTGTTCACGAACCCCTCGCGGTAGAAGAAGTAGACGAGCGACATGCTTCGGGGGAGCACCGGGTTGCTGCTGCCGAGGATCGCGTAGAGGAGGTCGAAGAGCTGGAAGCTCGAGATGACCGTGACGATCGTCACGAAGAAGGTGCTCGGCGAGAGGAGCGGAACCGTGATGGACCGGAACTGGGCCCACCGTGACGCGCCGTCGAGTTCCGCCGCCTCGTAGAGCTCGGGCGGGATGTTCTTGAGCCCCGCGGCGAGCACGATGAGGCTGAACCCGAGCGACGACCAGAGACCGACGATCGCGACCGCGACCATCGCGAACACCGGGGTGCTGATCCAGTAGGGACCGTCGACGCCGAGGAAACCGAGCCCGTAGTTGATGAGCCCGAAGTCGCCGTTGAAGATGACGCGCCACACCATCGCGACCGCGGTGGGCATCGCCACGTAGGGAAGGAAGAAGAGCACGCGGTAGAACGAGGCGAACCTCAGCCCGGGGATGTTGAGCAGGCTCGCGAGGAAGACCGCGAGCGGGATGCCGAGCAAGACGATGCCCGTGTACAGCAGGGTGTTGCCGATGGAGAGGTAGAGCTGGGGGTCGGCCACGAGTTCGACGAAGTTCTGCAGCCCGGCGAAGGTCGACCCGCCGAACGGACCCGAATCGGTGAGCGAGAGGTACGCCGTCTGCGCGATCGGCCACAGGTAGAAGACCGAGATCCCGACCATGAGTGGCGCGATGAAGAGCCACGGCCAGATGCCGTCGCCCGGTCGCCGCGAGCGGGGTGTGCTGCCCGGCCGGGGTGCGGGCGATGGCTCCGGGGCGCTGCCCGCGTCGTCGCGAGACGATGCGGGCAGCGCGCGAACCCGAGACGCTGTCGTCATGGTGTCACTCCTCGGCGAGCGCCGAATCCATCGACTCGGAGAGCTCCGTCGCCACGTCGGCCACAGGACGCTGCCCGGAGAACGCTTGCGGGAGGAGGTCGGTCTCGAGCGCATTCCAGGCCGCCGAGTTGTTGCTCACCGGGAGAGGCATGGAGTAGTCGACCGCGTCGAGGAAGACCCCGAGGTTGGCGTCCGGCAGCGACGAGGTGAAGGCCTGCTGCGTGTCGGTGAAGGCGGGGATGACGGCTCCCGCATCGCCTTGCGCCTGCTGCGCGTCTTCGCTCGCCAGGAAGACCTGGAGAGCCTGGGCCGCTTGCTTGTTCTCCGAGGCGCTTGGCACGACGTTGGCGACTCCGTGGATGACGGTCGCCTGCTGTTCGCCGGTCGGCAGGGGGAGCACGGTGACGTCTTCGGCGAGCGCCGTGTCGGTGAGGGCGGAACGGAACCAACTGCCGCCCCAGTACATCGCGAGCTTGCCCGAGGTGAACCACTGGTCGGCGGTCGTGTCGGTCAACTGCTGGATCGAGGGTGACCCCCCGCTCTCGATGAGGTCGGTCCAGAACTGGATGCCCTCCTCGGTCTCCGGGGTGGCGTAGCCGGAGGTGTCGCCGTCGATGACCGTTCCGCCCGCCTGGAAGATGGTGTTGTAGTAGGTCGTCTGGCCGTCCATACCGCCGGCCGCGCCGTATTCGCCGTCGTCGGCGAGTGCCTCCGAGATCTCTGCCGCGGTGTCCTGGAACTCATCCCAGGTCCAGTCCCCCTCGGGAACGTCGACGCCCGCTTTGTCGAAGAGCGCCGTGTTGGCCCAGATTCCGATCGTGTCGAAGTCTTTCGGCACTCCGTACTGCTCGCCGTCGATCGTATAGAGGTCGACGAGCGATTCCGGGTAGTTCGCGGGATCGATGTCTCCCGCGGACACGGCGCCGCTGATGGGCTCGATCTGGTCGTTCGCGGCGTAGAGACCGATGTTCGGTCCGTTCATCCAGAACAGGTCGGGGAGCGTGTCGCTCGAAGCCTGGGTCTGCAG
Source organism: Marisediminicola sp. LYQ134 (assembly GCF_046599635.1). NCBI lineage: Bacteria > Bacillati > Actinomycetota > Actinomycetes > Micrococcales > Microbacteriaceae > Marisediminicola > Marisediminicola sp. LYQ134. Next base: position 136,668 of record NZ_JBKIWP010000002.1, read on the forward strand.
CTTGGTCCAGTACTCGCTGAAGGGCGTGACGTTGACGGTCACGTCGATGCCCGGATAGATCTCGTTGAATGCGGCGATGTTCTCTTCGATCGCCGCGACCTGGTTCTGGTCCCAGACGCCGTAGGTGATCGAGGCTTCGAGGTCGCTCTCGGGAGCGGCATAGTCGCCGGATCCCGATCCCTCCGGGCTCGAGGCGCACCCGGCACCGACGAGGGCGACCCCGAGGGCGAGCGCGACGCCGGCGGTGACGCGGCCGCCGCGAGTGCGGCGCAGGGCTGTCGAAGTGAGGGGTTTCATCGTGAGGTCCTTCCAGAGGTGGGTTGAGAGTCAGGTGCGGGGGTCGTGCGGGCGGCGAAGTAGTCGCTGACGTGGTCGGGCAGTGGCGGGATGTCGACGGGGACGGAGCCTTGGCGCAACGATGCGGCGGCGAGAGCACCGACGGCGACGGCTTCGCGGGCCGCGAGCGGTGACACGATCGTCGGGGCGCCGTCGACGAGGTGGTCGAAGAATTCGCCCATCGTCGTGATGTCGGCATCGTCGTGTCCGCTGGCCACTCCGCCGATCGGATACTCGGCGTCGCCGCGTTCCTGCCACTCGTGACGGCGGTTCCAGACACGCACGGTTCCCCCGGACGTGTCTCCGAAGTTCTCGAGCCGTCCCTCGGTTCCGATGACGGTGTAGTTGCGCCAGTAGTCGGGAGTGAAGTGGCACTGCTGGTAGCTCGCCATGACTCCGCTGTCGAGAGTCATGAGCACCATCGATACGTCTTCGACGTCGACGACGGGGTTGAGCCCGGTGTGGCTCGCGGGCGGCCAGTTGTCGAGCGAGAACCAGTCCGGCATGGTTTCGCCCGACCTGTCTCGACGATCGTCGATGTCGCCGTAGACGAGGAGATCGCCCATGCCGACGACCCGACGCGTGTAGCTCGAGGCGAGGTAGTGCACGATGTCGATGTCGTGGCTCGCTTTCTGCAGGAGCAGGGTGTTGGTCTTGGAGCGGTCGGCGTGCCAGTCCTTGAAGTAGTAGTCACCGCCGTTTCCGACGAAGTGTCGCACCCACACGGCTTTGACCTCGCCGATTTCGCCGCGCGCGATGATCGCGCGCATCGTCTGCACGACGTCGGAGTGGCGGAAGTTGTGTCCGACGTAGAGGGCCGTTCCGGTCGCCGCGGCCGCGGTGAGCACGCGATCGGCGCCGGCCACATCGATCGCGAGCGGCTTCTCGAGGTAGACGCCGATGCCCGCCTCGAGAAGCGCCACGGCGATCGACTCGTGGGTGTGGTCGGGGCTCGTCACGATCGCCGCGTCGACGACGCCGCCTTCGCGCTCGCGGTGCGCGGCGAGGAGAGCGTCGACGGTCGCGAAGATCTCCGCCGAGGGATGCACCAGACTGGCTCGGTCGCGGCCTCGGTCGGTCGGGTCGACGACCGCCGCGATGCTCGAGCCCGGCCGCACGGTCGCAACGTGGTTCGCGATCTGCGCGCGGGCCCCGAACCCCACGACGGCGACGCGCACGGCGTTCGTCGGGGATCCGGTCGCCGCCGGGGAGTCGGTCATGCTGCGAGCTGCCACGTCATTGTGCATGACGAAATACTGGCGCATTTGCGCGTATTTGTCAGTACTGCCGTCAAAATGATCATATTCAGACAGTAACCGAGCCCGTGCTGCGGTCAAGAAGCACACCGGATCGTTTACGGCGCCGTAACAATGGGGCGATGCCCCCGGGGCGAGGTGGTCCGCACCCGAGCGGAGACTGACGCGGGGAATCGGCCGATCGAGGGCGCGCGGTCAGTCGCCGCTTGCGACGACGACCTCGACTCCCGCGGCCGCGAAGTCGTTCGCGAGATCCATCGACACCGGCTGGTCGGTGACGAGCGTGTCGATGCGTTGCAACGCGCAGATGCGGGCGAAGGTGCTTCGACCGAGCTTCGTGGCGTCAGCCGCGACGACGAGTCGCCGCGCGACCGACGCGATCTCGCGACTCGCCTCCGCCTCGCCCTCGTGGAGTGTCGTCGCACCGAACGCGCCACTCAACCCGTCGACACCGAGCACGGCGACATCCAGACTGAAATCGCGCAGGGAGGCCGCGACGAGCGGACCGACGAGCTCGTAGGACTGTCGGCGCGGCACGCCGCCCGTCACGACGATCTTGATGTGCTCGCGCACCGACATCTCGTAGGCGATGTTGAGCGCGTTCGTGACGATGGTGACCCCGACGGCGTCGCCTGACGGACGCAAGTGCTCGCTGCGCCCGAGCATCCGCGCCACTTCGCTCGTCGTCGTACCGCCGTTCAGGCCGACGGACTCGCCCGGTGAGATGAGGCGCGCGACCGCGTGGGCGATCGCCACCTTCGCCTCGGCCTGCCTGGCGATCTTGTACTGCAGCGGCAGTTCGTATCCCGAGCCGAGCGCCGACGCGCCCCCGTGCGTGCGCGTGACGAGGCGCTGATCGGCGAGCGTGTTGAGGTCGCGGCGCACCGTCGCGCTCGACACCCCGAGCGCATCGCTCACCTCGGCGATCGACACGTTGCCGCGTTCGCTCACGAGCTCGAGCACGACGTTGAGTCGCTGTTGCTGAGTCATCTGACGCCGTTCGCTAGGTGTAGGGCAAGTTTCGCACATCCGTCCTTGCGCCTGATGATCGATTCTGCTCAACTGGGCTCATATCAATCACTACTGGACCACAACCGGCCAGAAGCCCCGTGACCCGAAGGATGCCGATGTACTCAACTTTCGTCGACGAGGAGATCGCCTCCCAGCCCGACACGTGGCGCACCGCCGCCCGATTGGCCCGGGAGGTCTCCGCCTCTCTCCCCCGTACGGGAGAGCGTGTCGCCGTCGTGGGATGCGGTACGAGCTGGTTCATCGCCATGTCGTACGCCGTTCTGCGCGAGACCGCGGGGCACGGGGTGACCGACGCGTTCGCCGGAAGCGAGTTTCCGCTCACGCGCGACTACGACCGGGTGATCACGATCTCGCGGTCCGGCACGACGACCGAGATCATCGACCTTCTGGGCCGACTCCCCGCGACCCCCACGACACTCATCACGGGTGTCGCCGACTCCCCCGCCGCCGCGCTCGCGAGCGCGGTCGTCTCGCTCCCGTTCGCCGACGAACAGTCCGTCGTGCAGACCCGGTTCGCAACCTCCACGCTCGTGCTCCTGCGCGCGCACCTCGGCGAAGACCTCGAACCCGCGATCGCCGACGCGACGCGGGCACTCGAGGTCGATATCGCCGATCTTCTCGGGGCGAACCAGTGCACGTTCGTCGGCACAGGGTGGGCCGTCGGCCTGACGTTCGAGGCCGCGCTGAAAACGCGGGAGGCCGCCCAGTTCTGGTCCGAGTCCTACCCGGCGATGGACTACCGGCACGGTCCCATCGCGATCGCCGAGCCCGGGCGCCTCGTCTGGAGCTTCGGCTCGGCCCCCGCCGGGCTCGCCGACGACGTCGCGCAGACCGGAGCCCGTTTCGTGAGCCACGATCTCGACCCCCTCGCGGGTCTCATCGTCGCGCAGCGATTCGCCGTCGGTCTCGCGAAGGATCGCGGGCTCGACCCCGACCGGCCGCGCTCATTGACCCGGTCCGTCATCTTGGCGTGAGGGGAACGACCGCGATGCTGGGGATCGATGTCGGCGGAACGACGATCAAGGGCGTGACGCTCACGGAATCGGGAGTGGTCGCGTCCGAGTTCCGGTCGCCCACGCCGTCTCCGGATGACACCGGCGAGCGCGTGATCGAGGCCGTCGTCGAGGTCGCCGAGGCGCTCGGTCACGCGCCGGGCGACCCCGTGGGTCTCGTTGTTCCCGGCATCGTCGACGACGTGCGGGGCATCGCCGTGTGGTCTGCCAACATCGGGTTTCGCGGGGCCCCTCTCCGTGAGCTCGCGTCGCGACGACTCGACGCGCCCGTGGCGTTCGGTCAAGACGTGCGAGCGGGCGCGGTTGCGGAGATGCGCTCCGGCGCGGCCCGCGATGCGACCGGCTCGGTCGCGTTCGTCGCGGTCGGCACCGGTGTCGCCGCCGCGCTGGTCGTCGACGGCCGCATGCTCGTGTCCGACGGGTGGGCCGGGGAGATCGGCCAGACGATCATCTCGAACGGCCCCCACGCCGGCCGTCGGGTGGAAGAGGTGGCGTCGGCATCGGCGACCGCGCGCAGGGCGGGCGAGATCGACGCCCTCGCGGTGGCTCGCCGCGTCTCCGCGGGCGACCCCGCGGCAGGGGCCGTGTGGGCCGACACCGTCGCGGTGCTCGCGGACTCGCTCGCAGCCATCGTCGCCACCATCGCACCCTCGACGATCGTCATCGGGGGTGGTCTCTCGCGCGCGGGAACCCTTCTCCTCGATCCTCTCCGCCGTGAGCTCGGGGGCGCGCTCGGTGCACTGCGCGCACCGACGATCGTCGCCGCGAAGCACGACGATCTCGCGTCGGCGATCGGGGCGAGCTACCTCGCATCCGACCTGCGCGCGTCACTGACATCGGCGCACCGATCGTGACGAACCCCGTGATCCTGGCCGCGGATCGACTCGTCGACGGCACCGGTCGCGACGGCACCGGTCGCGACGCCGCGGGGTGGCTCGCGATCGACGAGGGCCGGATCGTCGAGGTCGGTGTCGGTGAGCCCCCGCGCCGCGCCGACACTCACGTCTCCACGGTGATCCCCGGTCTCATCGACACCCACGTGCACGGCGCGATGGGTGTCGACTTCGCGCGCGTCGGCACCGACCCCGCGCCCGCGATCGATTTCCACGCGCGATCGGGCAGCACCTCGATCGTCGCGTCGCTCGCGACGGCGGTCTGGAACGAGACGCTCGATCGGCTCCGCGAGTTGGCTCCCCTCGTCTCCGGCTCGAGCGTCACTGCTCTCGATCCCGCCGCGCGGCCCCTCGCGGGGCTCCACCTCGAAGGGCCCTTCCTCTCGCACGCGCGCTGTGGCGCGCACGACCCCAGACTCTTGCTCGAGCCGACTCTCGCGCGCGTCGACGAAGCGCTCGATGCGGCGGGCGGAACTCTCACGATGGTCACTCTGGCCCCCGAGATCCCCGGTGCGATGGCGGCGATCTCGCGGCTCGTGGAGGCGGGGGTGACGGTCGCGATCGGCCACACGGATGCCCGCGCCGACACGGTTCGACAGGCGGTCGACCTCGGAGCGACCGTCGTGACCCACCTCTTCAACGGGATGGCTCCCTTGCACCACCGCGAGCCCGGACCCGTCGGGGTGGCTCTCACCACGCCCTCGCTCGTCGTCGAGCTCATCGCCGACGGCCACCATGTCGACGACACCGCGATCGACCTCGTGCGCCGTGCCGCTCCCGATCGTGTCGTCCTCATCTCCGATGCGATGGCGGCTACGGGGCTCGGCGATGGACACTATGACCTCGCGGGATCGGCCGTCACCGTGACCGACGGTGTCGCGATGCTCGCCGACGGGTCGTCCCTCGCGGGGAGCACCGCTCCGGTCGGCCTCGCCGTGCGACGCCTCCTCGACCGCGGGGTGCCCCTCTCCGACGTGGTCGCGGCGACGAGCACGACCCCCGCACGATCGCTGGGGCTGCCGCCCCCCGCACTCGTGACCGGGGCCCGGGCAGACCTCGTCGCCCTCGACGAGAACACGGTCGCACGCGTGATGAGGGCGGGCTCGTGGCTCGCGTAGTCGTCGTGACCCCCAACCCCGCGATCGACGTGACCTACGTCGTGGCGCAGCAGAAGCTCGGCGAGACCGTGCGGGTGCGCTCGGTCACCCGCAGGGCGGGTGGCAAGGGGATCAACGTCGTGCGCGTTCTGCGCTCACTCGGCGTCGACGCGACAGCGGTGCATCCGCTCGGTGGCCCGAACGGCGAGTGGATGAATCGCGAGCTCGCGAGTGCAGGCATCACGAGCGCATCCGTCGAGGTGGCGGCAGAGACACGGTCGACCGTGGCCGTCGTCGACTCCGACCTCGGCACCCATCCGACCGTGTACACGGAACCGGGAACAGCGCTCGATGCGACCTCGTGGGCGAGAGTGATCGACGCGGTCGAGCGTCACGGCGAGGGGGGCGGCATCGTGGTCATCGCCGGATCATTTCCCCCCGACACCTCCGACGAGCGGGTCGTCTCGCTCGTTTCGGCAGGCAAGCGCACCGGCGCCCGCGTGATCGTCGACACCACGGGGCCGGGCCTGCTGGCCGCAGCGGCGGCGAGAGCGGACATCCTCAAACCGAACGAGAGCGAAGTGCTCGACGCGACCGGCGCCGTGAGTCTCGACGACGGAATCGCGGCGCTCCTCGAGCGCGGCGCCGGCGCGGTCGTCGTCTCGCGCGGGCCGGAGGGCCTCCTCCTCGCGACCGGGCGCGGTGAGCGCGTCGCGCACCCCGCGGTCCCCGGCGTTTCGGGCAACCCGACGGGAGCGGGCGACGCCGCGACGGCCGGCCTCGTGTTCGCCCTCCTCGCGGGAGCATCCGAAGCGGATGCCCTCTTGAGCGCCGCGGTCGTGGGTGCTGCCGCGGTCGAGGCGCCGGCGGCGGGCGAGATCGACCCGGCGTCGCTCCCCGAACTCGCCTCCCGACTCGGAGCGCGGGGCCTCCCGCCCGTCGTCGCGCTCGCCCCCCTCTTCGCTGGCCCCCCTCACTGAACCCCCTTCACTGACCCTCTCGACCGAACCGGAGTGACAACGACCATGTCTCGATCCGCATCCCCGCGCACCGCACTCACCCTCGTCGACGACGCTCGCGCCGCCCGACGGGGGATCGGGGCCTTCAACGTCGTGCTGCTCGAGCACGCCGAAGCGATCGTCTCCGGAGCCGAACGCGCCGACCGCGCCGTCATCCTCCAGATCAGCGAGAACGCGGTCGCCTACCACGGGTCGCTCGAGCCCATCGCCGCGGCGAGTCTCGCCGTCGCCCGCTCGGCCGCGGTTCCCGCGGTCGTGCACCTCGATCACGCCGAAGACGTCGAGCTGGTCTACGCGGCCGTCGAACTGGGTGTGCACAGCGTCATGTTCGACGGGTCACGACTCCCCTTCGCCGAGAACGTTCAGACGACGCGGCGGGTCGTGGACTTCTGCCACGCGCGGGGAGTGGTCGTCGAAGCAGAACTCGGTGAGGTCGGAGGCAAAGACGGCGTGCACGCCCCCGGCGCTCGGACCCTCCCGGCGGAGGCGGTGGCGTTCGTCGCCGACACCGGAGTCGATTCCCTCGCCGTCGCGGTGGGAACCTCACACGCGATGACCGACCGGGTCGCGACCGTCGACCGCGGGCTCATCGCCGACCTCGCCGCGGCCGTGCCGGTTCCCCTCGTGCTCCACGGGTCGTCGGGGCTCAGCGACGACGAACTCGTGGCGAGCGTGCGCTCAGGCATGACCAAGATCAACATCTCGACCCACCTCAACGGCCTCTTCACCGCTGCCGTGCGCGATGCTCTCGCAGCCGACACGGGAATGGTGGATGCACGCAAATACGTGCGGCCCGCGCGCGAGGCCATGGCGGCAGAGGTCGAGCGTCTGCTGCGCCTGCTCGCTCCGTGACCCCCGACACCGGTGTCGCCCCCGCTGTCGCCGTCGCCTCGCTCCGCTCCGCGATCCTGGCCGACGGTGCCACGGATGCGAGGGATGCCAGGGGCCCGAAGGATGCCGCGGCTCGCGTCGCCGCCGTCACCGCGGATCTCTGCATCCGCGACCTCCACGCGGTGTTCCTCGCAGCGAGAGCGGACGCGCTGCGGCGGCATCTCTCCCTCGGCATACCGCACCACGTGACCGACGCGACGCTCGCCGACATCCCGAGCAAGATCACTGCCTACGGCACCTCCGTCGACCGACCGTGGCTCGTCGGGTTGATGCGTGCCGACGTTCTGGGCATCGGCCGACTGCAGTTCGAACGCGTCGCGGCAGACGAGGGCCGCGGAATCCACATTCCCGAGGGCGGTCCGCTGACACCGGCCGACGTCGACGCGTCCCTGGCAGCGGCACGTGATCTGCTCGGTCACGCGCCGCTCGTCTGCACGTCGTGGGTGTTCGACCCGACGCTGCGTGCGCTGCCTCCGACGAGCAACATCCGGGGGTTCGTGGGTCGCTTCGACGTGGATGACGCGGTCGCCTCGGAGTCTGCCGACCACTCCGTGGCCCGGTTCGTGTTCCGACGGCCCCTCGCCGACGTGCTCGACCCGACGAGCGTCACCCCCGCGACGCGCGTCGAACGCATCGTCGCGGAGCACCTCCGCGGTGGCCTCCACTGGTCGGAGCCCCGGGCGACTCTGCGGCAGTGACCTGCTCGTCGACGCCGTGATCCCTCCTCCGGAATGACGGCTCGCTCTGTTAGCCTGAAACCCTGACCGGCTTCGTGGCCGGGGTGGTCGATAGGCGCTCTCGGTGCCGTCGGTCCGAGGCTGGAAACCTTCGGCATCCTGTTGCTCTCGGAGGTTTCCCGTGTCTGCACCCACTCGCACCACCAATCGCTGGCTCGCCCTCGCGGTTCTCTCGCTCACCCAACTCGTCGTCGTGCTCGACGGCACCATCGTCAACATCGCGCTGCCGCAAGCGCAGCTCGAGCTCGGCCTCAGTGACGTCGAGCGGCAGTGGGTCGTCACGGCGTACGCGCTCGCTTTCGGCGCGCTGCTACTGCTCGGCGGTCGCGTCGCCGACTACTGGGGCCGCAAGCGCACGTATCTCGTGGGCATGATCGGCTTCGGCGCGGCATCCGCGTTCGGCGGCTTCGCCCAGAGCGGCGGCGAACTGATCGTGGCTCGCGGCCTGCAGGGCATCTTTGCAGCGCTCCTCGCGCCCGCCGCCCTCGCACTGCTGACGGTGACGTTCCCGTCGGGCAAGGATCGCAACACCGCGTTCGCGGTATTCGGCACCATTGCGGGCACCGGTGCAGCCATCGGGCTGCTTCTCGGAGGCGCGCTCACCGAGTTCGCCGACTGGCGCTGGTGCCTGTGGGTCAACGTCGTGTTCGTCATCGTCGGTCTCATCGGCGGGCTGCTCTACCTCGCCGAGAGCAAGGCCGACGGCGACAACCGATACGACGTCGTCGGCGCGATCACCGTCACACTCGGCCTCGGATCACTCGTCTACGGCTTCAGCCTCGCCGAGAACGGGTGGGGCTCGGCGAACACCATCGGGTTCCTCGCCCTCGGCGCCGGGCTCCTCGTGCTCTTCGTCTGGATCGAGGCACGGGTGGCTCAGCCGCTCCTCCCCCTGCGCGTCGTGACGAACCGCGTGCGCGGCGGCGCCTTCCTCATCCAGGCCGTCGTGGGCGCCGTGATGATCGGGGCGATGCTCTACCTGACGTTCCACCTGCAGATCGTGCTCGGCATGGCGCCGTTCCAATCCGGGCTCGCGACCCTCCCGCTGACACTCTCGATCATGGTCACGGCGCCCTTCGCCACGAAGCTGCTCCCGGTGGTCGGACCCCGCCCGCTCCTGATCGGAGGCCCGCTTCTGGTCGCGGCGGCCCTCGTCTACCTCAGCTTCATCACCGCGGGCGGCGACTACTTCGTGCAGGTGCTTCCGGCGCTCATCCTCATGGGTTTCGGCATGGGTTTCGTGTTCGTGCCCCTGCAGAACCTGGCCCTCAGCGGGGTGGAGCCCCGCGACGCCGGAGCAGCGTCGGCGACAGCGAACTCCGCCCTGCAGATCGGTGGCTCGATCGGCCTGTCGATCTTCACCGCGATCTACGCGGCGACAGCCGGACCGACCGACGGCCTGCAGGGAGCACCCCTCTTCGAAGCCTTCGCGAGTGGATACTCCGCGGCGTTCCTCGCGGCCGCCGTGAGCATGGTCGTCGCCTCGATCATCGCGACCGCGCTCATCCGCGGGCCGAAAGACCGGTTGCTGCCACAGGGCGACGCGCCTGTCGCCGTGCACGCGGGCTGACGCTACCGGGCTGCTGACCGGCGCTCCCCACTGCGATCAGGGGGCGTCGGCCGTGCCGATCTCGATAAGGATGCCGGAGACGACGAGGAGGCACGCTGTGGCCGCCATCCCCAGCAGCGGCACCCACCAACTGAGCCGCCCCCGCCACCACCGGACGATCGACACCACGAGAGCGATGACGAAGAAGACGATGCCCCCTCCGAGCACGAGCTCGTTCGCGAGGGTTCCGAGAGCGTAGTCGCACGGGTCGTCATCGCCGTAACACGCGCCGTACGACATGCTCATGAGCGCTGACCCGAGCACCACGAGCCACGCGAACAGGCCCTGAAGCACGAGGAGGACGGCCGCCGCCGCCACGTCACCCCAGCGCGGTTCAGAAGGCGACCCGGGGTCGCCGTGGTGTGAAGAGACCACAGTTCACCTCTCGCATGCCCAATGCGACGCGCCCGTTGCGCGTCGGCCACCAGCATCACACGCGCGCGTCATCGATCCTCACCGTGACGAGGGGATTGCCTCGTCGCCGATGTGCGACTTCGACTACTGGTGCTATTCGCGTCGACTACTGAGAAATCACGCCGAGCGAATTCAGTAGATACCGCGCGCGGCTTCTGCCCTAGGTTCAAGAAGTCAGCGTGCTCAGGGGGGGACGCCGACACCGAGGAGTTCGGGGGACTCCGCCGTCGTCGTGACATTCGTGTTGCTGTGCTCGTGGTCGTCTGCCGATTCATTGACGAGCCAGAAACAGACCCGAGTTGCTAACCACGCTGCACCGCCACGTTCCGAGGCCCGACCGTTCGGTCGCGAGCCGCGGTTTCGGCGTGCTCGTGACCGTGACCGTCGCGTCGCTTCTCGCGGGCGTGTGGGGATGGGGCCTCGGCCCGACCGCAGCCGAAGCGGCCGCTCCCGCGTCATCTTCCGTGTCGTCGACCGCGTCATCGACCGCGCCGGCGTCGGACTCTTCGCCCGCCGCTACCGCCGAGAACCGAGTCGGCATCCTCGCCGCCGGAGTGCCGGAGGCGCCCCGCGAAGTGTGGGTCGAGACCTTCGAACAGGGGCTCGGCAACTCGGCGTCGGGAATCGCCACCTACGCGTCGAGTCGCTACACCGGCTCGACCGGATGGCGGAACGGCCCCAACTGCACGGGCGTCCTCGTGAACTTCGTGGCGCCCTATCCGAACGCGGCGTTCTGCCCGACCCAGACGTTCTTCCCCGTGCAATCGACCCTCGCCGCACGGGAGACTCGACGCATGGCCGATGTCCTCGGCCAAGTGGAGGCGGGAGTCGCCGGTTCGACCGCGGCGGGCTCCCCCGCGAACGGCTCCACGGCCGGAGCGTCGGGAACACAGGCCAATCACGCACTCACGAACGATCCCTACGCCGCAGTCGCGGGCGGAACGGTCGTCGCGCAATCCGCCGCTGGAATCGGCGTGAGCGCGCCCGCCTCGCGGTATTACGCCGTGAGGATGAACGCGGCCGGCGCGCAGTGCGGCACCAACAACGCGTCCCTCGCCCTCAACCTGGTGGCGGGCGGGGCGACGCTCCTGAACGGTTTCGCGACTCCCGTGGTGCCGTGTGCGGCGACCGGAAGCGTCTTCTACACGTCGCCTCCGCAGGCGGCGAACCTGCTCCGTGACCCGGCTCTCTCGGCCTCCGTTCGCGCGGCGACCTACACGGGCACGAACTCCGCGCTGCTCACGCCCGCTCAGGTCGCCGGCGCCCAGGTGCAGCTCCTCAACTCGGTGACGGGCGCGGGCAGCGCCTTCGGTGTCGACAACATCCGCGTGCTCGACGTGACGCCGGCCCTCGACGTCACGTTCGATGAGGCGACCGCGACCGTTCCCACGACTCTCACCTACACGATCACCAACTCGAGCGACCTCATCGCCAAGAACGACTGGGGCTTCTCCACGGCACTGCCGTCGGGACTCGTCGTCGCCCCGACCCCCGGCGTGGCGGGGTCGTGTGTCAACTTCGCGGGGGCAGCCTTCGCCGTGACCGCCGCGGCGGGGTCATCGGCGGTCACGGTGGCGGGTGGAGACCTCGCCGCGGGGTCCGCCTCGTGCACCGTCACGCTCGACGTCGTGGCCGCCGCTGCGGGCACCTACACGAGCGGAACGGTCACGGCGTCGGGCCTCGTCGTCTCGCCCCCCGCATCGGTCACGGTCGCGCCGGCCACGACCATCACGCTGCGCAAGAACCTCCCGGTGCGCACGGCTGCGGGCGACCAGTTCACCCTCTCGCTGCGATCGGGAACGACGGTGCTCGCGTCGGCCACGACGACCGGAACCGCGACGGGCATCCAGGCCGCGCAGATCAGTCGCTACGTCGTGCAGCCCGGCTCGGTCTACACGATCCATGAAGCGCAATCGGTCGGCGCGGGCCTCGGATACGCGAACGGCTACGAGTGCACGAGGGCAGACACGGTGATCGCCTCGGGCTCGGGAGCCTCCGGCTCGATCACCATTCCCAACGAGGTGGGTGCCGAGGTCGTGTGCACCTTCACCAACACCGCACAGGCCCCTCGCCTCTTCTGCGACACCAACCACTTCTACTCCCTGACCCTCGCGGGCGCACTCCAGCAGGGCGACATCGTCTCGGGGGCAACGGCGACGGTCGGCACCTGGCCTGTCACGTCGTCGGCGAACGCCCTCGGTATCGGCGCCGGGGGAACGATCGCCTACGCGGTCGATCGCGCAGCCAACGGAACCGGCGTCAACTCCATCCTCAAGATGACTCCGGACGGGGGCTTCCAGACGATCGCGAACAGCTCATACGCGACCGTCGCGAACGGCGGCCCCATCTCGGGCAGTATCGTCGCCGGCGCGGTCGACCTCGCGGGCGGACGCTACCTCTTCGGCAGCTTCATCGACTCGCGCTTCTACGTCTGGAGCTTCACCGAGGCGAACCCCGTCGCGTCACGCTTCGCCTTCGTCGGCTCGTTCGCCACGGGAGCCGCGCCCAACGGCAACGGCGACATGGCGTTCGACGCTCGGGGCAACCTCTACGTCGTCGGCGCGGGCACGGTCAACGGGGTGAGCGGTGCGGCGATCTACACGGTCACGGCCGAGACGCTCGCCGCGGCATCCGGCGGCACCCTCGCAGTGAACACGTCGATCGCGAGGGCGATCACGGGAACGGATGTGGCGTTCGCCAACGTCAACGGAATCGCGTTCTCCCCGCGGGGGACCGTCTATCTCGCGAACGCCGGAAGCGCCTACGAGTTCGACGCGACCACGTGGACCCGGGTGAGCGGCACTCCCCGCGTGCTCGTCGACTCCGTCGACCTCGCGGGGTGCTCGTCGCCCGCGACGGTCACCCTGCAGAAGAACGTGGTCGGCCGTCAGGTCGCCGCGGACCAGTTCCAGCTCACGGCATCGGTCGGATCGCCCGCGACACCGATCGCCACCGCGACGACGACCGGGGCCGCTCCCGGAAGACAGGCGGCGCAAGTCGGCCCCTTCCCCGTTCCGATCGGGACCACCGTGACGATCTCCGAGGCGATGGCGGCGGGCTCCACGTCGCCCATCAGTGTGTACACGACGATCTACGAGTGCTGGGCCGACGGAGTGCGATTGAGCACGGGCACGACGACGACCGGAACCGTCACCCTGCCCAACAGGCTCAGCGTCAACGTCAACTGCACCTACTTCAACTCGCCTCGACCGGCGTCGACGGTGCGGATCACGAAGACCATCCAAGAGTTCTCGGGGCTCACGCGACCCGGCGCGGACTGGACGGTGGGCACGTCGGCGACCGCGACCGTCGGCACGGCGACGGTGCTCCCGAGTGAGGCGCCGAGACAGCAGACGAACGCCGCGGGCCAGGCCACCTGGTCGGTGCTCTTCGGATCCGAAGCGGCACGCGCGACCGTCACGGTCTCGGAGGTGCAGCAGACGGGCTTCGCTTTCGTGAGCGGCTCGTGCACGGTCAACGGCACCGCCCGTGCGGTCACCTTCACGCAATCGGGCACCCTCGTGAGCGCGAGCCTCACCGGCATCGCATCGGCGTCGGCGGTCGAGTGCACTTTCGTGAACCGGCCGACGAGCTCGCTCACCCTCGTCAAGAGTGTGGCCTTCGGCTCCGCTCTGCCCTCGGACTGGACGCTCACGGCGACCGGTCCGACCGGGGCCCTCCCCGGACCGTCGGGCCGATCCGGAACCGCCGCGGCGTCCGGCGTGCCGGTGACGCCCGGCGCGACCTACCGACTCTCGGAGTCCGGCGGCCCGCTCACCTACGTGCAGACCGGGTCGTGGCAGTGCCGCACCGCCACGGGCGGCACCGTCGCCGTGTCGGCTGCCGGAGACATCACCCCGCCCGCGGGGGCCACGGTGACCTGCACGGTCACGAACTCCACGGCCTCCATCACGCTCGTGAAGCAGGTGGTGCAGCCGCGCACCGGATTCCAGGTGTCGGACTGGCGCCTCACCGCGACCCCCGGGCCCGTCTCGGGAGGAACGCTCCCGACCGAGAACCGGATCGGGGCGGAGTACTCCGCATCGGGCAACCCGTCGAACACCTTCGAGGTGCGGCCCGGGCACAACTACACGCTCACGGAGGCCGCGACGGATCCGACCCGTCTGATCGCCTACCAAGAACTGCGTCTCGAGCGCCTGACCGGGTCGACGTGGACCACGGTCACCTCGCGGACCATCACCGCTCCCGCGGCGGGACAGACGGCGGTCTACCGCTTCGTCAATGCCCCCGTGGCGCCCACGACACTGCCCCTCACCGGCGGTGCGAGTGCCGACGCGTATCTCATCGGGGGTGGAGTGGTGCTCACCGCAGCACTCGGCCTCGTCTGGTGGCACTCGCGTCGAAGGATGCGAGGCGCCTTCCGGTGACACGCACCCGCCTCTTCATAACGACTTTCCATAACCACAAATTGATCAGCACTTCCTCATCACAACCAAGGAGAAAAACCATGTCCAGCACCATCATTCGGCGGGTCTCCGCTGCAGTCGGCGTTCTCGCGCTGAGTGCTGCGGCGGCGTTCGTCGCCATCGCACCGGCACAGGCGGTGACCCTGCCGGGTAACATCAACCCGGCGATCGACCGCACTCTCACCATCCACAAGTTCGCACTCGGCCCCGAGAACGGTCAGCAGATCGGAACCGGTCAGGAGATCTCCGTTCCGGGCACCCCGCTCGCGGGCGCGACCTTCACCGCGGCGCTCGTTCAGGGTGTCGACCTCACGACGCCGGAGGGGTGGACCCAGGTCTCGAACCTGACCCCGCAGAGCGCGGCGACGCGAGTCACTCTCGACGACACCTACACGGCGACCACCGGGACCGACGGAGTGGCCGAATTCGAAGACGGCGCCTCACTGCCGATCGGTCTCTACCTCGTGACGGAAACCGTGCTGCCCGAGGGTGCCACGAACCCGGCGGCGCCCTTCCTCGTGACTCTGCCGTTCCCCACGGGCCCGACGGGCGCGCCCGCGAACCAGTGGATCTACGACGTCCACGTCTACCCCAAGAACGCGGTCACCGACCTCACGAAGACGCGCGTGCCGGCACTGCCGAACACCGTCGAGGCACGGAACCCCGACCTCATCCGCTGGGCGATCACGTCGGACATTCCTACACTCGCGGCAGGAGACACCCTAAGCACGTTCTCGCTCACCGATGCACTGCCTGATGAGCTGGAATACCTGCCGACCGGACCGGCCGGAGTCGCCCCCACGAGCGTCACCGTGCGCAACGCCGCCAATCTGCCGCAGTCGTTCGTCGACGGCACCGATTACACGCTCGCGTATGACGCGGACTCTCAGAACGTGACGGTCACCTTCACCCCGGCGGGCCTCACGCGCTTGACAGGGTTGCAGGGAGGCGAGGTCACGCTCACCGTGCTCAGCCGCGCGCTGACGATCCCATCCAACGGCATCATCACGAACTCGGCGACGAGCATCGTGAACGACGCGACCGAGACGGTCACCGGCAGCACGCCGATCGGTCAGCTCACCGTGTTCGCCTACCAGGGCCAGGGGGCCAACCGCACGCCACTCGCCGGTGCGGTCTACCAGGTCTTCCTCAACCAGAACGATGCGACACTCGGCCAGAACCCCGTGTCGATCGACGGCATCCAGAACTGGACGACGGGCGCCGACGGCTACGTGGAGATCCCGATCATCACGCCCGGCAACTACTACGTCCGCGAGATCACTCCGCCCGCGGGATTCCAGTTGCCTCTGCCCGCACAGGTGCAGACCCAGGTCGTGGCCGGCCCGAGCTCGGTCGTCGACCCGGTGCAGAACTACGTGCAGTTCGCGCACGACCAGGTTCCGGCCTTCGCTCTGCCCCTCACAGGTGGAGACGGAGCGCTGTGGTTCAGCCTCGGTGGCGGAGCGCTCCTCGCGCTCGCCCTCGGTTCGGCGATGGTCGCGTCGCGTCGCCGCGCAGCCCTGGCACACGAGGCTGCGTGATCGAGCACCGTGCTTGAGGTGAAGGCGGGGCGCCCCCCGGGTGCTCCGCCTTCGCCCGTGGTGTCGAGGCGAGACATCCGACGGCGATCGCGCTGGCGGTTGTCGGTCGTCGCCCTCGCGATCGCGACGCTCATCCTCGCGGGGGTGGGGCTCTTGCTCTACCCCGCGATCGCGGCGTGGTTCAGTTCGGTCGAGCAGTCCCGCGAGATCGACAGCCTCACCGAGGGCATCACCGACCTCGGCGCCGAGACCCTGCGCGAGCGCGTCGCCGAGGCTCACGACTACAACCAGAACCTCAGCGGCGCGGGTGCGGCCGTCGCCGCCAACGAGCGGCTCCCCCTCGCCAACGATCCCCAGGGGGAGGATGAGGAGCAGTACGGATCCCTGCTCCGCGGAGACAGCGAGGGCCTCATGGCCCGCGTGAAGATCCCGGCGATCGGCGTCGACCTGCCGATCTACCACGGCACGAGCGAGGCAGTGCTCGAGCGAGGTGTTGGCCACCTCGAGGGCACCGCGCTTCCCGTCGGCGGGCCGTCGACCCACTCCGTGCTCACCGCGCACCGAGGGCTCGCGACATCCGAACTCTTCAGCAACCTCGATCGAGTCGACGTCGGGGACACCTTCACGGTCGAGGTCTTCGGAGAGGTGCTCGCCTACCAGGTGCGGGAGACCCTCGTCGTCGAACCCGAAGACACCGAGAGCCTGCTCGTGCAGCCGGGCAAAGACCTCATGACCCTCGTCACGTGCACGCCCCTCGGAATCAACAGCCACCGCATCCTCGTCACGGCCGAACGCATTCGGCCGACCCCGCAGGCCGACCTCGACGCGGCGGGCGACTCGCCCGATGTCCCCGGCTTTCCGTGGTGGATGTTCGGCGCCGGAGGGGCCATCCTCGTCGCGGGCACCTACGTCTGGATCTCCGGCCGACCACCGCGCGTGACGCCGACAGCGGCAACGGAGCCCGCGGAGCCCATCCTCTCTACACGCTCGCCCGAATCGCTTCCACCGGCGTGACCCGGAATCCGCTCCGTGTCGGCGCGACCGAGGCGAGAGTGGTCACGACGACCGTCGCGACCACGATGAGAAGAAGGGGCACAGGCGGAACAGCCGGCCACACGAAGGTGGACACCGGGCTCGTGTCGGTGATGTCGACGCGAACACTGCCGAGCAGCGACTGCGCCCCCGCCCACCCGTAGAACGTGCCGAGGGCGAGGCCCGAGACGACGCCGGCGGCCGTCACGTGCAGCGCCTCCCACGAGATCATGCGCGAGACCCCTCGCGCGCTGAGCCCGAGGGTGCGCAGCAAGCCGAGCTCGGCGCGTCGTTCGGCGACGCTCAGGGCCAGGAGGTTGGCGACCCCCACCCCCGCTACGATGCCGGTCACCGCCACGAGACTCACCATCGTGATGGTGAACGTGTCGAGGGTCGCGGCCATCTCCGGGGGGAGGGTGCCCCCTCCGGTCGCGGTGAGCACGGCCCGCGTCGACTCCGCCCCCACGACGAACATCGTCACGAGGGTCACCCCGATCGTGATGCCCACGGCGGCGCGCGAGGAGCGCTCGGGGTAGCGCCGATAGTTCTGCACAGCCAGTCTCCCCGGTGCGGATGCGCCCGCGGTCGCTCCCGCGAGACGAAGCAGCGGGGGCATCACGAGCGGTGCGGCGAGCGCGATGCCGACGAACGAGACGAGGCCGCCGAAGAACGCGAGGACGACGCCGACGGGCGAGCTGAGACCGACGACGATTCCGCCGGCGATGCCGAGAGACCCGATGACGAGGAGCGCGATGGCGACCGCGTGTCGTCCGCGGCGGGCGGAGATCTGCTCGGTCGACGCCTCGACCGAGCCGCCGAGCGCCTGCATGGGCGACACCGTGAGAACGCGGCGCGACCCGATGTGGGCAGCCGCCCACGTCGTCAGCACGACAGCCACCGGGGGCGCGAGAAGCGAGACGTCGAGCCATCGGAGTTCGACGGCGGGCAGTCCGACGAGCCGCGGGAGCAGGCTCACGGCAGCCGCCGCGACAGCGGCTCCGACGACGGCGCCCACCGCGCCTCCCAGCGCTCCGACACGCAGGCCCAGCATCGACACGACCGAGCGCTGGCGTCGCGCACTCGACCCGAGCACCCTCTGGAGGGCGATCTCGCGGGCTCTCCCCGCGACGATCGCGGAGAAGGTGTTCGTCGTGACGATTCCCGCGGAGAACATCGCGACCCCGATGAGAAGCGACGACAGAATGCTCGTGACCATCGCGAGGGTCTGCGTGCCGCCGACGTAGGGGTCTGCCGCGAGAAGCGCACCGATGTACTGGGTCGCGACGAGCAGCACCACTCCGTAGCCGCTCGAGATCGCGGCGACGAGGATGCTCGGGATCACCCCTCTCTCCCGCCACCACGCTGCGGCGTTCCGCGCGGTCATGACGGGGACTGCTCGGTCTCGTCGGGATGCGCGGGGGTCCACCCGAGCCATCCGGTGGGCGTCTGGCCGACCGTCCACTCCCCGCACGCGAACACGGTGTCCATCGCGAACACGTCGGGGGCGTCGTCGACGCTCATGGTGGGCGATGACTGGCGCGGAACCTCCGCGCACAGCTCGGGGTCGAGCTCGAGGCCGCTCGACAGAAGGATCGTCGCGTCGGCCGCCCTCGTCGATTGCGCGACGCGGATATCGGTGGCATCACGGGGCACCCAGGGTGCGTCGCCGTCCCACTCCGCGTTCAGGGCAGGCGCGTCGGCGTACTCCGACGAGGCCTCCCGGTAGACGACCTCATTGAAGGCCGAGCATCCGGAGAGCGTGAGAACGACGGGCACGGTGAGAACGAGGCTGGCGAGGGCGATTCGATTGGATTTCATATCTCCATGGTGGATTCCGGGAGCCCGGGAAGCATCCGCCGGCAGGGTGGCGGGCGTCGCCCGTGAGGATGACGTGGGAGAGACGAAAAAAGACCCCGCGGATGATCTCGCGGGGTCTTGTCTCGGTGGTGTGCCCGGAGGGAGGTGAGCCCTGAAGCGCGACTGAAGGCGAAGGGCGACCTGCACGAGAAGCCCGGACGTTCGGTCACTCGCGACCACCGGGGTGCGTTCAGGCTGTGCCTGATGGCTTACGGGCGTGGAGGCTTGTTATCCCGTGGTTTATGCGACCTTCTAGATCGGCATCCGTTTGATCTCATGGCGCCGACCCGATGTTGGGTGGTCGTCTACATTCGTTGCGGCCAGCGCTCCCAGAAGTCGGAGCTTGTCGTGACTCGACGTTCCGGCGACGGCCTGGTAGACGATGAGCTGCTGTCCGGGTGAGCCGCGAACGTCGAACGCGTTGAACCCGAGAACCAGATCACCAACGGCCCGATGATGGAAGGCCTTCGCCTCGCTGGTCTTGCCACGCACACTGTGCCGACCCCACAGCAGGCGGAATTCCGCGCTGGCTGCATGCATCTCTGCGACCAGCGCGGCGGCGTTCTCATGGCTTCTCGGGTGGCCGAAGGCGAGTCGAAGATTCGCCACGCAGGCCTCGGAGGCCCGCGCCCAGTCCGCGAAGAAATCCCGACCGGCGGGATCGGTGAACGTCATCCGCACGATGTTGTCCACACGCGCGAAGTCGGAGTACAGGGCTGCAGCGATGTCGTTGTGGGCGAGGATGTCGAGCTGCCTGTTGATGATCAGCGCGGGAGTGTGGGCCCAGGATGCCAGGAGGCCCCACAGGGATGGGTCTAGGGAGTCGCGCACGGGCTGACGCTCGGCGGGGGCCAGATCGGCCAGTCGGAAGACGTGTTCGCTGAGGTCCGCGTCGAGATTTAATGCGCCGGCAATGGCGTTCAACACCGAGGGCGACGGATTCCGCTCCCTGCCCTGCTCGAGGCGCGCGTAGTAGTCGACGCTCACTCCCGCAAGCATCGCGACCTCCTCGCGGCGGAGGCCCGACACTCGCCGCCCGGGGCGAGAGGTCAGCCCGACATCGTCGGGCGTGACGTGTCCCCGCCGCGACGCAAGAAAGATGCCCAGTTCGGTGCTGCCCATTCTTCGACCGTAGCTGCCCAATTGGTCACAAGACAGGGCGCAGTGCACCCCGGCATATCGCGGCCTGTTCCCGGATCCGCTGCGCGGCGACGCTGGATGATGCCGGCGAACCCGCCGACGTGGACCTTGCAGTTTGGACGCCTCATGACCTCCCCATTCACCCCGGAGCTTCTCCGGGCCATCACCCATCAGCACACTGACCGACAGCAACCGCTCCTGTTCGGCGATGCCCGAATCGTCACGGGAGACTCCCTCATCGGTGACTTCGCCCGGGCAGACGTGCTGCTCGGCGGATCGCGGGTTGTCGGAATCGGGCCCGGTCTTCTCAGCGCGGCGGACGATGATGGCGCGATCGTGATCGACTGCGACGGTTACGTCCTCGTGCCCGCCGCGATCGACGCGGCACAGCGGGCGGGACTCCGGGACGACGGTTTTCGTAGCCCCTTCGCGATCGCGCCCGGTAACCCCGCCACATTCGCGCTCATCCCCGCGCTTTCTGACGAGACCAGCGCCGACACCGCACTGCGTCTACTTGATGCGCAGTGCCCTGTGCCGGTTCTCGTGGTCGACGGTGTCGTCACCCGCTGGGACGGCTCGGCCGTTGGCGGATCCGTTGAGGGAACGAACGCCCGCGACGCCGAGATCGATCCGCAGCGGCTCGGCACATGGATCGACGAGAACGACTTCGTGCACCAGCACCTGACCGGCGATGGCCGGTATGACGAGACTCGAGGTGGGCGCGAGCATGCCTACCAGGGCGACTTCTGGATCACGGGCACTCGGATCGATTACCGCGACGACCTCGGCTTCTGGGCCTTCGGAGAGTTCGTCGATGGCGTCCTGCAGCACGCGGGCTACACCTTCCGTCGCGCCACCGCCCCCACATCCCCCGCGAAGGAAGGACACTGACGTGCCCACCACCCACCACCACACCCTCGACGACGTCACCCAGGCGCACCTGCACGCTCGCCCCATCCTGTTGTCGGGCGGAGCCGTCGTCACGATGGATCCGGACGTGCCCGATATGGACTCCGGCGACGTGCTCATCATCGGGACCCGGATAGTCGCTGTCGGTGCCGATCTGCGTTCCGACCGCGAACACGGAGCTGTCGCAGCATCCGCCCTAGTCATCGACACACGAGGTTCCATCGTGAGCCCGGGCTTCGTCGACACTCACCGGCACGCATGGGAAAGCCAACTGCGTCGCAGCATCCCCGATGTGAATGACCTCGGTGACTATGTCACGTCCACACTCGCGGGCATCGCCCCGAGCTACACACCACACGACATGTACGTCGGCACACGCCTCGCGGCGCTCACCGCGCTGGACTCCGGCATCACCAGCATGCTGGACTTCTCGCACAACTCTCGTACTACAGCGCACTCGGATGCGGCCATCTCTGCCCTCATCGACACCGGAATCCGCGGCATTCACGCGTCAATGGGCCCGCACTTCGGGGAATGGGATCACCAGTGGCCGGCCGACCTGGAACGGATGGTCGATGCGTTCCAGGGCGCGAACGACGGGCTGGTGAGCGTTCGTCTGGCTGCGCTGTCGACCGACGAGATTGCGGGCCCGGCGATTGCCTACGGCCCCGGTCTCGCCGCCCTCGCCCGTGACCTCGGGATATGGACGAGCATCGACGCGGTTTTCGGCGTCCCCTCGTCGGAGGCGATCGTGCGCTGGGCGGAAGAGGGCATCCTCGACCCCACCCTGACCCTCGTCCACTCCACCGGTCTCACGCCTGATGCGTGGGCAGCGATGGGTCATGCTGGCGTATCGGTGTCGCTCGCCCCCACATCCGATGCCCAGATTGGCCTCGAAACCGCGATTCCCGCGGTCGACGAGGCGCTCGCAGCCGGAATCCGCCCCGCCCTCAGCATCGACGTGGAAGTTGCCCTGGCCAGCGACATGTTCACCCAGATGAGAACCCTGCACGCGATCCAACGCATGCGCGCCACGAACGGCGCGTATGGCAGCACTCGCCTGCCGAGCCGCATCACCACCCGGGATGTGCTCGACTTCGCGACGCTTCAGGGCGCGAAGGCCAACGCCCTCGACCATGTAACCGGGTCGGTGACCCCGGGCAAGGACGCGGACATCCTCATCGTGCGCGCCGACGACATCAACAACATGCCCCTCAACGACGCGGTCGGCACGCTCGTGCTGGGAACCGACCCGCGAAACATCGACACCGTTCTCGTCGCGGGAAACCCCCGCAAGTGGGGTGGAGCGCTGGTCGGTGACGACATCGACGAGCTCCGCGACGTCGTCATACGGTCTCGTGACGACATCACCCGCCGGGCGGCCGGGC
Source organism: Marisediminicola sp. LYQ134 (assembly GCF_046599635.1). NCBI lineage: Bacteria > Bacillati > Actinomycetota > Actinomycetes > Micrococcales > Microbacteriaceae > Marisediminicola > Marisediminicola sp. LYQ134. The sequence goes on from NZ_JBKIWP010000002.1 coordinate 159,259, forward strand.
AGTGAACCCCTTCGCCGGACTCTGGGTCACCGCCGACGGAAATATCCGGCAACGGCTGCTACCCGATGGCCGCTACTCCGAGGCGCGCGGCAGCCGGGAAGCCGCGTACACCGGCGATTACCGGGTCGAGGGCACGATGATCTACTACCGCGACGACACTGGCTTCTCGGCCGACGGGGAGTTTCGCGACGATGTGCTGTTCCATGCGGGGATGGTGATGTTCCGCCAGTCACCTCGAACCCAGGGCGGCGAGGACGACATCGTCGACCACTGAGACGAAGAACGCCCGCTCGACGGGGGCTGGGTGGGTGTGCAGGCGGTGTGTGCTCATGGCCGGTATCACCTCGGCCAGAGTGGGGATGCTGGCGACGAACGCCGGGGCAACCTCCCCGGTGTCAATCGCGCGGAACAGTAGGCGCCGGTAGACCTCGACATAGGGTTCGGTGATCCCGGATCGAATGACGCCGGCAAGCCGCTCCGACGTGCGCGTGGCCGAGGCGAGCCCGGCGAAGATCGCCAACCGCCTGTCCGGCCCGCCGAGCCACGGAGAATCGACAACCGCCAGGAGGTTCGATCGGAGAGAACCGAGATCCGGGAGAGCTTCGACTTCGGGGGGTTGCCCGGCAGAACGGATAGCGGCTAGGACGAGTTCTTCCTTCGTCGGCCATCTCCGGTACAGCGTCGTCTTGGCCCTGCCTGTACGAGCGGCGACCTCATCCACGGTGAGACGTTCGTAGTCACGTTCCGCCAGCAGCTCGAGAGCACTCGCCAGGATCGAGGTGTCTCCGGAGTGGTCGAATGGTCGGCCGCTCCCTCGACCTTGAGCGTCGGGTCGAGCTGTGCTGGGTGTCTTCACCTCACGAGAGTATGTCATCTCCCGCTATTACGATACGACTCAGTAGCGTAATGTGCTGCACGTGCCGCACGGCACCCGTCGACAGGAGAAGAAGTGGACATCACAGACTCAGTGGTTGTGATCACGGGAGCGTCATCCGGTATCGGAGCCGCCACCGCACGAGCCGCATCGCGGGCGGGGGCACGTGTTGTCCTCGCTGCCCGACGAGAGGACCGCATCTCGGCGCTGGCGAGTGAGCTGGACCGGGCCGTCGCAGTGCGATGCGACGTCACCGACCAGGTACAGGTTCAATCGCTCGTGCGCGCGACTCTCGACGCCTTCGAACGCATCGACGTGCTCGTGAACAATGCTGGCCAAGGCCTGCAGGCCATGACGGAACAGGTGGCGCTGGATGACTTTCGCGCATTGCTCGAACTGAATCTCGTTGCGCCGCTCGCAATGATGCAAGCCGTGCTCCCGGCGATGCGGCACCAGCACTCCGGGAGAATTATCAACGTCAGCTCAGGGACGACCTTCGCGGACATCCCCGGCACCGGCGCGTACGTCGCCACCAAGATCGCTCTCGAACGCCTTTCGGCGATCAGTCGCCGTGAGCTCGACGGGTCAGGAATCACCGTGTCCACCCTGATCCCCTTCGCCACTAGTACTGAGTTCCTCGCCTCCATCCGGGCGGGTCGAGCCGACGCCGAGGAGATGACAGCGGGCGCCGACTTCGACTCACCGGAACAGGTTGCGGACGCGATCCTCCGCCTGATCAGGACCGGCGAAGCCCGCATGGACCTGGTGCCCGCAGAGTACGGCGGCACCCGGTAGGCAGTCATCCAACGACGCTTACCGCACGGTCCCTGCGGCTCGACATACTCGCGGCCGGCACAGCAGGCTTCCAGCGGCTCCACTGCTCATGAATGAGGAGCAAGCAAAAACACGTGTGGGGCTTCCGTGGGACTCGACCCATTCGAACAACGAAAAACCCCGTGAACACGAAGTTCACGGGGTCATCTCGTCGTGCGCCCGGAGGGATTTGAACCCCCGGCCTATTGATCCGTAGTCAATTGCTCTATCCGCTGAGCTACGGGCGCATCCTTCGGCCCGAAAGCCGACTTAGAGACTATACCAGCGCGCGGGCGTGCCACTCGCACGCTCCCGCTGATGAGCTCTGCCAGGGTCGAACGCCGAAAGTGCGCGTACTGTGACGGAACGGAGTGCCCCAATTCGGGGGCGTTGCGCGCTCGCTCACCACCGATGACACTCGAAAGACGAATGGATGCACGGGCCACGGGGGGTGGCCGCAGTCCCGTTCCCCGGCCATAGGAACGCAGCATGAATGCCCGACCCACACTCACCGATATCGAACTGCCTCGCGGCGAAGGCGCTGCGGTGCTCTTCTGGAACCCCGACGGCCAGCACCGCATCGAAGCGCTGTCAGCGACGCGCTGGCGCGTGGCCGATGTCGAACACAAAGTGACGGTGACCGTCGCCGAAGTCGTGGAGCAGGACGGCGCGTTCTATCTCGCCACGAAACGTGGTCTCACCGCGAGGAACACCGACTGGCGCAGGCTCGTCTGCAACTGCATCAACTAGCGGCGGTCGAGCGCCTGAAGTCAGGGACCTCGAGTGATTCGGTGATCGACAGCGGAGTGTCTTGTGCGGAGACGGTGGGATTTGAACCCACGGAGCCCTTAGAGGGCTCTCCACCTTAGCAGGGTGGTGCACTAGGCCGAACTATGCGACGTCTCCCAGTTGCTCGAACCATCATAGCCGCCTCGCGCTCGACACCAGTTCACGGAACATCTCGTCCCGGCGACCAGCCGATGGCGGAGGGCGTGGGATTCGAACCCACGAATGCTTTCACATCACCAGTTTTCAAGACTGGCTCCATCGGCCGCTCGGACAGCCCTCCAGATTTCCTGCGGGGCGAGCTTAGCCGATGATCACTCGATCGCCTCAGAGACTCGAGAGCACGAGCGCGACCCCGTCGTCGAGGTCGGTCGACGTGGAACCGTTGGCGACCGCTCGCACATCGTCGGGGGCCTGACCCATCGCGATACCGCGGCCGTGCTCCGACGCCCACGCGAGCATGTCGATGTCGTTGCGACCGTCGCCGATCGCGATCACGCGCGAGCGGTCGATCGCGAGCTCGGTGCGCACCCGTTCCATCGCCGTCGCCTTGTTGACGCCGTCGGGAGCGATGTCGAGCCACGCGGTCCACCCGACCGTGTAACTCACGCGGTGGAGGCCCATGTTGTCCACGATCGACAAAAACTCCTCGACGTCGTGTTCGGGCGAGATCACGACGACCCTCGTGGCCTGGTGACGCAGCAGTTCGTCGAACTCCACTTGCACGCTCGAGGCACCCAGGGTCGAGTCGGGAAAGCGGCCGGCGTAGCGGTAGAGCCCGTCGTCGTCTTCGACCGCGTAGCTCGCGTTCTCGAGACTCGCGCGCACCGTCGTGAGCACGCGAGAGGGATCGAAGGTCTCGACGTGGTGCCGCGAATAGCCCGTCGGCGCGTCGGGATCGCGCGCGAGGGTGATCGCCCCGTTCGAGCACACGACGAACTGCGGAGAGATGTCGAGCCTCTCGAGCACGGGGGTCGTCATCGACACCGACCGCCCCGTCGAGAGCATGATCTCGTGACCGAGGTCACGCATACGGTGAACCTGCTCGATCACGGCGGGCGTGATCTCGCCGCTCTCGAGCATGACCGTTCCGTCGATGTCGAGGGCGATGAGCAACCGCTCGTCGGGCGCCACGGTCATGCGGTGGGCTCGATCACGTCGAGGCCGCCGAGGTACGGGCGCAACGCCTCAGGCACGACGACCGACCCGTCTTCGCGCTGGTGGGTCTCGAGCAGGGCGACGAGCCAGCGCGTCGTCGCGAGGGTGCCGTTGAGCGTCGCGACGGGCGCCGTCTTGCCCGACTCGGTGCGATACCGGATGTCGAGCCGACGCGCCTGATACGTCGTGCAATTGCTCGTGCTCGTGAGCTCGCGATAGCTGCCCTGCGTGGGGATCCACGCTTCAACGTCGTATTTGCGCGCCGCACTCGACCCGAGGTCGCCCGCCGCGGTGTCGATCACGCGGTAGCTGAGACCGAGATCCTGCAGCATCCCCTCCTGGAAGGCGAGGAGTCTCTCGTGCTCGGCCTCGGCGTTCTCGGGAAGCACGTAGGCGAACATCTCGAGCTTGTTGAACTGGTGCACCCGGATGATCCCCCGAGTGTCTTTGCCGCCCGACCCCGCTTCACGGCGGTAGCACGTCGACCAGCCCGCGTAGCGCAGAGGGCCGGCACCGAGGTCGAGGATCTCGTCGGCGTGGAAACCCGCGAGGGCGACCTCGCTCGTGCCGGTGAGGTAGAGGTCGTCGGCGGGCAAGTGGTAGACCTCGTCGGCGTGCTCGCCGAGGAACCCCGTGCCCCGCATGATCTCGGGCTTCACGAGCGTGGGGGTGATGAGGGGGATGAACCCGCCGGCGAGTGCGCGATCGAGACCCATGTTCATGAGGGCGATCTCGAGTCGCGCACCGATTCCGGTGAGGAATGAGAAGCGAGCGCCCGACACCTTGGCTCCGCGAGCCATGTCGATCGCCCCGAGGCGTTCGCCGAGGTCGAGATGGTCGCGGGGTTCGAACGAGAACGACGGCACCTCGCCGACGGTCTTGATGAGCGCGAAGTCCTCTTCGCCCCCCGACGGAACGCCGTCGATGATGGGGTTGGCGATGCTCCCGACGATCGCCGCGAAGTCGGACTCGGCTTCGGTCGCGGCCTGACTCGCGCCCTTCACCTCGGCGGCGAGCGCTTGCGCTTGCGCGACGAGCGCGGCCTTCTCTGCCTTCGGTGCGGCGGCCACGGTCTTGCCGAACGCGTTCTGCTGGGCGCGGAGAGTCTCGAACGAACTGATCGCCGCGCGGCGGGCGGCGTCGGCGGCGAGGGCCGAGTCGACGAGGTCGATCGAGTCACCCCGAGCCGCTTGTGAGGCACGCACGACATCGGGATTCTCGCGGAGAAGCTGCGGGTCGATCACGCCATCCACCTTACTTCGCGGGTGGCATACGATTTACGCGTGTCCCGCCATGAGAACGACTCGTCTCACCCCGCCGAGCCGGCCCGCACGGCGGCCGCCGAAGCGACTCGAGCGAGCGACTCGCGATCGACCCGCATCGCCGCCGAGAAGGCCGCGAAGAAGACCGAGGCTCACGCGGATGCTCCCGCGAGCGTCGACAAGCGCGCCGCCGTGGTCTACAACCCGATCAAGGTCAACATCGCGAAGCTTCGGGCGTCGGTGGCGGCCGCGGAGAAGACCGCCGGGTGGCAGAGCACCGTGTGGTTCGAGACATCCGTCGAGGACCCCGGCGAGCACGTGACACGCGAGGCCCTCGAGCACGACGTCGACGTCGTCATGGCGGCGGGAGGCGACGGCACCGTGCGTTCTGTCGCCGAAGCGCTGCGTGGAACCCGGATTCCGCTCGGCCTCCTCCCCTCGGGAACCGGAAACCTCCTCGCACGCAACCTGCACTTGACTCTCGACGACCTCGACAAGTCGGTCAGCACGGCGTTCACGGGTCGCGACCGCCCGATCGACCTCGGTGTCGTCGAGGTGCAGCGGCCCGACGAGAGCCGCGAGCGCTTCATCTTCCTCGTGATGGCGGGGCTCGGCCTCGACGCCCAGATGATCGCCAACACCGACCCCGAACTCAAGAAGAGGGTGGGGTGGATCGCCTACGTCGACGCGATCCGCAAGTCGCTCAAAGGCAACAACCGCCTCAACATCCGCTACAACCTCGACGGCCAGGGAAACCGCACCGTGCGCGTGCACACGGTGCTCATCGGCAATTGCGGGTCGCTCCCGGGCAACATCCTCCTGCTGCCCGACGCCGCGGTCGACGACGGCGAGTTCGACATCGTCGCGCTGCGCCCCGAAGGCTTCTTCGGATGGGTGCAGATCTGGGTCAAGATCGTGTGGGAGAACGGCGTGCTGCGGCGCAGCCAGGTGGGGCGCAAGATCATGAGCCTCACGAAAGAGGTGCGCACCCTGCGCTACCTCAAGGGCAAAGACCTCGTCGTGCGTCTGGGTCGCGCCGAGGAGTTCGAGCTCGACGGCGACGCGTTCGGCGAGCTCGTGGCGCTCAAAGCGAGCGTCGACCCCCTCGCCCTGCTCGTCAAAGTGCCCGCCGACTCCTGAGCGGCGGTCAGCTCGCGCTCGGCTCCCCCGCGATGAGGCCGCGCAACCAGTCGCGCGCCTCGACGAAGGCTGCGTCACCGTAGCGCTCCGTGACCTCGATCTCGGCCTTGTCGGCCCGAGGGTACGACCCGAGGAAGATGACGCTCGGACTGAACCTCTTGAGGCCGAGCAGGGCGTCGGCCACGCGCTCGTCGAGGATGTGCCCGTCGAGGTCGATCACGAACCGGTAGCGCCCGAGAGCATCGCCGATCGGGCGCGACTCGAGGAGGCTCATATTGACCCCGCGGGTCGCGAACTGCTCGAGCATCTCGAGCAGGGCGCCCGCGCGGTCATCCGGGAGCTCCGCGATGATGCTCGTCTTGTCGGCCCCCGTCGACGGCGGCGTCGACACGGTGCGGCTCACGAGCACGAAGCGCGTGACGGCGTGCGGATTGTCTCCGATGTTCTCGGCGAGCACGACGAGATCGTGGTGCTTCGTGATCGTCGGAGGCGCGATCGCTGCGTCGGCGAGATCGGAGTCGAAGAGCGACGACGCCGCCGCGACGTTGGAGGTCGCGGGGATGTGGCCGTGCGTCGGGAGGGTCGCGTCGAGCCACAGGTGGCACTGCGCGTAGGCGACGGGGTGCGCGTTGACGACCGTGACGTCGTCGAGCGTCGTGCCCGGCCGGGCGACGAGCACGAAGTTGACCGGCACAAGGTATTCGCCGATGATGCGCAGATCGGGGATGCGGGCGAGGGCGTCCTGGGTCGCCGACACCCCGCCCTCGACGGAGTTCTCGATCGCGATCATCGCGGCGACGCTGCGGCCCGACACGACGTCGTCGAGAGCCTCGCCCACGTTGTTGACCGAACGCCACGGCTTGCCCGCCGCCTCCGGAACCTGCGCGAGAGCCGCCTCGGTGAAGGTGCCCGCGGGGCCCAGATAGCTGTAGGTCGCGGAAGACTGCTGATCACGCTCGGGCATGAGGGGAGCCTAACGGCCCCGTGAATGGAAGACTGGGCACATGAACGCTCGCGCGGGCCAGAAGGCTCAAGAATCCGACCTCATCGACGTGCACGCACTCGTCGAGGCTTACTACCGACTGGTTCCGGATGTCGACAACCCCGACCAGAAGGTCGTGTTCGGCACCTCGGGCCACCGCGGCTCCTCACTCGACAGCGCCTTCAACGAGACGCACATCGCCGCCATCACGCAAGCGATCGTCGAGTACCGCGCCGAGCAGGGCGTCACCGGGCCCCTCTTCATCGGGCGCGACACCCACGCCCTCTCCCGCCCCGCCGAGACGACGGCACTCGAAGTGCTCGAAGCGAACGGCGTGCACGCGCTCGTCGACGAGTTCGACGACTTCGTGCCCACCCCGGCGCTGAGCCACGCGATCATCGCCTACAACCTCGCGCACCCGGGCGAGCCTCAGGCCGACGGCATCGTCGTGACCCCGAGCCACAACCCGCCGCGCGACGGCGGGTTCAAGTACAACCCCCCGCACGGTGGTCCCGCAGACAGCGACTCGACCGGATGGATCGCCGCGCGCGCCAACGACCTCATCGCCGCGGGCAGCGTCGACGTGAAGCGAGCGGAGCCGAGCGCCGTCGACACCTACGACTACCGCGGCCGCTACGTCGACGACCTCGCCACGATCATCGACTTCGACGCGATCCGCTCGGCGGGCGTGCGCATCGGCGCCGACCCCCTCGGCGGCGCGAGCGTGCACTACTGGCAGCTCATCGCCGAGAAGTACGACATCGACCTCACCGTCGTCAACGGGCTCGTCGACCCGACGTGGGCGTTCATGACCCTCGACTGGGACGGCAAGATCCGCATGGATCCGTCGTCGGCGTCGGCGATGGCATCCGTTCTCGAGCACAAAGACGATTTCGATGTGCTCACGGGCAACGACGCCGACGCCGACCGGCACGGGATCGTCACCCCCGACGGCGGCCTCATGAACCCCAACCACTTTCTCGCGGTCGCGATCGAATACCTCTACACGCATCGCCCGCAGTGGAGAGCGGATGCCGCGATCGGCAAGACCCTCGTATCGAGCTCGATGATCGACCGCGTCGCCGAATCGCTCGAGCGCACCCTCACCGAGGTTCCCGTGGGCTTCAAGTGGTTCGTCTCCGGGCTCGTCGACGGCACGGTCGCGTTCGGCGGCGAAGAGTCCGCGGGCGCGAGCTTCCTGCGCCACGACGGCTCGACGTGGACGACCGACAAAGACGGCATCATCCTCGCCCTGCTCGCGAGCGAGATCATCGCGGTCACGGGCAAGACGCCGTCGCAGCTCTACGCCGACCTCACCGAGAGGTTCGGTTCACCGGCGTACGAGCGCATCGACGCCGTCGCAACCAAAGAGCAGAAGGCGCGCCTCGCAAAGCTCGACGGCGCCGCCATCACCGCCACGGAACTCGCGGGCGAACCGATCGTCGCGCGCTTGAGCGAGGCACCAGGCAACGGCGCGGCGATCGGCGGCGTGAAAGTCGTGACTGAGAACGCGTGGTTCGCGGCCCGGCCGAGCGGCACCGAAGACGTCTACAAGATCTACGCCGAGTCGTTCCGCGGAGCCGAGCACCTCGCGCTCGTGCAGGCGGAGGCGAAGGCGATCGTCGACGCGGCGCTCGAGGGCTGAGCGGGCGCGGTGACCGCGGGGTCTGTGCTGACTGCCGGCGCTACTCCGGCGCGTAGTCGGGTGCGGCGGGCAGGCCGAAGAACTCCTCGAGCGTCGTGACGCGGGTGTCACGCATCTCGGTCGCGAGGTCGACGCCGACGTAGCGGTAGTGCCACGGCTCGAACACGTAGCCCGTCACGGCACGCTTGTCGGCGGGGTAGCGCAAGTGGAAACCGAACCGCCACGCGTTCTGGGCGAGCCAGGCGCCCTCGGGGGTGTCGGCGAAGCACGCCTGGATCGAGCACACTCCGGAGGCCGCCATGATGTCGGCACTCAGCCCGGTCTGGTGCTCGCTGTAGCCGGGGCGCGCACTCTGCGCGCGGGCCTGCTCGACCCCGAGTTGCGCGACGAGCCTGTCGTGCACGCTCGTCTGCGTCGCGAACGAGCGGTAGGCGTTCTGCACCTGCAGAGCGCCGACCCCCTCGGCGGTCGCGGCGGCGAACATCCGCTCGAGCGCTGTCGCGGCTTCGGCGCGCAGGTCGGCGTTCGCCTGAAAGGGCACCGCGGCGCTCGTGAGATCGGGTGGCACGAAGTCGATCGGGTCGAGCGGCCGGAGCTTGTTGCTCACGACCCAGATGCTGTTCGGGTCGTCGAGAGAGAACGCGTCACCGTCGAAGGCGGGCTCGTCGGGCGTCGGCTCGGGGGTGGGCGACGGTGTCGGGCTGGGTGTCGGACTGGGCGAGGGGCTCGCGGATGGCGGCGCCGACGCGTCGGGCACCGGCACGAGTTCGAGGGGCTCCCGATCCGTCGCGCACCCCGTGAGCACGAGGGCCGCGACCGCGAGCGTCGCGGCCGCGCGCAGGACGGCCGGGCGAGTGGCGGCCGGGCGCGTGGCGGTTCGAGGGGTGGCGGGTCGGAACACCTGCCGATCATATTCGCCGGTCTGCATCTGACCGAAGAGAGTATTGCCAGAGTCTTGCGGCGGGTGTAACTTTGCAGTCAACGCAATATTTTGCCGCCGTCGGTCCGCGTGACCGGCGGCGTCGTGCGTTCGCCTCCGCTTCTCGTCACCCTCTTCTTCACTTCGGAGCCCCATGTCCCGCGCCACCTCCACGTCCACCGCCCGCGCCGCGGCCGTCGCCGACCCGAGCGTCAAGATGACGCACCGGCAGATCCTCTTCGTGATCTTCGGTCTCATGGGCGGCATGTTCCTCTCGTCGCTCGACCAGACCATCGTGGGCACGTCGATGCGCACGATCGCCGACGACCTCGACGGGCTGAGCCTCCAGGCGTGGGTCACCACGGCCTACCTCATCGTCTCGACCATCAGCACACCGATCTACGGCAAGCTCAGCGACATCTTCGGTCGCCGGCCGCTCTTCATCATCGCGATCACGGTCTTCCTCGTCGGCTCGCTACTCGCCGGATTCGCGACGAGCATGTACGAACTCGCGATCTTCCGCGCCGTGCAGGGGCTCGGGGCCGGCGGACTCATGGCCCTCCCGCTCACCATCATGGGAGACATCCTCGCCCCGCGCGAACGCGCCAAATACCAGGGCTACTTCCTCGCCGTCTTCGGCGTCTCGAGCCTCATCGGCCCGCTCGTCGGGGGGCTCTTCGCGGGCGCCGACGAGATCCTCTTCGTCACCGGATGGCGCTGGGTGTTCCTCATCAACATCCCCATCGGCATCGTCGCCATGGCGATCGTGCTGCGCTTCCTGCACTTGCCCCGCGGCGCCACGCGCTCGGTGCGCATCGACTGGTGGGGCGCCGCCCTCGTGATCGTCGCCGCGGTTCCGCTGCTCCTCGTCGCCGAGCAGGGGCGCGAGTGGGGCTGGGCGTCGGGCATCGCCATCGCGTGCTACGTGGTCGGGGCGCTCGGCATCATCGGATTCATCGTCGCCGAGAAGCTCATGAAAGACGACGCGCTCATCCCCCTCAAGCTCTTCCGCTCGCCGACATTCTCGATGGCGACCGTGCTCGGTGTGCTCGTCGGGTTCGGGATGTTCGGTGCCCTCATGACCATCCCGCTGTACCTGCAGCTCGTCAACGGGGCCACCCCGACCGAGAGCGGATTCCTCACCCTCCCCATGATCGGCGGGCTCATGATCTCGTCGATCGTGAGCGGGCAGATCATCAGCCGCACCGGCAAATACAAGCCTTTCCCGATCATCGGAACCGGGCTCATGGCCGCGGGCTTCTTCTACTTCACGTTCGCGACCTACGACAAGCCCGTGTGGTTTCTCATGGGCGGCATGCTCCTCGTCGGGCTCGGCCTCGGCCAGCTCATGCAGACGCTCACGATCGCGAGCCAGAATGCGGTCGGGCCGAGGGACATCGGCGTCGCGACATCCAGCTCGACGTTCTTCCGTCAGATCGGCGGAACCCTCGGCACCGCGGTGATCTTCTCCGTGCTGTTCACGCGGATTCCGGAGACCCTCACGGCCATCTTCTCGCGCACGTCGACCCAGCAGTCGCTGCAGACGCTCGCCGCCGACCCCTCGGTGCAGGCCGACCCCGCCAACGCGGGCATCCTCTCTCTGCTCTCCGACCCGTCGAAGCTCTCGGGCGCGCTCGACGGCGACACGTCGTTCTTGAGTGACGCCGACCCCCGGCTCGCGGCGCCGTTCCTCGAGGGGTTCGCGACCGCCGCCGTGAGCGTCTTCTGGGTGAGCCTGTGCGTCGTGCTCGTCGCGTTCGTCTTGAGCTTCTTCCTCAAGGCGACCCCGCTGCGCGAGAAGTCGGCCATTCAGGAGTCGGCCGACGAGGATGCCGCGCTCCTCGCGCAGAGCGCCGCCGACACGACGGGCGCGCTCGTCGACCCCGGCCGCGCCGCCGACCCCGCTGCGAGCTCCGCGCCCGCCACCCCCACCCCCGGCCCCACCGCGCGCCGCTGAGTACGCAGTTTCCGCGAGGGGATGCCCGATCCGGCATTCGCTCGCGGAAACTGCGTTCGGTGGGCGCGGGGAATGGGGCAGGGCGGGGCGGCTCGGCATGGGAGCGCTCTCAGAAAGTTCTTGACAGGCACGGCGCGGGGATGTCAGGGTAGCGAACACTATCGTGAGAGCGCTCTCACACCTGTGGTGGGAGCGCTCTCACGTTCCCTTCCACGCACACAAAGGAGTGACCGTGAGGTCTTCACGACGCACGACGGCGACGGCGATAGCCGGCGCAGCAGCATTCGCCCTTCTCGCGACAGGTTGTTCGTCAGGCGGTGGGAGCGGCTCGGCAGACGGCGAGATCACGCTCACCGTGACGACCTTCAACCAGATGGGCTTCGACGACCTCTACGACGAGTACGAAGAGGCGAACCCCGGCATCACGATCGAGGCGACGAACATCGACACGGGCGGAAACGCCCGCACCGACGCGTTCACGAAGATCGCGGCCGGCTCCGGACTCTCCGATGTCACAGCGATCGAAGAGGGATGGCTCGGCCAGATCATGGAGGTCAGCGACCAGTTCGTCGACCTCACCGAATACGGCATCGACGAGCGCTCCGGCGACTGGCTCGACTGGAAGTACGAGCAGGCGACCGACTCCGAGGGCCGCGTCATCGGGTACGGAACCGACATCGGCCCCGAGGGCATGTGCTTCAACGGCCCCGCACTCGAGGCTGCCGGTCTCCCGAGCGACCGCGAGGGCTTCGCCGACTACCTCGGCGGGGAGGACGCCACCTGGGAGAGCTTCTTCGACGTGGGCCGCGAATACAACGAGGCCACCGGCAAGGCCTGGTACGACCAGTCGGGATTCGTCTGGAACGCCATGGTCAACCAGCTCCCCGAGGGCTACTACACCGCCGACGGTGAACTCAACGTCGAGAACAACCCCGAGCTCGCCGAGCGCTGGACCCTCCTGACCGACGCTGCCGACGACGGCCTCTCCGCCGCCCAGCAGGAGTGGGACTGGAACCAGGGCCGGTCGTTCGTCGACCAGTCCTTCGCCACGTTCGTGTGCCCCGGATGGATGCTCGCGAACCTCAAGGGAAGCCTCGAGACCGGCGGCGGCGACGCATCCACCGGGTGGGACTTCGCTGACGTCTTCCCCGGCGGCCCGGCCAACTGGGGTGGAGCGTTCCTCTCGGTTCCCGTGACCTCCGAGCACCCCGAAGAGGCCGCAGCCCTCGCCTCGTGGCTGACCGAAGCCGACCAGCAGGTCAAGGCGTTCGAGGCTGCGGGAACCTTCCCGAGCACGATCGCAGCTCAAGAGGAGCTCGCGACCGCGGGCGAGACCGACCCCATCCTGAACGACGCCCCGACCGGTGAGATCCTCGCCGAGCGTGCCGTCGGCGTGCAGGCGCAGTTCAAGGGACCGGACGACTCGCTCATCCAGGAGAACGTCTTCGGCCCGCCGCTCGACAAGATCGACCGCGGCGAGGCGACTGCCGACGAGGCCTGGGACGAGGCCATCACGCTGCTCGGCGAGCTCGTCGACTAGGTCGCACGCGTCACCCAGCACTATCACCGCGTGAGGCCCTCGGCGACGACCGGGGGCCTCACGCCCACACCGCACCACCACCCGCCTCGACGAGGAGACACTCCATGACTTCGACCATCAGTCGCCCGCCGACGCGCGGTGACACTCCCGCCCCGACGGCGACGACCGAGCGGCTCACCTTCCGTCAGCGACTCAGTCGTTTCGACCTCAGAGTCTCGCCCTACCTCTACATCTCGCCGTTCTTCCTCCTCTTCGCGGTCACGGGCCTCTTTCCGCTCGTCTACACGCTCGTCGTGTCGGTTCACGACTGGGAGCTCCTGCAGGGCCAGGGCGCGTTCGTCGGGTTCGCGAACTTCGTGGAGATCCTCAACGACCGGTTCTTCTGGAACTCGATCCGCAACACCCTGAGCATCTTCATCATCAGCACCGTGCCCCAGCTGACCTTCGCGCTCATCATCGCCGCGATCCTCGACCAGGCGCTCAAAGCCAAGACGTTCTGGCGCATGAGCGTGCTGCTCCCCTACGTCGTCACCCCTGTTGCCGTCGCCCTCATCTTCTCGAGCATGTTCAACGAGACCTCGGGTCTCGTCAACAACGTCCTCGGCGTTGTCGGCATCGACCCCGTCCAGTGGAAGAACGACGTGCTCGCGAGCCACTTCGCGATCGCGACGATGGTCAACTGGAGGTGGACGGGCTACAACGCGCTCATCCTGCTCGCCGCCATGCAAGCCGTGCCTCGCGACCTACACGAGTCGGCCGCGATCGACGGTGCGGGCGCCGTGCGTCGCTTCCGCTCGATCACGATTCCGAGCATCCGCCCCACCCTCATCTTCGTCATCATCACGTCGACCATCGGCGGGCTGCAGATCTTCGCCGAACCGCGTCTCTTCGACGTGTCGAACGCGGGGGGCATCGGCGGTTCCGACCGCCAGTTCCAGACCACCGTGCTCTACCTGTGGGAGATGGCGTTCTTCCGAGGGGACTTCGGCAAGGCCGCCGCGATCGCGTGGCTGCTCTTCCTCCTCATCGTCGGAATCGGTCTCATCAACTTCCTCATCTCGAGGCGCATCGCGACCGCCGACAACCTCGCCGACCAGGGCAAGACCTCCAAGAGAAAGTCTGGACGCCGCTCATGACCTCACAACTGCAGGCGGCGCCCCTCGCGCCCGAAGGCACCAAGCGGGCACCGCGCGACACGCGTCGCGGCCGGTCGTTCTCCGGGATCGGAACCCGACCGGGCTTCCTCGCCTACGGTCTCCTCACCGCGTTCCTTCTCGGCTCGGCCTATCCACTGTGGTGGTCGTTCGTCGTCGGAAGCGGAACGAACGCGACCCGGGGCGAGACCCTGCCGCTCCTGCCCGGGGGCAACTTCTTCGCCAATGCGGCGATCGTGCTCGATGCCGTGCCTTTCTGGCTCGCGCTCGGAAACAGCCTCTTCGTCTCGGGCGTCATCACCATCTCGGTCATCACGTTCTCGACCCTCGCGGGCTACGCCTTCGCGAAGCTCAAGTTCAAGGGTCGCGACAAGCTCATGATCTTCGTGATCGCGACGATGGCGATCCCGACGCAGCTCGGCATCATCCCGCTCTTCATCGTCATGCGCGAGCTGGGCTGGACCGGCGAACTCGGCGCCGTCATCGTGCCGACCCTCGTGACCGCGTTCGGCGTGTTCTTCATGCGCCAATACCTCGTGGATGTCATCCCCGACGAGCTGCTCGAAGCCGCGAGGGTGGACGGCGCGGGCCAGTTCCGCACGTTCCTCAACGTCGCGGTGCCCGCCGCTCGCCCGGCGATGGCCATCCTCGGGCTCTTCACCTTCATGGCCGCGTGGACCGACTACCTGTGGCCGCTCATCGTGCTCAACCCCACCAACCCCACCCTGCAGACGGCGCTGAGCCAACTCCAGTCCGGTTTCTACGTCGATTATTCGATCGTGCTCACCGGCGCGGTGCTCGCAACTCTCCCGTTGCTCGTACTCTTCGTCATAGCAGGCAAACAGTTGATCTCCGGAATCATGCAAGGAGCAGTAAAGGGATGACCCAGTTGATCGAAGCGCACGCCTCGAGCGAGCGCGCGGATCGCCCTGCGCGATCCTTCCCCCACGACTTCCTGTTCGGTGTCGCGACCGCGGCATACCAGATCGAGGGAGCGGCCCACGAAGACGGCCGCACCGACTCGATCTGGGACGCCTTCAGTCGCGTGCCGGGGGCCGTCGTGCGCGGAGACAACGGCGACGTCGCGTGCGACCACTACCACCGGTATCCGCAGGATGTCGCGATGATGGCCGACCTCGGCGTGCAGACCTACCGCTTCTCGACGTCGTGGTCACGCGTGCGCCCCGACGGCGGCCAGCCCAACAAGAAGGGTCTCGGGTTCTACTCGAAGCTCGTCGACGAGCTGCTCGAGGCCGACATCAAGCCGTGGCTCACGCTCTACCACTGGGATCTTCCGCAGGCTCTCGAGGAGAAGGGCGGCTGGGCCAATCGCGACACCGCCTACCTGTTCGCGGAATACGCCGCGACGGTTCACGATGTGCTCGGCGACCGCATCGACGCGTGGACGACGCTCAACGAGCCGTGGTGCTCGTCGTTCTTGAGTTACATCGGGGGCGAGCACGCTCCGGGACGCCAAGACCCCGCGGCCGGTCTCGCGGCCGGCCACCACTTGCTCCTCGCCCACGGGCTCACGATCGAAGAGCTGCGCAAACGCGACGCGTCGCTCGAGCTCGGCATCACGCTCAACCTCACGGTCGCCGACCCGGTCGACCCCACGTCGCCCGGCGACCTCGACGCCGCGCGGCGCATCGACGGCCAATTCAACAGGTTCTTCCTCGACCCGATCTTCCGGGGCGAGTATCCCGTCGATGTGCTCGCCGACGTGGCCCAGTTCGGGCTCGTCGACCACATCCGCGACGGCGACCTGGCCACGATCTCGACACCGATCGATGTGCTCGGCGTGAACTACTACCACGGCGACTTCGTGAGCGACCGCCCGACGGCCGCCCCGAAGACGACCGGTGCGCCGTCCGAGCGACCGAAACGCTCGCCCTACCCCGCGGCGGAGGGCGTCTTCAACCACCCGCGCGGTCTGCCCGAGACGGGTATGGGCTGGGAGGTTCAGCCCGAGGGACTCACGCGACTGCTCAAGCGCATCGACACGGACTACGCCCGACCGGCGGGAGTCTCGCTCTACGTCACCGAGAACGGGGCGGCCTACGACGACGAGCTCACCGACGACGGCCGGGTGCACGACGCCGAGCGCGTGACGTTCTTGCGCAGCCACCTCGACGCCGTGCTCGACGCGATCGACGACGGCATCGACGTCAAGGGCTACTTCTACTGGTCGCTCATGGACAACTTCGAGTGGGCGTGGGGCTACGAGAAGCGTTTCGGTCTCGTGCGCGTCGACTACGACACCCAGGAGCGCACCCTCAAAGACAGCGCCCTGGCCTATCGACGAATCATTTCCGACCGGACGATCTAGCGCAGCGGCGGCTCACTAGACTTCCGCAATGACGATCGAGCACGTGCCGCGGTCGGCCGCGCCGACGCTCGAAGCGGTCGCCGCCGCGGCCGGGGTGTCGAGGTCGACCGTCTCGCGCGTCGTCAACGGTTCGCCGAAGGTCGCGGCGGATGTCGTGGCGACCGTCCAGCGCGCCATCGAGTCTCTCGGCTACGTGCCCAATCGCGCGGCGAGGTCGCTCGCGCAGCGGCGCAGCATGGCCATCGCTCTCGTCGTTCCGGAGGACACGACGAGGTTCTTCGGCGACCCCTACTTCGCGTCGATCGTCGCGGGCATCACGTCGGTGCTCGACGACAGTGACTACGTGCTCGTGTTGCAGCTTGCCAAGTCGAAGGGCTCGGCGCGCAACACCGTGCGCTACCTGCTCGGGGGCAACGTCGACGGTGCTCTCGTGGTGTCGCACCACTCGACCGACATCGAGCTCACCGAGCTCGCCGCCGCGCTCCCCGTGGTGTTCAACGGGCGTCTCCTCCAGTCGACGGAGACCCCGACATACTTCGTCGACGTCGACAACGTCGCGGGGGCCATGCTCGGCACGCAGAAGCTCATCGACATCGGGCGCACGCGCATCGCGATCCTCGCGGGGCCCGACGACATGCGTCCCGGCATCGATCGCGCGGTCGGCTGGAAGCGCGCCCTCGACGCGGCGGGCCTCTCGAGCGAGCGCCTCGTGCGCGGGGATTTCACTCGCGCGGGTGGGGCGGCATCGATGCGACAACTGCTGGCGCAGCATCCCGACATCGACGGCGTCTTCGCGGCGAGCGACCTCATGGCATCGGGCGCGGTCGCCGCGCTTCGGGAGTCGGGGCGCTCCGTGCCCGCTGATGTCGCGGTCGTCGGTTTCGACGACGCCCCCGCCGCGGTCGACGGCGACGTGCTCCTCACGACGGTGCATCAACCCGCCGAGGTCACGGGCGCGACGATGGCGAACATGCTCCTTGCACGCTTGCGCGGCGAGGACATCGAGCGCGAGCGCATCCTGCCCACGCGACTCGTCGAGCGCGACTCCGCCTGACGCCCGCCTCCGCCCCACGCGGACGACACCCGCCCACCGAACGCAGTTTCCGCGAGGGAATGCCGGATCTGGCATCCCCTCGCGGAAACTGCGTGGTTTGGGGCGGGGGCTGGGGGCAGGGCAGGGCAGGGCGGGTCAGGCCAGGGCTACCGCCGACCAGGAGACCGGCGGGAGGGTCACGGTGAGGCGGCCGTCGGAGAGCTCGGCGCCCTCGAGGTCGACGAGCCCGACGCGGTTCTGGTCGTCCGCCGTGTTGCGGGCGTAGACGTCGTCGTCGTGGAGGCTCACGGCCTCGGTGACCGTGGACATGGCGAGGCCGCTCAGGTCGATCGTCACCTCGATCGACTCGGTCTGGCTGCGGTTGACGAGGAACACTGCGGCGGTGCCGGCGTCGCGGTCGACCGTCGCGACGGAGTCGACGAGCGGGGCGTCACCGTGGCGCTTGGTCGAGTAGGTGTCGACGTGGATGCGCGGCGCGATGACCTCGCCGCGAGCGAGTCGCGATGTGACCGAGAACGGGAAGAAGGTCGTCTGGCGCCACGCCGCTCCGCCGGGCTCGGTCCGGATGGGGGCGATCACGTTGACGAGCTGCGCGAGCGAGGCCGACGCGACCCTGTCGTGGTTCTTGAGCAGCGTGATGAGGAGGTTGCCGAGCACGACAGCGTCGGCGACGGAGTAGACGTCTTCGAGCTGGCGCGGGGCGACGAGCCACTCGTCGCTGATCTCATCCGACTGCTGGTGCTCTTCGAGGTACCAGATGTTCCACTCGTCGAACGAGAGCTTGATCTTCTTGGCGCTGCGGAGCTTGTTGCCCACGTGGTCGGCCGTCGACACGACGGTCTCGATGAAGTACTGCATGTCGAGGCTCGACGCGAGGAACGACCCGAGGTCGCCGCCGTACTCCTGGTAGTAGGCGTGGCACGAGATGAAGTCGACGTGCTCGTAGCTGTGCTCGAGGACCGTGCGCTCCCAGTCGCCGAACGTCGCCATGTTCGACCCGGATGAGCCGCACACCACGAGTTCGAGCGTCTTGTCCGCCGCCTTCATCGCTTGGGCGGTGCGCGCGG
Organism: Marisediminicola sp. LYQ134; assembly: GCF_046599635.1. NCBI lineage: Bacteria > Bacillati > Actinomycetota > Actinomycetes > Micrococcales > Microbacteriaceae > Marisediminicola > Marisediminicola sp. LYQ134. The sequence goes on from NZ_JBKIWP010000002.1 coordinate 177,939, forward strand.
CGAGCTTGCCGTAGTCGTCGGCGGTCATGTAGCCGGTCTGCCACGGGCCGTCCATTTCGTTGCCGAGGCACCACATGCGCACGTTGTGGGGTTCGACCGACCCGTTGGCGATGCGCTGGTCGCTCAGCGCCGTGCCCGACGGGTGGTTGGTGTACTCGAGCAGGTCGAGTGCCGCCTCGATGCCCCGCGTGCCGAGGTTGACCGCGAGCATGAGCTCCGAGCCGGTGAGGGCGCACCAGCGAGCGAATTCGTCGGTTCCGACCTGGTTGGTCTCGAGGGTGTGCCACGCGAGATCGCGCCGGACGGGCCGGCTCTCGCGCGGCCCGACACCGTCTTCCCAGCGGTATCCCGACACGAAGTTGCCTCCGGGGTAGCGCACGGTCGTCGAGCCGAGCTCTTTGACGAGGTCGACGACGTCGAGCCGGAACCCGTCGTCGTTGGCGGTCGGATGCGTCGGCTCGTAGATGCCGTCGTAGACGCAGCGGCCGAGGTGCTCCACGAAGGAGCCGAAGATGCGGCGATCGATCGGGGCCACGACGGCGGCGGGGTCGATGACGATTTCGGCTGTGACCATCTGGTGATTCTCCCGGTGCTCTCTTCGTTGACGTGACGCGGTGCAGGCCCGCCGAGCATCCGATTTACAACGGTTACCGACGGCGGGCGAGTCTCACTCTACCGACCGTCACCGGGGTGTTTGCAGTCCGGGGTCGGCGGCGAGATCGGCGCCGTCGTGGGTGAGCGCGATCCGACGGCCCGCGAGGCTGATCCGCAGGTGCTGATGACGGATGAGCCACCCGACCCCGATGACCGCGGCGACGAGTCCCGCACCCGCACCGACGCCGAGGGCCCAACGTGGACCGAGCTCGTTCGCGACCCAGCCGACGATGGGCGCCCCGAGCGGGGTGCCACCGAGGAAGATGGCCATGTAGATCGCCATGACTCGTCCGCGCACGCGCGCATCGGTCGTGAGCTGCACGAGTCCGTTGGCCGTGGTCATGAAGGTCTGCGCCGCGACCCCGATGAGCAGGAGCGCGGCCGCGAACAGCAGCATCGTCGGCAGCACGGCGGCGAGCGCGCATCCCACCGAGAAGAGCACGGCCGAGGCGAGCACGAAGCGCAGCCGCGGTTTCTCGCGTTTGGCCGACAGCAGCGCGCCCGTGACGGAGCCGATCGCGAGCACCGATGAGAGCACGCCGAATGTCGCGGCCCCCGCGCCGAACTCGATGCGCGCCATCGTGGCGATGTAGATGCCGAAGTTGAGCCCGAAGGTGCCGACGATGAAGATCATGACGAGCACGATGAGGATGTCGGGGCGCGCCGCGATGTATCGGAACCCTCCGACGAGGTCGCCGCGCGCTCGGTCGGCGCGCCCCATCGGCGCGAACTCGTCGGCGCGCAGGGCGGCGAGCGCCGCGAGCACGGCGGCGAAGGTGATCGCGTTGATGACGAAGACCCAGCCTGCCCCGACGGCGGCGGTCAGGAGACCGGCGATCGCGGGCCCGATCATGCGGGCCGCGCTGAACGACGCCGAGTTGAGCGCGACCGCGTTCGAGAGGTTGGGCGCGCCGACGAGCTGGGCGACGAAGGTCTGCCGGGCGGGGGCGTCGAAGGCCGCGACGCAGCCGAGGGCGGCGGCGAACGCGTAGACGTGCCAGAGTTCGACCACTCCCGTGATGGTCATGACGCCGAGGGCGGCTCCGAGCACGGCCATCGCCGCCTGGGTGGTCATGAGGATCGTGCGCTGGTCGAAACGGTCGGCGACGAGGCCCGTGACCGGCAGGAGGAGCAGGAGCGGCGCGAACTGCAGCGCGACGACGGTGCCGAGGGCGACGGCGTCGTTGTCGGTGAGCTGGGTGAGCACGAGCCAGTCCTGGGCCGTGCGCTGCATCCAGGTTCCGACGTTGGAGACGAGCGCGCCCGCGGCGAACAGGCGGTAGTTGCGGGCGCTGAGCGACCGGAACATCGAACTCACTCGTCGGCCAGTCTCGCGAGTATCGGTGTCGCGTCGAGGAGCAGTTGTCGCTCGTCGGCGGCGAGCGTGTGCAGTCGGCGCGTGAACCACTCGTCGCGCCTCCGCCGGGTCTCGGCGACGAACGCGTCTCCGTCGACGGAGAGCGCGATGGTGACGCGGCGGGCATCGTCGCTGTCTGTCACTCTCGTGACGAGTCCGGCGTCGACGAGAGCACCGACGGTGCGATTCATGCTCGGCGGCGAGACCCTCTCGAGGGCGCTGAGTGATCCGAGCGTCTGCGGGCCGTGCCTGTGCAGCTGGAAGAGCGCGGTGCGCTGGCCCTCCGTGACGCTCTCGTCTGCCTGCATGAGCCGGATGCGTCGCGCGAGCCTCAGGATCGTCAGTCGCAGTTCGTGGTCGTCGTGAGGCATATTACTTAGCCTAACAAATTAGCGCCGCTAACGAACGGCGGGGCCGGGCCCGGTCACGCCACCCCGACCGCTGCCGTGCCCGCCGTAGACTTGCGGGGACGAGGAGGACACCGTGATCCAGTTCACTGCGGCACGACAGGACCACACGTTCACCGACGCGCACGGCGTGGTCGTGCACTACTACCAGTGGAAGACGGGCAAGCCCCGCGGCGTCGTCCAGATCGCGCACGGCCTCGGCGAGTACGCCGCTCGCTACGAGAGACTCGCTCAGGCCCTCGTCAACGCCGGTTACACCGTCTATGCCGACGACCACCGCGGCCACGGCCTCACGGGGCTCCAGCAGCACGATGGCGACGTGTCGAAACTCGGAACCCTCGGGGCAGGGGGGATGGTCGCGACCGTCGACGCCGTCCACCAGCTGAGCGGCATCATCCGCAGTGACAACGCGGGCGTTCCCCTCATCCTCTTCGGGCACAGCTGGGGGTCGATCATCGCGCAGATGCTCGTCAACTCGCACGCCGACGACTACGACGCGATCGTGCTCTCGGGCACGGCCTACCGCACGATCAAGCACATGAACGGTGGTGACCTGAACGCCCACCACCGCCACCTCGGCACGACGGGGCACGAGTGGCTCAGTCGCGACGAGAGCGTCGCCGCCGCGTTCGCCGCCGACGAGCTCGCGTTCGTCGCCGACGCCAAAAAGCTCTTCGGTGTGCGAGAGAGCCTGCGGATGCTCGGCCGCCCCCGCCGCTCGCTCTCGAACGATCTTCCGGTGCTCATCCAGGTCGGGAGCGACGACAGCTTCGGGGGGACACGCAGCGCCGAGCTGCTCGCGGAGGCGTACATCGCCCGCTCGAAGCTCAGCGACGTCGAACTCATCGTGTACACGGATGCACGCCACGAGATCTACAACGAGACCAACTTCGCCGACGTCACGACCGACCTCGTGACGTGGCTCGACCTGAGGTTCAGACCCGGGCGGTGACCCCGGTGAGCTCTTCGGACATCGTCCACAGGCGGCGCGCGACGTCGGAGTCTTCCGCCGCGGTGGTCGACCCGACCACCCGGGGCGCGCCTCGGGACTGCCCGACTCCCGACGGTCCGACGTAGGCCCCGGGGCGAACCGACGCCGTCGCGGCGAAGAGTGTCGGAAGCGCCCCACTCGCGGCGTCTTGGGCGAAGACCCTGTTTCCGAGTGCCGTCACCTTTGCGGCGAGCCCCGAGTCGAAGCGCCCCTGCAGGTTGGTCGCGGAGAACCCCGGGTGGGCCGCGGTCGCGATGACGCGTGATCCCGCGTGCGTCAGTCGCGCCTGGAGTTCGAGAGTGAAGAGCAGGTTGGCGAGCTTCGACTGCCCGTATGCGGCCCAGCGCTGATACTTGCGGTCGTGCCAGTTCGGGTCGACGAAGTCGATGCGACCCGCGCGGTGGGCGAGGCTCGAGACCGTCACGACCCGGTCGGTCACGTGCTCGATGAGCGCTGCGGTGAGGGCGAAGTGGCCGAGGTGGTTGGTACCGAACTGCAGCTCGAAGCCGTCGGCCGTGCGCATGAGGGGAGGAGCCATCACTCCCGCGTTGTTGACGAGCAATCGGATGTCGCCCGACCAGTCGTCGGCGAACCGCCGCACCGACGCGAGGTCGGCGAGATCGAGCTCACGGACCTCCACGGAACCCGTGACAGTCGCAGCGGCCGATCGCCCCTTCGCGGTGTCGCGCACCGCGAGGACGACGTGGGCGCCGTGAGCGGCGAACGCGCGCGCGGCCTCGAGGCCGATCCCGCTGTTGGCGCCCGTCACGATCACGGTGCCGCCGTCGAGGTCGGGCATGTCGGTCGTCGTCCATCCGGTCTGAGCCATGTCGCGATGCTACGTCGGGCACCGCGGTGCGACCTGAGTGCGCCGGGCGCACGCCGGGCGACGCGGGTGACCGTCGAGCCGCAACGCGAACGAGGGGCGATGCCTTTCGGCATCGCCCCTCGCAGTGGTGCTGCGTCTTACTTGAAGACGTCCTTGATGTTCTCGCCGGCCTTCTTGACGGTGGCTGCCGACTGATCGGCCTTGCCCTCGGCCGCGACCTCGTCGTTGCCGGTGGCCTTTCCGAAGGCCTCCTTCGCCTTGCCTGCGAGGTCCTGGGCGGCGTTGCTGAGCTTGTCTGCTGCACTCATGTGTTCTTCCTTCTCTCTGGGGCCCGACCTGACGGTGGGGCGATGCGGATTGGGTGGGGTGGGGGTGGTGTGGGGGTGGGGGTGGGGGTTGGGGGTGGAGCGTGCCGGGGGGCGGCACCGGGGGGGTTCGGGGGTCGGGCTCAGCTGACGCGGGTGTCGGCCTCGGCGGTGTCGTCGTCCGACGGAACGTGCACGTCGTTGATGGTCACGTTGACCTCGGTGACCTCCATGCCGACGAGCGACTCGATCGCCGAGCGCACCGAGGAGCGCACATTGTCGGCCACGGTCTGCAGCGCGACGGGGTACTCCGCGACGAGGGAGATGTCGACCGCGACCTGGGTCTCGCCGACCTCGACCGCCACACCCTGAGCGAGGTCGGTGCTGTTGACCGCGCTGCGGATGGCACCGAGGGCCCGCGCGGCCCCGCCACCGAGCTCGAAGACTCCCGGCACTTCGCGCGCCGCGATGCCCGCGACCTTGGCGACCACACCGTCGTCGATGACCGTCGTGCCCAGGTCCGTCGTTCCCTGGGCCATCGTTCCCCGGGCCTTCGCGGCGGACGTCCCGCCGGCAGCGTTCGGTGCGGTGTTCGGGGTCGCGGCGGAGGAGGTGGTGGCCATGGTGGCGAGTCCTTTCACAAAGTGGATGTCTGGGTGGCGGCCGGTGGCCGCACCGACTATTCGGAACCAACGTTTCGTCGGTTCGTGGAATAGTCACTACTGAGACGTGACGACGAGCACTTTCGTCACGCGTGAATCGAAAAACTTTTCCGGGCGGTGTGAGATGTCGACAGACGAACTGAGCGAGCAGGTCTCCCCCTCGGACTCCGCGCCGTTCGACCTGAGCGAGGCATCCGACGGAATCCTCGCGGGCCGGTCGTCCGACGGCGACGAGCGCGCGTTCGAGATTCTCGTGCGCCGGCACGGTCCGCTCATGCGGGCGTACGTCATCCGCATCCTCGGTTCGAACAGCGATGCGGACGACGTCGTGCAGGAGGCGTTCATCACCGCGTGGCGCGAGCTCGCGACCACCGAGGTCACGGCGGTCAAAGCGTGGCTCATGAAAATCGCGTCGCGCAAGGCGATCGACCGAGTGCGCTCGCGTCGCCGCGTGGAGCCTCTCGAGGACTGGGATGCCGAGACGAGCGACTCCGAGTCCCCCCACCGTCTCGCCGAGGTCGCGTCGCAGCGCGAAGTGCTCTCCCGCGCCCTTTCGAGGCTTCCTGTCGTGCAACGCCAGTGCTGGGTTCTGCGCGAAGTGGGTGACCGCAGCTACGACGAGATCGCCGAAGAACTGGGCATCCCACCGTCGACCGTGCGGGGTTCGCTCGCTCGGGCACGGAAGACACTCGCGAAAGAGATGGAGGAATGGCGATGACCGACGACACCACCGGCGACAACACCGATGACCGCACCGTCGACGGCATCGCCGATGGCACCGACGACGCCATCATCGATCTCCTCACCGACTACATCGAGCGTGACGAGACCCCTCCCGCCGAGCTGCTCGACCGTGACCCCGAGTACGACCTCGCCTACCGGTCGCTCTTGCGCGTGCGGTCCGTCGCCGCCGAACTCCTCGAGCAGGATGCCGCGGAGGACGTCGGTCGCGATGACAGCTGGGTGACGTCGATCATCGCGAACGTCAACAGGGAGTCCCGCGCCGGCCGCTCGATCCCCCTCGCCCACCCGTCGCCGCGAGCGACACTCACCGTGACCGAGGGCGCGGTTCTCGCCCTCGTGCGCGCGGCGGGCGACGCTGTTCCCGGGGCGATCGTCGGCAAGTGCCGCTTGCGCGGCGACGTGACGGTTCCCGGCGAGCCCATCGACGTGTTCGTCGAGGTGAGCGTGTTCTGGGGCGAAGACATCCCGGCGGTCGCCGCGCGCATCCGGTCGGAGGTCTCGACGAGCCTCCTCCAGCACACCGAGCTCGCGGTCTCGTCGATCGACGTCCTCGTCTCCGACGTGCATTTGAGGCGGAGCAACGGAGGAGCACTCGCATGACGATCGAGACATCAGCCATCCCCGAGGGCGTCGAGCCCTTCGAGCGGTCCCCGGGCCTCGCGGCCGACCTCACGGCGGTCGTCGGTGCGGTCGAGGGCGTCGAGCACGTCTACGACGCCCGCCCGGCCGTGACGGCGATCGTCGGCACGGTCGTCGCCGCGGTGGTTCGCCGGGAGGACTCCCCCGTGGTCGTCGGTGAGCGCGAGGGGGTCATGACCGTTGCGGTGCGCATCGCGGCCGCCGATTCCCGCCCCGCGTCGGCGACCTGCCGTGCCGTGTTCGACGCCGTGAGCGACCACCTCTCGGGTGCGTTCGGTTCCGGTCTCGCGGTCGAGATCACCGTCGAGATCGGACGGATCGGCTGACAGCGCGGAGGTTTATGCTGACTCCCGAAGAAAGGCGACACGATGCACGGTGAATACAAGGTCCCCGGGGGCAAACTCGTGGTCGTCGATCTCGATGTCGAGCAGGGCGTCATCACGAACTTCCGTCTCGCCGGCGACTTCTTCCTCGAGCCCGACAGCGCGCTCGACGACATCAACGCCGCAGTCGAGGGTCTGCCGGAGTCGAGCGACGCCAAGCGGATCGCCGCCGCCGTGCGCGCCGCCCTCCCCGCCGACGCGCAATTGCTCGGCATCACGCCCGAGGCGGTGGCCGTCGCCGTTCGCCGCTCGCTCTCGCGCGCGACGGAATGGCGCGACTACGAGTGGAAAGTGGTCCACGACCGCGCGTACTCCCCGCAGATGCAGATGGCCCTCGACCAGGTGCTCGCCGAGGAGGTCGGCGCCGGACGCCGTGGCCCGACCCTCCGCATCTGGGAGTGGGATGCGCCCGCCGTCGTCATCGGCAGCTTCCAGTCGGTGAAGAACGAGGTCGACCTCGACAACGCCGCGAAGTTCGGGTTCTCGGTCGTGCGCCGCATCAGCGGGGGTGGCGCGATGTTCATGGAGGCGGGAACCGCGATCACCTATTCGATCTACGCGCCGTCGGACCTCGTGCAGGGCATGACCTTCGCCGACTCCTACGCCTACCTCGACGAGTGGGTCATCATCGCCCTCAAGTCGCTCGGGATCGACGCGAGCTATCAGCCCCTCAACGACATCACGAGCCCGACGGGCAAGATCGGTGGTGCAGCGCAGAAGCGCCTCGGTGCCGGCGCCGTGCTCCACCACGTGACCATGAGCTACGACATGGACGGCGAGAAGATGGTGCAGGTGCTGCGCATCGGTCGCGAGAAGATGAGCGACAAGGGCACGAAGAGCGCGGCGAAGCGTGTCGACCCCTTGCGGAGCCAGACCGGACTGCCTCGGGAGGAGATCATCGAGAAGATGAAGGCGACGTTCGCCGGACTCTACGGGTCGACGGCGGGGGAGATCACGGCAGACGAACTCGCGAAGGCGGAGAATCTCGTCGCCGAGAAGTTCGCCACCGAGGAGTGGCTGCGCCGGGTGCCCTGACTCGCGCGATCGCGGTCAGGGCACCCGGAGGCTAGCCTCGGCGAGGCGCGCTCGAGGAGCCGCTCGTGTCGGTCGTGCGGAGTTCGTCTCGCGACATCTCCATCGCCGCGAAGTCGGTGTCGTCGGCGAACGACTTCATGCGTGCGACGCGGAAGATGATGAGCGCGTAGACCGCCTTGGCGACGATGTCGGCCACGGAGTATCCGATCTGCAACCCGACCCAGGCATCCGCGCCACCGATGTCGAGGATGGGCAGCAGGTAGGCGATCGGGTAGACGCCCCAGCTGAGCAGGAGGAGGAACCTGAGGTTGCCGAGGGTCTTGCGCACGTTCTCCGGTTGCGTCTTGAGCGACTTGGTGAGCTCGACGAAGAGCACGTAGAGGATGTAGAGGAACGGGATGGTCGACAGCAGCCCGAAGAGACCGCGTGTTCCGAGATCGTCGCTGATCTCACCGGGGTATCCGAGGGCGATCATGAGCGCCGACGCGGGGATGAGCCTGAGGAGCAGGCCCGTCTGCACCGACCGTGCGAGGGCGAGCACCGCGACGAGTTCGACGAGCAGAAGCGGCACGGTGAGAAGCCAGTCGACATAGCGGTACCCCTCGTTGAACGAGGCTCCCTCGGCCTGGACGTACGTGCCCGCGCCGCCGACCGCATCCGTCACGAAGGCGTCGGTGAACGAGGAGAAGATGCGGAAGTAGTGGTACGCCGCGATTCCGCAGACGATCGCGGCGACGGTGATCGCCTGGCGATAGCGCGGGAGTAGCCGCGGTAGCGAGATGACGAGGAATATCGCGGTGAACAGCTGCGCTGCGATCACGAGCGAGAGGAAGTTGTAGACGGTGTCGTACTGACCCTGAGTCAGTTCGTCGGGGATCACGGTTAGCTCCTTACTGAAGGTCTGGACTGACCTGCTCGGGGCTAGTGTGCGCGCAGTAGCTGGAGTTTCTAGGCTGCGTCCACATACTCGAGGGATCGTTATCAACTCGAGTCGCAGCCCGCGCCGATCGGGTTATCGGGCTTCGAGACCGAGGTAGTCGGGGTGGTCGTCGAGCCACGACCTCACGAAGGGGCAATCGGCGCCGACGGTGTCGCTCGACTCGTCACGGATGCGATCGAGGATGGCGCGGACCATGTCGCCCCCGACACCCGCGCCGCGGCGATGCGCGTCGACCTCGGTGTGCACGATGTGGATGACACCCGGGGTGCGCTGGTAGTCGGCGACGCCGACATCCTCGCCGTCGACGCGGTAGACGAAGCGGTTGTGGGTGGTCTCGTCGATCAGTTCTGTCGCGGGCGCGTCGGTCATGAGCCCAGCGTAAGCGCGCCGCCGGGAGTACGGCACAATGAGCGGATGCCCGAAGCCTGGTCGCGAGACTCCCCGAGCCGCGTGATCCACGGCGACAACCTCGCCGCGACCCGCCCCCTGCCCGACGGCGCGTTCACCGTGGTCTACCTCGACCCGCCGTTCAACACGGGGAGATCTCAGTCGAGGCAGTCGACGAGAAGCGAGCGCAACCCCGACGGCGCCGTGCGCGGGTTCAAGGGCCAGCAGTACGACCGCATCCGCGGCGACCTCGTGCGCTACGACGACAGCTTCGACGACTACTGGAGCTTTCTCGAGCCGAGACTCGCGGAAGCATGGCGGCTGCTCGCCGACGACGGCACGCTCTACCTGCATCTCGACTATCGCGAAGCGCACTACGCGAAGGTGCTGCTCGACGCCCTCTTCGGCCGCGAGTGCTTTCTCAACGAGATCATCTGGGCCTACGACTACGGCGCCAAGTCGAAGACCCGGTGGCCCACGAAGCACGACACGATCCTCGTCTACGTGAAAGACCCCCTCGGCTACCACTTCGACTCGTCGGCGGTCGATCGCGAGCCCTACATGGCGCCGGGGCTCGTGACCCCCGAGAAGGCCGCCCTCGGCAAACTGCCGACGGATGTCTGGTGGCATACGATCGTGAGCCCGACGGGACACGAGAAGACGGGCTATCCGACCCAGAAGCCTCTCGGCATCCTCAAGCGCATCATCGCGGCATCCTCTCGCGAGGGCGACTGGGTGCTCGACTTCTTCGCCGGAAGCGGCACGACCGGCGCGGCCGCCCTCGCGCTCGGCCGACGCTTCGTTCTCGTCGACGAGAGCCCCGACGCGTTGCGCGTCATGCGCGCGCGGTTCGCCGACCACGACGGCGTCGAGTTCGGATGATCGCGCCCGATCAGTTCGCGATCGCGTGCCCCGATGACGCCCGAACCACCAGTCGCGGTTCGAGAACCTCGTGGCGATCCGACGAGCGGCCGTCGAGTCGCTCGACGATCATCTCGACGCACAGTCTCCCGATGGCGTCACTCGGCTGATCCACGCTCGTGAGTCGCGGTCTCACGAGCGAGGCCAGCGCCGTGTTGTCGTAACCGACGATGGAGAGCTCGCCCGGCACGTCGAGCCCGAGGTCGATCGCGGCGTCGAGGATCGCGATCGCCGCGAGATCGTTGCTCGCGACCACGGCTGTGGGCCTCGCCTCGGGCGTCGAGAGCACCTCCCGCACGCGCCGCTCGAGCTCGATCAGATCGGATGCACCGACCACGAGCGGTTGCCGGGCGCCCTCTCGGCCCTCCATCGCGGCGGTGTATCCCGCGCGTCGGCCGAGGGCCGCGGGTCGGGTGGATGCGCTCGCGAAGGCGATCGCGCGGTGCCCGAGGTCGAGGAGGTGGGTGGTCGCGGCGAAGGCGCCGCTGCGATCGTCGCTCGTGACCGTGTCGACGCCGGACACCGATCGAGGCATCTTGCCGACGACCACGACCGGAAGGCGTGAGGCGGCGGCGGCGAGCGCCGCGGGGTCGACGCGCGAGCTCACGACGATGATGCCGTCGACACCCAGGCCGACCATGTCGCCGACTCTCGCCCCGAGCAGCGCCGAGTCCCGTCGCCCCTGGCCGATGAGGAGATCGAATCCCGCGGTCTCGGCGGCGATCTCGACTCCGCTGAGGATCTCGGTGTAATACGGGTTGCCGAGGTCTGTCGTGACGGCGCCGAAGAGCGCGGTGCGGCCTTGAACGAGTGAGCGGGCGAGCCGGTTCGACCGATATCCGAGCGCCACGGCGACATCGGTGATGCGGGCGCGGGTGGCGTCGCTGACTCCCGGGTCGCCGCGCAGAGCGAGCGAGACGAGCGATTTCGACACCCCGGCCTCGCGCGCGACGTCGACGATCGTCGGTCTCGAGGTATCGGCGGTCACCACGGGTCCAGTATGGCCGCCTTCGCGCGCGGGCCTTGCTCGAGTGAACTGGAACGTTCCAGCACTCGCAACCTCGCCTCCCCCTCCCCGTCGCCGGTCGTTCACCGTCGGCTCATAACTTCGCAACCATGAACTTCCAGACAGCCCCCGGCGCGAGCGCGACCCGCAGGCTCGCGCGCCGCCCCGACGCCCTGCTCCTCGACTTCGGCGGGGTGCTGTTCCAGACCACGAAACGACCGACCGGGCGCCGCGACGCCGCGGAACTCCTCCACGCCGAGCTCGCCGCGGTCGGCCACGACGTCTCCTCGGCCGAACTGCACCGTGCCCTCGACGCCGGCTTGCGCGCCCTCAAAGACTGGAAGAACTCGGCGGGCCGGCGCCGCGAACCCGTGGAACTGGCACCGCGAGAGATCTGGACCGACTTCCTCGCGTCCGACCTCCCCGACGCCGTGCGGGCGACCCTCGCCGCCGACGCCGCCGGGCTCCTCGACCGCATCACCCCGGTGCTCTCCGACCACGAGGTGCGCCCGGGCGTCGTCGAGTTGCTCGAGTGCGCCGCCGAGCTCTCGATCCCCGTCGGGATCGTCAGCAACGCCCACTCCGGGCGAGCGCATCGCGCCCTGCTCGAGAGGCACGGGCTGTCGTCGCACATCGGCGTGCAGATCTACTCCGACGAGGTCGGCATGCGCAAGCCGCACCCCGGCATGGTGCAGCTCGCCGCGACCGCCCTCGGCACGACCGCCGAGCGCTGCTGGTTCGTCGGAGACACGGTCGATCGCGACGTCGTCGCCGGCCGACGCGCCTCCGTGGGAGCCGTCGTGCTCACGCGCTCCCAGCACACCGACGAGCCGCCGTACAGCGTCGACGCCTCCGCCGACGCCGTCTTCGCGACACCGCTCGAGCTCGTGCCCGTGCTCGCCGCGACCGTGCCCGACACCACTGCAGAGCGGCTGCCGTCGACGACCGGAGGCGAGAGCGCCGTCGCCGTGCCCGCACACGTCGCCGCGCCCCGCGCGATCCTCCTCGACCACGGCGGAGTGATCTCGACCTCCGTGAAAGACGTCGCCGCCCAGCGCCGGTTCGGCGCGGACATCGCCCGGCGGATGCGCGAAGCCGGGCTCTCGACAGACGACGCGGTGATGACATCCGCCCTCGAAACCGCGCGCTTCCGGCATCGCCAGTGGAAAGACGGCGGCGAACACTCCTCCCGCGTTCTCGAGATCACCCCGCGCGAATTCTGGTGCGAGATCGTGGGAGCAGGACTCGCCGCGGCGGAACGCGCGTGGCTGCGCGCCGAAGCGACCGAACTGTCGTACCACTACGCCTCGGTCAAGAGCTCGACCTCGATCCGCCCCGGCGTGCGCGACCTGCTCGAGCGGGCGCGGACCGCGGGGATCCCCGTGGGGATCGTCTCCAATACCCTGAGCGGGCGTGCCGTGAGGCGGCGCCTCGCCGACGCCGACCTCGGTGACCTCTTCGCCGTGCAGATCTACTCCGACGAGCTGGGGCGTCGCAAACCCGACCGCGCGATGCCCGACGAAGCGATCGCCGCCCTCGGGGTGCACCCCGAACACTGCTGGTTCGTCGGAGACAAACCCGACCGCGACATGGTCGCGGCCCACGCGGCGGGAATCCCCGTCGCCATCCTCGTGCGCGGCGGATCGCTCGACGACGCCACCGTCGACCACGCCGCGACGCTCGATGGGCCCGAGCGGCCCGACGTCGTCATCGACTCGATCCACGAACTCGACCGCCTCCTGTGCGAGGCGATCTCCCCCGGCAACCCCCCGAGCGCCGATACCCGGCGTCGACAGGAAAGGGCACTCTCATGACCCGCACGACTCCCGCGACCAGCACTCCCGCGCGCCGAGGAATCCCCCGGCCGGGCGAACTGAGTCAAGCGCAGAAGCTCATGGTCTTCGTTCTCTCGATGACGATGTTCGGGCTCGCGAACATCCTCACCGAAGTGCTCCCCGAGCTCAGGCTCGGACCGGTCGAACTCTCGGTGTCGTACCTCGCGTTCGTGCCCGTCGTCATCGTGTGCCTCTTCCACCCGCTCTACGGAGCGCTCGGAGCCCCCCTCGGGGAGATCGTCTTCGTCGACCTCCTCATGGGCAACTTCTCGGGCATCGGCGAGCTCGAGGGCTACATCCAGCTCGCCCTGGGGCTCTACATCGGCGGTTCGCTCGTGCGCGACCCGCGCAAACGCTGGCAGGTCGCGATGGCCGCCATGGTCACGGTGCTCCTCGACAAGCTCGTCGGCGGAATCGTGGATGTCGGCAAGGTCTGGGTCGGGGTCGCCGACGCCGAATACGTCGAGGGCTTGCCGCAGAGCATCCTGCTGCTCGAGGGAATCGCCTTCAGCACCGACTTCATCATCAGCGGAATCATCTTCGGGGCGATCCCCGCGATGCTCCTCGCCCCGCGTCTCTACGGCAAGATCGAGCCCTTGCTCGGCATGGCTCCGCGAGACCCCGCTGTTCCCGTCGCACGACGGGCGCGGGCATCCGCACCCTTCGTCATCGGCGCCCTCTTCCTCTCGTTCGTCGCCATGATCATGGCGTTCCTCGACGAACTCGACGTGACCTTCGGCGTGTGGGAACCCGACTTCATCGGGCAGTACGGAGCGCAGTTCCTGTGGATCGGGGTGTCGGCCGCCATCATCGTGCTCGTCACGGCCGTCGTGATCGTGCGATGGATGATCGCTCGCCGCTCCGCCGACCGCGCGGCGGTCGAGCCCCGGTCGCCCGACCGCACCTCGTGAGCGCGGTGATCGAGGTCACCGACCTCGGATTCCGCTACCCCGGAGCGGCGGCGCCGAGCCTCGAGCACGTCGACCTCACCATCGAACGGGGCGACTTCGTCGCGGTCGTCGGTGGCAACGGGTCGGGCAAGACGACGCTCTGCAAGAGCTTCAACGGGCTCATCCCGCACTACTGGTCGGGGGAGTTCAGCGGTTCGGTGCTCGTCTCCGGTCACGACACCACCGAGGTCTCGGTCGCGCGACTGTCGCACCTCGTCGGCTACGTCTACCAGGACTTCACGAACCAGCTCGTGCGCCCGACGGTGCACGACGAGGTGTCGTTCGGGCCCGTCAACTACGGGCTCGCCGACCACGCTGCTCGAACCGAGGAGGCCATGGAGCGCCTCGGCATCGAGCACTTGCGAGACCGGTTCGTCTGGCAGCTGTCGGGCGGCCAACAGCACCTCGTCGCTCTCGCGAGCGTGCTCGCGATGCGCCCCGAGGTCATCATCGTCGACGAACCGGTCGCCGAACTCGACCCCGTGCACGCGGAACAGGTCTACGAGAGGCTCTCGGAGCTCAACCGCACGCTCGGCACGACGATCATCGTGATCGAGCATCACGCCGAGTTCGTGGCGCGATACTGCCGGAGCGTCGTGCTCATGTCGCAGGGGACCGTCGCGTGGCACCTTCCCGTTCGAGACGCGCTCTCTCGAGCCGACGAGCTCGCGGAGCACGGCATCCCCGCGCCGCAGGTCGTGCACGTGAGTCGAGCCCTGACCCCCGACCGACCCGTGTCGACGACCGTCGACGAGCTCGCCGAGGCGATGCGCGGGCGAGTCGACCACCCCGGCGCAGCGCATCCGCCAGCGGCGGCATCGACGGCGACAGCGGATGAGACGCCCGCCGCGTGCACCCCCGTGGTCGCCGAGCTCGACTCCGTGCACTTCGGATACCGCACCGTGGAGGGCCGCCGATCGACGGTGCTCGACGGCGTCGACCTCCGGCTGCACGAGGGCCAGCGCGTGGCCCTCGTCGGCGGTAACGGTGCGGGCAAATCCACCCTGCTCCGCCTCCTGACCGGGCTCAAGGTGCCCCTCGCGGGCGAAGTCGTCGTCGACGGAACCAACACCCGCACGATCTCGGCGGCGGAGCTCGCCGACCGGGTGTCGTACCTGCACCAGCACCCCGAGCAGATGTTCCTCAACGACACGGTGCGCGCCGACATCGCGATGTTCCCTCGCTCTCGCGCGCGCGTCGACGCCCTCGAGACGGTCGAGACCATCCTCGAACGCATGAATCTGCTCGGGGTCGCCGACCGCGACGGGCGCATGCTGTCGGGCGGGCAGCAGCGACGAGCGACGCTCGGCATCGGGCTCGCGATGACACCCCTCCTGCTCTTGCTCGACGAACCGACGTCGAGCCTCGACGTCGCGACGCGCAACGTCGTCATCGAGATGCTCGCCGACCTCTCCGACCGCATCCGCTGCGTCGTCGTCGCGACCCACGACATGCACCTCGTCGCCGAGTGGGCCGATCGCGTCGTCGTTCTCGGCAACGGCCGCGTGCTGCGCGACTGCACTCCGCGCGACCTGTTCGCCGACGCCGACCTGCTCGCCGAGGCGATGCTCGTGCCCCCGCAAGTGACCCAGGTCGGCATCGCTCTCGGCGCTCACCCTCCCGTGTTGAGTGTCGCCGAGTTCACCGCCCGATTCGCCGCGACAGCGGGCGATCGATCACACGAAAGGGTCGGATCGTGACGATGACGGCAACTCCCCCGCTCGAGGCTCGCGCACCCCGCGCGACGAAGAACCGGCGCGAGCGCGACACCCTCTCGGTCGAGTGGGTCAAGCTCGAGCTCCTCCGCACCGCGTATGCGACGCGCGGTGGACTCCTGTCGATCATGGATCCGCGCGTCGTCGTCGTCTGGTACCTCCTCATGGGGTTGAGCCCGTGGTTCACGCACAACCTCACCGTGCTCGCGATCCTCTTCGTCGTGACGGCGATCTCGGTGTTCGCGAGCCGGGTCGGTCCCCTCGTGCTCGGGCTCTTCGTGATCGGTCTCATCGGCGAAGGGTTCTACGTCTTCGCGGCCTCGTGGTTCTTCGGCGGTGACCTCACGACCGTGCTCTCACTCCTCGAGCTCACCCTCAAACTCGGCACGCTCAGCATGGCGAGCATGGCGGCGTTCGTCTCCCTCGACCCCGAGAAGCTCTCCGACGCCCTCCTGAGCTTTCGCGCTCCGGCGCTTCTGAGCTTCGGCGTCAGCTACGGCTACCGCATGCTCCCCATCCTCGTCGACGAGTTCCACACCATCGTCGACGGCCACCGCGTGCGGTCGGCCCCCGTGCGCTCCCCCGGCTTCCTCGGCTGGCGCTACGTCGTGAGGCTGTGCCGGGTGACCGTCGCGGCGTTCTACCCGCTCATGCTCAACACGGCCAAGCGCACCCGCACGACCGTCGAAGCGCTCGAGACCCGAGGGTTCACCTACGCGATGGAGCACCCCGACGGCCAGCGCATCCGACTGTCGTACTTGCGAGTGCGGGGGCGGGATGTCGCACTGCTCGTCGTGAGCGTCGGCATCATCGTCGGGGCATACCTGATCGGGGGCGCGTTGCCCTTCTACGTCCGCGCCACCGGAGGCTGAGCACGCGGCGAGCGCGGCACCGGCCTACGACTCGCGCGTGATCTCGACCGTGACGAAGAGCTCGGACTTGAACGGGCCGGCGTAGACGCCGCGCAACGGCGGAACGTCGTTGTAGTCGCGCCCCCGCCCCACGAGCACGTGGCGGTCGCCGATGTCGATGAGGTTGGTGGGGTCGAACCCGCGCCAGCTGCCGCAGAACCACTCGACCCACGCGTGCGACTCGCCCGTGACGGTCTCCCCGATCGCCGCGTCGGGTTTCGGATGCAGGTAGCCCGACACGTAGCGCGCGGGGATGCCGACCGACCGCAGAGCCCCGATCGCGAGGTGGGCGATGTCTTGGCAGACACCCTTGCGGTGCTCCCACGCCTCGGCCGCAGTGGTGTGCACGCCGGTCACCCCGGTCATGTACTCGACGCTCTTGCCGATCGCGACGCAGATCTGCATCGCGGCCTCGCACGGGCTCACACAGCTGTCGGCGATGCTCCGCGCGAGCTCGACGACGTCGGCGGGCGGAGCGGTGCGTCGCGTCTGCCCGCGCTGCTCCACGAACTCCGTCGCGCGGTCGGCGAGCTCCGTGAGGTCGTCCCACGCGATGACCTCGTGGGGATGCTCGCGATCGCGCACCTCCACGAGACTCGTGGCGGTGAGGGCGAGCTCGCGGTGGGGCGTGAGGATCTCGAACGACGACACCCGGCTCCCCCAGTAGTCGACGTAGGCGTTCTGCGCCGACATGGGGGAGATCTCGAGCCCCGAATACATCACGAGTTGGCCTTCGGAGCTGACCGGGAGCATCCGCGCCTCGTTGTACGACGCGGTCACCTCTCCCTGATAGTGGAATCCGGTCTTGTGTTTGATGCGCAGGCGCTTCACGAGTTCTCACTCACCCAACTCGGTTCGGCGTTCTTCGGAAAGTAGCGTTCACGGATCGCTTCGGACGCGGCGCTCGTGGCGAGCTGCACGTTGTCCATGTGGGTCGGGAGGTCGTCGAGGATGTCGGCGATCGGCCGGAACTCGAGGTCGCTGCGGATCTGGCCGAGCCGGCGGAGGGCGTGATCGGAGGTGCCGACACGGTCGGTGCGTGGCTCGATGTCGCGCATGCACATCTCCGCGCGGCGCACCGAGAAGAGGATGGAGCGCGGAAACAGCCTGTCGAGCAGGAGGAACTCGGCGGCGTTGCGCGCGCTCGGCATGCCGCGGTAGGTGCGGAGGTAGGGCTCGTATGCCCCGCACGACCTCAGGATGGTCGTCCACGACGGCCCACTCGCCTCGGTGAGCGACCTCGTCGAAAGCAAGCGCGCGGTCATGTCGGCACGCTCGATGCTGCGCCCGAGGGTGAAGAACTGCCACGCCTCGTCGCGGCTCGTCGCCGACTCGATGATGCCCACGGCGAGCGCGGATCGCTCGCGCACCCAGCCGAAGAACTCGTGCACCTTGTCGCCCGCGACCTTGCGCGGCATGCGTGCCCTCGTGGTGTTGAGGCACTCCCACAGCTCGCTCGACACGATCTCGCGAGCCCGGCGGGCGTTCTCGCGCGCGGCGCCGAGGGAGTAGGCGATCGAGGCGGGCTCGGCACGGTCGACCGCGAGGATGTCGAGCACGTCGCTGCGACTGAGCTCGCGGTCTTCGGGGATGGCGCTTCCCATGACGCTCAAGAGCGAGCGGCACGCGATGTCCTCCTCGATCCACGGGTCTTCGAGCAGCAACTGCAGGTGCACGTCGAGGATGCGCGCCGTGCCGTCGCTGCGCTCGATGTAGCGGCCGATCCAGAAGAGCGACTCGGCGATACGGCTCAGCATGCGGGCGCCTCCGTCTCGGTATCGGTATCGGTATCGGTCGTCGAGCGTGTCGGAACGGCGTCGCGGCCCTGCTGCTGCTGCTCCTGCTGCCCGTGGTCTTGCGGGTGATCGTGGGCGTGCTGGTCGGGGGCGCGACCCTCGGCCTCGGCGAGCATCTCGGGTGTGATGACCGTGATCGACTCGGTCGGTGCGGCCTGGTCGGCGACAAGACCCTGGATGCTGTGCCTCGACACCTGCAGCGGCGTCGTCCCGACCACCCAGGTGTCTTTCGAACCGCCACCCTGGCTGCTGTTGACGACGAGTTGACCCTCGGGAAGCGCAACACGGGTGAGGCCGCCGGGGAGCACCCAGACATCCGTTCCGTCGTTGACGGCGAAGGGGCGCAAGTCGGCGTGACGCGGGCGGAGACCGTCGTCGACGAGGGTGGGGATCGTCGAGAGCTGCACGACGGGCTGCGCGATCCAGCCGCGCGGGTCGGCGAGCAAGCGCGAGCGCAGAGCCTCGAGTTCGCCCTTCGACGCGTCGGGGCCGACGACGAGACCTTTGCCGCCCGAGCCGTCGACGGGCTTGACCACGAGTTCGTCGAGTCGATCGAGCACCTCCTCGAGGGCCCCCGGGTCTTCGAGCCTCCACGTGTCGACGTTCGGAAGGATCGCCTTCTCCGACAGGTAGTACTCGATGAGGTCGGGCAGGTAGGTGTAGACGAGCTTGTCGTCGGCGACGCCGTTGCCGACCGCGTTCGCGATCGTGACGTTGCCGAGCCTCGCGGCGAGCATGAGTCCGGGCGAGCCGAGCATCGAGTCCGCGCGGAACTGCAGAGGATCGAGGAACTCGTCGTCGACCCTGCGGTAGATCACGTCGACGCGGGTCGGGCCCGAGGTCGTGCGCATCCACACCCGGCCACCGGAGCAGAACAGGTCGCGGCCCTCGACGAGCTCGACCCCCATGAGGCGGGCGAGCAGCGTGTGCTCGAAGTACGCCGAGTTGTAGACGCCGGGCGTGAGCACGACGATCGTCGGGTCGTCGATGCCGGGAGGCGCGCTCGCCCGCAGCGCGTGCAGGAGCTTGTGCGGGTAATCGCCGACGGGCCTCACGCGCATGCTCACGAAGAGCTCGGGGAGGGTCTGCGCCATGACGCGACGATTGGAGATGACGTAGCTCACGCCCGAGGGCACGCGCACGTTGTCTTCGAGCACGCGCCATCCGCCGGTCTCGTCACGGATGAGGTCGATCCCCGAGACGTGGATGCGCACGCCGTTCGCGGGGTCGATGCCCGCGGCCTGCCGGTGGAAGTGGCTCGACGAACTGATGAGCGCCGCCGGGATGACGCCGTCGCGCACGGCGTTCTGCGGCCCGTAGATGTCGGCGAGAAAAGCCTCGAGCGCCCGCACGCGTTGCTTCACGCCCGCCTCGACATCCAACCACTCGGCCTGGTCGATCACGCGCGGAACGGCGTCGAGGGGGAACGGCCTCTCCTCGCCCGCGAAGTCGAACGTGACCCCCTGGGCGAGATACGAGCTCGCGAGGGCGTCGGTGCGACCCCGCAGCTCGTCTTGAGTCATCTGGCTCAGAGCCGCATGGATCTCGCGATACGGGGCCCGCGTCGAGCTCGGCGTCGCGAACATCTCGTCGAACGGTGCCGCCCCCGCGCGAGGACGGGTGCGTGCGGCAACATCCGTGTAGCCGTCGAAAAGGTCTCCCATTCGGCCACTCTATTCGGGCGGATGTTGCGGCGGTGTTTCCGCGAAACGCCGCGGGGGCGGCATCCGCTCTCGCTCGCGCTCTACGGAACGACGACGATTTTTCCGCGCAGGTGCCCCGTTTCGAGGCGACGATAAGCCTCGGCGGCGTGCTCGAGGTCGAAGCGGGCTTCGATGGGGATGCGCACGGTTCCGTCGGCGACGGCGTGTGCGACGGCGGCGAGCACCTCGATGTCGGCGGCCCCGCCCGAGCCCCCACCCACCGTGCCGACACCGTAGGTCTGCGCGGCGGAGTGGCTCGCGATGCTGTTGATCCGGCCGGCCGGAACCCCGAGCGCGATCGCCGCCTCGACCGTCTCGTCGCCGCTGTTGTCGAGCACGGCCGTGAGCCCCCCGGGAGCGGCGGCACGGATGCGCTCGACCTGCTCCTCCCCGTAGAGCACGGGGATGACGCCGAGCCCCCGCAGGAAGTCGTGGTTCGACTCGCCCGCCGTGCCGATGACGGTCGCCCCCGTCGCGCGCACGAGCTGCGCGGCGATGACACCGACCCCGCCGGCGGCCGCACTCACGAGCACGGTGTCGGCCGGGGTGAGACCGAGAGACGCGACGCTCTTCCACGCCGTGCGGCCCGCGATGTCGAGGGAACCGGCCTCCTCGAACGAGAGCTCGACGGGTTTGCGCGCGATCGCGTTTGCGGCGATCACGACGACGTCGGCGAGAGCCCGGTGCCGGGCGCCGCCGAGCACGTCATCGCCGACAGCCCACTCGGTGACGCCCGCGCCGACCTCGTCGACCGTTCCCGCGAAGTCGTTGCCCGTGCCGCCGGGGAGCGGCGGCCCCCACGGCAACAGCCCCGCGCGGATCTTGCCGTCGACGGGATTGAGACCCGCCGCACGCACGGCGACGCGCACCTCACCGGGGCCCGCATGCGGCTCGGGGACGTCGACGAGCTCCAACACCTCGGGGCCACCGTTGACCGCGTATTGCACGAATCTGGACATCTGAACTCCTTCACACCGTGGGGTCGGCCTGCCGCGGGCCGCCTGGCCGTCTGGCTGTCTGGCTGTCGGGCCGTCGGGCTGTGCGAAACTCGCCGATCGCATGCCCTCATTCTGCGGGGAAGCCCTCGGAATCGCCCCACAGACCGCGGCAGCTCTGGTCAGACCGTCCACTCGAGTCGTTCGAAGTCGAGCGACGCGACGGTCACCCGCTGTCCGTTGCCTGCCTCGCCCCCCACGGTGATCGTCACGGGCGTCGAGCGGAGGTTCGCGAGCATCAGGACGCGGCGGTCGTCGACGACGGCCCCGAGCGCCCACACCTCCAGAGGCGCCGCGACAGCCTCGAGGAGAGGCAGTCCGGCGATCTCGTGCAGCGCGGCGACGGCGCGCTCGACCGGCACCCCGCGGATGCCGCGAGGGCCGTCGATCTCGAAGTAGGCGAGAGACGCGACTCCCGGGCGGGCGAGCGCGGCGGCACTCGCGACCACCCATGCCGCGAGGGCCGGAGACGCCTGCCGAGGATCCGTGGCCTCGGGCAGCAACGCCGCGCCGTAGCCCGCGGCGCCGTTGTCTTCTGCGCCGTGTTTTTCCGAGCCGTATTCTTCCGAGCCGGGGCCGGTCGTGTCCGGCGCCGACGTCGCAACGGCGTTGAACCGCGGGCGGAGCGTGATCGGACCCACGTGCACCGGGAGCCCCACGGCGATGCGCGTGGCGTTCTCGACGACCTCGCGCTGCACGGCGATGGACTCGACGAGCTGCGCCCGCTCGACCGCGTGCATCTGCGGTGTGATGCTGAACGACACCGCCTCGACGCCCTCGACGACGCCCGCCGACCTGTTGAGCTCCGTGAAATGGCCGCGGGTGCCCCCGACGATGTCGGGGCGCCACGACCTCTCGCGCAGATGAGCGGCGAGCGCCGACACGATCTCGGCGTCGGCGACATGCCCGTGTTCGGCGAAGGCCCCGATGCGCACGACCCGCTCGAGCGAGAGCACGGCCACGACGTCATCGAGTATCCGCGCGAGGGTGTGGGTGTCACGCACGCCGACGATGCGCACATCGAGCGGGAGCGCTCCGGCCTCGCGAGACGCGGCCACGAGCGCCTCGCGCCACGGGGTCGCGACATCGAGCTCGACGAGCACAGCGGAGGCGGGAATCACGGGCGCATGCGCAACCGCAGGCGAGTCACGTCGCACGATCGGCGGGCCCGTCGTCGCTCCGAGAACGAGGTGGGGCACGCGTCGAGCAGCCTCAGCGATGTCGACGGCGTGAGCGCCTCGCTCCTCATGCCGATGCGGTGCGGCATCCTGCTGGATGCCGTCCACCGCGGTGATGCGCGCGGTCAGAGTGACGGTCTGCGCGATGACCTCGCCCCGGGAGACGGTCACCGGGAAGGGCTCGGCGAGGGGTGTTCCGTAGGTCTTGAACGAGGCATCCGTCCAGTTCCTCTGGTCTTCCATCTCGAAGATCTCGCCGTCGAACCGCAGCGAGCACTCGAGGCCCCCGGTGTGCCAGCCGAGCCCGACGATGTCGACCGCCGGCTGGTGCGGGCTGATGCGATCCGGAAAGCTCGAGACGGAGGTCGTCGACGGTGTCGTGACGACGAGCTCGGTGCCCGCGACCGTCGGCGGGTGCAGCACGACGAGCCCGATCCGATTGCGCTCGAACTCGGCCTGCGCCTCGAGAGACAGGGCCACGGTCAGGGTCTGCTCGAGCGTGTCCGTTCGTGCGCCGGTGACGGCGAGCCGTCCCGTGAGCTCGAGTCCGTGGCCGCTCATCCGCACGTCGAGGTCGAGGCCGTCAGTCCGAGCAGACGTCGCGGTCACCGAGGTCGCGACCGTGTTCCAGTCTCGATCGCGCGCGACGGCCCGGATCGAGCGCAGCACCGTCCTCCCGGCGAACCGGATGTCTGCGAACTCGTCTCCCCTCGTCTCGATCGTCCAGTCGCCGAGCCTCAGGGTCTCCGGGCGGGGCTCCGCCGATGCCCACCGTCGTTCGGCGACCCGCCACGCGGCGGTCACGGCGGCGTCGGTATCCGCGTCGGTATCCGCATCGACGTCGGCCTCGACGTCGGTATCGGGCGAGCCGGGCACCGGAGGTTTCCCGAGAGGCGTCACGGTCAGAGAGTGGTCATGCCGCCGTCGACGGCGACGAGGGTTCCGGTCGCGAACGCGCTCTCGTCGCTCGCGAAGAAGACCACGATGCCCTCGATGTCGCCCGGTGATCCGGCTCGCCCCATGGGGATGCGCGAGATGATCGCGGCGCGCGATTCGGGGTCGGACGTGATGGCGCTCACGAGGGGTGTCTCCGTGTAGGCCGGCACGACCGTGTTCACGCGGATGCCGTCTTTCACGTAGGCGGCGGCGACAGTGCGACCGAGCCCGTGTATCGCCGCCTTCGACGTGCTGTAGGCCGTGAACTCCGCCCCCTCGCCGCGGATTCCCGTCGGACTCCCCGTGAGGATGATCGAGCCGCCACCGTTCGGCAGCATCGCTCGCACCGCGTGTTTGAGTGTCAGGAATGTGCCGGTGAGGTTGACGTCGATCGTGCGCTGCCAGGAGTCGAGGTCGAGATCGGCCACCTTCGCGTCGCGGCCGAACAGTTGCACGCCCGCGTTCGCCACGACGACGTCGGGAACCCAACCGTCGTCGACGAGCGACGTGAACGCCGCGGTGACGCTCGCCTCGTCGGAGATGTCCATGAGCATCCCGCGGGCCGCAACGATTGCGCCCGCGGAGACGATCTCGTGTGCCGCAGCGACCGCGCCTGCTTCGTCACGATCGGCGAGGATCACGCGCGCCCCTTCGGAGGCGAGCCGCGCCGCGATACCGCGACCGATCCCTGCGGCCGCGCCCGTGACGAGCGCTGTCTTTCCCTCGAGACGTTCTGACATGGGGCTCCTCGTCGAGTGTCGTGTCCGTGCCCGCCAGCTATGAACCGGTTGACCAATCAGACACTAGTGGGGAGATCACCGTGCGCCAAGCCCCGGGAGACCTCAGCCTCGCGCGGGGCGAGTCGAATCCCTCACGACGAGGGAGGGCGTGAGGATGCGGCCCTCTTGCGCTTCACCCGTCTCGAGCCGGCGCACGAGCAGCTCGAGGGCGGTTTCGCCGAGGGTCTCGAACTCCATCCGCATCGTCGTGAGGCGGGGCCAGAAGTACTCCGCTTCGGGCATGTCGTCGATGCCCACGATGGAGAAGTCGGTCGGCGCCACTCGGCCGCGATCGGCCATCACTCGCAGGAACCCGAGCGCGAGCTCATCGTTGGCGGCGACGACCGCGTCGAACGAGTCGATCTCCACCCGGCGGGCGGCGTCGGCGCCCGAGGCGGCCGTCCAGTCGGCGCAGTCGTACCGCGCGGGCGCGGGAAGCGCCGCCGCGGCCATGACGTCGTCGAAACCGTGCAGACGCTCGACAGCCTCGTGATACCGCAGAGGTCCGACGAGATGGATGATGCGTCGATGCCCCTGCTCCACGAGATGACGCGTGGCTCCCGCGGCGGCGGCATACGAATCGATGGTCGCGAACCCCGCCGTCTCGGCGGAACGGGAGAGCGAGATGGCGGGAACCGCCTTCGCCGCACGTTCGAGATGCTTGACGATGCCGATGAACGGCGTCGCGACGATGATGCCGTCGACGCGGAACGAGACGAAGTTGTCGAGAGCCCGCTCGACGTCGAGTCGTCCGTCGACCGACTCCACGTCGACATCCAGTTGCGCGATGATCGTCGACAGTCCCGCTTCTTTCGCCACCCTGCTCAAGCCGGTCATGATCGACGTGTTGCCGAAATTGAACGGCCCCATGGCGAGAACGCCCACGGTGTGCGACCGCTGCGCGCGCATACTCCGCGCGATGCGGTTGTGCCGGTAGCCGAGAGACTCGATCGCCTCTTCGATGCGACCTCTCGTGGCGTTGCCGACGTAGCCACCGGTGAAGTACCGCGAGACGGTTTGAGCGGAGACACCCGCTTCGGCGCCGACGTCGGCCATCGTCGGCCACGAGCGCGCGGGTCGTTCGTGAGCCTCCGACATGGTGTGACCTCCACGGCGAGCGTACTTGAGCGGGCCCGAACGCTCCGATGGAGGCCCGGAAAACTCGACGCGAAAAAAACCGGTTGACCTATTGACCTCCAAATGTGTTATCGATAACGTACTCGCAATCGACCGATCGACAGCCCTCCGGCTCCTCTCGATCGTCGACACCCAGCACCGACGATGACGTCCACCTCTGAGGCGTCCCACCGAAAGGACGCAAAGATGCGTGCACGATCGATACCCCTCGCGATGCTCACCGGCGCCGCACTCGTTGCGACCCTCGGGGCGTGTTCGAGTTCAGGCGACTCCGGCGACGGCTCGACGACCATCACGTGGTTCAAGCTGACCGAGACGGCCGAGAGCGCGAGCGCGGCCCTCGACACGGTCATCGCCGACTTCGAAGAAGCGAACCCCGACATCACCGTCGATGTCGAGGAGCGCGCGACCGACGCCCACAAGGATTCGTTGCGCACGACGCTCGGCACCTCGGGCGCCCCCGACATCTTCTTCTCCTGGGCCGGCCCCGGACTCGGCGGCGAATTCATCGACGCGGGGGCGAGCATGAATCTCGAGGAGTACTACGCCGAATACGGCTGGGAAGATCGCTTCAGCGACGCGGCGATGGAGACCGTGACCCAGTACGGCGGATACGACGGCGTTCCGTACACGCAGCGCGGCGAAGCGGTGTTCTACAACAAGGAGCTCTTCGCCGAAGCGGGAATCGACGAGGCCCCCACGACGTACGACGAACTCGTCGACGCCGCGGCCGCCCTCTCCGACGCCGGCATCACCCCCATCCAGTTCGGGGGAACGGTGAACTGGCACCTCATGCGACTGCTCGACAGCCTGCTCGAGACCGAGTGCGGCGCCGACGGATATCAGGCGCTCGTCACGACCGAAGCGAGTTGGGCAGACGAGCAGTGCGTCACCGACACCTTCACCGAGTTCGCAACCTGGAGCGAGGACTACGTCAACCCGGGATTCGCGTCGATCAACAACGACGAGGCGAGTGCGCTCTTCTTCTCAGGAGAGGCCGCGATGGCTCTCGAGGGCGACTGGTTCAACCAGGTCATCCGCGACGCCGGGATGGACGAAGACACCGTAGGACTGTTCCCCTTCCCCACCGGAACCGGGCGCCTCTACGGCTTCAACGAGAACAACTACATCTCGGCCAACAGCGAGAATGCGGATGCCGCGGCCCGCTTCCTCGACTACCTCACGTCTGAAGACGCCCAAGCGACCATCATCGAGGCGTTCGGCAGCCAGTCCGTCAACGTCGACGTCACCCCGGAGGGCGACTTGAGCGAGCTCGATCAGGCCTGGGGTCCGATCTTCGCCGACGCGACCGGGGTCTACATGAACAACGACCAGAACCTGACCCTGTCTCAGACGACGGAGTACTGGCGCATCCAGAACCTCGTCGCCACGGGCGAACTGGACCCTGCCGACGCGGGCGCGCAGTTCCAGCAGTTCATCGACCAGCAGTGAGACCGAGCGTGCGGGGCGTCGATGGTCGCCCCGCACGCTCCCCCCAACCCTCTCGAAAGAGGTCATCATGACGACCGCCACACGCTCGCGCCGCACAGAAACCCCGACCCCGCGTCCGGGAGCGACCGCGACGCGAGCGCGCCGCATCGGGCGCAGCGGCTTCATCGCCGCACTGCCGTTCCTCGCTCCCGCCCTCGCGGCCTACGTCGTCTTCGTCGTCGGCCCGATGATCGAGTCCGTCCGCCTCAGCTTCTTCGAGTGGTCGGGTTTTCAGGGTGCGCCGCAGGAGTTCGTCGGCCTGCAGAACTACGTCCGCATCTTCACGAGGGACCCGGTCTTCTACACGGCACTGAGCAACTCGATCATCTGGGTCGTACTCTCGCTCATCATCCCCGTGGGCCTCGGCCTCGTGATGGCTCTCGCCCTCAACCGACCGCTGTTCGGCCGCAACGCGTTCCGCTCGCTCTTCTACATCCCCGGCGTGCTCGCCCCCATTGCGATCGCCAACATGTGGCGCTGGATGTACAACCCGAACTACGGCGTCGGAGCGAGCCTCGCCGAGGTCTTCGGACTTCCGTGGCTCGCCGAGATCCAGTGGCTCGGCGATCAGAACCTCGCGCTCTACTCGATCTTCGCGGCGTTCGTCTGGCAGATCGCGGGCACCAACATGGTGCTCTTCCTCGCCGGACTCCAGTCCGTGTCACCCGAACACGACGAGGCGGCGAAACTCGACGGCGCGGGGCCCTGGCAGATCCTCGTCAACGTCACGCTGCCCGCTCTCCGCCCCACGACCGTCATCGTGGTCGTGCTGACCATCATCAACTCGATCAAGGTCTTCGATCTCATCGTCGGCATGACGGGTGGTGGGCCTGCCCAGCAGACCCAGGTGCTCGCGCTGTGGTCGTACTCGCAGTCCTTCCTCAACAACGAGTACGGCCCCGGCAACGCCATCGCGACCGTCCTGCTCATCGTGACCCTCATCATCGTCGTCCCGTACATGGTCTGGACGGCCCGCCAGGAGAAGAACTCATGAGCCTCTCGACCGTTCCCCCCGCGACACCCGACACCCTCGCCCTCGCGAAAGCCCGCCGGCGCCGACCCCGACAGACCCGCGACTACGTGCTCGGCGGGCTGTGGATCGCTCTCCTCGTCTCCGTGGTGATCTGGGTCGTGCCGATCGTGTTCATGCTGTTCACGTCGCTCAAGAGCGAGGCCGACATCTTCGGGACTCCCGCGTTCGTGCCACCGTGGTCCCCGGAGTGGGGCAACTACACCGAAGCGCTCGAGCGAGGCAACCTGCTGGTCGCCGGCGGCAACAGCCTCATCATCGCCATCATCAAGGTCCCCGTCGGCCTGTTCATCTCGGCTGCCGCCGCGTTCGCTCTCGCCCGGTTGCGCTTCAAACGCCAGCGACTGCTCATGGGTGTCATCGCCATGGGCGCGATGGTTCCCATCCAGGTCGCGATCGCCCCGCTCTTCCAAGTGATCTCGAGCCTCGACCTTCTGAGCACCCACGTCGGCGTGATCCTGCCCTACATCGCGTTCGGGTTGCCGTACCAGACCTTCATCCTCTACGGCTTCTTCCGCGCCATCCCCGAGGAGATCGACGAGAGCGCGAGGCTCGACGGTGCGAGCAACTGGCGACTGTTCTGGCAGATCATCCTGCCACTGTCGAAGCCGGCACTCGCGGCGCTCTTCATCCTCGACTTCGTGAGCACCTGGAACGAGTACTCCATCGCTCTCGCGCTGCTCCAGAGCCAGGACTCCTGGACCATCCCGCTCGCGATCCAGGGATTCCAATCGCAGTTCACGAGCTCCTACGGTCCGCTCAACGCCTTCACGATCATGTCCGTCCTCCCCGTGCTGATCGTCTACCTCATGTTCCAGCGCTATTTCGTCGAGGGCGCCTTCGCGGGCGCCGTGAAAGGCTGATGATGACCATCGCCGCGACCCCGCCCGTCTTCGATCGCTCGACCCCCCTCTTCGAAGTGCTGCGCACCCCCGAGGGTCACGCGGTCGTCAGCCGGTATCTGCCGGAACTCGTCGGCTCCTCGGTGCTTCACACCCTCCACGGGTATCCGATCGGACTCGTGGTCGACACCGAATCGCGGTTCGACGACGACCCCGCCGCTCGAGACGCCCTCCTCTCGGAGATCGCGCGCATCGCGCCGGCAGTGGCCGGCCACTCGCAGGTGAACCCTCCACGATCTCCCTCGCTCGACTACGAGGACGAGTCGGTCCCGACCGGGTCTGCCGCCGTCTCGACCCCGCGGACGACGACCCTCTATCGCCGCTTCGAGCTCGAGCTGAGCGGGCCCCGGCACGGCAACCCCTTCGTCGACGTGTCACTGCACGCCACCGTCGAGGGGCCAGACGGCGCGCACCGCGTTCCGGGCTTCTACGACGGCGACGGCACCTACCGCGTGCGCTACCTCCCCCTCGCCGAAGGCGACCACACGCTCGTGACCGAGAGCAACGCGAGGTCCCTCGACGGCATCGTCGTGCGGTTCTCCGTCGGCGGCGCTCTGCAGAACGACCACGGGCCCGTCAGGGTGGCGAACACGTTCCACTTCGCCCACGCCGACGGCACGAGACACGTCCCCCTGGGAACGACGTCGTACGCGTGGACTCATCAACCCGAGAGCGTGCAGGCGACCACTCTCGCGACCCTCGCCGCAGCTCCGTTCACCAAGATCCGGATGGGGCTGTTTCCGAAGTCGTACCTCTTCAACGAGAACGACCCCGAGATCTACCCGTTCGAGCGGCTCGACGACGGCTCGTTCGATCTCGAACGGCCCGACGTCGAATACTGGGCTCGGCTCGACTCGCGCATCGATGAGCTCGACGACCTCGGAATCCAAGCCGACCTCATCCTGTTCCACGCCTACGACCGCTGGGGGTTCTCGACCATGCCCGCTGCGGCAGACGACCGCTACGTGCGATACGCCGTGGCCAGGCTCGCGGCCCACGCGAACGTCTGGTGGTCGCTCGCCAACGAGTACGACCTCCTCTTCGAGAAGAGCGAGTCGGATTGGGAACGCTTCGCCGGCATCATCGGAGAGGACGATCCGACCGGGCACCTCCTCAGCATCC
This sequence comes from Marisediminicola sp. LYQ134, assembly GCF_046599635.1. Taxonomy (NCBI): domain Bacteria; kingdom Bacillati; phylum Actinomycetota; class Actinomycetes; order Micrococcales; family Microbacteriaceae; genus Marisediminicola; species Marisediminicola sp. LYQ134. Next base: position 207,679 of record NZ_JBKIWP010000002.1, read on the forward strand.
ACAACTGCCGCGCGTTCTACGACTACTCGCGCGACTGGGTAACCCACGCGAGCATCCAGCGACAAGACCTCTACAAGACCTCCGAGATGGTCACCGACTGGCGCGCGGCGTGGGGCAAACCCGTCGTCGTCGACGAGTGCGTCTACGAGGGCAACATCGATCAGGGGTGGGGCAACATCTCCGGTCAGGAACTCACCCGGCGCTTCTGGGAGGGGGCGCTGCGCGGAGGCTACGTCGGGCACGGCGAGACGTACGCGCACCACGACGATCGACTGTGGTGGTCGAAAGGGGGGACTCTGCACGGATCGAGTCCCGAGCGCATCGCCTTCCTCGCCGGCATCATCGCCGAGGGGCCCGCGGCGGGCCTCGAACCCATCCCGCTCGATTGGGATGCGGTGAGGGCCGGTGTCGAGGGGGCGTACTACCTCTACTACTTCGGCTTCGGGCGCCCGACCTACCGCCGATTCCTCCTGGACCCGGCCGCGGAATACACGATCGACGTCATCGACACCTGGAACATGACCGTCGAACGCCTCGACGGCACCTACCGCGGTCGATTCAGGATCGACCTCCCCGGGCGGGAGTTCATCGCCGTTCGACTCATCGCCGTGTGAGGCCGGCGGGCGAGAGCTGGGTGCGCGCCGCGGGCTGACGGGGCGGACCTCGCGGTCGGCTGCTCGCGAGCACCGAGGCAGAATCGAGGGGTGAGTGCCGCCGCCGACTTCATCGTCTCGAGGCTCGAGGCCGAGAGCGATCCCTACCGCGCCGAGGCAGAGGCGCAACGACTCGGGGGCGGGCTCCTCGTGCTCGGGGCGTCGGTGGGGGCCGTGCGCGGCACGGTGCGCGACGCGCTCCACAAGTTCGCCCCGCTCGGCCGGGACGACATCGCCTCGCTCGCGTCCGAACTGTGGGCCGGGATCGTGTTCGAGCACCGCCTCGCCGCCGTCGTTCTGCTGCAGACCCGCGTGACCGGGCTCGACAACGGCGACCTCACGAGAATCGAGGGTTTCGTGAGATCCGGCCGGCACGCGGCGCTCGTCGAGCCGCTCTGTCGCGACGTCGTGGGGCCCCTCGTGCGAGCACTCGACGGCGGTGGCCGAGCGAAAGCGGAGACGACGATCGAACGCTGGGCGCACGAACCCGATGCGTGGGTGCGCCGAGCCGCGTCGCTCATCGCCGACCACGTCGTCGCAGCCGGGGCGGATGGCGGCGCGACCGGCGGCGTGGAACCCTGGGCGCGGCGGGTGCGTGCGGCGGTCGCCGCGGCATCCGACGGCCGGCGATGATCGCGTCAGGTGAGCGCGACCGGCGGCACGTGGGCCAGGCAGACTGGAGCCATGGAATTCGCTACCTTCGTCGAGCCCCAGCAGGGCGCCACCTACACCGAGCTTCTCGCGTTCGCGCGCGCCACGGAGAGCGCCGGTTTCGACGCGTTCTTCCGCTCGGACCACTACCTCAAGATGGGCGACCGTGACGGCCTCCCCGGCCCCACCGACGCCTGGACGACCCTCGCCGGTCTCGCCCGCGAGACCTCCACGATCCGCCTCGGCACTCTCGTGTCGTCGGCGACGTTCCGCCACCCGTCGATCCTCGCCATCCAGGTCGCCCAGGTCGACGAGATGTCGGGCGGGCGAGTGGAGCTCGGGCTCGGCACCGGGTGGTACCGCGAGGAGCACGAGGCCTACGGCATCCCGTTTCCGGAGAAGCGCTTCGGACCGTTCGAGGAGCAGCTCGAGATCATCACGGGACTGTGGTCGACACCCCTCGGCGAGACCTACTCGTTCGACGGGAAGCACTACACACTCGTCGACTCGCCCGCCCTGCCCAAGCCCGTGCAGTCGCGTGTGCCCGTCATCGTGGGCGGTGGCGGCGCCAAGCGCACTCCCGCGATCGCCGCGAGATTCGCGACCGAGTTCAACATCGGCTTCGTGACCGAGGCCGTCGTCGCCGAGAAGTTCGCCGGAGTGAGGGATGCCGCGGCGAGCGCCGGGCGCACCGAACCGTTGACGCTCTCGGTCGCCCTCCCCACGCTCGTCGGTCGCGACGACGCCGAGTTCGCGCGGCGCGCTGCTGCGACGGGCCGCGACGTGACCGAATTCCGCGGAAGCGGCGAGAACTTCGCGGGCTCCCCCGCCGAAGTCGCCGACAAGGTGGCCCGCCTGCGCGAACTCGGCGCCGACCGCGTCTACTTCCAGCTCAACGACATGCGCGACCTCGACCACATCGAGCTCATCGCGAGCGAGGTGCTGCCGCAGCTGCGCTGAAGGGCGGGGCGCTGCTCGCGAGCGCCCCGGGTCTCTCAGTCGAGCGCGGTCGGGTCGTCCGAACCCTGCAGCAGTGCGCGAGCGGCCATACCGATGATGGCGGCGTAGGTGGGATAGGCGAACTTGACCTTGGCGAGAGTCGCGACATCCACACCCGCCGCCATCGCCGTCGTCACCGACTGGATGACCTCCACGGCCGTCTCGCCGACAGCGTGCGCCCCGAGGATCAGTTCGCGGCGCCGGTCGGCGATGAGCAGCAGGAACCCCGCCTCGCGGTCGTCGATCACCGCACGGTCGAGGTCGGCGTAGTCGATGCGTGAGGTCACGCACTGCTCGTCGCGCTCGCGCGCTTGCTCCTCGGTGAAACCGACGCCCGCGTAGTCGGGGTCGGTGAACCCTCCCGCGGGCAACAAGTGGTGGGGAGTGCGGCGGTTCGACCCGAGCACGGCGTTCTCGGCAGCAGCCTCGCCCTCGAACTGCGCGGCCTGCACGAGCATGTCGCGGCCCGTCGTGTCGCCGACCGCGAAGATGTGCGACACCCCGGTGCGAAAATGCTCGTCGACCGGAATGGACGCGCGCTCCCTCTCGACCCCGGCACTCTCGAGGCCGAGGTCGTCGACGTCGGCCGGCCATCCCGTCGCCATCACGACGACGTCGAAACTGCTCGACTGGGGGGCGTCGTCGTCGCGCCACAGGAGTGTGATCGAGCCGTCGGATGCGCGCGACAACCCGCTCACCGTGTCGATGCCGGTGTGCACGCGCACGCCCCGCGCGCGGAACGAGGCGGTGACCGTTTCGGAGATCGCCGCGTCGGACGCCATGAGGATGCGCGGCGCGACATCGAGGAGGGTGACCTCGGAGCCGAACGCGTCGAAGACGGTCACGAGCTGCGCGCCCGTGTTGCCCGCACCGATGATGGCGATGCGCTTCGGCAGCTCCGCGAGACGGAGCACGTCTTCGGGAACCGTCGCGAGCTCGTTCCCGGGCACCGGCAACCGCTTGGAGTGCCCGCCGACACACACGATGATCGACTCGCCGCGCAGAGTGCGACCGCTCTCGAGCTCGAGGGTGTGCGCGCCGGTGAACTTCGCGCGCCCCTCGAGGATGAGGGTCACCCCCGCGTCGTCGAACCTCTCGGCCTCGCGCTTGATGGACCTCACGAGGTCGACGCGTTCCTCGACCCGCGCGACCGTCGTGGGCCAGTCGATCGTCGGAGCACTCACCTCGATGCCGTAGGAGTGCGCCGCGTGCACCTCGCGCATGAGCCGCGCCGCCTTCGCCAACACGCGCGTGGGCACGCATCCGGTGTTGACGCACGTGCCGCCGAGGCGATCGGCCTCGACCACCGCGACGTTCGCTCCGAGCTCGGCCGCCCGCAGCGCCGCCGCGGTGCCGGCCGGACCGGCACCGATCACGATGACGTCGAAGCTGTCGCCCGCCGCCGGCTCGCCGGTCGAGTCGCGGTCGCGGCTCTCGGGGCTTCCGGGGCTTCCGGGGCCGGGCGTCGTGTCGGTGGTGCGGTCATCGGCAGTGCGGTCGGTGTCGGCCATGTCGTGCTCCAAAGTCGAGAAGGTACTCCGACTGTGCCATGCCACCGTGTGATGTCGCCGGGACAACGCGCGTGACCTCCGCCGCGGCGGCGCCCGCATCCGCTACCCAAATCGGCACCCGCCGCGCATATTCGGCCAGCGGCTGCCGAAAGGGCCAGCGGATGCCGCGCGGCACACGCCGCGACCCACCGCGACTCGAGCCACGGCGGCCCTCCTCGACCCCGGGTCCGAACCCGGGTCCGAACCCAGGTCCGCACGAATCCGCCGCGCAAATCGGCACCCGCCGCGCATATCCGGCCGGCGGATGCCGAAACGGCCCGCGGATGACGCGGGGCAAGCGTCGACGCCGATGCCACCACGCGCACCCACCACGCGAACTCAGCGCGCGGCGAGCCACCCCTTCGCGGCCTCGAGGTCGGCGGCGGCGATACCGTGCCCTCCGCCGCGACGCGCGACCGTGACATCCGCTCCCCGCTCGCGCAACACCTCGACGAGGCGGTCGTTGCTCGCGAGGGGGGCCATCGGGTCGGCCGTGCCGTTGAGCAGCACGATCTCGGTCGAGCCGAGGTCGGTCGTGAGCTCCCGGTCGTCGAGCGGAAACATGCCCGAGAAGGCGACGACCCGATCGAGGGTGTCCGGATGCAGCAGGGCAACCGCGAGGGCGATGTTGGCGCCGTTCGACAGCCCGATCGCGATCACGCGCCGCCCCTCGAGGCCGTAGTGCTCGATCGCGGCGGCGAGGAACCCTCTGAGCTCGCCGCTGCGCTCCACCACATCCTCGACATCGAAGACACCTTCGGAGAGCCGACGGAACCAGCGGTTCATGCCGTTTTCGCTCACGCGTCCGCGCGGCGACAGCACGGCCGCGTGGGGGTCGAGCATGCCCGCGAGCTGCGCGATGTCGTTCTCGTCGCTGCCGGTTCCGTGCAGGGTCAGCAGCACGGGATGATCGGTCGAGCCCTCACGGTAGAGGTGCGGCCACGCGGCGAGAGTCTCTTCGGCGCTCACGACGCGCTCGCAACGGCCGGGTTGTTCTCTTTGGGCACGTGGATCTTCGCGACCGCGTGCTCGATGGCTTCGCGCGAGGGCTCGAGCCACGGCGGGAGCTTGAGGGCGCGCCCGAGTTCGAGCAGCGGCTCGTCGATGTCGAAGCCGGGGGTGTCGGTCGCGATCTCGAAGAGCACGCCTCCGGGCTCCCGGAAGTAGATCGACGTGAAGTACTGCCGGTCGAGGATCGCGGTCACGGCGAAGCCGCGTTCCACGAGCTCGCGGCGCCAGGCATCCTGCGTCTGCTGGTCGGGCACGCGGAAGGCGATGTGGTGCACCGTGCCACCGGCGCCGAGGCCCGTCGGTCCGTTCGGCGAGGCGACCACGTCGACGATGTTGCCCGGCGCGCCGTCGCCGGCTCCGACGCGGATGCGGTCGGGCGTCTCGCTCATGACGTGCATGCCGAGGTCGTCGGTGAGCACCTCGACGGTCTGAGCGGGGTCGGCGACGGTGAGCACCGAGGAGTGCTGCCCGCGCACGGCGTACTGAGCCGGAACGGATGCCGAGTCCCACGGGTTGCGGGGGTCGGTGACCGATGACGCCACGAGGTCGATCTGCAGGCCGTCGGGGTCGCGCAGCGAGAGGCGTTCCTCGTCGGATGTCGTCGACGTGATGCGCGAGTCGACGCCGAGGGCACCGAAGTGCTCGCTCCACCACCCGAGGCTGCCCGCGGGCACGGAGAATGCCGTGGTCGTGGACTGCCCGGTTCCGACGCGCCCGCTCGCGATGCCGCGCCACGGGAAGAAGGTGAGGAGCGAGCCCGGCGTTCCCGCGTCGTCACCGTAGTAGAGGTGATACGTGCCGGGGTCGTCGAAGTTGACGGTCTTCTTGACGAGCCTCAGGCCCAGTCCGGTGATGTAGAAATCGATGTTGCGCTGCGGGTCTCCCGCGATGGCGGTGACGTGGTGCAGTCCGGCTGTCTCGACGGTCATTCTCCGACCCTTCTTCGTGTGGTGTCTCATGCTCGCACTCCGAGCGACATCCATGCAAACGCATGCACCCGCGACGGTATTCCCGGAGGTATTCCGAATGTCACCGGCCTCCGCTACTGTCCGGCCATGGCGTTCATCGAAGCTCAGCAGCTCGTCAAGACCTACACGCCCAAGGGCGCCCCGATCGTGCGCGCCCTCGACGGCCTCGACCTCTCCGTGAAGCAGGGCACGGTGCAGGCCCTCCTCGGCCCGAACGGTGCCGGAAAGACCACGACGGTCAAGGTGCTCACGACCCTCATCACGCCCGACTCGGGCACGGCGACGATCGACGGCATCGATGTCGCGCGCGACGGACACCGCATCCGACCGATCATCGGGGTCTCGGGCCAATACGCGGCCGTCGACGAGAACCTCACGGGCTTCGAGAACCTCGACATGGTCGGCAGGCTCTACCACCTCGGCGCGCGGCAGTCGCGAGCCCGAGCGAAAGAACTCATCGAACTGTTCGACCTCACCGAGGCCCAGAACCGACCCGTCAAAGGCTTCTCCGGCGGGATGCGGCGCAGAATCGACCTCGCGGGCGCCCTCGTCACCCGCCCCCGAGTGCTCTTCCTCGACGAACCCACGACCGGACTCGACCCGCGCAGTCGGCTCGGCATGTGGGACATCATCACGTCGCTCGTCGGCGAGGGCACGACCGTGCTGCTCACGACGCAATACCTCGAAGAGGCCGATCAGCTCGCCGACAACATCTCGGTCATCGACGGGGGCACCGTCATCGCCGAGGGCACGTCCGACCAGCTGAAGGCCTCCATCGGTGGGCAACGCGTCGAGCTCAACCTCGTGTCGAGCGACGACAGAGACGCGACCCGGGAGGTGCTGCGGCGCTTCGGCACATCCGACCCGGCGACGTCGAACGACGATCGCACCCTGACCGTCACGGTCGACGACGGTCCGAGCGCACTGCAAGCGATCCTCGGCGAACTCGGGGCACGAGGAGTGCGCCTCTACGACGCGGGAATGCGGCGCCCCACTCTCGACGACGTCTTCCTCAGGCTCACCGGGCGCTCGGCGAGCGACGACGACGCGACCGACGCCGATACATCGACCGAGAGGCGGGAGGCATCATGACTCGAACCGAAACGACGACCCCGTCGGCGCGGTCGGCCGGCGCGACGAGCGAGACCGGCGCGACCTTCGCCACCTGGCTCAACGACGGCTGGATCACGACGAGGCGCAACCTCATCAAGATCAAGCGCGTTCCCGACATCCTCGTCTTCACGACCCTGCAGCCGATCATGTTCGTGCTCTTGTTCAGCTACGTCTACGCGGGCAGCATCGACATCCCCGGCAGCGACTACAAAGAGTTCATCATGGCGGGCATCTTCGCCCAGACCGTCGTGTTCGGCTCCACCTACTCGGGCTCGGCGATGGCGCAAGACCTCAAAGACGGCATCATCGACAGGTTTCGCACGCTCCCGATGAGCCCGTCGGCGGTTCTCGTCGGCCGCACCAACGGAGACCTGCTCATCAACGGCATCTCGATGATCGTCATGATCGCGACGGGCCTCATCGTCGGTTGGCGCGTGCGATCGAGCGTTCTCGAGGCGATCGCGGCCGTCGTGCTCCTGCTTCTCTTCGCCTACGCGCTCTCGTGGGTCATGGCGTTCATCGGCATGAGCGTGCGCAGCCCCGAGATCATCAACAACGTGTCGTTCCTCGTGCTGTTTCCGCTCACCTTCATCTCGAACGCCTTCGTGCCGAGCGACTCCCTGCCGACCCCGCTGCGCATCTTCGCCGAGTACAACCCCGTGTCTGCTCTCGTCGAGGCGGCGAGGCAGCTCTTCGGCAACGTTCCCGCGCAGACCCCCGAACCGTCGTCGTGGACCCTGCAGAACCCCGTGCTCACCGTGCTCATCGGCATCGTCGTGATGCTCGTGATCTTCGTGCCCCTCGCGACGCGCAAGTTCGGGCAGGTCAGCACGCGCTGAGGGTGCGCGCTCAGGCTGCTCTCACCGGCCGCGCCCGGAACGCCGACGTACAGTGGGAGCATGCCCAGCGACCTCACCATGAAGGCGATGAACGTCGCGCACCGAACCCTCCTCGCCGTCACCGGCGGAAGGGTCGGGTGGAAGGCCATGGGCATGCCCGTCATCGAACTCACGACGATCGGCCGCAAGAGCGGCGAACCGCGTTCGGCGATGCTCACCGCTCCTCTCGTCGAGGGCGACTCCTACGTGATCGTCGCGTCGAAGGGCGGGGAACCCACGCATCCGGCCTGGTATCTCAACCTGCGCGACGAACCGCGAGTCGAGGTGCGCATCGAGGGCCGACCCGTGGAGAAGCGCGTCGCCCGCGTCGCGAGCCAGGAAGAGCGCGACCGGATGTGGCCGCTCATCACCGGGCGTTACCGCAACTACGCGGGCTACCAGAAGCGCACGTCGCGGCAGATCCCGCTCGTCGTGCTCGAACCGCTCGGCTGATCCGAGGGCGCGCTAGGCGCCGGGGTGACGGATCGCGAGCATCCCCAGCTCGACCTCGGCGAAGCTCGTCGAGAGTGGCGAGAGTCCGATGCGCACGCCGTCGGGGGCGCGGAAGTCGGGGATGACCCCCTGACGCCAGAGCTTCGGCACGATGTCGGCGAACCCGCCACCGTCGAGGGTGATGTGTGAACCTCGGCGTGCGGCATCGCGCGGCGTCGCGAGGGTCGCCTCGGGAAGAATCTCGTCGGCGAGCTCGATCGCGAACCCCGTGAGAGCCACCGATTTCGCGCGGATCGCCTCCATGCCCACCTCGGCGATGAGCGCGATCATGTCGCGCATCGCGAGCATGCCGATGATGGGCGGGGTACCGCTCGTGAAGGAGCGGATGCCGTCGGCCGGCGTGAAGCTCGACCCCATGTCGAAGGGTGCCGCGGCGCCGAGCCATCCTCGGATCGGCTGACGCAGTTCGTCGTGCAGGTCGGCCCTCACATAGGCGAACGCCGGAGACCCCGGACCCCCGTTGAGGTATTTGTAGCTGCAGCCGGTGGCGAGGTCGGCCCCGCACGCGTCGAGCTCGACGGGCACCGACCCCACGGAGTGGCTGAGATCCCACACGACGAGTGCGCCGGCATCGTGGGCGACAGCGGTGAGCGCGGCCATGTCGGCGAGATACCCCGAGCGGTAGCCCACGTGACTCAGCACGACCGCGGCCGTCGCGTCGCTGACGACCTCGGCGAGCGCGGCGGGCGTGACCCCGAGCTCGTCGCCGAGTTCGATCCACCGCACGGTGAGACCTCGCTCGGCAGCGATGCCCTCGACGATGTAGCGATCGGTCGGGAAGTCGTCTCGAGACACGACGATCTCGGTGCGGTCGGGGCGCGCGGCGAGGGCGGCACGCACGAGCTTGTAGAGGATGACGGTCGTCGAGTCGGCGACGACCACTTGCCCCGCCGCGGCACCGAGCGCCGCGGCGCCGAGCTCGTCACCGACGAGCGTCGGGAGTTCGAGCCATCCTTCGTCCCACCCGCGGATGAGCCGCGAGGCCCACTGCTCGGTGACGAAGCTGCTGATGCGCTCGGCGCTCGCGCGCAGCGGTCGCCCGAGCGAGTTGCCGTCGAGGTAGGCGACGACGTCGTCGTCGCGCACGAAGAGGGAGCGGTGCGCCGCGAGCGGGTCAGCGGCGTCGAGTTCGGTGGAGCTGTTCACTCGAGAACCCTACGCGAGCAGATACCACCGCCGACTGTACGCACTTTCCGCACAGGTACGCCGGATCCGGCGTACCTGTGCGGAATTTGCGTACTTTCGGGGGGGGTTAGGGGCGGGGGGCGAGGTCGGCGAGCACGGCCTCGAGCTGGTCGATCGCCCAGTCGAGGTCGGCCTCCTCCACGACGATCGGGGGCGCGAGACGGATGGTGGACCCGTGCGTGTCCTTCGCGAGCACGCCCCTCTCGAGCAGCCGTTCGCACACGTGCCGCCCGGTCGCGAGTGCGGGGTCGATGTCGATGCCCGCCCACAGTCCGGCGGTGCGCACGGCGAGCACCCCACGCCCGACGAGGGCCTGCAGCCGCTCGTCGAGTCGCGCGCCGAGCATCGCGGCTCGCCGCTGCGGCTCCCCCGTCGCGAGGAGCGCGACGACGGCCGAACCGACGGCGGCCGCGAGCGGGTTTCCGCCGAACGTCGAGCCGTGCTCGCCGGGGTTGAGCACCCCGATGATGTCGCGATCGCCGACGACCGCCGACACCGGAACGATGCCGCCGCCGAGCGCTTTGCCGAGGAGGTAGAGGTCGGGAACCACCCCGACGTTGTCGCACTGGAAGGTCGCCCCGGTGCGCCCGAGCCCTGACTGGATCTCGTCGGCGATGAAGAGCACGCGGTGCCGCGACGTGATCTCCCGCACGGCGGGCAGGTAGTCGGCGGGAGGGATGATGATGCCGGCCTCACCCTGGATGGGTTCGATGAGCACCGCGACGGTGTTCTCGTCGATCGCCGCCTCGAGCGCCGCCGGATCGCCGTAGGGCACCGACACGAAACCCGGGGTGAATGGGCCGAAATCGGTCGTCGCGACGGGGTCGTTGGAGAACCCGATGATGGTCGTCGTGCGCCCGTGGAAGTTGCCGTCGGCGACGACGATGTTCGCCCGCCCCGGCACGACGCCCTTCACGCGATACCCCCAGGCACGCGCGACCTTGATGCCCGTCTCCACGGCCTCGGCCCCCGTGTTCATGGGGATCACGAGGTCTTTGCCTGCGAGCTCGGCGAGCGCCGTGACGAACGGCCCGAGCTGGTCGTTGTGGAACGCGCGACTCGTGAGCGTCACGCGCTCGAGTTGCGCGCGGGCCGCCTCGAGGAGCGTCGGATGCCCGTGACCGAAGTTGACGGCCGAGTACGCGGCGAGGCAGTCGAGGTACCTGCGGCCGTCGACATCCGTGACCCACGCGCCCTCGCCGCGCTCGACGACGACCGCGAGCGGCGTGTAGGTGCGCGCGAGGTGGTCGTCTTCACCCCGGATGAACGCCGCCGCGGTGCTCATCGGCGCAGCTCGAGGGTGCAGCACTTGACACCGCCGCCGCCGAGCAGGAGCTCGGAGAGGTCGACGCCGATGGGGTTGTATCCGCGCTCGCGCAGTTGGCGCTCGAAGTCTTTCGCGCGCGACGCGATGACGATGTTGTAGCCGTCGCTGTAGGAGTTGAGGCCGAGAACTGCGGCGTCGTCTTCGGTCGCGATGATCGCGTCGGGGAAGAGCTCGTCGAGTCGCGCGCGACCCTCGGCGCTGAACGCGCTCGGCAGGTAGGCGATGTTGGTGTCGTCGAGAACCGAGATGGCGGTGTCGAGGTGGTAGAAGCTCGGGTTGACGAGCTCGAGTGTCACGACCTCGCGGCCGTAGATCTCGGCGATCTCCTCGTGGCTGTTCGAGGCGCTGCGGAAACCCGTGCCGGCGAGGATGACGCCACCCACGAGGAGGAAGTCGCCTTCACCCTCGTTGATGTTCGCGGGAACGCGCACGTCGAAGTCGTTGGCGCGGAACCAGTCCATGTAGGCGGGGCCTTCGGGCTGGCGCTGCGGGTAGGTGAACGACGCCCCGTAGGCGATGTTGTCGATGACGAACCCGCCGTTGGCCGCGTAGACCATGTCGGGCAGACCCTCGACGGGGTCGATGAGGTGCACGTCGAAACCGAGGTCGAGGTAGGTCTGGTAGAGCACCTCCCACTGGCGCACGGCGAGGCTCGTGTCGGTGGGCTCCTCGGGGTGCATCCACGGGTTGATGCGGTAGCTCACGGTGAAGTGTTCGGGGCGGCACATGAGCACGGTGCGCTTCGTGGCGACGCGTGTCGCGGCGGGTTCGACGGCGTCGACAATGCTCGTCGTGCTCATCGAGTCGGGGGTGGTGCTGCTCGGATTCTGGGCGCTCGTGGTCGACACGGATGCTCCTTCGAGGTCGTGGCGGGCACCGAGGGTGCCGGCGGAGTAGCGGCCGAATGCGGCGCTCGTTCTCCCGTGCTCAGTCTCGCACGCACGCCCGCGGTCGTTTCGGCAGTTTCGCGCACCGATTCTGCGCCTGAGGTAGCTCCCACACACGATTTCACCGTATGTTCGACCGCATGGACGCTCTCGACCACGGCATCATCGACGTGCTCCGCGAGAACGGGCGCGCGGGCTACGGCGACATCGGCGAGATCGTGGGGTTGTCGGCCTCGGCGGTCAAACGGCGCGTCGACCGCCTCGTCGTCGACCGGGTCATCCGCGGTTTCACGATCCAGGTCGATCCCGCCGTCGACGGGCTCGCGACCGAGGCCTACGTCGAGCTGTTCTGCCGCGGCACCGTCGCGCCCGACGAGCTGCGGCGCATCCTCTCCGATGTTCCCGAAGTGGTGGATGCGGGCACCGTCACGGGTTCGGCCGACGCGATCGTGCACATGCGCTCGCGCGACATTCCGTCTCTCGAGCTCGCTCTCGAGCGCGTGCGCATCGCCCCCAACGTCGACCACACGCGCAGCGCGATCGTGCTCTCGCGACTCATCCATCGCCAGCACGACTGACGTCGACACGGGCGATCGAGCGCGCGCCGATGTCGGGCCCGCGCGTCAGCTCAGGATGTCTTTCGTGAGAAAGCGGCCGTAGGCGAGCGCCCCGAACACGGCGACGTACCCGGCTTGCAGCAGCGCGTTGTCTCCGAACGACTGCCACGAGATCGGGTCGCGCAGGATGTCGGCGAACCCGAGCCAGTGCTCGGTGAAGAGCCACGGGTGCAGCCACGACAGCTGCGGCAGTTGGCCGAGGATCTGCGCGGCGACCGACACCGTGACGGTCGCCGCCATCGCTCCGACGGGGACGTCGGTGAGGGTCGAGATGAACAGTCCGACAGCCGAGAGACCGAGCAACGAGATGGCGACGTAGGCCCCGATGGCGAGAAAGCGCCCGACGGTTTCGCTCACGGGGATGGTGCCTCCCGAGAGCAGGGTGATCGGACCGATCGGAAAGAGCAGCGCGCCGATGGCGATGCCGACGACGATGACCGTGAGGGCCGCGACGGCACAGAAGGTCGCGGCGCCGATGAACTTGACGAGAAGGAGCTTCGCCCGTCCGGCGGGGGCGATGAGGAGGTAGCGCAGGGTTCCGTGCCCCGCCTCCCCCGCGATCGTGTCGCCCGCGACCACACCGATCGTGAGGGGGAGGAAGAGCGGCGTTGCGACGACCATGGCCGTGACGACGACGAAGAGACCGTTGTCGGTGATCTGACCGAGGAACGCCGGCCCGCCACCACCCCCGCTCGACGACAGTCGGATCGCGACGGCGATGAGGATCGGGATGAGTGCGACGGCCGCGAGCATCGCCAGGGTGCGGCGACGGCGGAAGAGCACGGTGATCTCCGACCACACGAGCGGGGCGAGCCTCGGGCGCCGCGCCTGCACCACGCCGGTCTCCACCCGCGCACCGCGCCGGTCACCGCGCGGATCGTCACCGGGCGGACCGCGGCGATCGTCACTGGACGACATCGAAACCCTCCCCCGTGAGCGCGACGAACCGCTCCTCGAGACTCGGTCGCGCCACCGTGAATCCCCGCACTCGCACGCCCGCGGCGACGAGGGCGTCGACGATGCGGTCGGGGTCGTCGAGGTCGATCGTCGAGCTCCCGACGACGGTCGGCGACGAGTCTGCACCTCCGACCTCGGGCACGACGAGACCGAACGACTCGAGAACCCGGCGAGCATCGCCGATGTCAGGGGTCTGCACGCGCACGAGGGTGTCGCCGGCGCCCCGCACCTCGTCGATGCTCCCTTGCGCCACGAGGCTGCCCGCGCTCATGACGGCCGCGTGGGTGCACATCTGGTCGATCTCGGCGAGGAGGTGGCTCGACACGAAGACCGTGGTGCCGTCGGCCGCGAACGACCGGATGAGTGACCGCACTTCCCGGGTCCCCTGGGGGTCGAGCCCGTTGGTCGGCTCGTCGAGCACGAGGAGGTCGCGCGGGGAGAGCAGGGCGTTCGCGAGCCCGAGGCGCTGCTTCATGCCGAGGGAGTACGCGTGCACCCTCTTCGACGCGGCGTGACTCAGCCCGACCCGGTCGAGGGCGTCGGCGACCCGGCTCCGGCGTGTTCGCGACGATGCGCGGCCGTCGGCCGTGTCCAGGCGGTGGAGGTTCGCGGCTCCCGACAGGAACGGGTAGAACGCCGGCCCCTCGACGAGCGCCCCGACGCGCGGCAGCACCGTCGCGAGTCGCTCGGGCATGCTTTCGCCGAGCACCGTGACCGCACCGGATGTCGGCGCCACGAGCCCGAGCATCATGCGGATGCTCGTGGTCTTGCCCGAGCCGTTGGGTCCGAGAAAACCGAACACCGTCCCCCGGGGCACGGCGAGGTCGATGCCGCTCACGGCCGTTTGCGTGCCGAAACGTTTGGTGAGCGCATCCGTCTCGATCGCGAGGGAGTCGGCGCGACTCGGGGTCACCCTGCGGCCGCCGCCTGGAGCACGCTCACGGGCACGGCGCCCGCGAGCACCCGCCCGTCGTCGGTCAGCAGCACAGACACGAGGGCGGTGGAGAACGCCCGGCCGCCGTCGACCGCGGTCGTCGCGGTGTCGAAGAGCGGGGATTCCGCGAGTTCGGCGGGAATCTCGACGTCGCCCAATTCGACGACGGTCGACCATCCCGAACCGATCACGGTGGGGGCGCCACTCTCGTCGCCACCCGTCTCGGGCACCGCCCGGTCGCCGGATGGCCCGGTCGGCAGAGCCTTCTCGGTCACGGTCGCACCCTCCGGTGGAGTGAACTCGAAGACGGAGGCGTCGGGGGTCTCGAGGGTGATCTCGGTGAATGCCGAGCGGAACACGGGATCGGCGGCACCGACCGCCCGAACCTCGACGGCGAGCGCGAGGCCCGTCTCGGCGTCGATCGAGACCGACACGGAGTCGACGAGAGTGTCGGCGTCGTCGGGGTCGAGTCGCAGCTCGTACGCCGCGCGCCCGGCGACCTCGGACTCGCTACCGACCGAGATCTCGGTCGACTCGTCCACTGCTGCGTAGAGCTCGTCGGCGAGTTCGGCGGGAGAGCGATCGAGGCTCTCGATGTACCGCTCCTTCGCGGCCCGGGCGTCTGCCGCGACCCCCTCGGGCACGTCGGGGAGGGTCACGTGTGTGGCGGTCTGATCAGTCGAGCTGTAGAACCACACGTCGTCACCGGAGCGGATGAGGTTGCGCTCGGCGAGAGGATCGAGCACCTGGAGTCGCGCGCGCTCGGCGCCGTCGACCCACACGCGAGCCGTGTGGCTTCCCGTCGCGAGGTCGAGCATCGAGGCGAGGTCGCTATCGGACCCCGTCGCGTCGGGAGAGTCGGTCGATCCGAGAGCGGAGAGTTCGGGCAAGCCGAGCTCCGAGGTCTGCTCGACGGTTCCCGCGAACGCGTCGACGTCGGCCGCCGCCGCGAAGTCGAGGAGTTCCCGAGGAGACTTCTCCGGCAGATCGCCCGCTGCCGTCGCACCGAGAGGGGCGACGATCACGCCGGCCGCGATGATTGCGGGCACGGCGGCTGCCGGCACCCATTTGGTCCATTTTCTTGTCATGACTGCGCACTCCTGAGCGACCCTGCCGAGCGGGGGATGGTGTCGCCACGATACGCCCGCAAACTGCGAATTCCGCGGGCCCGAAGCGGACTGTCAGCGTTCGCCGTCGCCGCGTTCGCGCTCGCGATCCTCGCGGATCTCCTCGATCGTGATCACGGCGTTGATGAGCGCGATGTGGCTGAGCCCCTGGGGCAGGTTGCCGAGGAACTCGCCGGTCTCGGCGTCGATCATCTCGGAGTAGAGGCCCACGTCGTTCGCGAGACCGATGAGGTCGTCCATGCGGGAGACGGCCTCGTCGAGGCGACCGACGCACGCGAGCGCGGAGGCGAGCCAGAACGCGCACGCGACGAAGGTCCCCTCCTCGTGCTGCATCCCCGAGTAGCGGTAGACGAGCGACCCGCGCCCGAGTTCTCTCGCGATCGTGTCGATCGTCTTCGACATGCGCTCCCCGCGGTCGAAACCGCTCGGCGCGTGCAGGAGCACGGAGGCGTCGAGCTCGTCACTACCCGGATACATCGTGTAGGCCTGGCGTGATTCCGACCATCCGTGCTCGTGGATCCACGCGGCGATGCGGTCGCGCTCGGCGACCCAGCGCTCCGAGCCTCCGGGAATCTGGCCGAGCTCGCACAGGTGCACCGCCGCGTCGAGGGCTTGCCAGCATCCCATCTTCGACGACGTGTAGTGCCGCTCCTCGGGGAGCTCCCAGATACCCGCGTCGCTCTGCTGCCACGTGTCGCACGTGCGGTCGGCGACGGAGGCGAGCAACCGGCCGGTCTCGGCGTCGAGCACGTTGCCGTCGTCGACGTACAACCTCATGAGGTCGAAGAGGTCGCCGTAGATTCCGAGCTGGAGCTGCCCCTGAGCGTCGTTCCCGACGGTGACGGGACCGTGGTCGCGCCATCCCGGAACCTCCGGATACGACGACCCCTCGGGAACCTCGCCGTCGAGGGAGTAGAAGACGTAGAGTTCGGGGCCGTGCCGGCGGATGGTCGTGAGCATCCACGACACCGCGGCGTGGGTCTCCTCCCGCAGACCGAAGCGGATGAGCGCGTGCGCCGTGTAGGCGAGGTCGCGAACCCACGCGTACCGGTAGTCCCAGTTCTTCTCCGCGGTGTGGGACTCCGGGAGCGATGTCGTGCCCGCTGCCGCGATCGACCCCGTGGGGCTGTGGATGAGGAGCTTGAGCGCGAGGGCGCTGCGGTGCACGGCGTCGGGCCATGCCCCCTCGTAGGAGAACTCTCTCGACCAGAACGTCCAGTTGTCGACGGTGCGGTCGATGCCCTCGTCGACGATCTCGGGCGTGAGCATGCGGAGCGGCTCGTCTTTCGTCGCGGCGAGAACGACGAGGTGGCGCGATTGCGGGGAGGTCGTGAAGGCTCCGCTCACGCTCTGCGGCTCGGGCTCGAACGGGCCATGGTCGAGACCGCGCACGCCGAGCATGACGCCGTCGACGCGGATGATCGGACCGTGCACCGTGGTCTGCACCCAGGGGGAAGCCGCCTTGAAGGCGGTGCCGGGGGCCACGGTCCAGCGCATCGCGACCTCGCCGTCGACGCCCTCGATCCGTCGCGCGAGTTCGGACCACGGCAACCGCCCCGCCACTCCCGTGACGAGAGCGTCGGTCACGCGCACGGTTCCGGAGTCGGTCGCGAACGTCGTCTCGAGCACGTTGGTTCCGGGCAGGTAGCGCCTCTCGACGCGGAAATCGTCGACGGGGCGCAACTCGATGCGTCCGCCGTGCGGCGCATCGAGGATCGCCGCGAACACGGGAGGGTCGGTGAGGTTGGGGGTGGGAAACCAGTCGACCGCCCCGTCGGTCGCGATGAGCGCGACCGTGCGCCCGTCACCGATGGCCGCGTATGACCGCAGGTCGGCGTAGCCGTCGACCCGGTCGGCCGACCCCGCGCGATCGGATGACGCGGCGGCGGGGGTTGTCTCTGATATCACTCGTGCTCCTCGACCGGCGGGGCCGGTTGCAACGGCGGATGGGGGAGGGCGAAAGGAGAAGGCCCCGCCCGCGCCGGGATCCACCGGAACGGACGGGGCCTGTCTGGTGTGTCTAGTGGGAGACGTCGCCGCGCCACTCGCCGGTGGGGGCGGGGGCATCCTCGATGAACTTCTTGAAGTTCTTGAGGTCGGACTTGATGACGTGGTCGTCGACACCGAAGACGGCGCCGACCTTCTCGAGGAAACCCTCGGCCTCCCAATCGAGCTGCACGGTCACGCGCGAGGTCGTGTCGCTGAGGCGGTGGAACGTGACCACGCCGGCGTGGTTCTCTTCGCCGCCGACACTGTTCCACGCGACGCGCTCGTCGGGGTGCTGCTCGGTGATCGTCGCGTCGAACTCGCGCTCGGCGCCCGCGATCTTGATCTTCCAGTGCGTGTGGGTGTCGTCGATCTGGGTGATCGAGTCGACGTAGCTGAGGAAGTGCGGGAAGGTCTCGAACTGGGTCCACTGGTTGTAAGCGACGCTCACGGGAACGTTGACGTCGACGGTCTCGATGACTTGAGCCATGGTGTTCTCTTTTCTTCTCTTGTTGTCGGTCGGGGAGGGAGTCGGGGAGTCAGAGGGCGAACCGTGCACGCGCTTCATTCAGCGAGCGCAGTGCCCGCTCACGAGATCTGCTCAGCAACCACTCAACCAAACGAATGTGGGTGTCTGCCGTGTGTTCCGGTATCGATCGCGAAGACCCCGCCCGAGAGCGGATGCTCGCGCAACTGCTCTTCGGTGAGGTTCTCCCGGGCGCTCGCCACGAAGAGGGTCGAGAGGTCGGCGCCCCCGAAGGCGACGGACGTGATGTTCGGCACCGGGAGTGCGACGACGAGATCCTCGACGCCGTCGGGGGTGTAGCGCACGACTCGCCCCTCCCCGTAGAGGCCGCTCCAGACATATCCCTCGACATCGAGGGTCAACCCGTCGTGCGGCTCCCCCTGATGGAAGGGCTCGACATCGCCGATCTCCCCCGCGACCGAGTAGTCGCCCACGTAGATCGTGCTCACCGCGGTGTCGGTGAAGAAGATGCGTGAACCGTCGTCGCTGAAGTCGATGCCGTTCGCGGTGCCGAAGCCGCCGCGCAGCACCCGCACGTCACCCCCGACCCCGACCGAGTAGAACGCGCCGTCGGGGGTTCCGGCGAAGTCCATCGACCCGGTGATCCAGCGACCGGAGGGGTCGGCCTTGCCCTCGTTGAGCCGCATCCCGCCGTGGGCGTGCTCGATGCGCGCAACCTCTCGCACGACGACCCCCGCGTCGTCGAGCAGCACCACTCGGTCGCCGAGTGACGCGACCAAGCCCCCGCCCGCGGCGGGGTGGAACGACGCGAGCGGTGGGGGCACCCTCACGACCTCGTCGGCGCTGCCGTCGACGGGGCCGTCGATCGGGCTGCGATGGAGCGTGCCCGCCGTGATGTCGCACCACAGCACGGCGTTCGCGGCGGCATCCCACACGATGCTCTCGCCGAGGATGGCGGCGCTGTCACGGAACAGTCGGGGAACGCTCACGGGGTTTGTCATCGGGGAAGCCTACGGTGAGCACATCCCCCCAACTAAGGAGCACGAGATGGATCTCGGAATCAGTGGACGCACCGCCCTCGTGAGCGGCGCAGACTCGGGCATCGGCTGGCACACGGCCCGCTTGCTCCTCGAGGAGGGCGCGACCGTCGTCGTGACCGACCTCGACCAGTCGAGCCTCGACGACGCCGCCGCGAAGCTCGACTCAGCGGAGGGGAAGCTCTTCGCCTTCGCGGCCGATGTCACGAGCGTCGACTCCATCGCGTCACTGCGGTCGAGCGTCGAGGGCGCCGTGGGAGAGATCGACATCCTCGTGCAGTCTGCGGGCATCACGGGCGCCCAGGGGCTCTTCCACGAGATCGACGACGAAGGCTGGACGAAGACCATCGAGGTCGACCTCATGGGTCCGGTGCGTCTCGTCAGCGCTTTCCTGCCCGCCCTGCGCACGGGCGGATGGGGGCGCATCGTGCTGCTCGCGTCGGAGGACGCCGTGCAGCCCTACGACGACGAGATCCCCTACTGCTCGGCGAAAGCGGGAGTGCTCGCCCTCATGAAGGGGCTCTCCCGCAGCTACGCGTCGGAGGGTCTGCTCGTGAACGCGGTCTCGCCCGCCTTCATCCGCACACCCATGACCGACGCGATGATGGAGAAGCGCTCGAAGGAGCTCGGCACCTCGGTCGACGAGGCGATCGAGTCGTTCTTGAGCGACGAGCGCCCCTACATGGAGCTCGGGCGCCGCGGCGAGGCCGAAGAGGTCGCGAGCGTCATCGCGTTCCTGTGCTCCGATCGCGCGAGCTTCGTGAACGGGTCGAACTACCGCGTCGACTCGGGCTCGGTCGCCACGATCTAGCGTTCGGGCACGCTGTCAAGGCCGTTTCCCGAGGGCGCGGTCACGCGTACGGTGGGCGCTATGACTGACAACGCGAGCGACCCCACCGACACCACCGCGACCGACAGCACCGGCGGCTCGACCGGCTCAGACGCCCTCGACCCGTCGAAGCACGACGACAGCTCGACAGACACCGGCAAGAACGAGGATGTCGTCGACGGCTCCGGCCACGGCGAGGCGGAGTCGGGCGAAGACACCGTCTCGGGCGGACCCGCGTAGACACCCGATCAGTTCGACGGCCCCCGCTCCCGAGCGGGGGCCGTCTGTCGTTTCGCCCCGAGCGTGAGGCATTCGGTCGACACGCGGTCGATCGTCAGGCTTCGGACGGCAATCGGCCGAGGCGCACCGCGTCGACGAGAGCGGAGTGGTCCCGCTCGGTCTGGTCGGCGTAGAGCTTCGCGAATCGGGCGAAAGCGACATCCGCCTTGGCGCTCCCGCCGAGGTATCCGGCGATCATCGACGCTCCGCTCGTGCGCGCGTGACCCTTGGCGAGCAGCCGCCCGCACACCGCGACGTAGTCGGTCATGCCCGCGGCCCCGATGCTGTCGATCGGCACGGTGCCCTTCATGTTGCGGAACTGGCGCACGTAATACTGGCGTCCGGCGACCGTCGTCCACCCGAGCAGGGGGTCACTCACCGTCTGCAGCGCCTGCTGGTATTCGACGACGCGCTGACCCTGGTGGGCGTGCCACGCCGAATCGCCGTGCACGTGGGGCGCGACGACCGAGCGGCGCGCTTGCTTGAGCTGCAAGAAGATCACGTCGTCGGGACTGCTGCCCTCGCACAGCGCGACGTAGGCCCGCAGCCCGACGCTTCCGACGCCGACGACCTTGTGGGCGAAATCAACGAGCGTGTATCCCCCGACGACGCGCCGCCAGTGCGGGGTGAGCGTCTCGAGGTATTCGTCGAGTCCCGCCGCGAGCACGTCGGCGTCGTCGTCGTCGAGGTGGGTGATGAGCGGGGGCTCCTCGACGATCCGGCGACGGCCGCCCTCCTCGGTCGCGAATCGCGGCAGGGCGCGGTCGCTCGTGCGCTTGCGCGCGCGCGTCGCCGCCTTATCGACACCGCGGTGAAGCGAGGCGTCGGTGATGACGGATTGCAGGGCGTCGACATCCACTCGCTCGAACGATCGCGAGAGCAACGGCTTCGTCGAGAGGTCGGCGATCTGATGGCGGTAGCTCCCCACGCACGACAGCACGGCCGCTTCGCACTGGTCCTCGCTGAAGCCGTTCTGCCGACCGGCGACCCAGATGCTCGCGGCGAGGCGCCGGAGATCCCACTCCCACGATCCCGGGTGCGCTTCGTCGAAGTCGTTGAGGTCGATCACGAGGTCTCGCTCGGGCGACGCGTAGAACCCGAAGTTGCCCACGTGGGCGTCGCCGCAGATGACGGGCGTGATGCCGGTCGCGGGGAGCGCCGCGAGGTCTTCGGCCATCACGACGGCGCTTCCGCGCAGAAAACCGTAGGGGGATGCGAGCATCCGCCCCACTCGCAGCGGAACGAGTCGATCGAGCCTGCCCTCGTGCGAGCGGATGATCGACTCGATGGGGTCGACGCGATCGTGCGGCGCCGTCCAGTCGCCGAGCGTAGACCGCGGCACGTCTTTGCGCATCGCCTTGCCGAGCGCGACCCTCTCGGTGCGCGGGGTCGGCCGGTGTCGCAGCGAGGCGTAGGCGTCACCGCTCACCGCGCGGTGCACGACGTGTCCCGTCGGGGCTATCGAGTCGTCGGGAAGCGTCGCCATGTGTCTACTGTGTCAGGTCGACCGCGGGTCGCCGCGCGAGTCACGCGCCGGGGCGCACCGCGTCGAACGCCGTGCGCACGAGCGCGACGGCGTCGTCGACCTCGACGTCGAGGTGCAGCATGCGGCGGGCGAATTCGAGGGATGCCTCGTGCGCGAGACGAGCGCTCCCCTCGCCGGGCGCGGCCACGAACGAGCCGCTCCGCCCCCGCGTCACGATGACGCCGTCGCTCTCGAGCGCACGGTAGCTCTTGGCGACCGTGTTGACCGCGACACCGAGCTCGGCCGCGAGCTGCCGCACCGTGGGGAGTTTCGACCCCGCGAGCATCCGCCCGTCGCGCACGGCGTCGACGACGCACAGGCGCACCTGTTCGAACGGCGGCACTGACGACTTCGGGTCGATCGAGATGGGCACGGTCATGCGTCGAGTTAACCCGGGGTGGCCGCTGAGCGCACACGCGACGGCCCGCTCGTCGCAAAACGATCATTCCCTGTGAGCGGCTGATCTAGAATAATTCCAAGTAACGTCACGGCCTGTCGTCCGCGGTCGTGAAGAGAGGCATGAACATGGGCAAGCTCATCTACGGTCCCCAGGGGTCCGAGATCACGATCGACGACAACACCCTCTCTCACGTGAAGGCCGTGGTGATCGCGAAGCTGCGACGCCGGGAGAACTTCGCGTTCTCGTGGCACGGAGACGACTCGAGCGAGTACGGCCGCACCACGATCTGGATCAGCCACTCGATTCCCCTGCAGTTTCTCTTCGATGACGCCGCGCAGCCGGAACTGAACCGCCGCTGGGTCGAACTGCTCGTCAAGTCTGCGGACTCCCCGGCCGGGCTCCATCTGCTGCCCGAGCCCGCAGCCGCCGAGCCCGCGACGGTCTGATCGCGGCCTGACCCGGCCTGGCTCGGAGTCACTACCCACTCGAAAAGAAGCGGCCGCGAGCACGACTTTCGGGTTCGTGCCCGCGACCGAATCTTGTATCCAGCGGATCGGGCATCCGGTGGAGGGGGCGGAACCGGGGGAAGTTCCGCCGGATCAAGCTTGGGGGACAAGCCGTGTCCGCACAATGCCCCACATGGCACCAGTTCGGGGGGTGCCCGAATGATGCGGCCCGTGGGTGCGTAATATTCGCGGATGCCCGACACCGGTCGCTGAGAATGGAGCCATGACGACAGCCTCCGACACCTCCGTTCTCACCCTCCCGGTTCTCGACCTCAGCCGACTCGACGACGGCGAGGCCGAAGCCGACGCCTTCCGTGCCGAACTACGACAGGCGACCCACGACTACGGGTTCTTCTATCTCACGGGTCACGGGGTGCCCGACGATCTCGTCGAGAGCGTCATGAGCACCGCGCGCTCGTTCTTCGCCCTTCCCGAAGCCGACAAGCTCGCGATCGAGAACCTCCAGAGCCCGCACTTCCGCGGCTACACGCGGGTGGGTGGCGAGCTGACCCAGGGCAAGGTCGACTGGCGCGAGCAGATCGACATCGGCCCCGAGCGTGCCGCGGTGCCGAAGGCGCCGGGAACCCCCGACTACTTCGTGCTCCAGGGGCCCAACCAGTGGCCGACCGCCCTGCCCGAACTCGAGCAGAACATCACCCGGTGGCACGACGAGCTCAGCGCCGTGGCCCTCAAACTCATGCGCGCGTGGGCCGTCTCCCTCGGCGCCGACGAGCACGTCTTCGACGACGCCTTCGCGACCGACTCGTCGACGCTCATCAAGATCGTGCGCTACCCGGGCAAGTCCGACCCCGAGCCGAAGCAGGGAGTGGGCGCACACAAGGACTCGGGCGTGCTCACCCTGCTCTACGTCGAGGAGGGCAAGGCCGGTCTGCAGGTCGAGAAGGACGGGGAGTGGATCGACGCGCCGCCCCTCGACGGCGCGTTCGTCGTCAACATCGGCGAGCTCCTCGAGGTCGCGACCAACGGCTACCTCAAGGCGACCGTGCACCGCGTGATCTCGCCGAGCATCGGAGACGACCGCATCTCGATCCCGTTCTTCTACAGCCCCGCCCTCGACGGAACCATCCCCGTGCTCCCGCTCCCCGACGGGCTCGAGGCTCCGGGAATCTCGGTCGACCCGCAGAACCCGATCTTCTCGACCTACGGGGAGAACGCCCTCAAGAGCCGCTTGCGCGCGCACCCCGATGTCGCCGCCATCCACCACCCGGAGTTGCTCGCCCCCTGAACGAGCGGATGTCGTCGACCGCGTCGTGATCGCGGTCGGCGACCTCTAGGGCTGCAGCCTCTCGAGGTGCCACCCGCCGGCCTCCGCGGTGAACCGGAGTCGATCGTGCAGGCGTGACGTGCGGCCGTGCCAGAACTCGATCTCGCTCGGCGTCACGCGGAACGCGCCCCACCCCTCGGGCCTCGGCACGGGCCGCTCGCCGGCGAATCGGGTCTCGAGTTCGCGCACTCGTGCTTCGAGTTCGTCTCGGCTCGTGATCGGTTGCGACTGCTCGCTCGCGAGCGCCGCGATCTGGGATCCTCGGGGTCGAGCGGCGAAGTAGGCGTCACTGACGTCCGCCGATGCGGGTGTCGCGTGCCCAACGACGACCACTTGTCGCTGCATCGAGAACCACGGGAAGACGATCGAGACCGCGGGGTTCGCGAGCAGCGCGCGGCCCTTGCGCGAGGAGTAGTTGGTCACGAACTCGAAGCCGGTGGCGTCGAGCCCCTTGAGCAGCACCGTGCGACTGCTCACCGTTCCCCCGGCATCGACCGTGCTCACAATCATCGCGTTGGGCTCGTAGAGGCCGTGGGCCTCGGCATCCTCGAGCCAGCGCCGGAATGTGGCCATCGGGTCGGTGCCGACATCGGCCTCGTCGAGAGGCTCCGACCCGTAGTCGGTGTGGCGGTCGAGCGAGTCCATGGGGTCCCCGTCAGGCGTCGTGTTCTGGTCGGTCTTCGGTGCTCGGTGGTCTGCGACCGGGGCGTCAGTCGCTCGTGGCGAAGTCGCCGGGCAAGACCTCGTGGGCTCCCGCGAAGGGGTTGCCGAACCGGTGCGCGGTGATGCTCACCGATTGCTCCCGCAGGAACGGCAGCAGTTCGATGCGCCCCTCGGTCGTCACGGGGCCGGCGTAGATCGCGACGTCGGGCGAACCGCCGACGGCCGCGGCGAGGTCGGAGGCCGATCCGCCGATGAGGCGGATGCGCTCGGGCAGCTCCCCCGCGTGCAAGCGCACGGCGAAGGCGGCGTCGGTCTCGACGACGAGGTCGTCGATCTCGAGCGGGGTGTCGTCGGCACGGAAGAGCGACACGAGCCCCGCGGCCACGGGTGTCGCCGAACTCACCGTGACCGTCGCGCGCGCGCGGGTCGCCGCCGCGAGGATGCGCACGAGGTCGGCGGGAGCAGAGCCGTCGGCGAGGCGCACCGTCACGCGCGCACGGCGGTAGCGGAACACGTTTCGCTCCGACGGGATCGCCGAGACGTCCCGCTCGACGTCGAACTCGGTCGCCCACGCCTTCTCGTCGCTGCGCGCGGCCGCACGCACGCGATCGAACTCGACGAAGTCCATCGCCGGTTGCGCCGCCTCGATCACGCGGGCGACGCGACCGCTCACTCCCGAGAGCACGACGGAGCTCGACGGCTCTGCGGTCACGGGCGCCACGCCTCCGAGGGTGAACAGGTAGTTGGGGCCACCCGCCTTCGCGCTCGTGCCGACGGTCGACCTCTTCCAGCCTCCGAAGGGCTGACGGCGCACGATCGCCCCGGTGATCCCCCGGTTGACATAGAGATTTCCCGCTTCGACGGCGTCGGCCCACTGCGCGACCTCGTCGCTGTCGAGAGAGTGGATGCCCGCGGTGAGGCCGTAGTCGGAGGCGTTCTGCAACTCGATCGCCTCATCGAGGCTCGCGGCGCTCATGATGCCGAGCACGGGACCGAAGTACTCGGTGCGGTGGAACTCGCTCCCCGGTGCGACGCCGTCGCGCACCCCCGGCGACCACAGGCGACCAGACGTGTCGAGCTTGCGCGGCTCGACGAGCCAGGTCTCCCCCTCTCCGAGTCGGGTCAGGGCGCCCAGGAGTTTGCCCGACGGCTCCTCGATGACGGGACCCATGACGGTCGTCGCGTCGTGCGGCCACCCGACCCTCAGGGTGCGCACCGAGTCGACGAGCTGGCGGCGGAACCGCTCCGATCGCGCGACCGATCCGACGAGGATCACGAGAGACGCGGCCGAGCACTTCTGCCCCGCGTGACCGAAGGCGCTGCGCACGACATCGGCGACAGCGAGGTCGAGGTCGGCGCTCGGAGTCACGACGATCGCGTTCTTGCCACTCGTCTCGGCGAGCACGGGGAGGTCGGGGCGCCAACTGCGGAAGAGGGCGGCGGTCTCCCAACCGCCCGTGAGGATCACGCGGTCGACGTGCGGGTGAGCCACGAGTTCGCGCCCGAGGTCGCCCTCCTCGATGTCGACGAACGAGAGGATGTCGCGCGGAACCCCGCTCGCCCACAGGGCGGAGACCATGACCGCAGCGCTGCGGCGGGCTTGCGGCGCCGGCTTGATGATGACGCCCGAGCCCGAGGCGAGAGCCGCGAGAACGCTCCCGGCGGGGATCGCGACGGGGAAGTTCCAGGGCGGCGTCACGACGATGAGCTTCGACGGCACGAACGTCGCCGACTCGAGCCTGTCGAGGTCTTCGGCGCGATCGGCGTAGTAGCGCGCGAAGTCGATCGCTTCGCTCACTTCGACGTCGCCCTCGGCGATGGTCTTGCCGGTCTCGGCCGCCATGACCTCGATGAGGTCGGCGCGAGCGTCTTCGAGCCCGTCGGCTGCGGCGCGGAGAACCCTCGCGCGCGTCTCGCCGCGACGCTCCCCCCACGCGGACCCTGCCGCCGCAGTGCTTCGGATGATGGTCTCGAGACTCGTCGAGTCGTCGATGCGCGCGGACTCGACGACATCCGCTCCGAGGCGGGAGCCCGGCACCCTCGAGAGGATGCGCGCGGCCCAGGCCCGGTTGGCGGCGACGGCCGGGTCGGTGTCCGCCGTGTTCGCGAACGACTCCGGAGCCGGGGCCGCGGGGTGGGCCCGGTTCTGCACGCGGTGGGATGCGGGCACGCTCGGCTCGAGGCGCGTCAGGGATTCGAGGAACCTCTCGGCCTCCCGATCGAAGATCTCGGGCGACGTGCGCAGTTCGAAGACTCCCGACATGAAGTTCTCGGTGCTCGCGTTCTCTTCGAGCCTCCGCACGAGATACGAGATCGCGGAGTCGAACTCCGTCGGGCGCACGACGGGCGTGTAGAGCAGGAGCCCGCCGACATCGCGGCGCACGGCATCCGCTTGACCCGTGGCCATGCCGAGAAGCATCTCGAAGTCGATGCGTGATTCGACTCCGCGGTGTTTCGCGAGCAGCCACGCGAACGCGACATCGAAGAGGTTATGACCCGCGACCCCGATGCGCACGGCATCGGTGCGCTCGCGCGTGAAAGCCCAGTCGAGCACGCGCTTGTAGTTGGTGTCGGTCTCGACCTTCGACGAGTAGGTCGCGAGCGGCCAGTGGTGCATCTCGGAGTCGACGTGCTCCATCGCGAGATTCGCGCCCTTCACGACCCTGACCTTGATTCCCGCCCCGCCGCGAGCGCGCCGCGCGGTCGCCCACTCGGTGAGCCCCTGGAGTGCCGAGAGGGCGTCGGGCAGGTAGGCCTGCAAGACGATGCCCGCCTCGAGACCGACGAGCCGCGGGTTGTCGAGGATGCGTTCGAAGACCGCGATCGTGAGGTCGAGGTCGCGGAACTCCTCCATGTCGAGGTTGATGAACTTCGGGGTCGGAGACGACGCCGCGAACTCGTAGAGCGGCGTGAGCCGCTCGACCACGCGAGTCACGGTCTCGTCGAACGCCCACATCGACAGTTGGCTCGCGACAGACGACACCTTGATCGACACGTAGTCGACGTCGTCTCGTTCGAGGAGCTCGCGCGTGCCCGCGAGTCGGCGATCGGCCTCGTCGTCGCCGAGCACGGCTTCGCCGAGGAGGTTGAGGTTGAGCCGCACGCCGTCGGTGCGCAGCTTCTCGATCGCCGGCCCGAGCTTGGTCGGTGTCGCGTCGATGATGAGGTGCCCCACCATGCGACGAAGCACGGCACGCGCGATCGGAACGATCGGCCACGGGATGAGGGGCGCGAATCCGCCGCCGAGCTGGATCGCGAAGCGCATGTACCACGGCAGGAACCTCGGGATCGCGCGCGAGAGCTCCTCGAGATTCTTTCCCGCCACCCGCAGATCTTCGGGCCGCACGACGCGGTCGACGAAGCCGAGAGTGAAGTCGAGCCCGCGGGGATCCTTGAGCACACCCGCAAGCCGTTCGGCCGACGCGTCGGTCGCGACATCCGCGCTCTCGTCGAGCCAGCGGCGCACGGTCGCGATCGTCTGAGACGAGATATCGGGGGGTCGTACTGTCGCTCCAGCGAGCTCATTCGGCATGATCTCGACCCTAAACCTCCCGGCCACGGGTTCGCTGTCGCCCACCCCGCCGTCCCGGGTTTGCGGGCCACCGTTCGCCAGTCAGACTGGCCCCATGAGACTCACGACCCTGCGCATCGACGGCTCCACCCGAGCGGCGATCGTCGACGGCGACTCGACCGTGCTGCTCGACCACGCCGATGTCGGAGACCTCCTCCGGTCGGGGGTCGACCTCGGAGCGCTCGCATCGACGGGTGAGCGCGGCCCCGATTTCGCCGGCGCCGACCTCGCGCCGCTCATCGTCACCCCGGGCAAGATCGTGTGTGTCGGGCAGAACTATCGCGGGCACATCGCGGAGCTCGGAAACACGGTGCTCGACCACCCGACCCTGTTCGCGAAGTACACGACGGCTCTCGTCGGAGCGCGCGACGACATCCGCTTGCCCACCGTTTCGGAGCAGGCCGATTGGGAGGCCGAACTCACGATCGTGATCGGCACGGCCGTGTCGAACGCGGATGCAGCGACTGCGCGCGCCGCTATCGCCGGCTACACGGTGTCGAACGACGTATCGGTGCGCGACTGGCAGCGGCGCACCTCGCAGTTTCTGCAGGGCAAGACCTTCGACGCCACGACTCCACTCGGACCCGTGCTCGTGACTGTCGACGAGATCGGCACCGAGCCGGACCTGCGAATCGAAACGCGAGTGGACGGCGTGGTGAAACAGTCGTCGTCGACATCGGACATGCTCTTCGGTGTCGTCGAGATCGTCGAGTACGTCTCGCAGTGCATGAGCCTCGCCCCCGGCGACGTCATCCTCACGGGAACGCCGGCGGGCGTCGGTGCCGGCCGCGACCCGCAGGAGTTCCTCGCGCCGGGGATGGTCGTCGAGTGCTCGATCGAGCGCATCGGGTCGACGCGGACCACGTGCGTGCGCGCCGGAAGCGCCGCCTGACGCGGCGCTTCCGGACGCACCAGGCTCAGCTCGCGCGCAGCGGGGCGAGCGCGCCCGACCAGGCCTCGAGCTGGTCGAGCATCGGGGTGAGGGTGCTCGCCTGGAAGTCGCGCGGGGTGAACTCCGAGTAGTTGACGAAGTCGTCGGCGAGGGTCAGGGCCACTTGCGAGCGCACCGAGGCGAGCTGCAGTTCTGCGGCGATGAGACGCAGGTTCTCGACCGCGCGCACGCCGCCGACACTGCCGTAGCCGACGAAACCGACGGCCTTGTTGTTCCACTCGCCGTAGATGAAATCGAGGGCGTTCTTGAGTGCGCCGGATGTCGCGTGGTTGTACTCGGGCGTCACGAAGACGTAGCCGTCGAACTCCGCGATCTTGGCCGCCCACGCCTGGGTGTGCGCGTTCGCGTACTGGCCCATCGAAGCGGGAACGGGCTCGTCGAGCATCGGGAGCGCGAACGTCTCGAGGTCGACGAGTTCGTACTCCGCGGTGCCGCGCGTGGCGGCGTTCTCGAGCACCCAGTCGGCGACGGCGGCGCCGTTGCGTCCGGGGCGGGTGGTTCCGACGATGATCGCGATGCGAAGGGCCATGGAGATTCTCCTTGTGTGATGGTTCGACGTGGGCGGCGCGCGTCAGCGAGTGACGATCGGCCGCTGTTCCACTCTGTCGGTGGGGACCTGTGTCGGCGCCGAGAATATCGAGCCGAACGCGATCGACTATATATGCGTATGCATGGGAAGCGGTCGTGTCTCGAGGCGTCGGAGCGATCTCCCCAGCGAGTCAGGGAGTCAGGGAGTCAGGGAGTCAGGGAGTCAGGGAGTCAGCAGGATGCTCGCGGCGAGAGTCGCGGCGAGGGCGACACCCACGATCGCGAGCGCGCACACGAGCGTGACGATCGTCACGAGCGCGGTCCACGCCGAATTGCGGGGGGCGCCGCCGCGGGCTCGCTCATCGACGTCGGGCCTCGACCGTGCGGCGCCCGTCGGAAACCGGCGCACGGCGACGACGAGGATCGTGCACGTGACCGCGAGCGCGAGCAGCGCCACGGGCGCGGCATCCGCCCGCAGAGCGGCGAGCGCGAGCACGACGCTGACCGCCGCGGCGGCGAGCCCCGTGCGCTGCCACGCGAGGGCCGTGCGCTCCGGTTGGAGCCCGGGGTCGCGCGTCATCCGGTCACCCGCCGCACGGCGTCACCGCGCGAGGGCGTCGATGAGCGCGTATGCCGCGAGCGCGACGGCCACGATCAGAACACCGCCGATGAGCCACGGGAGGGCGATCGGCGGGGGCAGCGGCAGGTCGAGCCGCAGCGCGCGCTCGGTCCGGCGCCAGGAGAAGAGCGCAGACACGGCGAGAGCGCCGCCCGAGAGGCACGCGAGCATCGCGACGATGTCGATGAACACCGAGAGGTCGGCGAACGCGGCGAGAGTCGAGAGCGCGACACCTCCCGCGACGAGGGCGAGACCCGTGCGCACCCACGCGAGGGCGGTGCGCTCGTTGGCGAGCGAGAAGCGCGCGTCGGGTTCGCTCCCAACCCCGTAGACGCTCACCGGGCGGCGGCGGTCGGGTGGACGCGCACCGGAGTCGTGGGGGGAGGAGGAGTCATCCATCAGCTCGAGCCTAGGGGCGTCCCCGCCGTCTTTGCCTCCCCCGAGCGCGCTCGGTAGGCTCGCCGGTGACGAGCACGGCCACCACGAGGAGAAGAAGATGGGTCAATTCGACCAGTTCGCGAACCAGGGTGGCGCAGCGGCGTGGGACCCCGACGAGGCCGCCGAAGCCAAGAGGGTCGCCGAAGAGCAACTGCAGAACGCCGACTACGCCGGCGACCTCCCCGAGCCCCTCGGCTCGGCAGACGAGCCCGCTTCGACCGACCCCGCCTCCGCCGAGCGCGCACAGGACTAGTCACCCCGTGCCCCTCGGCTACGACCCCGACTTTCTCGGCGTCGCCGTCGAGCTGCCCGAGACGGACGTGCGCCCCGACGACCTCGCGACGCTCGACTACACGCACTTCACGGTCGTGCTCGATCGCGAGCGCCGGCTCGCTCGACTCACGGCCGTCAACATCGACGGTGCGCTCCTGCGCGATGTGAGCCGCGGTGACGACTGGTTTCTCGACGACAGGGTCGCGGCGATCGAGCAGGCCGGGCCGGACGTCTATTCGTCGAACGACTTCGACCGCGGCCACCTCGTGCGGCGCCGGGACCCCGTGTGGGGTCCGGACGCCGAGCGGGCCAATCGCGACACCTTCAGTTACGCCAACGCCGCCCCGCAGGTCAACACGTTCAACCAGTCGAAGGACCTGTGGCTCGGACTCGAGGACTACCTGCTCGGCACGGCGGCGGCATCCGAAGGCCGACTGACGGTCATGACCGCACCGGTCTTCGACGAGGCCGACCGGGAGTACCGCGGTGTGCGCATCCCGCAGCTGTTCTGGAAGATCGCCGTGTGGCTTGCAGACGGCGAACTCGCGAGCACGGCCTACCTACTCGACCAGAGCGACCTCATCGACGACGTCATCCGGCGGGGGGCGGATGACGGCGCCGAACCGGGAGCCTTCCGCACGTTCCAGGTCGCCGTCGCGCAGATCGCCGAGCTCACCGGCTTCGAGCTCTCTGCGCTCGAGAGCGTCGATCGTTTCGCCCGGCGCGGCATCGCGGATTCGAGTGGAGAGCTGCCCGCGCCCCTCGAGCTGGCTGCGTTCGACGACATCCTGCTCCGCTGATCGCGGCTCCGTGTCTGGGGCGAGTTCACGCCGAGAGGTTCGTCGGGAGCGTGAGGATCTCCGCTCCCCGGTCCGTGATCGCGATCGTGTGCTCGCTGTGGGCGGTTCGGCTTCCGGTCGCACTGCGAAGGGTCCACCCGTCGGCGTCGGTCACGAGTTCGGCGGTGTCTGCCATGATCCAGGGTTCGAGTGCGAGCATCAGGCCGGGGCGGAGTCGGTATCCGCGACCCGCGCGCCCGTCGTTCGAGACGTGGGGGTCCTGATGCATCGTCGAGCCGATGCCGTGTCCGCCGTACTCGAGATTGATGGCGTAGCCCGCGCCGGAGAGCACATCTCCGATCGCCGCCGAGATGTCGCCGATGCGCGCACCGGGCTCCGCCGCTGCGATTCCCGCCGCCAGCGCCCGCTCGGTGACCTCGATGAGGTCGAGACTCTCGCGCGCAACCGAGGCACCCACGACGAAGCTGATCGCGGAGTCGGCCGCCATCCCGTTCTTCGTCACCGCGAGGTCGAGAGTGAGCAGGTCGCCATCGGCGAGGGAGTAGTCGTGGGGCATGCCGTGGAGCACCGCGTCATTGACCGCGGTGCAGATGTAGTGACCGAAGGGTCCGTTGCCGAACGACGGTGCGTAATCGACGTAACAGGATTGCGCGCCCGCCTCTCCGATGAGCGCTTTCGCCCAGCTGTCGATGTCGAGGAGGTTGGTGCCGACACCGATGCGGTTCTTCAGCGCCTGCAGGATGTCGCCCACCACGCCGCCGGCGACGCGGGCACGATCCAGCTCGGCCCGGGTGAAGATCTCGATCATGAGCAGCCCTCCGCCGACCTATAACAATACCGGCCCAACTATACCGTCATGATCATGCCACGGGTGCGTCGCCGCGGGCTAGGATCGCCCCATGGTCAGGCTCCCACTCTCCCCCGCCGAACTCGAGAGAGGTCGCAGGCTCGGAGCGCTGCTCCGCCAGGCGAGGGGTGACCGGTCGATACTCGACGTCGCTCTCGATGCGGGGGTCTCGCCCGAGACTCTGCGCAAGATCGAGACGGGGCGCATCGCCACCCCCGCCTTTCCGACCATCGCGGCGATCGCTGTCGCTCTCGACATCTCACTCGACGCGGTGTGGGCAGACATCCGCGATCCTGCCGACCGCACCCGGGTGGCTTCCTGACTCGCTAGTGCGCGCGGTGGTCTTGGATCGTCATGCGCGGCCCGAACTTCGGCTTCGCGAAACCGCTCGACTCGATGAGTCTCATGACACGCTGACGGTGACCGCGCCACGGCTCGAGGAGCTCGAGCATGCCGTCGTCGTCGACGGGCTCGCCGACAAGAGCCCAGCCCACGAGGGCGGGCAAGTGGTAGTCGCCGACGCTCACCGCGTCTGGGTCGCCGTGTGAACGCTGGGTCGTCTCGGCGGCCGTCCAGACGCCGACCCCCGGAACCGAACGGATCTTTCGAGCGATCTCCTCCCCTCCCCGGCCGAGCGCGAGGGTGCGCTCGAGGCCGGGGGCGACGGATGCCGCGGCGAGCACGGTTCTCGACCGCCGCGGGTCGACCCCCGCGCGGTGCCAGTCCCACGACGGGATGAGCGACCACGCGCGCGGGGACGGCGCGACACGCATCCCCTCCGGCGCGGGGCCCGGGGCGGCCTCCCCGTGCTGGGCCACGAGGGTGCGCCACGCGCGCCGCGCCTCCACCGTCGTGACCTTCTGCTCGAGGATCGCGGGCACGAGCATCTCGAACACGAGCCCCACGCGCACGAGCCGCAGACCGGGGCTGCGGCGCCGAGCATCATGGAGGAAGGGGTGGGCGCTCACGTCGAAGCCGTCGTCGTCGTCGCCTTCGCCGACCATCCCCGGAACGAGGTCGAGCGCCGCGTCGCACCCGGCCCCCCACGCGCTCGCGCGCACGGCCCCCGCGCCGCGATCGACCTCGAGGTGCAGGGTCGCGGTGCCGTCGACCGTGCGCAGCGTGCGCCACACTCCCGACCCCACCCACCGCATGGTCGGGTCGGATCGCCCGCGACTGAGCGGCCGCAGGGTGAGCGCGAGATCGACCGGCCGGGGTGTCGCCCACGTGCGTGAGGCCGACCTCGGCACCGCTGCGGGATCGTGCGCCGCGCCGCCGGAGGAGGTCATGCTGCCATTGTGTCGCGGGAGCCCGACATCCGTCCGAGTGCGTCGACGTGTGCTCGGTGAGGTGCCCGGCTCCCGCGACGTAGTGTGGTGCGGTGGCCGTGCCGAAGATCATCCTGTTCTACGCCTTCGCCCCGCTCGCCGACCCCGATGCCGTGCGCCTGTGGCAGCGCGATCTGTGCGCGTCGCTCGGGTTGCGCGGCCGCATCCTCATCTCGAAGCACGGCATCAACGCGACCGTCGGCGGCGAACTCCGCGACGTCAAGCGCTACGTGCGCACGACCCGCGAGTACGCCCCGTTCCGCGACATCGACGTCAAGTGGAGCGAGGGCATCGGCGACGACTTCCCCCGGCTGAGCGTGCGCGTGCGCGACGAGCTCGTGAGCTTCGGCGCCCCGCACGAGGTCGCGGTCGACGAGAGCGGCGTCGTCGGTGGAGGCACACGCGTGAGCCCCGAGCAGCTGCACGAGCTCGTCGCCGAGAAAGACGTCACCTTCTTCGACGGCCGCAACCGCATCGAGGCCGAGATCGGTCACTTCGAGAACGCCGTGATCCCGGATGTCTCGACCACGCGCGAATTCGTCGCCGAACTCGACAGCGGGCGCTACGACCATCTCAAGAACTCGCCCATCGTGACCTACTGCACGGGCGGCATCCGCTGCGAAGTGCTCAGCTCGCTCATGATCGCGCGCGGCTTCTCGGAGGTCTACCAACTCGATGGCGGCATCGTGCGCTACGGCGAGCGCTACGGCGACTCGGGCCTCTGGAAGGGGTCGCTCTACGTCTTCGACGAGCGGCTCTCGATGGACTTCACGGATGACGCGGCCGTCGTCGGCCGCTGCTTCGTGTGCGAGGCACCCTCGAAGACCACCGTCAACTGCCGCGACCTGTCGTGTCGCGTGCAGATGGTCGCGTGCGGCGAGCATGCGAGCGTCGCCGCGTGCCCCGAACACCGCGAGGCGCTCGAGATCGTGCGCGGCGCCTCAGGCGAGAGCGGCGAGCACAGCAGCACACGCTGACTCGCACCGGCGGCACGCTTCGGCGCAGACGGCGCAGTGCTCGTGCATGTCGGCGTGTTGCTCGCAATCGTCGGCGCACTTCGCGCACGCGACCCGGCATGCCTCCACGAGCGCGCGCACGATGTCCGCGTCGAACCCGGTCGAGCGCGAGAGGACCCGCGCGGTCGTCGCACAGATGTCGGCGCACTGCAGGTCTGTGCTGATGCACTCGACGAGGTCGGCGACCATGTCTTCGGCGAGGCAGGCATCCGCACACGCCGCACAGACTGCCGAACAGTCGAGACACGCCTGGATGCACTCGGCGAGAAGGGCTCCGTCGATGGCGGGGCGGTCTTTCGGGTAGGTGTCGAGCATGCGGGAGATGAGCGTCATCGGTAACTCCTCAGAGGTCGGGCCTGTGTCGGCACACGGTCGGTGCTTCGACGATACGCACAGGATGCCGGCGAGATAACCCCCTGGTGCGTCTGCCGTCGCGAACTACTCTGACGTCATGACGCACACGCGACGGCGGGCGAGGCGACCGACGGCGACGGCCGCGGCAGCCACGACCGCGGCCGCAGCGGTCGTGGCGGCGGCGGCGTGGGCGGCGCTCCACGCCACCTCTCCGAGGGTGCGACTGTGGCGGCGCGGAGCGGGACGAGTCGTCGCCATCCACGGCACGGCCCACTCCACGGGTCACGGCACTGCCCTCGGCTCGAGGGTGTTCGGATCCGGTGACACCGTGGTCGTCCTGCTCCCCGGGATCGCCGCGAGCGAGCGGTTCTTCGGTGAGGCGTGGAACACCCTCGCCGACGTCGCGACCGTCGTCGCTCTCGACCCCCTCGGTTTCGGAACGTCACGCGACCACCCGCTGAGCGATAGCTTCGACGGGTCACGGGAGCACCACCTCGCCGCCATCTCGGCGACACTCGACGCCCTCGGGTTCGACGATCGCCCCGTGATCGTCGCGGGCCACTCGATGGGGGCCTCGCTCGCCATCCAGTGGGCGGCGGTCGACCCCCGCGCTCGCGCGGTCGTCGCTTTCGACGCTCCGCTCTACGAGACACGCGACGAGGCACGGGAGAGAGTCGGGTCCATGGGGTGGTTCGAGCGGCTTCTCTCGAACGGCCCGCTGGCCGAGAGGGTGTGTGCCTGGATGTGTGCCCATCGACGAGCGGCCGCCGCCATCGCGGTGGTCGGCAACCCCACCCTTCCCATCCCGGTCGCGGCCGCCGGCGTGCAGCACACGTGGCCCGCCTACATCTCGGCGTTCGACGAGCTCGTCGCCGGTCGCACCTGGATCGAGGCGCTCGACGCGCTCGCCGCCGGCGGAGTACCCGTGCACCTTGTGAACGGCACCGACGACCCGGTTCCGGTGCCCGGTCGAGCCTCGGCCCTCGCGGCGCGCCATGCGACCGTGACGGCGCGAACGCACCCCGGTGGTCACGACCTGCCCCTCGTCGCCGCCGGGTGGTGCAGCATCCTCGTGCGCGGTGTGGTCACCGACGTCGTGTCGACCCCGGGCACCCCCTAGCCCGCACGCAGGGTCGGCGCGTACCGTCGGCCCATGACAGCTACGACAGAGCAATTCGAGACCATCGCCAAGATCGTCGACGCGGCGAAGACGGCCATCCTCACCACCCGCAACTCCGAGGGTCAACTCGTGAGCCGCCCTCTCGCCGTGCAGGGGGAGGGCTTCGACGGCGACCTGTGGTTCTTCACCCACTACCCCTCAGACAAGACCGACGAGATCGAAGCCGACGACCAGGTCAACGCCGCCTTCGAGTCGGGTAAGGGCTATTTGTCCATCGCCGGCACCGCGTCGATCGTGCGCGACGAGGCGAAGATCGACGCCCTGTGGACCACTCAGGCCGAAGCGTGGTTTCCCGAGGGCCGCGACGACTCCGTGGCGCTCCTGCGCGTGCACGCCGACACGGCGGAGTACTGGGCGACGAACGACCCCAAACCCGTCGTGCTCTTCAAGGTCGCGAAGGCCGCGGTCACGGGAGGCCAGCCCGACATCGGCGACAACGACACCGTGACGCTCTAGGCCTTCAACGACGAAACGCCCCGAGCCGCTGAGGCTCGGGGCGTTCGACGTGGTGCAGAGAACTGCGGGCGCAGAACTACGGGCAGGTGACTTCCTGGCCGTCGACCGTCTCGTACTGGCCGGCGGGGAGACCCTCGCACGCCTCGGCGAGCGCGTCGAAGGCGAAGAACCCGGCCGTGAGGGCGAGCACGAAGAAGATCACGCCGAGCACGAGGAAGACGATCGAGAGGATGATTCCGACCTTCGCGGGGGTGTTCTTGAAGCCCGCGGCCTTCGACTTGCGCGCGGCGATGATGCTCACGATGAGGCCGGCGAGAGTGAAGACGAACGCCAGAACGAGACCGACGATGCCGAGGGTCTTGCCGGGGTCTTCGCCGGTCGCGGGGGCATTCGAGTACTGGTTGGGCGCTGCGGGCGCCGCGGCGGGGTCGCCTGCGGGCGGCACAGGGGTTCCGTTGTGGTCAGTCATGTGGCTCTCCTTGAATAGAGGCCGACGGCCCCGAATCGATCGTGAGATTTAACCCTAGTGGCCCAGCGCTTTCCCAGGTAAAAATTCCTCGCCAGGGCGCACCCCCTATCCGGGGAGGAGGAAGACCGCCGTAATTCGCCCGCGCCCCCCGCCAAACACCATGATGGTGTCATGAGCATCGGAATCCTCACCAGCGGCGGCGACTGCCCAGGACTCAACGCGGTCATCCGCGGAGCCGTCCTCAAAGGAACCCAGATCTACAACAAGGAGTTCGTGGGCTTCCGCGACGGATGGCGCGGAGTCGTCCAGGGCGACGTCATGCCCCT
Source organism: Marisediminicola sp. LYQ134 (assembly GCF_046599635.1). Lineage (NCBI taxonomy): Bacteria > Bacillati > Actinomycetota > Actinomycetes > Micrococcales > Microbacteriaceae > Marisediminicola > Marisediminicola sp. LYQ134. The sequence goes on from NZ_JBKIWP010000002.1 coordinate 245,203, forward strand.
CGAACGCCGAGACATCCAGGGCATCTCGAAGCAGGGCGGCACGATCCTCGGCACCTCGCGCACCAACCCCTTCGAGGGTGACGGCGGCGCCGAGCGCATCAAAGAGAACATGGAGCGCCTCGGCATCGACTCGATGATCGCGATCGGCGGCGAGGGCACCCTCGCGGCAGCGAAGCGCCTCACCGACGCGGGAATCAAAATCGTCGGGGTGCCGAAGACGGTCGACAACGACCTCTCGGCCACCGACTACACCTTCGGATTCGACACCGCCGTGTCGATCGCGACCGACGCGATGGACCGCTTGCGCACGACGGGCGATTCGCACGGACGCTGCATGGTCGCCGAGGTCATGGGTCGTCACGTCGGCTGGATCGCCTTGCACTCGGGCATGGCCGCGGGCGCGCACCTCATCCTCATCCCCGAGCAGAAGACCTCCATCGACCAGATCTGCGAGTGGGTGCAATCGGTCAAAGACCGCGGGCGCGCGCCGCTCGTCGTCGTCGCCGAGGGCTTCCACCTCGACTCGATGGACGACCCGCACTCCGAGCGCGGCCTCGACGCCTTCGGGCGTCCGCGCCTCGGCGGTGTCGGCGAGCTGCTCGCCCCCATCATCGAAGAGCGCGTCGGCATCGAGACGCGCGCGACGACCCTCGGCCATATCCAGCGCGGCGGAACCCCCACGGCATACGACAGGGTTCTCGCGACGCGCTACGGCATGGCCGCGGTCGACTCCGTCATCCACGGGCGGTGGGGCCGCATGGTGTCGCTCAGCGGAACCTCGATCACCCACGTGGCGTTCGAAGACGCCCTCGGCAAGCTCAACACCGTGCCGCAGGACCGCTACGACGAGGCCGCGATCCTCTTCGGCTAGGCGATCACGAGCGTCGCCGCGACCACGGTGAGCGGCGCGACGACGAGACCGAGAGCGGCGTAGCGCCACCACGAGACCTCCACGCCGAGGGCGCGCACGCGGTCGTGCCACAAGAGCGTCGCGAGTGACGCCCACGGGGTCAGCAGCGGTCCGGCTCCCACCCCCACGAGCACCGCGACGAGCCGGTCGGCAGACCCGGCGAACGGTTCGAGCGCGAGGTACGCGGGGAGGTTGTTGACGAGGTTGGCGCTCACGGCGCTCACCCCGGCGAGACGCAGGAGATCGTCGGTCGCCTCGCCTGTTCCCGCGAGCACGCCGAGCACATCGGTGATCGCGAGGGAGTGCGCCGCTTCGACGACCACGAAGAGCCCCGAGGCGAAGACCACGAGTCGCCACGGCACGAGTGCGAAGCGGAGCGCGCGCCGACGCCGCACCGCGAAGACGATCGTGAGGATCGCCGCGGCGACGGATGCCGACGCCCACACCGGCACGGGAGTGACGAGCATGGGCACGAGGGCGCCCGTCACGACCGACGCCCACACGAAGAGCACGCGGTCGGCGACCGGCCGAGGCCCGTCGAGGGTGTAGCGCTGCACGAGGCGTCGGCGATACACGACGGCGATCACGAGCACGGGGACCACGATCGCGCACAGGGCGGGCGCCCACGTGAGCGCGGCGAACTCGAGGGGGCCGCTCGCGACACCGAGAGCGGAGAGCTCGTGCTCGGCGAGCAGGTTCGTGAGGTTCGAGACCGGAAGGAGGAGCGATCCGGTGTTGGCGAGCCACACCGTCGTGAGCGCGAACGGGATCGGGTCGAGGCCCGCGCGCTGCGCGAGCAGCACGACGATCGGCGTGAGGAGCACCGCCGTCGTGTCGAGCGAGAGGAACACCGTGCTGAGGGTCGCGAAGGCGACGACGAGCAGCCACAGCAGCACACCCCGGCCCGCGCCCCAGCGGGCGAGCCTGCCCGCCACGACGTCGAAGACTCCGGCTTCGTTCGCGAGCTCGGCCGTGATCGTGATGGCGACGACGAACAGGAGGATCGGCCACGTGCGCCCGGCGAGCACGCCGAGCTCGTCGATGCCGAGAGCGCCCGTGGCGACGGCGACGGCGCCGACGAGCAGGAGGGCCGCACCCACGATCGCAATCCGCACCGTGCCTCCCCTCTCGCCTCGCGTCGCGCGGATCGCCTCGCTCACCCCGGCGGGTAGCGTGAACCCATGTTCCGCGCACTCAGAGTAGAGACATCCGGCACCGCTCCCGTCACGCGACTCGTCGAACTGACCGACGACGACCTCATGCCGGGCGACGTCACGGTCGACGTCGAGTTCTCGAGCGTCAACTTCAAAGACGGCCTCGCGCTCGCGGGCAAGCCCGGCGTGATCAAGGACTACCCGCTCATCCCCGGCATCGACCTCGTCGGCACTGTCGCGGCATCCGCCTCACCCGAGTGGAGCGCGGGCGACCGGGTGATCGTCACGGGGTGGGGCATCGGCGAGACCCATGACGGCGGCCTGAGCGAGCGCGCCAGAGTGCGCTCGGAGTGGCTCGTGCGTCTGCCGGACCATCTGACCGCTTCCCGTGCTGCCGCGATCGGCACGGCGGGTTTCACGGCCATGCTCGCCGTGCTCGCGCTGGAGAACGGCGGCGTGGATGCGCGCTCCGACGGCGATGTCGTCGTCAGCGGTGCAGCGGGGGGCGTCGGTTCGATCGCGATAGCGCTGCTCGCGCGCTCGGGCCACACCGTCGTCGCCGCGACAGGGCGAGGGAGCGAGCACGGCGAGTACTTGCGCGCGCTCGGTGCGAGCGACATCCTCGACCGCGACGAACTGGCGGCCTCGGGCAAACCCCTGCAGTCGCAGCGATGGGCGGGCGCGGTCGACTCGGTGGGGTCGACGACTCTCGCGAGCGTGCTCGCGCAGACGCGCCACGGCGGGGTCGTCGCGGCGTGCGGGCTCGCGGGCGGAGCAGACCTGCCCACGACGGTCATGCCGTTCATCCTGCGCGGGGTGACCCTCGCGGGCATCAACTCGGTGTTCGCCCCGACCTCCGCGCGCACCGAGGCGTGGGAGCGCCTCGCGAGCGACCTCGACGCCACGACGCTCGACGAGATGACGACCACGATTCCGCTCGCCGACGCGCCCCAGCTCGCCGAGCAGATTCTTGCGGGGCGCGTGCGGGGCCGCACGGTCGTCGACGTGCGCGCCTGAGTCTGCTTGAGTGTGCCTCCGGCGCTATGCGGGGGGAGTCGCCGCTGCCGCGGCCTTCGCGGCCGCGGGAACGGCCTCGACGATGCGAGACACGATCTCGTCGTCGTGCGCCGCGCTCACGAACCAGGCCTCGAACACTGACGGCGGAAGCGACACCCCCGCCGAGAGCATGGCGTGGAAGAACGGCGGGTAGCGAAAGCCCTCTTGCGCTTTGACCGCGGCGTAATCGCGCGGAGCGTCGGCCGCGAACGCGAAGGAGAAGAGGTTTCCGGCGCGCTGAACGGAGTGCTCGACGCCCTCCGCCGAGAGCGCGGACGAGACCTCGGTCGAGAGGGTGTCGGCGACCGCGTCGAGTCGCGCATACACGGCGGCATCGGCCGCCCGCAGCGTCGCGATACCGGCCGCGACCGCCACGGGGTTTCCGCTCAGGGTGCCCGCCTGGTAGACCGGACCGAGCGGCGCGAGGAAGTCCATGACGTCGGCACGACCACCGAGACCCGCGAGCGGCATGCCGCCGCCGATGACCTTGCCGAACGCGACGAGGTCGGGGGTCCAGCCGCCACCGTCTGGCACGATGCTCGCCGCCTCGAGCCCCCACCATCCGGCCGAGCCCACGCGGAACCCGGTGAGCACCTCGTCGACGATGAGCAGCGCGCCGTGCTCGTGGGCGATCTGCGAGAGCGCCCGATTGAAACCGCGACTCGGGGGAACGACCCCCATGTTCGCGGGCGCGGCCTCGACGATGATGCCCGCGATGTTCGGCCCGTGCTCGGCGAACACCGCGCGCACGGCGTCGAGATCGTTGTAGGGGAGCACGAGGGTCTGCGCGGCGGTGGCCGCGGTGACCCCGGCCGATCCCGGCAGAGCGAGCGTCGCGACACCGGAACCTGCTTCGGCGAGGAGCGCGTCGGAGTGCCCGTGGTAGTGGCCGGCGAACTTCACGAGGAGATCGCGGCCCGTGAACCCCCGAGCCAGACGGATGGCGGTCATCGTCGCCTCGGTGCCCGTCGACACGAGGCGGATCTTCTCGACGGGGGCTGCGGCAGCGTGCCGGTGCGGACCGTCGACCGACTCGGGCACCGAGACGCGTTCGCGCACGAGTTCGGCGAGCTCCGTCTCGGCGGGCGTCGACGCTCCGAACGACAGCCCGCGTGACGCCGCCGCCTGCACCGCTTCGATGACACGAGGGTGGGCGTGACCGAGGATCGCGGGACCCCACGAGTTGACGAGGTCGATGTAGTCGCGGCCCTCGGCATCCGTGATGTACGGACCGCGCGCCGAGACCATGAACCGCGGGGTTCCGCCGACCGAGCCGAACGCGCGCACGGGCGAGTTGACCCCGCCCGGAATCGAGTGCTTCGCGCGGGTGAAATAGTGCTCGTTGGTCGCGGTCATGGTCGCATCCTCTTTCGTCACGGATTCGGGCGTCACAGCGTGTGTCGACTCCGCGGTCACGCGGTCTCGCGCAACCAGTGCGCGAGTTCGACGGCCCAGTAGGTCAGTACGGCGTCGGCACCGGCCCGACGGATGCTCACGACCGACTCGGTGATCGCTCGGCGGCGCTCGATCCACCCGTTGGCCGCGGCGGCCTCGATCACGGCGTACTCGCCCGACACCTGGTAGGCCCACACCGGGACCTCGCTGCGTGCCGCCGTCTCGGCGAGAACGTCGAGGTAGCTCATGGCGGGCTTGACCATGACGACGTCGGCGCCCTCGTCGATGTCGAGCATCGCCTCGCGCACGCCCTCGCGAGCGTTGGCGGGGTCGAGCTGGTAGCTCTTGCGGTCACCGACAAGCGACGACTGCACGGCCTCCCGGAACGGGCCGTAGAAGGCCGACGCGTACTTGCCCGAGTAGGCCAGCACGGCGGTGTCGATGAACCCGGCGTCGTCGAGTTCGGCGCGGACCGCGGCGACTTGACCGTCCATCATCCCGCTGAGCCCGAGAAGCTGGGAACCGGACGCCGCTTGCACGAGAGCCATCTCGCGATAGCGCTCGAGCGTCGCGTCGTTGTCGACCCGCCCACTCGCGTCGAGCACACCGCAGTGCCCGTGATCGGTGAACTCGTCGAGGCACAGGTCCGTCTGCACGACGAGGGCGTCGCCGACCTCGGCAGCGGCCACGCGCGTCGCGCTGTTGAGGATGCCGTCGGGGTCGGTCGCCCCCGAGCCCACGGCGTCTTTGTGCTCGGGAACGCCGAAGAGCATGACGCCGCCGATTCCCGCCGCCGCGGCATCCGCGAGGGCACGGCGGAACGAATCGAGGGTGTGCTGCTCGACACCGGGCATCGACGAGATCGCGACGGGTTCGCCCCCGCCCTCGCGCACGAACATCGGCAGGATGAGCTCGGCGGGCTGCACGCGGGTCTCGGCCACGAGGCGCCTCATCGCGGGTGTCGAACGCAATCGGCGCGGGCGCACGGTCGGCGCATCGGCACGCAGCAGGCGCGGGGCGTCTGTCGACGACGGGTCGAGCGGGGTGGTGTCGGTCATGATCGGGCGACCTTCGGGATGGGGCCGGTCGTGTCGCGCAGTTCGACCGCGTATTCGACGAGACCGTCGATGAGGGAGTCCGCCGACCGCGACTCCGCGATGATGTGCACCGCGAGCCCCGCCGCGCGCGCGTCGAAGGCGGTCCGTGGGCCGATGCATCCGATGATCGTCTCGTCGGGAACCGGGGAGAGTTGAGCGGCGACCTGGCGGGCGATGCTGCCCGAGGTCACGAGGATCGCGCGGATGCGACCCGACGCCACGTCGGCGGCGATCGACTCGGCCACGGGCACTCCGACGGTGCGGTAGGCGGCGACGAATTCGGCGTCGTAGCCGAGGCGCGAGAGACCGGCCACGAGGGTCGGCTCGGCGATCTCCGACTGCGGAACGAGCACGCGACCGCGGGCCTCCGTGCGCGGCCACTCGCGCACGAGCCCCCGCGCCGAGTTGTCGCCCTCGGGGATGAAGTCGACGCGGTAGCCCGCGAGACTCAGCGCGGCGGCGGTCGTCTCGCCGACGGCGGCGATCTTGGTGTCGTCCGGCACGCTCGTGCGGTGGCTCATGAGCACGTCGACGGTCGTCGCGCTCGTGACGACGAGCCACTCGAACTGACCGCGCTCGAGTTCGTCGAGCGAGGTCGCGAGGGCGGAGGGGTCTTCGGTGCTCGCGAAGTTGATGAGGGGGGCGACGACGGGAACGGCGCCGTGGCTGCGCAGCGTCGCGGCGACCTGGTCGCCCCACTTGCCGCCGCGCGGCACGAGCACACGCCAGCCGTCGAGGGCCCGATCGCTGCGGGGCGTCATGAGATCGCTCCGTGCGGCACGAGATCGGCCGCGCCCGAGTCGAGCAGTTCGCGCGAGACGTTCGCCGCGACCGTGCCGGCAGGGTCGTCGTGGTCGGAGACGTAGAGGGCGTGAGCACTCGTGAGGTGGTCGGACCCGTCGGGGCGATACACGCGCGCCGAGAGGAAGATGAGGCCGTCGTCGATGATCGCGTGGGCTCCGATGGGAGCGGCGCACCCGGCCTCGAGGATGCGGAGCACCTCGCGCTCCGCCGTGACGGTGAGGCGCGTCGGTCGGTGGTCGATCGAGGCGACGGCACGGCCGATCGCGGGGTCGCTCTCGACCCGGGTCTCGATCGCGAGGGAACCCTGCCCGGGGGCCGTCGGCCACCCGTCGAGGGAGCAGTACTCGGTCACCGCGTCGAGCCTTCCGAGTCGCGAGAGCCCCGCCGCGGCGAGGATGACGGCGTCGACGTCGCCGTTCTGCACCATCTTCAGTCGGGTGTCGACGTTGCCTCGGATGTCGACGACCTCGATGTCCGGGCGACGACGACGCACTTGCGCGGCCCGGCGCGGTGACCCCGTGCCGACCTTCGCACCTTCGGGCAGGGTCTCGAGCGTCAGGCCGTCGCGCGCGCACACGGCGTCGCGCGGGTCTTCGCGCCGCGGGGTCGCCGCGATCACGAGACCGTCGGCCGGCTCGGTCGGGAGGTCTTTGAGCGAGTGCACGACGACATCGCACCGGCCGTCGCGCAGTGCCTCCCGGAGTCCGATCGCGAACACCCCCGTGCCGCCGAGGCTCGAAAGCGGTTTCGTCGAGCGGTCGCCCTCCGTCGTCACGGGAACGAGTTCGACGGGGAGTCCGGATGCCTTCGCGAGCGCGTCGGCCACCGTCCGGGTCTGCGCCATCGCGAGCGAGCTCGCGCGAGTGCCGACCCTGATCACCTCGAGGGTCACGGCTGCAACCCGGCGACGGTCGGTTTGAATCCGAGTCGCACGTTCTCGCAGCACCCCGGACGACACACGTCATACCAGGGCCCGAGGGGCGTGAGCGACGGCCGCTCGTCTTTCGGGGTGGCATCGCGGCGCTCGATCACGAGGTCGATGAGTCCCGACACGTAGGCCGCGTGCACTCCCGGAGTCGGCACGCGCACCGCGAGGATGCCGTGCTTCTGCGAGGTCTCCATGGCTTCGGTGTCGAGGTCCCACTTGACCTCCATGTGGTCGCTCACGAACCCGATCGGCACGATCACGACGGCGCGGATTCCCGCGACGGCGAGGTCGTCGATCGCGTCGTTGATGTCGGGTTCGAGCCAGGGCTGCGTCGGCGGACCCGACCGCGACTGGTAGACGAGGCTCCACGCGATCGTGCCCGCGGTCGCTGCGAGAACGTCCTCGGCCGCGTCGGGCACCGAGGTGGCGCCGGGCAGTTGCGCGTTCGCGAGCGCGGTCGCTGCACCCTCTACGGGCTCGGATGCCGCGGCATCCGGTGTCTGGGCGGCGACGACGACCTCGGCCACCGCGAGGTGCTGTGCGGCGTATGCCCCACCCTCACCGAATCCCCGCGACTGGGGGCCGCTCTTGGCGGCATCCGTCGACGGGATCGAGTGGGTCGTGAAGAGCACGTGCGTCTGGTCGAGGGGGATGCCCGCGGCCGAGGTCTGGGCGAGGCCGTCACGCAGACCGTCGATGAACGGCTGCACGAAACCGGGGTGGTCGAAGAACTGGCGCACCTTGTCGATCTCGATGACACCCTCGAGCCCCGTGTCGGCGAGCGCCGCGGCGTAGTCCTCGCGGTACTGCCGGCAGCTCGAGTAGGAGCTGTAGGCACTCGTGCCCACCGCGATGAGCTTGCGGTAGCCGCGCTCGTTCGCCTCGACGAGAGCGTCTTTCAGATAGGGATCCCAGTTGCGGTTGCCCCACAGAACGGGGAGGTCGATTCCGCGGCGCTCGAGTTCGGCCTCGAGCGCGGCCTTGAGCTCGCGGTTCTGGTCGTTGATCGGGCTGACGCCGCCGAAGTGCCGATAGTGGTGCGCGACCTCCTCGAGTCTCTCGTCGGGGATGCCGCGACCGCGCGTGACGTTGCGGAGGAACGGGATGACGTCATCCTGACCCTCGGGCCCTCCGAAGCTCGCGAGGAGGATGGCGTCGTACGCCGTCGGCTCCGTGACGTGTTCGGGGCCCGCGGCGGCCGCGGGGGTCGCGGCGCGGACAAATTGCTCGGAGGGGGCGTGGTCGGGTGCGATGGTCATGACAGTACCTCGGGTATCTCGGTGGTCTCGATGCGGCGCCCGGTGTAGAAGGGCACCTCTTCTCTCACGTGCATGCGGGCGTCGGTCTGGCGGAGTCGCCTCATGAGGTCGACGAGGTCGACGAGTTCGGGGGCCTCGAGCGCGAGGATCCACTCGTAGTCTCCGAGCGCGAACGCGGCGACGGTGTTCGCGAGCACTTGGCGGTATTCGGAGCCTTTGCGGCCGTGATCGCCGAGCATCGCCCGGCGCTCCTCCTCGGGCAGCAAGTACCACTCGTACGACCTCACGAACGGGTAGACCGTGAGCCAGCGCTCCGCCTCCTTGCCGCGCATGAACGCCGGCAGGTGGTTGGACGAGAACTCGGCGTCGCGATGCACACCCATGGCGTTCCACACGGGGGCGAGGTGACGGAGCAGAGCGGCACGGCGCAATTCGCGCAAAGCCTTCTGCAACCCCTCGGGGCTCTCGCCGTGCATCCAGATCATGAGGTCGGCGTCGGCGCGCATCGACGAGACGTCGTAGAACCCGCGCACCGTCACGCCTCGGTCGGCGAGCTCGGCGATCTGCGTGTCGAGCTTGTCGATGAGCGCACTCGCATCGCTTCCCACGAGAGGCGGAACGTCGCGTTCGCGGCGCAGGACAGCCCACAGGGTGTAGCCGAGGGGAGGGTCGGATGGCTGCGCTGGAGCGCTCATAGTCATAGCTTCCATTGTTCCCCGAGAACGGGGAACCGCCGAATCCGGCTGTGTGAATGCTGTGCTGGAATGCGCCTAGCTGCGGCGGACGAGGCTCCACACGACGAGACCGCCGATCGCCGTGGCGACCCCGACCGCTGCCGCGATGAACGGCGTCGGGTCGTCTTCGTACTTGGCCTGCAGTTTGCGACCCGTGATGCCGATCTGCTTCGGCACGTTGAGCTTGTCCTCGATCTCGTCGAGGGTGCTCTCGAGCTGGGCGCGCGTCTGCGCGACCTTGCTGTGGATGTCTGACGTGTTCGTCGGTTCGCTCACTTCGCCATTCCCTTGATCGTGTCGATGTCGCGCTTGACGCTGTCGATGGTGTTGGTCGGCACCGGGGGGATTCCGCCCTTGAGCTTGCGGTAGCCGATGAGACCGATGATCGCCGCGATGACGAGGAGCACGAACGCGACGATGAGAGCCGCGAGCCACGCGGGCATCACGACGGCGAGCCCGAGGATCGCGGCCGTGAGGAGCACTCCGACCATATAGAGGAGCACGACTCCCGCGGCGGCGAGGAGCCCCCCGCCTATTCCGAGCGCCTTGAGCTTGCCGATCATCTCGGCCTTGAGCTGATCGATCTCACCCTTGACGAGGTCGGTGACGAGGGTCGGTATGTCGGCGATCAGCTGAAACAGCGACCGCTTCTCCCTGACGGGCTTAGGGGTGATCGGGTTGCTCATGACGTGCTCCTTCGGCGCCGCAGAGTCAGTTCGAGGTCGACGCGGTGGTCGACGACGACGAGCGCGACTTGGGCGACTTCGACTTGGAGACGACCTTCTTCACGTTGTCGCTCACGAAGTCGACGACCTCGGGAGCTTTGTCTTTGGCGAAGTCGCCCGCCGAGTGCACCTTGTTCTGCACGGGACCACTGCGCCAGAAGTTGCCGGCGGCCTTCTTGATCTGCTCGTAGCGTGCGCGGCCCGCGCGGCTTCCGAGTACGTATCCGACTGCCAAGCCCGATGCGAGCATGAGTTTTCCGCGCATGTCGATTCCCCTGCTGTTATGCCGTTGTGGCGTGAAGTTCTAGCGTTCGGACCAGCGTAACCCGGCATCTCCGGCGATAATCTTCAGCAAACTTTCAGACTGGCTCGTCGCGTGCCGGATTACCGCGGCGAGTCCGGTTCCCGCGACCCTCTCCCCGGTGTGGATGATGCGTTGCGGGGTTGACGCGACAGGTGGCGAGTCGACAGCATCCGCGGGACCGGCCCAGGCGACGCGGGCGAAACCGACGACCGACGTCTGCGGAATGCTCACGCCGAGCAGGCGCTCGGCGTCGGTGCGCGCGAGCTCGCGCAGCTCCTCATCGTCGCGCGGTGCCCCGTCGTACGATAAGCGAACCACGTGGCGACCCGAGGCGCTGTCGGCGAGCCACTGCCACTTCGCGGTCGCGTGAGTGAGCGCTTTCGCGGTGAAACCCGGAGCACCGGCCGCGACGAGCACACCCGTTCCGCGCGGCGCTGCGTCGAGGGCGGGCTCGTCGACCACGAGAGTCGCGAGAGTGATGCTCGTCGCCTCGGGCGCGACGCGGGGTGCGCTGTCCGGGGCGCCCGGGACGACCGAGTCGGGCAACCGGGTCGCGGCGACGACGTAATCGGCGCTGAGCGAAGTTTTGTCGTCGAGCTCGACGCGCACGGCGCCGGAAGACGGCGTGCCGCCCGCGGCGTCGGCCGTCGTTTCGGCCGACGTATCGAGGATCGCCGCGACGCGAGAGCGGAGGCGCACCTCGGCTCGGTCGCGCACCTCCGCGGCGAGGGCGTCGGCGATGCGGTGGATGCCCCCCGCGATCCCGAGCGCTGCGGAGCCCGCGGGCGCCGCCTCGCGCTGGGCCAGCACTGCGTGGGCGAGCGAGGACCGCTCGCGCACGCCGTCGCGGAGAGTCGGGGCGACGCGGTCGACGTCGAGGTCGTCGGGGTGCCGCGCGTGGATCGCGGTCGCGACCGGCGCGACGAGCAGGTCGAGCACGGCCGACCCCATGCGCTTGCGCACGAGGGCCCCGAGCGAGCGCTCCTTCGCGCCGATCTGACCCGGCAGCAGGGCATCGAGCTGGGCGCGGATGGCGCCGGCGACGCCGACGACGGCGATCACGTCGCGCGCGAGCGGAATCGAGGGGATGCCGAGCAGACCCGCCTTCGGTAGCGGCACCGCTCGCCCTCGCGCCGGTTGCAACCACGCCCCCGCCGCCGAGGGCGTGACGATGTCGTCGGCGAGGCCGAGCTCCGTCGCGAGAGCCGCCACCGTGCCGCCGCGCGTCGCGAAACTCTCGGCGCCGGCATCCATCGTGATCCCCGCGACAGTGAGGGGGCGCAGCTTTCCGCCGAGCTCGTCGCCCGACTCGAGGAGCACCACGTCGACTCCGCCGCGCACGAGCGTGCGCGCCGTCACGAGACCCGCGACACCGCCGCCGATGACGACGACGCGCGCGCGACGTCGTGATGGGGCCGCGCCCGACTGCGCGTGACCGGCGCCGTCGCCGTCAGCGCCGCCGTCGCTCATGAGCTCGCGGCGGCGCTCTGCGCGTGGATCAACTCGACCACGCGTGTGAGCACGGTGGGGTCGGTGTCGGGCGGAACCCCGTGGCCGAGGTTGACGACGTGGGCGGGCGCCGAACGCCCCCGCTCGATGACGTCGAGCACGTGCGCCTCGAGCGTCTGCCACGGTGCTCCGAGGAGCGCGGGGTTGATGTTGCCCTGCACGGGCACGCGGCCGCCGAGCCTCCGGATGCCCTCGTCGAGCGGGATGCGGTCGTCGATGCCGACGACATCGGCCCCGATGTCGCGCATCGCCGTGAGGAGCTCCCCCGTGCCGACCCCGAAGTGCACGATCGGAACGCCGAGGTCGGTGACGTGCGAGATCGCCCGGGCGGAGTACGGCGCGACGTAGGCCGAGTAGTCGGCGAGCGAGAGCGACCCGGCCCACGAGTCGAAGAGCTGTGCCGCGCTCGTTCCGGCGAGCACTTGCGCCCGCAGGAACGCGCCCGTGACGTCGGCGGCCCAGGTCATGAGGGCGTCCCACGCGGCCGGGTCGGAGTGCATGAGCGCGCGAGCACGCAAGTGGTCCTTCGACGGACCGCCCTCGACCATGTAGGCCGCGAGAGTGAAGGGAGCGCCCGCGAAACCGATGAGCGGTGTCGACCCGAGCTCGGCGACGGTGCGTGCGACGCCCGCGGTGATGGGGGCGAGGGCGTCGGGTTCGAGTGCGGCGAGCGCCGCGACATCCGCTGCCGTGCGGATGGGAGCGCCGAGCACGGGGCCGCGCCCCGCGACGATGTCCACATCGACGCCCGCGAGTTTGAGGGGGACCACGATGTCGCTGAAGAAGATGCCCGCGTCGACACCGTGGCGGCGCACCGGTTGCAGGGTGATCTCGCTCGCGAGCTCGGGGTCGAGGCACGCGTCGAGCATCGCGGTGCCGACGCGCAACTGGCGGTACTCGGGAAGCGAGCGGCCCGCTTGCCTCATGAACCACACCGGGAGTGTCTCGGAGCGCTGCCCGCGGTAGGCCCTCACGAGGGTCGAGTCGGCCGTTCGGCCGTCGGAAAGCGGATGATCGGCTGGCAGAGTCACGCCCCAAGTCTGCCATCGGCGCCTGGGCGGCCGTCTCGCCCGCACCTGTGCCCGGCTCACAGAGTGGGCGTTTAGTATTGGTCAGTGCTTCTTTGTCTGACCGCCAACCACCGGAATGCGAGCTTCGACCTACTCGAGAAGCTCTCCTTCGGTGCACACGCGGCAGCGGGCACTCTCGTCGAGTCGACCGAGTTCGTCTCGGGCGCTGTCGTTCTCGCAACGTGCAACCGCTTCGAGGCCTACCTCGAGATCGACGAGCCCCTCACCGCCGCGAGTGCGGTCGCCGTCGAAGCGACCGTCGTCGCGATGAGCGAAGCGAGCGGAGTCACCCCCGAGTCCGTGCGCGACTCGGTGTCGGTGCTCCACGGCGACGACGTCGTGCAGCACCTCTTCGCGGTGTCGTCGGGCCTCGAATCCGTCGTCATCGGCGAAGACGAGATCTCGGGCCAGGTGCGCCGTGCACTTGAGCAGGCACGCGAGGCCGGAACGACCTCGAGCGGACTCGAGAAACTCTTCCAGCGCGCATCCACGACCTCGCGCGCCGTCAAAGCCTCGACCGCCGTCGGCACCGCCGGGCGCTCGCTCGTGCGCCTCGCCCTCGAACTCGCGTCGAGCCGCATCGCCGACTGGTCTGGAGTGCGGGTGCTCATGATCGGCACCGGATCGTATGCCGGAGCATCGATGGCCGCGTTGCGCGACCACGGCGCCGACGACGTGACCGTGTTCTCGCCCTCGGGTCGCGCCGCGAAGTTCGCGCTCTCCCGCGGCGCGGCATACACGACCGATCTGGTGAGCGCGATCGAGAACGCCGACGTCATCGTCACGTGCACGACCGTCGAGACGCCCGTCGTGACCCCTGAACTCATCACGGGCGAGTCGCCCAAACTCATCATCGACCTCGGTCTGCCGCGCAACGTCGACCCCGCGGTCGCCCGCGTCGACGGGGTCGACGTGCTCGACCTCGAGACGATCAGCCTGCACGCTCCCCTCGAAGAGCTGCGGGCCACCGACGACGCGCGCTCGCTCGTGGGCGAAGCGGCCCTCGCCTTCACGGCGGCGAAAGCGGAGCAGACGATCGCCCCCGCGGTCGTCGCACTGCGCGCCCACGTGTTCGGCATCCTCGACGCCGAGATCGAGCGGGCCCGGCACCGCGGCGACACGAGCCCCGAGACCGAGGCGGCGCTGCGCCACCTCGCGAGTGTGCTCGTGCACACCCCGTCGGTGCGCGCGCGGGAGCTCGCTCGCGCGGGAGACGCCGAGAGCTTCGTCGCCGGGCTCGACGCCGTGTTCGGTCTCGAGCCTGCCGAGCACACGGATGTCGCGGCCGACCGTCGCGGCCAGGCCACGGCCTCCTGACCCCCTCGGGTTCCCCCGCGATGACCGTCCTCTCGCCGTGACCGGTCTCGACGACGCGGCCGGGCTCGACGACGCGACGCTCGCGGCTCTGCGCGAGCGGTTGCTGCGATCGAAGGCCGAGCACGACACCGAGAGCGCACGCCTCGAACGGTCGGTCGCCGACATCCGCGACGCCCGAAGCGACGGCACGGCCGACGACGAGCACGACCCCGACGGTCCGACCCTCTCGGCGGAGTGGTCGCACGCGACCGGTGTGCAGCGCGAGCAGCGGGAGAAGGGCGAGGCGATCGCCGACGCACTCGAGAGAATGGATGCGGGCACCTACGGGTTGTGCGCCGTGTGCGGGGAGCCCATCCCGCTCGCGCGCCTCGAGGTGCGCCCGTTCGCGCGCACGTGCGTGGTGCACGCCGGCTGAGCGCGGGTCGGCTGAGCGCAGGCCGCGACGTGACTGCGGGAGTTCGCGCCTCCGAACGGCCACGACCTCCCGCGAGGGGAGCGGGTTCAACAGGGTCTCCTGCAAAACGGGCAGCGGGTTAGGCCACGAACTCCAGCAGTTCGGTGCCGAAGGTGCGCAGAACCCGGTGCACGGCGAGACGCGTCGCGAGCGACGTGTCGGCGAACTGCACCGTCGCGGCGTAGGCCACTTGCGTGCGTGGCCCGCTGAGCCACCCCGTCTCGCACCGCACCCCCGCGTCGATACCGACCGCGTTGACGATACGGATGTCGTGCTCGGCGAAGCGGTGGCTCAGCGGATCCGCCCCGAAAGCGGCGCCCACGAGGGTCAGGTCGACACCCGACCGCAGCCACCGCACGACGCGCCTGCTCGTGGCGCGGTCGACGGCGGTGCCTCGAGCGAGCGCGGTCATGAGCCACGTGAGCTCGGCGGCCGAACCCACGGTCGCGTGCGGGGCGTCGTCGGGCCCGCGCTCGTCGCGCACGAGGTCGAGCACGGCCGTGCGGGTGAGGCTGAGAGCATCCGCCCTCGCCCGCACCGCATCGAGCCCCACGAGGTCGAGGAGCGCGTTGACCGCGAGGGCGTCGCGAGCGGATGCCGCGAGCATCGCGATATCGGCCACCGGGAGCGCCGGCGCCTGCATGTGCTGCCACAGTCCCGGCGCCGTGCGCCCGGCCGAACCCGGCTTGTCGACGATCGTGTGGCCCCACGTGTCGTCGGCGGTCATGCGGGCCGACACCTCGACGAGGAGCACGAGCACCCCGACGCCAGCGGTGGGGAGCACGACGCGCTCGTCGATCGCAAGCACATCGTCGCCCGTCGCCAGGTCGACGGCGTGAGCCGACACCGACGCGCCCTCGAGAGCGAGAGAACCGAACTCCGCGAAGCTGCGGTCGAATCGCGGCGGGGCGGGGTCGCGGTGGTGACCGGCGGCCTCCGCACTCATCCGCTCGCGCCGCTCGCGACCGCGGCTCACCAGATCGTCACCCGCTCCTCGGGTGCGAGCCACAGGGCGTCGCTCTCGGTCACGCCGAAGGCCTCGTAGAAGCCGTCGATGTTGCGCACGATCTGGTTGCAGCGGAACTCGTTGGGCGAGTGCGGGTCGATCGAGAGCAGCCGGATGACCTCTTCATCGCGCGCTTTGAGCTGCCACGCCTGCGCCCACGAGAGGAAGAAGCGCTCGGCGCCCGTCATGCCGTCGACGACCGGCGGCTCCGCCCCCTCGAGGCTCAGGAGGTAGGCCTTCCACGCGATGCCGAGCCCCCCGAGGTCGCCGATGTTCTCGCCGATGGTCAACGCGCCATTGACGGTGTGACCGGGCACTTGCGCCGGCGACAACGCGTCGTACTGCGCGATGAGCGAGCTCGTGAGCTTCTCGAACGACGCGCGGTCGGCCTCCGTCCACCAGTCGGTGAGGAGGCCGTCGCCGTCGTACTTCGAGCCCTGGTCGTCGAAGCCGTGACCGATCTCGTGCCCGATGACGGCGCCGATCGCACCGAAGTTGGCTGCGGCGTCCCTCGACTCGTCGAAGAACGGGAACTGGAGGATGGCGGCGGGGAAGACGATCTCGTTGAACCCGGGGTTGTAGTAGGCGTTGATCGTCTGCGGCGTCATGAACCACTCGTCGCGATCGAGCGGCTTGCCGATCTTGCCGAGCTCGCGCTGGAACTCGAACTCCCCCGTCGCCCGCACGTTGCCGAGCAGGTCGGCGGCGTCGATCTCGAGCGAGCTGTAGTCGCGCCAGGTCACCGGGTAGCCGATCTTCGGCGTGAACTTCTCGAGCTTGTCGAGGGCGCGGGCCCGGGTCTCCTCGGTCATCCACTCGAGGGTCGAGATGCTCTGGCGGTAGGCCTCGACGAGATGCTCGACGAGGACGTCCATGCTCTGCTTGGCCGTCTCGGAGAAGTGGCGCGCGACGTAGGTGCGGCCGACGGCCTCGCCGAGCGAGCCCTCGACGAGCGAGACGCCACGCTTCCAGCGCGCCCGCATCTCGGGGGTGCCCGTGAGGGTGCGGCCGTAGAAGTCGAAGTTCGCCTCGACGAAGGGGTCGGAGAGGTAGGCCGCGTTCGAGCGGATCACCTGCCACGAGAGCCAGTCCTTCCAGGCGTCGAGGGTGCCGGCACCGGCACCCTCGGGGGAATCAGCGGAGGCGAGCAGCTCGGCGGCTCCCGTCATGAAGCTCGGTTCGCGCACCACGACCTCGGCGAACGCGTCGGCGGGGGCATCGAGCGCGTCGAGCCACACGTCGAGGTCGGCGCCCGCGGCGAGCGCCGCGGCATCCGCCCACGTCATCGGGTTGTAGGTCGCCTGGCTGTCTCGCGTGCGCACGTTGTCCCAGTGCGCGGCGGCGAGCGCGGTCTCGAGGGCGACGACGCGCTCGGCACGGGCCGCGGCATCGTCGAGGCCCGCGAGACCGAACATCGTCTCGAGGAACGCGCGGTACTTCGTGCGCACCTCGGCGAACTTCTCCTCGCGGTAGTACGACTCGTCGGGCAGCCCGAGACCACCCTGCTCGACGAAGACGAGGTAGCGCTCGGGGTCGCCCGGGTCGTTGTCGACGAAGAGCTGGAAGAGCCCCGCGGTGCCCTTGCGCTCGAGCCTGCCGAGCGTCTGGAGGAACGACGTCACCGAGTCGACCTCGGCGACCTCGGCGAGCAACGGTTCGAGCGGCGAGGCGCCGAGCTTCTGGATGCGGTCGTGGTCCATGAAGCTCGCGTAGAGGTCGCCGAACTTGCGCTCCTCGGTGCCCGCCTCGGCATCTTGAGCCTCGACGATGATGTCTTGCACGGCTTTCTCGGCGGCCTCGGCGAGCACGTAGAACGAGCCGTAGCGCGCCTTGTCCGACGGGATCTCGGTGCGGGAGATCCACTTGCCGTTGACGTGACGGAAGAGGTCGTCTTGCGGCCGCACCTCGGGGTCGAGCTCGTCGCGGTCGATACCTGAACTGAGGGGGGTGTCTGCGCTCATGACCGAAAGCCTATGCCCGGCCCGTGACACGATTCCTGGCCGTGCGGGGCCGTCGCGAGCCTCCCGCGCCTCGTCCGTCACCGCTGCGCAGTAGCGTGGTCGGATGCCGCGTCGCGCCCGCAATCCGCTCGACCGCGACATCCGCAGGCTCGCGCTCCCGGCCCTCGGCGCTCTCATCGCCGAACCGCTGTTCCTCCTCACCGACACGGCTCTCGTCGGACGCCTCGGCGCCGTTCCGCTCGCCGGGCTCGGCATCGCGAGCGCCATCCTGCAGACCGTCGTCGGACTGCTCGTGTTCCTCGCCTACGCGACGACGCCGGTGGTCGCTCGCCGGCTCGGCTCGGGCGACCGCCCGGGTGCGATCCGTGCGGGCATCGACGGGCTGTGGCTCGCGGCTCTCGTGGGTGTCGTGCTCGTCACGGTCGGCCTGCCCACGGCCGCGCCTCTCGTCGCCGCGTTCGGAGCGAGTGCCGAGGTCGCGACCGCCGCGACGACCTACTTGACCATCTCGGTCTGGGGCCTGCCGGCGATGCTCCTCGTGCTCGCCGCGACGGGGTTGCTGCGCGGCCTGCAGAACACGGTGACCCCGCTCGTGATCGCGGGGGCGGGTTTCGCGGCCAATGCCGTGCTCAACGCCGTGCTCATCTACGGTTTCGGGCTCGGCATCGCCGGCTCGGCGATCGGCACGATCATCGCGCAGTGGGGCATGGCCGCCGTCTACCTCGCGATCGCCGTGCGTGCCGCGCGATCGGTGGGTGTGGGCCTCGGGCCCGGACTCGGCGGCGTCACCTCGGCCGCGGCATCCGGGGGCTGGCTGCTCGTGCGCACCGCGAGCTTGCGCGCAGCCCTTCTCGCGACCGTCGTCGTCGGCACGGGCCTCGGCGTCACGTCGCTCGCGACGCTACAGATCGCCATGACCCTCTTCTCGACGCTCGCGTTCGCTCTCGACGCCCTCGCGATCGCCGGGCAGGCGATGATCGGGCACGGGCTCGGGGCGTCGGATGTCGCGCGCGTGAAAGCCGTGACGCGACGACTCGTGGTGCTCGGGCTGTGGTGGGGGGCCGGTCTCGGGCTCGCCGTCGCCGCCCTCGCCCCCCTCGCCGGTTTCGTGTTCACGACCGACCCCGGTGTGCTCGCGGCCCTCCCGCCCGTGATGCTCGTGATGGGGGTCGGTGTGCCGATCGCGGGCATCGTGTTCGTGCTCGACGGGGTGCTCATCGGCGCGGGCGACGCGAAGTACCTCGCGATCACGGGCGTCGCGAACCTCGCGGTCTACCTCCCCCTCCTCGCTCTCGCCGCGGCGACCGGCAGCATCACGGCCGTGTGGGCGGCGTTCGGCATCGGCTACATCGCGGCACGCGCCGTGACCCTCGGGTGGCGGGCACGCTCCGAGCGCTGGATCGTCGCGGGCGCGGGCTAGCGTTGACCCCGTGACGCTCCCCGCCCCGCCCCCCGCTCTCAGCTCCCGCGATGTGAGGGCGTGGCGCAACTCGCTCTTCGTCGTCTTCGCGCTGTGCGGACTCGGTCTCGCGAGCTGGGCCGCGCGCATCCCCGCCGTGAGTTCGTCGCTCGACCTGTCGACCGCGGATGTGGGCGTGCTGCTGTTCGGGCTCGCGGTCGGGTCGATCGTGGGGCTCCTCGCATCCGGCCACCTCGTCGCCCTCTTCGGGGCGCGCGCCGTCATGAGGTGGACGCTCCTCCTGGCTCCCCTCGGTCTCGCGATCGCGGCCGTCGGGGCCACGACCCTGACGAGCTTCGCTGTCACCTTCGCCGGGCTCGCGATCTACGGCGCCGGCATGGGCACGTGCGATGTCGCGATGAACGTGTCGGGCGCCGCCAACGAGCGGGTCATCGACCGCACGATGATGCCGATCTACCACGCCTTCTTCAGCTTCGGCACGATGGGCGGCGCCGCCCTCGCCGCTCTCGCCGAGCTACTCGCGATCCCGCTGACCGTGCACATCGGAGCCGTCGCCGTGCTCATGATCGTCGCGTCGATCATCGTCATCCCCGCGGTGCAGTCGGAGACGATCCTCCACGGCGCGGATGCCGCGACCACGGCGGCCGCTGCCGAACAACCCGCCGTCGACTGGCGCGCGCGCCTCGCCATCTGGCGCGACCCCCGCACGATCCTCATCGGGCTCATCGTGCTCGGCATGGCGTTCGCCGAGGGCTCGGCCAACGACTGGCTCGCCTACGCGATGGTCGAGGGGCACGACACCGACGAGCCGACAGGCGCGTTCGTGTTCTGGGTGTTCGTCACCGCGATGACGGCGGGCCGATTGCTCGGCGTGCGCGTGCTCGACAGATTCGGCCGCGTGCCGGTGCTGCGCGTGTCTGCGGTGCTCGCCGCGATCGGCCTCCTCGTGCTCATCTTCTCGCCGATCACGTGGGTCGCGATCGTCGGTGTCGTGCTGTGGGGCCTCGGCGCCTCACTCGGTTTTCCGGTCGGGATGTCGGCGGCCGCCGACGACGCGCGCACAGCCGCCGCGCGCGTGAGTGCCGTCGCGACGATCGGATACATCGCGTTCCTCGTCGGTCCGCCCGTCATCGGGCTCATCGGCGAGCAGGTCGGCATCCTCGGGGCGCTCCTGCTCGTTCTCGTGCTCGTCGCCGTCGCGGGGGTCGTGTCGGGGGCCGCGCGCGAACCCCGCGCGCCGGTGACCCTGCGGCCGTGACCTCGGGCCGAGCGGCGTCAACTACCCTCGAGGGGTGCGTCTTGTCATAGCCCGGTGTTCCGTCGACTACGCGGGTCGCTTGAGCGCTCATCTGCCTCTCGCCACCCGCCTGCTCCTGCTCAAAGCCGACGGCAGCGTGCTCGTGCACAGCGACTCCCTGAGCTACAAGCCGCTCAACTGGATGAGCCCGCCGTGCTCACTCGCGATCGTCGAGCCCGACGAGGCACAGACCGAAGCCGGGGTCGTCGAAACCTGGCGCGTGACCCAGGCGAAGACCGCAGACATCCTCGTCATCTCCATTCACGAGGTTCTGCACGACTCGTCGCACGAGCTCGGCATCGACCCGGGGCTGCAGAAAGACGGCGTCGAGGCCCACCTGCAGAAGCTCCTCGCCGACAACATCGACATCCTCGGCGACGACTATCGCCTCGTGCGCCGCGAATACATGACCGCGATCGGCCCCGTCGACATCCTCGCGACGGATGCCACGGGCGCCTCGGTCGCGGTCGAGATCAAACGACGCGGCGACATCGACGGTGTCGAACAGCTCACGCGCTACCTCGAGCTCATGAATCGCGACCCTCTGCTCGCGCCGGTGACCGGGGTCTTCGCCGCGCAGGAGATCAAACCGCAGGCGCGCACCCTCGCAACCGACCGGGGCATCCGCTGCGTGACCCTCGACTACGACGCGATGCGCGGACTCGACGACAGCCACTCCCGCCTGTTCTGACGCCGGCGCCCTGCGAAATCGGGGCGATCCGGCCCGCCAGTGAGACACCGGTCGACGCTTCGGTGAACAGCAAGCGAACTTGCCGCACTTGCCTGAAACGCAAGTGATTTTGCGAATAGCGTCCGAGCGTGTTCATCAAACAGATCGTCGAAGCGAAAGCTCACGAGCTCACGCCGACCGACCGGCGGCTGCTCGACGTGCTCTTCGTGCACCCCGCCGAAGCGGCGTTCTGGCGCGCGCAAGACCTCACCCACCCGCTCGGCCTGCACGAAGCGTCGGCCACCCGCCTCGCTCAGCGACTCGGTTTCGCCGGCTATCCGGCCTTCCGGGAGGCCCTGCGCCAGGACTACCTCGACAACGAGGGTCCGTCGCAGCGCGTGAAGGGCCGACTCGACCGCACTGACGACGGCGACCTCGTCTCACGATTCGTCGACGACGAGACCGCGGCTCTCGCGAGCCTCCCGACCCACCTCGACCAGGCCGCCCTCGATTCGACGGCCGAACGCATCCTGCTCGCCCGAACGGTCTACCTGTTCGGGCAGGGCAACGCGAGCATCCTCGTCGACCTCCTCGCTCGCCGACTGCAGCGATTCGGGGTCGACGTCGTCTCGCTCGTGGGGTCGAACCGCGACCTCGCCGAGGGTGCTCTCACTCTCGCGAGCGACGACCTCGTGCTCGCCTTCGCCTTCCGGCGCTCCCCGCAGCCGCTCGTTCCGCTCTTGACCCTCGCTGCGGATGTCGGCGCGCCGACCGTGCTCGTGACCGACACCCTCCTCGGCATCCTCCCCGCACCCACGACCGTGCTCGCGGCACCTCGCGGACCGGCGGGCGAGTTCCTCTCGCTCATCGTGCCCATGACGATCGTCAACGCCCTCGTTCTCACGATCGCGCGGAGCGCCCCCGAGTCATCCCTCCGCTCGCTCGATCGGCTCGCCCACCTCTTCGACCACTTCGACGTGTAGTCACCTCCGCCCACTCGACCCTCCCTACCCCGCCAGACCCTCCGACCAGAGAAGGATCCGCCATGCCCCGATCAACCGCTCGACTCGCGCCCCTCGCGCTCGTTCCCCTCGTCCTCGTCCTCGCCGCGTGCGGCGGGGGCACTCCGACCGCGGCCGGCCCCGCCGCGGCAGACACCTCCGCCCTCGACGAGATGAGCATCGAGGAGCTAACAGAACTCGCCGAGGAGGAGGGCGAGGTCGTCGTCTACTCGTTCACGAGCCGCATCGCCTCGGTCGAGGGCGCGTTCGAGGAGCAGTACCCCGGCATCGACCTCGTCGCCACAGACCTCAGCGCGACGGAGCAGATCTCGAGGCTCACCGCCGAGAGCCAAGCGGGCAGCTCCACGGCCGACGTCGCCTACATTTCCGACGCCCCCGTCGTGTTCACCGAACTCGTCGAGTCGGGCATCCTCACCCCCTACGTGCCCGAGCGAGTGCGTGAGTCACTCCCCGAGGAGTACACGACGCCCCTCGTGGCGAACCGTCTCTCGACCAAGGTGCTCATGTACAACGAGGAGGCGAACCCCGACGGCCCGCCCGTCACGAACCTGTGGGAGCTCACCGAGCCCGAGTGGCAGGGCCGCGTCATCATGGTCGACCCGACCGTGCGCGGCGACTACCTCGACCTCATGACCGAGATGTCGCTTCGCGCCGACGAGATGGCCGACGCGCACGAGTCGCTCTTCGGCACCGAGATCGAGCTCGATGCGGGTATCGCCGACGCCGGCCAGCAGTGGATCGCCGACCTCTATGCCAACGACGTGATCCTCGTCGACGACACCGACACCGTAAACGCGTCGATCGGCGCGACCGGACAGACAGACCCGCCCGTGGGCTTCACGTCGTACTCCGACCGTCGAGACAACGACGACGAGGGCTGGGCCCTGCAGGTCGCGACCGACGTCGAGCCCGCACCCGGAATCGTCTTCCCCGCTCTTCTCGGCATCACGGCCGAGGCCGAGAACCCCGCCGCCGCCCGCCTCTTCATCGACTTCCTCATGGGAGACGACAGCCCGACGGGAGGCACCGCATACGAGCCGTTCTATGTGGGAGGCGACTATCCGACGCGCACCGACATGGAGGCGCCGTCCGACGCCGTGAGCCTCGACGAACTCGGCGGCTGGATCATCGAGCCCGAGCGCACCGCTGCCGCTCGCGACGCGATCTCCGACCTCCTCCTCACGATCGAATAGTCGATGAGACTGCCTCGCCCGCTCGCGTGGGTACGCCAACCCACCGCTCTGCTCGCCGTCGCAGTCTTCGGCATCCTCGCGGTGCTCGTGATCAGTCCGCTCAGCGGACTGGTCGCGAGCACCCTCGCGCCGGGGGCGTCGTCGACGTGGCCCGAAGTCGTCGCGAGCCCCCTCTCCCGCAACCTGCTCTGGACCCCGCTCGGCAACTCCGTGCTCGTCGGGCTCGGCACCGCCGTGTTCTCGAGCGTCGTCGGGGGCCTCCTCGCCTGGATCGTCGTGCTCACCGACGTTCCGGGGCGCCGCACCATCGGCGCCCTCGCGACCATCCCGTTCGCGCTCCCCAGTTTCGCGATTGCCCTCTCGTGGGAGACCGTCTTCCGTAACGACCGCCTCGGCGGCACGAGCGGACTGCTCACCTCGTTCGGCATCGCCGTGCCCGACGCGCTCTCGTGGGGCACGCTGCCGATCATCCTCACCCTCGGGGCGCACTACTACTCGCTCTCGTTCGTGCTCATCGCGGCATCCCTCGCCTCCGTCGGCGGCGACCTCATCGCGGCGGCGGAGATGACGGGGGCATCCCGGTCGCGCATCGCCTTGCGCATCGCGCTCCCCGTCGTGGCTCCCGCGATCATCTCGGGAGCCCTCCTCGCCTTCGCCGAGGGGGTCAGCAACTTCGCGGTGCCCGCGCTGCTCGGCCTGCCCGTGCGATTCCAGACCCTGAGCACGCGCCTCTACGGAGCGATCGCCACGGGCGACACCGTGCGGGGCTACGTGCTCTCGATCGTGCTCGTCGCGGTCGCCGCCCTCGTGCTGTGGGCGGGCACCTCGGTCACCCGCAAGCGATCGTTCGAGACCATCACCGGCAAGAGTTCCCGCGGGCGCCGATTCGACTCCGGACCGTGGAAATGGCCGCTCTTCGCGATCGCGTCGGCGATCGTCGGCGCGACGACGATCGTGCCCGCGATCGTGCTCGTCGTGAGCACTTTCACGCGGAGAACCAACTCCTTCGCGGGAGGCCTCACGACCCACTTCTGGGTGGGCGAATCCGACCCCTCGATCGCGCAGGGCCAGAGCGGTGTTCTCGCCAACCCCGTGGTGGTGGATGCCACGATCTCGACGATCGCGCTCGGCGCGGGCGTTGCGGTGTGCGCGATCCTCGTCGGCCTCGCGGCGAGCTACGTGACGACGCGATTGCGGGGAGCGCCCGTCATCACGGGAACGATCGGCTTCTTGAGCTTCGTGCCCTTCCTCATCCCGGGCATCGCCCTCGGGGCCGCGTTCATCGCGCAGTTCGGCGCACCGATCGGACCGTTCCCGTCGCTCTACGGCACCCTCGGGATCCTCCTCGTCGCCGGAACCGCCGCGAGCCTCCCGTTCGCCTACCAGACCTCGCGCGTAGCCCTCGGGCAGATCTCGGCCGACCTCGAGGAGGCGGCCGTGATGACCGGCGCGACCATGCTGCAGCGAGCGAGGAGGGTGCTGCTCCCGCTCGCTGCTCCCGGCATCGTCGGGGGCGCCATCCTCGTGTTCGTCACGATGGTGCGCGACCTCTCCCTCGTCGTGTTGCTCGCGACCCCCGCGACGCCGCTGCTCTCGGTGCTGACCTACCGCTACGCCTCCGACGGCTTCACCCAGTTCGCGAACGCGATCACGGTCATCATCGCCGTGATCTCGGTGCTCGCGACCCTTCTCGCCCGGCGACTGCAAGGCGCCTCCCAACCCTGGATGGAACGATGACCGACACGACCCTGACCCTCGCCGGTATCGGCAAGACCTTCGGCGATGCGGCCGCTGTGAGCGACGTCGACCTCGACATCCCCGCGGGCTCGTTCGTCGTTCTGCTCGGCCCCTCGGGGTGCGGAAAGACGACGACCCTGCGCATGCTCGCGGGGCTCGAGAACCCGACCACGGGAAGCATCCGTTTCGGCGAGCGCACCGTCGCCGACGGTGACGCGGGCACGTTCATGCCCCCGGGCCGCCGCGGAGCCGGTCTCGTCTTCCAGAGTTACGCGCTGTGGCCCCACATGAGCGTGCGCGCCAACGTGGAGTGGCCCCTGCAGGTCGCGAAGTGGTCGAAAGCCGACCGTGCCGCGAGGGTCGACGAGGTGCTCGCCCTGCTCGAGATCTCCGACCTCGCCGACCGGTCGCCGTCGTCGATCAGCGGGGGCCAGCAGCAGCGCGTCGCGATCGCGCGCACGATCGCGCCTCGCCCACCCGTTCTGCTCTTCGACGAGCCCCTCTCCAACCTCGACGCGCGCCTGCGGGTCGAGATGCGCGCGGAGCTCGTGAGGGTGCACCGGGCCACCGGCGCCACGAGCGTCTACGTCACCCACGACCAGATCGAGGCTCTCGCGATGGCCACGCACGTCGCGGTCATGAACAACGGGAGGGTCGAGCAGTTCGACACTCCCGAGGCTCTCGTCGAGCACCCGCGCACGGCGTTCGTCGCCTCGTTCGTCGGCACCCCGCCCGCCGTGCTGCTCGAGTGCACGGTGCGCGCAGGTTCGCTCGACCGCGACGGGTTCGTCGTCGGCCCGGCCCCGGCCTCCGCGGCCGAGGGGTCTCCGGTCACGGCGATGTATCGTCCCGACTCGATCCGCGTGGCCGCACCCGGCGCATCCGGCATCCCGTTCGAGGTCGTCGAGTCGACGCCTCTCGCCGGGCGCCACCTCGTCTCCGGGGTCTCGGGGCGCCAGACGCTCGCGATCGTTCTCGAGGAGCGGATGACTGCGGGCGAGCGCGTGACTCTCGAACTCCCCTCGGCTCCGGTCGCCCTCTTCGACGGGTCGGGCGCGCGCGTCGAGCGGGTGGGAGCATGACCCGGCTCATCCTCGTGCGTCACGGATCCACCGAGTGGACGGACGAGGGCCGCTTGCAGGGGTCGATCGACATCGACCTCTCGCCCTCGGGCTTCGCCGAGACCCGCGCGCTGGCGCCCGCCGTCGAGGCCCTCTCTCCCGGAACGGTCGTCTGCTCCCCTCAGGCACGCGCGGTCACGACGGCGGCGACCCTCGGTTTCCACTCCCCCGACGTCGACCCCCGGTGGGCCGAAGCGGGTCTCGGGGACTGGGAGGGCTGCCTGCCCGGCGACCTCGGCGACGACTACGTGCAGTGGCGCCGCGGGCGCACCTTTCCTCCCGGAGGGGAGGAGCGTGACTCCGTGCACACGCGCGTGCTCTCCGCCCTCGAGGCCCTCTCGCGTGCCCGACAGCCGGTTCTCGTCGTGACGCACGGCGGCGTCATCCGCAGCGTGCTCGACCTCGTGGTCGGGCTCGACACGGGGTCGCTCGTCGCCGTGTCGCCCGCGAGCGTGACGGTCGTCGACCTGGACTCCCCGAGGTCCGGCCGGCTCGCTCTCTACAACTGGACGCCGCACATCGCATTGCCCATAAGCTCGACGCGATGACTTCTCCATACTCGTGCGTGCTCTTCGACCTCGACGGCACCATCACCGATTCGGCGCCCGGCATCACCTCGAGCCTCGCGTGGATGTTCGAGCAGCTCGCGCTTCCGGTGCCCTCGCCTGCCGACCTGCTGCGCTACGTCGGCCCGCCGATGCTCGACTCGTTCCGCGATTTCGCGGGGTTCGACGAACAGCAGTCGCGCCACGCCCTCTCGGTCTACCGCACGCACTACGTCGCGACGGGTCTCTACGACAGCCGCGTGTACGACGGCATGCCCGCGGTGCTCGAAGCCGTGGCGTCGAGCCCCCTCCCGGTGTCGCTCGCGACGTCGAAACCCGAGAGTGCGGCGACGCTCATCCTCGACCACTTCGCCCTGGCGCATCACTTCGACTTCCTCACCGGGGCGTCGGACGACGAGGTGCGCAGCGCGAAGAAAGACGTCGTCGCCGAGGCCCTCGCGCGACTGTCAGCCTCCGGTGCGGATGTCTCCAACCCGATCATGGTCGGAGACCGCGAGCACGACGTCAACGGTGCCGCCGCGCACGGGGTTCCGACGCTCTTCGTGTCGTGGGGCTACGGATCCCCCGCCGAAGCCGCGGGCTCGGTCGGCGTCGTCGACACCCCCGACGAGCTGCGCGCCGCGATCCTCGGGGGCTAACGGGCCAGACGGCTAGCGGGCCAGTCGCTCGACGATCGCGCCGAACGCTCTCGGCACAGCGGCTGAGACGGGCACGATCGCCCCGCGCGCGGGCGACGTCGCGAGCGCGACGAGTCCGCTCGTGAGCACGCGGAAGTCGCGTGTCGCCTCACGCCACGCCCTCTCGTAATGGCCCGGCCGGCCCTCGGCGATGCTCGCGATCGCGGCTCGCCCCTGAGCGAGCCCGATGCGGATGCCTTCACCCGTGATGGCGTCGACATAACCGGATGCGTCGCCCACGAGCATCACGCGACCCCACGAGCGTCTCGTGGTGCGCTGCTGGAACGGCCCGGCGCCGCGCAGGGTCGAAGCGGGTTGCGCGTCGGCGATGCGGTCGGCGACCTCCGGAACACTCGCAACGGCGGCGGCGAAGTCGGTGCCGGCGGGCCCGAGCACGGCGATGCCCACGAGGTCGTCGGCGACGGGGGTCACGTAGACCTCGACGTCTCGCGTGAAGTGCACCTCGATGAGGTCGCTCCACGGGGCGACGGCGAAGTGGCGGCGGAATCCGAACCGGCGAGTGTCGGTCGGTTGCCGAGACGGGCTCGGCACCTCCACCCCGATGAGGCTGCGGATCGTCGAATGGAGTCCGTCGGCCCCGAGAAGGTATCGGCCACGCACCCCGCCCGCCGAGACCCCCGCGCGGTCCTGCTCGAGCGAATCGACGCGAGCGGTGACGCGGTGCACGCCGAGACCCTCTGCTCGCTCGGCGAGCGCCGCACTCAAGACCGTGCGCCGCACGCCGAGACCGCCCGGCCCACGGAACCTGTGGTCGACCCGGGCACGAGGGGAGCGGTAGCCGACGCCGCGCAAAGGGTGTCCCGACGGCACGACACCGAGCCGCGCGAGGGCGGGAACCGCGCCGGGCATGATCCCCTCGCCGCACGCCTTGTCGATGGCATCCGCGCGCGGTTCGACGACGGCGACCGTGAGCCCGCCGAGGCGCGCTTCGATCGCGGCCGCGAGCCCGACCGGCCCACCGCCGACGACGATCACGTCGACGTCGACATCCGCGTTCCGGCTCATGTCGGGGTGGACCCCGAAGACGCCCTGTCGAGGGCGGCGAGGGCGCGGTTCTCGGTGGGGATGCGGAAGCCGAGGAGCAGAATCGCGTTGAGCACGGTGAAGACGATCGCCGTGATCCACGCCGAGTGCACGAGGGGGAGGGCGATGCCCTCGACCGCCACGATGATGTAGTTCGGATGCCGCATCCACGAGAAGCGGTAGGGCCCGCGGGTCACGCGACCGAGCCCGGGCACGACGATGACGCGCGTGTTCCACTGCGGGCCGAGGGCCGTGATCACCCAGTAGCGCCCCACCTGGCAGAGCAGGGCGATGACGAGCATGGGCCAGCCGAGCCCGGCGATGAACGGGCGGTCGAGCAGCACGACCTCGGCGATGCACGCGAGCAGGAGGCCGGTGTGCAGCACGACCATCGCCGGGAAGTGCCCGCGGCCGTGCTCGACACCGCCGCGCTCGAACGCCCACGCCGCGTTGCGCTTCGAGATCACGAGTTCCACGATGCGCTCGACGCCCGTGGCGAGAACGAGGGCGATGTAGGCGATCATGCGGGCCACTCCAGAAGAACGAGTTCGGCCGAGATCCCCGGGCCGAGGGCGAAGAGCACGGTGCGATCACCGGGCGACGGGTCGAGCTCGTCGATGCTATCGGCGAGGATGTGCAGCACCGACGCCGACGACAGATTGCCCACCCTCGCGAGCGACCGCCAACTGATGGCGAGCTCGTCGTCGGTGAGGTCGAGGGCGCTCGCGAACGTCTCGAGCACCCGCGGGCCTCCCGGGTGCGCGATCCATCCGGCCACCTCGTCGACGGCGCTGCCGTTGTCGGCGAGAAAAGCGCGCACGTCGTCGCCGAAGTGCTCCTCGACGACCTCGCTCACGCGGGGGGTGAGGATGATGCGAAACCCTGTCTCGCTCGCGTTGAACCCGATGACCTCCTCGGTGTCGGGATAGATGCGGCTGCGCGTGTCGACGACGTCGGGGCCGGCCGCAGACATCCGCTCGGCGCGGTCCGAGCCGACCATGACGACGGATGCCGCGCCGTCGCCGAACAGCCCCGTGGCCACGAGGTTGGCGGTCGACTCGTCGTCGCGCTGGAACGTGAGCGAGCACAGCTCGACCGAGACGAGAACACCGACGTCGTCGGGGTGGCCGACGAGGTAGTCGGCGACGCGCGCGATGCCTGCCGCCCCCGCGACGCACCCGAGGCCGTACATCGGCACGCGTTTCACGTCGGAGCGCAATCCGAGCCGCGCGACGAGAAGCGCGTCGATCGACGGCGCCGAGATGCCCGTGACCGAGGTGAACATGACGTAGTCGACGTCGGCCGGTTCGAGCCCCGCGGTCGCGAGAGCCTCTCGCAGCGACCGCTCGGCGAGATCGGCGGCGATCTCGATGAACATGTCGTTCGACTGGGTGAACGTCTGCGGGTCGAGATAGCGCTCGAGCGGCATGACCAGGTGCCGCGTGTCGACCCGACTGGACTGGTGCAAGCGGTCGAGCACGGCGCGCTTCGAGCGGTCTCGAGTGACGATCGACCCGATCGTCTCGGTGATCTCCGCCTGCGGGTACACGTGCTCGGGGAGTGCCGTTGCAACCGCCGCGATTCGAGCCATTCGAGACGGTAACACGCGGTTCCGAGCGCTTCGGCACCACCCCTCGGCCCTGGGTAGAGCTGCCCATTGAGCGGGCCGCCACACTGGTCCACACTGGTGGCTGCGCCGCGAGGTCATCGCCGGCCCACACACTCACAATCGGGGGAACCATGAGCGACTTCCAGATCGCCTTCATCGGCGTCGGCATCATCATCATCATCATCACCTTGAACGTGCTCAAGCGAGTGGCGCGCAGAAAGACGCGGGAGTACGGCGTGGCCCGCAAGGCCAGCGTGACCCCCGATCTGATCAAGGAGTTCAGCACCTCGGTCATCCTCGACGCCGATGCCGATCGCGTGACCGCCCTCATCGAAGGCATCCCCAAGAAGCGCACGATCAAAACACTGCGCCCGGGGGTGTGGGGCATCAACTTCGCCGCCAAAGACGACGTGGTCATCGAGGTGCGCCCCACCGGAACGTCGTGCGAGGTCGTCGTGACCTCGGTGACGCAGTACATGGGCCTCCCGCAGGGGCTTCCCGAGTGGCAGCGCTTCGTCGCACAAATCGAGGAGGCGGCGAAGGCCGAGGGCCTCACGGTGCAGCGCGGGTCACGCCCGTTGACGTTCGACCCCGCCGACCCGAACACGTTCGACAACTCGAAGTGGCTGCTCGCCCCGGTGTCGCCCGCCTAGTAGTCACCGACGTCACCCCGTGCCTGAGCGCACGGGGTGTTGTCATGTCGGGCGTCGCCGGTCGCGCCTCGCGCGACGAGCCGATCGGCCACGGGCCGCGGTAGCTCGCTTCGGGCGAGCTCGGGGGTGAAGAGCACGGCGCGATCCGCCGTGTCGAGGTCGGGAAAGTACCCGACGAGTTCGCGGTCACTCGACTGCGCCGCCCATCGCACCACGCGATAGAAGAGTTCGTTTCTTGGCCCCAATCGGAGGGCCCGCACGACCGCGGCCGGTTCGCGAGCTGAGTCGCGCATGATGATCCACTCGTCGCCACCGAGGTAGATGGGTGGCCAGGGTGGCCGCCACTCCCGTACGTGCATTCGCGCTCCTGATGCATCCGGAGCAGCCGGCCCTGCTGTGCCGATCATAAATCCTCGGTCGGACACTTGACACGGTCGACTCTGGTCAATAGGTTCATTAGTGAAGTAACTAACCAACGAGGTGACATGTTCAACGACGAGAGTCCGATCTTCCAGCAGCTCGCTGCGCGGATCGCCGACGACATCGTCGCCGGCACCTACGCCGAAGAGGCGGCGGTGCCGTCGACCAACGAATTCGCGGTCTTCTATCGCATCAACCCGGCGACCGCAGGAAAAGGAGTCAACGTGCTCGTGGAACAACAGGTTCTCTATAAGAAACGCGGGGTCGGGATGTTCGTCGCGACCGGCGCTCGAGAGCGGCTCAGGCAACTGCGCCGCACCGAATTCCGCACCCAGTTCGTCGCGCCGCTCGTGCGCGAAGCGAGCGTTCTCGGCATCACGCCGAGCGAAGTCGCCGACATGATCACCCGCGAGGCCGCGACCCCCGTGGCCGCGACATCCGAACCCACGACCCCGGAGGAGGCGCGCTCATGACGAACGCCATCGACATCCGGAGCATCTCCCGACGCTTCGGTCGCACCACCGCTCTCGACGACGTGAGTTTCACCGTTCCCCAGGGCTCCATCTGCGGGCTCCTCGGGCGCAACGGTGCCGGCAAGACCACGATCATGTCGATCATCGCGGGGCAGGACCGCCCCACCTCCGGCTCGGTCGAGGTGCTCGGTCACGCTCCGTTCGAACACGGACCGACCCTCGAGAACATCAGCTACGTGCGCGACAACCAGCGCTATCCCGACGACTACCGCTTGCGCCACGTGCTGCGCATCGCCCCGCACTTCGCGCCCCACTGGAGTGACGAGGTCGCCGGCTCGCTGCTCGACACCTTGCGCATCCCCGAGAAGACGGCGATCAAGAAGTTCTCCCGAGGGCAGCTGTCGGCCGTCGCGATCGTGCTCGGTCTCGCGTCGAGGGCGCCCGTCACGCTTCTCGACGAGCCCTACCTGGGCCTGGATGTCACGGCCCGCGGCATCTTCTACGACGCCCTCCTCCGCGACCTCGACGAGCACCCGCGCACCGTGCTGCTCTCGACCCACCTCATCGAGGAGTCGGAGAACCTCCTCGATCGCGTCGTGATCATCGATCGCGGAAAGGTCGTGGTCGAGAGCGCCTACGACGAGTCGCACCGTTTGGCCGTGCAGGTGAGCGGGGTGACCGAGGCGGTCGAGAGGTTCGCCGCGACCCGCACCGTCCTGCGCACGCAGCGCGTCGGGGGCCTCGCCTCCGTCACCGTCGCCGGAGCCGTCGACGCCGTGATGCGCGACGACGCCGACCACCTCGGCGTGCAGCTCGCGCCCGCATCCCTCTCCGAGATCGTCGCCGCCTACGGCGCGAACGACGCCGCACCCACCGAGTCACGAACAGGAGTCAGCGCATGAGCACCGTCGCATCCACCACCCGCTTGCACCTCAACAAGCGCGAGATCACCTTCGCGGTGCCCCTCTACATCACCGCCATCGTGGCTGTGGTGTCGGTGCTCATCGCCCTCATGTTCTGGCGGGCGGGGAGCATTCCCGGCACCGCCGAGTGGATCGAGGGCTCGCGCAACAACCCCGGCATCGCCAACGCCCTCGCGGGCTTCATCGGCTACCTCGGAGTGCAGTCGGTCGCCACGACCTTCCCCTTCGCCCTCGGCATGGGGTCGACCCGCAAGGCGTTCGTCGCGGGCCAGCTGCTGTGGACCGTCATCGTGTCGGCCTACCTCACGGTGATCTTCGCCGCCCTGCTGCTCCTCGAGCTCGCCACCGGGCACTGGTTCTCCGACTTCTACATCTTCGACGTCAACGTGCTCGGCGCGGGAGACCTGTCGAAGCTCATCCCGATCGTGTTCCTCGGATCGCTCGCGCTCCTCACGGCGGGCGGAGCGTTCGGCGCGGTGTGGGTGCGCTACGGACCGCGAGGGCCGGTCGTGCTCGGCGCCGCGGTGGCCATCGTCGTGATCGCCGCACTCATCGTCGTGATCCCGTCGGCCGAGCAGATCTTCGCCTCGTTCGAACTGTGGTGGCTCGCAATCGCGGCGCTCGGCGTCGCTGCGGCGGCATCCGTCGGCACGTGGCTCTTCCTGCGATCGGCGATCGTGCGCTGATCGCCGCTACGGCACACCGAGGCGTCGTCCCCACCCGGGGGCGGCGCCTCACGGCGATGCTGGCTGGCCGCCGACGCGCCGGGGCCGGGGCCGGGGCCGGAACCGGCTGAGCGGCGCCCTGCCGACGCCTACGATTGTCCGGTGCCGACCGCCTTCCGACGCTCACCCGCCGTGCGGATCGGCCTCTCTATCGCGGTCGCGACCGGTCTCTACGGCGTCTCGTTCGGAGCCCTCTCCGTCGCCTCGGGGCTCAACCTCTGGCAGACCGTCGCGCTCAGCGCCCTGCTCTTCTCCGGCGGGTCGCAATTCGCGTTCATCGGGGTGATCGCGGGGGGAGGGAGCCCCATCGCCGCGACAGGGGCGGCCGCTCTTCTCGGCATCCGCAACGCCGTCTACGGCATGCAACTCAATATGCTCGTGCATCCGCGCGGCTGGCGACGGTTCGTCGCGGCCCACGTGACGATCGACGAATCGCTCGCGACGAGCACCGGCCAGACCGACCCCGTCGAGCAGCGCCGCGGGTTCTGGGTGGCCGGTCTCGGCGTCTTCGCCCTGTGGAACGTGTTCACGATCGTCGGCGCGCTCGCGGGCGAAGCGATCGGCGACCCGAAGCAGTGGGGGCTCGACGGTGCCGCCGTCGCCGCCTTCCTCGCGCTCCTGTGGCCGAGGCTGCAATCGCGGGATGCCGCGGCGATCGCCGTCGTGTGCTCGGTCGTGACCGTCGTCGCGATCCCTCTCGTGTCCCCGGGGATCCCGATCCTCGTCGCGGCGGTGGTCGCGGGCATCCTCAGTTGGCGGGCCCGCCCGGGCGACGGGACCCCCGCACCTCGAACCGCGGAGGAGACGTCGTGACCCTGTGGGTGTGGATCATCGTCGCGTGCGTCGCGGCCTACCTGACCAAACTGCTCGGCTACCTCGTGCCGCGCAAGTGGCTCACGAACCGTCGGGTGGCCCGCGTCGCCGCCGCGCTCACGATCGGGTTGCTCGCCTCCCTCACCGTCGCCAACACCGTCGCGACGGGCCAAGCGCTCGCCTTCGATGCGCGCCTCGGCGCCCTCGCGGCGGCCGCCGTCGCGCTGTGGCTCAAGGCACCATTTCTCGTCGTGGTCATCGTCGGCGCTGCAGCGGCGGCGGCCCTGCGACTGCTCGGCATTCCCTGACGGCTGCGGCTTGAGCTCGCCCCTCGCCGCGCCCCGTTCGCGCTATTGCACCGCCGCCGTGAGTCGCGCGACCGTGTCGAGCACTTGCACGGCCGCCGGCCGCGTCATCCACCGGTCGAGGGTCAATTCGCGCGACTTCGCGCGGTAGTCCTCCTCGACCTCCCGCAGGGCGTCGACGACCGACCGGCCGTGCACCATGAGCGACACCTCGAAGTTGAGGCTGAAGGAGCGCATGTCCATGTTGCTCGAGCCGATCACGGCCACGCTGTCGTCGACGGTGAAGTGCTTCGAGTGCAACACGGTCGGTTTCTCATAGAGGAAGATGCGCACGCCGGCCCGGAGGAGCGTCTCGTAGTACGACCTCTGCGCGTGGTAGACGACGAACTGGTCGGCGACCTCGCACGCGAAGAGCTGCACATCGACACCACGCTCGGCCGCCGTGGTGATCGCGTAGAGCATCGAGTCGTCGGGAACGAAGTAGGGGCTCGCGATCACGAGCCGCTCCTGGGCGCTGTAGACGAGCGCGTTGAAGAGACGCAGATTGTTCTCACCCTCGAACCCCGGTCCGCTCGGAACCACCTGGCACTCGACGGCGTCGGCACCCGCGATCGGGGTCACCCGGCGGCCGTCACCATCGGTGTCGGTGTCGGTGCCGTTCGTCGGCAGCTCGTCGGTTTCGCTGTACCAGTCGGTCGCGAAGAGGGCATCGAGGCCGAGCGCGGCCGGTCCGTCGAGGCGCACCATGAGGTCTTTCCACCGCAGACCGCGACGGATGTTGCCCCACTTGTTGTACGTCGCATCCACCATGTTCTGCGAGCCCGTGAACGCGACGCTGCCGTCGACGACCACGATCTTGCGGTGGTTGCGCAGGTCGGGCCGCCGCCACATGCCCCGGAACGGGTGGAACGGCAGCATCTCGGCGAAAGGAACCTTCTGCTCGCGCAACCACCGACGGGTGGCCCGGCCGAGCGGGTTGCGCATCGTCGCCCAGTGGTCGTAGAGAACCCGCACCGTGACGCCGCGCGCCATCGCCCGCGTGAGTGCGTCGAAGAAGTCCGCGGTCGTGTCGTCGCGCACGAAGATGTAGAACTCGACGTGCACGTAGCTCTCGGCGTCGTCGATCGCCCGGGTCATCGTGGCGATCGACTCCTCGTAGTCGGGCAGCAACCGCACCGTGTTGCCTTCGACGAGCGGCATCGACCCGAGCTCGTGGTTGAGGTGCACGACAGACCCGAACCAGGGCGGGTCGTCGGATGTCTCGCGCGGCGCGACGAGCTCGGCGCTCGCTTTCTGGATGCGCCCGCTGATCTCCCGCTGCTTCGCCCGCCGGTCCCGGGGGAGCTTCGACGTGCCGAGCACCGCGTAGACGAGGCTCCCCGGAATCGGCGCGACGAAGATCGCGAGCAACCACGCCATCGCCGCGCTCGGCGCCCGATTGCGGGGCACTGTGACCACAGCGCCGACCCTGATGAGGATGTCCACCACGAGCACGACTGTCGGGAGGACCTTCGCGATGCGGCGCCAGTTCATGGTCCGATCATGTCAGGCGTCCCGCCCGCCCCGTAGCGGTGGGCTACCGCGGACGGCCAGTATCTGTGGAGAACCCCGCGCGGGCCTCGCGCTCCTCCACGGTCTCCAGCTCGTGAAAGAACGTCACTTGCCAGCACGCTGGTCCCTGAACTCGAGCGTTCAGGGAGCGAAACGGTGTCAGTACCTGGGGCGCGAGGACTCGGTGATGCGCTCATGATCACCACTCTCACCCCTCACGCGCACGTGAGGGGCAAGGCCCCATCGGCCCCGAAGAGTCGCGAGCATGTCCAGCTCCCGATCTATCGCCTGTTTCTCGCTCTCGAGACGACGCCGGGCCGCATCGAACGCGCGTTCCAGTTCATCGTCGGAAGCGGACCCGCCCACAACGCGAAGGAGGGTCGCGATGACGGAGCTGCAGAAGCCAGCGTCGAGGAGGTCCCGGATGGTCGCGATGACGGATTCGTGCTCAGCACTGTAGAGACGCTGCCCCGAAGCGTTCCGGCGCGGCGCGAGCAGCCCTTG
This sequence comes from Marisediminicola sp. LYQ134, assembly GCF_046599635.1. Taxonomy (NCBI): domain Bacteria; kingdom Bacillati; phylum Actinomycetota; class Actinomycetes; order Micrococcales; family Microbacteriaceae; genus Marisediminicola; species Marisediminicola sp. LYQ134. The sequence goes on from NZ_JBKIWP010000002.1 coordinate 281,609, forward strand.
GTCTTCGCAACAGCGAAGCGCCCGCACGCTCACTCCGGTTCTCGCAGAGAGCTCCCCGATGCGCATGGCTCGATTCTCGTCCGTTCCACCAATCGGCGCTTGGAACAATGGGTGGCCCGCAAACAGAAGCGGCTCCGAACCAGTGATCGCCTGGTCAGAGCCGTTTCGGTGCTGGTGCGCGAGGGGGGACTTGAACCCCCATGCCCTCTCGGGCACACGGACCTGAACCGTGCGCGTCTGCCAATTTCGCCACTCGCGCAGACTCAGAGACATTAGCACAGCGGATGCCGCGACATCCGGTGCCCAGACGGCCACCGCCACCGCTCCACCCGCCCGTTCCGCCGCCCGAATTCGCATCCGCCGTGCACCTTCGCCGCGCGGATGCCGAAACGGGCAGCGGATGCGCCGAGTCGAGCGCCGAGCCGGCCTTCACCCGCGCACCACGACCCCGTCCCGCCTCACCGCGCAGGGCACCTCCCGGGAGGGCCGCTAGCATACTGACAACTGCGCAACGACCGGATAGAGGACACCGTGGGCCTGTTGGACAACTTCGAGCAAGGGCTCGAGCGCGTCGTCAACGGCACCTTCGCCAAGACGTTCCGGAGCGGCCTCGCCCCCGTGGAGATCACGAGTGCCCTCCGACGCGAGCTCGACACGAAGGCCGCCGTGGTCTCCCGCGACCGCATCCTCGTGCCCAACAACTTCACCGTGCGGCTCGGCCGCACCGACTTCCAGCGCATGTCGAGCATGGGGTCGAGTCTCACCGACGAACTCACCGGGCTCGTGCACACGCACGCGACCGCTCAGGGCTACCAGTTCGCGGGAGCCGTGACTATCCGTCTCTCCGAAGACACGTCGTTGAGCGAGGGCATCATCCGCATCGATTCGACGAACGTGTCGGGCGAGGTCGCCTGGACTCCCGTGCTCGAGATCGCCGGCAAGCGCCACCCACTCACTCGCTCGCGCACCGTCATCGGGCGTGGCAGCGACGCCGACATCACGATCGACGACACCGGAACCTCGCGCAAACACGTCGAGGTGCTGTGGGACGGCAAGCGCGCGCAAGTGCAGGATCTCGGCTCCACGAACGGCTCCAAACTCAACGGCGAGCCGGTCACGAAAGCGCTCCTGGCCCCCGATTCGGTCATCACGATCGGCAGAACCCGTATTGTTTTCCGAGTGCTCGCCCAAACCGTCGATCCATCCGCTGCGCGAAACGCAGGCCGTGAGCGAGGCAGCGCCCAGTGAGTGAGCTCACGCTCCTCATCCTGAGGATCGCCTTTCTGGTGATTCTCTGGTTGTTCATTTTCGGCATCGTCTACGCCCTCCGATCCGATCTGTTCGGGTCGAGCCCGCGACGCCAGAGTGCGGATGCCGCCGTCCCGGCCCCCGCCCCCGTCGCCCATCAGCAGTCCGCACCTCCCGTCGCGGCTACCCCTCGACCGACGCCTGCGAGTTCTCTCCCCCACAACTCCGCGCCGGCGGCGACCGCCCTCACGGCGAGCAGGCTCGTCGTGACGACCGGCCCGAAGGCGGGGATCGAGATCCCGCTCGGCTCGAAGCCGCTCACGATCGGGCGGTCGAGCGAGAGCGGCCTCGTGATCCGCGACGACTACACGTCGACGCACCACGCTCGTCTCATGCTCCTCAACGATTCGTGGGTCATCCAAGACCTCGATTCGACCAACGGCACGTTCCTCGACGGCATCAGGGTCGACGTGCCCACGCAGGTTCCTCTGGGCACTCCGGTCAAGATCGGCACGACGAGCTTCGAGCTCCGGCGGTAAGCGCTCATGGCCACTGCGGGCAAGAGCGCGGCCGTCTCCCACGTGGGGAAGGTGCGCGCCAACAACCAGGACTCCGGTTACGCCGGAACCCGCTTGTTCGTGGTCGCCGATGGCATGGGAGGGCACGCGGGCGGCGATGTCGCTTCGGCGATGGCGGTCAAGCGCATCATCGAGACCGACACCGCCTATTCGTCGGCGCAAGACGCCGAGTTCGCCCTGCAGTCGGCGCTCCTCGCCGCCAACTCGCTCCTCGCCGAGACGGTCTTCGAGCACCAGGAGCTCACGGGCATGGGCACGACGGTGAGCGCGATCCTCCGGGTCGGCGACCAGGTGGCTCTCGCTCACATCGGCGACTCGCGGGTCTACCGTTGGCGCGCGGGTGAGCTCGAGCAGATCACGGCCGACCACACCTTCGTGCAGAGGCTCGTCGACTCGGGCCGCATCACCCCCGAGGAGGCCGCGGTGCACCCGCGTCGCTCGGTGCTCATGCGCGTTCTCGGCGACGTCGACGCGGCGCCCGAGATCGACACGACGATTCTCGATGTCCGGCCGGGCGATCGTTGGATGCTGTGCTCCGACGGCTTGAGCAGTTACGTCTCCGATGACAAGATCCTCGCCGTGCTCGACAGTGTCGCCGACGCGACCGAGGCATCCGACCGTCTCGTCAAGGAGAGCCTCGACAACGGTGCCCCCGACAACGTGACGGTCGTGCTCGTCGACATCGACGAGTCGGGCGCATCGTCGTCGGTGCCCCCCGTTCTCGTCGGGTCGGCCTCGGCCCCGCTCTCATTCGAGCCCGAGCCGAGCCGGCGTCCGCTGCGACTGCCGACGATGCTGCTGCACCCGCTGCGTCCGATCCCTCCCGAGCCCGAGCACTTCGAGCCCGAATCGGAGGAGTACCTCGACGAGCTCATCCTCGAAGACCGGCGCAGAGCTCGCAATCGCCGCATCGCGTGGCTCGTGGCCATCGGCCTCGCGATCATCGCGCTCGTCGTCTCCCTCGTCGTCGCCTACCAGTGGACGCAGACCCGCTACTTCGTCGGGGCCAACGGCACGACGGTCGCGATCTATCAGGGAGTGCAAGCGGATGTCGGCCCCCTCTCCCTCTCGAGCATCTACCAGCAGACGAGCGTGACGCTCGAAAGCCTCCCGCCCTACACGCGCGAGCGCGTGGAGAACACGATCAACGCCAACTCCCTCGACGGCGCCGAAGCGATCGTCGACCGGCTCGCGGAGGTGGGCGATGAGTAGCTCGACGCAGGTCGACAGCGGTTCGCGCACCCCGTTCACCGAGGCGATCAAGATCCGTCTGCGCGAACCCGCCAAGCTCCGCAACCTCGAACTCGTGCTCTTGCTCTTCGCGATCGCGATCAATGTCGCGTCGCTCGTGCTCGTGCAGCTCGGTGTGCTCGGAACGGTGAGCGAACAGCTCTTCACCTACTCCGCGATCCTCGCTGGTCTCGCTCTCGCGATGCACATCACCCTGCGCATCGTCGCCGTGCAAGCGGATCCGTTCATCCTCCCGATCGCGACGGTGCTCAACGGCCTCGGCATCGCGATGATCTACCGGCTCGACCTCGCCGCGGGGCGCGAGGGCTGGGGCGCCTCCGGCATCCGGCAGATGGCGTGGACCGCCGTCGCCATGCTCGCGGCCTTCGTCGTGCTCGTGGTCATCCGCAACCACCGGGTTCTGCAGCGCTATCGTTACATCGCGATGTTCCTCGGCATCGCTCTGCTCCTGCTTCCGCTCATCCCCGGCATCGGCCGCGAGATCAACGGTGCGCAAGTGTGGATCGGAATCGGCCCGCAGCGCGAAGACGGCAGCGTTCCGCTCTCGTTCCAGCCCGGTGAGCTCGCGAAGATCGCCCTCGCCGTCTTCTTCGCCGGCTACCTCGTGACCGCGCGGGACAGCCTCTCGATGGTCGGCAAGAAGTTCCTCGGCATGCGGTTTCCGCGCGTTCGCGACCTCGGCCCGATCCTTATCATCTGGGTCGCGGCGATGGGCGTGCTCGTCTTCCAGCGCGACCTCGGAACCTCGCTCTTGTACTTCGGGCTCTTCCTCATCATGATCTACGTCGCGACGGGGCGGTTGAGCTGGATCCTGCTCGGTCTCGGACTCTTCGTGGGCGGCGCCCTCGCCGCCCAATCGGTGCTCGGATACGTCGCGAGCCGATTCGACGGGTGGCTCTCGGCGTTCGACAACGACGTCTACACCCAGATCGGTGGCAGCTACCAGCTCGTGCAGGGTCTCTTCGGTCTCGCCGACGGCGGCATCATCGGCACGGGTCTCGGCCAGGGCAGCCCCGACATCGTGCCCTTCGCCGAGAGCGACTTCATCATCGCGAGCCTCGGCGAGGAGCTCGGGCTCACGGGACTCTTCGCGATTCTCGGCCTCTTCCTGCTCTTCGTCTCCCGCGGCTTCCGCATCGGGTTCGCGGGGCAAGACGATTTCGGTCGACTGCTCGGCGTCGGGCTCGCGTTCGTCGTGGCCCTGCAGGTGTTCATCGTCATCGGTGGAATCACGCGCGTCATTCCGCTCACGGGTCTCACGACGCCGTTCATGGCCGCCGGCGGGTCGTCGCTCATCGCCAACTGGATCATCGCCGCGCTCCTGCTGCGCTTGTCCGACACCGTGCGCAATCAACCGAGGGTCGTGGTCGACTGATGAACAAGGAACTGCGCCGCGTCAGCATGGTCGTGCTCGCGATGTTCGTCGCCCTCTTCGTGTCGAGCTCCATCGTCACGGTCTTCGAGAGCGACAACCTGCGAGCCGACAGCCGCAACACCCGCACGCTCTACGCGAGCTACTCCGCCGAGCGCGGCCCGATCCTCGTCGACGGAACGCCGATCGCGTCATCCACCCCCGTCGACGACGAGTACCGGTTCCTGCGCACCTACGAGAACCCCGAGCTCTACAGCGCCGTGACCGGGTACTTCACCCTCAACCAGGGCACGACGGGCATCGAGGGGGCACTCAACGACTACTTGAGCGGCACCGCGAACGACCAGTTCTTCGACCAGGTCAACGCGATCTTCACGGGCCAGAACCCTCGCGGCGCATCCGTCGAGCTCACGATCGACCCCGCGGTGCAGCAGGCCGCGTGGGACGCCCTCGGTTCGAACACCGGCTCGGTCGTCGCCCTCGACCCGCAGACCGGCGAGATCCTCGCCATGGTGTCGAAGCCCACCTACGACGCCAACCGCCTCGCCTCCCACGACATCCCCGCGGTCATCGAGGCCTACGACGAATTGATCGCCGACCCCGAGGGCCCGCTGTTCAACCGCGCGATCGGCGGCGACCTCTACGCGCCGGGATCGGTCTTCAAGCTCGTGACCGCGGCGGCCGCCCTCGACACCGGTGATTACACCCCCGAGAGCGAGTTCCCCAACCCGCCGCGCCTGCCGCTGCCCCTCACCGACGGGCAGACGATCTCCAACGCCGAGGGCGGCAACTGCGGCGGCACCGAGAACGCCACCCTCGCCACCGCGCTCCGCTTGAGTTGCAACATCCCCTTCGCCCAGCTCGGTGGCGAGCTCGGCTCGCAGACCCTCTCCGACTACGCCGACGCGTTCGGCTTCGAGCAGGACCTCGAGATTCCGCAGTCGGTGACCCCGAGCGTTTTCCCCGAAGACGACATGGACGAAGCCCAGCTCTATCTCTCGTCGTTCGGACAGGCGAGCGTGCGCGTGACACCGCTGCAGATCGCGATGGTCTCGGCCGCCCTCGCCAACGAGGGCGAGCTCATGCAGCCGAGCCTCATCGAGTCGATCTCCGACTCCGACCTGACCCCGATCGAGGAGTTCGAGGAGACGGTCTTGAACACTCCCGTGAGCAGCGAGACCGCCGCGACGATGACAGAACTCATGGTCGACGGCGTGAACAACGGCGCGGCCAGTAATGCAAGAATAAGCGGAGTCGATGTGGCCGGGAAGACCGGTACGGCGCAGAACGACGGGGCGGGGAACACTCTGTGGTTCACGGGGTTTGCGCCTGCGAACGACCCCCGGGTGGCGGTCGCTGTCGTCGTCGAGAACGGCGAGGGTTTCGGTAATTCGGTTGCGGCTCCGATCGCAAGGCAAGTGATAGAGGCGGTGCTGAACTAATGAGACCAACGAGCGGCCTCACCTTCGGAGGCAGGTACCAGCTCTCCACTCGCGTCGCGATCGGCGGCATGGGGGAGGTCTGGGAAGCCACAGACCTCGTGATCGGGCGAACGGTCGCGATCAAGATCTTGAAAGACGAGTACCTCGGCGATCCGGGCTTCCTCGAGCGTTTCCGCGCCGAGGCGCGCCACGCCGCCCTCGTCAACCACGAGGGCATCGCCAACGTCTTCGACTACGGAGAAGAAGACGGCAGCGCCTTCCTCGTCATGGAGCTCGTTCCCGGCGAGGCGCTCTCGACCATCCTCGAGCGCGAGCGCGTGCTGTCGACCGACCGCGTCCTCGATATCGTCGCGCAGACGGCTCTCGCCCTCCACGCGGCGCACGCCGCCGGTCTCGTCCACCGCGACATCAAGCCGGGCAACCTGCTCATCACGCCGGACGGCCGCGTCAAGATCACCGACTTCGGCATCGCACGTCTCGCCGACCAGGTTCCCCTCACTGCTACCGGCCAGGTCATGGGCACCGTGCAATACCTCTCGCCCGAGCAGGCGAGCGGTCAGTCGGCCTCGTCGACGACCGACGTCTACTCTCTCGGCATCGTCGCCTACGAGGCCCTCGCGGGTCGACGTCCGTTCACGGGCGAGTCTCAAGTCGCGATCGCGATGGCGCAAATCAACGACACCCCGCCCGACCTTCCGGCGACGGTCTCCGAGCCGGTGCGCAACCTCGTCTACTCGAGCATCGCGAAGAAGCCGGCCGACCGCCCCGCGTCGGCGGCACACCTCGCGCGTGCCGCCCAGGCTCTGCGTCGCGGCGACGTCAACGGTGCTGCCGCGTCCGTGCCCGCCATCATCGGCGGTGGAGTCGGCGCATCGCTCGCGACCGAAGCGTTCTCGAGCGACGACATGCCGACCCAGGCCACGCGCCTGCTCACGTCTGCCGGCGCTGTCGGCGCAGCGGGGGGCGGCGTCGGCGGCGAGCCTCCCCAGGATGACGACGAGGAGAAGAAGCGCAGCCCGTGGATGTGGCCGCTCATCATCCTCTCCGGCCTCATCGTCATCGCCCTCATCTTCCTCATCGTCTACTTCCTCGGTGAGTCGGATGCCGACCCCGAGCCGTCTGCGTCACCGCGGCCGTCGGCATCCGCGTCTCCCACCCCGAGCCCCTCGCCGACGCCGAGCCCGACACCGACCGAGAGCAACGTCGTCGAGCTCGGTGACGGATCGCAGTTCATCGGTCTCAGCGAGGCGGATGCGACTGCTCAGCTCACCGAGCTCGGGCTCAACCCCGTCGCGAACGACGGGGACCCCGCCCCCGAGCCCGCCCTCGAGGGAACGGTCTACGCGATCAGCCCGCGCGGCAACGTCGAGCTCGGGTCTACCGTGAACCTCTCGATCTACACGGCCGTGCGCCAGCCCGACACCCCGGGCGCCCTGAGCGCGCCGGGCGGACCGTTCGAACCCGGCTCCGAAGTCGCCGTGCAGATCCCCGCATACACGGGGTGCCCGAGCGGAACCTCGCTCACAGCCTTCACCTTCTCGGTGAGCAACGGCACATTCGCGCCGGCCAACCCCGTGCCCGGCTCGACCTCGACCCTGCGTGTCACGGTGGGCGACTCCGGCGAGACCACGGTGAGCTACCTCGCGCAGTGCTCGGGTGTGGAGTCGGAGGACTCCGCGACCCTCGCCCTGCCGATCGCCGAGGCCGAAGCCGAGCCCGCTCCCGACCCGGAGGAGCCCGAACCCCAAGAGTAGGGTTGCCGCTCGCGCCGCCGGGTAGAGTGTTGAGACCCCTTACCCTGCGCTTGGAGATCGACACGTGACCGATGGTTCTCGCCTGCTCGCCGGCCGGTACCAGATCGGCGACCTCATCGGGCGAGGCGGAATGGCCGATGTGCATGTCGGGGTCGACAGCCGGCTCAATCGCAAGATCGCCATCAAGCTCCTGAAGCCGTCTCTCGCGACCGACCCGAAGTTCCGGTTGCTCTTCCGCGAGGAGGCACAGAAGGCCGCGCGCATGGCGCACCCCACGATCGTTCGCGTGTTCGACGCGGGCGAGGAGACGGTCACGGGCCCCGACGGCGTCGACAGGCAAGTGCCCTTCATCGTCATGGAGTACGTCGACGGACGACTCCTGCGAGACATCATCGCCGAGGGACCCCTCGACCCGAAGGAGGCGTCGCGCATCGTCGCGCAGATCCTCACGGCTCTCGAATACAGCCACCGGGCCCTTCTCGTGCACCGCGACATCAAGCCAGGCAACGTCATGATCACGCAGAGCGGTCAGGTCAAGGTCATGGACTTCGGTATCGCGCGAGCGGTGTCCGACAACTCCGCGACGGTCGCCGAGACGGGCGCCGTTCTCGGAACAGCACAGTATTTCTCGCCCGAGCAGGCCCGCGGCGAGACGGTCGATGCCCGCACCGACCTCTACTCGACCGGCGTCATCTTCTTCGAGCTCCTCACCGGCCAGGCCCCGTTCCGCGGTGAGCGTGCCGCGGCCGTGGCCTACCAGCACATCAGCGAAGCCGCCGCGGCGCCGAGCAGCCTCAACTCGGCCGTCTCGCCCGCGATCGACGCCGTCGTGCTGCACTCGCTCAGCAAAGACAAGTTCGACCGCTACCAGACGGCCGCCGAGTTCCGTGCCGACGTCGAGTCGGCCGCGGCGGGGGAGATCCCCACGCGGCGCATGCCCGCGCGCGAGGTCGACAACGTCGTTCTCGGCATCAACCCGCACGCGGCCCAGGGATCGAACGCCGCTCTGCGTCAGCTCACACCCGACGACGAGCGTGTCGTGCGCACCCAGCCTCGGCCCCCGGTCGCATGGATCTGGGCGGGCTTCGCCGTGCTCGTCGCGATGCTCGTGGCGGTCGTCTTCTGGGTCGTCAACCTGCCCGACGAACCGCCTTCGATCAGCTCGGGGTTGTCGGTGACGATTCCGGATGTCGAGGGCCAGACCTACGAGGATGCCGCGGCGACCCTCGAGGCAGCCGACCTCGTGCCGTCGGAACTCAGTCAGGCGAGCGACACGATCGACGAGGGAATCGTCATCAGCACGAACCCGGAGCCGGGAGCGCGCGTCGCGTCCGGTCAGCCCGTTCGCGTCTACGTGTCGATCGGTCCCGACCCCACGACGGTGCCGGCGCTCGATCAGCGCCCCGAGGCCGAAGCGATCGAGGCGATCGAGGACCGCGGTCTCGTCTACGGCTCGAGCACACCCGAGCGGTCGACGAGCATCCCCGAGGGCGTCGTCATCCGCGCCGATCCCGAGTCGGGGGCCAACCTGCGGGAGGGTGACACGGTCAACCTCTTCGTGAGCAACGGCCTCGTCGAAATCCCGTCGGTCGTCGGACAACCGATCAACACCGCCAACACGACCCTCGGTGAGCTCGAACTCAACATCGTCCCGGTGCAGGACCCCAATTGCGCCGGCGGCGAGGTGACGGCGCAGTCCCTGCCTGCGGGTGAGCACCCGCAGCGCTCGGAGATCAGCGTCACGTGGTGCTCCGGCTGATCCCGGGAGCCCTAGGCCACGAGAGAACGGTCAGCAGAGACGGCGCACCGACGTGACCGTGGCGCCTACAGGTTGACGAGCGGTGTGAGACCGGATGCCGCGTCTCGAGCGGTCGGCAGTCCCGCCACATCGAGCCAATTCGCGAGCATGAGGTAGCCACCCTCGGTGAGCACCGATTCGGGGTGGAACTGCACTCCGTACACGGGTGCCTCGTCGTGCTTGAGGCCCATGACGACACCCCCCGTGGTCCGTGACGTCACGACGAGTTCGTCGGGCACGGTCTCGTCGACGACCGCGAGCGAGTGATACCTCGTAGCGGTGAACGGCTGCGGCACGCCCGAATAGAAGGCGCTGTCGTCGTGCGTGATGAGAGAGGTCTTGCCGTGCATGAGTTCGTCGGCGTGGGTGACCGTGGCGCCGAGAGCCTCGGCGATCGCCTGGTGGCCGAGACACACCCCGAGCAGAGGCTGGCCGGAGTCGAGAGCGGCGGAGACGACCGGGATCGACACTCCCGCGTCTGCGGGCGCTCCGGGACCGGGTGAGATGAGCACGGCGTCGTAGTCCGCGATGACCGAGGCTGCATCTCGCGCGGTGAAGTCGTCGTTGCGCACGACGGTCGTCTCGGCGCCCAACTGCAGCAGGTAGCCGTTGAGCGTATAGACGAAGCTGTCGTAGTTGTCGATCACGAGAACACGGGTCATTGCTCCACCGTAACCTCTGTCTGATTGACGAAAGTGTTGAGCCACGGGAAGACGACCGTGACGCACAGGGCGAGCACGGCGGCGATGAGGACGAGGAAAAGTACGACCTTGAGCCACACGGGGCCCGGGAGTGCGCGGAACAGTGCGGCGTACATCAGGCTCCCTCTCCCACGATCGATGCGATCTCCTCGGGGGCGCCCGCGGATGCCGGTTGCCACGACTCGAACACCCCGTACGCGATGATGCGTTCCTGCGCCGAGAAGAGCGGGTTGCAGCTCGTGAGGGTGATGAGACGCTCCGTGGGTTCGATGTCGGGTGACTGCGGAACGGGTTCGAGAACCCCCACCCCCGTGGGCAGCACGTATTCGCTCGAGCGGTAGACGTAGGTGTACCAGCCGTCTTCGGTCTGCACGTACATCCGGTCGCCCACCTGCAGGTCGGCGATCCTGTTGAACGGAGCCCCGTGCGTCGTGCGGTGCGCCGCGATACCGAAGTTGCCGATCTCGCCGGGCATCTGGGTGTCGGGGTAGTGCCCGATGCCCTCGGTGAGCACGTCGCCTTCACCCACGCCCTCCGCGATCGTGCGCACGTAGTCCGCTCCGAACCGCGGCACATAGAGGTTGGCGAACTTCGTGGTCTCGTCGGAGACGGCGCTCACGACGGGATCGCCGAAGTCCTCCCCGGGTTCGACGGGGGTCGCCGGTGCGGCACCTCCGAGCTGCTGGCCGAACTGCTGCGCTTCGCTCTGCTGTTCGCCCCCGACGATGATGTCGTTGAGCCACAGCTGCCAGCCCAGAAAGAGAAAGATGAAGACGGCGGCGGTGAGCAGCAGTTCGCCGACGACTCCGACGATTGCGGAGACCACACCCCGTCTTCGCGACTTGCGCTGCGCGCGACGCCCCGAGACCATGCGCCGAGTCTACGGCCGTCTCGTGAACGCGCGATGGCCGGAAAGCGCAGATGGAGGGCACGGTAGTATTCCGGCATGGCCAGATCTAACGACCGCGGCACGCTCGCATCCCCTGACAACGATGGACCCGACCGTACAGGCTCCTCGACGCGGGCGGGAGACGATGCGCCCAACCCGGTGTGGTTCAAGCCCATCATGTTCGGCCTCATGCTCATCGGCCTCGCTTGGATCATCACGTTCTACGTGAGCGGCACGACCCTCCCGATCGCCCAGCTCGGTGACGGAAACATCCTGGTCGGCTTCGGGATCCTGTTCCTCGGGTTCCTCATGACCACTCGGTGGCGCTGAGCGCTCGGGGCACACGGCTGTCGGCACTTCTGCCGACAATTACACGCCTGTAACTATCCCCAGTGTGGATAGGCCTGTGGATAACCCCTAGGCGAGCAGAGTGAGCACGCGCACCACGGTGATCGCGAGCAGAGCAGCAACGACGCCGACGAGCATCAGAGCTTGTGCGGCCTTCTTTCGCGGCGAGCGGGTTTTCATGAAGATGAAGCCGATCGCGACACCCGCGATGAGGCCCCCGACGTGCGCTTGCCACGAGATGCCCGGGAGGATGAACCCGAGCCCGAGGTTGATGGCGATCAGGATCAAGAGCTGCGGGCTCGTGCCCCCGAAACCGCGCTGGATCACGAAGAACGCCCCGAGCAACCCGAAGACCGCACCCGACGCCCCGACGACTCCGCCGGACGGATCGAGCACGAGCACCGCGACCGACCCCGCGAACCCACTGATGAGGTAGAGCGCGAGAAAGCGCCAGCGGCCCACGGCCTGTTCGATCACCCGACCGAACAGGAACAGCGCGAGCATGTTGAAGATGATGTGGAAGAACGAACCGTCGGAGTGCACGAAGATCGACGTCAGCATGCGCCACGGCTCGATGACCGTGAGAACCGGGTAGTACGAGAGCAGGTTGGTGACCGCACCTCGTGAGACGAGCTGCAGCAGGAAGACGACCGCGGTGATCGCGATGATCGAATAGGTGACGATCGGCGAACCGTCGGTCCCGGCACGCTTCACGCGCGTGACGAGCCGGGGCTTCGTGCGCGGAGCGGACGCACGCGCTTCGCGCACGCACTCCGGACAGTGGAAGCCGACCGCGGCTTGCGTCTGGCACTCCGGGCAGATCGTGCGCCCGCATCGCTGGCACAGAATGAAGCTCTGCCTGTCCGGATGCCGGTAACACGTGTCAGTGCGGCCGTCTCCTGCGTTGCTCATCGGTGGAACAGGGAAGCGGTCAGGCCGCTTCGACCGTGACGCTCTCGATGACGACGTCGTCGATGGGACGGTCGCGGCCATCCTTCTTGACGGCTTCGATGGCCTTGACGACGTCGCGGGACTCCTCGTCGGCGACCTCACCGAAAATCGTGTGCTTGCCCTGCAGCCACGTGGTCGGAACGGTCGTGATGAAGAACTGCGATCCGTTCGTTCCCCGGCCACCCTGGATGCCGGCGTTCGCCATAGCGAGGACGTAGGGCTTGGTGAAGTCGAGCTCGGGGTTGATCTCGTCGTCGAACTGGTAGCCGGGTCCACCGGTTCCCTGGCCGAGAGGGTCCCCACCCTGGATCATGAAGTTGTCGATGATGCGGTGGAAGACAACACCGTCGTAGAGCTTGTCTTTCGTGGTGGCTCCGGTGCCCGGGTGAGTCCACTCGATCTCGCCCGTCGCGAGGCCGACGAAGTTCGCGACCGTCTTGGGGGCGTGGTTTCCGAGGAGGTTGACGCGGATGGCGCCGAGGTTCGTGTTGAGTGTGGCGACGTGTGTGTGCGTAGACATACCTCGATTCTCCCACAGGCCCGGCGAACACTCAGCGTGCGTCCAGCTTGCGCGGTATTGGTCCACAGGCGGCAGCGTGAAAGGATGGGATCCGTTCACAACCATTACCGGAGGGTGATCTCATGGGATTGTCACGCAAACGCGCGAAAGAACTGAAGCGACTGAGGAAGACCTCCTCCGAGCTGTGGGAAGAGCAGCGTGACGTCCTCGACCACGCGAGCAACGTCGTTCGTGAGGCCGGTCGCCAGCTCGGCAACGTCTCCCGCGAAGAGGTCGTGCCCCGGGCACGCGGCGCCTACGACGACTACGTCGTTCCCGCCGTCTCCACCGCTCGCGGTGCCGTCGGCGACGCTCGTCACAAGATCGTCCACGACGTGCTCCCGGGTGTCTCCGGTGCCCTCGCGTCGGCTCTCGCCACGCTCGAGGTGTCGAAGGACCCCCGCGTGCGCGAAGCGGTGAAGCAAGTGCACAAGACGAGCGACCGCGTGAGCAAGAACGCCAACAAGGCTTTCTCTGCGGCATCCAAGAAAGCATCCAAGGCCTACACGACCGTCGGAACGAAGGCGGGCTTCGTGAAGCCCAAGCCGTCGCTCGGCTTCGGCGGATGGGTTCTCATCTCGCTCGGCGTCGTCGCCGTCGCCGGTATCGCCTACGCGGCCTACCAGACGCTCCGCGCCGACGACGAGCTCTGGGTTCTCGATGAGGGTGACGACATCGAGGCTCCCAAGGAGTAGCTCACCGGTTGTGTCACAAGCGCCAGCGGCCCTCGGGTCGCTGGCGCTTTCTGTTTCTCGCCGCGCCTCGACGAACGCCGCCGGATCGCGCGAGAAGCCGCGCGATGAGGGGAAGGTGAGCACGAGCTCGATGTGGAGCCTAGGGGAATCGAACCCCTGACCTCCTGCTTGCAAAGCAGGCGCTCTACCAATTGAGCTAAGGCCCCGTGGAGGGACTGCGCCCCACACGAGGTGGAACTGTCGGATGCGAGCATCCGAGTGGGGCTACCTGGACTCGAACCAGGGACCTCTTCGTTATCAGCGAAGCGCTCTAACCGCCTGAGCTATAGCCCCGCAGGGCAGATACGAGAGTATCGCACCGCCCGCGAAACACTAAATCGTCTCGCCTCTCGCGACCTAGTTGTTCTGGAAACCGACGAGCAGTCCGCCCGTCACGCGTGCCGCGAGGTTGTAGAGCACCGCGAAGATCGCTCCGAGAGCGGTGCCCACGACGACGTTGAGCGCCGCGACGATGACGGCGAACAGCCCGACCTGCGTCAGGGAGAACTCGGCCGTGATCGTGAAGTTCTCGTCGTTCAATACGTCGCGCAAGAGCGTGTCGATCGAGGCGAACGCTTGGGTCGCATCGAGCAGCAGCCAGACGAGAACCGCGAAGACGACCTGCACGATGCCGAGACACACGGCCGAGAGGAACGACAGCTTCACGAGCGACCAGAAGTCGAGGTAGACCAACCGCAGCCGCACCTGCTTGGTGTTGGCCTTCTTCGGTGCCTTGCGTTGGAGTTTCTCGGCGACGCTACTCATCTACTGATTCGTCCTTTCCAGCAGAGCTCTCACTCGCTGTCTCCGCGCTCTGCGCATCAAGATTACGTTCACTGTTCTTCGCAACCTCGATGATGCGATCGTTCTCGGCGAATCGCGCGAAAACCACCCCCATGGTGTCACGACCCTTGGCCGGCACCTCAGCGACAGACGAGCGTACCACCTTGCCGCTTTCGAGCACGACGAGCACTTCGTCGTCTTCGGAGACGATCAGGGCACCCGCGAGGTCACCCCGATCGGCCGCGAGCTTCGCCACCTTGATGCCGAGACCACCGCGGTTCTGCACGCGGTACTGGTCGACGCTCGTGCGTTTGGCGTACCCGCCCTCCGTCACCACGAACACGTACCCCTCGTCGGTGACGACGGACGCGTCGAGCAAGGTGTCGTCGTCGCGGAAGTGCATTCCGATGACGCCGCTCGTGGAGCGACCCATGGGGCGCAGTGCCTCATTCGACGCCGTGAAGCGGATTGACATGCCCTTGCGGGAGACGAGCAGGAGGTCGGAGTCGACGTTCACGAGCATCGCCGACACGAGTTCGTCATCGTCGCGCAGGTTGAGCGCGATGATCCCGCCCGTGCGGTTCGTGTCGTACTCGGTGAGCGCCGTCTTCTTGATGAGCCCACCGCGCGTCGCGAGCACGAGGAACTCGGCCGCGGCGTAGTCGCGGATGTCGAGGATCTGCGCGATGAACTCGTCGGGTTGCATCGCGAGGAGGTTGGCGACGTGCTGGCCCTTGGCGTCTCGGCCCGCCTCTTGAACCTCGTATGCCTTGGCGCGGTAGACCCGCCCCTTGTTCGTGAAGAACAGCAACCAGTGGTGGGTCGTCGTCACGAAGAAGTGCTCGACGACGTCGTCCGCGCGCAACTGGGCGCCCTTGACGCCCTTGCCGCCGCGGTGCTGGCTGCGGTAGTTGTCGCTCCGCGTGCGCTTGATGTATCCCCCGCGCGTGACCGTGACCACCATCTCCTCTTCGGGGATGAGGTCTTCGACGTTCATGTCTCCGTCGAATCCGAACATGATCTCGGTGCGACGATCGTCGCCGAACTTGTCGACGATCTCGGTGAGCTCGGTGCTCACGATGGTGCGTTGACGCTCGGGGCTCGCGAGGATGGCCTTGAAGTCGGCGATCTCGGCCTCGATTTGGTTGGCCTCGTCGAGGATCTTCTGGCGCTCGAGCGCCGCGAGCCTGCGGAGCTGCATGTCGAGGATCGCGCGAGCCTGCAGCTCGTCGATGTCGAGCAGGTCGATGAGACCGTCGCGCGCGTCTTCGACGGTCGCCGAACGACGGATGAGTGCGATGACCTCGTCGAGGGCGTCGAGAGCCTTGAGGTACCCGCGCAGAATGTGGGCGCGCTCCTCGGCCTTCTTGAGGCGGTAGGTCGTGCGGCGGATGATGACGTCGATCTGGTGGGCGATCCACGCCGTGATGAAGCCGTCGATCGGCAGGGTGCGCGGAATCCCGTCGACGATGGCGAGCATGTTCGCGCCGAAGTTCTCCTGCAGTGGGGTGTGCTTGTAGAGGTTGTTGAGCACGACCTTCGCGACGGCGTCGCGCTTGAGCACGATGATGAGGCGCTGTCCCGTGCGACCCGAGGTCTCGTCTTGGATGTCGGCGATCCCGGCGAGCTTGCCCTCGCGCACGAGCTCCGCGATCTTCATCGCGAGGTTGTCGGGGTTGACCTGGTATGGCAGTTCGGTGATGACGAGGCACGTGCGCCCGCGGAGCTCTTCGACGTTGATGACCGCGCGCATCGTGATCGACCCGCGACCGGTGCGGTAGGCGTCTTGGATGCCCTTGAGTCCGAGGATCTGTGCACCCGTCGGGAAGTCGGGCCCCTTGATGCGCTCGAGGAGGGCGTCGAGCAGCTCTTCCCGCGACGCCTCGGGGTTCTCGAGCGACCACAGGGCGCCCGAGGCCACCTCGCGGAGGTTGTGCGGCGGGATGTTGGTCGCCATCCCGACCGCGATACCGACCGATCCGTTGACGAGGAGGTTGGGGAACCGCGACGGCAAGACGTCGGGCTCGAGGGTGCGGCCGTCGTAGTTGTCGGAGAAGTCGACGGTGTCTTCGTCGATGTCGCGCACCATCTCGAGAGCGAGGGGGGCCATCTTCGTCTCGGTGTAACGGGATGCGGCCGCGCCGTCGTTGCCGGGGGAACCGAAGTTGCCCTGCCCGAGCGCGAGCGGGTAGCGGAGGTTCCACGGCTGCACGAGGCGCACGAGCGCGTCGTAGATCGAGGAGTCACCGTGCGGGTGGAACTGACCCATGACCTCGCCGACGACGCGAGCGCTCTTCGAGAACGAGCGGTCGGGGCGGTAGCCCCCGTCGTACATCGCATAGATGACGCGACGATGCACGGGCTTGAGACCGTCGCGCACCTCGGGAAGAGCACGCCCGACGATGACGCTCATCGCGTAGTCGAGGTAGGACCGCTGCATCTCGAGCTGGAGGTCGACCTTCTCGACCTTGTCGTGCGACATGTCGATCTCGCGACCCGCGATCTGCGGTTCGTTCTCGTCAGGTGTCTCGTCAGCCATGGTTACTCACTATTCGTTTCTGGATGTTCGCGCGTCAGCGTCGGTCGTCGAAGTCGGACGACGGCGTCAGATATCGAGGAATCGCACGTCTTTGGCGTTTTGCTGGATGAAATTGCGTCGTGATTCGACGTCTTCGCCCATGAGCGTCGAGAAGATCTCGTCGGCGACGAGAGCGTCGTCGAGGGTCACCTGCAGAAGCGTGCGCGTCTCGGGGTTCATCGTGGTGTCCCACAGTTCCTTGTAGTCCATCTCGCCGAGACCCTTGTAGCGCTGGATGCCGTTCTCGCGCGGGATGCGCTTGCCTGCCGCGAGTCCCGCCTCGAGGAGGGCGTCGCGCTCACGGTCGGTGTAGACGTATTCGTCTGGCGAGTTCGTCCACTTGAGCCGGTAGAGCGGCGGCTGGGCGAGATAGACGTACCCGAGGTCGATGAGGGGCCGCATGTAACGGAACAGGAGCGTGAGCAGCAGTGTCGTGATGTGCTGGCCGTCGACGTCGGCATCCGCCATGAGCACGATCTTGTGATAGCGCGCCTTCTCGGGGGTGAAGTCTTCGCCGATGCCCGCACCGAACGCGGTGATCATCGCCTGCACCTCGTTGTTGCCGAGCGCTCGATCGAGGCGCGCTTTCTCGACGTTGAGGATCTTTCCTCGCAGCGGCAGGATCGCTTGGGTCTCGGGGTTGCGCCCCTGGACAGCCGAACCGCCGGCGGAGTCACCCTCGACGATGAAGATCTCGCTCAGGCTCGGGTCTTTGCTCGCGCAGTCTTTGAGCTTGCCCGGCATTCCGCCCGACTCGAGCAGCCCCTTGCGGCGAGTCTGCTCGCGCGCCTTGCGCGCGGCGAGACGCGCTTGCGACGCCTGGATGGCCTTGCGGATGACGTCGCGAGCTTGCGTGGGGTTGCGGTCGAACCAGTCGTTGAGCTGCTCGGCCGCGATGCGCTGCACGAACGACTTCGCGATCGTGTTTCCGAGCTTCGTCTTCGTCTGACCCTCGAACTGCGGCTCGGCGAGCTTGACCGAGATCACGGCGGTGAGGCCCTCGCGCACGTCGTCACCCGTGAGGTTCTCGTCTTTCTCCTTGATGATCCCCTTCTCTCGGGCATACCTGTTGACGAGAGTGGTGAGCGCGGCACGGAAACCCTCCTCGTGGGTTCCGCCCTCGTGGGTGTTGATCGTGTTGGCGTATGTGTGGACGCTCTCCTGGTAGGCGGTCGTCCACTGCATGGCGACCTCGACCGAGATCTTGAGCTTCGTGTCTTCGAGGTCGAACGAGATGATGTCGGGGTGAACGACATCGGCCTTCTTGGCCGTGTTCAAATACTCGACGTAGTCGACGAGACCCTTCTCGTAGAGGTAGGTGACCTCCACGGGCTCGGCCTCGGTGCCGTCGTCGTTCTTGCGCTCGCGCTCGTCGATGAGGGTGATCGTGAGGCCCTTGTTGAGAAAGGCCATCTGCTGGAATCGGGCGCGCAGAGTCTCATAGTCGAACTCGATCGTCTCGAAGGTCTCGGCACTCGGCCAGAAGGTCACCGTCGTTCCGGTGTCGCTCGCGTCTTCGCCCTTCTCGAGAGGGGCGTTGGGAACACCGTGCGTGTAGCTCTGGCGCCACACCGAACCCTGGCGGTGCACCTCGACGTCGAGCTCGCGCGAGAGCGCGTTGACGACGGAGATTCCGACACCGTGGAGGCCACCCGAGACGGAGTACCCACCGCCGCCGAACTTTCCTCCCGCGTGGAGGATCGTCAGAACCACCTCGACGGTCGACTTGTTCTCCGACTTGTTGAGGTCTACGGGGATGCCGCGGCCGTTGTCGACGACCTTGATTCCGCCGTTGCGCAGCATCGTGATCATGATCGTGTCGCAGTGCCCCGCGAGCGCCTCGTCGACGGAGTTGTCGACGACCTCGTAGACGAGGTGGTGCAGACCGCGCGGTCCCGTCGATCCGATGTACATTCCGGGGCGTTTGCGCACCGCGTCGAGACCTTCGAGAACCTGGATCTGGTCGGCGCCGTAGGCGTCGTCGGACCGCGCGCGCTCACCCGTCGGCGTCGCCTCCGCTCCGGGGTCCGTCGTCGAGTCGTCGGGCTCACCAGTCGCGGGCGTCGTCGTCATATGGAATGTGCTCCTACCAGGAAGATCGGCTCTGTCTACCGCGGCCGGGCTCCCAGGGAAGCTGCCTCGAGGACCTCGTCATTCTACCAAATACCGACGGTGCGGCGGCGCTAAACGGGCCTCTGAGGACTTTATTTTTATCCCCCGACCTCTTTTGCCTTGTCAGCCGTAAGTATCGCGGGGGCCACGCCCTGGGATTGATCTGGGGCCGCGTTTCCATGAGGGGGCACCCGGCCCCTCGAAACGCACCGACGTGATCCCGGCATCCGGATAGGTGGAAACGATGTGATTCATCACCTGCACACGCATGATCCTCAACTGGGTCGCCCACGCCGTGGAGTCGCACCGCACCGAGAGCACCCCGTCTTCGATGCCGACCGGCGTGGAGTGTTCCGCGGTCTCGGCACCGGCGATGTCGGCCCACGACGCGAGCAGATCGGACTGCGCGAGAGGAGAGTTCCAGCCCAGTGTCTGGGTGAGCGAATCGAGCACGTCGCCGAGCCCGTGGGCATCCCGCCCTGCCCCGAATGCCGCGCTCGATCCCGGCTCCCGGGTCGCGCGCTTGCGCGCATCCCTCGATCGGGACTGACCGTCGCCGAACACCCGACGGAACCTCTCGAACACGAGCTGGGCCTCGGAGCGGTCCTCCGTCATCTCTCCTCCTCCGGGTGAGCAGCGGACGTCTCACGGGGATCGACGACGATGCGGCCTCGCGAGATGTGAACCATGTTGGCGGCGAGAGCGTCGGGCACGTCGTCGAGCACCGCCGCCGTGATGAGCACTTGCTCGAAACCACCGACGGCCGACGCGAGCCGGCCACGCCGCGACTGGTCGAGCTCGGCGAAGACGTCGTCGAGGATGAGCACGGGGTCGCCCGACGCGGAATCCCGACGCAGCACCTCCGCCGACGCGAGCTTGAGCGCGAGGGCGAACGACCACGATTCACCGTGGCTTGCGAAACCGCGCGCGGGCATGCCGTTGAGGCTCAACACCACATCGTCTCGGTGCGGGCCGATGAGGGTCGTCGCTCTATCGACCTCGGCCCGCCGAACCGCGGCGAGACCGGCTGTGAATCTCGCCCGCACATCCACGCGCGCCGCATCAATGGCCCCCGAGAGCACCCCGTCGGTGGACAACTCCGGAAAAGCGGAATCCGCATCGGGCGCGATCGTGAGCTGGTGGCCGAGCGTGGCGGAGTGGTCTTCTCCAGCGATGGCGACGTAGGCGCGGCTCACCTCGGGCAGCAGCGTCGAGACGAGATCCACTCGCGCGTCGATGATCTCGCTCCCGAGCGTCACGAGGCGCTCGTCCCAGATGTCGAGCGTCGACACCGAGTCGATCTTGACCCCTGACGCCCTCAGAGATTTGAGCAGCGTGTTCCGCTGCTTGAGCACGCGGTCGTAGTCGGAGAAGACGCCCGAGAACCTCGGGTTGCGCAACACGAGCAATTCGTCGAGAAACCGCCGCCGTCCGGAGGGTTCACCCCGGACGAGAGACAGGTCTTCGGGAGCGAACGTGACACTCGAGAAATAGCGCGGCAATTCCCGCGTCTTGATCGCCGACCTGTTGATCTGCGCCCGGTTGGCCGAAGACCGGTTCAGTTGCACTTCGGCGAGGATCTCGCGCTCCCCGTTTCGTAGGCGCGCTCGCACGATCGCCGACTCGCACCCCTGACGGATCATCGCGTGGTCAGTCGACACCCGGTGCGACCCGAGCGTGCTCAGGTAGCCGAGGGCCTCGACGAGGTTCGTCTTGCCCTGGCCGTTGCTGCCGACGAAGACGTTCGATCCCGCAACGAGCGCGAGATCGGCGCGCTCGTAATTGCGGAAGTCGGTGAGGTCGAGGTGAGTGACTAGCATCCGGCACGCACGCGGATGCCCGGTGCCCGAGTCATGACATCACTCGGCCTTCTTGACTCCGTGCCCGCCGAACTGGTTGCGGAGGGCGGCGACAGCCTTCATCGCGGGTGAGCCGTCTTCTTGACGCGAGACGAAACGAGCGAAGATCGACGCGCTGATGGTCGGAACCGGAACGGCGTTGGCAATTGCCTCTTCGACGGTCCACCGTCCTTCACCAGAATCTTCGACGTAGCCCTCGATGTCGTCGAACTCGGGGTTCTCCTCGAGCGCCTTGACGAGCAGTTCCAGCAACCAGGAGCGCACGACGGTGCCGCGCTGCCAGGCCTTGAACGTGCCCGTGACGTCTTTGACGATGTCGTCGCGCTTGTCGAGGAGCTCGTATCCCTCGGCGAACGCCTGCATGAGGGCGTATTCGATGCCGTTGTGCACCATCTTCGCGTAGTGACCCGCGCCGGTGTCGCCCGCGTGTACGAAGCCCTCCTCGCGAGGGCCCTCGGGGCGGAGCGCGTCGAACACGGGCATCACACGCTCGACGACGTGCTTCTCGCCACCGACCATGAGGCCGTACCCGTTCGCGAGCCCCCAGACTCCACCGGAGACTCCGACGTCGAGGTACTCGATCTTCTTCTCTTTGGCGAGCGCCGCGTGCACGAAGTCGTCACTGAAACGCGAGTTGCCTCCGTCGATGATGAGATCACCCTCGTCGAGCAGACCGACGAGCTCCGTGACGACGGCCGTCGTCGGGGCGCCCGCGGGCACCATGACCCACACGGTGCGCGGAGCCGGCAGGGCCTCGACGAGGCCGGGGAGGTCGGCGACATCCGTCACGTCGGGGTTGCGATCGAAACCGGTCACCTCGATGTCGTGCTGCTGCAAGCGTGAGCGCATGTTGCCGCCCATTTTTCCGAGGCCGACGATTCCGATGTGCATGGTTGTCTCTTCTTTCGGGATGACGTGAGTCGAGGAGTCGGCGATCCGATCGGGAACGTCGACCGGGGGATGCGCGGTCAGCGGAGCAGCAGGTTCGGCTGAAGCAGGTAGCGGTAGGTGTCCGACCCCGCCTGGTCTTTCGACGACTGGCTCGTGATGAGCACCGGACCGGGTTTGTTCGGATTGTCCGTCTTCGTGAACGAGATGCGCACGAACTCGGAGTGCACCGCGCTCAAGCCGTCGAGCAGGAACTGGGGCTTGAGTGACACGACGGTGTCGACGCCCGTGAGGATCGCGTCGATCGATTCGGATGCTTGCGCTTGCTCCGAGCCGATGGCTTCGAGGGTAAGTCCATCGGGGGTGAAGGTGAATCGCAGGGCTGCCTCGCGCTCGAGCACGAGCGAGACACGGCGCACCGCCTCGATGAGTTCGCCCGTGTTGATGACGGCGTAGTTGTCGACGGTCTCCGGGAAGAGTCGCTTGACGGGCGGGAAGTTGCCCTTGATCAGCAGCGACGTGACGGTCTTCTTGTCGGCGCGGAAGGCGATGAGCTCGCGGTCCTCCGACCCGGTGATCGACACCGAGATGGTGCCACTGTTGCCGAAGGTCTTGCCGATCTCCTGCAGCGTGCGCGCGGGAACGAGAGCCGTGATCGTCTCGACAGCGGAATCCGCGGAATCCCAGTCGATCGAGCGCACGGCCACTCGGTAGCGGTCGGTCGCGACGAGGCTTAGCGAATTCTCCGAGACCTCGAGCTGAACACCCGTGATCACGGGGGTGACATCGTCTCTCGATGCCGCGACGGCGACTTGCGAGACGGCACTCGCGAACGCGTCCGCCGGAAGGAGCCCGGTCTGCTCAGCGACCTGCGGGAGGGTCGGGTACTCCTCGACGGGCATGCTCAAAAGTGTGAAGTGGGCGGAGCCTCCCGTGACCGAGATCTTCGTATCTTCGGTGGAGAACCGGATGGGCGCGTTGGGAAGGCGGCTCGCGATGTCGGCGAGGAGACGGCCCGACACGAGAATGCGCCCGGGCTCTTCGACATCCGCAGTGATCGACGTCTGCGCAGACACCTCGTAGTCGAACGAGGAGAGAGTGAGTCCGTCTTCGGTCGCTTCGATGAGAACACCGCTGAGGATGGGAAGAGTGGTTCGCTGGGGCAGCAACTTCACCGCAAAAGAGACGGCCTCGCTGAAGACGTCGCGATTGACCTGAAACTTCATGGGGCTCCCTGGCGCAGCGGTAGATGACTCGGGGCTCAATACTGCCACAGGGCCTCCGGGCCGGGGCGCGACGGGATTCTGTAGTTCTCCCCACCCCACAAGGTTCTTTCTCGACCCCAATCTTCTTTAAAAGAACAAAGTCATTAACCGATGTGTGAACTGTGAGTAACTCGCAGGAGGCCAGTGGGCGACGGGGAACTACACGCGTGCAAGTTGTGTAGACGGTGAGTGAAGTCCCGGGAGAATCGCCGTGCAGTTCGGCTGCACAGGAATGACATTCCACAGGAGGGCCGACCCGGAGGTACCGACGAAGGGTAGTTATCCACGGAATTCCACAAGTTATCCACACTGTGCACTACTGCTACCCTCTCAACCCCCCAAGGGAGGGGCACCGAGGGCGGGCGGTCACAGGCTGCTGTAGCGGTGGTTCTGCTTGATGCGACTCGTCAGTTCGGTGACCTGGTTGTAGATCGAGCGGCGCTCCTTCATGAGCTCGCTGATCTTCTTGTTGGCGTACATGACCGTGGTGTGATCCCGGTTGCCGAACAACTGACCGATCTTGGGCAGAGACAGGTTCGTCAGCTCGCGGCACAGATACATCGCGATCTGGCGAGCGGTCGCGACGGCTTGGGAGCGCGACGACCCGTAGAGGTCGTCGACGGTGAGCTTGAAGTAGTCCGCCGTGTGATTGATGATGTCGACCGGCGCGATGACGTTGTCGTCGTCGAGCGTGATGAGATCTTTGAGCACCGTCTGCACGAGGGCGAGATCGACGGGCATCCGGTTGAGGCTCGAGAACGCCGTGACCCTGATGAGGGTCCCTTCGAGTTCCCGGATGTTCGACGAGACCTTCGACGCCATGTACTCGAGGATGTCGTCGGGAACCTGCAGCCGATCGCTCTGCGCCTTCTTGCGCAGGATGGCGATGCGGGTCTCGAGGTCGGGCGCTTGGACATCGGTGATGAGGCCCCACTCGAATCGCGACCTCATGCGGTCTTCGAAACCCGTGAGGTGCTTGGGGGGCAGATCGCTCGTGATGACCACTTGCTTGTTGTGATCGTGGAGGGTGTTGAAGGTGTGGAAGAACGCTTCTTGCGTGGAGTCCTTGCCCTGCAGGAACTGGATGTCATCGATCAGGAGGATGTCGATGTCTCGATAGCGCGACTGGAACACCGAGGCCCTGTTGTTCGCGATCGAGTTGATGAAGTCGTTCGTGAACTCCTCACTGCTGACGTAGCGCACACGGATGCCGGGGTAGAGGCTCTCGGCGTAGTGGCCGATGGCGTGCAGGAGGTGGGTTTTGCCGAGGCCGGAGTCCCCGTAGATGAAGAGCGGGTTGTAGGCCTTGGCCGGCGCTTCAGCCACGGCGACCGCGGCGGCGTGGGCGAAGCGGTTCGACCCGCCGATGACGAAGTTGTCGAAGTTGTACTTGGGGTTGAGTCGCGAATCGGACCTCTTGCCCGAGTACTCGACGGGGCTCGGCGCGGTCTGCTGCTCGACCCACGGTGGTTCACTCGATTCCGCGGGTGATTCGAGCGAGTCGTGGGAGATCTCGGGGTTCACCACGATCGCGAAGTTCGCAACAGTGTTGTCGTCACCGAGGTCGGCGATCGCGTTGAGAAGAGGAAGACGGATGCGCTGCTCGAGCATCCCCCGCGTGAGGTCGTTCGGAACCTCGAGATAGAGGGTTCCCGCCATGACTCCCTTGGGCTCGACGAGACTCAGGAAGCCCTGCAGCTGCGGCGTGATCCGCTCGTCGGAGCGAAGGCTCGTGAGAACCGATTGCCAGATGCCCTGGATTTCCTCAGCACCGTCGGTCATGGTCGTCCTTACGCAATCGGGAGTTATACACAGAGTTATCCACTGGCTGTGCGATCAGACCACCTTAGTTTGCGAGGGTATGTCGTTCGCAAGAGCAGTTGTCCCCATGTGGATAATGCACGGTCAGGGGACGGGGAGTTTGACCCGAACGGGGAAAGACCGTATTTTTAATCAGTTGACTCCGAGCCGAACGGCCGAGCAACTATTCCAGGGTTCCCTCGGTCCGGCCTCCAGCCGGTACGCATTCGCATTGAACCTTGTTGCAATCGTGCCCGAGCACACCCCAGAAACACCGACGTCGTGGAGACCGAACAATGAGCAAGCGCACCTTCCAGCCGAACAACCGCCGTCGCGCCAAAGTGCACGGCTTCCGTCTTCGTATGCGCACCCGCGCCGGTCGTGCCATCCTCGGCGCGCGTCGCCGCAAGGGCCGCACCGAGCTCTCTGCCTAAGAACCTCGATCGACGTCGGTGATCGCTCGCCGTAATCGCGTCACGACCGCCGACGACTATCGCGCCGCGGTCCGACGAGGGGTACGTACGAGCGCTCCGTTGGCGACGGTTCACATTCGGAAAACCGAGCATCCCGATGCACGGTTCGGATTCATCGTCGCGAAAACCGTGGGCAATGCCGTACATCGCAATCTCGTGCGCCGTCGGTTGAAGTCGATCGCTCACGATCGACTGTCGACTGTTCCCGCGGGCACGGACATCGTCATCCGTGCTCTGCCAGGCTCGGCGCAGGCACCGTGGGTTAGCCTGAACGCTCAAATCACCCACGCTCTCAGTAAGGGTCTGACACGGGCATGAATGCGACAGCGACGTTCATCATGCTTATTCCGCGCAACGTCTGCGTGGTCATCCTCAAGGTCTACCGGGCTGTTATCTCGCCGCTCTACGGTGAGGTCTGCCGCTACTATCCCTCGTGTTCCGCGTACGCCCTGCAATCGATCCAACTCCACGGGGTCGTGCGCGGGGTGTGGCTCGGGTCTCGTCGACTCGCTCGGTGCCACCCGTGGGCCGAGGGAGGAATAGACGACGTCCCTCCCTCTCATCGACACCACCACGCCGTGAGCGACTTCGGTTTCGTCACTCCCGAACGCACCACCACCATCGCCGCTCCCGGCGGAAAGGCCTGACCCATGCCGGATATCTTCGGAATTATCCTTTGGCCCATCAAGTGGGTCATCGAGGCCATCCTCGTCGCGTTCCACAGCCTGCTCACTGCGGCGGGACTGAATGGCGACGCGGGTCTCACCTGGGTTCTCTCCATCGTGGGTCTCGTGCTCGTCGTGCGAGCCGCCCTCATCCCCATCTTCGTGCGTCAGATCAAGAGCCAGCGGCGGATGATGGAAGTGGCCCCGCAGCTCAAGAAGATCCAGGACAAGTACAAGGGAAAGAAAGACCAGTTCTCGCGCGAGGCGATGCAGCGCGAAACGATGGCGCTCTATAAGCGCACGGGAACCAACCCGCTCGCGTCGTGTCTCCCTCTTCTTCTGCAGATGCCGATCTTCTTCGGTCTCTTCTCCGTGCTCCAGAACGCTCAGCGCGAGCTCGTCGGAGTGGGGCTGCTCAACGCCGAGCTGTCGCGCTCGTTCGGTGAGTCATCCCTCTTCGACATCGCTCCGCTGCGCCTCGCCATCAGCACGGCAGACGGCAATGTCGCGGTGATCGTGACGGCAGCGATCATGGTCGTCCTCATGACGGCGTCGCAGTTCATCACGCAGCTGCAGATCATGTCGAAGAATCAGTCGCCCGAGATGAAGAACTCGCCGATGTTCAAGCAGCAGCGGATTCTGCTCTACATCCTCCCCCTCGTCTTTCTCTTCTCGGGATTCACCTTCCCCCTCGGTGTCATGTTCTATTGGCTCGTGTCGAACATCTGGACGATGGTGCAGCAGTTCATCGTCATCCGGAACATGCCGACACCCGGCAGTGAAGCCGCGCTCGCGCGCGAGAACAGGATCGCGAAGAAGGCGCAGCGACGGGGAATCACCATCGTCGAGGACGACACGGCAGAGACGCCGGCCGTCGAACAGAAGACCACGCAGCGTCAGCAGCCGGTCGGCAAGGCTCGGGCGAAGAAGAAGCCCAAGGGGCGTCGTTGACCATGAGCACCACTCCCCCGAAACCCACAGAGAGCAGACCGATGAGCGAGAACATCCCGGCGAGCAGTCCGGCCGAGATCCCGACCATGGATGAGGCGCCGCGCTCGGTGTCCCAGCTCGAAGAAGAGGGCGATATCGCTGCGGACTACATCGAGGAGCTACTCGACATCACCGATCTCGATGGCGACATCGACATCGAGGCCCGCGACGGTCGTGCGTATCTGTCGGTGAACTCCGAGGACGAGAGCAACCTTCGCATCCTTGCTAAGCCCGACACTGTGACGGCGCTCCAGGAGCTCACCCGTCTGGCCGTGCAGGCGAAGACCGGTGCCTTCTCGCGGCTGATCCTCGATGTCGGAGGATCCCGGGCGGCGCGCGCCGCTGAACTCGGCGCACTCGTCGACCGCGCGATCGAGCGCATCGAGCAGGGTGCAGAAGCGGCATCCCTACCTCCGATGTCGTCGTACGAGCGCAAGCTCGTTCACGACCTCGTCGCCGAGCGTCCTTTCGTCTCGGAATCCGAGGGAGAAGGACGGGACCGCCACACGGTCATCCGACGCGCCTGACGCATGGATGTTTCACGTGAAACATCGTTGGACGACGCGGCCGTCGCTCCCCTCGAGATGGAGCCGGGCGTTGCCGTTGACGTTTTCGGCGACCACATCGACGTCGCGCGCCAGTTCGCGGCTGACCTCGGTGCGCGCGGTGAGCTCCTGGGCCTGATCGGCCCGCTTGAGCCACCTCGATTGTGGACCCGCCACATCATCAACAGTGCACTGGTTGCCCCCCTCCTCCACGCGGGTGCACACGTCGGAGATGTCGGTAGCGGTGCCGGGCTTCCCGGTCTGGTCTTGGCTATCGCGCGACCGGACGTGCGTTTCTCCCTCATCGAGCCCATGGAGCGTCGTGTCGACTGGCTTCGAGCCGAGTCGGAGAAACTCGGTCTCGAAAACGTCGCCGTGGTCCACGCGAGAGCGGAAGAAGCCGTCTTCTCTCCGTGGCTCGACCAGGTCACGGCCCGTGCGGTCAGTGCGCTGTCGAAGCTGCTTCCGATAACGGTTCCGCTGCTCCGATCCGGCGGCGAGTTGGTTCTCATGAAGGGTGCGAGCGTCGACAGCGAGGTTGCGGCGGCGACCAAGGTGATCCGGAAGCTCCGTTTGACCGATGCCGAAGTGGTCGTGCTGGGCGAGGGTGTCGTCGACGAAGTGACCCGGGTCTTCCGCGCTAAAGTTGATTGATGGATGTCGAGGGTTCGGACCCGAAACCCTCCCCACGATCACTGGTTAGAACGGCGCAAAGCCATGTTTCACGTGAAACATCACCGTGTCTCGTTGTCGTGTTTCACGTGAAACATCTCCTACCGGATTGGACGGACACATGAGTCCTCTGTGGCCGAAGAAGAACCGGCTCCCAGCGACGCGCGAAGCCGAGGCGCCGCCCCGAGAGACTCCGGTAGAAGAACCGCAAGCCCCTGCGGAGCCTGCGCAGCAAGGAGCCCCAGAGGTCATCAGTTCCGAACCCCGGGTCGCTGACGTTGACACTGAATCCACGACGGAGTCGCCCGTGGATCTCCGCGCTGAACCCACTGTCGAAACAACCGTCGAAGAAGCGGCGGCACCGGCACTCGAGGATGACCTGCTGGGAGACACGCCCCTCGCCCGCGAGATATCGGATCTGACGACCCGACGTGCGCGGTTGTCTGCGCAGTCCCTTCCACTTCCGGAGACGACCCGCATCTTCACGATCGCGAACCAGAAGGGTGGGGTGGGAAAGACGACGACGACGGTCAATCTCGCCGCTGCTCTCGCGCTCTCCGGCGCGCGCGTGCTCGTCATCGACCTCGACCCCCAGGGAAACGCGTCGACGGCGCTCGGCATCGACCATCGCTCGGAGACACCGAGTGTCTACGACGTCGTGATCGACGGCGTTCCGATGGCGGATGTCGTGCAGCGGAGTTCGGAGTCGGACACGCTCTATTGCGTGCCGGCGACGATCGACCTCGCCGGCTCCGAGATCGAGCTCGTCTCGATGGAAGCGCGGGAACGCCGACTGCACTCGGCCCTCCACTCCTACCTCGGGTCGACCGAAGAGCCGTTCCACTACGTGTTCATCGATTGCCCGCCGTCGCTCGGACTCTTGACCATCAACGCCTTCGTTGCGGCCACCGAGGTGCTCATCCCCATCCAGTGCGAGTACTACGCGCTCGAGGGTCTCAGTCAGCTGCTCAACAACATCTCCCTCATCGGAAAGCACTTGAACCCGCAGCTCGTCATGTCGACGATTCTCCTCACGATGTTCGACGCGCGGACCAATCTGGCGAACCAAGTGGCTCAGGATGTTCGCGAGCACTTTCCGACACAAGTGCTCACGACGGCGATCCCTCGGTCGGTGCGCATCTCGGAGGCACCGAGCTACGGGCAGACTGTCATCACCTACGACACCAATTCGGCAGGATCACTGTCGTATCGAGAGGCGGCCGCCGAGATGGCCCACCGAGGAGCACCGAACTGATGGCAACGAAGAGAACCGGACTGGGCCGCGGAATCGGCTCCCTCATCCCTACCGAGTCGTCATCGACCGAGCGCCCCGTCGACGTCTTCTTCCCGACGACGAAGGAGTCGAGCGAGACCCTCGTGTCGATTCCGGGCGCGCAGCTCGCCGCACTCGACCCCGCAGACATCGTGCCCAACGCGTCACAGCCTCGCACCGTCTTCGCGGAGGAGGAGCTCGCCGAACTCGTCACGTCCATTCGCGAGGTGGGTGTCCTGCAGCCGATCGTCGTGCGTCCGCTCACCGATGCGGCTCCCGGTGAGCCGCGCTACGAGCTCGTCATGGGCGAGCGGCGCCTGCGTGCGAGCAAGATCGCGGGACTCGAGACCATTCCCGCGGTCGTGAAGAACACGGCGGATGACGCGATGCTCCGCGACGCTCTGCTGGAGAACCTGCATCGGGCGAACCTCAACCCTCTCGAGGAGGCGTCGGCCTACCAGCAGTTGCTCGCCGATTTCGGAATCACGCAAGACGAGCTCGCGACCCGCATCGGACGCTCGCGGCCCCAGATCACCAACACGATCCGCCTCCTGCGTCTGCCCGAGACGGTTCAGTCCCGGGTTGCGGCGGGGGTCCTGAGCGCGGGGCACGCCCGCGCCATCCTCTCGGCGGGTGACGCTCCCTCGATGGAGCGCCTGGCCGACAAGATCGTCAATGAAGACCTCTCGGTTCGCGCGGCGGAGGCCGCGGCAGCAGCGGGAACCCCCGCGGTCAAGGCCAAACCGAGCGCGGGGAGGCGCCAGGGCCAGCTCGACGAGATCGCCGAGCGACTCGGAGACCGACTCGACACGCGCGTTCGTGTGAGCCTCGGTGCCCGTAAGGGACAAGTGGTGATCGACTTCGCGACGGTCAGCGATCTCAACCGCATCCTCGGTGAGCTCGGGGAGCCCGGCTTCGGCTGACGCAGGCTGTTTCGGCTCGCGCGCCGATGGTCGAGCGTCGACGCTGGCTCGCGGTCGATCAGGCTGAGATGTGGTCCGATTCGCGGATGGCCGCGTCGGCGAGAGCCTCGTAGACCCACCCGAGGTCGTGGCCCGCGGCCTCGAGAGCGAGCGGGACGAGAGAGGTCTCCGTGAGCCCGGGGAGCACGTTGGCCTCGAGGAACTGCGGGGCTCCCGCGGCGTCGATGATGAGGTCGATGCGCGAGAGGTGCCGAAGTCCGAGGGCGACGTGGGCGGCTACCGCTGCCTCGGCGACGACGGCTGCGGCGCTCTCGGAGATGCGCGCGGGGGCGAAGAAGCGGGTTTCTCCGGCGTTGTAGCGTGCCTCGAAACTGTAGACGCCCGAGATCGGCACGATCTCGACCGCGGGGAGCGCGACCGGGCCGTCTCCGCTGTCGATGATGCCGACCGCGATCTCCGTTCCGCTCACGTGGCGCTCGATGAGTGCGGTGTCACCGTAGGTGTACGCGTCGATCATCGCGCGCGGCATCTGCTCGGGATCGGTGACGATGCTCACGCCCTGCGCCGACCCACCCTGCGCGGGCTTCACTACGAGGGGGAAGGCCATCGTGTCGGAGATGAGACCGAGAACGCTGTCTGCGCCGAGTTCGCGGAACGTGTCGCGAGGGAGCGTCACCCAGTCGGGCGTCTGCAGGCCGGCGCGCGAGACGATGGTCTTGGCTGTCGGCTTGTGCCACGCGAGCCTCGCGGCCCCGGGCCGCGATCCGACATACGGAATGCGGGCGAGGTCGAGTAGCGCGCGCAGGGCCCCGTCTTCTCCGCTCGCGCCGTGGAGCGCGGGCCAGACGACATCGGGCCGCTCTGTGCGGAGGAAGTCGAGCAGAGACGCGTCGGGCTCCCTCAGCACGGCGGCGATCCCGTGTTCTTTGAGACTGTCCGCCACGCGGCGGCCGGAGCGCAGTGACACGTCCCGCTCGTGGGAGATCCCCCCCGCCAAGACGACGATCGACCGTGGTTCACCGTGAGGAGACATACCTGGGGGTCCTTTAATAGCTGATCAAACGCGAAATGGGTCGGCGCGGGGTGCTCAGGTCAGGTTGGGTGGCGGGCTCGCGAACTGGCCGGACACGGTGGCGGGATGGTCGACAGCGCTGCCTCGGCGAGGACTGAACGTCTCGAGCAGATCGAGTTCGCCGTTGATGACGGTCGCGAGCCGACGCACCCCGACCCGGATGGTCTCGGGGGTCGGATAGCAGAACGAGAGACGCATCGAGTCTCGACCGCCGCCGTCGGCGTAGAACGCCGTACCCGGCGTATATGCCACGAGCTCAGTGACCGCTCGGGGAAGCATCGCTTTGGAGTCGAGTTGAGACGGCAGACTCAGCCACACGTAGAACCCACCGTTGGGCGTCGTGCGGGCGAGCTCGGGGAGGTGCTCGTCGAGCGCCGAGAGCATGGCATCACGACGCTCCCGATAGACGCCGCGGAAGATGTCGATTTGGCCGCGCCAATCAGAGGTGCTCAGGTACTCCGACACGACGTACTGGGTGAACGAGCTCGGCGACAGCACCGCCGACTCGTTCGCGAGAATCAATTTCTCGCGAATGGCGTGCGGCGCGAGCACCCACCCGATGCGGAAGCCGGGGGCGAGCGTCTTCGAGAACGAGCCGAGATAGACGACGCCGTCTTCGTCGATGGACCGCATCGCGGGTGGTGGCGGAGCGTCGAAATAGAGGAGGCCGTAGGGGTTGTCCTCGAGCACGAGGATCTGCTCCGCACGGCAGATCTCGAGGATCTCGAGGCGTCGCTCGCGGCTGAGGGTGACTCCGGCCGGATTGTGGAAGTTCGGGATCGTGTAGAGGAACTTGATGGTCTTGCCCGCGAGCCGCACCTCCGCGATGCGCTCTCGGAGCGCCTCGGGGATGAGCCCGTGCTCGTCGAGGGCGACGTGTTGGATGTCGGCTTGGTACGACCGGAAGACCCCGATCGCGCCGACATAGCTCGGAGCTTCGGCAAGAACGACATCGCCCGGATCGACGAACAGCTTGGTCACGAGGTCGAGGCCCTGCTGCGAGCCGGTCGTGACGACGACGTCGTCGACGCTACCGTGGATCCCCTCGAGAGACATGACCTCGAGGATGTGTTCGCGCAGTGACGGTTCGCCCTGCCCAGAGCCGTACTGCAGCGCTTTCGGCCCGGACTCCTCCATCACGCGGTCGAACGACGCTCTGATGAGCTCGCTCGGGAGCGCCGAGACGTAGGGCATCCCCCCGGCGAGTGACACGACTTCGGGCCGTGACGCCACGGCGAAGAGCGCTCGGACCTCGGACGCGCTCAGACCGGCCGCGCGGTCGGCGTAGTGGTCGTACCAGGGGTCGAGGTTCGTTCCCGAACCACCGACGGAGCTGCCGTGGTGTGTCATTGAGAGTCCCGAGTGAGGTGATGAAGCGGTGTCGAGCTTTCCGTTCACCCTAGGCGATCGTTCCGCGGGTCAAACGACGACGGCCCGTCTCGCGAGGAGACGAGCCGAACGAGTCGAGGTCGATCTACGCCAGGAAGTCGGCGAGGTCTGCCTCGAGAGCGCCCTTGGGCTTGGCACCGATGACGGTCTTGACGACCTCTCCACCGCGGTAGACCTTCATCGCGGGGATCGAGGTGATCTGGTACTTCGCGGCGATCTGCGGGTTGTCGTCGACGTTGAGCTTCACGACGGTGATCTTGTCGGCGTGCTCGGCCGCGATCTGGTCGAGGATGGGGCTCACGGCGCGACACGGACCGCACCATTCGGCCCAGAAGTCGACGAGGATCGTCTTGTCTGACGCGAGGACCTCGGCGTCGAAGGTGGCGTCGGTTACATCGAGTGCGGTGGACATGTGTCTGCTTTCTGTGGACTGCGGGACTGCGGGATGGGTGTCGGTCTCAGACCGTGGCGCCGTCGAGCACGCTCGCGGGGAGAGCCGCGAGGTAGTGCTCGACGTCGAGAGCGGCGACGGTTCCGGATGCTGCCGCCGTGACCGCCTGGCGGTAGGTGATGTCGAGCACGTCACCCGCGGCGAAGACGCCGGGGATGTTGGTGCGGGAGCTGCGACCGTCGACGGCGATGGTGCCGTCGACGGTGAGGTCGAGCTGCCCGTGGACGAGGTGCACGCGGGGGTCGTTGCCGATCGCGATGAACAGGCCGGTCGCGTCGATCGTCGTCTCGGTGCCGTCGACGGTGTCGCGCAGGCCCAGTCCGGATACGAGCTCGTCGCCGTAGATGCGCTCGACCTGCTTGTTGAACAGGAACTCGATCTTCGGGTTCGCGTGAGCGCGGTCCTGCATGATCTTCGACGCGCGGAGCGACTCCGAACGGTGGATGATGTAGACCTTCTCGGCGAATTTGGTGAGGAACGTCGCCTCTTCCATTGCCGAGTCTCCGCCGCCGACGACCGCGATGGTCTTGTTGCGGAAGAAGAAGCCGTCGCACGTCGCGCACCACGAGACACCGTGGCCGCTCAAACGCTCCTCGTCGGCGATCCCGAGCTTGCGGTAGGCCGATCCGGTCGCGTAGACGACCGTGAGGGCCTCGTGAACGTCACCGTTTCCGAGGGTCACGCTCTTCACGTCGCCGGAGAGGTCGACCGAGACGACGTCGTCGAGAACGACCTCGGCCCCGAATTTCTCTGCCTGGGCCTGCATGTTCATCATGAGCTCGGGGCCCATGATGCCCTCCGGGAAGCCGGGGAAGTTCTCGACCTCGGTGGTCTTCATGAGCTCGCCGCCGGCCTCGACCGAGCTCGCGATCACGAGAGGGGAGAGGTTGGCGCGAGCCGCGTAGATCGCCGCGGTGTAGCCCGCGGGACCCGAACCGATGATGATGACCTGTCGCAAGGGAGTGTCTCCAGTTTCTGATTGCGGTGAGGTGTCGTTACCGCGTCGAGCGTTACAACACAGTGTATGGACTGGCTATTCCATGCCGCTGAGTCGGCGTCACACCGCCGCCCGAGGGCGGACTCAGCGGGAGCGACGGATGCGTGCGGTCACCTTCGAGAGCGCACCCGCGGCATCCGGGTTCCGCATCAGAAGTAGCACAGCCGCGTAAACAGCGAGCATCACCATGCCCGCGAGAGCGATGACCGCGACGGCCGCGACGAGGCTGCTCTGACCGAAGCCGGCGGGGGTGTACCCGCCGGTCGCCGCGAGGACGCCTGCTCCCGCGGCCCCCGCGACGAGTGCTCCGACGAGGTACTGAGCGTGGCGACGCACGAGAAAGCGCCCGCCGATGGGGCCGAGACGACGACGCAGGAGGAGGAAGGTGAGCACGAACTGCACGAGGCTCGCGAGCACCGTGACGAGGGCGATGCCGAAGACGATGAACTCCACCGGGAGTCGCGTGCACGCGAACGCCCCCGCGACGAAGACCCCCGCCTTCGCGGTCTCGATGAAGAACGGGGTTCGCGTGTCTTCGAGCGAATAGAACACGCGCTGCAGAACGAAGACGGCGCTGAAGGGGACGAGACCGATGGCGAACGCCATGATGACGATCGCCATGGCCGCGACGTTGTCGAACCCGCCGCTCTCAAAGGCCCTCGCGAACGGGAACGCGACGACGAGGAGCGCGATCGACGCGAAGGTGATGAAGAGTCCGATCGCCGTGAGGGAGGAGCGCACGTCGGCGCGGACTCCCGCAAAGTCCCCGGTCGTGGCGTGACCGCTCATCCTCGTGAAGTAGGCGGTCGCGATCGACACCGCGATGACGGAGTGCGGGAGCATGAAGATGAGCCAGGAGTTGGCGAGAGCGGTGCTCGAGGCCCCCTCGCCCGTGGCGAGGGTCGCGACCTGGCTCTGGACGACCCCCGCGAGCTGGGTCACGAGGATCATGCCGAACACCCAGCCGGCGGCTTTGCCCGTGCGGGCGAGACCCACACCGCGCCACTGGAAATCGGGGCGGTAGGAGAGGCCGGCCCGGCGCCAGAAGAACACGAGAACGAACGCTTGAGCCGCGACCCCGAGCGTCGCGGTGCCCGCGAGCACGGCGATGCGCGAGGCATCCCAGACCCCCACGTCGGAGTTGTCGGACGCGCCCCCGAAGAGCACCTGGAAGAGCACGAGCGAACCGATGACGACCACATTGTTGACGACGGGGGCCCACGTGAACGGCCCGAACACCTTGCGGGCGTTGAGAACCTCCCCGAGGAGGCTGTAGAGCGCGTAGAAGAGCACTTGCGGCAGACACCAGTAGGCGAACGCCGTGGCGAGGGCGATGCCCTCGTCGCTGAACCCCCGCCCGCCGCCCGAATCGCTCGCGGCATAGACCGCGACGAGCACGGGCGCGAGAAGCGTGACACCGATCGTGATGACGATGAACGAGACCGAACCGAGGGTCACGATCTTGTTGATGTAGCGCTGACCACCGTCGTCGTGCAACCCGGCGCGAACGATCTGGGGCACGAGGATGGCGCCGAGGAGGCCGCCCGCGATGAGCGCGTAGATGTTGTTGGGAAGCTGGTTGCCGACGGCGAAGGCGTCGGCGGGAACACTCGCGACCTGCCCGATCGTCGCGGCGAGCACGATGACCTTGACGAAGCCGAGGATGCGCGAGACGAGGGTTCCGGAGGCGAGGATCGCGCTCGCGCGACCGAGACCGGAGCGCGCGGGTTCTGGAGCGTCTCCCGGGAGAGCGTCGGTCATCGATCCGCCTTCTCGGGGTCTGTCGGTGTCGGGTCGGCGGGTGTCGGGTCGGCGGGTGTCGCGTCGGGGTCTCCGTCGTCGTCGCTGTCGTCGGCGATGTCATCGCTGCTGCCCTCGCGTCTGCGAATGCGCCGGATGGTGCGGATGATCCCGAGGACGAAGACGAGCACGACGAGAATGAACAGAACCGTCGTGACCGTGGTGTCCCACCCCGCTCGAACGTCGACCTCGACGGAGGTCGGCGAGCCGATCGCAACCCCGTCGCCGCTCGCGAGGGAGATGTTGACGAGAACCTGGCCGTTCGCGACCGAGCGCACCGGAACGAGTGCTCGCGTCTGGGATCCGGGCGGCACCGTGATCTCGACGAGGGGATCCTGCACGTCGAGGATTCCGGTCTGCGGGCGGACCGTGACGTAGACCGTCGCGGGCACGTCGAGCTCGTTGACGATCGGGATCGGAAGAGCGGCGTTGTCGGCCGCGAGCACGAAGTCGGTCGTCGACGCGAGTTGCACCGACGCGACCGTCTGAGCGCTGTCGGCGACGAAAGAGTCGACGGCCGTCGGCCACGCGGACGAGGCGAGGTCGGTGGCCCACTCCTGCGACGCGAGAGCGAGGTGCTCGAGCCGCGAATCGGCGGTGACGGCGAGAGGGTCGTCGAGCACGGTCGCGAACTGCACGACGCTCGCCTCTGCCTCCGCGAGGTCGGCGAGCCTGTCGAGCCTTTCGGAGTCGACGGGGGACTCCACGAGGGTCGCGGGCACGGGATCCTGTGACCGCACCTCGGAGAGCGTCGACGTGTCGAGCCACGAGAGAGCGGCGAGGGCCCGCGCGGTCTGCTCGACGCGATAGACCCCGAGGCCCGAGTTGCGGTCGAATGTCGCGAACACGTCGGCGGAGGCATCCGGGTCGGCGGAGACGACGAGAGCGAGCGCCCCGGTGAGGCGAGCCATAGCGGCACGCCACTCGTCGGTCGTCGTCGCATTGACGGCATCACGCAGCAGGTCGGAGACGAGGTCGTCGGAGACGACGGCGTCGTGCTCCCCGATCGCGACGGTGCTCGGGATCGTGCTCGCGACGGAAGCATCCGGGGCGACGGAAGCCGAATCGAGGATCGTCGTCGGGAGGCCGGACTCGGTGAAGGTCGCGAGGTCGGCGGTGACGACCGAGGACTCCCGCGGCCAGGCCACCCCCTCCACGCTGTAGTCCCACGCGAGGATGCTCGATGTCGAGGGCACGCTCGAGCCGTCGGGCGAGACCGAGGGGGTGGGCGAAGGGTCGGGGACCGAGCTCGTCGACGGCCCCGGGCTCGACCCGGGGGTCGATCCCGGGGCCGTGTCGGTGTCGTCGTCGGGCGTCGAGCCCTCGGTGTCTTCCGGTGCCTCCGAGGCGGGGGCGTCGTCGAAGCGTGCGGGGTCGAGGTCGAATCCGACCGGGCCGAGCACGCCTGAACCCGCCTGGCTCGTCGCCGAGATGTCGGAGTCGCCGTAGGCGAGGGGGAACGTCTCGTTCTCGATCTCACGGAGGCGCTCGAGCCACGCCGTCGCCGACTCCGGCGCGTCGACGCCGAGAGCACGGATGGAGGCGATGATGCGCGGATCGATGCCGACGGCGATGTCCCGATCGCCGACCTCGTCGAGCTGGTTCGACAGCAGCCCGTCGGGCTCGGTGTAACTCGCGAGAGTCTCGGCGTCGAGGAGGCCGGCGGCGGTGACCGGAACCGTGAGGGGCATCGCGAGAGCGAGGCTCGACCCGGACTGCACCGAACCCGGATCGATCGTCACGACCGACGCGCCCGCGCCGAGCGGTTCACCCCCCGAGGTGATCTCGGCCGAGACGACGTGGGCGCCGAAGGCGTCGGACGTGATCGACGTGAGTTCGTCGTTCTCGAGCACGATCGGGTCGAGTTCGATCGACGTGCCGGCGTCGAGCGATGGAACCGCGGTGCGGGCGATCTGCGCGCGCGAGGGCGACGGAACCGCCGAGGGCGACTCGAGCTTGTCGAGGAACACGTCGCGATCGGTGGCGACATCGCGATCGAGAACGACGACGGCGGTCGCCCGCGGCTGCGTCTCGCCCGTATTGTTCTCGACCCTCACGACGAGCGAGAGGTCGGAGCCGTCGGAGACCGTGCCCGTCGACGACGGCACGATCTCGACAGACAGCTCGGTGGGGAGTTCGGCGACCGGG
The DNA here is from genome assembly GCF_046599635.1 of Marisediminicola sp. LYQ134. NCBI lineage: Bacteria > Bacillati > Actinomycetota > Actinomycetes > Micrococcales > Microbacteriaceae > Marisediminicola > Marisediminicola sp. LYQ134. The sequence continues at coordinate 319,917 of NZ_JBKIWP010000002.1, forward strand.
GTCTCATCGACCGGGCTTTCGTCGTCGGCTGCCTCATCGATTTCGTCGCCGGGTGCCTCCTCGGCCGACTCGGTGACCGCCGCTGAGGCGGTGACCTCCGCTCCCGCGATCCGGTCGGTGCCGAGGGTCGCGGGCGCGAGCAGCGAACCGGCGATGAGGGCCGCGGAGAGGAGGGATGAGATGAGAGTCATGGGAACGGCCGCACACCCGATGGCAGGGTCGGCAAGAGCGATTCTAGGGTGCGGGCACCCGAGGGGCGCCGTCTGCGCCGGGCAGGTCGTGGCCTGGTCGAGGCCCGATCGCGGCCCTGCCGCACCGACGGCCTGTGACAAACTTTGCAGCATGGACAGCGTCGCTACCGCCGTGCAGCGCCTCGACGCTCTCGCTTCGTCAGCCCCCGTGGCCCGGCTCGCGCGCGCCTTCGAGGCGGCCGGACACGAGCTCGCTCTCGTCGGCGGCCCTGTGCGGGACTCCCTCATCGGTCGCGAAGTCAACGACCTCGATTTCGCCACCGACGCTCGCCCCGACCGCATCCTCGAGATCGTCAAGCCGCTCTCCGACGCCCACTGGGACATCGGTCGCGAGTTCGGAACCATCGGAGCCCGCATCGACGGCCACACCATGGAGATCACGACCTACCGGACGGATGCCTACGACGGAGCGAGCCGCAAACCCGTCGTCGAGTTCGGGGACTCCCTCGAAGGCGACCTCGTGCGTCGTGACTTCACCGTCAACGCGATGGCACTGCGGTTGCCGAGCCGCGTGCTCGTCGATCCCTCCGGCGGGGTCGAAGACATCCTCGCGAAGCGACTGACGACCCCGGGGCCCCCCGAGCGTTCGTTCGGCGACGACCCGCTGCGGATGCTGCGCGCCGCGCGGTTCACGTCGCAACTCGACTTCGCGATCGACCCCGCGACCCTCGGCGCGATGACGGCGCTCGCCGAGCAGCTGTCGATCATCTCGGTCGAACGCATCAGCGACGAGCTCGCCAAACTCCTCCTCACCCCCCGGCCGCGCGTCGGGCTCGAAGTGCTCGTGCAGACGGGCCTCGCGGCTCTCGCGCTCCCCGAACTTCCGGCGCTGAGGCTCGAGATCGACGAGCACCACCACCACAAAGACGTCTACGAGCACAGCCTCACAGTGCTCGACCAGGCGATCGAACTCGAGCGGTCGCGGGGTCTCGAGGGGGCCCCGGACCTCGTCGTGCGCATGGCGGCGCTGCTGCACGACATCGGCAAACCGTCGACCAAGCGCACCGAGCCCGGCGGCGTCGTGACGTTCCACCACCACGACGTGGTCGGGGCCAAGCTCGCTGCGAAGAGACTCAAGGCCCTCCGCTTCGACAAGCAGTTCATCTCGGATGTCTGCAGGCTCATCGAATTGCACTTGAGGTTCTTCGGCTACACCGAGGGGGCGTGGACCGATTCCGCGGTTCGGCGCTACGTGCGCGACGCCGGACCACTCCTCGAGCGCCTGCACGTTCTCGTGCGCGCCGATGTAACGACCCGCAACCGTCGCAAGTCCGACAGGCTCGGGTTCGCCTACGACGACCTCGAGCAGCGCATCGCGGTGCTCTCGGAGCAGGAGGAGCTCGCGGCGATCCGCCCCGACCTCGACGGCGAGCAGATCATGAGCATCCTCGACCTGCGCCCGGGGCGCGAGGTCGGTCAGGCCAGGGCGTTCCTGCTCGAGCTGAGGCTCGACGAGGGCGAGCTCGGTGCCGAAGAAGCGGAGAAGCGACTGCGTGCGTGGTGGGCCGCGCGGGAGTAGGCCCCGCCGAACGGCCCAGGGATCGGGCCGGTCGAACCCCTAGCTCAGCTCGGCGATGAACGCCTCGAGAAGGTCGCGCGCGACAGGGTCGGGCATCTGCTGCGGGGGCGACTTCATGAAGTAGGCCGACGCTGCCTCGACCGGTCCACCCTGTCCCGCGTCGAGCGCCATCTTCGCAGCGCGGATGGCATCGATCACGACACCCGCGGAGTTGGGGGAATCCCACACTTCGAGCTTGTACTCGAGCGACGTCGGAGCGCCGCCGAAACCGTGACCCTCGAGGCGCACGAAGGCGAGCTTGCGGTCGTCGAGCCACGGGATGTGGTCGCTCGGGCCGATGTGCACGTCGCGCGCGTTGATCTCGTTGTCGATGTTGCTCGTCACAGCCTGGGTCTTCGAGATCTTCTTCGACTGCAGGCGACGGCGCTCGAGCATGTTCTTGAAGTCCATGTTGCCGCCGACGTTGAGCTGGTAGGTGCGGTCGAGCACGAGCCCGCGCTCCTCGAATAGTCGCGCGAGAACCCGGTGCGTGATGGTCGCGCCGAGCTGGCTCTTGATGTCGTCACCCACGATCGGCACCCCTGCCGCGGTGAATTTAGCCGCCCACTCGGGGTCGCTCGCGATGAATACGGGCAGAGCGTTGACGAATGCGACCCCGGCGTCGATCGCCGCTTGCGCGTAGAACCGCGCGGCGTCTTCCGAGCCGACGGGCAGATAGCACACGAGCACTTCGGCGCCGCTCGACCGCAGGGCCTCGACGACGTCGACGGCTGCGACATCCGACTCCTCGACCGTCTCGCGGTAGTACTCGCCGAGACCGTCGAGCGTGGGTCCGCGCTGGACGGTGACCCCGGTCGGGGCGACATCTGCGAACTTGAGGGTGTTGTTCTCGCTCGCCCAGATGGCGTCGGCGAGGTCGACACCCACCTTTGCGTCATCCACGTCGAAAGCGGACACGAACTCGATGTCGCTCACGCGGTAGGGACCGAACTGCGAGTGCATGAGCCCCGGGATGACGTCGTCGGCCGCGGCGTCCCGATAGAACGTCACGCCTTGCACGAGAGCGTTGGCACAGTTTCCGACACCGACGAGGGCGACACGAAGCGACATGGGGTAGGACTCCTTGATAGTTGCAGTACTCACTGACTACACTAGGCAGGTTGCCCGGGCTCCCGTTACACGGTGGCCCGCAACACATGCAGAACCCTCCTGTCACAGACCGTCTGTGACCGTTTCAGTCCGAAGGAGGTGGGTTAGTCATGCATCAGTACGAACTCATGGTCATTCTGGATCCCGAGATCGACGAGCGCACCGTTGCTCCCAGTCTCGACAAGTTCCTCAACGTCATCCGCAACGATGGCGGCACGATCGACAAGGTCGACGTGTGGGGCCGCCGCCGTCTCGCATATGAGATCAACAAGAAGACCGAGGGCATCTACGCCGTCGTCGCCTTGACCGCGAACTCCGCCGCAACCGTGGAGCTCGACCGCCAGCTGGGTCTCAGCGAAGCCGTCATGCGCACCAAGGTGCTGCGTGCCGAAGAGGCCATCGCTCAGGTCGAAGAGGCCGCGAAGCTCTCCGCAGAGAAGGCCGCCCGCAAGGCAGCCGCTCCGTCGAAGCCCGCCGCATCCGACGCCGCTCCCGCAGCTCAGGCCGCCGAGTAGTCGATGGCCGGCGAAACCGTAATCACCGTGGTGGGCAACCTCACGAGCGACCCCGAGCTGCGCTACACGCAGAACGGGCTCGCGGTTGCGAACTTCACGATCGCCTCGACGCCGCGCACCTTCGACCGCGCGGCGAACGACTGGAAAGACGGCGAGGCCCTGTTCTTGCGCGCGAGCGTGTGGCGTGAATTCGCCGAGCACGTCGCCGGCTCTCTCACGAAGGGTGCTCGCGTCGTCGCTACCGGTCGACTCAAGCAGCGTTCGTACGAGACCAAAGAGGGCGAGAAGCGCACGAGCATCGAGCTCGAGGTCGACGAGATCGGTCCGTCGCTGCGCTACGCGACCGCTCAGGTCACTCGCGCGTCGAGCTCACGTGAAGGCGGGGGCGGTGGTGGCGGTGGAAACCGCGGCCAGGTCGCCGACGAGCCGTGGGCACCGTCCGCACCGGCCGCTCAGGGTGGTGCTTCGGGCGGGAAAGACGTCTGGAACACTCCAGGCAGCTTCAACGACGAGACCCCGTTCTGATTCTCAGAACCCCTCGTTCGACAACTTCTACTGAAAGCAGATAAATCATGGCTGGAAAGAGCAGCGGCGATCGCCGTAAGCCCCTCCGGACCGCCAAGGGCGGCAAGAACGCCGCCCCGGCGAAGTCCATCCGCGTGGGTGTCATCGACTACAAAGACGTCGCGACCCTTCGCAAGTTCATCTCGGAGCGTGGAAAGATCCGCGCCCGTCGCATCACCGGTGTCTCCGTGCAGGAGCAGCGCCTCATCGCCCGCGCCGTCAAGAACGCGCGCGAGATGGCTCTGCTTCCCTACGCCGGCTCGGGCCGTTAAGGAGCATCGACATGTCAAAACTCATTCTCACGCACGAGGTCACCGGCCTCGGCGCGCCCGGTGACGTCGTCGACGTCAAGAACGGCTACGCGCGCAACTTCCTCATCCCCCAGGGCTTCGCGGTGACGTGGAGCCGTGGTGGCGAGAAGCAGATCGACCAGATCAAGGCTGCCCGCGCTGCGCGCGAGCACGCCACGATCGAAGAGGCGAAAGACCTCAAGGCCAAGCTCGAGGCCACGAGCGTCAAGCTCACGGTCAAGGCCGGCCAGGGCGGTCGACTGTTCGGTTCGGTCAAGGCGTCGGACATCGCTGACGCTGTCGCCGCTCAGGGCATCGGCTCGGTCGACAAGCGCAAGATCGAGATCACCACCGCCATCAAGGCGACGGGTGAGCACGAGGCGACCGTGCGTCTGCGCGACGACCTCATCGCGACGATCACCCTCCAGGTGGTTGCCGCGAAGTAGCACGACCTCATCGCGACGGCGGTGTCGGGCCTCAGGCCCGGCGCCGCCGTTTCGTCGTCTTGTCAAGGTTTTTATGCACAGCACGGCGTGTCGAGCGAAAGTCTCAACCTCGTGTTTACCCCTGTTTCTACACACAGGCATGTGACAATGAAACCCCTGGTGAAAGGGGAGTGAAGGGCTGAAAGGGAGGAGTTCTACACAGATCTCTCCACAGCTTGCCCACACAGCGGCCGCGATTTCTCCCGTTAATTCCACAGTTTTATCCACAGGGGCGCTTGGGGTCGTCGCTCACCTCTTCCTAGGGTGTGATCCGGCCCCCGGGGTGTCGTTCGACACCGTACCGGCGTCGGCCCCGCGGACCCTCCCGACCGGCATGTCGGATGACGGTAGCGTGCGATAGAACTCAGCGAGAAGGAGGTGTGCGATGTCGATCACTCATCTGGGAATCGCTCAGTCAGGCCAGTCATCCGATTCTCGGAGCGACCAGCAACGCCAGTCGGAGCGCACCCCACCCCACGACCTGCTCGCCGAGCAGAGCGCCATCGGCGGAATGCTCCTGAGCAAAGACGCCGTGGCCGATGTCGTCGAGTCGGTGCGCGCCATGGACTTCTACATGCCGCGTCACGAGATCATCTTCGACGCGATCCTCTCGCTCTACTCCCACGGCGAGCCCACCGACGTCATCGCGGTGACCGACGAACTCATGAAGAGCGGCGAGCTCACGCGAGCGGGTGGCGCCGACTACCTCCACACGCTCACGGGGCTCGTGCCCACCGCCGCCAACGCGGGCTACTACGCCACGATCGTCGCCGAGAAGGCTGTTCTGCGCCGGCTCGTCGAAGCGGGAACGCGCATCGTGCAGATGGGGTATGCGAGCGAAGGCGAGGTCGTCGATCTCGTCAACAACGCTCAAGCCGAGATCTACGCCGTCACGGGCGGCGTCGAAGCAGAAGACTTCATCCCTCTGACCGTCGCCGTCGAGACCGCGATCGACGAGATCGAAGCGGCCAAGGGTCGCGATGGCTCGATGACGGGAGTGCCCACGGGCTTCGCCGAGCTCGACGAGCTCACGAACGGTCTGCACGGCGGGCAGCTCATCATCATCGCCGCGCGTCCCGCGCTCGGTAAGTCGACTCTCGCGCTCGACTTCGCCCGCGCGGCCTCGATCAAGCACGACATGCCGTCGATCTTCTTCTCGCTCGAGATGGGGCGCAGCGAGATCGCCATGCGACTGCTCTCGGCCGAGGCATCCGTTCCGCTGCAGAACATGCGCAAGGGAACCGTCGACTCCCGCGACTGGACGACGATCGCGGCGACGCGCGGACGCATCAACGACGCGCCCCTCTACATCGACGACAGCCCCAACATGACCCTCGTCGAGATCCGTGCCAAGTGCCGGAGACTCAAGCAGAAGGTCGGCTTGAAGATGGTCATCATCGACTACCTGCAGCTCATGACGTCGGGCAAGAAGGTGGAGTCGCGGCAGCAAGAGGTGAGCGAGTTCTCTCGTGCGCTCAAGCTCATGGCGAAGGAGCTCCAGGTTCCTGTCATCGCGCTCTCGCAGCTCAACCGTGGACCCGAGCAGCGCTCCGACAAGATGCCCGCGCTCTCCGACCTCCGCGAGTCGGGTTCGCTCGAGCAAGACGCCGACATGGTCGTGCTGCTGCACCGCGAGAGCGCCTACGAGAAAGAGAACCCGCGCGCGGGCGAAGCCGACCTCATCGTCGCGAAGCACCGCAACGGCCCCACGCGCACCGTCACGGTCGCGTTCCAGGGGCACTTCTCGCGCTTCACCGACATGGCGCCCGGCGGCTGATCGGATCAGAGCGCGACCTCCAGGTCGGACGGCGGATCTTCGGGGCACAGATGACCGTGTCCGTGATCAAGGGGATCGCCGCTCCGGCATCGGCGGATTCGACGCCGGGCGAGCGCGCGTAAACTCGAGTGGCACATCCGGCCGACACACTCGAGGAGGGCCCGACCCATGAACACTCGTTCAGTCGACCGGACCGACGATCCGGCTCAGCGCGCGGCCTACTGGCCGATTCCCCTCGTCCGCGCTGTTCCCGCGGCGATCATGGCCGTCGTCATCACCTTCTCGCTCGACCACTCCGCAGAGCTCGGTCTGCTCGCCTTCGGCCTGTTCGCGGGCATCAGCGGGGCTCTCGTCGCGATCACCGCGGCCGCTCGCTTGCGAGGCACTCCCTCGCGGAGCTACCTCATCGCCCAGGGCGCCGTGAGTGTGCTCGCGGGAGTGCTCGCCTTCGTCGCACGCGAAACCAACGTCGGCGCGATCTTCGTTCTCGTCGTCACGTGGGCCGTGCTCACCGGGGGCCTCGAGCTCTACAGCGGTGTGCGCGCACGCCGACGCCACGTCGCCGCGGTCGACTGGATGACCACAGGAGGTCTCACTCTCGCGTTCGGCGTCGCGTTCGCGTTCATCCCGCCCGACTTCACCCTCGCCTTCAGCGGCGAGGAGGAGGGGGTGTCGGGAGTGCTCGACGCCGCCGTCGTCGCGGTCGGCTTGCTCGGAGCCTATGCTGCGATCATTGCGGTGTACCTCGTGATCGCCGGACTCTCGGCCAAGTGGGGAACCGACACGGCGCCGGGCGCCACGAACGGCGCCGAGCAGGGCGCGAACGCTGTGAAGGGCGAAACACTGTGACCACCCCGAGCCGCCGCGAGCGCTTCCGCCCCCTCGAACTGCTCGCATTCTCCGGTGGCGCCGCCCTCGTCGTGGGCCTCGTCGTGCTCATGTCGACGCGGCAGTTCGACATCACCTTCATCGGCGCCGGAATCGTCTTCATCGTGACGCTCGTGGTCATCGCGATGCTCGCCCTCGTGGCGACCCCCGACGATGCCGAACAGACCGACATCGACGGTCAGACGGCGACGAGCAAGAGCGAGAACGCCGCTCGCGACGCCGCCTCGCGCGAGCTGCCTCCCCGCGGGCCCGACGAGGGCCCGACCTTCCACTAGGCGCCCGTCGAGGCCGTCAGCGGTCGAGTCGGCTCACGAGCTGGCTCGCGAGACCCGAGTAGTCGGGCGGGGTGAGCGCGCGCAAGCGGGCTTTGGCGTCGGGGCCGATGTCGAGACCGTCGACGAACTCGACGAGCTCGGCCTGACCGACGCGTCGGCCGCGCGTGAGGTCTTTGAGAAGGGCGTAGGGGTCGGAGATCGAACTGCGACCCGCCGTGATCTCGGCGCGGATGACCGTCTGGATGGCTTCGCCGAGGATCTCCCAGTTGCCGTCGAGGTCGGCGGCGAGACGAACGCGGTTGACGTCGATCTCGCCGAGCCCGCGGCGGATGTTGTCGAGCGCGAGCACCGAGTGACCGAGCGCCACGCCGATGTTGCGTTGCGTCGTCGAGTCGGTCAGGTCGCGCTGCAGCCTGGAGGTCACGAGGCTCGCGGCGAGGGAGTCGAGAAGCGCGCTCGCGATCTCGAGATTCGCCTCGGCGTTCTCGAAACGGATCGGATTGATCTTGTGCGGCATCGTCGACGACCCGGTCGCACCCGCCTGGGGGATCTGCGTGAAGTATCCGAGGGAGATGTAGCTCCAGACATCCGTCGCGAGGTTGTGCAGAATGCGACCGGCGTGACTCACGCGCGAGTACAGCTCGGCCTGCCAGTCATGCGACTCGATCTGCGTCGTGAGCGGGTTGAACTCGAGCCCGAGGCGCTCGACGAACGAGCGGGCGATCTCGGGCCAGTCCTCGTCGGGCGCGGCAGCGAGGTGGGCGGCGAACGTGCCCGTGGCCCCGCTGAACTTGCCCAGGTAGCTCGTGGCCTCCACCTGGGCGACCACGCGGCGAACGCGGTGCACGAAGACGGCGAACTCCTTGCCGACCGTCGTGGGGGTCGCGGGCTGACCGTGCGTGTGGGCGAGCATCGCGTCATCGCGGTGGGCGTGCGCGCGGTCGTCGAGAACGGCGACGACCGCCTCGACGGCGGGCAACCAGACATCCGTGATCGCCGAGCGGATCGTGAGGGCGTATGCGAGGTTGTTGACGTCTTCGCTCGTGCACGCGAAGTGGGTGAGTTCGGCGATCGACGCGAGGCCGAGGGAGTCGAGTCGCGCGCGAACGTAGTACTCGACCGCTTTGACGTCGTGGCGCGTCGTCGCCTCGAGGGCCGCGAGCTCGTCGATGTCGGTTTGACCGAAGTCGGTCACGAGGGCGCGCAGAGAGTCCTTGGCCGAGCTCTCGAGAGGCGACGACCCGAAGAGCGACCGGTCGGTGAGCTCGATGAGCCACTCGACCTCCACGAGAACGCGCGCGCGGTTGAGCGCCGCCTCGGAGAGGTGCTCCCCGATCGTCGAGACCGCGGAACGGTAGCGTCCGTCGAGGGGGCTGATGGGCTGGTCGGGCAGAGTCATGGGGCTCCCAGTCGTATTCCCGGCTTGAGTTGCCGGAAGAGGGCGTCGCTCGCCCTCTCGATCATGTCGAGCACGGCGTCGAACATGGCCGCGTCGGAGTAGTAGGGGTCGGGCACGTCGATCTGCGCCGACTGGTCGTGATCGAAACTCAGCAGGAGGGCGACTTTGCCGCGGTCGGCGTCGCCGGGCGCCCACGCCTTGATCGTGCGCTCCTGGCTGCGGTCGAAGACGACCACGAGGTCGAGCCTGTCGAACCACGCGGGGTCGAACTGCCTCGCGCGATGGGCGGATCCGTCGTGCCCGCGGGAGGCGAGCGCGTCGGCGGTGCGGTGGTCCGATCGCTCGCCGACGTGCCAGTCACCCGTGCCTGCGGATTCGACCGAGATCGCGCCCTCGTAGCCCGCCCGCTTGACGATGTCGCGGAATACGACCTCGGCCATGGGAGACCGGCAGATGTTTCCCGTGCAGACGAAGCAGATGCGGAACACCGGCGCCTCGGCGAGGGCACGGTCGAAGCTCATTGACCCATTGTGGCCCACAACGGTGCCGCCCGGCCGGTCTCCCGGGTCGGGGTCCCGCCCTCCCCCGCGCGCCGGGCGACTCTGCCTCCGCAGTCTCGTCGACCCCGCCGCGAGGCGCGCGGATGATTCGACAGTCTGGGTGCGAGCCAGAACCGAAGGGACCCCGTGATGGCTCGACCGCCCCACGATGCGGAGCACCGCGTGATCGCCCCGCCCGACGTTCTCGTCGACCTCTCGTCAGCGTGGGATTCCCGTCGTGCTCGCGTCACGGGCGAACGGGCGGCGCTCGATCCGATTCTCGCCGAGCGGGCGGCGGCTCTCGCCGCCGCGAGCGCGCTCTGGAACGAACTGCGCGCCACGGTGCCGCTCACGGCCGACACCGGCTGGGCGGGGCCCGCGGAGCGGATGTTCCACACCGCCGTTCTCGAGCTCGGCGAGACCATGGCGCGAGCGTCCACGACCCTCTCGGCGGCCGCGGAGGCGACGACGCGGGGACGCGTCGCGTTGCAGAGCGATCCGTGACAGGCGGCGAGGGCGTCGGGGGCGGCGCCGACGACCGCTCGATCACCGTGAGTGGCGGGGGCGTCGTGTCCGTCGCAACCGCAGACCTCTATCGTCTCGCGCACAGCCTCGATCGTGTCGCGGCCGAGGCGGAGGCGGGCATCCGGTCTCTCGATCGCATCGAGGCGTCGGTGACGGCGACGCAACTCGAGGCGGCAGACGCGATCGGGGTGTTGGCCGGCGCCGAGAGCGGCGTGGCCGAGGGGCGGGCGATTCTCGTGACGATCGCCGCTCGCGCCGCCGCACTCGCTCGCGCCCTGCGCGCGAGCGCCGAGATCTACGGCGCGACGGATGACCTCGTCGACGGTCTCGCGCGCGGTCTCACGTCGCGACTCGGCGCCGGCGTCGGACTCCTCGCGTCGACGGTCGGCGTGCTCCTCCTCCCGGGGGTCGTGTCGGCGCTCGCGGCCGGGGGCGGTCTCGCCGGTGCGCTCACCGCTCTCGCGCCCGAGCAGGCGCTCGCCGTCGGCGAGGCGACACGGCGCTGGGTCGGCGAGCGGAAGACGCTGCTGAGCGACCCCGCTCTCGTAACCCTCGTGAGGCACGCGGTCATGGGTGTCGACGACACCCTCCTCGGCGTGGCACGAGTGCCGGGGGTCGTCACCGAACTCCTCGGAGACGACGGACTCGGGCTCGTCGGCCTCGCGACCTCGGCGTCGCTGCTGATCGCAGCGGGTGGGGCCGTGGGTGCGCTGAGAGAGACGGAGGTGCGGGTGCGCCGGGCCGCACCGCCGGGGTCGAGCGGACCCTCGACGACGACACCGAGCAACGCGGCCCTGTCGGTGCCGCCGCCGACCTCGGTGCCGACGGGGATCGCCGACCGCGCGGCGAGGGTCCCTTCGGGTTCCGCTCAAGTGCGCATCGACCGCATCGACGAGAGCACGGGTCCCCGTTTCGAGGTGTTCGTGGCCGGCACGGTCGACCCGTCGCTCGAAGCGACCGAGGAGCCGTGGGACATGACGAGCAACGTCACGGCTATCGCCGGGGGCGATGCGGCGTCGGTGCGCGCCGTCGAGCGTGCGATGGCGCTCGCGGGAGTCGATGCGCAGACCCCCGTGGTCATGACGGGCTATTCGCAAGGGGGTCTCATCGCGGCGACCGTCGCGGCGAGCGGAGACTACGACGTGCGCGGGGTCGTGACGCTCGGGGCGCCGGCGGGCCAGGTCGCGGTTCCCGGCGAGATCCCCTGGGTTGCCCTCGAGCACACCGACGACCTCGTGCCGGCCGCCGGGGGAACGTGGGCGACGGATGACGCGGTGGTCGTGAGGCGGAGGGCCGTGGGCGAAGACGAGGAGGCGACGGCATACGCCCTACCGGCGCATCGATTCGACGAGTACGAGCGCACGGCACGGCTGACGGATGCCGCAGGCGAGTCACGCGTGGAGGCGGCGCTCGCCGCTATGAACGCGGGCCCTCCGAGCGGCGAGGCCCACCCGCCCCGCGTGACGAGCACGTGGTTCGAGGCGGAGCGGGTGCCGCGCGACGAGACACTCACGCGAGTGGGGTGAGAGTCGGACGGTGCCGCAGACCGCGCCGGGTCAGCGGCGGTGGTCGTCCCGGCCGACGACGGGCCGCAGGATGACGCTGATGAGCCAGCTCAGGAGCGCGAGCACGAGGGCGCCGAGCACACCCCACCAGAAGCCGTCGACCTCGAGGCCGAAGCCCGTGAACGAGGTGATCCACGCGACGAGCAGCAGCAGGAGACTGTTGACGACGAGAGCGAAGAGACCGAGGGTCAGGATGTAGAGCGGAAACGCGACGATGCGGATGAGGTTGCCGAGCACTCCGTTGACGATGCCGAAGACGAGGGCGACGAGGAGGTAGGTGAGAACAGTCGCGAGGGTGTCGTCGTTCTCGTAGGGAACCACGGTGACTCCCGCGACAATGAGGGTCGTGAGCCACAGTGCCACGGCGTTGACCACGAGTCGTACCAGGAATCTCTTCATGGCCCCATGATGCCCGCCGCGCCCGCGGGTGTGCAATCGGTGTGACCCGACAGCGCAGACCCGGGGAGCGCTCGGGCCGCCCCTACACTCGTCTCGTGACTGAACCGACCGGATCGCGTGTTCGCCTCCGCCCCGACATACTCGCTCTCGCGGCCTACCGCCAGGGCAAGCCGGCGCCCGAGAGCGCGTTCAAGCTCTCGTCGAACGAGAACCCCTTCGAGCCCATCGGCGCCGTCGTCGAGGCGATCGCCGCGGCATCCGTCAACCGCTACCCCGACGGATCGGCCGCCGCCGTGCGCGCGCGCCTCGCCGAACGACACGGGGTCGCCGTCGAGAGGGTGCACGTGGGCGCGGGCTCGGTTGCGATCCTCTCCCAGCTCATCCAGGCCGCGGCGACCGTCGGAGACGAGGTCGTGTTCGCGTGGCGATCGTTCGAGGCGTACCCCGGCCTCGTGACCGTCGCGGGCGCGACGAGCGTCACCGTTCCCCTCATCGCCGAGACGGGGGAACACGACCTCGAGGCGATGGCCGACGCGATCACCTCGGCGACGAGGCTCGTGCTCGTGTGCAGCCCCAACAACCCGACCGGCACGACCGTGACGGCGGCGGCGTTCGCGAGTTTCATGACGCGCGTTCCGAGCGACGTGCTCGTGGTGCTCGACGAGGCGTACGCCGAGTTCGTGACCGATCCCGACGCCGTATCGGGCACGCCCGACCTGCTCGACCGGCACCCGAACCTCGTCGTCTTGCGCACCTTCTCCAAGGCCTACGGGCTCGCCGGACTCCGGTTCGGCTACGCTCTCGGCCCCGAGTACGTGCTCGACGCCGCGCGCACCACCGCCGTGCCCCTCTCGGTGATCGAGGCGGCCCAGCGCGGTGCGATCGCGGCCCTCGACCACGAGGCCGAGTTGCTCGACCGTGTCGCGCGCCTCTCAGCCCTGCGGGACGAGGTGTGGCAGGCGCTCCTCGACCAGGGGTGGAGCGTTCCGAGACCCCAGGGAAACTTCGTCTGGCTCGCGACGGGCGAACACTCCGTGCGCGCCGCCGAGATCTTCCTCGAGCACGGTGTGGTCGTGCGAGCGCTCGGAGACGACGGCATCCGCGTGTCCATCGGCGAGCACGAATCCGTGGACAAACTCCTAAGGGCTGCCCGAGAGGTTGTGCGACACCTACCAATGTCGCCCGGCGCGCCCGCACTAGATTAGAACTTCGACGTCGGGCGACCGGCGTCGCGCCGTGTCGGCAGCGCCCGATGAACGAACAGGACTGCGAGGTCACCGTGGCACGATCCGCTTATGTAGCTCCCCCCGTCGAGACCGTGCGGATGCTGTCGACCGAGGGCACGATGTCGGTGACAGGTGCCTCGGAGGAGTACCTCCCCTACGTCGAGGCCCTCAGCGACGAGCAGCTGCGCCGTTTCCACCGTGACATGGTCGTCATCAGACGGTACGACGTCGAGGCGGCCAACCTGCAGCGGCAGGGCCAGCTCGCCCTGTGGGTGCCGAGCATGGGCCAGGAGGCCGCGCAAGTCGGTTCGGGCCACGCGGCGAAAGCCCAAGACCACATCTTCCCGGCGTATCGCGAGCACGCCGTCGCGATGATCCGCGGCGTCGACGTGCTCGACATCATCCGCCTGCTCCGCGGGGTGACCCACGGAGGGTGGAACCCCGCGGAGTCGGGCAACTTCCATCTCTACACGCTCGTGATCGCCTCGCAGACACTGCACGCGACCGGATACGCGATGGGGATCGGGTTCGACGGAACGACGGCCACCGGTGACCTCGACACCGACGAGGCCGTGATGGTCTACTTCGGCGACGGGGCGATGAGCCAGGGTGACCTCAACGAGGCGCTCGTGTTCGCCGCGAGCTATCAGACGCCCCAGGTCTTCTTTCTGCAGAACAACCACTGGGCCATCTCGGTTCCGGTGAGCGTGCAGTCGCGGGTTCCGCTCGTGCAGCGTGCAGCCGGGTTCGGGGTTCCCGGGGTGCAGGTCGACGGCAACGACGTGCTCGCGAGCTACGCCGTCACCGCGGCGAGTCTCGACGACGCGCGCAGCGGCCACGGCCCGCGATTCATCGAAGCGCTCACCTACCGCATCGGGGCGCACACATCGTCGGACGACCCCACGAAGTACCGCGCCGACTCGGAGCTGCAGTCGTGGATCGCGCGTGACCCGATCCAGAGGTTCGAGACCTACCTGCGCTCGCGCGGCGAGGCTGACGCGTTCTTCGCCGACGTCGCGACCGAAGCCGAGGATTTCGCCGCAGACATCCGTCGTCGCACCCTCGAGCTCGAATCGCCCGCCGCCGACCTGATCTTCGACAGTGTCTACAGCGAACCGCACCCCCTCACGAGCGCGCAGGGCGACTGGTTGAGCCGCTACGAGTCGTCGTATGGAGAAGACGCATGACCGACCTCGACGCCGACGCCCCGGCAATCATCGACACCTCTACCGGCGGAGACACCTCGCCCGTCGGTGACACCGACGCGCCGCACCGCGAGGCGGCCGATCGCGAGGCGGCCGGGCTCCGCGCCGCGGCGACCCCCGACGCTCGCGCCGGTGTCGCAGCCGGAGCAGCGGATGCCTCGGCCCTCCCCGCGACCGGAACCGTGACGATGCCGCTCGCCAAAGCGCTCAATGCCGGACTCCGCGCCGCGATGGCCGCCGACGACCGCGTGCTGCTCATGGGCGAGGACATCGGTCCGCTCGGCGGGGTGTTCCGCGTGACCGAGCACCTGCAGCGCGAGTTCGGGGCGAAGCGCGTGCTCGACACCCCCCTCGCCGAGTCGGGAATCGTCGGCACCGCGATCGGGCTCGCGATGCGCGGCTACCGTCCGGTGCTCGAGATCCAGTTCGACGGCTTCATCTTCCCGGGCTTCGACCAGATCACCTCGCAGCTCGCGAAGATGACCAACAGGCACGAGGGCCAGATCCAGATGCCCGTCGTCATCCGCGTTCCCTACGGCGGACACATCGGTGCCGTCGAGCACCACCAGGAGAGCCCCGAAGCCTACTTCGCGCACACGCCCGGCCTGCGCCTCGTGAGCCCGAGCACGCCCAACGACGCCTACTGGATGATCCAGGAGGCAATCGCCTCGAACGACCCGGTCATGTTCTTCGAGCCGAAGAGCCGTTACTGGCACAAAGGTCCGGTCGACCTCGATCAGAGCGCGGTGCCGCTGCACTCCAGCCGCGTCGTGCGCACGGGAACGGATGTCACCGTCGTCGGCCACGGCGCGATGATCACCGTTCTGCTGCAGGCCGCCGAACTCGCCGCCGCCGAGGGGACGAGCATCGAGGTCGTCGACCTGCGCTCGCTCTCCCCCATCGACTACGACCCGATCGTCGAGTCGGTGCGCCGCACCGGCCGGCTCGTCGTGGCCTCCGAAGCGCCGGGGCACGTGAGCGTCTCGTCGGAGATCGCGGCGACCGTGACCGAGCGCGCCTTCTATTCGCTCGAATCCCCCGTGCTGCGGGTCACCGGATTCGACGCGCCGTTCCCCCCGGCCAAACTCGAAACGGCCTACCTGCCCGACGCCGACCGCGTTCTCGAAGCGGTCGACCGGGCCCTCGCCTACTAGGCACGAAGGACACACATGAGCACGCAAGACTTTCTCCTCCCCGATGTCGGCGAAGGCCTCACCGAAGCCGAGATCGTGTCGTGGAAGGTCGCCGCGGGCGACACCGTGACCGTCAACCAGGTGCTCGTCGAGATCGAGACCGCCAAGTCGCTCGTCGAACTGCCGTCGCCGTTCGCGGGGACCGTGACCGCGGTGCTCGTCGACGAAGGCGCGACCGTCGACGTGGGCTCCCCCATCATCACGGTCGCGAGCGGGGCGGATGCCGCAGCGACGGGTTCGGCAGACGACGCGGGTTCGGCGAGCCCAGCCCCGGTCGCCGCCGCAGCTCCGGCCGCTGACACGGGTGCAGACACCGTCGCCGACACGGCCGCGAGCATCGCGGTCGAGAACGGTTCGGCCGACGACGAGAAACCCGGCGCGGTTCTCGTCGGATACGGCATCAAGGGTGCGGTCGCGTCGCGTCGCCGCCGGCCCACCCCGGGTGGGCAGACGGCACCCGCGGCCCCGGCAGCCGTGACCGAACCTCGCCCCGCCCCGGCGGCGCCCGTGCGCCCGAGCTCGGTGCCCGCGGCATCCGCCCTCGGGATCATCGCGAAACCGCCCATCCGCAAGCTCGCGAAAGACCTCGGGGTCGACCTGCAATCGGTGCAGGCCACCGGTCTCGTCGGCGAGATCACGCGCGACGACGTCGTGCGGGCGGCGAGCCAGGCGAGCCTGTTCCGCAACATCGAGACCCCCGAGTGGTCGCCGGAGCGCGAGGAGCGCATCCCGGTGAAGGGCGTGCGCAAGGCGATCGCGACCGCGATGGTCAAGACGGCATACAGCGCGCCGCACGTGAGCCTCTTCGTGGACGTCGACGCGACGCGCACGATGGAGTTCGTGAAGAGGCTCAAGACCTCGACCGATTTCGCCGGAGTCAAGGTCTCCCCCCTGCTCATCATGGTCAAGGCGATGATCTGGGCCGTGCGCCGCAACCCGACGGTCAACGCGCAGTGGACCGACGAGGAGATCATCGTCAAACACTTCGTCAACTTCGGCATCGCGGCGGCGACCCCGCGCGGGCTGCTCGTGCCGAACATCAAAGACGCGCAAGACCTCTCGCTGCTCGACCTCGCGAAGGCGATCGAGCAGCTCACCCTCACGGCGCGCGACGGCAAGACGACGCCGGCCGACATGGCGGGCGGCACGATCACGATCACCAACATCGGTGTGTTCGGTATGGACACGGGAACCCCGATCCTCAATTCGGGCGAGGTCGCGATCGTCGCCCTCGGCACGATCAAGCAGCGCCCGTGGGTGTACGACGGCGAGGTGCGCCCGAGGTTCGTCACGACGGTCGGGGCGAGCTTCGATCACCGCGTCGTCGACGGCGACGTGGCGAGCCGGTTCCTCGCCGACGTCGCGAGCATCATCGAGGAGCCCGCGCTCCTCCTCGAGTAGCGCGCGGCCCCGCCCCCGCGCACACCCCACCCCGAGAGAACGAAATTTCCGCGAGGGTACGCCGGATCCGGCATACCCTCGCGGAAATTGCGTTCTGTGGGCGGGGCGTGGGGTACCGTTACTGATAACGAAACTCATTTCGATCAGTTGACGTCTTAGGAAGTCCCCCATGCGCTCACGCCTTGCCACCTCGACCCTCCTTATCAGCGGAGTGTCCATCGCCGCGCTCACCCTCGCGGGATGCGCCCCCGCCGCCGACCCGTCGGGGAGTGACGATGCGCGACTGCAGATCGTGACCTCGACCGACGTGTACGGCGACATCGCCGCGGTCGTCGCGGGGGACCTCGCCGATGTCACGCCCATCATCTCGGGGGCGGCTCAAGACCCCCACAGCTACGAGGCGACCGCGAGGGACCAGCTCGCGCTGAGTCGAGCCGACGTCGTGATCGAGAACGGCGGCGGATACGACCCCTTCATCGACACGATGCTCTCGGCGTCGGGTTCCGACGATGTCGTCGTGCTCAACGCGAGCGAACTCTCCGGGCTCATCGACGGTGACGAGCATGCGGATGAGGATCACGCGGATGACGAGCATGCCGAGGACGACCATGACCACGCGGACGACGACCACGGGGACGACGACCACACCGACGACGACCACGACGGCCACGCCCACATCGAGGGTTTCAACGAGCACGTCTGGTACAGCTTCGGTGCCGTCGACGAGCTTGCCCACGAGCTCGCCCACGAGCTCGGCGAGCTCGACGAGGCCAACGCCGAGACGTTCGAGTCGAACTACGACGATTTCGCTGCCGAGCTCGAGACCCTTGAGACCCGGGCCACTGACGCCCAGGCCGGTGTCGACGGCGCGGGTGCGGCGATCACCGAGCCGGTTCCCGTCTACCTCCTCGAGGCCATGGGGTTCGTGAACCGCACCCCCGACGCTTTCTCCGAGGCGATCGAGGAGGGAACGGATGTCTCCCCCGCCGTGCTCAGCGACACCCTGGGGCTGTTCGACGACGGTTCGGTCGCGATCCTCGCCTACAACGAGCAGACGGCGGGGCCCGAGACCGAGCAGGTGCGCGACGCCGCTGAGGATGCCGGCGTGCCGGTCGTGTCGCTGACCGAGACCCTGCCCGACGGCGAGTCCTATCTCACCTGGATGTCGTCGAACATCGACGAGATCTCGGCGGCGATCGACTAGTCGGCGCCCGCGGGTGCCGACGCGGGCTGGCACCGCGGGCACCACCACGTGCGTCGCTGTTCGGGGTCGCCCGCCACCTCGCCGCGCACCGAGACGGCGGTGCCGCACCGCAGGCACGGCCGGCCGGCGCGGCCGACGACCCAGTGCCGCTCGCCGCGCCGGGTGATCCCGGTCGTGGTCTGGAACATGCCCGGAACGGTCACCGAGGCGCGCAGTGCGCGCGATGCGGTGCTGACGAGCGCCGCGACGTCGATGTCGCCGACACGCCTCCACGGGTCGAGTCCGCGGAGGAAGCACACCTCGCTGACCCAGAGGTTGCCGAGCCCGGCGAGGTTGCGCTGGTCGAGGAGCGCCGCGTTGACCGAGCGGCCCGGGGCGTTCGCGATGCGACGCACCGCGTCATCCGCGTTCCAGTCGGCCCGCAGCGGGTCGGGCCCGAGGTGGCCGATGACCGTGGCTTCGTCTGCCGTGCGCGTGAGGTCGACGACGGGGAGGTCGATCCCCCACGCCGTGTGGCCTTCGTTCGTCTGCATGCGCACGCGCACGTCGTGCAGCAGGCGGCGCGGAATGCGGCGCTCCGGCGCGGTGATCGTCCACGACCCCTGCATGCGCAAGTGCGTGTGCAGTGTCATCCCGCTGTCGAAGCGGGTGAGGAGGTGTTTGCCGTGGGTGTCGTGGCCGGTGATCGTCCACCCCGCAAGCGACGTGCCCGCCGCGTCGCCGGATCGGGTTTCTCCCTCGACGATGAGCCGCGCGTCGAGGGCGGGCCGCAGCCGCTCCGCGAGGCGGTAGACGCTGTCTCCTTCGGGCACGACGGCAGCCTACGAGTCGCCGCTGTCAGGCAAAGCCGTCATAATGAGAATCACAATCACCATGCTTCCGCGGGCGGACCCGAGCTGCGGATGTCTGCAGTCCCATCCCGATCGGAGACCTCGAGTGACCTCGTCGCGCGACGCATCCGTTCTGAGCCTCCGCAACGCGACCCTCTCGTTCGGCGACCGGCCGCTGTGGCGCAACCTGAACCTCGAGCTCGAGCGGGGCGAGTTCCTCGCCGTGCTCGGTCCGAACGGCACGGGCAAGACGAGCCTGCTCAAGACGATTCTCGGGCAGCAGCCGCTCACGTCGGGCACCGTCGAACTCCTCGGCCAGAAGGTGACCAGGGGCAGCCGCGACATCGGCTACATCCCGCAGCAGAAGCTGCTCGAGCAGGGCACTCCTCTGCGCGCCCGCGATCTCGTCGCGTTCGGCATCGACGGCCACCGCTGGGGGCTCCCGGTGCGATCCGCGGCCGTGCGACAGCGCGTCGATGCCGTGCTCGCGTCGGTCGGGGCGAGCGACTACGCCGATTCGCCGGTCGCGACGCTGTCGGGCGGCGAGCAGCAGCGCATCCGCGTCGGCCAGGCGATCGCGGGCGACCCGCGCATCCTGCTGTGCGACGAGCCTCTGCTCTCTCTCGACCTGCACCACCAGCGTGCCGTGAGCGATCTCATCGACGAGAAGCGCCGCGAGCTCGACACCGCGGTGGTCTTCGTCACGCACGACGTGAACCCGATCCTCGGCATGGTCGACCGCGTGCTCTATCTCGCGGGCGGGCAGTTCCGCATCGGCACGCCCGACGAGGTGCTGCGCTCCGAGGTGCTCTCCTACATGTACGACACTCCCGTCGAGGTCATCCGCAGTCGGGGCCGCATCATCGTCATCGGTGCACCCGACGGCTACGGGGCCCACGACCACGACGTGCACCACGTCGAGCACCACGGTGGGGGCGGGCACTGATGACCGAGGTGTGGTCGACGCTCTTCAGCTTCGAGAATTACGGCGAGTTGCTCGTGCTCGTGCAGAACTCGCTCTACGCCGGGGCCCTGCTCGGCATCGTCGGGGGCCTCATCGGGGTCTTCGTCATGCAGCGCGACCTGCAGTTCGCGGTTCACGGCATCAGCGAGCTGTCGTTCGCCGGCGCTGCCGCGGCGCTTCTCCTCGGCGCGAACGTCGTGCTCGGGTCGACGATCGGGTCGCTCATCGCGGCACTCCTGATCGGAGCCCTCGGGGTGCGCGCGCGGGAACGCAACTCGATCGTCGCCGTGCTCATGCCTTTCGGCCTGGGCCTCGGCATCCTCTTTCTCGCGCTCTATCCGGGCCGCAGCGCCAACCAGTTCGGGTTGCTCACGGGGCAGATCGTGTCGGTCGACAACGAGCACCTCGGGTTGCTCGTGGCGCTGTCGGTCGTCGTCATCGTCGGCCTCGCGATCATGTGGCGGCCGCTGAGCTTCGCCAGTGTCGACGCGGATGTCGCGCGCGCGCGTGGCCTCCCGGTCACGGCGATCTCGGTCGTGTTCATGGTCTTGCTCGGGCTCGCCGTGGCGGTGTCGATCCAGATCGTCGGGGCGCTTCTCGTGCTCGCCCTGCTCGTGACGCCCGCTGCGGCCGCGATGCGCGTGACGGCTTCACCGTTCCTCACGCCGCTCTTGAGTGTCGTCTTCGCGGTCGTCTCGATGGTCGGAGGCACGATGCTCTCGCTCGCGGGTTCCCTGCCCATCAGCCCCTTCGTCACGACCATCTCGTTCGCGATCTACGTCGTGTGCCGACTCGTCGGCCCTCGCCGCGGGCGCCGTAAGACCACCGGGGTCACAGCTCGCGCGGCATAAACTGGCGACGGAAAGGGTGAGATCGTGGTCGTGAAGAGAAACACCTGGCAGCGTGAAGCGGTGCGTGAGGCACTCGGCGGCAACGACGGTTTCGTGAGTGCGCAATCGCTCCACTCGAAGCTCCGCGACACAGGGTCGCCCATCGGGCTCGCGACCGTCTATCGCGCGCTCTCCGACCTCGCGGTCGAGGGGGAAGCAGATTCCCTGCAGTCCGATCAGGGCGAGGCGCTCTACCGGGCGTGCACCCCCGGTCAGCACCACCACCACCTCATCTGCCGCAACTGCGGACTCACCGTCGAGATCGAGGCGCACGCCGTCGAAGCGTGGGCGCACGAGGTCGCGACCGAGAACGGGTTCACGCAACCGAGCCACGTGGTCGACGTCTTCGGCTTGTGTCGAGCGTGCTCGGCGGCGGCGGCGGCGGCGGCGTCGGTGTCCTGAGCCGCACCGCGGCACGAGTGCCCGGGCCTGACCCCCGGGATTGCAGGCATCCGGAGTTGTCTCCGGGGCGTCGAACCGATAGTGTTGCAGGTTGGCGAGCGGGTTCTCCGCTCTCCCTGTGTGCAGATCCCCGGATTATTCGTTTTCCCGGGTCGTGCACGCCGACAAGAAACCTTGGGTAGGCCTCGCAGATTCGTCTGCGTCCTACGGTAG
The DNA here is from genome assembly GCF_046599635.1 of Marisediminicola sp. LYQ134. Classification (NCBI taxonomy): domain Bacteria; kingdom Bacillati; phylum Actinomycetota; class Actinomycetes; order Micrococcales; family Microbacteriaceae; genus Marisediminicola; species Marisediminicola sp. LYQ134. The sequence goes on from NZ_JBKIWP010000002.1 coordinate 341,585, forward strand.
AACAGGAGAAGACCATGGCAGCAACCTGCCAAGTGACCGGCGCCATTCCCGGCTTCGGACACAACATCTCGCACTCGCACCGTCGCACGAAGCGTCGCTTCGATCCGAACGTGCAGAAGAAGACCTACTACGTGCCGTCGCTTCGCCGCAACGTCACACTCACGCTGAGCGCCAAGGGCATCAAGGTCATCGACGCTCGCGGCATCGAGACCGTGGTCAAGGATCTCCTTGCCCGTGGGGAGAAGATCTAATGGCTAAGCAGCAAGACGTCCGCCCGATCATCAAGCTCCGCTCGACGGCCGGCACCGGATACACCTACGTGACGAAAAAGAACCGTCGCAACGACCCCGACCGCCTCGTGCTCAAGAAGTACGACCCCATTGTGCGCAAGCACGTCGAATTCCGCGAGGAGCGCTAAGCATGGCTAAGAAGAGCAAGATTGCCAAGAACGAGCAGCGCAAGGTCATCGTCGCGCGCTACGCCACCAAGCGTCTCGAACTCAAGAAGGCCCTCGTCGACCCGACGTCGACCGACGCGCAGCGCGAGGAGGCCCGCCTGGGTCTGCAGAAGCTCCCCCGCGACGCTTCGCCCGTGCGCGTTCGCGGCCGCGACGCCATCGACGGACGCCCCCGAGGCAACCTGCGCCAGTTCGGCATCTCACGAGTTCGTTTCCGTGACATGGCGCACCGGGGCGAATTGCCCGGAATCACGAAGTCCAGCTGGTAAATTACAGGCGGTTCTGCGGGTTTCTCGCAGGATGAACTGGAAACCAGTCACTCGACTGTTCTGACCGAGCAGACCTGTACTGCAACACAACGTCCGAGGAGGACACCTAATGGCTGACAAGTCACTGAACCGCACCGAGCTCGTCGCAGCTGTAGCCGCTGAGTCTGGCCAGAGCCAGGCCACCGTCAACGGCGTGCTCGACGCACTGTTCTCCACCCTCGCGACCTCGGTCGGCGAAGGCACCAAGGTCTCGATCCCGGGATGGCTCGCCGTCGAGCGCACGCACCGTGCCGCTCGTGCCGGCCGCAACCCCTCGACGGGTGAGGCGATCCAGATCGCTGCAGGCTACGGAGTCAAGGTCAGCGCCGGTAGCAAGCTCAAGGCTGCTGCCAAGTAATTTCGGTTACCCGCGTTTCCGACAGGGGACGGCACCCGCGAGGGAGCCGTCCCCTGTCGCGTCGATGGCGCCCTTCCCGACCGGCGCCCAGCCGCTCTCGCCTAGGCTTATCCGGTGCCGAGGTCCGTTCGAATAGCCGCCCCGGCGGCCCTTCTCGTTGTGGCCGTCGTGTGTCTTCTCGTCGCCCTCCAGGTCGGCGGCGGGGCGAGGCCCCCGCAGTTCGCCGACCCCGGCCCTGTCGTGCGCTACGGGTTGCCGATCGCCAAGATGCTCGTCAACATCGGTGCCGCAGCGACGATCGGGTCTCTCGTGCTCGCGTGCTTCGTGTTCAGCAGGCAGCGCCCCGAGTTCGACCGCGTGCTCGATTTCGCCGCCGCGGGTGCCGCGTTCTGGGCGGTCGCCTCCGCGACGACGGGGTTCTTCACCTTCCTCAATCTCTACCTCCAGCCGCTCTCGCTCGAGCCCCAGTTCGGTGAGTTGCTCGGCCAGTTCGTGACCCAGGTCGAGCTCGGGCAGTGGTGGCTCGCGACGACCCTCGTCGCGGCGACCACGACGGTGCTGTGTTTCGCGGTGCGCAACCAGACCCTCCTCCTGTTCGTCACCGCGTTCGCCGTCGTCGGCCTCATTCCGCTCGCGCTGCAGGGGCACTCGGCGGGGGCGTCCGGTCACGACGCCGCGATCTCGTCGCTCGGACTCCACCTCGTTTTCGCGTCGATCTGGCTCGGGGGGCTGCTCGCGATCATCGCGGTGCGCTCGACGCTCGACACCGAGCGCATCGGCGTCATCGTGGGGCGGTACTCGAGCTTCGCCCTCGTGAGCTTCATCGTCGTGGCGGTCTCCGGCTACGTGAACGCGGCGCTGCGCGTCGGCTCGTTCGACGGTCTCGTGCGGCCCTACGGCATCCTCGTTCTCGTCAAGGTCGTGGCCCTCATCACCCTCGGCATCTTCGGGGCAGTGCAACGCCGTTTTCTCATCGGGCGGATGCAGCGGGCCGACGGGTCGCGCACGGCGGCGTTCTCGTGGCTCATCGTGGCCGAACTCGCGTTCATGGGTGTGGCATCGGGCGTCGCCGCGGCTCTCGCGCGCACCGACCCCCTCGTTCCGCAGGTGGAGGTCACGACGACCCCGTCGTACATCCTCACGGGTGAGCCGCTGCCTCCCGAGCTCACTCTCGCACGCTACTTCACCGAGTGGCGGCTCGACGTGATCTGGGTTCTCGCGATCGGGTTCCTCGCGTTCTTCTACCTCGCAGCCGTCGTGCGTCTGCGCCGGAGGGGCGACTCCTGGCCCGTGCACCGCACCATCCTGTGGATGCTCGGGCTCACGATGCTCTTCTACGTGACCAACGGCGGGGTCAACGCCTACGAGAAGTACCTCTTCAGCGCGCACATGCTCGCACACATGATGCTCGGCATGATGATCCCGGTGCTGCTCGTGCCCGCGGCGCCGGTGACTCTCGCGCTCCGCGCCATCCGCAAGCGATCCGACGGCAGTCGGGGTCCGCGCGAGTGGCTCATGCTCGGTGTGCACTCGAAGATCGCCGGTGTGCTCGCCAACCCCATCGTCACGGCCGTGATCTTCACGGGGTCGCTGTGGGCGTTCTACTACTCTCCGGCCTTCCGCTGGGCGACCGAGGATCACATCGGACACCAGCTCATGATCGTGCACTTCCTCATCTCGGGTTACCTCTTCGTGCAGTCGATCATCGGGGTCGACCCGGTGCCGTATCGGGCCCCGTATCCGCTGCGGCTTCTCCTCCTGCTCGGAACGATGGCGTTCCACGCCTTCTTCGGGCTCTCCCTCATGCAGGGCACCGGCCTCCTGCTCGCCGACTGGTACGGCGCGATGGGGCGGGACTGGGGCCTCTCCGCTCTCGCCGACCAACAGGCGGGCGGCGGCATCGCGTGGAGCATCGGCGAGATTCCGACGATCGCTCTCGCCATCATCGTGTCGTTCATGTGGTTCCGCAGCGATACGAAGGATGCCACGAGACTCGACCGCAAGGCGGACCGCGACGGTGACGCCGACCTCACCGAATACAACGACATGCTCGCGGGGCTCGGCGAGCGTCGCTGATCGCAGGCACCGGTGCGGGGACGGCCGCACGGCCGCTCGCCCGAGGCCACGACCTCGCGGTCACTGCGGTAGGATCGAGATCTCGTTGTCGTCGGTGAACGTGATGAGGTAGCTCACGGTGAAGTCGACGGGCTCGTCGAAGCGCGACAGGGTTCCGTCGAAGAGTGACTGCACGTCGACCGCGAGGCGCGCGGTGCCCGGTGTGCGCGGAACCTGCCAGGTGCCCGCAGTCGGGCCCGGCGCGATCGATACGGCGGGGTAGGCCTCGATCGACCACTCGGGGGTGCCGTCGAGGCGATTGGCGATGGGCTGGCCGAACGGGCAACCGGTGGGTTGGAGCACCGTCTGGGTCGCGCACTCATCCAGGAGCGAGTCGAGCTCGGTCTGCAGCAGGTCGATGAAGTCGTTGTTCGCTCGCGCGGTGACCGTCGCCTCGACGACCGACGCCGGTTCGACCACGAGGATCGTCTCCGGCTCGGCCACGAGGTAGGTCGATTCGTGGCCGAGGGCGAACGACCCGGGGGTGAGCACGAGCGCAGACACCGGTTCGCCTGCGCCGCTGTCGCTGATGATGACGGTGCCGTTCGCGTCGAATCGGGCGTCGTTGCGCGGCAGGATGTCGAGCACGCTCACGGGGCTCGTCGTGAACGACCACTCGGTGAAGAGGCCGAACCTCGTGCCCTCGAAGGTGACCTCGAACACGGTGCTGCTTTCGGTGCCGTCGATCGTGTAGTCGGCGATCACGCGATGGGTGCCATCGGGCCTCACTGTGTCGGAACGGATGCGGTGGTCCCGCAATTCGCCGAGAGCCCCGGGAGCGAGGAGCGTGCGCAAGTGGTCGCCCTCGGGGAGGTCGACGCCGGGTGTTTCGAGGGCGGAGTCGACGTCGCGTCGTTCGAGCGCCGCGAGGTAGCCGCTCACGAACCCCGAGGAGCTGTAGACGGTCGAGTTGAGGGCCACGATCGTCGAGACGAAGCCGATGGCGAGCAGCACGAGGGCGACGGTCCACACGGCGAGACGATTGACCCGGAGGGGCGGACGCTCCTCCCCAGTCGCGTCGATCATGGGGCAATCCTAAGCGCCGACGCTCGCGAGGGCGTCTCCCCACATCGCCGCGTCGACCGTGCTGCGGCACGGGTCGCGGTAGATTGGTCGACGGATATCGGCGACTCGCTCGGGTCGCGTCAGCGGGGGAGGCCGGATGATCGACTCCGCGGGTTTCTCGCTCTCCGACGAGCAACAGGCGCTCTACGACGCCATCGAGACCACGCGCGAGCACATCTTCGTGACGGGGCGCGCGGGAACGGGTAAGTCCACTCTGCTCAACCACCTCTCGTGGAACACCTCGAAACAGCTCGTCATCTGCGCGCCCACCGGTGTCGCGGCGCTGAACGTCGGTGGCCAGACCATCCATTCACTCTTCCGCTTGCCGATCGGGGTCATCGCCGACCACGAGATCGACCAGACGGCCGACGTGCGCAAACTGCTCAACACCATCGAGACGCTCGTGATCGACGAGGTGTCCATGGTCAACGCCGACCTCCTGGATGCGATCGACCGCGCGCTGCGCCAAGCGCGCCAGCGCCCGTTCGAGGCGTTCGGGGGAGTGCAAGTGGTGCTCTTCGGTGATCCGTATCAGCTCGCCCCCGTTCCGGGCGACGCCGATGAGCGCGCCTACTTCACCGATCAGTACCGCTCGATGTGGTTCTTCGACGCCAAGGTGTGGAACGACGCCGACCTTCGCATCTACGAGCTGAGCGTCATCCACCGCCAGCACGAAGAAGAGTTCAAAGACATGCTCAACGCGGTGCGGCACGGAGTGGTGACGGCCGAGATCGCGCAGAGACTCAACGAGACCGGAGCGAGGCCCGCGCCGACGGATGGCGCGATCACCCTCGCGACGCGCAACGACACCGTCAACTCGATCAACGCGCGATCGCTCGCGGCCCTCCCCGGGCGCACGCTCACGGCGCGCGCGTCGATCACGGGCGACTTCGGCGGTCGAGCCTTCCCTGCCGACGACGCCCTCGAGCTGAAGGTCGGCGCGCGCGTGATGTTTCTGCGCAACGATGCCGACCAACGCTGGGTCAACGGTTCGGTCGGCACGGTCACGCGCATCACGTCGACGGTGTTCGTCGAGATCGACGGCACCGAACACGAGGTGCAGCCCGCGGTGTGGGAGAAGTTCAAGTACTCCTACTCTCCCGTGACGAAAGAGCTCAAGCGCGACATCGTCGCGGAGTTCCAGCAGTTTCCGCTGCGTCTCGCGTGGGCCGTGACTATCCACAAGTCGCAGGGCAAGACCTACGACCGCGCGATCGTCGACCTCGGCCAGAGGTCGTTCGCGCCGGGACAGACCTACGTCGCACTCAGCCGCATCACCGAACTCGACGGGCTCTACCTCTCCCGCGACCTGCGGCCCTCCGACATCATCGTCGACGACGACGTGCGCAGGTTCATGGAGAAGGCGCAAGCGATTCCGGCGATCCGCGCCTGACCCACAACCCGGCACGGGATTGAGCCACGACTCGGCACGTCGCCCGACTCGCGAGCGGCACCCCGCCAACCGGCGCGGCGATCGCCCTCAGACGGCTAGTGATTGGACTGCGTTCCAGAGATCGTTCTGGAAGCCAGAGGAAACGTGCGCTCCGGGCCTGAAGTAATGGTGGGCAATGGAGCCGAAGATCAACCAGGGCTTCTCGTGTCGCACAGTCCCGGCCGGGATCTCCCGGCGTTCCTCGAGTTTGGTGACCGTCCATGTCTGCTGCCGCCCTGACTCTGCGGCCACTACGCGGTAGAAGTTCCCCTCGTCCGTCTGAAACTCGAACGTCCGTTCTGCGCTGAGGTCGTGGTCTCGCGAGACCTCGACACCCTCAACGAGAACTCGTGCGATATTCGGCGGGTTGGACATGCGGCTATTGAAGCATCTGCAGCCGTTCACGCCTTCGCGTCTCAGCTCGTCGCCCGACGAGGGTGAGGCTGTCTCTCAGGCGTCGTGGGCGGTGGTGTCGTCGGTCTCGACGTCGCTGTGCACATCGTCTTCGCTCAGGCGCGCACCGGGATCCGGGGTGCGAAACGGCGTGTCGATGGCAGAGAAGTCGGGCGCTTCGGTATCGGCGGACTCGGCAGACTCAGGCGACTCGGTGGGTACGGGGGCGTCCGCGTCGCTGGAGGCATCGCGGTCGGCGGATGATTTCGGCATGAACGGCTCAGACATCGACATGACCTCAGGCTCGCACGAACCACCCGTTCCAACTACCCGAAAACTGTGAACAGCGTTGGTGATTTCAGGCGGCCAGGAATCGCTCGGCGATTTGAGGCGACTCCTCGGAGCGCTCGGCGACGTCGGCTTTCGTCTAGCCGTGCCGGGCGTACAGGGTTAAATGCGCACAAGGTGTATGGAGTCCTGACAACTGCTCGCGCCGCGTTTCGGTGTGATCGGATGGGCGGTTGGATGGCCGCAGGAGCGAGAGCCCGCAGGTGAACCGTCGGAACGCGCGCATCCGGCGTCTGAGCCCGCGCTGCTAGATCATCGGCGTCGTGCGCGTCCGTTAAGGTCGAGAGGTGAGCGACTCCCGCGGCCGCACCGGCCTCGACCAGACTGGCCGGAACCTCGACCGAAACCCGGATGTCATCGTGCGCGACGTCGAGGTCACCTCCGACGGGTGGCACGTGCTCCGCCGCACGACGTTCGACGTGCGGGGCCGCGACGGTCAGTGGTCGACCCAGCAGCGGGAGACCTACGACCGCGGCAACGGTGCGACGATCCTGCTCTACGACGCGGCTCGCGGCACGGTGCTTCTGACCAGGCAGTTCCGATTTCCCGCGTATGTGAACGACCACCCCGACGGCATGCTCGTCGAAGCCGCTGCGGGCCTCCTCGACGAAGACGACCCGGAGACGGCGATCCGTCGGGAGGCGCGCGAAGAACTCGGTGTGGAGGTGGGCCAACTGACCCACGTCTTCGACGCCTACATGAGCCCCGGCTCGGTCACCGAGCGCATCCACTTCTACGCGGCAAGCTACACCCCCGGCGATCGGACGAGCGCGGGCGGGGGTGTCGCCGACGAGGGTGAAGACATCGAGATTCTCGAGCTTCCGTTCGACGTCGCGCTCGACATGATCGACAACGGACGCATCGCCGACGGCAAGACCATCATGCTGCTGCAGTGGGCTGCGATTCGCGGGATTCTCGCTACGTCACCTGGTTGAGCACGAAGGCCATGGTCGCGATGTTCAGCATGAAGTGGATGACGAACGCCCAGAAGAATCCTTTGGTCTCCTGGATGGATTTCGCCAGCACGAACCCGAGAAATATCGACATGAGCGCGCCGACGATGCCGTTCGGTGTGACGCCCCAGTAGTGGCTCACGCCGAACACGATCGACCCCATCGCGAGACCGTAGGCGCGAGAGCTTGTGGAGTTGGCGCCCATGGTGACGTAGGAGAGCCGGAAGATCACCTCCTCGGTGAACGCGTTCATGGCGGCGAAGGGAATGACCAGTGCGACGTACGCCCACTGGAAGGAGAACCCGGTCGGGAGGAACTGGAAGAAGCTCGTGAGCCCGATGGTCGCTGCCATCAGGAGCCCGATGATCCACGCGTCGGTCTCCCATCTGCCGCTGCCCGACCGCCCGAAGAGAGGCTTCATCGGTCCGGTTCGCTTCAGGGTGAAGTAGCTCAAACGGATCTTTCGGGCGAACACGAATGTGACGAGCAAGGCCAAGCCAGCCACAGGCAGAGCGCTGAGCTGATAGTTCAGGGTCTGGTTCACGATCGGGCTGTCGAACGGAGCCAACCGGACCATCGGGTTCGCGTACACCACAGACAGCAGTGCCCCGATGAGGATCATGAGCACCGAGAACACGGTCAGTTGCACCACTCGCACGCCTCGATCGGTTTCGCCTCGCGCTGCGCTCATGCTTACCCTCCCTTCCTCTCGGTAGTACGAGCGTACTAGAATTTGGACATGCGTACGAATAGCGCCGAAGAGGCAGTCGAGCGAGGCACGGTCGGTGGTCGTGCCCGGCGCGATCAGATCGAGCGGTCGGCCGCGGAAGTTCTTGCGGATGTCGGCTACGCCGCCGCGACGGTCGCGCGCATCGCAGAACACGCCGGGGTCAGCAAAGGCGTGATCACCTATCACTTCGCGAGCAAAGACGAGATTCTGCGGCGGGTGGCGCTCCGCCTGTTCGAGGAGTGCGAAGCGCACATCGCTGCACACACGTCTGAAGCGTCGACTCCGGCCGAGCGTCTCCGCGCCGGCATTCATGCGGAGCTCGACTTCTTCGCCGGGCGCCGTGTCGAGTTCCGCGCGATGGCGGAAGTCATGGCCAACCATCGCGATGCCGACTTCGCCCGCGCATTCGACACTGTCTCGACGGCCGAAACAGACGCCCTCACTCGACTGCTGAACGAGGGTCAGGCCACGGGCGAGTTTCGGGCGTTCGACGCCCGCGAAGTCGCCCACCTGATCTCCGCGGCCAAGAACGGGGTGCTCGACCGGTGGGCAGAAGACGACTCCGTCGACCTGACGATCGCGTCAGCGACGATGCTCGACTTCGTCGAACGGGCTGTGTCGGCCCCGTAGCCTTCACGCCGCGTCGCCCGCCCGACCGCGTCGCAGCGATACGGAGCGACACCACCCGGAAGCGACGTCCGTCAGGCGGCCTGGAGTTTCGCTTCGGCGAGACTCGAGAGCACCGAGGTGCTCAAGCGGTAGGCCACACTCACCTCGTCGATCACCCGTTCGCGCTCGGCATCCGTCCAGTCGACGGCATCGAGTTGCTCGCGATAGGTCGACTTGAACGCCCGGGGTTCGGCGATCTGATCGAAGAGGTAGAAACCGACACCGTTCGTGTCGAATCCGAAACGTCGCTGCAGGAGCGAGCGGATGAATCGGCCGCCCGACAGATCGCCGAGGTAGCGCGTGTAGTGGTGCGCGATGAACCCGCCCGTCCACTCGCCGGCGACGGAGCGGATGCGATCGACGTAGGCCGCGGTCGAGGGGAGAGGGGCGACGCGTTCACGCCAGTCGTCACCGAGGAGAAAACGCAGGTCTTCGGTGATCGCCGGGAGGCGCGTGAGGTGCGGGGTGATGAAGGGGGCCGCTTCCGGCCGCGCGGCCATCGACTCGGTGACGGCTTCGAGGGCCTCGTAGATGAAGTAGTGCTGCGCGACGAGCGCGATGTAGTCGTCGCGCGTGCCCTCGCCCGTGAGGAGCCCGGTCATGAAGGCGACGCCCGCTGAGTCGCCGCAATCGGTGCAGCGCTCGGCGAGCACTCGCGACAGGGGAGTGACAGCGCTCATCCGGTCTCTCCGATCCTCGGCAGGTTAGGTGACCCTAAGTATAGGGAGCACCGGCCCGAGAACACCAGAACCCGCGTGCGATCTCTCGGACGGTTACTCGTGCGACCCGTCGTGCCCCGGCCGGACCAGGTCGTCGATCGACACGGCGTCTTCGACGTCGTTCGGGGTCACGGCCGACCCGTCGTGCGAGCCGTGCGGCTGCGCGTGGCGCCCAGCCTCTGTCGCCGCGAGAGCGGGTGTCGTGAGGGCACCCACGACGACGGCACCCGCGGTGAGGGCGACGAGGTAGCGCACCGGGTGGGTCGTGGAGACGCTCGGAGTCGCTAGTGCGAGCGCAGGTGCCGACGGTGCCTCTCGGGTGTCGGTCGTGTGCTCGGCGACGCGCTCGGCGGGTCGGAGGGCCGAACTGAGGATGGCGACGGCAACGAGTTCGAAGAGGGTCGCGACAGCCATCGGCAGAACGGGGAGGGCGGAGGCGAGCCCCGAGACGTCGAAGATCGTGGCCGTCACGACGATGACGCTCCACCCGAGCACGGGCACGAGGGCGACGACGCGCGCGATGCGCGGCGCCACGAGATCATCACGGGCGAGCGTGACGATCGCCCACGCGAACTCGGCCGCGCCGAGGGCGCCGAGGAGGATGCCGAGGGGGAGCGGCAGCCCGACGACGAGCGCGAGGTGGATGAGCCCGGTTCCGAGCGCGGCGAATGCGAGCCACGTGCGAGTGATCTGCGACACGATCGGCTTCCCCCTCTCCACAAGCCGGTCGATCAGGCCGCGCGGGGCGACGACGCCTTGTCCGCACCGATTCCGACGGCGAGGAGCACGGCGGCACTCGCGAAGTGCAACACGTTGTCGGCCGCGTTGATGGCGAGCACGTTGGCCGCGGTGCCGATGAGGAAGAGGCCCGCGATGCCGAGGAGCAGGTAGGCCGCGCCGACGAAGATGTTGACACCCTTCGCGGCACGAACCCCGGAGACCCCGCCGATGGTGAGAGCGGCGCCGATGAGGATGTGCGCGACGTTGTGGAAGATGTTGACCTCGAAGATGCCGAGGAGGAGCCCGCCCTCGGTCGAGAAGAAACTCGGCACGTCGCCCGTCGCGGTGAAGCCGAGCAGACCGATGAGCAGGTAGACGACGCCGAAGACGGTAGCGAGGAGACGGTTAGGCGATTTGGTCATGACGGACTCCAATGACGAAGGCGAGCTGTGGACACCCATTTCACCGCGAACGCGCCCGCGTGGGCTACCCGTTGACTCAGCGAATCGTCAGTGTATGGTCACCGTCGCCGGCCGAGTGCGCCGTCAACGGTAGCGTGCCTCATCCCGTGGCGGACCGAACACGTGAAGACCCATGTCGTCGGAGAGCTTCTCGCACGCGAGCACGCCGCGAACACTGTTGCCCTCACCATCGAGTGGGGGGCTGTAGACGCCGAGCCCCAATTGCCACGGCACGGAGGCGACGAGACCTCCCGCGACACCCGACTTGGCCGGCAGTCCGACGCGGCGCATCCATCGTCCGGAGCCGTCGTACATTCCGCACGTGGCCATGATGCTCAGCACGATCGGCACGACCTGCCGCGGCACGACCTGCTCGCCCGTCACGGGGTTGCGCCCACCGAACGCGAGCGTGGCTCCCATCGTCGCGAGCACCTCGGCGGTGACGACGATCGAGCACGCTCGCGCGTAGACCGACACGGCGTCGTCGACCTCGATGTCGAGCGTTCCGCGGGAGCGCATGAGGTAGCCGAGGGCGCGATTGCGGTCACCGAGGAGCTGCTCCGAACGGCTCACGTTCTCGTCGACGGTCAGCTCGCGCCCCGCGAAGGCGCTGATGCCCGAGAGGATGCGCGCGAACCGCTCGTCGGGCGTCGACCCGTCGACGAGGTTGGCGGTGAGCAGGGCGCCCGCGTTGACCATGGGGTTCGGGGGTCGGCCCGTTTCGCTTTCGAGCACGATGGCGTCGAACGCCTCGCCCGTCGGCTCCGTGCCGACGGCGTCGAGAACCCGCTCACGGTCGTCGACGAGGGCGAGGGCGTAGACGAACGGCTTGACCGCCGACTGCACCGAGAACTCGAGGTCGGCATCGGGGGTCGTGCGCGTGTCGCCGTCGTCGTCGACGATCGCGATGCCGCAGACATCCGCGCTCGCGGCGGCGAGTTCGGGGATGCTGTCGTCGATCGTGCCGCTCGACTCCCGCAGCATCTGCTGCCGCAAGCCGTGCAGGTCGTAGCGTTCGGCGTGCTCTTCGGCTGTGGGGGTCATGGCGCCAGTCAACCATCCGGGCGGGGCACGCGACTGTGCGCCGTAGTCTCGACGGGTGGACGGCACGCGCGCGACCGAGTGGCTCGAGCGCCGGCAGCTCGTGCTCTACCTCGCGGCACTCGCCGTTGCGGTCGGTGCCGCGATCGTGGTGCCCGAGGTCGCAGTGCTCGACGCCGCGGTCGCCCCGGTTCTCGCCGTGCTCCTCTTCGTGACCTTTCTGCAGGTGCCGATCACGCGCGTCGGGGCCGCCCTGAGAGACTGGCGGATGCTCGCGGCCCTCCTCGCTCTCAACTTCGGCGCCGTGCCGTTCGTGGCGTTCGGTCTCTCCCGACTGGTCGCCGACGACCGCGCGCTCGTCTTCGGGGTGCTGCTCGTGCTGCTCGCGCCGTGCGTGGACTACGTCGTCGCCTTCACGGGCCTCGCGGGCGGGTCGGTCGATCGCCTCGTGGCCGCGACGCCGCTGCTGCTCGTGGCCCAAGTGCTCGCCGTACCGCCGCTCCTGTTCGCCTTCACGGGAACCGACATCGTGCGGAGCATCGACCCGGCCGCCGTCGCGGGGGTGCTCGTTCCGGTCTTTCTCGTGCCCCTCGCTCTCGCGTGGGGTGTGCTCGCGGCCACGAGGGCGGGCGCTGCGGTCGGCGTCGTGGCGCGCACATCCGCCCTCGCGATGGTGCCGCTCGTGGTGCTCACTCTCGTGGTCGTTGTGGCGTCGGGCGTCGCGACGATCGGTGCCGACGCGGCGATCGTCGTGCGAGCGGTGCCCGTCTTCGCGGCGTTCGCCATCGTCATGGTCGCTGTCGGGCTCGTGTGGGGGAGGCTCGGACGCTTCGCGACCGCCGACCGTCGCACCCTCGTGATGTCGGGGGTCACGCGCAATTCGCTCGTCGTGCTGCCCGTCGCGATCGCGCTGCCCGAGGCTTTCGCTGTCGTGCCGCTCGTGATCGTGACCCAGACGCTCGTCGAGATCGTGGTGCTCGCCGTGCTCGTCGCGGTGGTGCCGAGGATCGTGCGCTGACCGAACCGGCACCACTCGCGTGAATGCGCTCAGTCGCGGCCGGGGCGCGCCGCGATGGCCGTGACGATGTCGATCACGCGCTCGTCGTCGAGGATGCGGAAGTGACCGCCGGTCTCGACGACACGGTTGTCTGCTCCCGTCAACTCGCTTCCCCGCGGGATGTGCGGGTCGAACAGTCCGAACACCGACGTGATGCGCTCGTTGACCGTGAGCTCCTTGCTCAGGGTGAGCGTCAGCGCGTTCTTCGGGGAGAACGATCGCAGGCTCGGGAGCAGCATCCACTGCGCGTAGATCGAGCCGGAGAAGGGGGTGCTGATCGCGACCATGTGCGGGATCCGCGAGTCCGGGTCGAGCTTCGCCATGACGTATTTACCGATGAGGCCACCCTTGCTGTGGGCGACGATCACGACGTCGCGCAGATTGCGCTCGGCGATGAACGCGGCCACGAGGTCGGCCGCGGCATCCACGGGTCGTCTGTTGCGGCTGAGCTCGGAGACGACGTGCACGGGGTGACCGGCGTCGTGCAACCGGTCGATCGTGGGCCTCATGAAGTACCACGACTCGTAGATGCCGGGCAGCACGATGATCGGCCGGAGCGACCCCTCAAGGTAGCTCTCCGCCGACCGTCCGAGTGCCCCTCGCACCTGCCACCAGCCGGCGTAGATGTAGTCGGCGATCCACCAGCGGAGGTCGCGCGGCAGGTTTCGCATGGCCCCACTCAGTCGTTTCATCGCTTCCATCCTCGCGCGGCTGAGGTGCTTCGTGCGCGTAGTGTCGCCGTATGCCTCTGGAGCGTAAGATCACCGCCCGACTCGGCGATCGTTACGCGACCGCGCTTCTCTCGGGCCCCGAGGTCGTCGCCGACGACTCGCCCGTCTTCGTGCTGTTGCACGGGATCGGGATGTCGCACCGCTACTTCCGTCGCCTCACCGCCCTCCTCGGCGAGTGTCACCGGGTCGTCGAGATCGATCTGCCCGGGTACGCGTTCAATCGCACGCCGCGGCGATCGCTCTCGATCCGGGATCACGCCGAGGTCGTCGCCGCGATCATCCGCCGGGCCGACCTGACGCACGTGACCGTCGTCGGACACTCGATGGGCGCCCAGTTCGCGACCGAAGTGGCGATCCTCCTGCCCGACCGTGTCGACGGCGTCGTGCTGCTCGGTCCGGTCGGCGAACCGCGCAAGCACATGCTGCGCGACCATGTCGCGAGGCTCGCGGCCGACACCATCGTGGAGCACCCCGTGGCGAACGCGATCGTGTTCACCGACTACGTGCGCGCGGGGCCGATCTGGTATTCGAAGCAGTTGCGGCCGATGCTCGACTACGACTTCCTCGAGCGCATTCCCGTCGTGACGCAGCGCGTGCTCGTCGTTCGCGGGGCGCGCGACCCCATCGCGACGACCGACTGGTGCACGCGGCTCGCGCGAACCGCGCGCGAGGGCCGGTTCGTCGAGATCGACGGCAGTGCTCACGTCGTGCAGTACTCGGCGGCCGCGGCGCTCGCCGACCTCGTCGTCGACTTCGCAAGTTCGTGAATAACGATCGCCGTCATCACGATCGCATCGAGGTCGCCGCCGAGATCGAGGCGGGGGTGGAGAGGGTGTGGCTCGCGCTCACGGCGGAGCGGGGCCGGTGGTGGCCCGAACTCCGGGCCGAAGCGTCCCCCGGCGCGGCCGTGCACGAGCAGTGGACCGAGAACGGTGAGCGGATGTCGGCGACCGGCATCGTGACGCGCGTCGACGCCGGTTCGCTTCTCGAGTTCCAGTGGACCGAACCGGCGTGGAACAGTTCCCTCGTCGTGAGCTTCGCGGTGACCGGTGACGACCGCGCCGCTCGAGTCGTCGTCACCGAGAGTGGATTCGGTCGCCTCGATGACGGCGACGCTCTCCGATCGGAGCACATCGAGGGCTGGCGCTTCCACCTTCACGAACTCGCCGTGTTCGTCACCGGGTCACGCTGACCCGGGCTCAGGTCGTCGTCAGGGCGCGGCGACCTCGTCGAGCTTGCCCGTGGCGACGTCGAACACGAACCCGCGCACCGAGTCGGTGTGGGGGATAAACGGGCTCGCGGTGATGCGGCGGATCGACTGGGTGACGTCGGCGGCGGCATCTGTGAACGCCTCGGCGGCCCACGCGGGGCGGATTCCGGTCTCTTCGGCGATCGAGTTCTTGAAGCCTTCGTCGGTGAACGTCACCATTCCGCAGTCGGTGTGGTGGATGAGGATGATCTCGTTCGTGCCGAGCAAGCGCTGGCTGATCGCGAGCGACCGGATCTCGTCTTCGGTGATGACGCCACCCGCGTTGCGGATCACGTGGGCTTCTCCCTCGCCGAGCCCGAGCGCGCGGTAGACGTCGATGCGGGCGTCCATGCACGCGACCACGGCGACGTGCTTCGACGGCGGGAGGGGCAGCGGCCCCGAGAAGCCGGCGGCGTAGGTCTCGTTGTTCTTCAGCAGTTCGTCGGTGACAGACACGGGGTCTCCTTCGGGTGGCGGCGTGGTGTGACTCCACGCTAAGCGTTCGGGCTGGGGGCCGCCCGCGCGTGACGACGCGTTGCGGCCGCTCGCTCGGGAGGGCATTCGGGAGAGAAGCAGAACCACGCGTCCGGTTAGGCTTCGGTCTACGCGGGTCGCACATCGGGCGACGAGGGCGAGCAAGAGGGTTGTTTCCGGCGACGTGGTGCGAGGGCGGATGACGATGGATGCGACGACGGGAAACCGTTCTCGGCCGGCGACGATCTACGACGTCGCCCGCGAGGCCGGGGTGTCGCACCAGACCGTCTCGCGACTTCTCAAGGGCCACCGCATCTCGGAGTCCTACGAGAGCCGAGTGCAGGATGCGCTCGCCAAGCTCGACTACCGCCCGAACATCGCCGCACGCAGCCTCGCGACGCGCGAGAGCAAGCGCGTCGCGGCGCTCATGTACGAGATGACGCAGCTCGGCCCGATCAAGATCCTCGAGGGTGCGAGCGCAGCCGCCCGGGAGTCCGGGTACGTGCTCGACATCGTCTCCCTCGATCCCGCCGATGATCGCTCGCTCGCGGAAGCCATCGACGTCGTCAATCAACAGGATGTCGCGGGGATCGTCGCCTTCGCGCCGAACGACAGGATGCGCGAGCGGCTCGACGCGGCGAGTTTTCGCGTGCCGCTCTATCGCGAGACCGAGGACGAAGACGAAGACCGCGCTGTTCCCGCCCACTCGAACTACAACATGCTCGGCGCGGAGCTCGCGATGCGGCACCTCCTCGACCTGGGGCACGAGCGGATAGTGCACGTGACCGGTCCGCTCGATTGGCCGGCGGCCCGCATCCGCGCGCGGACCTACGACGAACTCCTGCGGCAGGGGGGGCTGACACCGGCTCCGTGGCTCGAAGGCGACTGGTCGGCGGAGTCGGGGTATCGGCTCGCGCAGGGGCTCCTCGCCGCAGGCGAGCTGCCGACGGCGGTGTTCGCCGGAAATGACCAGATGGCGCTCGGCATTCTGCACGCGCTCGCCGAGGCCGGGGTCGCGGTTCCCGGTCGTGTGAGCGTGATCGGTATGGACGATTCCCCGGATGCGGCGTACTACTCCCCCTCGCTCACGAGCATCCCGATGTACTTCCGTGAGCAGGGGCGCTTCGCCTTCCTCGCGCTTCTCGCGCGCATGAACGGCCAACCGTCCCAATGGAAGACAGACTTCGTGCGACCGAGCCTCGTTCTGCGCGCATCGACCGCTCCGCCGCGCTGATCCGCTCTTCGCGAGAAAACTTCTTGCGCATCGTCGAGTGAGGGTCTAGCGTGCCTTTTACCGGTAACTATTACCGGTAACAGTGACTCTCGACGATGAGGATTCCCGAATGGCACGTCATGACGCGACCACACACACCGCCGAGGGGATTCTCTTCGGCGCGGCCTATTACGCCGAGTACGAACCGAGCGACACGACGGACTACGACCTCGACCTCATGGTCGACGCGGGCTTCTCCGTCATCCGAGTCGGCGAGTCCGTGTGGTCGACGTGGGAGCCGCGCGACGGGGAGTTCGACACCGAGTGGCTCAGGGTCGTGCTCGACAAGGCCCACGAGCGCGGCATCAGGGTGATCCTCGGAACGCCGACATACGCGATCCCCCCGTGGCTCCAGGTGAAGCATCCCGAACTGGCGACCGAGCTGTCGACGGGCGTGCGGATGGGGTGGGGTGCTCGCCAAGAGGTGGACTACTCGTCACCAGTGTTCGCGAGGTATGCGGAGCGCGTGATCCGCGCCGTCGTGTCGACCTATTGCGATCACCCCGCGGTCATCGGCTATCAGGTCGACAACGAGCCCGGGCTCCACTTCTTCCACAACGAGGGCACGTTCGCCGGCTTCGTCGCGTGGCTCGAGAAGCGCTACGAAACACCGGAGGCACTCAACAGGGAGTGGAACCTGACGTACTGGTCGCACCGCATCACGTCGTTCGACCAACTGTGGCGGCCCGACAACAACTCGTTTCCGCAGTACGACCTCGCCTGGCGCGAATACCAGGCCCTCGTGACCGAGCAGTTCATCCACTGGCAAGCGGACATCGTGCGGGAGTATGCGAGCGCCGACCAGTTCGTCACGACGTGCATCGCCTACCCGCGCGCGGCGCAACACGACGCCTCGCTCGCGGCGGGACTCGACGTCACCGCGGGAAACCCCTATTACGACATGCAAGACAGCCTCGACCTCACGACGACGGTGCCCCAACTCGCGTCCTTCATCACGCGCGGAGTCGGCGGACTGTTCCGTCAGGCCGATCGACTGTGGTCGAGCAGGCAAGAGCGTTTTCTCGTCACCGAGACCAACGCGCAAGCCATCGGTGGCCCCTCGCTGAACTACCCGCCCTATCCGGGGCAGCTCAAGCAAGCGGCGTACGCCTTCATCTCGCGCGGCGCGCGGATGATCGAATACTGGCAGTGGCACACCCTCAACGAGGGCTTCGAGACCTACTGGGGCGGGGTGCTCCCGCACAGTCGCGAGCCGGGCCGGGTCTATCGCGAGATCGCCGACATCGGTCGATCCCTCGCGAGTGTCGGACCGAAGCTCGACGGCTACGAGCCCGACTCCGACATCGCCATCGTCTACTCCAACGCGAGCAAGTGGGCCTTCACCTTCTTCCCCCCGTTCACCGATGACGCGCACGACGGTGACCCGGCGTCGTACTACCGCATCTTCGACGCGTTCCACGAGGGGATCGTCGAGAGTGGCAGGCAAGCGCGCGTGCTGCACGACACCCAATTGCTCGACTACGCTCCCGCCGAGTTCGCGGAGGCCCACCCGGTGCTCGTCGCCGCGGGGCTCTACATCACGACGGATGAGCAGCTCGCGTGGCTCGACTCCTACGCGAAGGCGGGCGGCCACCTCGTGGTCGGGGTCCGCACGGCCTACGCCGACCACGAGGCGCGGGCACGACGCGAGGTCGCCCCGCCTCGACTCACCGCGGCAGCGCAGATGCACTACGACGAGTTCTCGAACCTCGTCGCCGACGTCGCAGTGACCGGGACCTCCGGATTCCCCGTCACCGACGGTGCGCGGGCCACCGCGTGGATCGACGGGGTCATCCCCGACGGCGCCGAGGTCGTCGCGAGCTACGCGCATCGGGAACACGGTCGATTTCCCGCGATCACGACCGCGCGATACGGCGAGGGCCGCGTGACCTACGTCGGCACGGTGCCGAACCCCGAGCTCGCCGCCGACATCGCCTGCTGGCTCGTGCCCACCCCGCTCGCGGCCGACTGGACGAGCTCGCCCGAAGGGTCGATCACCGTGCAGTCCGGGGCCACCGCCCGAGGGCGGACGGTGCGCTTCATCAGCAACTGGTCGGGCGAGCCGGTTCAGGTCCGCGTGCCCGAGGCGAGCACCGACCTCGAGACCGGCGAAACGATCTCGGCGGGCGCGACGCTCGACCTCGCGCCCCGCGACATCCGGATTCTCGAAGAAGAGAACACCCGCGCGTAGCGCGGCACCAAGGAATGACGAAAGGAACACAGCGTGAACACCAGATCGAAGAAGACCATGGCCTCACTCGGCGCGAGTGTCGTGACCGTGTCGTTGCTGCTGACAGGATGCGCCTCGGGCGGGTCGGATGACGGCGGATCGGCCGAGCAGGTCTCGCAAGACGACATCGACGCCGCCATGGAGACCGAGACCACACTGAACTTCTGGACGTGGGTGCCCGACATCGAAGACGAGGTCGCGGCGTTCGAGGAGCAGTATCCGGCCATCGACGTTCAAGTGGAGAACGTCGGCCAGGGCCAAGACCACTATGTGAAGGTGCGCGCGGCCATCGCCGCCGGGCAGGGTGCACCCGACGTCATCCAGCTCGAGTACCCCTACATCCCGAGCTTCCAGCTCACCGAAGACCTCCTCGATCTCCGGCCCTACGTCGGTGACGCCCTCGACGACGCCTTCGTTCCCTGGGTGTGGAACCAGGTCACGAGCGACGAGCAGATTCTGGCGATCCCCCAGGACACCGGCCCGATGGGCAACCTCTACCGCGACGACATCCTCAGCGACGCGGGACTCGACGGTTCTTCCGAGACCTGGGATGACTTCGCGACCGCTGCGGAGACGGTGAAAGACAGCACCGACTCCTACATCACCAACCTCCCCCCGAACGACGCCGGTGTGTTCATCGGCAAGCTCTGGCAAGCCGGGGTCAAGCCGTTCCAGTACGACGGAGGTCAAGAGGTCGGAGTCGACCTCGACGGCGAGCAGGCGCAAGAGGTCGCCGCGTACTGGCAGGACCTCATCGAGAGGGACCTCGTCTCCGTCGACCCGAACTTCACCGACCAGTGGTACCAAGGGCTCTCGAACGGCAAGTACGCGGGGTGGATCACCGCCGCGTGGGGCCCGGTGTTTCTGCAGGGAACCGCGGCAGACACCGCGGGGCTCTGGCGAGCCGCGCCCCTTCCGCAGTGGGAGGAGGGCGCATCCGTCTCGGCCAACCTCGGTGGATCGTCGAACGCTGTGCTCGCAGGATCGGAGAACCCGATCGCGGCAGCCAAGTTCGCGGAGTTCCTGAACACGGACCCCGACACGATCGCCCAGTTCAATACGCAGCAATCGCTCTACCCCGCCGCGAACGAACTGCTTTCGAGCGAGGACTTCCTGTCGGTGCAGGCGGACTTCTACGGCGGCCAAGAGGTCAATGCTCTCTTCGCCGAAGTGTCTGACACGGTCGACGCCGACTTCCAGTGGCTCCCCTTCCAGGACTACGTCGCGGCGAGCTTCAACGAGACACTCGGTTCGGCCATCGCCGACCGGGGCGACCTGTCTGCGGGCCTGACCGCGTGGGAGAACGACATCAAGCGCTACGCCGAAGACCAGGGCTTCACGGTCACCGAGTGACACCCGGGCGGAGCGGCGACTCGCTGCTCCGCCCCTCGAACCTCATGCACGACACATTGGAGTGAGTCATGACAGCGGGAACAACCGCGAAGCCGGTCACCCGGCGGCGCTCAGCAGCGACCTCGAAGCAGACGGCTGCCGCATACATCCTCATCGCACCGTTCTTCGTCGTCTTCATCGCGATGCTCGTCGTGCCTCTGCTCTACTCGGGGTATCTGAGCCTCTTCGCGAGCCGACTGCTCGGCGGGGAGGTCTTCGTGGGTCTCGAGAACTACGCCCGCGCCTTCGGCGACATCCGCTTCATCGAAGGGCTCGGTCGCATGGGGATCTTCCTCGTCGTGCAAGTGCCCATCATGATCGCCCTGTCGCTGTTCCTCGCTCTCGCGCTCGACTCGCGGCGGGTGGCCGGCGCCGGATTCGCGCGGCTCGCGATCTTCATCCCCTACGCGGTTCCCGGCGTCGTCGCGACGCTCATGTGGGGCTACCTCTACGGCAACGACTTCGGACCGATCGCGCAAGTGCTCCGCTTCCTCGGTCTCGACGCGCCCAACCTGCTCTCGCCGTCGAACGTCCTCGGCTCGATGATGAACATCGTCTCGTGGGAGTTCATCGGCTACAACATGATCATCATGTACGCCGCTCTGCGGTCGATACCGACGGAGCTCTACGAGGCCGCCGAGATCGACGGCGCGGGCCAGTGGCGCACGGCGTTCAGCATCAAGATCCCCGCCATCCGACCGGCGATCTTCCTCACCGTCATCTTCTCGATCATCGGCACCTTCCAGCTCTTCAACGAACCGAACCTCCTGTCGCGCATCGCGCCGAATGCGATCTCCGACTCGTTCACCCCCAACCTCTACGCCTACAGCCTCGCCTTCGTGAACCGTGAAGTGAACTACGCCGCCACCATCGCGTTCGTTCTCGGGATCGTGATCATGACCGTGTCGTTCATCGTGCAGGTGTCGCAGCAGAGAAGAGAGGCACGCTCATGACCGAGGCGACCATCATCGGCGCCGCCCCCACGGTGGGCGGACCCCGCGAAACAGCGCGCCGGGAGAGGAAGGAGAAGAAGGAGAAGGGCCCCCGCAAGAACGTGGTTCTCACCGTCGTGGTCTGGACGTGCGTCGCCTACTTCCTGCTCCCCCTCCTCTGGCTCGTCATCTCCTCCACCAAGGAGAACGCCGACCTCTTCACGACCTTCGGATACTGGTTCGGCCAATCGTTCGCGCTCTTCGACAACCTCGTCGACCTCGCGACGTTCGATGGCGGGGTGTTCTGGAGGTGGATGCTCAACACGATCCTCTACGCGGGCATCAGTGCCGTGGGTGCGGCGTTCTTCGCCACCGCGGCGGGATACGCGTTCGCCAAGTACCGGTTTCCGGGCTCGACGGCGCTGTTCTACGGAGTGCTCGGGGCGATCATGGTGCCGACGACGGCCCTCGCCCTCCCCACCTATCTGCTCTTCGCCAACGCGGGTATCACCGATACTCCGTGGGCGATCATTCTGCCGTCGCTCGTGAGCCCCTTCGGCGTGTTCCTCATGCGGGTGTACGCCGCAGACGCCGTCGACGCGAGCCTGCTCGAGGCTGCCCGCATCGACGGGGCGGGGGAACTCCGGATCTTCTTCACGGTCGCGCTGCGACTGCTCGGGCCGGGCATCGTCACCGTGTTGCTCTTCGCCCTCGTCGCGACGTGGAACAACTACTTCCTCCCGCTCATCATGCTCAACTCCTCGGAGCTCTACCCGCTCACGGTCGGGCTCGCGCAATGGCAGGCGGCGAGCTCCTCCGGCGGGGGCGGTTCGCAAGCGCTCTTCTCGAGCGTCATCACGGGGTCGTTCGTCTCGATCATCCCGCTCGTCATCGCGTTCCTCTACCTGCAGCGCTTCTGGCAGAGCGGACTCTCGACGGGTGGGGTGAAGGGGTAGTCGGGCCTCGGTGAACTAGCGGGCGTCGTCGTGGAGCTCGATCGTGATCTGCTTCGCATCGAGTCTCGCGAGCGCCGTCTCGAGCACCTCGGCATCGAAGGTGCCGTCGTCGCGCGCATCGAGGAGAGCCGATCGCTGGGCGCGGATGCGAGCGAGCGCGCCCCGTCGGTCGGAACGATCGGTCGGGGCATCCGCTGTGACCGAGTCGAGGAAGTCGGCGAGACGCTGCCGTTCGACCTCGAGGGCCGCCGCATCGGGCGTCGACGGCTTGACCCAGCGGATCACCCTCGCGAGGGTTCCGCCCTGGAGCATGAGCGAGAGGGTCGCCACGAGGTAGGCGATGAGCACGAGGAGCGATCGATCGGGTGTCTCCGCCGGCAGCGTTTGAGCCGCCGCGACCGTGACGGCCCCGCGCATGCCCGCCCACACCACAATCGACCCCTCCCGCCACCCGAGGGGTGCGCCGAGGAGGTAGTCGATGTCGGCGACCGACCTGCGCAAGCGCGTCGAGAACCGGGTGAGGTCGCGCTGCGGGCCTGGCGCGCGGATGCCGCGGGGAAACCTCTCGAACACGCCGCTCGCCCGCTCGGGGTCGGCGATCGTCTCCTGCATGTCGGCGATGCGCGGTTTGAGCTGTTCGCCTCGGCGCGCCCGGAGGAACACGCCCCACAGGAGGGGTGTCACGTAGACCGCCCGCAGCACGAGGATGAGCGCGAGCGCCGCGACCGCGATTCCCAGGGCCGCGGCGAAACCCGCGTGATCGCGCTCGACGTCGGTCACGATGACCGAGACGCCGAGCCCCATCGTGAGGAAGACCGCCCCCTCGAGAACGAGCTCGACGGTGCGCCAGTTCTGAGAGTCGGAGAGCCGGTGCTGCGGCGACAGTTCGCGGGGAGCGCGTCTGCCCACCGTGATCCCCGCGACGACCGCGGCGACGAGACCGGATGCGCCGAGCAGCTCGGCCGGGATGGACGCGAGAAACGGAACGGTGAACGAGATCGCGGTGTTGATGGTCGAGTCGCTCACGCGCGAGCGGATCACGAGCGTGAGTCGACCGGCGGCGTAGCCGATGGCGCCCGCGACGAGCACGGCGAAAGCGAACTCGCCGATCGCCGACCAGAACGAGAACGCGGCCGCGACGGCGGCGATGGAGGTGCGGAGGAGCACGAGCGCCGTGGCGTCGTTGAGCAGACTCTCGCCCTCGAGAATGGCGACGACTCGCGGTGACACGGGCGAGCGTTTGACGATGCTCGTTGCGACGGCATCCGTCGGGCTCACGATCGCCCCGAGCGCGATGCCCCACGCGAGCGGGAGGCCGGGAATGACCCACGAGAAGAAGAACCCGAGCGCGATAGCGCTGCCGATGACGAGGACCACCGAGAGGCCGCTGATGCTCGTGAACTCGCGGCGGAAGTTCATCGCCGGCATCGACACCGCCGCCGAGTAGAGGAGGGGCGGGAGGATGCCGGCGAGAATCCACTCGGGCTCGATCTCGATCGCCGGAACGAAGGGCGCGAGGCTCGCGAGCACGCCGATGGTCACGAGCACGAGGGGGGAGGCGACCCCGAATCGCGGGCCGAGAAGCGACGCACCGGCGATCACGAGGAGGCCCACGACGAGCACGATCAACAGCTCCATGTGCCCACCCTGTCATTGCCGGGCCGGATGCGCGCGCCCGCGGAGGGTCAGGCCGCCGACCACCCACCGTCGGAGGCGAGCACGACCCCGTTGATGTTCACTGCGTCGTCGCTCAGTAGGAAGGTGATGGATGCCGCGAGCGCGTCACTCTCGACGGGGTCGGGCATGACCGCCATGCCGTCGCGAACACGGTCCTCGCCGAGTCGAGACGCGAAGGTCGCCTCGATGTTGGTGATGGTCGGTCCCGGGGCCACGGCGTTGATGCGCAGGCCGCTCGGGCCGTACATGAACGCACCGCTCTTGGTGAGCCCGACGACCGCGTGCTTCGACGCGGTGTATGCCGCTCCCGCCGCCGAGCCGCGGAGCGCCGCCTCGGAGGCGACGTTGACGATCGATCCCGTCGCGCGCTCGAGCATTCCGGGGATGACGGCGCGCATGAGCTTCATCGTGCCGTCGACGTTGATCGAGAACACGCGGCGCCACACGGCGTCGGAGATCTCGCCCACGGGGGTCATGTCGTCCATGATGCCGGCGACGTTCGCGAGGGCGTCGATCGGGCCTCCGGCGGCGTCGACGATGCGGGCGATCGCGGCGTCGTCCGTGATGTCGGCGGAGACCGGCACGATGTCGGCGCCGGGGTATTCGGCGACGAACTCCTCGAGTCGCTCGGTCGAGATGTCGACGGCGACGACCCGCCCGCCTTCGCGCGCGACGCGCGACGCGGTGGCGCGGCCGATTCCGGAGCCCGCCCCGGTCACGATCACGGTCTTGCCGGTGAAGCGTCCGGTGTCGATGCGCTCGACCCACTCCGGGCGCTCGACGGTCGGAGGCGCATCGACGGCACCTGCGGCATCCGCTGCGCTGTCTGCGGCCGGGTGCTCGGGAGTGGTTCCGGTGGCGCTCTCCGGGATCTCCCCCGCGTCCACGCGGCGCACGAGGTCATCGATCATCTCGGCGGAGAAACTGCCTTTGCTCAGTTTGACGAGGCGCTTGAGGGCCAAGCGGCTGACGGGGCGCAAGGCGTCCGGGCTCTGACCGGCGTTCGTGAGCATGTCGCGGATGATCGGCCCTCCGACGGGGTGGGCAAGCCAGGTCGCGATCGAGGAGTCGGCGCTGAGCGGGGTGTTCGACGAGGCCATGGGCGGCATCCTTTCTGCGGTGCGGAGGGTGCTCGCGGATGCGGACAACCTTGTCCGGTTTAGGCTACACCCGTGGAAACCGCCGCTCGAAAGAACCGCGGGCCGAGCGCGGGCCCCGACAACCGCCGCGCCCTCATCGTGGCCGCGCGCGAGGTGTTCTCGCTCGAGGGGTTCCATGCTCCGCTGAGCGCCATCGCGCGGCGAGCCGGGGTCGGGCAGGGCAGTCTCTACCGCCACTTTCCCGATCGATTGACGCTCATCGCGGCGATCTTCGACGAGAACATCGCGTCGCTCGAAGTGATCGTCGATCGCGAGTCGAGCACGCTCGACGACTACCTCGCCGAGATCCTCGAGCAGGCCCTCGTGTCGAGCGCGCTCATCGACCTCATGATGCTCGAGCGGTCGGACGACCGCATCCAGCACTTGCGCACGCGCATCACCGCGACGACCGGGCGCATCGTTGCGCGGGAGCGCGCGAGCGGACGCATCCGTGCCGACGCCGCGACCGACGACGTCGTGCTCGCGATCTCGATGTTCGCCGCCCTCATCGCGCGCGTTCCCGAGGCCGAGCGTCGGCACACGGGCGATCGCGCCTGGTCTCTCTTCCACGCCGCCTTCGCGCCCTGACGCCGAGGGCGTAGTTGCACCATTGCTCGCAAAGTGCAAACATGCATCTTATGGATGCGAGTGCAACATCGAACCGGCGCGAGGAGCGGATGCGGCAGACCGCCGCCGCGCTCACGAACGCGTGCCGACGACTCACGGCCGATCGCGGCCTCGCCGGCTTCACGGTCGACGAAGTGTGCGCCGAAGTCGACATCTCCCGCCGCACCTTCTTCAACTACTTCCCGTCGAAAGACGACGCCGTGCTCGGGGTCGACAGCGACGAGGAGTTCGAGGCGCTCACGCGAGCGTTCCTCGAGAAGGGCGCATCGGGCTGGGGCGGCGTCGTCGACGACCTCGTCGACCTCGTCGTCGCGCACTTCGAGAACGCGACGATCGACCTCGCGACCCACCTCGAGTTCATGAGCGCGCTCGAGCGTGAACCCCGCCTGCTCGCCCGCTTCATGGGCATCACCCGCGAGCGCGATCGTCAGGTCGCGGCCTTCGTCGCGCAGCGCGAGGGGGTCGAGCCCACAGACGCGCGCGCGCTCGCCGCCGTCGCGCTGCTGTCGACACTGCTGCGCCAGGCATCCGAGCACCTCTTCGACCCTGCCGACTCCCGCGAGTTCGCCGACATCATCACCGACCTCCTGGCCGCGTTCTGCGCCGTCACCCCGAACACCGCTCCCCGAAAGGCAGCCTCGTGAGTTCCGCGACACGCACCACCACCCCCGCGACCGAAGGGCCGCTCCTCCTCACCCAGCGCCGCATCTGGATCATCTTCGGCGCGCTCATCGCGGGCATGCTGCTCTCGAGCCTCGACCAGACCATCGTGTCGACCGCGATGCCGACGATCGTCGGCCAGCTCGGGGGTGTCGAGCACCAGGTCTGGCTCACAACGGCATACCTCCTCGCGACGACGATCGTCATGCCCGTCTACGGCAAGCTCGGCGACGTGCTCGGCCGGCGCACGCTCTTTCTCGTCGCGATCGCGCTGTTCACCGCCGCCTCGGTCGGGTGCGCTTTCGCGGGCGACTTCTTCACCCTCGTGACGTTCCGCGCGATGCAGGGACTCGGCGGCGGGGGGCTCATCATCCTGTCGCAGGCGATCATCGCCGACATCGTTCCCGCCTCGGAGCGCGGCAAATACCTCGGACCACTCGGCGCCGTGTTCGGTCTCTCCGCGGTCGGCGGTCCGCTACTCGGCGGGTTCTTCGTCGACCACCTCACCTGGCAGTGGGCGTTCTACATCAACATCCCGATCGGCATCGCGGCGTTCGCGGTCGCATGGTTCACGCTCAAGCTGCCCAAGAAGCGCGCGACCCAGCCCATCGACATCCTCGGCATCGCGCTGCTGTCGGTCGC
Organism: Marisediminicola sp. LYQ134; assembly: GCF_046599635.1. Lineage (NCBI taxonomy): Bacteria > Bacillati > Actinomycetota > Actinomycetes > Micrococcales > Microbacteriaceae > Marisediminicola > Marisediminicola sp. LYQ134. Next base: position 368,393 of record NZ_JBKIWP010000002.1, read on the forward strand.
GACGACGTGCCTCATCTTCTTCACCGACTTCGGAGGCAACCAGTCGCACGGCTGGGACGCGATCGAGACCTGGCTCTTCGGAGCCGGACTCGTCGTCGCGGTCGCTCTGTTCATCGTCGTCGAGACGAAGGCGAAAGATCCGATCATCCCGCTCTCGCTGTTCCGCAACCCGATCTTCGTCAACGCGACCGCCATCGGCCTCACCCTCGGACTCGGAATGTTCTCGGCCATCGCGTTCGTGCCCACGTTCCTGCAGATGTCGTCGGGCACGTCGGCCGCGGCATCCGGACTCCTCATGCTCCCGATGATGGCCGGACTCATCGGCACATCGATCGCGTCGGGAATCCTCATCACCCGCACGGGCAAGTACAAGATCTACCCCATCGTCGGCACACTGCTCACGGCGGCGGCGATGGTCGCCATGACGACCCTCACGGCCGAGACGCCGATCTGGCTCATCTGCGTGTTCCTGTTCTTCTTCGGCGCCGGACTCGGGCTCATCATGCAAGTCGTCGTGCTCGTCGTGCAGAACTCGGTCGACGCCTCGCAGCTCGGCACCGCGACGAGCACGAACAACTACTTCCGCGAGGTGGGTGCGGCACTCGGTGTCGCGGTGTTCGGCACGATCTTCACGAACAGGCTCACCTCGAACCTCACGGGGGTCTTCACCGAGGCGGGGGCGAGCTCGGCCGACGCGGCCGCCGCGACATCCACCCTCGATCCCGCCGTGTTGAACGCCCTGCCCGACGCCATTCGCGAGGGAGTGGTCGCGGCCTACGCGGATGCCCTCGCCCCGGTGTTCTGGTACCTGCTGCCGTTCATCGCCATCTCGTTCGTTCTCGCGCTCTTCCTCAAGCAGATCCCGCTGTCGGATGTCGCGGGGCTCGTCGCGCGCGGCGAAGCCGTCGGCGGCGCCGAGGCGGAGGCCCTCGAGTCGGCCCAGCGCGCACCCGCCCCCTCCTCTGTACGCAATTTCCGCGAGGGTACGCCGGATCCGGCGCACCCTCGCGGAAACGAGGGTGACTCGGCGCGGGGCTGAGGCCGGCGAGGCGCTAGTTCGCGGGCCCGGGCCCAGGCCCGGCGCGGGCGAGTCGGGCTAGGAGACGGCGGTCGGTTTAGTCAGGATCCGTCGCGGATGTCGGTGAGGGTCGTCGAGGCGAACGAGACGTCGCTGAACGTCACGACGCATCCCTCGCCGACGGGCGACTGCGCTTCGAATCCGAGCCGCACGGTTGCGCTCGGCTCGGGTGGGTCGAGCGCGAAGGCCCGCACGAGTCGCCAGCGCTCGCCGTCGAGCGACGCGTGGTAGCTGAACACGGCGCCGACGCGGGAGACGCGCAACCAGACGAAGTCGGGGCCGGCGGCGTGCTCGGTCGCAGTTTCGCTCGCGGGCGTGCTCACGGTGTCGCCGCGGTCGACGACGAACGCGTTCGCATCGTCGGCGACCCCGCGGGCGACGACGGAGACGACCATCGGTTCGCGGTCGGGGGAGAACTCGAAGCACAGCTTGCCCCAGTGGTGTTCGTCGAACCACAGCAGCAGCACGCCGGCGTCGAAGGTGTCGACGAAGCCGACACTCACGCGAGCGCTGAACTGGAAATCGCCGGCGGGTGGGTCGCCGAGGAGGGTCGCGGCGTTGAGCTGGGTTTCGGCGTTCGCCTGGGTGCCGCCGCCGGGGTCGACGAAGATGTCGCTGTGCGCGGTCGCGTGCACCGTCACGGTGCCGTCGTCGACGGTCCACGGGGTGTCGTCGGAGGGCGCGAGGTCGAACGGGATGCCGGGAACGGTCACTGTGTCGCTCATCGTGTCCTTTGCGCTCGAGGGGCGGGAGCGGTCATCCGCAGTCCCGCCCTCCCGAATGTACGCAATTTCCGCGAGGGTCGGTGGGATCCGACGTTCGCTCGCGGAAACTGCGTACTTTGGGGGGCGGGGAGTGGGCGGCGGAGGCTAGCGAGACGCGAGGGGGTAGCCGAGGGCCGTCGCGACCTCGCGGTTGTAGAGCCCGCCCTCGTGGGTGCTGAGCCCGGCGGCGAGGGCGGGGTCGGCGTCGACGGCGTCGAGCCAACCGGCATCCGCGATGCGCACCACGTAGGGCAGGGTCGCGTTGGTGAGCGCGTGAGTGGATGTCTGCGCCACGGCGCCGGGCATGTTGGCGACGCAGTAGAAGATCGTGTCGTGCACGCGGAACGTCGGGTCGTCGTGCGTCGTCGGCCGGCTGCCCTCGAAGCATCCGCCCTGATCGATCGCGATGTCGACGAGCACGCTCCCGGGCCTCATCGCGGCGATCATCTCGTCGGTCACGAGCTTGGGGGCGGCGGCGCCGGGAATGAGCACCGACCCGATCACGAGGTCGGCGTCGCGCACGAGCTCGGTGATCGCGTAGCGCGTCGAGACCGCCGTGCCGAGCCCGGGGTAGAGGCTCGCGAGCTGGCGGAGGCGGGGGATCGAGAGGTCGACGACCGTGACGTCGGCCCCCATTCCGCGGGCGTTCGCGGCCGCGTGTTCCCCCGCGACACCGCCCCCGATCACGACGACCTTCGCTCTCGCGGTGCCCGGCACCCCGCCCATGAGTTTGCCGCCCCCACCGTGCGGGCTCATGAGGTGGTACGCGCCGACCTGCGCCGCGAGTCGGCCGGCGACCTCGCTCATGGGGGAGAGCAGCGGGAGGCTGCGGTCGGGCAGTTGCACGGTTTCATAGGCGATGGATGTCGTGCCCGAGGCGAGGAGGGCATCGGTGCACGCGCGCGAGGCGGCGAGGTGCAGGTAGGTGAAGAGCACTTGGCCCGACCGCAGGAGGGGGTATTCGGAGGCGATCGGCTCCTTCACTTTGAGCAGGAGGTCGGCGCTCGCCCACACCTCCTCGGCGGTCTCGACGATCGTCGCGCCCTCGTCGCGGTAGTCGAGATCGGTCACGCCAGCGCCGACGCCTGCGCCGCTCTGGATGCTGACACTGTGCCCTCGACGCACGAGCTCGTGCACTCCGGCGGGGGTGAGTGCCACGCGGCGCTCGTTGTTCTTGACCTCGGTGGGGACGCCGATGAGCATTGCCGTTCCGTTCTCGCGGGGACTGCGGGGAGATATCTGGGTCAAGCATCCGAGATATTCGTTTCGCCGGGGTTTCTTTGATCGAAAATTCTGCTCACGGCCTCGATATCATCGGATTCGATGACGAACCATCCTTCCGTGGGCGGCCAAGCGAACATTGTTCGCCCCCTTGACGAGATCGACCTCGTGCTCGTGTCTGCCCTGCAGGCCGACGCGCGCACCTCGAACGCGCGTCTCGCCGAACTCGCGGGCATCGCGCCGAGCACGTGCCTCACGCGCGTGCGGTCGCTCGTCGATCGCGGCGTCGTGCGCGGTTTCCACGCCGACGTCGACCCGGGGGCGCTCGGCCTCACGCTCGAGGCACTCATCAGCGTCGGCATCCGCTCGGGGGCCCGCAAAGCCATCGCGTCGTTCTCCGACGAGATGCGGGCGCTGCCGGAGGTGGTGCAGGTGTTCTTCCTCGGCGGTTCGGAGGATTTCATCGTGCACGTCGCGACCCGCGACAGCGACCACATCCGCCAGTTCGTCGTCGATCACCTGTCTGCCCACCCTTCGGTGTCGTTCACGCGCACGAGCCTCGTGTTCGAGCACCACGTGCCGCGGCGGATGTGACGTCGGCGGGCCGGGTGCGGATGTGACGTCGGCACTCGCGGGCGGCGACTACCCGGCCGCGACCGCGATCTCGACGGGTGCGCCGTCGAGCTCACCCGTCGAGGTGATCTCGCCCGTCTCGAGGTCGACAGCGTGCACCGAGTCGGTGGCCGGCTCGGTCACGTAGGCGACCGATCCGTTGACCGTGAGTGCGGGGTGAGCGTCTTGCCACTCGACGGGGCCCTCCCACGCTTCGACGACGGGGAACTCGTCGGTGATCTCGCCGGTCTCGACGTCCATGACGTAGAGCGAGCCGTCGGCCGAGAGGATGAGCGCGTCGTCGTCCGGGGTGCGACCCAGGTCGCGGAAGGTGTACTCCACACCCTCGGGCAGCTCGACGACCTGGAGGGTCATCGCCTCGGTGTCGATGAGCGCGACCGCAGACAGCAGGTAGCCCTCGAGGTCGGGGTCGCTCTTGTAGTCGCCGAGCACGATGGGGCTCGTGTCGGTCACGAAGGCGTTGCCCATGCGTCCGTAGCTGTCGGGTGCGGTGAGCTTGGTGATCTCGCCGTCGCTGTAGACGAGCGCGCCGTCTTCGCACCCGAACACGACGGCCTCGTTCATCGCGGTTCCCTCACCGTGAACACCCGGGCACTCCTCGTTCGAGGCGATCTCCTCGCGGTCGGCGTCGAGAACGCGCACGCCGCTGCGACCCTCGGAGTCACCGATCGTGGTGAGCAACGTGCCGTCGTCGAGAACGATCGAGACGCCGTGGTGGGCGTCCGGGGCCTCGACGACCTCCGTCTCGGGCAGGTCGCCGTCGAGGGTCAGCAGGTCGGCGGTCTCGATGATGGTCGTGTCGCTCGTGCCGTCGGCGTAGAGCACGGTCTTGCCGCCGTGACGCACGACGTGGCCCGCGGTGTCGGCCTCGAAGATGAGGTCGGTGAGCTCGGGGTCGGCGGTTTGCGCCGCGCCCGACTCATCGGTCCACGTGCCGGTGTCGAGCAGCTGGAAGCCCTCCGACATGGTCACGAAGACATGGCGTCCGTCGCCCGCGGGGTTCACGCGGGTGAACTCCTCGGTCGAGAACTCGTCGACGACCTCGAGGGTCGTGCCGTCGAGCACGGCGACACCGCCCTCGTAGGTCACGGCGACGCGGGGCTGCGCGTTCGCCGCCGGGGCGCTCGCCGCGTCGTCGCTCGACGAGGAGCTCGAGGTCGAGCATCCGCCGAGCAGAAGAGCGGATGCCGCGAAGACGGCGACGGGAATCGCGGCCTTCGACATGGTGCGTTTTCTCATGGGTTCTGTTTCTTCTATTTTCTGGGGACGCTCAGAGCGAGAGTCCGGTGGCGATGCGCTCGGTATTGATGCGCATCATGGCGAGGTAGCTGTCTGCTCCCTCGTCGGGGGTCGTGAGCGATTCGGTCACGAGTTCTGTGACGGCGACGTCGCGATCGGCTTCGCTCGCGAGCACTTGCACGAGACGATCCGGCTGTGACGATTCGGCGAAGATCGTCGGCACACCCGCCTCGTCGATCGCGGCGACGAGGTCGCGCAGGTCGGAGGCACTCGGTGCGGCGAGAGTCGTGCCGCCCGGGATCACCGCCCCGACGATCCGGAAGTCGAATCGCTCGGCGAGGTAGCCGAAGACGTGATGGTTGGTCACGAGGGCTCGGCGGTCGTCGGGGATGCTCGCGAACGCCTCGGTCATCTCGGCGTCGAGTTCGGCGATCTCGGCGAGGTAGTTCTCCGACGACTCTGCGAGGGTTGCGGCATCCGCTCCCTCGATGTCGGCGAGCACGGGTGTGAGGGCATCGACGATGTCGACGACGCGCTCGGGGTCGGTCCAGACGTGCGGGTCGAGTGCGCCGTTCGCCGACTCGTCGGAGTAGGCGATCGCCTCGAGGTTGTCGCCCGCGACGAAGAGTTCGACACCCTCGGATGCCGCGGTGTCGAGGTGGTGCACGAGACCCTCTTCGAGCCCGAGCCCGTTCGAGACGAGGAGGTCGGCGCTGCGCATCCGCGCGGCCTCCTGCGCGCTGATCTCGAAGGAGTGCGGGTCGGCGCCGTGCGGCATGAGGGTCACGACCTCGAACTCGTCTGCCGCGACCTCCTGCACGATGTCTCCGAGGATGTTGGTCGTGACGACGATGAGCGGCCGGTCGTCGGACTCGGTCGAGCACCCCGTCATGCCCGCGGTGAGAGCGAGGGTGACGGATGCTGCGGCGAACCGTGCGGCCCTCATCGCCCGGTCTCCGCGAGGAAGAGCGGTGCACGGTCGGTCTCGAAGGTGCGCGAGACGCGGGCGTCGTCGGCGAAGTCGATCTCGTAGAGCAGGTTCTCGGCGGGGCCGTTGAGGTAGGCGCGTTGCTGGTCGGCGACGAGCGTCGCTCCGGCGAGGAGGCTCGGGTCGGCGGTCGTCTCGTCGAGCAGCGGCGCGGTCTCCGAGAGGAGCTCGCCGCTCTCGCCGCTCAGCACGAGCACTCGTCCGTCGTCGGTGAGCGCGAGCACGTGGCCGTCGGCATCGTCGACCGCGGTCACCTGCTGCAGGGGTCTCTCGGCGTCGATGAGTTTCCATGACTGCTCCCGTGTGTCGAGCATCCAGAACGAGGTCGGCCCGGCGAGTCCCGCGACGGAGGGGCGGCCCTCGCGATTGGCGAAGGAGGTCGCGGCGGGTGCCGTCGTGCCGTCGGGGTGGTCGATGCGGGTCAGGTCGGCGACGCCGTCGTCGGTGGGGATGGCGAGCACCGCGCCGTCGGCGCATCCGACCACCGTGCCGACGACGGTCTCGATGGATCCGCTCGCGGCGGTGCAGTCGATCGACTCGATCGTCTCGCCGTCGGCGTTGAGAAGATCGACGTGGTTCGCGCTCTCGCCCTCGGCGTCGGCCCGGGTGACGAGGGCGCCCGTGCCGACGCCCGCGATGAGACCGGTGTGCGGCGTCGTCTCGACGCGGAGGCGCTCGGTCATGTCGCCGTCGGCGAGGCCGGCGGTCTCGAAGAGCACGGCCTCACCCGACCCGGTGAAGAACACGCCCGTCGTCGCCGTTCCCGGCGAGAAGGTCGCCTCGCCCCCGCCGTCGCTCTCGAGGGTGCCGACCTCCCGCGGGGTGCCGCGGTAGTAGTGGAAGTGGTCGATGTGGCTCCACGTCCAGTAGCCGCTGTCGACGACATCCACAGTTCCCGCGCTCGAAGAGGCGGCGAAGAGAAAGCGGCCGTCGGTCGCCGTGCTCGTGACGCCGTCGAGGGAGCCGAGCTCGTCGACCGACTCGTCGAGCAGATCGAGCTGCTGCACGGTGCCGTCGTCGCCGACGGTCAGCAGGTGGAGCGGCGGTTCGGCGACCTCCTGGGCGCCCGCGATCGCGCCGTGACCGTCGCCGATCACCCCATCGGATGCTGTCGGGGCGGGGGATCCCGACGGGTCGGCGTCGGCGCAGCCCGCGAGTGCGGTCGCGGTCAGCAGGGTGAGGGCGATCGCGGCGGGAGCGAATGCCGCGCGATGCGGGGAGTGGTGAGGGGGACGGGACATCAGGAGGTGCTTTCTGGGGATAGAGCGCGGGAACGGAGATCGGGGGAGGGCATGCTCAGTCGCGCCGAGCGGCGGGTGTCGGAGACGGCGCGCACGAGAGCCGAGAGCGCGGCGGCGGCGATCGCGGTCGCCGCGATCGACGCGCCGGCGGCTGTTCCGACATGCCAGGAGACGGTGAGGCCGATGACGACGCAGGCCACCCCGATGAGCGCGGCGATCGCCATGGTCGAGTGGATGCGCCGCGTCCAGCGGCCCGCCGCGACGACCGGGCCGAGGAGCATGCCGACCACGAGCAGCGAGCCGACCGACTGGTAGGCGGCGACGACCGCGAGGGTGACGAGACCGACGAGCACGACCTGAGCGGCCCGCGGGTGCATGCCGAGCATCCGCGCCTGACGCGGGTCGAGGGTGAGCGCGACGAACGCGCGGTGGAACACGACGATGGCGACGAGCGCGACGCCGAGCGCGAGGGTGAGCGCGACGAGGTCGGCGGGCGTGATGGCGAGCACGTCGCCGAAGAGGATCGCCGTGGCATCCGTCGCGAAGCTGCGCGAGGCCGAGATGATGATGACACCGGCCGCGAGGCTCGCGACGAAGAGCAGACCGATGCTCGTGTCGGCGGAGAGGCGCCCGCGACGCTGCACCGCGCCGATTCCGATCGCCATCGCGGTCGCGCTCACGGCGGCGCCGAGGAGCACGGGCATGCCGAGGAGGGTCGCGAGCGCGACCCCGGGGAGCATCCCGTGCGCCATGGCCTCACCGAGGAACGCCATGCCCCGCACGACGACCCACGTGCCGACGAGCGCGCACAGCACGGCGGCGAGCGCTCCGCCGAGGAGCGCTCGCAGCATGAAGTCCGTCTGAAACGGCTCGATGATCCACAGCACGTCGGACACCGTACACGATGTTGAGAATCGTTATCAGTAGGTACGATGCCGTCATGCAGTCCGCAGAATCACCACCCGTCGATCGAACCGACGACCCTCCGACCGACGGTGGTGCGCTCGGTGATCGCGACGCTTTCCATGGGCTTCGTGCGCCCTGTGCCCCCAGCGATCGCGCCACTGCCCTCGTTCATGCGACCGGGCTGACCTTCGACTACGGGGGCGTCGGCGTGCTGCACGGTGTCGACCTCACGGTGCTCCCCGGGGAGATCGTGGCGCTCACGGGGGCGAACGGATCGGGCAAATCGACGCTCCTGTCGCTCATCGCGGGCCTCGAGCAGCCTCGCTCGGGAACCCTCGTCCGACCTGCCGGATCGCGCGTCGCCGTCGTGTTTCAAGCCACCCCCGTTCCCGAGACGCTGCCGCTCACGGTCGAGGAGGTCGTCGCGATGGGGCGGTGGCCATCGGCGGGCCTCTGGCGACCGCTCGGCAGGCGCGATCGCGCCATCGTCGACGAGAGCATCCGCGACCTCGGGCTCGCAGGCATCCGCTCCCGGTCGATGATTGAGGTCTCGGGCGGGCAGCGGCAGCGGGCGTTCGTGGCGCAGGGCCTCGCGCGCCGCGCCGACCTCCTGCTTCTCGACGAACCGATGACGGCCCTCGATGCCGAGACACGCGCCGCCGTCGGGAGCGCCGTGCGCGCGGCAGCGGGGAGGGGAGCCGGAGTGTGCCTCGTGACCCACGATGCGGATGCTGCGGCACTCGCGCATCGCGTCGTGCGGCTCGAGGGGGGCCGGGTCGCGGATGTCGCGGCGGCGGGCCGCGAGTAGGAGTCGGCGTTCGACGCGCCGCGCGAGCATCCGCGACCCGGCGTGTCTGCTGCCGGCTCCTACTTCGCGCTCCGAAACCCGCGCGGGGACGTGCGCGTGATGCGTCCCCGGACGGGCCCCGGCTTACCGCACCGTCACGCGCAGGGGAGCGCTCGCCGTGCTTCCCGCCGCATTCTCGAACTCGACGACGTACTCGTGGGTGCCCCGCGGGCGATCGGTGAGCGGCACGCGCACGATCTGCGCTCCGGGGGTCGCTGCGGCGAGGTCGCCCTCGTCGACGACGACACCGTTCTCGAGCACGCGATACGAGCTGGCGTTCGTGCCCCACCACATCGACGCGGTCACGGTGTAGTCGCCGTCGCGGTCGTTGTTGTCGTGCGAGAGTCTGGGTGTCCCTGGGTTCGCATCCGTGACTCGCACCGTGAGCGGGGCGAGCTCGGTGACCCCCTTCGAGTTTTCGAGCTCCGCGGTGTAGGTGTAGGTGCCGTTCGGCTTGCCGGTCACGTCGATCGCCGCGCGCTGCGCGCGGACCCCGTCGTAGTCGAGAGCGACCGTGTCGATCAGGTCGCCGTTCTCGAACACGCGCAGCACTGAGGCGTTCTCGCCCCACCACATGTTCATGCTCACGGTGAACGACCCGTCGTGGAGCCCGGTGTCCCAGCCGTTGTTGTGTGTCAGCGTTCCGCGGGCGGGAGCGGCGACAGCATCATCGACGATCGGCTCAGGCTCAGGCTCAGGCTCGACATCCGGAGCTGGAAGGCTCACGAGCGAGAGGTCGTCGATCGATCCCCAGGCGGCAGCGGGAAGGGATCCGCTCACCGTCACGGTGACCGTCTCGCCTTCCGCCACCGTCACGGCGGCGGTGGTCGGGGTCGACCAGTTGCGCCAGCCGTTCAGCTCGAAGGCCGCACTCTCGCTCGCACCGCCGCTCGTCGACACACTGATGTCGACCCGGCCGGTGTCGCCTTCGCCGTCACCCTGCACGGCTCCGCTCGCCTCGTAGCGACCGGCGGGCAGATTGGAGACGGTCTGACTGAGGGTGAACTCGTAGGCGTCGGCCGAGTAGAAGTGGGCAGACCGCGACCCGGTGCGCGGGTCGTCGGTCGCGCGGACACGCAGTGCCGGCCCCGTCGCGAGCCACATGCTCGCGTCGGCGTCTTCGAACGACGGGTTGAGTAGGCGGTTGATCGCGCTGACGACGACGTCGGCGCGGGTGTCGAGCCCCGCCGACGTCACCCCCGCGATGCGGTACTCGCCGCGACCGTCGATGACCGAGGTGTCGCCCCAGGTCACGGTCTGCTCCTCGGTCGACCCGTCGTTGTAGGTCACCGTGACGGTCTCGGGCAGCGCCACCGTCGTGCCCTCGTCGACCGAGATCGACACGGTCTCGACCGATTCCACGGCGCGCGGGGCCACGGCGCCCGTGCGGGCGTAGGAGAACACGTTGAGGCTCTCGAGAGCGGTGCCGTCGTGGGCGAAGAGCGCCTGGTTGTCCCACGCCGACCCGCCGAACCACTCGCCTGCGTCGTCGGGGTCGTACTCTCCCGCGAAACTCGACGCCCAGCCCGAGCCGTCGCGCTCCCACAGAACACGGTTCTGCTCGACCTGCTCGGGGGGACCGACGGGCAGCCAGGCCGGCTCCCAGTAGTAGACGCCTATCCCCGCGTCGCCGACATCCGTGACCGCTTGCATGACGTCGCGAACGGCTGTGGCCTGCCCCTGCACGCTCACGGGATACTGCGTCGCCTCCGACGGGAGGTCGACGACGTTGCCGTGACCGTCCCCGTCGTCGAGCGTGTAGGCCCACGAGGTCTCGGCGACCATAACCTGTTTGTCGTAGGTCTCGGCGACATCGGTCAGCACGCTCGTGAGGTTGTCGAAGGTGCCGTGCCAGAACGGGTAGTACGACGACGCGAAGACGTCGTAGTCGACGTCGCGCGAGTCGAGATTCGCGGCGTAACCGGCGTAGCGGCCGGATGTCTCGGGGTTGGTGAAGTGCACGGCCACGAGTGCTTCGGGGTAGACCTCCCGCACCGCGGCCGAGCCCGCCGAGAAGATCCCCGCCATGGCGTCCCAGTTCGTCTCGCCCGCGACCGCCCCGTTGGTCTCGTTACCCACTTGCACCATGCGCACATCTACGCCCGCGGCATCCATGCGCTCGAGGGCGTCGGTGGTGAAGTCGCCGGTCGCGTCCGCTTTCTCTGCGGCGGTCAAACCCTCCCACGCTTTCGGGGCCTGCTGTTTGGCGGGGTCGGCCCAGAAGTCGGAGTAGTGGAAGTCGACGAGCACGCGCAAGCCGGCCGCGGTCGCGCGCTCGCCGATCTCGATCGCGGTGTCGACGTCGTTGTCGCCGCCACCGTAGCCGTTGCCCTCGCTGTCGTACGGGTCGTTCCACACCCTCACGCGCACGTCGGTCACGTCGGAGTCGGCGAGCAACTCGAAGAGGTCGGTCGGGTCGCCGCTCGCGTCGCGGAAGACGACACCCGAGCGTTCTAGGGCGACGACCGAAGAGACATCCACGCCGTTGATGAAGTCGTCGGCGAGGCCGTCGACGGCGTCGACGACGATGCCCGCCTCCACGGGGCCGTCAGCGGAAGCGCCGCCGTCAGCCCCACCGCCGTCGCCGTTCTTCGGGGCGGCGACACTGGCGGCGGGAACCGCGAGTGCTCCGAGCACGAGAGCCGCAGCGGCGAGGGTCGCGCCGGCTCTGACACTGGCACCCCCCGACACTCGGCGAGACCACACTGTCTGCATTGTTCGTCCTGTTCGTCGGCGCGACGCGTGCCGCGCACGTCTCCCGCACCGGTCGGCGCGGGAGGGGTGTCACACGGTGTTCTCCGCTGATGGTGAGGCCGGAGGCATCCGTTATCCCTTGACCGAGCCGGCGGTGAGCCCGCCGACGATGTAGCGCTGCAGCGCGAGGAACAGCGCGAGCACGGGGATCGCGGCGATCACGGTTCCCGCGGCGAAGAGCCCCCATCGCGACGTGAGCTGGTTCGACACCCACTGGTACATCCCGACCGCGAGGGTCCAGTTGTCTTCGGAGACGAGGATGATGCGGGCGAGGATGTAGTCGCCGAACGCGGCCACGAACGCGAGGAGTGCCACCACGGCGAGGATCGGCGTGACGAGCGGCATGATGAGCCGCCAGAAGATCTGCGCGTGGGTCGCGCCGTCGATGCGTGCCGACTCGTCGATCTCGATGGGGATCGTGTTGAAGAAGCCGTACATGAGGAACGTGTTGGTTCCGAGGGCGCCGCCGAGATACACGCAGATGAGGGCGAGCTTCGAGTTGATGCCGAGGGAGGGCACGGTCTCGCCGATCGCGAGGAGCATGAGGAAGATCGCGACGAACGCGAGCGCCTGGGGGAACATCTGGATGATGAGAAGGCCCGTGAGGCTCGCGCGTCGCCCCGAGAAACGGAACCGCGAGAACGCGTATGCCGCGGCCGCCCCCATGATCACGGCACCGATCGACGAGATGCCGCCGATGAGCAGGGTGTTGCTCGCCCACGTCCAGTAGGTCGTGTCGCCGAGTGCTGCGAAGTTGCTGAAGTCGATCGCGCTGAACAGTGACGAGCTGCCCGCGAGACTGCCGCGCGGATTGAGCGAGGCCGACACGACGTAGAGCAGCGGGAACGTCGCGTAGACGATCACGAGGATCGCGACGGGATACTTCCACCCGACGTCGAGGAGGTAGCGACGCCGGCGGGCGGCTGCGCGGTCCGGTCTGGCGACTGTGGTGCTCACTGGAACTCCTCGAGCTTGCGGGTCTGGCGGAAGGCGATCGCGGAGATGATGCCGATCACGACGAAGACGACGATCGAGAGCGCGCTCGCGAGGCCGTAGTCGGCGGCACCGCCCGAGACTCCCGAGATGTCGTAGATGGCCGAGATGAGGATGTCGGTCGACCCGAGTGCATACGGTGCCCCCGGTATCGCGGGCCCCCCGTTGTTGAACATGTAGATGACGGTGAAGTTGTTGAAACTGAAGGCGAACGAGGCGATTGCGAGGGGTGCCGTCGCGACGAGCAGGAGCGGCAGGATGATCGACCTGAGAACCCGACCTCGGCCGGCGCCGTCGATCGACGCGGCCTCGAGGGTGTCGCCCGGGAGCGCTTGCAGGGCCCCCGTGCACACGAGGAACCAGTACGGATAGCTCAACCACACGTTGACCCACAGCACCGCCATGCGCGCGAGCCACGGATCACCGAGCCAGTTGATGTCGGCGCCGAAGAAGAAGAGGTCGTTGATGACACCGAACTCGGGGTTGAACATGCCGCGGAAGAGCAGCGCCGACATGAACGCCGGGAACGCGTACGGGAGGATGAAGAGGGTGCGGAGGAACTTGCGCGCGCGCACCCGGGGGTCGTTGAAGACGAGGGCGACGAGGAGCCCGATCGCGAAGCTGATGCCGACCGAGAGGATCGCGAAGGCGAACGTCCAGCCCGTGACCATGAGGAGGGGCTGTGCGAGGTCGGCGTTGGCGAAGAGGCGCAGGAAGTTGTCGAAGCCGACGTTGACGTACCACCCGGTGGGGAGTTCGGTTCCGTCGTCGGCGACGAAGCGGCCATCCTCGGTGGCGGTGTAGACGGTGCCAGACGCGGTGTCGCTGATGGTCTGCCCCGCTTCGTCCCACACGAGGGTCGAGGTGTAGACGGCACCCGTCGTGCCGTCGCGAGTGCGGACCGATCCGTCGTTGGGGTCGTCGGAGACCGGAACGCGCAGCTCGGCGACCTCCTGCTGCAGTGCCGTGTCGGTGAGGAGTTGGGCTCGGGGGATAACCGACCATCCGGGCACCTCCGTGGGTGCGCCCGACGACCCGAGGGTCGCGCCGTCGACCGCGGCGAGCCCGCTCTCGGCCGAGCCGACCTGCACGCCGCCCGTGTCGTCGGCGATCGCGAGCCCGAGCTCGCCGAGCCGTTCGACGACGGCCATCGGATAGGTGGGGGAGCTGTCGACGCGGCGTTCGCCCTGGATGAGGGTGGCCTCGACCGCTTGCTGCTGGGTTCCGGCGTGCCCGCTCCCGTAGTTCGTGAACGCGATGTAGGCGGTGTAGCCGAAGATGAAGATCTGGAACACGGCGAGGAAGGCGAGCCCCGGCAGCAGGTATTTGAGGGGCAGCGCGCGCTTGGTGAAGTAGACGATGTCGGCGACGATGACGAGGCCCGCGGCCACCCCGAGCACGACCCAGGATTCGGCCGCGAAGGCCGAGAGCACCGTCATGACGCCGAGGGCGTTGACGATCGCCATGATGAGGAGCTTCACGAGGAAGCCCCAGCCCGCCCCGCGCCACTGACGTGAGTGCGCTTCGCGGGGTCGACCGCCGCGGGGCGGCGGTTCGACTGCCTCGTTCGCGACCTCGGTCAGCGGTTTCGCCGAGTTCATTGTCATGCGGAGAACCTCTCGTCGGGCTCGACTGGAGTGGGTGAGATGGGGCCGGGTCGTGCCGGGTCGTGCCGGGTCGTGCGGGGAGGGGCCGGTCGGGTCGCCCGACCGGCCCCGATGGGGTCAGCCCTCGAGGGTGCTCTCGAGATCGACGACCATGCTGTTCCACGTGTCGACGGGGTCGGCGCCGGAGATGATCTGCGACTCCGCGGAGTTCCAGAGGTCCCAGACGGAACCCATCTCGGGGATGCTCGGCATCGGCACGCCGTTCTGGGCCGAGGCGAGGAATCCTGCCGTGATCGGGTCGGACGCGGCCTCCTCGGCGACGGTCGAGTAGGCGGGGATGCGCGGGTCCGCTTCGTAGAGGGCGCGCTGGGCGTCCTCCTGGCCGAGGAAGTTGACGAGGAACTCGGTCGCGAGCAGCTCGTTCTCGCTCTGCGAGCTCAGGTAGAAGCCCTGCACTCCGACGAACGGAGCGGCGGTCTCGCCACCGGCCGAGGGGATCGGGTTGACCGCGAGCTCGAGGTCGGGGAACTCGTTGACGACCCACGGCCCCTGCACGGTGTACGGGGTCTCGCCCGAGCGGAAGAGCTCGAGGTTGATGTCGTAGTCGATTGTGGTCGAGAGGTAGCCGGTTCCGTCGGAGCCGTTCTCGGAGAGCCACTGAGCGAAGGCTTCACCCTCCGCGCCGCCCATGCCGACCTCGGTCGTGTACGACCCGGTGTCGTCTTGCACGAAGACGGGAGCGCCGAAGGAGGTCTGCAGGCCGTACATCGTGTAGCCGTCACCCGTCTCGCCCGCGGTGTTGATCACGAACGGGCGCTCGGCGCCCGACTCGAGGCCGCGCTCGACGAGGTCGTCCCAATCGGTGGGGGCTTCGTCGCCGACGAGGTCGACGTTCTGCAGCAGCGCGACGGTCTCGAGCGAGTAGGGCAGGGCGTAGAGCTGGCCGTCGTAGGTCATGGCCTCGAGCGCGACGGGCTCGAACTCGGATGCCGCGTCGCCGAGGTCGATCGTGTTGACGACGCCCGCGGTCACGAGCGCTCCGAGCCAGTCGTGCGCACCGACGGTGATGTCGGGTCCCTCGCCCGTGGGCACTTGGGCGATGAAATCGTTGCGGAGGTCTTCGAAGTTCTTCTGCACGAGCGTGATGGTCGCGCCCGTCTCCTCCTCGAACGCGTCGGCGGCGGCGCGGATCGCGTCTTCGCGCTCCGCATCCGTCCAGATCACGAGTTCGGCGCCGTCGCCGCTCGCGGTCTCGGTCTCGGTGTCGCCGCCGGAGCAACCGGCGAGCACGAGTGCGGAGGCGATGGCGACCGCACCCATTCCCAGGGTCTTGCGCATGTGCTGTTTCCTTCCAGAGGGGTCGCGCCGTGCCGCCTCTGGGCGGATCGCGGCGATGCGACCGGGGTGAGCTCAGACCGGGTGGTCCGAGCGGATGTCGTGGAGCTGTGGGTCGTGGGGTTTGTGGTGGTGGGGTTGGTGGTGGTCGTGGGGCTCGGGAGGGGAGAGGGTCGTCACGGGCTCCCTTCCGCGGCGACTCGCACGATCGCGACGGCACCCGCCGCGACCTCGATCGCGTCGCGCACGGCGGTGTTCGTCAGGAGTTCGACCGACTCGTCGGTGCGGATGGGCAGCGTCACCTGCGCCGGGGCGTCCGAGTGGTTGATCGCGAAGACGTAGTCGCTGGCGTCGGATCGCCGCGTGACGACCTCGACGCGATCGGCGGGGGAGCCGAGGTGCACGCCCGCCGTCGCATAGACGTCGGCGAACAGTATCCGCATCGCATCGTCGCCGAGTCGCGTGCTCACGTACCAGGCCGTTCCCGCGCCGAAGCGGTTGCGCGTGACGGCGGGCTGGCCCGCGAGGGGGCCGGCGGTGTAGGCGGCGACGACCTCGGCGGTCGTGACCGAGATGTCCTCCTGCCACAGGTCGGCCGCGACCTCGGAGCCGTCGTGCCAGCGGAGCGCGGATGTCGCCCCCTCGCGCTGTGGCAGATGCTCGTCGACGAGGGTGCCGAGCACATCCCGCAGGGGCGCGGCAAACCCGCCCTCGTGCACGACATCGCGTTCGTCGACCACCGCGGAGAAGAAGGAGACGACGAGGGTGCCGCCGCCTTCGACGTAGCGCGTGAGGTTCGCGGCATCCGCGGTGCTCAAGAGATATTGCGCGGGGGCGACGACGAGACGGTAGCCCGAGAGGTCGTGGCCGGGGAGGGCGAAGTCGACGGTCACGTCGTCGCGCCAGAGCCGCTCGTAGTACGAGCGGATGCGTTCGCGGTGGTCGAGGTCGTTCGACGGGCGCCACTCGAGGTCTTGCGCCCAGAACGACGCGAAGTCCCAGAGAACGGCGACGTCGGCTTTCACGCGGGACCCGCGGAGCTCGTCGAGCTTGGGGAGGTCGCCTCCGAGCGCGGCGACCTCGCGCCACACGCGAGAGCGGGTTCCGGCGTGCGGGAGCATCGCCGAGTGGAACTTCTCCGCGCCCGACCGTGATGCGCGCCATTGGAAGAACAGCACGGCGTCGGCGCCGCGAGCGACGTGCGCGAGCGAGTTGCGCGCGAGCTCCCCCGGCCTCTTCGCGTGGTTGCGCGGCTGCCAGTTCACCGCCGAGGTCGAGTGCTCCATGATGATCCACGGCGCACCGCCGCCCACCGAGCGGGAGAGGTCGGCCGCGATCGAGAGGCCGATCTCGCCCTCCTCGTCTGCGGCCCAGAGGTAGTGGTCGTCGGCGACGATGTCGACCTCGCGGCCCCACGCCCAGAGGTCGGTGGTCCACGCCTGGTTGGCCATGAAGTTGGTCGTGATGGGCTGCGCGGCGTGCTCGCGGATGGCGTCGCGCTCGGCGACGTAGCACGCGAGCAACTGGTGGTCGGTGAAGCGAGCGAAGTCGAGGCGCTGCGACGGGTTGACGACCGAGGGGGCGGCGGCGGGAGCACCGACGTGATCCCAGTCGATGTAGTGCTGGCCCCAGAACGCGGTGCCCCACGCGGCGTTGAGCCCGTCGAGGTCGCCGTATTTGTCGCGCAACCAGCTGCGGAACGCCCGCACCGATTGCTCGGAGTAGTCCTCGCCCACGGGAACGCCGTATTCGTTGTGCACGTGCCACATCACGACCGCGGGGTGGTCGCTGTAGCGCTCGGCGAGCGTCGAGGCGATGCGCACGGCCGCCGTGCGATAGGCCTCCGACGACGGCGAGGCCATTCCGCGAGCGCCGAAGCCCATGACCACGCCGTCACGGTTGATGACGCGGGCATCCGGATAGCGCGCGAAGAACCAGGCCGGGGGCGATGCCGTGGGGGTTCCGAGGTCGACCGCGATGCCGTTCGAGTGCAGCAGGTCGAGAAGCTCGTCGAGCCAGGAGAAGTCGAACGTGTTCTCGTCTACCTCGATGAGGGCCCACGAGAAGATGCCCACGCTCACGAGGGTCACTCCACCCTCCCGCATGAGGGCGACATCCTCGGTCCACGTCTCCCGCGACCACTGCTCGGGGTTGTAGTCGCCTCCGTAGGCGATTCCGCGCACCGCGGGCCACAGGGGGGAGAGGGTCATGACGCTCCGTCGAGTCAAGGGTGTTGAGTGCCGACGCGATGTCGACGAACAGACTGTAACCGTTCACAGTCGGTTCCGTAACCCTAAGCCGAACTGCCGCCGGCGACCGAGAGCGTTACCTAACTGTGACCGGTTACAGGTGGGTCATCGAATTCTGACGGTCCCTCACTCGGACACGGTAGAGTTCCGAGCCGTGGACGAGACCGCGCTCCGGCGCAAGCCGACGATCCGGGACGTCGCTGCCGCGGCAGGCGTCTCGTACGGCACGGTGTCGCGAGTGCTCAACGGCGGACACTGGGTGTCGGCGCCCGCGAGAACCGCCGTCGAAGAGGCCATCGTGTCGACCGGATATACGACCAATCACGCCGCGCGCAGCCTCGCCACCGGCCGGGCAAACTCCCTCGCCTTCCTCCTCACCGAGCCCCAACATCTCCTCTTCGCCGACCCCACGTTCGCCCTCCTGCTGCGCGGGGCCGCCGAGTCGCTCGCGCGACGGTCGATGACGCTCGTGCTGCTCGTCGCGAGCACGCCGGACGAGCGCGCGAACGTCGCCAACTACGTCGCCGCCGGGCACGTCGACGGCGTCATGCTCATCTCGACCCACGAATCCGACCCGCTGCTCGACACCCTCCTGCGCGCGGGCATCCCCACCGTGTGCTGCGGGTTGCCGCTCGGGCACGAGAGCGACGTCGTGGCGGTGTCGGTCGACGAGGAGCGATCCGCGCGCGCCGTCACGCGACACCTCCTCGACCGCGGCCGTCGCCGGGTCGCGACCATCACGGGACCCGCCGACACCCCGGGCGGCCGCTTCCGGCTCGTCGGATACCGCGACGAACTCGGCGAGAGTTTCGATCCCGCCCTCGTCGAGGCGGGTGACTACAGCGTCGAATCGGGAACCGCCGCGATGACGGCACTCCTCGAGCGTGAGCCCGACATCGACGGGGTGTTCGCGGCGAACGACCGCATGGCGGCGGGAGCGCTCGCCGCTCTGCGACGGGCGGGTCGCCGCGTTCCCGAAGATGTCGCGGTCGCCGGTTTCGACGACTCCGGACTCGCTTCGGGCCTCGAACCGCCCCTCACGACCATGCGCCAGCCGTGGGAGCGCATCAGCGAAGAGATGGTCGACCTCCTCCTCGGGCTCATCGCGGGGGAGGACCGCGCGGGCGTCACCCTCCCCACCGAGCTCGTCGTGCGGGAGAGCACGTAGCGCGAGGGGTCGTGCTCGGCGTGTGTGTGTGTGTGTGTGTGTGGGTTTGCGGGCGCGGATGTGGCGCCGGCGGGCCTCCGCCAGGAGCCGACGTGCGGCGCGCCGCGCGTGCATCCGCGTTCCCGGCGTGTCTCGTGTGGAGTCCTACCCCGCGCGCGCGGGAACAGGCGCGGAACGCACCCCGCCCCTGCGCAGGACCGCCCCCACCCCGCACCTCGACCCGGGCGTCCATAGCAACCTCATACGCCGCGCATGTCGCGTTCACCGGTCCCGCCGCAAAGCTCGTCGCGACCGAACACTCGCGACCGAAAGCATCCACCATGAGCCGCATCCCCGAGCCAGACCGCACCCCGCAGGGCCCCGCCTACGAGGGGCGGCTGCTCGATCGAGCGGATGAGGAGGTCGTCGACCAGGGCGCGTCGTTCGACATGCGCACCCTCGTGAGCCGCCGCGGGATGCTGAGCCTGCTCGGGCTGGGGGCGGGCGCGCTCACCCTCGCCGCATGCACGAGCGAGACCGGGTCATCGACAGTGAGCGGGTCGAACGGCGCCTCAGCCGCGACCGCCGAGGGCGAGATCCCCGACGAGACGGCGGGACCGTATCCGGGCGACGGATCGAACGGCCCCGACGTGCTCGAACGGTCGGGCATCGTGCGGAGCGACATCCGCACCAGTCTCGATGGCGGGACGACCGCCGCCGGCGTGCCGATGACCCTCGACCTCACCGTGCTCGACATGGCGAACGGCGACGCGCCATTCGCGGGAGTCGCCGTCTACGTGTGGCAGTGCGACGCGGCCGGGTTGTATTCGATGTACTCGCCGGGGGTGGAGGACGAGACGTACCTCCGCGGTGTGCAAGTGGCCGACGCAGACGGTCTCGTGAGCTTCTCGAGCATCGTTCCGGCGTGCTACTCGGGCCGCTGGCCGCACATCCACTTCGAGGTCTACCCGGATGTCGCAGACATCACCGACTCGACGACCGCCATCTCGACGTCGCAAGTGGCCCTGCCCGACGACGTGAGCCGCGCCGTGTATGCCTCGAGCGAGTACGCCGGGTCGTCGGCCAACCTCGAACAGGTCTCACTCGAGTCGGACAACGTCTTCGGCGACGACGGCGGGCAACTGCAGCTCGCGACCGTGACCGGCGACACCACATCCGGATACCGCGTCTCGCTCACCGTGCGAGTCGACACGTCGACCGCCCCGACGGCCGGCGCTGCGCCGAGCGGCGGGGGAGGGGCCGGAGTCGGGGGTGCCGGGGGTGGCGCTGAAGCGCCTCGCTGAGGTGCGCCGAGTGCGTGCGCCGCGTCACTCGTGCCCCGAGTAGGAGCCAGCATGCGCCACGCCCTGCACGCCTCCGCGGCTCCACCCACAGTGGGATGCGCGCTTGAAGCGTGCGTCGTAGTGTGGGCGTGTGAACATCCGGTCGAACGCAGCCTTCGGGCGTCTGGGGGTTGTCGGCGAGCTCTTCGCCGGCATCAGGTAGCCGCCCCTCTGCCGGTCCGGCGCGCGGTGTCGTCCGTCGTCGACCGGCGCAGCACCAACCCCACACTCCACACCTCCGCTCGGCAGCGTTCGCCGTAGCGCGACCGGATTGCCTCGCCTCCGTTCGAGCCGCCCGGTCCGTTCAGTCGATCCAGACGTCCAGACATGCAGACCGTCCGGACCGCGCCGACCGCCGCCGAGCCCTCACGATTGGTTCACCTCATGCTCCCCCTCACCGACAGGGCCGTGCGCGCCTCGTTCATCAACGCGTCCCGCAAGGAGACGACCGACATCACTCTCCCCACCGATTTCGACGACCTCGATTGGGGGTCGCTCGACTTCCTCGGGTGGCGCGACCCGAGGCAGCCGCGCCGCGCCTACGCGGTCATCCCGACGCTCGACGGCGACCCCGTCGGCATCCTGTTCAAGCAGGCTGAGGCCTCGCCACGCTCGCGCGCCCAGTGCTCCTGGTGTCAGGATGTGCGGTTGCCGAACGATGTGGTCTTCTACAGCGCGAAGCGGCCCGGGCCGGCCGGGCGCAACGGCAACACGGTCGGAACACTCGTGTGCCAGGAGTTCCAGTGCTCCGCCAACGTGCGCAAAGATCCGCCGCTCGCCTACGAGGGGTTCGACCTCGCGGCCGCGCGCCTCCAGCGCATCCACGACTTGCGCATCCGCACGGCGAGCTTCGCGGCGACGCTCGGGGGCGGAGCGTGAGGCGCGGCGCCGCCGTCGTCGCGATGGCGTCGGCGGCGCTCGTCTCGGTCGCGCTCTCGGGGTGCGGCACGACGTCGGAAGCCTCGAGCTCGAGTGCGGCCCCGACGCCGAGCCCGTCGACATCCGCGGCTCCCGCTGTCGTCGACGCGAGCGCGGAGTTCGAGGAGCTCGAGGCACGGTTCGACGCGCGGCTCGGCGTGATGGCGATCCAGATCGGTTCGCTCGGCGCTGCACCCGACCCCGAGAACGGGTCGGGCAGCGACGCGACGGGCGGCATCGTCGAGTGGCGTGCCGACGAGCGTTTCGCCTACGCGTCGACGATCAAGGCGCTCGCCGCGGGAGCCGCCCTCGACCTGCTCGGCGTCGACGGGACGCAGGCGACCGTGACGGTCTCGGCCGACGACCTCGTGACGTATTCGCCCGTGGTCGAGACCCGTGTCGGCGGGAGCATGACTCTCGCGGATGTCGCCGACGCCGCGCTCACCGTGAGCGACAACACGGCGGGCAACTACCTCTTCGACGCCGTCGGTGGGCCCGACGAGCTCGATCGTCTGCTCGCCGAGGCGGGAGGCGAGGCCACAACCGTGTCGCGCATCGAGCCCGAGCTCAATGAGGCGACTCCGGGCGACGATCGCGACACGAGCACGCCCCGCGCCATGGCCGACACCCTGCGCGAATACGTGCTCGGAGACATCCTGCCTGCGGCCGAACGAGCACAGCTCGTGGGCTGGATGACGGCGACCGAGACGGGTGACACCCTCGTGCGGGCCGACCTGCCGAGCGAGTGGGTTGTGGGCGACAAGTCGGGTTCGGGTGGCTACGGCACGCGCAACGACATCGCGGTGGTGTGGCCGACGGATGGCGCGCCGATCGTCATCGCGGTCATGTCGAGCCGGGGCGCAGCGGACGCCGCGCGCGACGACCGCCTCATCGCCGAAGCGGCCGCGGTGGCCGTGCATGCCCTCGGCGCGATGGACTGAGGTCGCGGGCGCGCGGGCCGCGCGCTGCGCGCGGCCCGGGCCGCCGACATCCGCTCACCCTTCTTGCATCCGCCGCCCATCTGTGGCCGGCGGATGCAAATTGGCGCGGCGGAACCGCGGGCGGGCGTGAGTGCGCTCCGGCACCGAGCGCGACAGAATCTTTTCGTGACCTCACCAGCACTAGCGCCAGCGCCAGCTCCGTCTGCGGTTCCCCCCTCGATCGAGCCGCGCGTCGTCGCCGTCGCACGCGACGACGACCACCGCTTCAGCAAACCCGTCGCTGACGCGATCACCCTCGTGGAGGGCATCGGCGTAGAGGGTGACGCGCACGCCGGCCCGACAGTGCAGCACCGCTCGCGAGTCGCACGCGACCCCTCCGTCGAGAACCTCCGGCAGGTGCACCTCATCCACTCCGAGCTTTTCGACACACTCGCCGAGGCCGGTTTCGATGTCGGCCCGGGGCAGCTGGGGGAGAACCTCACAACGGTCGGCGTCGACCTCCTCGGGCTGCCGACCGGTGCGATCCTGCGCCTGGGGTCGGATGCCGTCATCCGCGTGACCGGGCTGCGAAACCCGTGTCAGCAGATCAACGGGTTCCAGCCCGGCCTGCTCGCCGAGGTGGTGGGGCGGGGCGCCGACGGCACCGTCGTGCGCCGGGCGGGCGTGATGGCCGTGGTGCTCACGGGTGGCGTCGTGCGCGCGGGTGACAGCATCCGTGTGGAGTTGCCCGAGGGGGAGAGGCTGCCGCTCGCGCCCGTGTGAGCCGACCCACGCTGACTGTGCCCGGCGGATGAGGCACGGATGTCGTCGACGGGAAGTGGTGGCTTCCCGGTGCCCGCCCGCCGCCCGGTGCCCACCATCCGCCGCCCGTTTCGGCATCCGCGCCGCAAAGATGGGCTGCGGATGCCGATACGCCCGGCGCGACGGCGATCGGAGCTCCTAGGCTTGCCCGATGACGAGAACGGATGGCACCGAAAGTTCGGCCCGCTACGCACGGATGTCGCGTGCGACTCGCTGACACCCGCACCGCGACGGAGGTCGTGCTGACGCCGGTCGACTACGAGTTCGCCGAGGTGTCGGGTGATGACTGGGACGACAACTGGCTCGTCGTCGAGGGGCGCGTGGTGACGGCATCCGCGTCGTGGACGTTTCGAGATCCGTCGCTTTTGGTGACGGAAGCAGAGGCGCTGCACGACTGGTTGACTCGCGTGGTCGATCGGGTTGAGGCCCCCATGGTCGTCGCGCCGCCGGCCCTCCCGACGCTCACGTTCGTCGAACCGAATCTCGCGTTCGGGGTCGTCGGTTATGCCGGGGGCGCGGTGACGATCCGCGTCTTTCTCGACCAGGAGGCCGCACCACCGCAGGGGCCTGCCGAGCGTGACACGGCCACCGCGACCGTCGACGTCACGGTCGATCTCGCGGCGCTCGCCGACGCCGCGGCCGAATGGCGCGGCGAGATCGACCGGTTTCCCGAGCGCCGTTGAAGCGGAGTGGAGCTGAGCGTGGTGCGCCTCACCGGCCGCCGGTCGAGGACGGTGACCGTGGGCGTCCTGCGCGAGCATTCAGGCGTCGACGGTGATCGCCGGCACAACACCCTCGAGCTTCGGCGCGAGGCCGATGTCGACGACGACAACTCGACCGGCGTAGCGCGATCCGGGCGGGAGGAGCAGTCCGGCCTTGATCGCGCCGAACGTGACCGTGACGTCTGCGGGAAGGACCGCAGAATCCGGCACGGCACCGTCGTCTGGCGAGACGCCGCTCGGAAGGTCGACGGCGACGATCGCGGGGCGGTCTGGTGCCTCGAGCGGGGGCAGAAGAGCGACGACGAGGTCTCGGGCTCGTCCGCGAAGCGCGGCCTTGTCTGCGGCGCCGCTTCCCGTTCCGAGGATGCCGTCGACGATGACGTCGCTCGTCGACGAGAGGCCCGCGATCTCGTCTGCGCTGACGCCGCGCCGCATCCCGACCCCCGCCGACGTCGCGGCCTCGAGGGCCTCAGCGTGCACGCCGTCTGCTGTGGCGACTGCCGTCACGGCGATGCCGCTCGCGGCGAGCTCCGCCGCAGCGAAAAGGGCGTCACCGCCGTTGTTCCCCGAGCCGACGAGCATGAGAATGCGCACGGTGTCGTCGCCCCCTCGAATCGGGCGCGAGGCGAGTGTCGCCCGGATCTCGGCGGCGAGCCCGGCCGCTGCCCGGCGCATGAGCGGCATTCCGGCCGCGAGCAATGGCTCCTCGGCTCGGCGTACTTGCGCTGCGGTGTAACCGTGACGAGTCATGGCCGCCATCCCATCACGCTTGCTGACTCTGCGGCCACCCGGTGGAGCGAGATCGACCGGTTCTGGCGTGGCGCGCCGGCCCGCGTCATCCGCTGTCCGAGAGCGATTATTCTTCGCCTGTGGCCACGGAGAAGCGAGTACCCCCGCCGGGACGAGATCGGAGCACGCCTCCGGGAGGTTTCATGGCGGGCAGCTTCGCCTTCCGTCGCGCGGTTCTCAGGCGCACTCTTCCCCAGGATGCCGACTGGCTCGTGTGGGACCCGATGATCGTCCAACAGCAAGCGGCATTGAAGTTCGCACCGATTTCCTCGCTCCTGTGCGTCGGCGTGGTGATCTACTTCGGTGTCACCGAGGGTCTCGTTTTCTGGACCGGTGATGCGATGTCAGCGGGTGGGGCGATTTTTCTCCTCGTCATGGCCGTCTTCCTGCTCGTAAACGCCCGCGACCGGCGCGTAGGTCTGCGAGCGCTGAGAGAGCAACTGGACGCGAGGCGAGACAGCGGGGCACCCCCGGCACGCGGGCCACTCGAGTGAGCAATTATTCTCTTCCCATGAAGACGCGACCAGCGCATCGGCTCACGGCGCATGAGCGAAGGTCGGTGGCGCTCTCCGCTGTCTACAGCGGAACGTTCTTCGGGGTGGTCAACACGCTCGTCTCCCAGCTCCTGATCGAGCCGTTGCCCCTCCACGTCGGGCTCGTCCAAGGGGTGCTGACGGGCGTCTTCTTCGGCGCTTTCATGGGAGGCGTCATGGCCTTCAACCTCAAACGGGCGGGCGGGCACGCCGGGTCGGCCGCGGTGATGGGCGCGCTCAGGACGCGCACGCTGTCGGATGTTCTCGATCCGCAGACCTGGGACCTGCTTCTGTCACGACAAGAGAGGTCGCTGATACTCGCGCGCCTGTATGCGGCGTTCTTTGTGGTCGCCAGCATTCTCATCGCCGTCATTGCCGCCACGGGAGAGCCGTCGAGATACGAGCCGTTCCTGTGGGGTGGTGCCGGGCTGATGTTCGCGCTCGCGATCGTGACCGTTCTCGAGGCCCGCGTTCGTCGAGCGAAGGTTCGAGGCCTTCGCGAGCAACTGGCGACCGGCTAGCGCTGGATACGGCGAGGAGCGGATCGGCGAACGCGACGCTCGCTGAGGTGAGTTGCACCGGCCTGTTGACGCGCCGCGTGCCGCTCGGTACCGTTCCCGCATGATGAGCATCGGCGCACATTCACGCTGCCGGAGTCGTCGGTGAGCGCCGTCATCCCGGCCGACGCCGTGCGAGTCCCCGGCACCCGCACACTCCGGTTCGAGGGCGAGGATCACGGCTCCGAGGTGAGCTTCTTCCTCGTCACCAACGACCCCGGGCAGGGTCCCGACCTCCACCGCCACCCCTACACCGAGACCTGGTCGGTGCTCGAGGGGGAGGCCACGATCCGTCTGGGCGATGACATCGTCGTCGCACACCAGGGCGACAGTGCGGTCGTGCAGGCCGACACCTGGCACGGCTTCACCAACACCGGCAGCGGCATCCTCCGCATCATGTGCATCCACGCTTCGCCCCGCATGGTGCAGGAGGACCGGATGCCGAGCGCCCCGCCAACCGAGGAGTGACATGTCGACCGTTCGAAGCATCTATCCCGTGCTCGCCGTGAGCGACCCGGCCGAGGCTGCCGCGTTCTTCACAATCCATTTCGAGTTCGTGGAGACGTTCGCGGCCCACTGGTACGTGAGCTTGCGGCGCGACGCCCATGAGCTCGCCTTCGTTTCCCACGACCACCCGACGATCCCCGCGGGGTTCGGCACAGCCGTCTCGGGCGTTCTGCTCAACATCGAGGTCGACGACGCGACGGCGGAGTACGCGCGTCTCGTCACGGATGCGGGCCTGCCGTGCCGCCTCGATCTCCGCGACGAGTCATTCGGCCAGAGGCACTTCATCGTCGAGGGGCCCGACCGCATCCTCGTCGACGTGATCGAGGAGATCGCACCGTCGGCCGACTTCGCGAGTGCTTTCAGCGGCTGAAACGAGGCGGGGCGTCTGGAGCGGGAGCCGGCGCGCTCGCTGCTCGTTTCGGCATCCGCCGCCCAGAAATGGCGGGCGGATGCCGAAATGGGCGGCGGATGTGGCGTGGGTCGGGCGCGTGCGCGCCGCGCGCCCGCCGCGCCCGCACCGCCCGCCCCCACCCCGCTCAGTCGTCGTCGCGTCGCCGCGCCGCCCGCGCGATCGCGCCGATCACGCCCGCGGCGACGAGCACCGCGCCGAGCCCGACGACGGCCCAGACCACCACTTCGCCCGTGACGAAGTCGGGTTCGAGGGTCGTCACGACGAAGGTGAGGGCGGCGACGACGAAGAGGATGAGCCCCCACACGACGGTTCCCGCCCGCATCGTGCGCTCGGGGGCCGCGTCCGAGGTGAGGAGCGAGGTGGGGTACTGCTGGGTGGGTGCGGTGCGCGGGTCAGTCATTGCCGTTTCCTTCTGTCGGTGTCGTGTCGAGGTCGCGGATGATGACGACCTCGCCCGCGCCCAGGGTCACGGTGAGGTCGATCGACCGGTCTGCGGGGCTCTGGTCGGCGGTGCGTTCGGCCCCGTAGGCGGTCGAGATGTGGCGCAATACCCCGCGGTCTTCGAACCCGAGGGTGCTGGCGCCGTTCCCGATGCCGGAGGTGGAGCCGGGGGCCGCCTCGATCTCGCCGGCGAGCACCGTCGCCTCGACCGTCGCGCGCTCGTCGGCGGGCAGCAGCACAGTGACCGTGCCCGCCCCGATGACGAGGTTCACTTCTGAGGGGTCGGCGCCGAATCGCGACGGCGCGTTCGCCGCGCCATCCGCGTAGAACTCCCGCAGGTCGACGGTCACGTCGCCCGCCGCTACGACGATGTCGTTCGGATTCTGGCCCGCGGCCGCGGAAGATGCGGAGGGCGTGTAGGTCATCTGGCCGACGACGTCCACCCTCGGGTTGTCGGGCACGAGCCCCGTGATGATCAGGGAGGTGAGCACCACGATCGCGACACCGGATGCCCCACCGGAGCGCTTGCCGATCACCCCGTTGATGATGATGCCGACCGCGAGCACGGCGAGGGTGACGCTCAGGGCGGGGAGCACCGCCGACGCGGTGTCGCTGCCGGCGCGCACGGCGATGAAGCTGAGGCCCCCGGCGATGAGAGACAAGCCGATGACGACGAAGGAGAAGAGCGGGTTCGACCGGGTGCGGGCGTTCTCCGCACGTTCGACTGCGGCGCGCTCCGCTCGTTCGGCGCGAGCCCGAGCCTGCGCGGCTTGCGAGGCCGCGTGACGCTCGGCCTGCTGCTGTCGACGGAACGCGTCGTTCTGGGCGGCGAAGAGTGCCTGGTGTTCGCGCCACGCGGCGAATTCCTCCGCGGACGCGTCGCGCGGTGGGGCGGGTGGAGCTGTGGGTGGCGTGCCCGCCGTCGTGGTCGGCGCTGTGCCCGCGGCTGCGCCACCTGCCGTGCCCGCAGCCGCGCTCGTCGCGAAGGATGCCTCCGCGCCGGATGTCGGCGTCGCGGCCGCCGGGCCGTCGTGGGGCGCGCTGTATGTGCCATCCGGCCACCCCGGAGCGTTGCCGGGCTGCGAGCTCGAGCGCCGGGCGACGAGCACGATGAGGGTCACGATGAGGCCGAGCACGACGATCGTCCAGAGGGCTCGGCCGAACGAGTCGCCCCAGTACGGCTCGCCCTGCCAGACCGAGCCGATGGCCCAGAAGCCCTGGCTCACGGGGAGCATCGAGAGGAGGAGGAGGGTTCCGATTCCGGCGATCGGCGATTCGATGCGACCGCGGAACACCTGCTCGAGGTGGATCTTGTCCGAGCCGTCGGGCAGCAGCAGCCAGGCCGCGGCGTAGAGCAGCAGCGCGGGCCCGCCGAGCACCGCGAGCACGACGACGATGCCGCGCACGATGATCGGGTCGATGCCGAGCCTCTCGGCGATGCCCGCGCATACCCCGCCGATCCAGCCGGGGCGTCGCGGGAGGTCGAGTCCCCGCATCCAGTCGAAGAAGCGGTTCGTGCCGGCGAGGGGCGGGGTGTCAGGAGCGGGCGGCGGGGTCTCGGTGGTCGAGTCGCCGGGGGTGTCGGTAGCCATGATCCGATGATGGCCGCGATGAAGCCTCGGCGGCCATGGGGGATGACCCCCATCGCACCCTGATCTTCTCACTGGGGGTGCGCTGCCGCCGACGCCCTCTGGTTGGATGACGGGGTGACGACACCCCACCACCGGCCGCCTCTCGCGCGGCCACGCCGTGTCATTCTCGGCGGGGTGTGCGAGGCGCTGTCGATGCACCTCGGTTTCTCGGTGCGCGCCGTGCGTGTCGCCATGATCGTGCTCACCGTGGCGGGTGGCGGCGGAGCGTTGCTCTACCTCTGGCTGTGGGCGCTCGTTCCCCTCGAGCCGGCCCACGCGACCCCGGACTCGGATGTCGACGACACCGCCGTGACGCGTCGCGCCCCCGTCGCGGCGTTGCTCGTGGCGGTCGCGGCGGTCGCCTCGCTCGTGGCGTTCGAGTCGTTCGCGGCCGCGGAGGGCCGCGCGTCGCTCGCGCTCCTCGTCGTCACGGGTGCCGCCGGCACCGCCGTCGGATGGAGCCTCTACTTCGACCGCCACGACCCCGGCCGGTCGCCGCGCTACGGCACGATCGTGCGCATCGCGTCGGCGGGCTTGCTGTTCGTGGCGGGGGCGGTGGCGCTCGCGAGCCGCCCCAACGCGGTCAACGCCGTGCTCGGGGTCGGCCTCGTGGTGCTCGCGGTCGCCGTGATCGCCGCGCCCCGCGTCGTCACCCTCTGGACGGAGCTCATGCTCGAGCGCTCGGCGCGTGTGCGCGAGGAGCAGCGCGCCGAGATCGCGGCCCACCTGCACGACTCCGTGCTGCAGACTCTCGCCCTCATCCAGAACCGGGCGGGTGCCTCGAGCGAGGTCGCGCGCATCGCGCGGGCGCAAGAACGGGAGCTGCGCGATTGGCTGTTCGCCGCGGAGGAACCCGCCGCGGGCGACCTCGCGACCGAGCTGCGGCGGGTCGCGGCATCCGTCGAACTCGACTTTCCGGTGCGCATCGACGTCGTCTCGGCCGGGGCCTCCGACGAGCCGGCGTCGGCCCCGCTTCTCGCTGCGGCCCGCGAGGCGATGCTCAACGCGGCGAGGCACGCGGGCGGCGACGTCTCGGTCTACCTCGAGACCCTGCCAGGCTCGACCGACGTGTTCGTGCGCGACCGCGGGCCGGGGGTCGACCTCGATGCCCTGCCCGCAGACCGGCTCGGCATCCGGGAGTCGATCATCGGGCGGATGTCGCGTGCCGGCGGTTCGGCCACGGTGCGCCCCGGTGCGGGCGGCGCGGGCACCGAAGTACATTTGCGTTTGGAGGCTCCCCGTGATTGATGTGCTCATCGTCGACGACCACTCGATTTTCCGCTCCGGTCTGCGCAGCGACCTCGACGCGTCGCTCAATGTCGTGGCGGAGGCCGCGACGGTCGATGAGGCGGTCACGCTCATCGCCGAGCATCGGCCGCGCGTCGTGCTGCTCGACGTGCACCTCCCGGGCGGGGCGGGCGGCGGGGGCGCCGAAGTGCTCCGGCGGTCGAGTGCTCTGCTCGGCGAGGTGCGGTTTCTGGCCCTGAGTGTCTCGGACTCCGCCGAAGACGTCGTCGGGGTCATCCGGGCGGGAGCTCGCGGCTACATCACCAAGGGCAGCTCGGGCGAGGAGGTCTCACGCGCCGTCGCCGCGGTGGCCGGGGGAGACGCCGTGTTCTCGCCGCGCCTCGCCGGGTTCGTGCTCGACGCGTTCGGTGCCGTCGCGGGCGAGCAGGCCGAGACGAGCGACGAGCTCGACCGCCTCTCGGCTCGCGAGCAGGAGGTGATGCGCCTCATCGCCCGCGGATACTCCTACCGCGAGGTCGCGACCGACCTGTTCATCTCGGTGAAGACCGTGGAGTCGCACGTCTCGGCGGTGCTGCGCAAACTGCAGCTCTCGTCACGCCACGAACTCACGGCGTGGGCGTTGGAGCGAAAGCTGCTGTAGCGCGACCCGCTCAGCGCAGCCGCCGCATCATCTCGAGGGTGCGGCCCTCGGCGAAGCCGATCGGGCGCGAGCGACCGGTCGGGGTGAAACCGTGCCGCTCATAGAACCGTTTCGCGGGTGCGCCGTTCTCGTCGACCCACAGTCGCAGCACGTCGCCGCGCTCGGTCGCCCACGCCACGATCCGATCGAGGAGCGCGTCGGCGACACCGCGCTCGCGACCGCGGAAGTCGGGCGTGACATAGACCCCGGTGAGGATGAGCTCGGGCCCGTCGTGATCGCCGGTCTGCGCGCTCATCATGCCGATCCACCGCCCCGTGGCTGTCTCGATGGCCACGATGCTGGTCGCGTCATCGGCCTGGCCTCGGCGGGCGCGCATCCGCCAGTCGTCCTCAGTCATGGCGAGAGTCGTCTCGAGGGTCGCGCCGTAGGAGACCGGGTTGTCGGTCGCGTTCTCGACGCGCAGTTCGCGCACGCGCGGCCAATCGTCTTCGGTGGTGGTGCGGATGGTGACGTCAGCGAGGGGCACGACGACACCGTAGTGGGCCCCGGGGGAAGTCGAGTGTCGCGAGGTGCGCGCGGGTGGGAGGGGGGCGGTGCGGGTTGAGGCCGCATCGTGGTCGCAAAACGCTGTTTCGACCAACACTGGACCACCGTTTGCGACGGCGATCGCGAAAATTGCACGCGTCCGACGGCCCCGCCGGTGGTTGCCTCTGAGCTCGCCTCTGCGCGGGCACCTAGGCTGAGAGGGATGTTCAGTTTCATCGTCGCGTTTATCTAAGGTCCTGCGACCCGCCCCTCGCAGCTCCCAGCACCGGCCCGGGCGGGCTCGAGCGCGCCATCGTAGCGCGCTGACCCTGCTGGTCTTTGTCCTCCGCTCGTCTGACGCGAGTGTCGAGACGCTACCTTTCGGAGCCCACGATGTCTGATCGATCCATATCCGCCCGACAACCACCAGAGCAGCCCCCGACCTATCGGGCTGTGGCGCGAGCTCCGGGAATGCTCCGGGCATTCGCGCCGAGCATCCTCGGGCGACTGTCGCTCGCGACCTCCGGTCTTGCGCTGGTCCTGCTGCTCGAGCAGAGCATTGGCTCGTTCGCCGTGGCGGGGGCAGCGACAGCGATTCTCGGGGTGGCCAACGTGCTGGCCACACCGGTGCGCGCACGTCTCATCGACCGCCGCGGGCAGACGGCCATGATGCTCGTTCTCGGCCTCACGCATGCCGTCACCCTTGTCGCGCTCGGGCTGCTCGCAGTGGTCGAGAACGGTGCGAACGGGCATTTCCCTGTGAGACTCAGCACGGATCATTTTCTACCCCTCCTCTTCGGAGTGAGCGCGCTCGCCGGCGCGACCTCGCCCCCGTTCGGCGCAACTATGCGAGTGCTCTGGTCGACGGCGCTGCCGGCGGGTGGATGGCGCACGCGCGCGTTCAGTCTCGACGCGGTCGCCGAGGAGCTCACCTTCGCTCTCGGACCGCTTCTGGCCGCAGCGCTGGTAGTCGCCGTGAACCCCTTCGCGGCTCTCGCGGTTTCGGGAGCGTGCGTCGCAGTCGCGGGTGTCCTCTTCGTGACGAGCCCGAGGTCCCGAGCCGAGCGCGGCTCAGCGCGGTGTGGCTCGGGGCTCAAGGCCGACTCGGCCACCCCGCCGCTCGTGGGCCCGCTGCGGTCGCGCGGCTTCCTTCTCGTCGTGGTCACGATGCTCGCCCCGGGCGTCGTGCTTGGCGCGATCGAACTCGCGGCGCCTGCAACAGCCGCTGAGGAGTCGAGCACGCTGTTCGCCGGGGTGCTGCTCGCGGCGTTCGCGGGCGCGAGCGCCCTCGGCGGGCTCGTCTACGGGAGACTTCGGTTGCGAACATCCCTCACGCGGCAGTTGCTCGTCGGCACGGTAGCGCTCGTTTGTGTCACGGTCGCGGCGGGCGTCATCGGCGGATCGCTGGCGGCCCTTGTCGGGTTCACGCTCAGCGGACTCTGCCTCGCCCCGCTGCTCATCGCCGGTTACCTCGTAGCCGATGAGCGCACCGACAATCGCGTGCGCACGGAGGCCAGTAGCTGGATCAACACGACCGTCAACCTCGGTGCCGCATTGGGCGCTGTCGCATACGGCGCGTTGACGGAGGTGACGAGCGCCGGATCTGCGCTCGCGCTCACGGGACTCGGCGCTGCCGTCATCATCGTGTCGTGTGCGCCGCTTCTGTTGCGCAGATCTTGCTAGCGGCGCGAGACCGGGCCACGCTTCACTAGTGACGGCCCGACATCACGAAGGAGCGCGCCCGATGGCATCGAATGAGAAAACCAGCGACACCACCCAGGCAGACGACACCGCAAACACCGAGTCGGGGTTCAGCGATGTCGAGCTCGCCGCGATGAAACAGCGCGCGGCCGAACTGCGCGAGCAGGCAAAGGGCGGCACCGGGTCGGCGAAGAAGCAGCGCGAAGCCCAGGCGTGCGTCGACGCCATCGAGGGGCTCGAGGGGTCGGATCGGGCCATCGCCGAGCGGTTGCACGCCATCGTCACGGAGGTGGCGCCGCACCTCGACCCCAAGACCTGGTACGGCTTCCCGTCGTACGCCCGCGACGGCAAGGTCGTGGTCTTCTTCCAACCGAAGTCGAAGTTCGACACGCGCTACGGATCCATCGGGTTCAACGAAGAAGCCCTCCTCGACGAGGGCGTCTTCTGGCCCACGTCGTTCGCCGTGCTCGAGGTGACCGACGCCGTCGAGGCGCAGTTGCGCGAGCTCGTCACCAAGGCTGCCGGCTGAGCGCCGGTCATCCACCGAGACAGGAGAGGTCGCTCGTATGAGAGCGAATGACGGGATGCGCTCTCGTCGAGTTCGACGACGTGGAGGTGACCGCGGGCGCGGAGCCCGGCGGTGACGTGGCAGTCGTGACGTGGTCGGCCCCGTCGGCGTCGGGCGACAGCATCCGTAAGATGGCAAACCGCTTGACGCGGTAGAACCCCTACGACCACGAAGGACACCAGAATGGCCGACTTTATCTCCCGCGCGAATGATCAGCCGAGCGGACGATCCTTCCCCTGGATATCCGATGGGATGGCATTCGGAGGCGACTACAGCCCGGAGCAATGGTCCGAGGATGTCTGGACGGATGATGTCGCGCTAATGCGGCGAGCCGGTGTCAACTCCGTCAACCTCGGCGTTTTCTCCTGGGGGCTTCTCGAGGTGGCTGACGGTGTCTTCGAGTGGGGCTGGCTCGATCGCATCCTCGATCTGCTGCATGAGGGTGGGATCGGCGTGAACCTCGCGACACCGACTGCTGCTCCGCCCATCTGGCTGCTGCGGGCACATCCCGAGATCGCAACTGTCGACGAGCGCGGGGTGCGCACGAGCCAGGGCGGTCGTCTGGCATGGTCGCCGAGCTCCGCGACGTTCCGACGCTATGCACTCCGGATGGTCCGGGCGCTCGCGGAGCGGTACGGAGAGCACCCCGCACTCAGGCTCTGGCACGTGAGTAATGAGCTCGGTAATGAAAACGCGCGCTGCCATAGTGACGAGACCGCCGTCGCGTGGAGACGCTGGCTCGAGGCGAGGTACACGACGGTCGATGCCGTCAACGACTCATGGGGCTCGGCGTTCTGGGGACACCACTACGCCTCATTCGCCCAGATCGAGCCGCCACGCTTCGCCCGGGGCGGCCACAACCCCGGTCTGCTGCTCGACTTCGAGCGGTTCTCGTCTGACGCGCTGCTCGAGCATTACGTCGCCGAGAGGGATGTGCTTCGCGAGGTGACCCCCGATATCCCGGTCACCACGAATTTCATGATCATGAGCTACACACAGGTCGATGACTACGCCCGGTGGGCGGAGGAGGTCGACGTCGTGGCGAACGACCATTACACGATGTCGGCCGATCCGTTCCGTCACGCCGAGCTGTCGTTCAGTGCCGATCGCACTCGCGGAATCGCGAAGGGCGACCCGTGGTTGCTTATGGAGCATTCGACGAGCGCGGTCAACTGGCAATCGATCAACCGCGCGAAACCGCCGGGGGAGCTGGCCCGCAATAGCCTCGCTCACATCGCCCGGGGTGCCGACGGCGCGCTCTTCTTCCAGTGGCGGATGTCAACGGCCGGTGCCGAGCAGTTCCACTCCGGCGTCGTTCCCCACGCCGGTGCCGACTCGAAGATCTTTCGCGAGGTCGAGGCGCTCGGCGCCACCATGAAGCGTTTAGCGCCCGTGGTCGGGTCGCGTGTTCAGCCCGCACGCGTCGCGATCCTGTTCGATCACGACTCCGCTTCCGCGCTCTCGTTCGGTCGGATGCCGTCAGACCTGGTGGCGCCCCAGGATCTGCCGAAGCGAATGCATCGCGCGTTCACCGCGCGTCACATCGCGGTCGATGTCGTGCCTTCAACCGCCGATTTGAGCGAATACGCTCTCGTCGTCCTGCCGACGCTCTATGTCGTGTCGAACGCAGCCGCCGACCGCATCGCCGAATTCGCCCAAGGAGGTGGGCACGTTGTCGTCTCGTACTTTTCGGGAATCGTCGACGACACGAATCGGGTTCGGCAGGGAGGGTATCCCGGTGCTTTCCGCGACCTGCTCAAGATTCGGACGGATGAGTTCTTTCCCCTCGTCGAGCACGAGACGGTCGAGCTCGACAACGGATGGGTCGCCGACCTGTGGACAGAATCGCTCGAGCTCCGCGGGGCGACCGCGCTCACGGCATACCGCTCAGGTGAGATGGCCGATGTCCCCGCCATTACGCGTGCGACCGCGGGGTCGGGCACGGCCACATACCTCGCGACGCGCCTCAACGATGCAGCGATGCTGCATTTCGTCGACGAGCTCGCCGAGCTCGCCGAGTTGCCCGTGATCGCCGACGCGGACGCTGGCCTCGAGCTCGTGCGCAGGGTCGGACCCGACACCTCGTTCCTCTTCGCCATCAACCACACGGCGCACTCGTTGACGGTGCGCCAAGGCGGAACAGACCTCATCTCGGGGTCGCGCCACGACGCCTCGGTGGAGGTACCGGCAGGCGGCACGGTCGTCGTCATGAGCTGATGCGTCCAATGCCTGCGCTAAACGGGGGTCGATCCCTGACACACTCCCCGCCCGCGAGACGTTTGTCGAGCCGTTGCGCATATTCGCCGACCGGCAGACAGTGAGGGGATGCGCACCCGACGAGTGACCCCGTGACCGACGCGCGACGCCGCGAACTCGGCGATCGCGACGACCCCGTCGAAGACGAGCTTGCGGAGTCGTTCGACAACACCATCACCGAGGGTGCCGAGCGCTTGCAGCGCACGTGGCGGGGAATACTCATCACGGGGTTCTTCGGTGGGCTCGAGGTCGGCCTCGGTGTCATGGCCTATCTCGCCGTGCTCGATCAGACCGGCGATCACCTGCTCGCGGGTCTCGCGTTCAGCATCGGGCTCGTCGCCCTCATGCTCGCGCACAGCGAGTTGTTCACCGAGAACTTCTTGATGCCCGTGGCGGCGGTCGTCGCGCGCGAGGGCACGGTCGGCCAGCTCGTCAAGCTGTGGGGTGGCACGCTCGTGATGAACCTCGCCGGGGGCTGGGTCTTCATGTGGCTCGTCGTTCAAGCGTTTCCGCAGTGGCACGACACCCTCGTCGAGTCGGCCAGACACTTCACCGATGCCCCGTTCGGCTTGCAGAGCATCGTGCTCGCTATCCTCGGCGGCAGCACGATCACCCTCATGACGCGCATGCAGCAAGGCACCGATTCCGAGGTCGCCAAGATCGTCGCGACAGTCATTGGGGGATTCCTGCTGGCGGGGTTGCAGCTGTTCCACTCGATCCTCGATTCCCTCCTCATCTTCGGCGCCATCCAGTCGGGAGCGTCGATCAGCTTCCTCGACTGGCTCGCCTGGTTCGGCTACACCCTGCTCTTCAACATGATCGGTGGCCTCGTTCTCGTGACGGCCCTGCGGTTGCTGCGCACGAAAGAGCTCTTCCAGCAGAAGGCGGATGCCGAGCGCGGCTGAGCGGGGCCGAGAGGGGCGAGACGACCGGGCGAGCCGCCGTGATGAGTCATCGCCGAAATGTTGTCAAACCGAACAATTCGCTCTAACGTGATGCCAACGCCCTTTTTTTTGAAGCAGAATTCCAACGTTGGAAAGACGCTTCGAGAACGCAGCAGGCATCCGGGTTCCAGCGTTGGAGTCGGGGTGTGAGTTCGGAGAATCGGCGCCACGCACTATCCCTCGCAGCAACAGCGGCCGCCCTCGCGGCCACAGACAACGGTGTCTCTGCACCGCGAAAGGAACAGCGAATCTCATGCTCACGAAAAGAACTCTGCTGGCAGCAGGATTGACGACCGTCGTCGCCGCCGGTCTCGTCGGATGCTCGAGTGGTGGCGGCAGCGGCGGAGGCGCCGGCGCGAGCGACACGAACTGCAGCAACGACATCATGGTCGACGACGTGCCCATCGTCACCTACTGGGCCTGGCTCGAAGACAGCGCGGAGACCATCGACAACTTCAACTCGAGCCACGACGACGTGCAGATCTGCTGGACCAACGCGGGTCAGGGCGGCGACGTCTACAGCAAGCTCGCGACGACCATCCAGTCGAACTCCGGTGCCCCCGACATGCTGCAGATCGAGTACGACTGGCTCAACAGCTTCGTGATCCAAGACGGCCTCGTCGACATGGCCGAATACGGAATCGACGAGTACGAGTCCAACTACACCCCCGGCGCGTGGCGCGACGTCTCGAGCGGTGACGGCGTCTACGCCGTGCCCGTCGACCTCGGTCCCGTAGGCATGTGGTACCGCGAAGACCTCTTCGAGGCCAACGACATCGCCATCCCGACCACGTGGGACGAATACGCTCAGGCCGCGGAGGAGTTGGATGCCGCGACCGACGGTGCGGTCAAGATCGGCAACTTCGCGCCGAACGGTCAGGGCCAGCACCTCGCGTTCCTCGACCAGGCCGGTGCCGCGCCGTTCGACTTCGACAGCGCCAACCTCACCGAGATCGGCATCAACGCCAACGACGACGCGAGCAAGCAGGTCTTCGACTACTGGATCGACCTCGTCGACCGCGGCCTCGTGGGCACCGATCAGGCGTGGACTCCCGAGTTCAACACCAAGCTCGGCACGGGGGAGTACGCGACGGCCGTCTACCCGGTCTGGTACAACATCCACATCCCGTCGTTCGAAGACGCCGACCCCGACGCCGTGTGGCGTGCGGCGCCGATCCCGCAGTGGGACGCCGCCAACCCCGTGCAGGTCAACTGGGGCGGAAGCACCCTCGCGGTGACGACTCAGGCCGAAGACCCCGAGCTCGCGACGCGAGTGGCCGCCGAACTGTACGAGCCGCAGGAGAACAAGGAGCTCGCGGTCGAGGTCGGTGGCGTGTTCCTCGCGCAGCCCGACATGATCGAGTCGGACTACTTCCAGGGTCGCGAGTACGACTTCTACGGGGGACAGCAGATCAACCAGGAGATCTTCTCCCCCGCTGCGCTCGACTACGACGGAGTCACCTACTCGCCGTTCACGCAGTTCTACTACGACGAGATGCAGCGACTGCTCTCGGAGGCGATCGCCGGCGAGATGACGGCCGACGAAGCCGCCGACGGCCTGCAGGAGTCTCTCGAGACGTATGCCGGTGAGCAGGGTTTCACCCTGAAGTGAGTTAGTCCGATGCGGGCGGGGGCCGAGCCCTCGCCCGCATCCTCCTCTGTGTTCATCTGCATCCCAAGGAAGTGATCCATGACCACCACGCAGCTCGACGCACCCCCGCGTTCACCCGATAAGAGCAAGAAGAAGGGCGCGAGCCTCAACCAGAAGAACGCCCGATTCGGGTGGTTGTTCCTCGCCCCGTTCGCCGCCGTCTTCCTCGTCTTCCTCGTGCTCCCCCTCGCGTACGCGTTCTGGATGAGCCTCCACACCAACACCCTCGCGGGTGGCGAACAGTTCGCAGGACTGACGAACTACGTGAGGGCCTTCAACGACGAACGCTTCCTCTCGGGCATGGGCAGAGTCGCGGCCTTCGCCGTCGTGTTCGTTCCCATCCAGATCGGCCTCGCGCTCATCTTCGCCCTCATCCTCGACGACGTGCGCACGCGCTTCTCCTCGTTCACGAGGCTCATGATCTTCGTGCCGTACGCCATCCCCGGCGTCATCGGCGCCCTCATGTGGGGCTTCCTCTACAGCCCCTCGTTCGGCCCCCTCGTCGGGTTCTTCGAGATGCTGAGCCTCCCCGCTCCCGACCTGCTCAGTCGAGACACGATCTTCGGGTCGCTCACCAACATCGTCACGTGGCAGTGGACCGGCTACTACATGATCATCATCTACGCGTCGCTGCAGTCCATCGATCCCACCCTCTACGAGGCCGCCCGCATGGACGGCGCGTCGAAGTGGCAGATCGCCCGGCAGATCAAGGTGCCGATCGTGGCGTCCTCGCTCGTTCTCACCATCGTGTTCTCGCTCATCGGCACGCTGCAGTTCTTCACCGAACCCCAGGTGCTCGCTCCGCTCGCGGGCAACGCCATCGACGCCTCGTACACGCCGAACCTCTACGCCTACAACCTGGCGTTCTCCTACCAGCAGTTCAACTACGCGTCGGCGATCTCGTTCGCGCTCGGACTCATGGTGTTCCTCGCCTCGATCATCTTCCTGATCGCCACTCGCAAGAAGAGCGGACTTCGATAATGACCACCTCACCCGCCCCCCTCGTCGACGAAGCCATCACCGAGTCCCGACCACGCAAGAAGCGCGCGAGCTCGCAGCCCAAACCGAAGAAAGCCGTCGGGATGCACCTGCTCCTGGCCATCGCGGCGCTCTACTTCATCCTGCCCCTGTGGTGGCTCATCGTGGCCGGCACCAAGACCACGAGCGGTCTCTTCGCCGGCACCGGCGGTCCGCTCTGGTTCGACGACGATTTCGCCCTCTTCGACAACATCGCCGAACTGCTCACCTACAACAACGGCATCTACGTGCAGTGGTTGGGCAACTCGTTCCTCTACGCATTCGCCGGGGGTGTCGGCGCGACCGTGCTCGCGGTTCTCGCGGGATACGCCTTCGCGAAATACCGCTTCCGCGGGCGCCAGGTCGCGTTCCTCACGCTCCTCGCCTCGGTCATGGTGCCGCTCACGGCGCTCGTCATCCCGACCTACGTGCTCTTCAACAACCTGGGTCTCACGAACACGATCTGGGCGGTCATCCTGCCCTCGCTCCTGAGCCCGTTCGGCGTCTACCTCATGCGCGTCTACATTCAGGATGCGATCCCCGACGAGCTGCTCGACGCCGCGCGCGTCGACGGCTCCGGTGAGATCCGCACGTTCGTGACGATCGCGCTGCCGCTCATGCGCCCCGCGATCGTCACGGTGCTGCTGCTGTCGATCGTCGGCGGGTGGAACAACTACTTCCTCCCGCTCGCGATGCTCACCGACCAGACCCTGCTCCCCGTGACCGTCGGTCTCAACTACTGGCAGGTGCAGTCGAACTCGGCGACGTCGGCGAGCCTCATCTGGAACCTCGTGACGAGCGGCGCTCTCGTGTCGGTGATTCCGCTCATCATCGCCTTCCTCCTCCTGCAGCGGTACTGGCAGGGTGGGCTGTCGCTCGGCAGCCTCAAGTGACCGAGAGCGGCCTGAGAGTGATGCGAATGATCCAGCATCCCGACGACGGAAGGCGACCATGACCAACGCTCGCGTGAACATCGACCCGCAGTTCGTCGTCGGCGCCATCAATCGCCGCCTCTTCGGCTCGTTCATCGAGCACATGGGGCGCGCGGTGTACACGGGCATCTACGAGCCGGGCCATCCGACGGCCGACGACGAGGGCTTCCGCCGCGATGTCATCGACCTCGTCAGAGAGTTGGGCGTCTCGGCGATCCGGTATCCGGGCGGCAACTTCGTCTCGGGCTTCCAGTGGAAAGACGGCATCGGACCCCGAGAGCAGCGCCCGCGCCGGTTGAACCTCGCGTGGCGGTCGATCGAGACGAACCAGGTCGGGTTGCACGAGTTCGCGAGCTGGACGGAGAAGGTCGGAAGCGAGCTCATGTATGCCGTCAATCTCGGCACGGCCGACACGGCCGACGCCCTCGAGGTGCTCGAGTACGCCAACATCGAGAAGGGGTCGACGGTCTCGGAGCAGCGCATCGCCAACGGCCGCACCGACGCCTTCGGAATCAGGATGTGGTACCTCGGCAACGAGATGGACGGCCCGTGGCAGCTCGGTCACTCCCCGGCCGACGACTACGCGAAGAAGGCGTCCCGAACGGCGAAAGCCCTGCGTCAGCTCGACCCCGAGGTCGAACTGGTCGCTTCCGGGTCGTCGCACCCGACGATGGCGACCTTTCCCGAGTGGGACCGCACGGTGCTCGAGTACACCTACGACGACGTCGACTACATCTCGTGTCACGGGTACTACGAGGAGAAGGCCGGCGACCTCGGGTCGTTCCTCGCGTGCGGAGTCAAGATGGATCGCTACCTCGACACCGTCATCGCGACCGCCGACTATGTCAAGGCGCTCAAGCGCAGCGACAAGACGCTCAACATCTCGTTCGACGAGTGGAACGTCTGGTATCTCGGAGACAACCTGCGTAGCTTCCCCCGACAGGCCGACCGGTTCTATCGCACCGACGAGATCGAAGGGAACGATTGGCCCGAGACACCGAGGCTCGCGGAGGACGTCTACTCGGTCGCGGATGCCGTCGTGGTGGGCGGTCTGCTCATCTCGCTGCTGCGCCACGCCGACCGGGTCACCTCCGCCTCGATGTCGATGCTCGTCAACGTGATCGCGCCCATCACGACGGAGCCGGGTGGGGCCGCCTGGCGGCAGACGACGTTCTACCCGTTCGCGCTCACCTCCGCTCTCGCGCACGGGGTCGCCCTCGACGTGCGCGTCGAGAGCGACCACTACGAGACCGACGAGCACGGCAGTGTCGCGCTCGTCGACGCGGTCGCGACCCACGACGCCGATGCCGGGCGAAGCGCGGTGTTTCTCGTCAACCGGTCGCAGTCCGACGACATCACCGTGACGATCGACCTCGCCGCCCTCGGAACGACCACGGTGCTCGACGCGCAGACGATGGCAGACGACGACATCTCCGCGCGCAACACCCGGGAGGACCCGGATCGCGTGCGCCCGTCCCGGAACCCGTCGGCGTCGACCGCCGGCAGCGTGCTCACGATCACGCTGCCGGCGGTCTCCTGGACTGCCGTCTCGCTCGGCTAGCGGCGTCGCGCGAGCAGCGGCGCGTCGGAGCAGATGTCGGGACCGAACATCTTGAGGATCACGAGAGGGGTGTCGCCCGTGTTGACGTAGAGCAGGTCGTCCGTCGCTCGATCGTGCGACACGAGGAGCTCGTCGCGGTCGTGGCTCAGGCCGACGACCTCGACTCCGCCGACGGTTCCGGTGCCCGACCAGACGAACACGCTGAAGACGCCCTTCTCGGCGCTCCGGTAGCTCGCGCCGGGCTCGATCACGAGGCGTTTGCCGCAGAACTTGTCGGAGCCGTAGAAGATCCATGCCTCGGTCGCGCCCCCCTCGTCGCGGAACACCTGCGGAACGAGGCGGTGGTTGTCGTAGAAGTAGGGATCGCTGTTCTCGTGCCAGTCGATCCAGTGCAGGGGTGCGGTGTCGCCGTGGGAGGCCCGATCGTCGTCGCTCACATCTTTCATGAGGAGGTGCTTGTCGATGATGGCGCCCGCGTTGAGAGCTTGGAGCATCGCGAGCGTGTCGGAGTCCTCCTGAAGCTCGATCGTCAGCGCGGTTCCCGGCGCGTGGAGCACTCCCGACGGGATGAAGAAGCCCTCCTCGGGCACCTGGAGGTAGGCGGGGGAGTAGCGCAGGATGCGGTCGTCGTTCCAGTCGCGGAGCACCGCCGTGAATTCATCCCACAGTCGATCGCGGTCGAGGGAGGGGTGGATGCCGAGGAAGGTTTCGGGGTGGGGGCCGAGGTCGACTCCCGACGGAAAGTAGTAGGCCTCGTCTTTGGAGTTGCGGCCGGCACGCGCGGCGAACTCGAGGGGAGGGTGGATGTGCTGCGGGATTCGCTCGGCGAAGTCGAAGATCTTGGCGAGCCGCCCGAGGCCCGCGTGGGTCTCGGCGTACGCGGCGCCCATGAGCAGGTCGGGTGCCGCGGCGACCGCGTCGGCGAGGCTGATCCGTGCTCCCGCTGCCGTGCGGATCGTGCTGATCCCCTCGTCGTCGGGGCCGACGGCGTTGTCGGCTCTCGTCGTCGAGGCGAGCCAGCGCTCGCAGATGAAACCGCGAACCCCGACGTCGTAGGCGTCTGCGGGCAGGCCGAGCCGGCGGCCGGGCGGGAGCCAGTCGCGTGCGACCCAGGCGGGCTCGAGCCGGAGGATGCCCGCGCTCTCACGCAGTTCCCGTTCGACGAGGTCTCGAGTGGTGCGGGTCATGAAACTCCCTCCGACGAGCTCCGTCGCTCGTCTCCCTGTCACGCGTAGTATTACAACGATTACCTTAGGGGGCGACGATGCCGATGGAGCGAGGAATCTACGCGCAGGGGTGGTTCGCTCGCGGCCACAACTACCACCCGAGCCTTCCGCCGCGGCGGCTCAAGATGGCGAAGGACTTCGCCGACTACCGAGCGACGATCACCACGTGGCCCTCTCTCGGCGGCGGCTCGATCTCCCTTCCCTATCTCGACGACGAAGCGCACGCTCCGGTTCCGGCCAGACTCCGGCAATACGGGTTTCTCAAGGACTCCGAGTTCGCCGACGAACTCCGCCAGCGCGGGGTGAAGGCGTTCGGCGTCATCTTCTCGACCCAGGGGTGGGAGTTTCCCGTCGAGCTCTCCGACGATGAGTCGGAGATCCTCGCGATGAACGAGCTCCGCGGCGTCGGAAAGCGCGGGTGGCTCGGCCTCCGCGAGTTCACGCAGAATCGGTATCCGAAGCTCTGGGCACCGTTCGAGAAGTACTTTCCCGAC
The DNA here is from genome assembly GCF_046599635.1 of Marisediminicola sp. LYQ134. Taxonomy (NCBI): domain Bacteria; kingdom Bacillati; phylum Actinomycetota; class Actinomycetes; order Micrococcales; family Microbacteriaceae; genus Marisediminicola; species Marisediminicola sp. LYQ134. The sequence goes on from NZ_JBKIWP010000002.1 coordinate 411,753, forward strand.
GGCCTCGTCAATTCGCGCGGCGAGACGGTGACCGATCTGTTCGAGGAGTGCTGTTCGCAAGACATCCACGGGGTTCCGCATCACGCGGGCTGGCTCGAGGTGCCCGGTCGTGAGCACGAGTGCCACTTCATGGACCTCAACAACCCGGTCTGGCGCGAATATCTCAAAGCCATCGTGCGCATCCAGATCGACGCGGGCGTCGACGGCATCCAGTTCGACGAGCCCGACAGTCCGCTCGGCGCGCTCGGCTATGGCGGCTCCTTCAGCTACGACAACGTCGCGGGGTTTCGCGACTACCTCGCCGGTCTCGCTCCGGGACAGGTGCCCGAGAGCGTCGGCGACCCGGTGGCATTCCACTACGGTCGGTGGCTCCTCGGGCGCGGCGTCGAAACCGTGAGGCTCAAGGCCGACGGCGACGAGAAAGTCATGGCCCGGCACTACGTGAGGTTCTTGCAGGGACGCCAGGCGGCGAACTTCGCCGAGCTCTCCTCCTATGTGCGGGAATACGCCGCGAGTGTCGGGCGCACGGTGCTCGTGTCGTCGAACCTCTTCGACGGGGCGCCGTGGCACGACCCTCTCGCGGCGATGGTCGACGTTCTCGTGCCCGAGCAGCGTCACACGCTCTACGAGCAGCCGGGGTGGATGCGGTACATCGCGGGGTTCGGTGGGGGCAAACCGGTGTGCGTGTCGACCAACCCCTACGGCGGAGTCATGCCCGAGCTTCTCGCGAAGCTCAACCGGGGCGCTGCGATCGACCGCTACCGCGTCATGATGTACGAGGCCGCGGCCCTCGGGGTCACGATGTCGGTGCCCTACGGCGCGTGGATGGGGTCGAAGATCGAAGACGCCGTCTGGGCGCCGCACGACGAGACGCTCGAGATCCAGAACTTCCTCGCCGACAACGAGCGGTTGTTCTCGCCCGAGACGCACAACGCCCTCGGAGTCGTCTACAGCACCGACAGCAACTTTCTCGAGACGACGTACCAGATGCTCAACTCGAGCGCGGAGGATGTCTACCCCGCCGTCGGCGAGACGTCGCCGCGCGCGATCCCGTTCTTGCGCGCGGTGAACTCCCTCGGTCTCGCTCGTCACCCGCTCGACGTCGTGATGTTCCACGACGGGGTGCATCGCGACGACGACGCGACCGCCGGGGCCCTCGCGCGATACTCGCGCATCGTGCTGCCCGGGTGCGGGTCGCTCACGAGCCGACAGGTCGCGGCGATCGTGGGCTATCTCGACGGCGGCGGCTCCGTCACTCTCTTCGGGGAGCTCGGTGGCCAGGGGGAGTTCGGCGGCCAGAGTGGCGTCGACGTGACGCCCATCCGCGAGCACGCGCGCACGACCGTCGCCGACTCGACGAGTGCGGATGCGCTCGTGCCGGAGGGCTCGCAAGTGGTCGCTACGGGCCTCGTGCGCGGCGCCGTGAGCATCCAGTGCTCGGGGGGAGCGGCGGGCGCTCTCCACGTGGTGAATTACGACTACGACGAGGGGGTCGAGCGAACGGTCGTGGCCGATCTAGTGAGCGTCGACATCGACGTGCCCTTCGAGGTGCGCGGTGCCACGGTGCATCATCCGGGGCGCGCGAGCGAGGTCGTTCCCGTGCGCACGATTGCGGGCCGTGTGCGGGTCGAGATCTCCCAGCTCGGGCCCTACGCGATCGTCGAATTCGACTGACTGCCGCTCGTTTTCTCGGAGGCCCGCCGTCGACCCTGCCGAGGCGTTCGCCGAAACTGCGTCTTGACAGGTGCCGTCTGCGTCACCCATCCTGTCCGTGAGATGGATTTACGACGTTGTAAATCGGCCCCCCGAAGTCGCACCGTCGCGGTTCACCACTAGGCGCCAGCACACCCCCGCGTTGACGCCGAATCTTCATGCACAGAGACGTGCACAGTGAGAGGAAACAGACGGTGAAAGAAACTCAGTCAAGACGGCCTGTCCGTCGACGCAGACCGGGGCGGAGGTGGCTTGCGGCAGTGACCGTCGCCGCCGTCGGTGCCGGTTCGATCCTGGCGGCGCAGAACGCCGTCGCCGCAGGCACCGACCCGTGGATCTCGGTTCCACCGAACCCCGTGGCCGACGTCTACCGGTTCACGGTGCCCGACGCCGCCATCCAGCCCGCGACGGGTGTCGACCCCGCCGTCGTCGCGGTCGAAGGCAACTTCGGCCCGGGCAAGACCTGGTCGACCCTCAATATGGGAGCGAGCGGCGGCAACTGGTCGTCGACGATCGGCCCGCTCGATCCGGGCCTGTACTACTACCAGTACTCGGCGCGACCGGCCTGGAACCAAGACGCCGTGGGGTTCCGCAACCCCGACAGCCCCCAGGGGGTCACGTCGAAGCCCGCGTGGAACACGCTGTTCGTTCCGGGCCCCGGCGCCGAATGGCTCGCCGACGTGCCCGCGGGAGGGCAGCTCGAGACGCTGACCTACGACAGCACCGTCGCCGAAGAGGAACGCTCCGCCCTCGTGTGGACACCGCCGAGCTACGACGCCGACCGCGCTGAACCCTACCCCGTGCTGTACCTCCTGCCCGACGCGGGCCAGAGCTACAGCGAGTGGACAGAGCTGGGTCGGGCCGCTCAGATCCTCGACAACCTCGCGGTCGAAGGCGACCTCGAACCCATGGTCGTGGTGATGGGGGATGGAGACACGGCGGATGCCCGCGCCGAAGTGCTCGACAACATCCTCCCGTCGGCCCGCGCCGAGTTCAATATCTCCGACGACCCGTCGAATCAGGCGATCGCCGGAATCGGTCGCGGTGCCAGCCAGGCGCTCAACCTCCTGCTCACCGACACGGGCGAGTTCTCGAAGGTCGGCTCGTTCTCGGGCAGCCTCGTGAGCACGGTCAACGCCACGAAGGCGGCGCAGATCAACGAGGCGACCGACCTCGTGCGCGTCTACACGGGCAACGTGACAGACCCGGCCTACAACCGGACCGTCGCGCTCGCGAACAAGTTCACGGCCGCGGGAGTGGAGTTCCAGTCCGACGGATCGGACCCTGAGACCGGGGGAACGTGGGACACCTGGCAGAAGAGCCTGCACGACTTCGCGTCGCGCGTGTTCGCCTCGCCGTCCGACACCGGGCCGAGCGAGGGGCACTTGCCTCTCGAGAGCCACTCGCTCCCCGCTCCGGGCACGGCACCGACCCCCTGGATCGACGAGAACGGTGTCGTCACGTTCGAGACCGGCACCGAGTTCGCCGACGCCAACCACGTCACGGTGTGGGGCAACTTCGGCCCGGCGGGCAGCTGGCCGCGAATCCCGATGACGAAGCAGTCCGACGGTCGTTGGCGCCTCACCGTGCCGTTCGAGGGTGGTTCGTACTACTACAAGTTCGTCGTCGAGGGTGTCGATCACAAAGACACCGGCAATCCGACGTCGGTTCTCTCGGAGCCCAACTGGAGCACGTTCTTCGTGGCCGGCGACGGCATCCGCGGGGAGTACGCCGGCGACGTCGCTCCCGAGTCAAGGGGCGCGGTCGAGGTCCTGCCCTACACGAGCACCGCGAACGAGCAGGAGCGGTCGGCCTACGTCTGGACGCCTCCGGGCTACGACGCGGATCGCGCCGAGGCCTACCCCGTCTTCTACCTCCAGCACGGTGGCGGACAGACGTGGACCGACTGGGTGGAGGTCGGGCGAGCAGCCCAGATCCTCGACAATCACTACCTCAAGGGAAACATCCTTCCCATGGTCGTGGTGATGGGCAACGGCAACGGGGTCGACTTCCCGAACGAACTGCTCACGCGGATCGTTCCGGCAGCCGAGACGCAGTACAACGTCAGCTCCGACCCGAAGCAGCGCGCTCTCGCGGGACTCTCGATGGGCTCGGGTCACACCCTGAGCACGCTGTGGGCTCACCCGGGAGAGTTCGGCTACATCGGGGCGATGTCGGCTTTCGGCGCACCGCCGGCCGGCGCCGACATCGAGGCCATCAACGAGGGCACCGAGCTCATGCGCATCTACACGGGTGACATTCAGGACTTCACCTACCAGAACACGCTCAGCCTCATCGCCGCTCTCGAGGATCGGGGGATCGATCACGAGTTCGCTCCGATCATCCCGGGTCCGCACAGCTGGGACGTGTGGCAGAAGTCGCTCATCGACTTCCTTCCCCGGTTGTTCAAGGGAGACACGAGCGAGGGCATCCCGATCGAGGCCGAGATTCCTGAGGCCGAGAACGGCGTTCTCGCCATGACGATCGCGGACTACGGTGACGGCGTCGCGCTGTCGGAGCCGGAGAACGCGGGAGACCGTCTTCGGATGACCGGACAGCTGCCCGAGGTGACCGTGTCTGATTCGCGCACGGCTCAGCAGGCGGGAGTCGGCGGGTGGGCTGTGTCGGGTCACGCCGACTCGTTCACCTCGACGGGGCAGACGCTCACGGCCGATCACTTCGGGTGGACGCCCGACGTGCTCACGCCGCGACCGGGTCTCGTCGCCGGGTCGCCGGTCGACACGGTGCTCGACGGTGGTCCGGGGCTCGAAACGCCCGGAACGCTCGCCTCGGCAGATGCCGAGGGTCGATTCGGGTCGGCAGTTCTCGGGGCGGAGCTCGAGCTGGAGGTTCCGGTCGGAACCCAGCCCGGCACCTACACCGGGCTGTTGACCATCTCCCTGTTCCCCGTCGACTAGGCGGGAACTCGAACGAGCGCGGTCAGTCGGAGACACCTCCGGCCGACCGCGCTTCAGTCACTCTCTCGAGGATCATGAATCACATCTCCCCCCGCCGTGCCGCGCGAGCTCTCGTCGTGACCGGCGCCTTCCTTCTCTGCGGCACCCTCTCTCTCGGCCCGACGGCGGCATGGGCCGCTGCGCCGCCCGCCGCCGCGTCAGCCGTCGAACAGACCACGTGGGCGCTCCGCCCCGCCGAGGGGGCTGAGGCCGACGGGCGCGTGTCGCTGCGCCACACCATCGACCCCGGTGCCGCGGTGACCGACGGTCTCGTTCTCACCAATTTCGGCGACCGAGCCGCGTCGTTCGCGCTCTTCGCGAGCGACGGCGCCATCGGTGACGACGGCAACTTCACGGTCGTGTCGGGTGACGCCGCTGTCGACAGTGGCACCTGGATCGAGCTCGAGGTCCGGGGTGCGAAGGCGGATGAGAGCGGCCGCACCGTCGTCGAGGTGCCGGCCGCGTCATCCCGGGCCGTCTCGGTGACGGTGGGTGCTCCCGAGAATGCCACCCCGGGTGACCACCCGGCCGGCATCGTCGCCGAGTTCGTGCCCGGCGACGACTCGAGTGTGCAGATCGCCTCAAGAGTCGGCGTTCGCGCGCACGTGCGCGTGGCCGGCGACATCGCGCCGAGCCTCGAACCGCAGGCGGTCTCGGCGACCTACGAGCCGTCGTGGAACCCGTTCGCCCCCGGTCACGTGACCATCGACTACGCCCTCGCGAACGACGGCAACATCCGTCTGGGTGCGAACGCCGAAGCGGCGTTGGCGGGGCCCGCGGGTCTCGCCGGTGCGACCACATCCACCGAGGTGCGGGAGATCCTCCCGGGAACGAGCGCTACCGCCTCCCAGCGTGTGAGCGTGTGGCCGACCGTGTTCATGTGGGGAAGCGTCGCGGCGACCCCCATCGCCGTCGGTCAAGACGAGGTCACCGAACCGCTCGCCGACTCCCTCACGTCGTTCACGGTCTGGACGATCCCGTGGTCGCAACTCGCGCTCATCGTGCTCGTCGTCGGAGCGGTGGTCGTCATCGTGCGGGTGCGGCGCGGGTCGCGCGACCGCGTGCAACAGCGGATCGACGCCGCTGTGGCAGCAGCCACGGCGTCGGCGGCTGCGGAGTCACCCGCTGCCGCGGAGTCGCCGGGTGACGGCGAGTCACCTGCAGACGACGATGCCGCCGTTTCGGGCGACCCGCCGGCGACCACCGAGCGCCCCGCCGTGTCGCCGACCCGGCGGTGACGGCGGGCTGTGCGTGGCGGGCCGTGCGCGGCACGGTCGATTACGCCCCGCTCGACCGCATCAGTCCGTCGCGTCGACGAACCCCGTCGATTCGCGCCGCACGATCCGGAACTCGGGTTTGATCGTGCGCGGCGGCACGGAGGTCTCCTTCTCGCCGATGCGCTCGATGAGCAGGTCGACGGCGGTCTGGGCGATCTCGTCGCGACCCGGGTCGACCGTCGACATCGAGGGCACCGAGTATCGCGACTCGTCGATGTTGTCGAACCCGATGAGCGCGACATCCGAGGGCATGTCGACTCCCGCCGCACCGAGCGCGCGGAGGGCCCCGAGGCCGAGGGTGTCGTTGAGGGCGAACACGGCGTCGAAACGCACGCGGTCGTCGAGCAGCCCCTGCGCGGCCTCGGCCCCGGTCGCGCGATTCCAGTGTGAGGCTCGGCGCACCAGCTCGGTGTCGTAGGGAAGCCCTGCGTGTTCGAGCGCCTGGCGGTACCCGCGCACTCGCAGGCTCGCCGAGCCGGCCTCGGTGCTGTCGGGGTCGCCGGCGCCGATGAGGGCGATGCGCGTGCGTCCGATGTCGAGGAGGTGCTTCACGGCCGCATGCGCGGCGCTCGTGTTGTGCATCGCCACGTGGTCGGTCGGCCCGTTGAATATGCGCTCCCCGAGCAGCACGATCGGCAGCGGGGTCTCGAGGGCGTCGACGTCGCTCTGGCCGAGACTGATGGGGCTGAAGAGCAGGCCGTCGAGAAAGCTCGGGCGAGCCGCCCCCGACACCGCGAGCAGCTCGCTGTTGCGGTCGCCGCTCGTCTGCTCCACGACGACGCCGAGCCCGCGGCGTTCGGCCGCTCGGATGACGGCGTCGGCGAGTTCGGCGAAGTAGTTCTCCTTGAGTGCCGGAAGGGCGAGCCCGATGATGCCCGTGCGACCGGACCGGAGGCCGCGAGCAGACAGGTTGGGGCGATAGTCGAGCTGGTCGATCGCGGCGAGCACTCGGTCGCGCGTGAAGGTGCGCACGTGAGGGTGGTGGTTGATCACATTGGAGACCGTCTTCACCGAGACGCCTGCGATGCGTGCCACGTCGTGCATGGTCGAGCCCATGACCTGCTCCCTCCCGGGTCGATCGCCGCAGCGGCAGCTTCGATTCAGCCCCAGACGAGAACCGTTTCGTCAGGTCAGTTTGCCACGTCTGCGTTCAGCGACGGCGTCACTCGGCGGCAGAACCCGCGCGAAGATCACGACGAGCAAGCCGACGAGCGGCACGATCATGAGACCGAGGCGCAGCGACCCGGCGTCGGCGATCGCGCCGACGATCGGGGGCGAGATGAGGAAGCCGACACGGAGCAGCCAGCTCACGAGGGTCAGGGCCGTGCCGGGGCGGAAACCGTCGAGCTCGTCTGCGGCCTGCATCGCGGCGGGGATGAGGGTCGCGACACCGAGCCCGGCGAGACCGAAACCCACGATCGTGCCGACGGTCGACGGAAACCCGAGGGCGAGCCCCATGCCGACGAGCACCGTGACGCCTCCCGTTCGCGCGACCGCGCGCTGACCGAACCGGTCGACGAGGCGGTCGCCGAAGATGCGCCCAACGAACTGCATGCCCTGCAGAGCGACGAAACCGATCCCCGCGACGAACGCCGACGCGCCGAGCGACCCCGACAGGTAGATCGCCGACCACGAGGCGCCCGAGTCTTCGACGATCGCCCCGGCAGACGCGATGACGACGAGCGCGGCGAGGATCGCGTATTTGAGCATCCCGGCGCGGCGTCGCGGAGTGGCCGCGGGGGAGGTTGCTGCGGGGGAGGTTGCCGAGGGGGAGTCGGATGCTGCCGTCGCGGGGGCCTCGGTCGCGACATCCGCGGGTTCGGGGCCGGGCAGGAGAAAGCGGTAGGCGACCACCGCGATGCCGCCGAAGATCACCCCGGAGATCGCGAGGTGCAGGGGGATGGGGATGCCCACTTGGGCGGCTCCCGCTCCGAGCACGCCGCCCAGCACGGCGCCGACACTCCAGATGGCGTGGAAGGAGTTGAGGATCGAGCGGCGGAAGAGCCGCTGCACGCGCAGTCCGTGGGAGTTCTGCGCGACATCCGTGATCGAATCCATGGCGCCGGCGAGGGCCATGCCGAGGGCGAGCGTGATCCACGCCGACCCCGACCCGGCGAGGAGGATGCCGACCGCCGTGACCAGGGTGGATGCGACCGCGACCCTCGACGACCGGAACCGGCCCACGAGGTATCCGGCGCTCAGGCCGGCCACGAGCGCGCCGAGAGGAAAAGCGGCGACGGCGAGCCCGAACGCGGTGTTGGTGAGGTCGAGGTTGCGCATGACCTCGGGGTACCGCGGCAAGAAGTTCGCGAAGAGCGCGCCGTTGGTCAAGAAGAGCAGCGCGACAGCGACGCGGGCGCGGCGGATCTCCGCGCCGGGCTGGCGATCGTGGGGAGGCTGTGAGGTCATGGGAGTTCGCGTCATCGGAGGGGAGCGACCCGGGGTCGAGATCGCGACGCTGCGGCGTCGGATCAGTGTAGGGGAGCCGAGCCTTGCGCGAGACGGCGGCTCCCCGCGCGAGACCCGCTCAGGCGGCGCTGCCGCGCGACGCGGCCACGTCGCGACCGTGGGTGCGCGCTGCATCCTCGGCCGACTCTTTCAGCTCGCGCGCGATGTCGGCGAAGGCATCGAGCGCGGGGTTCACGCCGACGAGCGTGAACGGTCGCTGAACGACGCGGAGGTCGAGGCCCCAGACGTCTTCGAGCACGCGGCGCAACCAGGCGGTCGAGTGATCCCACCCCTCTTTCGGTGTGCCGGGCGCGTAGTTGCCGCCGAGCACGGTGACGAGGGTCGCGGGCTTGCCCTGCAGTGCGGTGCCGGTGGGGTCGATGCGCGAATCCGTGTAGGCGAGGTCGAACCAGGTCTTGAAGTGCTGCGAGACGCCGTAGTTGTAGAGGGGCACGGCAAAGAGCAGTGCTTCGGCGCCGATGAGCTCGTCGGCGAAGGATGTCGCGAGGGCGCGCGCGGCCACTTGCGACTCAGACCGCTGCGTTTCGTCGACGAAACCGCCGGTGACGGCGTCGGCCCACGCGGTGGCCGGCACGGGATCGCGGGCGACGTCGCGGCGGGTGACGACCGAGTCTGGGTGCGCTGTCGTCCACTCCGCCTCGACGATGTCGGCGAGTGCGTGACTGGCGGAAGTCGCGGGCAGAATGCTGGCATCCAGGCGGAACAGTGACATGAGAGCCCTTTCGTTTTACGTAGTCGCTAGGTTTTCCGTAGCGACTACGTGCAGCGTAGCACCGGGTAGACTGGGGCGATGGCCGAATCCGACGAACGCATCCACCTCTGCGATGCTTCGGTCACGCTCGCGTTCAGCGTTCTCGGCAAGCGCTGGAACGGCATGATCATCGCCACTCTCGGGTCGGGGAGCGCTTCGTTCGCGACACTGCGGCGATCGGTCGGTGGCATCAGTGACACCGTGCTCTCCGATCGGCTCGGCGAGCTCGCTCATGTGGGGCTCGTCGCGCGAACGGTCGAGAACGGCCCTCCCGTGACGGTGTCGTACGCCCTCACCGAGAGTGGTCGCGGGCTCGTGCCGATCCTCGATCAGCTCGGCGCGTGGGCGTCGGCGAACCTCAGCGAATGAGACGTGCGGGGGCGCTGCGGACCATCCCCAGCTCGAAGAGGATGTGCGGGCAGTCATCGAGCTTGTTGAAGCGAAAGCGATGACTTGCCCTGATGCTCATCCCGCACTGAACGGTGAGGAACGGCGTCCAGGAGTCGAGCGAGAGGTAGTTGTAGGGCAACCGGATGCCGTAGGGAGCGTTTCCGATGTAGTCGGATCGCTGGAGGCGGCGGTGTTGCGCCTCGTTCTCGTAGTAGTGGTCCTTCACGATCACCGACCCTCGCGAAACCCGAGCCGCCTCGCGGAGCACGACCTCGGGGTCGTCGGTGTGATGGAGAACGTCGATGAGCAGCACGCTGTCGAACGAATCGTCGTCGAACGGCAGGCGATCACCCTGGTAGGAGACGGTGGGGATGCGCACGACGGGCTGGCGGCGCACATCGGCTCCAGTGAACTCGACGATGTGTCCATCCGATGCGAGGCGGTCGCGGATCGACGCAGCCAGGCCTCCGTCGGATGACCCGAGGTCGAGCACCGATGTCTTTCCGATCAGCCGGGGCGTGAGGAGATTCACGAGGTATCGGCGGCGGATGGGAAAGAAGATGCGTTCGTTGAGCCACCGCAGCACGCCGCTGAGGTGCTTCACGGCGAGCTGGCCGACTGAGAATGAGGGACCCGTCTTCAGTGACGGTAGGGCGGCGGTCCAGCGAGAAACGTTCGTATTCATGCGGAAGTCCTTTGTGTCGTCGAATCGTGACGAGGGGTCGGCTGTTTCGGTGTCGGGACGGGGCTCGGTGGGCGTCAACCACACTCGAGACCGTCAAGTGCGAAACGGCGGCGAGACGCGCGACGTCAGCTACTGGGCTTCGAATGGTGCGGGATAGTGCTCCGCGACCGCGGTCTCGTGCAACTCGCTCACTGGTGTACCAGGAGCTCGAGCAACTCGTCTGCCCTCACCAGATAGTCCTCGAGCTTGGCGCGACGCTCGGTGACCTGGTGGATGAAATTCTTCAGCTCGGAACGCAATTCTGGGCTGTCGGAGCCGGGGGCGCCCCCGTGCAGATCACTGATGATGCGCACGAGCTCGGCCATCTCATCGAGAGTGAAGCCCAGGGGCTTCATGCGACGTATGAGCAGGAGTTGTTCCAGGTCGTGCTGCGTGTAGAGGCGGAAACCGCCCTCGGATCGACCGGACGGTTTCAACAGTCCGACGTCGTCGTAGTGACGGATTGTGCGAAGCGACATCGACGTTCTCTCTGCGAGCTCGCCGATCTGCATGGTCATGATTTCGGACGCTTCGGTCGACATGTGCCTCCTCTCGTTTCCCTTGACACTCTACCCTTACGTTAGGGTAGAGTCGCGAACGTCGATGCGGAGTGATCTCGATTCGACAACCCGCCGATCGCCGCTCTCGTGCGGGATCGGATGCGCGATGGGGCGCTTCACAATTCACCCACCCGGCTTCTCGCTTCGAGCGCCCCAACCTGGAGATATCCATGGCCCTCACCACCACGCCCGATCCGCCCAGTCGCTACAAACCCGATCCGTCGGTTCTCACTGCCCTCCGCACCCCGCGCATCCTCATCAAGGAGGTGCTCGCGGGCCTCGTCGTCGCCCTCGCGCTCATCCCCGAGGCGATCGCGTTCTCGATCATCGCGGGCGTCGACCCGAGGGTCGGTTTGTTCTCGACCTTCGTGATGGCGATCGTCATCTCGTTCATCGGTGGTCGGCCCGCGATGATCACCGGCGCGACGGGCGCGATCGCTCTCGTCATCGCGCCTGTGGCTCGCGAATACGGCCTCGAGTACTTCATCGCGACGGTCATCCTCGCGGGAGTCTTCCAGCTCATCCTCGCCGCGGCCGGAGTCGCGAAGCTCATGCGCTTCATTCCGCGGAGCGTCATGGTCGGCTTCGTCAACGCGCTCGCGATCCTCATCTTCACCTCGCAGCTGCCGCAGCTGCTCGGGGTGCCGTTCCTCGTCTACCCGCTCGTCGCATTCGGGATCATCATCATGGTCGTGATGCCGCGCATCACGAAGGTCGTTCCCGCGCCGCTCGTGGCCATCGTCGTGCTCACGGTCATCACCGTCACGGTGTCGATCACGGTTCCGACGATCGGTGATCAGGGAGAGTTGCCCAGAAGCCTCCCGACGCTCTTCTTCCCGAACGTGCCCCTCACTCTCGAGACGTTCACGATCATCGCGCCGTATGCGCTCGGCATGGCGCTCGTCGGCATCCTCGAGTCCCTCATGGCGGCCAAGCTCGTCGACGAGATCACCGACACCCACTCGCGCAAGACCCAGGAGGCCTTCGGGCAGGGGACGGCGAACATCGTCTCGGGGTTCTTCGGCGGAATGGGCGGCTGCGCTCTGATCGGCCAGACGATGATCAACGTCAAAGCGTCCGGGGCGCGCACGCGCATCTCGACCTTCCTCGCCGGGGTCTTTCTCATGGTGTTGGTGATCGGAACCGGTGATCTCCTCGCCGTCGTGCCGATGGCCGCGTTGGTCGCCGTGATGATCATCGTCTCGGTGCTGACCTTCGATTGGCACAGCATCCGTCTCTCGACGCTCAAGCGGATGCCCAAGAGCGAGACGACCGTCATGGTCGCCACGGTCATCGCAATCGTCGTGACTCACAACCTCGCGATCGGCGTCGTCATCGGGGTGATCATCGCGATGGTCGCGTTCGCGCGTCGGGTCGCGCACCTCGTCACGGTCACGCGCACCGTGCCCGAGGGTGAGGCCGTGCCGACTGCCGTCTACACGGTCGACGGAGCCCTGTTCTTCGCCTCCAGCAACGACCTCACGACGCAGTTCGAGTACACCGACGACCCCGAGCGTGTCGTCATCGACGTGTCGGCGTCGCACATCTGGGATGCATCGACGGTGGCCGCGCTCGACGCGATCACGACCAAGTACGACCACCTCGGCAAGCGCGTCGTGATCGTCGGAATGAATGAGGCGAGCACCTCACTGCACACGCGCCTCGTCGGCAACCTCGGCGGCGGGCACTGACCCCGGTTGTCCCCGGCCCTCAAATCCCGTCAACCGAGAGTGGCTACCGCGCCGACATCGACGCGCGCCGGCCGGCGCACGTCGCCGGCCGCCCTCGAGGGGTAATCCGTCTCGGGGTACCGGGATACGGTCGATGATGGCGCGGAGCTCGACATCCTCTCCCGCTCCCCTCGGTCACCGAGGGACGCGACGGGAAGGACGCAACAACAGTGGTCACCTCTGACACCGGACCTGCCGAGAGGGGTGGGCGCGCTTCGATGAGGTGGGCGCCGTGGGCTCTCCTGGTCGCCGCGGCCGGTGCCATCTCTGTGATGACGGCGCCGGGCCAGACCGCGGGGCTGTCGGTCTTCACCGACCCGCTCATCTCGGAGCTCGGCATCTCGCGCACGGAGATCTCAGCGAGCTACTTCGCCGGCACGATCGTGGGGGCTGCGGCGCAGCCATTCGTGGGTCGGGCGCTCGACCGCTTCGGCGCACGAGTGGTCACCGCCGCGATCGGTGTGGTGTTCGCGAGTGTGCTTCTCGCGCTCAGTTTCGCGAGCGACATCTGGGGGCTGACCGGGGGCTTCGTCGGGGTGCGGATGCTCGGCCAGGGCGCCTTGAGTCTCGCCGCAACCACGGCCGTCGCTCGGTCGATCTCCCGCCACCGCGGACTTGCTCTCGGTGTCACGAGCGCCATCGGTTCGGCCGGCATATCGCTCGCCCCGGTCGGCTTGGAGCGGCTCATCTCCGTCGTCGGAATCCATTCGGCCTGGCGCTGGGAGGCACTCGTCGTCGCCGCTGTGGTGATTCCTCTCGCTTTCATTCTGCCGGGCCGCAGCCGGCGCCCCCACGAGTTCGAAGATCCGAGCACCGCGCAGATCGTGATTCAGCGCGAGTCGTGGACCTTGAGCGAGGCGATGCGCACCGGCATGTTCTGGGTCATCGCCGCGTCATTGGCGGTGTCGGGGATGCTCGGTACCGCACTGGCGTTCCACCAGATCGCGATCCTCGGCGAGCAAGGACTCAGCCCGTTCGAGGCCGCAGCCAATTTCCTGCCACAGACCGCCACGGGTATCGCCGCGACCCTTCTCGTCGGTGTCTTCATCGATCGAATCAGCCCCAAGCTGTTCGTGATCTTCTCGATGCTCACCCTCGCCGGTTCGTTGTTGCTCCTGCCTGTCGTCGCCCCTGGCGCGACGGCGCTGCTCTACGGCCTCGTGCTGGGTGCGGCGGGAGGAAGCTTGCGCGGGATGGAGGCCGCTGCCTACGTGCGGTACTACGGCACAGCTCACATCGGCACGATCCGAGGGGTCGCCACGGCGATAAACCTCGCCTCCACCGCGGTGGGGCCGATCGCCCTGTCCCTCGGCGTCGACATCAGTGGCAGTTTCATACTCCCCGCGGTCGTGCTGTCTGCCCTCCCGATCGCGGTTGCGGTTCTCGCGATCTTCGTGAAGCCGCCATCGCGCGGAGCGACGAGTGCTGGCGGCTAGTCCGTCGATTCGCAAAGCTATTGACATTAGCTAATTGGCGATGCAGACTAGCTTCGTACTCACCGAGTGCACTCCATCTCCTCCGCTTCACCCATCGAACGGATACGACCATGAGCATCGTCCTCGCCACCACGATCGACATCGCAGCTACCCCCGAGGAGGTCTGGGAGGTGCTCTCCGACTTCTCCGGGTACGGCGAGTGGAGCAACTTCTCGCGTATCGACGGTGAGCCCGAGCTCGGTTCGGCGCTGAAGATGCGCATGCCCGGTTTCTGGTTCTCCTCGACCGTCACGGCGGTGACCGCGGGCCGCGAACTGCAGTGGTCGGCGAAGATCCTCACGGCGGGCCTGTTTCTCGGCGAGCACAACTTCACCCTCGAGCGCCTGGCTGGCGGCTCGACTCGCCTGCACAACACCGAGACCTTCTCGGGGTCGCTCACGCGGCCGTTCGAGGGCTTCTTCGCCAAGAACCACAACGAGGGCGGATACGCCGCGTTCAACCAGGCGCTCAAGCGACGCGTCGAGGCCCGCGCCGCGCGCACGCTCGTCCCCGCTCTCGCTTCCTAGACTCGACGACATCGCGGTTCCGGTCGGTCTCCGGTCGGATCAGTAAACCCGAGTCAGGCCTGGCCTGTCGGGTGGTCGACGACCCGATCTCGGTGGGCCAGCCGCCGGATGGCGAGAATGACCGGCTCGTATAGCGCCGTGCCGAGAACGGCGTAGCTCACTGATTCGTGAGGCGTCATGGTGTTCATCGGCGCGAGCTCCTCTTCAGCCAGGGGGACGAGCGCGTCACGGTATCGCCGCGCGACGTCGGGATTCCATGGCAGGCCCGCGTTGTCGAGCCCCTCGAGTGCCGCCTCGAGTTGGCGGGTCGCCGGATACGCGGGGTCGAAAGCGAAGCCCAGTGCGCGGGCCGCATGCTGGGCTCGGGGAAACTCGGCAGCGGTAGCGTCGAGCGCGTCGGAGACGTCATCCGATTGCGACTCGTTGTCGTAGGGCGGCAGGGCGGCGACCGCACGGCCCATGGCGTCGACCGGGTCGTCGTGTGCGCCATCGACGATCGCGAGGATCTGCTGCACTCTGGCGATCGGCAACCCCCGCACGGAGGTCAGTGCGCCGATCAGCGCGACCCGCTCGAGATGCTCTGAGCCGTAGTCGGCCCGGGTCGGCGAGGTCACGTCGCCTCGCTCGAGCATGCCCTCCCGCAAGTAGAACTTGAGTGTCGGGATAGAGACGCCGCTCGCCGCCGAGAGTTCTGAGATACGCATCCATCGCCTTTCCGCTTGCATTAGATACTACCGCTACCCAATACTGGATACTGTAGATATCCAATTGATCGAAGGTGGCTCGTGGTTCCCCTCATAGTTCTCGCCGCAGCATCCGGTGCCGCTCTCGTTGTGACCGCGCTACGTGGTCCGCATCGTCGGGCGGATGTCGTCGTCTCGCTGCGCATCGGTGTCGCCGCGATGTTCCTCGTGTCGGGAGTCAGCCACTTCGTGGGCATGCGCGACGCGATGATCGCGATGGTCCCCGCTGCCCTGCCGCTGCCCGAGGTCATCGTCACCATCACGGGGCTGCTCGAGCTCGCCGCCGCCGGAGCTATGGCGTCGCGCCGCCTCACTCCGTGGGCTGCGATCGGGCTCTCCCTGCTTCTCGTGGCGATGTTCCCGGCGAACGTCAGCCTCGCCCTCACGTCGACCGACCTCGCGTGGTCGCAGACCCTCGTGCCGCGCACGATCATCCAAGTGATCTACCTCGCGGCCACCACGGCGCTCGCCGTCACGGCGATGCCGCGCGCGAGGCGACCGAGAGTTGCCGCTGCCACTTCGATGTGACGGGCGGCAGGGGGTCGGTGTTGCCTTGCGGCTCCTGGCCCCTCTCTGCGCTGCCTCTGTCGGCGGACTCTTGACAAACCGCTCGTCCTTCGTCATTCTCTTGGTTACATGGTCTGACCATCAGGCCAATTGGACCTACAAGGGAGTAGTTCGATGAACCTGTTCTCACTGCTGGAAGCTCGGCGAGAGCTCGCCGGGCCGATTCGCGTCGGTGTGATCGGCGCCGGCAAATTCAGTTCGATGTTCCTCACCCAGGCGCTCGGCTCGGCAGGCATCCATGTCGTCGGTGTCGCCGACATCGACATTCCGAAAGCGCGCGGAGCCCTTCAGCGCACCGGGTGGCCGGAGGAGCGGTATGCGGCTGGCTCATTCGACGAAGCAGTGCGAACCGGCAGCACGTTCGTGACCGAAAGCGCAGACGAGTTGATCGCTCGCTCCGAAGTCGAGGTCATCCTAGAGATCACCGGCAACCCGCTCATCGGCACGTATCACGCGGTCCGGGCGATCGACAACGGCAAGCACGTGGTCATGGTCAACGTCGAAGCGGATTGCATGGTCGGCCCGCTGCTGCAGCGCCGCGCCGAAGCAGCCGGTGTCGTCTATGCGATGGCCTACGGCGATCAGCCGGCCCTGATCTGCGAGCTCGTCGACTGGTGCCGCACCGTCGGCTTCGATGTGGTTGCGGCGGGCAAGGGAACCAAGTACCTGCCCGAGTACAACTACTCCACCCCCGACACGGTGTGGGACTACTACGGCTTCACCGCCGAGCAACTCGAATCGGGCGACTACAACCCCAAGATGTTCAACTCGTTTCTCGACGGCACCAAATCCGCGATCGAGATGGCCGCGGTGGCGAACGGCACAGGCCTGATCCCCCAGGAGGAAGGCCTGCTCTTCCCCGCGGCGAGCAAGGCGGACCTTCCGACAGTCTTTCGCGAGAACCGCCTCGCCGGCGGAAGCCTCACGCGACGGGGCACCGTCGAAATCGCGTCGAGCATGTACCGCGACGGCACCGAGGTGCCCGACAACCTCCGATGGGGCGTCTACGTCACCTTCGAAGCGACCACCGATTACGCGGTCCAGTGCTTCGCCGAATACGGAGTGCACACCGACGACACGGGTCGCTATGGATCTCTGTACCGGCCGTACCACATGATCGGGCTCGAACTGAATGTCAGCATCGCGGCCGCCGTGCTGCGCAACGAGGCGACGGGAAGCCCCACCGGCTTCCGGGGCGATGTCGTGACCACGACCAAGAAAGCGCTTCGCGCCGGAGACACCCTCGACGGCGAAGGCGGCTACACGGTCTTCGGCAAACTCGCCCCAGCACACCTCTCGCTCGAACGCGAGGCGTTGCCTCTCGGGCTCGCGCACGGAGCGCGACTCATTCGTGACGTTCCGAAAGACACGACCGTGTCGTGGAACGACGTCGAGCTCGACGAAAGCCAGCTCGCGGTGCAGTTCCGCCGTGAACTCGAAAACGAATTCCGTGCCGAGCACTCCTCTGCCGCCGCGGTCTCCGCCTGAGCGCCGCCCGTCGTGGAACCTAGAATGATCGCAACCGGGGCGGCGCGTCCCCGTGAACATCAGGCTCAGGGGTGCATCGAACGTGACGACAGCCGAAGGGTGGCAGCCCGTTCAACGGGTTCGTACCTACGAACAGGTCATGTCACAGATCGAGGAGCGCATCCTCGACGGACGCCTGAAGGCCGGCGACCGTTTGCCGAGCGAACGCGATCTGGCACTGCTGCTGGGTGTGTCACGTCCGTCGCTGCGCGAATCGCTCCGGGTGCTCGAGGCGCTCGGAGTGGTGGATATCCGTCGCGGGGGCGGGGTGGATGGCGGCGCTGTGCTGCTCAGTGCGCCGGGGCCCGGGTTTGTCAACCTGCTCAAGCTGCAACTCGCTCTCGGACACTTCGACTCGACCGACGTGCTCGACACTCGGGTGGCGCTCGAGACATGGTCGTGCTCGGAGGCGGCCTATAGATCGACCGACATCGACCACACCCGGCTGGCAAGCATCCTCGACGACATGGAGGCACCCGGCATCGAGGCCCACGAATTCAACCGCCTCGACACCGCCTTCCACGTCACGATCGCGGAATCCACCGGGAACACCCTCACCGCTCATCTCATGGGCTCACTGAGGGTCGCCATCCACCGACAGATGATCGAGGCATACGACCGGCTCGATGACTGGCGACGCACGGCCGTGACCGTGCGGCAGGAGCATCGAGGCATCCTGCAGGCCATCACCGACAAAGACGCCGCAGGCGCCGCTCGACTCGTCAGCGAACACATTCACGACTTCTACAAGATCGGCAACGTCGGAGGAACCTACCCCGGGCACTGATTTCCGGCCCGGGCGAACCCGGGACTCCTTCGACGGCGTGCCACCCCTGCGGGCGAAACTCGCCAATTATCAAAGGAGATAAATCATGACAACCCACCCCGTGGCCGACCGCCAGCTGGCGGAACGTGCGCGCAACGGTTCCCCCGACAAGCGCAAGACGGCGATCGGAAGTGCCGTCGGCACGACGATCGAGAACTACGACTTCTTGGCATACGGCACCGCTGCCGCGCTCTACTTCGGTGATGCCTTCTTCAACGCCGACGACCCCGTGGTCGGGGTGTTGCTCGGATTCCTCACCTTCGGAATTGGGTTCGCGATGCGACCGCTTGGGGGGATCATCGGCGGGTACCTCGGCGACAAGTACGGGCGCAAACCGGTGCTAGTGGGTGCTCTCCTCATCATGGGGTTCGCGACAGTACTGATCGGTGTACTGCCGACGTACAGCCAGGTGGGAGTGCTGGCGCCCATCCTGCTCACGGCCATTCGCATCATCCAGGGGCTCGCGTTCGGTGCCGAGTGGGGTGGGGCGATCCTCATGACCTTCGAGCACGCGCCGTGGAAGCAGCGCGGGCGCTACACGGGTATCCCCCAGGCGGGAGTTCCACTCGGCCTCCTGCTCGCCAACCTGGTCTTCCTGGCCACGGTCGGGCTCGACAGCGAGTTGGCTTGGCGACTGCCTTTCCTCCTCAGCGCCGTGCTCATCGTCGCGGGCATCGTCATTCGTCTGAAGGTGAGCGAATCGCCTGAGTTTGAAGAAGCCAAAGCGGCGGGGGAGCTCGAGAAGAACCCGATCATCTCGGTGCTCAAGAGCGACTGGCGCAACGTTTTGCGCACCATCTCCCTGCGACTGGCCGAATCCGGCGGGTTCTACGTGATCGTCACCTATTTGATCTCCTACATCAGTGCGGGGGAGGAGCCGATAGCCGACCGCGCTGTCGCCCTGACCGGTTTGGTGATCGCCGCGGCGCTCGGAGTGGGGGCGACAATTCTCTGGGGTGCGCTCGGTGACAGGGTGGGGCGCAAGCCCGTCTACATCGTCGGGACCGTCCTCCTCATCGCTTTCGGGTTCCCGCTATTCGGGCTCGTCAACACGGGGAGCGCGGCACTGATCGTGTTCGCCTACATCTTCGGCCTGACGATCATCCACGACATGCTCGCGGGAACTCAGGGTGCGTGGTTTTCCGAACTGTTCCCCACGAGCACCCGCACCTCGGGAGCGTCGCTCGGATACCAATTCTCGGCGGCGATCTCCGGGTTCATTCCTCTTATCGCGGCCGCGGTGGCCGTGCCGCTCGGGTTCGGCGGCGTCGCGCTCGTCTACATGGGCTGCGGAGTCATCGGACTCGTGGGTGCTCTCCTAACCCGCGAGACCTGGGGGAAGAAGCAGCGCGCCGAGACCGAAGCGATCATCGCCGGCACGTTCAAGGGGTGACGTTCGCCCCTTAAGCCGCGTTGCGAAAGGGCGGAACCCGTCTCCTCGCTCCTCGCTGCTTCGAGGAATAGTGTCTGTCGCACATGTCCGCCAAAGGAGGTAATTATGGGACTCGATGACAAGATCAAGAACGCCGCACAGGATCTCACCGGCAAGGTGAAGGAAGCCGTCGGCGAACACCGCAACGACGAAGACCTGAAGGCCGAAGGCCAGAAGGACCAGTCTGCGGCCTCCGTCAAGAAGGCCGGCGAAGACGTCAAAGACGCCTTCAAGTAGACCGCTTCGATCAGCGCGAAGGCGGCGTCCCCTCGGGGGTGTCGCCTTCGTCGTTGTCGCAGACGTGTGCCGTATCACCGGCGTCGGGCTCGAGGCGGCTCAGCGCGCGGTGAGCGCCTCCGCGTAGGCGCGCACGGAACGGTTGTAGCGCGGGAGGGTCGGCTCGATGGCCTCGATCGCCACGCGGAGCGCCTCGTCGTGACGACCCGCGCTGTGCAGGGCGAGAGCGAGAAAGACTCGCGGGGCGGCCCCGGTCGCGGGGTGCTCGGGTGCCGCACTGAGCATCGCGATCGCCTCGTCGATTCTGCCGAGGTTGCGCAGCGTCGACGCGTGCTGCACGATCATCCGTGCCGCTCGGTCGGTGTCCACCGTGTCGAGTCCGGCTGCGGTTGCGGCGGCGTAGTGCACATGTGCTTCGGCTTCGCGTCCGGCGGAGTCGAGTGCGCCGCCGAGCTCGAACTCGGCGAGGGCAGGGTGCGGTGCGTCATCCGCGAGGGCCCGCATTCGGATGACCCGCTGCTGGTCGTCCATGGTGTCGTCAGCCCACAGCGCGTCAACGCGGTGTTGCCAGTCGTCGGAGCTCATCGATCCAGGCTATTGCCCGCGCGACGATGCCGAGCGGTGGTGGGCGCTGCGGAATAGGCGGCGGGCCCCGGCGCCTTGAGTGTCAGTGTGAACACCCTCATCGTCACCGCCCACCCCGACCAGGATTCGCTCACCGCGAGCATCGCCCGACAACTCGAGACCGCGCTGGGGCAGAGCGCGGTGGCCGTGGCCGACCTCGCCGCGGAGGGCTTCGATCCGCGTTTCGGCCCGGCCGACCGTGACAGGTATCGCGGCGACGGGGAACTCCCTGCCGACGTCGCCCGCGAACAGCGCCGCCTCGATGAGGCCGACCATGTCGTCTTGGTCTTCCCTGTCTACTGGTGGTCGATGCCGGCGCTCCTGAAAGGCTGGGTCGACCGCGTGTTCATCAACGGGTGGGCTTTCGAGATCGAACCCACCGAGGGAACCCGCCGCAAGCTGGGTCGGCTCACGGTTCACCTCCTCTTCGTCGCCGGTGACGCCGCCGAGACCTATGAGCGACACGGCTACGAGCAGGCCATCCGCAAGCAGATCGAGCACGGCATCGTCGACTATTGCGGCGCGAATCGCGGCTCTTCTGTCTTCGTCTACGAGTCTGAGCGAGATGACGATGCAGCCCGCCGGGCGCTCGTCGACAGCGCCGTCGACACGGTCGCCCGCGCCATCCGGGGCTGAGGTCTCGCCGGCCGGCTCGGAGTGCGAGGATCCCTGTATGCCCTCCTCAACAGCGCTGCTCGTGATCGACCTGCAGGTCGGAGTCGTGGCCGACTGTGTCGACGCTTCCGGGGTCGTGAACCGCACCGCGGCACTCGTCGATCGCGCTCGCGAGAACGACGTGCCCGTCATCTGGGTGCAGGACCACGCGCACTTCCCTGAAGAAAGCGAGGGGTGGATGCTTGCGCCTCCACTGCAACGGCGGCCCGACGAGTCGCTCGTGCGCAAGACCTACCGCGACTCGTTCGCCGACACCGACCGCACCGAGGTGCTCGCCGAGCGCGAGGTGACCCGCCTCGTCGTCGCCGGGGCGCAGAGCGATTTCTGCATCCGCACGACCACGCAGGCGGCCGCGGCTCGGGGGTTCGACGTCACGCTCGTGTCCGACGCCCACACGACGGTCGACGCTGAGCACGACGGCACGACCATCTCCGCGCAGCAGATCGTCGCCCACACGAACATGTACTTCCGGGGGCTCCGCTACCCGGGTCGACAGTTCGGTGTCGCCACGCATGCGGAGGTGACGCTGTGACGCTCGCGGCGGGGTATCGCCTCGTCGACGGTGCGCCCTCGACGGACGACTACGTGCGGCTGCGACGGGAGAGCGGGCTCTCGGTCAAGACCGCCGAGCAGGGCTCCGCCGCGATCACCGGGTCGTGGGCGTTCCGACACGTGGTCGACGCCTCGGGTGGCGTCGTCGGAATGGGGCGTCTCGTGGGCGACGGCGCCTGGTACTTCCTCGTGGCCGACATGGCTACGCTCCCCGAGCACCAGGGTCGCGGCATCGGTTCGGTCATCCTCGACTCGCTTCTCGAGCAGATTCACGCCGAGGTTCCGGCGGGCGCCTACGTCACCCTCACGGCAGACCCTCCGGGCCGACGACTCTACGAGTCTCGCGGCTTCGTCGACGTGGCACCGGCGCGCACCGGCATGCACCTCGTCACGAACTGACCGTCTCAGTCCGGGCTGTGCGTCCCGAATCCGAGCGTGGAGCGCCGCGAGGTCTGCATTCGTTCTCGCCGCCACGGTCGAGAACGAGTCGCCAGGGCGACGCCGAGTAGTCCGCCGATCGCGTTGGCGAGAAGGTCGCGAGGGTGCGAGATGCGATCCAGCGGAATCTGCGCCAGCTCGATCGCCAGGGTCAGTGCCAGCGGGAGCGTCAAGCGAGCCGAACCGCGGCACAGGAGTCCTGTCACCACGCCGACGGGGATGAACATCAGCACGTTGAGCGCGACCTCGAGGGGTCTCCCGTCGGTCCACGACGACGCGCTCGTCCACGCCTCCGGGTTGAGAATGCTCAGCCGCGGTTCGGCGCCCTCCGTCGCGAAAGGAACAGGCCGAAGCGTCACCCAGAGCACGGCGCCGACGTAAAGCGCTCCGAGGGCGATGACCGCCGTCTTCGTTCTCGCCTGCAGTGCGACATCCGTCTTGTGTGCTTTCATGACATAATGTAATTATGTATTTGACGTGATGTCAAATACATCCGAACGAGTGAGAGAGGAGTAGCAATGCCCAAGATCAGCTCCGGAACGATCGCCGAGCACAAGGCTCATGTCTGGAACGAACTGCTCGATGCGATGGACGCTCTCATCCTCGAGCGCCCCTTCGAATCCATTTCGATGCGCGACGTGTCCGAGCGGTCGGGTGTCGCCCGCACCGCCGTCTACAACTACGCACCCGACACGCTCACCCTTCTGGTCGCGACGGCCACGCGCGGGAGTGCGGACGTGTATGACGCGGTCTCGAGTCGCGGCGCGACGGACTCCTCCCTCGCGCCTTCTCAGCGCCTTCGCGAGATCGTCACGGTTCTCCTGGTCGATTTCGCGCAGAGCACCAGAGCGTTTCTCGCGATGCAGTCGATAGAACGAACCATCGGGCAAGAGCGGCTGACCGATGCGGTCATCCCTGCTCGCGACCTGATCGGCGACACCATCGTCGACGTGGTGCAGGCCGGTGTCGAGGTCGGCGAGTTCGCTCCTCTGACCGACCCCGGCCTGACGCGCGCACTCATGGTCGGTGTGATGCAGGTGGCGCTGCGCCACGGCGATCCCGGCCAGCCCATCGGCATGGCCCGGGCTGACGCGGTCGCCCAATTCATCATCAACGCCTTGAGCAACCCGCTACCGAACGGAGACGCTGACCACGTCACGCGCTGAGGTCTTCGCGCCGCCCGTTCAGTGCGCGATCGTCGCGCCGTTGCTGCGCGCGACCTCGCCAAGCCAGTAGGCGCTCGGCTTCGGGCTGCGCTCGAAGGTCGTGCGGTCGACGGCGACGAGACCGAAGGTGATGTCGTATCCGTGCACCCACTCGAAGTTGTCGATGAAGGTCCAGTGCAGGTAACCGCGGATGTCGAGCCCATCTGCGACAGCGCGCGCCAGCCCCTCGAGCGCCCCCGTGGTGTAGTCGATCCGACGGGTGTCGTCGGTCGTGGCGATCCCGTTCTCTGTGACGAGCATGGGAGTTCCCCCCGTGACCTCCCACGTGCGTCTGAGGGCCATCTCGAGCGCGTCGGGTCGATACGCCCACCCCACCTGGGTGACTTCGGAGCCCGCCGGGGCTCCCTCGAGGCCGTTCGGTCCGACGAGCTGGCTCGTATACGACTGCACGCCCACCCAGTCGTCGTCTCGTGACGCCTCGAGGTAGATGTCTTCCCAGATTCGGCGGTAGTGGTCGAGCCGGTCTTCGTAACCCTCGCGGGCAACGAGCCCCTGGATGGCTACCGTCCAGCCGACCTTCACGCTCGTCTTCTCGTGCAGAATGGCTCGAGCGCGCTCGTGGGCCGCGAGCATGATCCGCGCCGCTTCTTCCGTCGGCGCGGGCATCGAGAAGGCGTTGAGCCCGGCATCCGAGTCAGAGACACCGTGGGCCTCCGCCAACTGCGCGAACACGGCGGTGGGGTCCGGGTACTGCAGGGGGATCGACATCTGGTGCATGACCGCGAAGATGTTCGGCTCGTTGATGGTCGCGACCCAGGTGACCCCCTCGAGGATCGGTGTCACGGCCGAGACGTAAGCACCGAAACGGTCGGTGGCTTCGGGCGCTCCCCAGCCCCCCGCTTGGGCGAACCAGAGCGGGCTGGAGAAGTGATGCAGCGTGATGACCGGGTCGACTCCCTGAGAGAGGCAGTAATCGATGATCCGTCGATAGTGCGCGAGAGCGTCCGGGTCGATGACGCCCTGCTCCGGCTCGACTCGCGCCCACTCGATCCCGAACCGGAACGCCGTGAACCCGAGCGAGACGACCAAGTCGATGTCTTCTTGCCACCGGTTGTAGGCGTCGACCCCCTTGGCGCTGGGCTCGCGGAATGGCGACCCCTCGAGTTGCTCGAGCGCCCACATGTCGCTGTTGGTGTTGTCACCCTCGTTCTGATGGGGTGCCGACGACGCTCCCCACAAGAACCCCGTCGGAAAGGCGGATGGCGTGGTGGTCATGCGGATGCTCCGTTCGCAACGACGGTGAGGACCGTAGACAGGGGCGCCGTCGAGTCGCCGCCCACCCAGAGGTCGAGCACGGTGGCATCCTGCACGCGGGTTCTGGTGGCCGCGCTCCAGTAGCCGAGCTCGGCGGGACCGAGTTCGAAGGTCACGGTCGTGGTCTCTCCGCCGGCGATCGCGACACGACTGAACCCCTTGAGCTCGCGCACAGGCCGCGACGAGGTGCCGTAGCGCTGATGGATGTAGAGCTGAACGACCTCATCGGCATCGAACTCCGACGTGTTGGTGACATCGACCGACACCACCACGCTCCCGCCGACGGTGATCGTCTCGTTCTCGAGCCTCAGGTTCGAGTAGTCGAATGATGCGTAGCTCAGGCCGTATCCGAACGGGTAGAGAGGAATCGATTGCTCGTTCCAGTACCGCTTGTCTTGGTTCTCCGGCGCGAAGGTGCGGAGGTGCGAGTAGATGAGCGGCACCTGACCGACGTGGCGGGGCCACGTGAACGGGAGTCGTCCGGCGGGCGAGACATCTCCGAAGAGGAGGCGCGCGATCGCGTCACCGCCGCGCGTGCCGGGGTACCACGCCTGCACGATCGCTGACGCGTGCTTATCGATCCACCGCACGTCGAGCGGTCGGCCGGACATCAGAACCACCACCACGGGCGTGCCGGTCTCGACGACCCTCTGCACGAGCTCCAGCTGGCGGCCCGCGAGGTCGAGTGTCGAGCGGGAGGCGGTTTCGCCGATCTGGTTCTGTCGCTCGCCGACCACCACGACGGCGACGTCGGCCGCCGCCGCCACGGTGACGGCGTGTTCGATCGCCGCGTCGTCATCGTCGGTCACCCCGATCGCCTGCCCGCCCGGATCCGGATCCTGAGCGTCGAACGGCGAGGGGAAGATGCGGTCGGGGATTCCGACCCCGGGGGCATAATCGACACGGGCGTCTGGGCCGACCCGCGACCGCAGGCCATCGAGGATGCTCACCGTCTCGTCGGTGACGTGACCGAACACCCACGGGCCGAGCGTGTCCCGTTTGCTGTCGGCCAGCTGGCCGATCACAGCGATCGAGGCGGGCCCGGCGATCGGCAGTGTTCCGTCGTTCTTGAGCATCACAGCCGAGCGTTCGGCCGATGTCTGCGCGAGCTCGCGGTGAGCAGGGTCGACGAGGATGGACTCCGCGGTGTCCTCGTCTGCGAAAGGGTTCTCGAACAGGCCGAGGCGGAACTTCGCAGACAGCACGCGGCGCACGGCCGAGTCGACCCGACTCTCCGAGAGCGCGCCGCTCTTCACCGCTGCGGGAATGGCGTCGAAGGCGGGATCCATCACCGCCATCTCCATGTCGAGCCCGGCATCGATCGCCCGCGCTGCGGCGTCGGTGGCGTCTGCCGCGAAGTGTTGGACCTCCAGAGACTTCACCGCGTTGGCGTCGGAGACCACGAAACCCGTGAAGCCGAGTTCCTCGCGCAGCACCTCGGTCAACAGCCAGGCGTTGCCGCTCGCGGGAACACCGTTGAGGTCCATGTAGGCGCTCATGATGTTCTGTGCGCCGGCCTCGATGGCCGCAGCGAAGGGCGGCAGGTACACGTTCCGGAGTTCGGAATCCGACACTTCGGCGTCGTCGTAGTCGCGCCCCCCGCGAGCGGCTCCGTACCCGGCGAAGTGCTTGGGGCCCGCGAGCACGTTCTCGTGGCTCAAGTCGCCCTGGAAGCCGCGCACTTGCGCGGCGGCGACCGCGGAACCGAGGTGCGGGTCCTCGCCGATGCTCTCGACGATGCGCCCCCATCGCGGGTCGCGGGCGATGTCGATCATGGGGGCGAAAGTCCAGTGGATGCCGGATGCCCGCGCCTCGCGTGCGGCCACCCGCTGCGCCGCCTCGATGAGCGCCGGGTCCCACGATGCCGTCTGTGCGAGTGGCACGGGGAACACCGTGCGCAGCCCGTGGATCACGTCGAAGCCGAAGATGAGCGGGATGCCGTGGCGGCTTCCGTCGATGACCTTCCGCTGGTAGCGGTTGGCGACGGCGGCGTCTTTGATGAAGAGCAGAGATCCGACGCCGCCTCGTGCCGCAGCGGCCTCCACCATCTGCGGTTGACGGAGGAACGCCTGGTGCTCGACGGGCAGAGCCTCGACGTCGAGGCCCTCCGGCACTTCGCCGAAGCAGAAGTACTGGGTCAGTTGCCCCGCCTTCTCTTCGATCGTCATTCGTGCGAGCAGGTCGTCGACGCGCGCGGCGGTGGGCAGCGAGGCGTCCTGATAGGGAAGGTCGGTCATCGGGATCCTTTGTCCGTGTGCGAACGTCGTTGTCATCGCATTGTCGCGCGTCAATAGTATGGCTCGACCGATGACGCGCGTCAATCCCGGTTAACCTGGTAGCGCATCGACCCCAGGAGCGAACACCGCATGATCCCTCGCAGTCAAGACGTCGCCGACCGAGCGGGCGTATCGCGGTCGACCGTCAGCCAGATACTCAACGGGCATGAGGAATTGTTCACCGAGGAGACGCGCGCTCGGGTCGCCGACGCTGTCGCCGAACTCGGTTACCACCCGTCTGCCGCGGGCCGCACCCTCGCGCGGGGGTCGAGCGACCTCGTCATCGTGTTGGTTCCCAACACGACGTTCGGCGGCAATCTGCAAGACATCTACGGAGCACTCACGTCGGCGCTCGCCGAGCGCGGGCTGACTCTCCTTCTCCGGCTCTCCGAAGACAGCGTCGAGTCTCTCGCTCGACTCGCCACCGGGTTGAAACCTCGAGCGGTGCTGACTCTCACCGGGATGCCCGAGGGTCAGAAGAGCGCGCTCAAAAAGCGCGGCGTCGAGGTCATCCAACCCGACGCGAGGTCCGGGGCCGACGTCAATGCACAGATCGGCGCCATCCAAGCGCGTCACCTCATCGACAAGGGATACCGCAAGCTCGCCTACGCGCACCTGCAAGACGAGCGCACCGACCCCTTCGGCACACCTCGGGAGCTCGAGTTCGCCGACGAGTGCCGTCGGCGCGGTGTTCCCGATCCGCGGGTGCTCCACCTCGGGGTGACGCCCGAGTCCGCTGCCGCCGCGCTCGACGATCTCGGGGAGCGGGGCTTCGCTGTTGCGTGCTACAACGACGATGTCGCCACGGCCCTGCTCTACGCCGCCACGCAACGCGGGTGGTCGGTGCCGGAGGACCTCGCCCTGATCGGCATGGACAACACGCCGCTCTCGAGGCTCACGATCCCGCCCCTGACCACGGTCGGTTACGACGCGTCAGAGGTGCTCGCGGCGTCTTTGCGTTCACTCCTCCGCGGTCTCGACAAGTCCGACGACGCCCCGATCGACGTCGACGTGCGGGTCGAGATCGTCGAGCGGGCCAGCGCCTAGAGCGAGGTCTCGGCTGCGTATCGGATCTCATCCACGCGGATCCGACCGCTGAGAGCTTGCACTCCGAAGACGCGTCCGGTGAACCCGCCCGCAACTTCCGTGGAGAGATAGCGCCCGTCGAACTCGCCGAAACTGTGCTCCGTGCCCTCCGACTCGAGCGCGAGCTCGACGAGGTCCGGTTCCGATGTCGCACCGTGGGGCAGAGGGCGCGGCGCCTTAGCGCGCATCAGGAGGGTCGGAACGCTGCCAGGCGAGACGCTCCACTGCCCGACGCTGTGCTCGATCGGACCGATGGCGATCGTCGCCTCCACAGTGCTGCCGTCGTAGGTGAGTCCGTACCAGTGCGTATCGTCGATCCGCACGAGAAATCTGCCGACCCCCGTCGCGGCGTCGAATCGAGTCGACGCCGCCCACACCGCGTCGGTGGCGCGCGCCGCCAGCATCGCTCGCCCGGGACGACTCTCGGCGTCGATGACGAGACCGCCCTCGGGTGCAGGCCGAGCGAACGTCTCAGGGAAACGCCCGACCCCCAGCCATCGGCCGTGCAGAGCGGTTGCGTCGAATCGGTCGGTGAACGAACGGTCTGTGGGAGGAACAGTGAACCGCGTCTCGTCCGGAACGGGCCAACCGTCGACCCAGTCGATGCCGACCACGAACGACTCCCGCCCGTTCACATGGAAGCCCGGTGTCTGACCGCGAGGTCGCACGCCCAGATGCACGGCGGCCCACGTGCCGTCGGGCAGCTCGACGAGGTCGGCGTGCCCGGTGTTCTGCACCTCGTGAGGCAGGCTCCTGTGGCTCAGAATGGGGTTGCTCGGCGCTGCGTCGAACGGGTCGTCGAGGCTAGGAGAGCGAGCGATCGTCACGGCGTGGCCGCGCTCGGTGCCGCCCTCGGCGAGAAGCAGGTACCACCAGTCGTCGATCTGATACAGGTGGGGGCCCTCGGGGAAAGACAGCCCGGTGCCTTGCCACAGCTGCCGGGGTGGTGCGATGAATGCGCCCGTCTCGGTATCGACGGGTGCCGACAGGATGCTCGGCTCGTCGGGGTTGAGTGAACACCACGTGACGTGGGCAGTGCCTTCCCGATCCCACGCGATGTCGGGGTCGATCCCCATCGCCCCGGAGATGTAGACCGGATCCGACCACGGTCCGGCGGCATCGGTGGCGTGGATGAGAAAGTGTCCCTGCCCGAGGGGAATGCCGTTGACATCCGTGCCGATGATCCAGAACCGACCAGCGTGGTGGCGGATCGTGGGAGCGAAGATACCCGCGCTCGGATACCCGCCGTGCTCCGCGATCTGGCCCGTGCGCGTCAAGGCGTTTGCGACGAAATGCCACTCCACGAGGTCTGTGCTCGTGTGGATCGGGATGCCGGGCAGGTACTCGAAGCTCGAGGTGATCAGGTAGTAGGTCTCACCGACCCGGCAGATCGACGGGTCCGGGTAGAACCCGGCGAGAATCGGTTCGGTCGGAGTCACAGTGACGTCTCCTCGGTGTTCGTGGCCCCGACTGGCGCAGCGGTGGGTTCGGCGCCGAGGGAATGAATGGTCATCGCGGTCTCACCGTGTCTCTCGGATGTGACAGTGATGACGACATCACCACTCTCGTTCGCGCCGCGGACGATGGCAATGGCACGACCGCGATAGGTCGTCCGGGTCGAGGCGACGAGGCTCTCGGAGGTGGACGGTGTCGCGCTTCCGACGGCGGCGAGAGTCCCCGCGCCGGAGACGCTCACGGTCACCCGGTCCTCCGCCCCGACTTCGACGATCCCGTCGTCGTCGGCGAGTTCGACCCAAACATAGGCCAAGTCGTCGGGCCCGTGGAGTTCGTCGGTCTCCGCGCGAAGGCGCACGCGGGCCGGTGCCGCGGAACGAAGTGAACTGCGACCCGATTCGACGCCTCGCCGGTAGCCGATCGCGACCAACTCGCCGGGCTCATAGGGCACGCGGAATCGTGCGAGGTAGCCGCGTTTCGGGCCGGCCGTTCGGCGGCCGAGGGAGCGCCCGTTGATCAGGAGCTCCACGTGATCGTCGCCGGAGTAGACCTCGACCTCGGCGACGCCCGAGTGCCCTCGCCACGACCAGCTCTGCACCGCGTCCGTCGCCAGCCACGGTGTCTTGTTCGCGCGCTGCCCCGCTCGGTCCAAGGAGCGCACGGCGATCCCCGGTTTCGCGGTGATGCCCCACACCGCCTGGGCGAGAAGAACGGTGGCGCCGGCGGAGCCAGTGATGTCGAACGCCCCGCAGCCCGCGAGAACACCCGGAAAGGGTTTGGCGATTCCGCCGGGCTCCGAACCGTAGGTCCAGTACCCGAGGCCGACCTCGCCGAGGTAGTCCCAGCCCGTCCAGCTGAAGTCACCGATCACACCGGCAACCGAGGTGACCCGCTTCCAGATCGCCGGCAGGTCGCCGTGCATCGACTCGGTTCCGACGATGACGCGGTCGGGGTATCGGCGCCTGGCGCGCGCGTAACTCGCGAATCCGTAGTTGTATCCCGCGATATCCACGCGGTCGAACACGGCACGCGTGGCCTTGTCGGCGGCGGGAAGGGTGGAGGCGAGAACCATCATGCGACCGAGCTTCGCCGTGAGCATGTTGGCCGCGGTGCTCGTCGCCGGAGTGCGCTCGAGGGGCTTCTCCTCGTGATCGTCGCTGGGTTTCGCTCGCGCCGACATCATCGCCAAGAGCGGGTTGACGGCGATCGTCGTCGGGCGGGTGGGGTCGAGCTCGGTGAAGAACGAGGTGATCTCTTCGGCGAGGTCGACGCCTGCGTCGACCGCCGCTTCCGCGATCTCGTTGCCGATCGAGTACATGATGACGGAGGGCCGATTGCGATCCTCCTGGATCATGGCCGCGGCATCCGCCCGCCATTCTCCGCGGAACAGCGGAGCGCCGTCGTGAGGTGTCTTCCTGCCGAACCAGACGTCGGAGAGTTCGTCCATGACATACAAACCGATCTCGTCGCACGCATCGAGGAAGGCGCGGGAGAGAGGATTGTGGGCGCTCCGGATGGCGTTGTATCCCGCCTCCTTCAACAGGCGCGCGCGGCGCCGCTCTGCGGCGGCGAAGGTCGCCGCCCCCAGCGGACCGTTGTCGTGGTGCACCGCTGTTCCTCGTAAGAGCACGTGCCGCCCGTTCACGCGGAGTCCGTTCCGCGCGTCCACACCGATGGTGCGGATACCCGAGCGCACGCTCCGCGAGTCGAGCTCGACTCCGTCGACGACGAGGGAGACGCGCACGTCATAGAGAGCGGGTCGGTCGGCAGACCAGAGGTGGGCCGACGGAACGGGCACATCGAGTGCGGCGATGCCGCCCTGCACCCCGCTCTTCCGGCGTGCGACGAGCTGACCGTCGAACGAGAACTCTGTGACGACCTGGGCGGTCGGCGGCAACGCCCCGCGCACGCGGACGGACACGTCGACTGATGCGTCAGAGTGCCGGGGCCCGCCGTCGACCGACGTCGTCACGATGCTGATGCCGTCTTGCGCGATCGCCGCCGCACCGACGGAGTCGAGCCACACCGGTCGGTAGATCCCCGAGCCCGTGTACCACCGACTGTTCGGCACCGCGCTGTTATCGACATGCACCTCGATGAGGCTTGCGGAACCGGGGGTCAGAACGCCGAGCGGAAGCCGGAAGGCGCGGTAGGGGCTGGTGCTGCCGCCCACCCGGACGCCGTCGACGACGACGTGACACTCGCCGAAGACCCCCTCGAACTCGACGAAGTACTCGCGCTCCACGACATCCTGCGGGGCGGTCCACCGCTTCCGGTAGACGTAGACACCGCCGGGAAAGAACCCGCCGTGGTTGTCTGTGCCTCCCTGCGCGACGCGGGGCTCGCCGATCATGGCGTCGTGGGGCAGGCGCACGGGAACGCCCTCCACGTCGCCCTCGCGGTGAAACGTCCAGTCGTCGGTGAAAAGCGTCTTCGTCATCTGTTCGACTCCAAGGGGATTGTGGCGGGTGGTCGGCGGGCTTAACGCACGCTGCGCACTTTCCACTGCACGATGATCCCGGCGGTGATGGTGCACACCGCGGCCACGAGAAAGAGCAGCCCGTAGTTTCTGTCGTCGCCGGTGACCCCGATGAGGATGAGCGGTGCGGCGATGAGCGGGGCGACGGCTTGCGCGATCGACGTCGAGTACCCGTTGATTCCGAGAAAACGACCCGCAGCGCTCTCTTTCTCCGGCAGCACCGTGAGCACGAGGGCCTGATCCACCGAGGAGAACACGCCGAGCGCGAGCCCGGTCATGGCCGAGCCGGCGATGAGAATCCCGAAGTTGCTGCCGCCGAACGCGAGCGTGAGGGCACCAACGGTGTAGACGATTCCCGACGCGAGAACGAAGATCTTGCGACGACCGAGCCTGTCAGACAGGAATCCGCCCGCGAGAGCTCCGACACCCGTGACGACGAGGCTCACGAGCGAGATGACGACGATGACGCCGCCGATGTCGGCGACCTGCCCGCCTTCGCTCAAGCGTGACGCGAAGAACAGCGAGGTGAAGGTGGTGGAAAAGGTCACGCCCGTCATGAAGAGCAGTCGCGCCAGCCAGTTCCACGCGAAGTCGGGGTACTGGCGCGGGTTGAAGACCATGCTGCGCAGCACGTTGCGGGTGCTCAGCCGCTCGCTGAACTCGGCCTGACGGGTGTCACGCTCGGGCACCAGAAGGAACCAGAGGAAGAGCAGCACGAGCCCCACCCCTCCGGGCACGAGGAACACGAGAAAGTTGTTGCCGACGAACGCACTGGCGAGACCCACTCCCAACACCGGCGCGGCCATCTGAACGAAGCCGGTCAGACCGGCGACACGGCCGTACTGCGATTCGGGCAGTCGGTCTGCCTGGGACTGCAGCAGCGAGTTCATCGAGGCCGTCCATCCCATGGCGGCGAAGACCCATCCGATGAGCACGACGGGCACGTTTCCGGCGGCGGCGATGACGACGAGACCCAGGAAGCCGAGCACCGCGCCTCCGAGCGCGAACTGCCGACGACGCCCCAGGCGCGAACGGGTCCGGTCGCTCCACAGACCGATGAGCGGCCCGGTGATGGTCGTCACGATCGCTCCGATACCGATGATGTAGCCGAGAACCTCGACGTTGGCGGGCGCGAGTTCTTGCACGCGGAGTGAGAGCGAGAAGCCGATCGGCGCGACGAGCGCGACGTATGCGCCGAGCATCCCGAGCAGCAGGAAGACGATGTATTTCGGCTTCACGGGGGTGCGGATCGTGCCGGTCGCGGTGTGTTCGGCTTTGGTCTCTGCTGCGAGCGCTTGCTGCGCGGGAGAGATCGATGCACCGGGCACCATGGGCGCGCTGGGGTTGTCAGACATGGGGACTCCTTCGTCATCCGACCAGGGCTTCTTCTTCGAATGGAGGGCCTGGAACCTCCGCGCCGGCGATTCGGCTCGTTGACGCGTGACAACGAGTAGAACACGGCGCATTGTCGCGTGTCAACGGGAGGTTTCTCGTGGCGCTCTCGCTCGGGGTCGAGGTGCGCCGCGTACTGCGATCGCAGTAACGAGGCGACTCCGTCGGGATGACGACACCGGTCGTCGCGCCGGTGAGCCTTGAACCACAACCACGAATACGAACCAGAGAAGAAGGCACGGACACCATGGGAAAACTCGACGGCAAGGTCGTTCTGATCACCGGATGCTCGAGCGGCCTGGGCAAGCAGCAAGCGCTGCGAATGGCCGACGAGGGAGCCGCGCTCGCCATCTGCGCGCGCAGCGAGGAGAAGCTGGCCGAAACGAGACGCCTGTGCGAAGAGCGCGGAGCGGAGGTTCTCGCGATGACGGTTGACATCACCGACTACGACAGCCTCGCCTCGTTCGTGGGCGCGACGGCGGAGCGGTTCGGCACGATCGACGTGCTAGTCAACAACGCCCACACGATCACCATCCCCGCCCCGTTCCTCGAGAAGACGATCGAGCATCTCGACATCGAGATGCGGAGCTCGGTCTACGCCTACTGGCATCTCATGAAGCTGTGCTTTGCGCACATGCGAGACAAGCCGGGCGCCGGCGCCTCGATCATCAACTTCGCCTCCGAGGCCGCCATCGCGGGTGACGCGTTCTACGCCCCGTACGCGGCGTCGAAGGAAGCGGTTCGGGGGCTCTCCCGCGTGGTCGCGCGAGAATGGGGCGTTCACAACATCCGGGTCAACACGGTGTGTCCCAACGGGATGACCGAGAACGTGTCGGAGGGGCTCGCGACGCTCGAGCCCGCGGTGCAGGAGCACGTTCGCAAGGCGTTCGTGGCGAACCCCTTCGGCCGCGCGGGCGACGCGTTCGCCGACGTCGCCCCGGTGATCGTCTTTCTCGCGTCAGACGACAGTCACTGGATCACCGGACAGAATCTGCACGCCGACGGGGGAGCGCTCATCTCGGCGTGAATCGCGCGCGTCGCGTGCCTCGTCGCGGGCGACGCTCACGGGTGGATTCCGGCACGCACTGCGAAGGTGACCAGTTGCGCGCGGTCCCGAGCGCCGACCTTCGTCATCGATCGATTCAGGTGCGTCTTGACGGTGAAGGGCGAGACGAAGAATCGGCGGGCGATCGCGTCGCCGTCGAGGCCGTGCACGAGGGCCTCGACGACTTGGCGCTCCCGGGCGGTGAGGGCGTCGAAGCGGTGCACCATGTCGGGATCTGCGGGCGCTCGTCGCTCGTGGGCCACGTGCCCGATCACCGTTTCGAGCGCGGTCACCGAGAGGGCGTGGCCCCCGGCAGCGACGGAGCGGACCGCATCGATGATCTCCGTCGGCGCGGCTCCCTTGCCCAGAAAGCCTTCAGCGCCCGCGCGCAGAGCGTTGACGACGTTGTCGTCTCTCTCGAACGTCGTCAAGACGAGAATGCGAAAACTCCAGTCGACCGACATCGCCATCATCCGTCTGGTCACTTCGACACCGTCGACCCCCGGCATCTGGATGTCCATGATCACGACGTCCGGGCGGGCGCAAGTGAGGTTCGCGAGGGCGGCGAGCCCGTCGGAATGCTGCGCTACGACGTCGAAATCTTCGGGAGATCCGAGGATGGTTGCGAGGCCGGTGCGAACGATGTCCTGATCCTCGACGATCATGATCCGGATCACGACTCGACCTCCGCGTGCGGAACCAGGATCGTCGCCGTGACTTCGAAGACGTCGTCGGTCGATCGGAGCGAGAGGCTCCCGCCGAGGGACTCCGCTCGTTCGCGCATCCCCACGAGGCCGTGACCTCCTCCGGCAGCCTCCGCGCGCCCTACCGCGTTCCTGCTGGTGATCGTCACGACATCGCCCGTGTGCTGAATGCGCAGTGTCACCTCGCCGGCGGCGTGGCGCTGCGCGTTGGTCAGCATCTCCTGCGCGATCCGGAAGACTGCGGCGCGGATCCGATCGGGAACGGTGACGAGGGGCTCGTCGATCCGGCAGTGCACGCGAAGTCCGGCGGTCTGGAAGCTCTCGATCATCTCGGTCAGAGCGTGCGGACCGGTGATGGGACCGAATGATGACGCGTCGCTCGGCACGCGGAGCATCTGGAGCGTGTGTTGGGTCTCCTCGAGAACGGACTTGATAGCCGTGCGCGCTGCGCGCAGTGACTCTTGCGTTTCGACGTCGGTCGTCTGTGCCGTCATCTCGGCGGTGCCGACGTGCATGCTGATGACCGCGATGCCGTGGCCGATGCTGTCGTGGAGGTCGCGGGCGATGCGAATGCGCTCCTCGGCGACCGCGTTCTGCACCGTGAGGTGCTGATTCCACCTCACGTCGCGCTCGTGCTGCTCCTGGCCGTCTCTCACCTCGGCTCGCGAACGCACGGCAGCCCCGATCGCGGCGGTGAGAGCAGCGCCGAGCACGACCACGGAGGGCCATCGCCCCGCAGCCTCGGTCAAGCCGTAGTGCGACAGAGCGGCGATGAGGTTGGCGAGAGTCACGACCCCGCCGACGAGCAGGGGCGAGGCGCCGCGCAGGGCGAGCAGGAGTGCGGTGAAGATGCACAGGATGCCTGTGCCGGCGGGGTCCCTCCCGGCCGCCGAAGCCAGAACAGGGGCCAGGGCAGACAGCACCAGGCCCACTCGCCACGAGCGGAACGACAGGATCGCCCCCGCGATGCCGAGCAGTGGGCTCGCGGCCCCGACGAGATCACCGGCCCCGAGAAGCGGGATCGCCACGTTGATCCAGCCGCTCAGCGCGATGAGTGTGACCGTGATGAGCGCGGCGCGCCGCGGGGCTATCGCGACCGGGAGCCCGGGGGCGGGGGCGCGGAGGAGTTCGCGGAGGAACATCTGGCCCATCCTTCCTCGAGGGGTCGCGGCGGTCGTACTGCTAGCGCAGTAGCCCGGTCTCGTGCGTCCGGGCGATGGCAGTCGACGTGCCGTGCGTCAATGTGGTCTCGACGGATGCGGTCGCCGGTGCGTATCCGACTCTCGACGAGCGTGTGGCACCATTCATTGACGCGCGTCAATAGTATCGATCACCGGTTACATGACAAGGAGACACAGTGAACTCGACTGACTACACAGGCAAGCGCGTCGTCGTGACCGGATGCTCGTCGGGAGTGGGCGCGGCCACGGCGAAGATGCTCGGCGCGCTAGGAGCCGAAGTCATCGGCTTGAGCAGGCGCGAGCCGACCGAGCCGGTGGCGCAATTTCACGAGGTGGATCTGGCGTCGCCGGAGTCGATCGAGGCCGCGGTGCGCGACATCCAGGCACCGATCGATGCGCTCTTCAACTGCGCGGGCGCACCGCCCACGCTTTCCTCCCTCGAGATCGTCAGGGTGAACTTTCTCGGGCCCCGCCTTCTGACCGAGATGATCGTTCCCCTGATGCCCTCGGGCTCCGCGATCGTGAGCGTGTCGTCGAGCAACGCGGCGGGGTGGCGCAATCGCGTCGATCTCCTCAGGGGGTTCGTCGAGACCGACGGCTTCGACGAGGGTGTCGCCTGGTACGAAGCGAACGTCGACGAGGCGGGCCACGGCTACCCGTTCAGCAAAGAAGCGCTCACCGTGTGGGCCCTCGCGCTCGCCGGCGAGCTCGTCACCCGCGGAATCAGGAGCAACCTCGTGAGCCCGGGAGTGGTTCAGACGCCATTGCTGGAAGCCGCGCAGCAGGCATTCCCACCCGAGATGCTTGCGGGGAGCCTGCGGCCGAGCGGTCGACCATCGACTGTCGACGAGCAGGCGGCCCCCCTCCTCTTCCTCAACAGCTCGGCAGCCTCGTATGTCAACGGTGCCGACCTCGCGGTGGACGGGGGCTACAGTGCCCTGTTCGCTACGTCGGGCTCGTGACCGTCTCGATGAGCGCGATCAGCTCAGCAGGAAGGTGACGTGCATGAGGGGGCTGCGCGCCATCCATTCCTCGAGCGGTTCGACGGGCTGCGCGATGTACGCACGGTGCCTCGGCTGATTGAGGTCGACGATGACCGATTCGAATACGCGGCGGCGCGCGTCTCGATCGACGACGGGTTGCGCCATCGCCGGGAGGTCTGCGCGCACCGCGTTCTTGAGGTGGAAGGTGAACTGCGGGTTCTGCAGGAGGTTCGCATACCAGCTGCGGCTCGCCGGCTGAGTGGTCAGGTAGATCTCGTCGTCGACGCGGTAGAACCAGATCTCGATGCGACGCCCTCGCCCGGTCTTGGCGCCGACGGTCGTGATGTCGACGGTGCGAGCGGATGCCGACGACGACGGGGTGATGGCGAGCGCTCGCCGAATGCGCTCATCTGCGGCCGACGCTTTCTCGGTCACAGCAGCACACCGCCGGAGACCTCGAGGCGCTCTCCGGTCGCCCAGCGGAGCCCGGGCGAGACCAGGGCGAGGATCGCGTCGGCGATCTCATCCGCCTCGCCCACTCGCCCGAGAGCGGTCTGCCCCGACAGTGCCTCGCGCATGGCGTCGCTGTCGCGCATGGCTCCGCCGTTGAAGTCGGTCGCGGTCGGCCCGGGGGCGATCGAGTTGACCCGGATGCCGCGTGGGCCGAGTTCGAGCGCGAGGCTGCGGGTGAGTGCTTCGAGTGCCTTCTTCGATGCCGCGTAGACGGATGTCGCCGGGCTGACGTGTCTGCTGAGCGAACTCGACACGTTGACGATGCACGCCCCCTCCGACAGGTGCGGCAGGAAGGCTTGCGTGACGAAAAGCGGCCCACGCACGTTGACGCCGAAGGTGGTGTCGAAGCTCTCGGCCGAGATGTCGCCGAGCGGCGCGAACAGCCCGACCCCGGCGTTGTTGACGAGCACGTCGATGGTGGTGGCGTTCCACTTCTGCGCGATGCTCGCGAGCGCCGCGACGCGTGCCGCCTCGATTGAGGTGAGGTCTGCGACATCCAATCGAATCGCTATGGCGTCTCCGCCCGCGTCGACGATCTGGTGCACGACGTCGCTCGCGTCGCCCCGCGAGGCGACGACGATCCTGAGTCCGTTTCGGGCCAGAGCGAGAGCGGTGGCTCGACCGAGGCCGCGATTGGCTCCGGTGATGAGGGCGATTCGGGGCATGCTGTCTCCAATAAGTAAATGAACGCTTACTTATAAACTAGCCATCCGCCCTAGCCGTCGTCAACTGCACCACGAAGGAGACCTATGGCCCGCGACGCTGAAGCCACGAAAGAGCGCATCCTCGCCGCAGCGACCGTCGAGTTCGCTGCCCACGGTTTCGCCGGCGGACGCGTCGAGCGCATCGCCGCCCAGGCGCAGAGCAACGTGCGCATGATCTACGCGTACTACGGCGGCAAGAGCGGCCTCTTCGATGCGACCCTCGCCGAGGCGCTGCGGCGGATGGCCGACAATGTCCCCCCGCGCCCCGACGACCTCGCGGGCTGGGCGGGGGATGTCTTCGACCACCACGAGCGCTTTCCCGAAGTGCTCCGGCTGAGCATGTGGGCCCAACTCGAGCGCCCCGAGGCCACAGCCGAGCCGCGCGAGATCTATCGCAACAAGACGCTCGCCGTAGCGACGGCGGCTGCCAGCCCACTGTCGGCCATCGACGTGCTGGTCTTCATCTACGCGATCGCGCAGGCCTGGCAGCTCTCGCCGGGGGGCCTCACGGGTCTCGAAGAGGGGCCGGGAGTGGAGGCTCGTCGCCACGCGGTCGTCACGGCCGTCGAGCGGATGCTGCAGACTCGGGCCTGAGCCGCGGTGGGACTCCTGGCCTCGCCGCTTCCTCGTAGGCCACGTTGACCGGCGCAGTCTCCCTCAGTCGACCAGGCGCCACTCGCGCACGAACTCGTCGACTGACTTGGTTTCGAGATCGCGCCGAACAGTCTCGAGGAGATAGTGCGGGTCGCCGACGTCCGCGGGAGTGCGGATAACCTCGGCTCCACTCGCGCGGCGGCGCACCACGAGGTCGGCGTCGACGTCGACGTCACCCCACACCGCGCGGAGCAGGGCCCACGTCCGGCGGATCATGCGCCGGGCACGTGTGCCCGACGGCTCCTCGAGGTCGGCGACGAGGTGGTTCGAGGCGGGCTCCATGCCCCCATTCTGTCGG
The DNA here is from genome assembly GCF_046599635.1 of Marisediminicola sp. LYQ134. Taxonomy (NCBI): domain Bacteria; kingdom Bacillati; phylum Actinomycetota; class Actinomycetes; order Micrococcales; family Microbacteriaceae; genus Marisediminicola; species Marisediminicola sp. LYQ134. Next base: position 451,197 of record NZ_JBKIWP010000002.1, read on the forward strand.
CTAGACGAACCCCCACTCGTATGCGGCGATCACCGCTTGCACCCGGTCGCGCAGGTCGAGCTTCTGCAGAACGCGCCCGACGTGAGTCTTGACCGTCGACTCGGACACGGTGAAGCGCGCCGCGATCTCGTGGTTGGTGAGACCCTGCGCGATCGCCAGGAAAACGTCGCGCTCCCGTTCCGTCAGGCTGTCGATACCTGACGGCCTGGTCGCCGCGCCTCGGGGCAGTTGCGCGACGAAGAGGTCGAGCATCGATCGGGTGACGCGCGGCGAGATCAGGGCGTCTCCCGCCGCCACCGACCGGATGGCGTTGACGAGCTCGTTCGGTGGGGTGCTCTTGATGAGAAAGCCGCTCGCTCCGGCGCGCAAGCCGCCGAAGGCGTAGTCGTCCAGGTCGAAGGTCGTGAGGATGATGACGCGACTCTGGGGGGAGGTGCGCACCACGCGGCGGGTCGCTTCGATGCCGTCGAGGCCGGGCATGCGCACATCCATCAGCACGACGTCCGGGCTCAGTCGCTCGACCGCCTCGACCGCTTCGTATCCGGTCGCGGCTTCGCCCACGACACTCACGTCGGGTTCGGCGTCGAGCACCATGCGCATTCCTCGACGCAACAGCTCCTGGTCGTCGACGATGAGCACTCGGATGTCGCGCGCGTTCATCCGTTCGCTCCCGGGTCCGGCAGGGTGACCTCGACGGCCCACCCTCCTGCCGGGAGCGGGCCCGCCACCATGGTGCCGCCGAAGATCGCAGCCCGCTCGCGCATGCCGATTAAACCGTTGCCGGTGCCCACAGATGTCGTGGGCTCGGCGCCCGTCTGCCCGTCGTCGGTGACGGAAACCGTCGTGACACCAGCGCGATGATCGATGTGGGCGACCACGCGACGCGCCTTCGCCGCATAGCGCAGCGCATTCGTGAGGGCTTCCTGCACGATTCTGTAGGTCGCGGTCTGCAGAGCGGCCGAGTCCGGCGTGCGCCCGACGACCTCGAGGTCGACGGGCAAGCCGGCGGAGCGGAACGTCGAAATCAGCTGATGCAGGTCGGATGCCCCCGGCTGAGGGTCGAGCGGTGCAGACGACTCCGACCCCGCGTCCATTCCTGTGCCCGAGCCTCTGCTGAGGAGCGCGCGCATGTCGGCGAGTGCACGCCGACCGATCACGCTCGTCTCGCGCACGGCATCCCTCGAGCGCTCCGGCTCCTTGGTCGCGAGCGCATCGGCTCCGTCCGACAGCGCGACCATGATCGAGATACTGTGCGCCACCACGTCGTGCATCTCCCGCGTGATGCGAGCACGCTCGGCGGCGGCGGCGATGAGAGCCTGCTGGTCGCGTTCGACCTCCAAGCGTTCGGCGCGGTCGATGAGCGCAGACACGTAGCGGCGTCGATTGCCGGTGTTGGCGCCCAGAAGCGTGGCGATGAGCGTTATCGCGATGAACGCGGGGCCGATGCCCACCGGACCGGTATCGACGATGAGTGACACTGCGACGACGATGCCGCAGGCCGCGACCGACGCGGCGAAGCCGATCCAGGCGCTCGCATTCGCGCGGTAGACGGCCAGAGCGTAGAGGGCGATCGAAACCCCGATGGGGTCGAGCCCGCTGTCGACGAGGAGCAGCGCGAGGGCGGCAGCCCACTGCACGATCAACAGCGACCACGGCCTGGACCGCCTCAGCAGAACGGCCGCGCTCGCGATCGTGATGACGATGAGCGAGACGACGACCTGTGCGGCGGGCCGAGAAACACCTGTTGCTAGCGACTCGATGAAGACGCCGAAGACACCGTAGATCCAGTAGGCCGAGGCGAGAGCCGAGTCGACCCACCACGGCCTGTCGGTGAGAAGCTGGCGCGTCGGCCCAGGCGACGAGTGCGACGTCACCCGACTCTCACTCATCGCTGCCGCCCAGCCTGAACTCCGAGCGCGGGAACATGGGGGGACTCTATCGGCCGCCGTGCCGACGTGTCGGGGCCGGGGGAGGCCCCGTGCGGGAGTCGGCTACGCGCAATCGATCCCCCGTAGACCGCGAGCCAGGCGATCGCGATGGTGGTGGCGACGAGTTCGAGCATGCCGCCGATGTCGGTGCCGAACCTCAGTAGCGAGAGCATCCCGCCCGTCGAGGCGATGAGCGCGACGGAGATCGCGGCTCCGAGCGACATGCGCCGCAGTCTGGGGAACCCGACGGCGCACGACGCTTGAAGCATCGCCACGCACGCCATGGCGAACGCGAGAACGGCGGCGAGCGTGTGCACCAGATCTTGGAGGGTGAACGTGTCGCCGAGCGGCAGGGGGCAACCGGAGGTGCACGGCACGCGTGACGCGAGATAGAAGAACGCCGCGGCGATACCGAGCGACGCAGACGGTGTCCATCGTCGGAGAAGAGGTGCGGTCGAGCGGATGTCGCGGCCAGCCCACGCGATCGACGCTGCGCCGACGACGAGCAGGAACAACGCGAAAGCAAACCAGCCGGCCGTGGGTTCTCCGTCGGCACCGAGTTCGCTGACATACAGCGATCGGTTCACGGTCGATCGTGCCGACCAAATGACGGCCAAGGCGAGAACGACTAAGGCGCTGCCTGCGGTGGCAGCACGACCCTGCATCGAACTGTTTCGGACGTGTTCACTGAGCATGAATCCACGCTAGAAATAACGGGAATGCGGCGCGTCAGGCCCCGGGACGATCCCTATCACCGGGTGGTACCACGGTGCTACGCGCGGTGCTCACACACGCCTGACAGACAACCCCATCTACCATCGCCAAAGCCCCCGCTTCCCCCTCGCCCGAACGTTCTCAGGAGAACCATGCGCACCGTCAACGCCTACGCGGCACCGTCCGCGACCGAACCCCTCGTCAAGACCACCATCGAGCGCCGCGATGTCGGCCCGCACGACGTCATGATCGACATCGCCTACGCCGGCATCTGCCACTCCGACATCCACACCGTGCGCGGCGAGTGGGGCGACATCCAGTACCCGCAGGTCGTCGGCCACGAGATCGTCGGAACTGTCGCCGAGGTCGGGTCCGAGGTCACCAAGCACAAGGTCGGCGACCGCGTCGGCGTGGGCTGCATGGTCAACTCGTGCCGAAAGTGCGAGTACTGCCTCCGCGGCGACGAGCAGTACTGCGCCGAGGGCAACGTCGGAACCTACACGGGCGTCGACCCGGCCGACGGCACCATCACGCAGGGCGGATATTCGCAGGCCGTCGTCGTCACCGAGGACTTCGTGCTCCGCGTGCCCGAGAGCCTCGACTTCGAGAAGGTCGCGCCGCTGCTCTGCGCCGGCATCACGCTCTACTCGCCGCTGCACCACTGGCAGGCTGGCCCCGACACCAAGGTCGCCATCGTCGGCCTCGGTGGTCTCGGCCACATGGGTGTGAAGATCGCTGCGGCCCTCGGTGCCGACGTCACCGTTCTCTCGCAGACGACCTCGAAGAAGGAGGACTCGCTTCGTTTCGGAGCCAAGGCTCACTACGCGACCAAGGATGCGGAAACCTTCACCGAGCTCGCGAACTCGTTCGACCTCATCATCAACACCGTCTCGGCGAAGGTCGACATGGGCGCCTACCTCGGCCTCCTCAAGGTCGACGGCACCCTCGTGAACGTGGGTGCCCCGTCGGAGCCTCTCGCGGTGCCCGCGTTCGCACTCATCCCGGGGCGTCGCAGCTGGGCGGGTTCCGCCATCGGCGGCATCCGCGAGACGCAGGAGATGCTCGACTTCTGTGCCGAGCACGGCATCTTGCCCGAGACCGAGCTCATCAGCGCCGACGACATCAACGACGCCTACGAGCGAGTGCTCAGCTCGGATGTCCGCTACCGCTTCGTCATCGACACCGCGACGCTCGCGTAACCACCACATGCACGACGAAGCGCCCGACGTTCGCGTTGGGCGCCTCGTCGTCTGAGCGCGAGGACGTTGCTCTCACGCACTGAGCGCGACCGACGGCGCAGTCCTCGCGGCTCGAACGGCAGGGTAGAGGCCGGCGATCGCTCCAATCGCCGTAGTCGCGGCGAGGCCCCCGACGAGGACCCACAGCGGCACCACGGGTGTCCACCCGTTTGCCGTTGCAATGATGGCTGTCACACCGCTGCCGATGGCGGCTCCGGCGACCCCTCCCAACACAGACAGAAGCACGGCCTCGGTGAGGAACTGCACCCAGATGTGCCGACGGGTGGCTCCGATCGCCCGACGCAGACCGATCTCCCGACGCCGCTCGAGCACCGAGATGATCATCGTGTTCGCCACCCCAATGCCGCCGACGATGAGCGCGATCGAGCCGAGGGCCAGAAGCAGGCCGGTGAATGCCTGATCGACGGCGTTGGTCGCTGCAAGAGCGTCCGACGGTCGAGAGACCGCCACCGATCCCGGTGATGCGGGCTGCAGCGACGGCGCCATGAGGTCGCGCACCGCGAGAACCGCGTCGTCGGCCGAACGCTCATACAGTCGGGTCGGATTTCCGGGGTGTGCATACTCGTCGAGTGCGACGGGAATGCCCACGAGTGCCGCCAAGTCGAGCTCGGGCGCGAGGGGCACCGGGTCCAGCACCCCGATGACGGTCGAGCTCTGCCCGTCGATCCACACCTCGACGCCGGGTTCTCGAACACCCAGGCGATCCGCCGCGGTCGACCCGAGCACGGTAGTCGGCAGTGTCGCCGTTGCCGCATTGAACCACCTGCCCGCGCGCACAGTAGCGCCGACCACATCCAGCAGGTCAGGGTCCGTCGCGGTGACGGTCAGCCCACCCGACCGGTTCGGGTCGACGAGCGCATTGCGGTACACACCGAGAGGGAGGTCGGCGGTGGCTGCGGAACCGACCACGCCGGGAATCCGCTCGACGCGAGCCGCGGCATCCGCAGGAAGAGGGGGCTGCTCGCCCACACCGTTTGCCTCGGCCACCGTGGCGGTCAGGAGATTGGTGCCGAGCGAAGCCAGTTGCTCGTCGAGCAGTGCGCGGCTGGAGGCCGAACTGCCGACCACGGCGACCATCGCGGCGATGCCGATCGCGATGCCCAATGCTGACAGAATCGCCCGGAGCGGCCGGGCTCGAAGGCCGGAAGATCCGACATAGACGAGGTCGCTCAGCCGAATGCGTGACCGGCGAACGACGTCGTCATGCTGCGGGGCAGAAGGCGGTGCGGCAGAGGATGCCATCGGGTGTGTGCGGTCGGTCATGTCGTGCTCGCTTTCCGAGTACTGGCAGGGATCGGCCCGGCCGGCACTCCAGGGGAGTCCGGCCGGGCCCTGCCGCTGTCGGACACGACAGCCCCGTCGGAGATGTGGATGCGGCGGGGCAGCCGTTCGGCGAGCGCGGCGTCGTGAGTGATGACCACCACGGTTGTTCCGTCGCGGTTGAGGTCATGTAGTAGTTGCACGATTCCTCTGCCCGATTCTGAGTCGAGATTGCCGGTGGGTTCGTCGGCCAGAATGAGAGGAGGCTCACCGGCAACCGCTCGGGCGATGGCGACCCTCTGCCGCTCGCCGCCAGACAGTTGGTTGGGCAGGTGGTCGAGTCGGTGCCCGAGCCCCACTCGCTCAAGAGCTTCTCGAGCCTGAGCGCGGCGCTGCCGCCGCGGCGTCCCGGTGTAGAGCAGCCCATCGGCGACGTTGTCGAGTGCGTCGGTGCCCTCCCTCAGATGGAACTGCTGGAAGACGAAGCCGATTCGGTGAGCACGGAGTGCCGAGAGGGCTGCGTCCTTCAACTGCGAGACGTCGTGGCCGTCGATGAACGCTTTTCCGGTCGTCGGCCGGTCGAGGGTCCCGAGCACATTGAGCAGCGTCGACTTGCCTGACCCGCTTGGGCCGACGATGGCGACGAACTCTTCGGCATCGATCGTCAGCGAGACTCCGACGAGGGCGTGCACCGGGGGAGACCCATAGGTGCGGGTCACCTGGTCGAGACGTATGGACGCGCTCATGATGTCGGGACCACAACGAGTGTGCCGCTCTCGATTCCCGGGCCGGACACCACCACGCGGCCGGAGGAGAAGGCGCCGAGAGTCACCGGAACGCGCTCGGTCACGGCGGAGCCCGACCCGGATCCAGCGCTACGCGCGACCTCGACGGCGAACGAACCGGAGTCGATCGCCACCAGCGCCTCGACCGGGGCCGTGAGAACGTCTTCACCGAGCGTGCTCGAAAAGCGAGCGGTGACACTCGCGCGGGCGAACTGCTCGGCCGCTGCCGGGTCGTCGAGAGTTATGGACACGGGGATGACGAAGGTCGCTGCGGGGTTTTCGGTCGCGCCGGATTCATCCACCTGCTCGGTCGGTTGACCAACCGTTGTAATGACGCCGGGCGTCTCTGTGCCGTCGGGCAGGGCGATCGCGATCGAGGCACCGACGACTGCGAGTTGCTGGTCGCTCAAGCGCAGCCCCAGGTCGACGATTCTGCTGGTCGATGTGGACTCGTAGAGCTCACTGCCCGGGGTCACTTGGGCGCCGATGCTGGCAGTGAGTTGGGAAACGCGGATGCCTTCGCGCGCGAAGTGCACCACCGCGCGCTCGAGACTCCCCGTCTGCTCGACCCCGAGTGCCTTCTGCCACGCTCTCACCGACGCGGCCGTCTCCCAAGTGAATGTCGTGTCGGGGGTGGCGGGGAAGAGTCCCAGCGTGCGGAGGTTGTCTTCGAGCTGCCACACATCGACCCCGTCGGTCATGCCGGCCTCGAAGTCGCGCCACGCGGGCAGATCCCCGAGGAGCAGCAGTACGGGAGCGTTGTTGACGCGATAGAGCTCTCCGCCTGGCGCTACGACCGAACCCGCCGCGGGCAGCGCGGTCACCACTCCCTCCGGGCCCGCGAGCATGCTGGCGCTGCCCGCGTACTGTAGCGTGCCCTTCGCATTCGTGGTCGCGACGACATCGCCGCTCGTGATCGGCTCGGTCGCGAGGGGTGGCGTGCCGCTGGGCGGCGAAGACGGGGTGGACGTCCCTTGCGTCCAGATCAGGAGGCCGGCGCCGATCGCCACCGCCACCGCCACCGCGAGCACCTTTCGGCCGGGGTGCGACCGTCGGTCGCCGAGTTGGGCGGAGAGCACAGGGCTGTTACGCAGTCGCTTAGTCATTTTCGTTTCTCTGAACGGTCCGTCGCGAGGCGTCAGTCGACGTGGCACGCGTTGAAGTCTTCGGTTGTCACCTCGGCCGGGATGAAGCCGGGGTCCTCGAGGGTCGGCTCGACGATGTCGTAGCCCTTCTCGCGCAGGCAGCTCGCACGGTCGAGGTTCTTCCCCAGTGCGTCGACGCGCTCGTCGGCGGTGATCTCGCGCACCGGTGGTGGGCCGACCTCAGCGCTGCACGTCGGGAATGCCTCCTGGAACTCGGGTCCGTCGGCTTCGAGATAGCCGTCTGCCGGAGGGTCGGCTATATCGAGGCCCTGATCGCGAAAGCACTCCGCGAGCTTGAGGTCGTACTCGTGATACGCCGCGGTGTAGTCGTCGCCCGAGAGGGGGCCGGGGGCTGACTCCGACGAGTTGTCGGAGGGGCCCTGGTCCGTCGGAGCAGCGGTCGTGTCGGACGAGCAGCCGGCGAGGGCCAGCATCAGAGCTGGCGTCGCAAGCAGGGCGAAGAGGGTGGTTCGGCGGTGACGGAACGAGGTGGGCATGGTGATCCTTCGAATCGATCGGAGTCGGTGCCGCAGCTGATGCCGCGGATTCCCACTTCATCGAGTCGGGTGTTGCCAGAGCGTTGGCAGATCTGCATACGGGCGCGATATGTCGGTCTGCGTACGATGCCCGTATGCGGGTATTGATCGTGGAAGACGAGCGTTATCTCGCCGAGGCCGTGCGTGATGGTCTGAGGCTCGAGGCGATCGCCGCCGACGTCGTGCCCGACGGTGAGACCGCCCTCGAATACTTGAGCGTCAACGAGTACGACGCCGTTCTGCTCGACCGCGACCTCCCGGGGATGTCGGGTGATGACGTCGCGCGCAGCGTCATCCGAGACGGGCTCGGCGTGCGCATCCTCATGGTCACGGCCGCCGACCATCTCGACGAGAAGGTACGCGGTTTCGAGCTCGGTGCCGACGACTACATCACGAAGCCGTTCGAGCTGCGCGAGCTCGTCATGCGGTTGCGCGCCGTGGCCCGTCGACCAGCGGATGGCGCGCCACCCACGCTCGAGATCGCGGGTCTCCGCCTCGATCCGTTCCGTCGCGAGGTGTACCGCGACGGCCGGTACGTCGCGCTCACCCGCAAGGAGTTCGCGGTCCTCGAGGTGTTGATGGCTGCCGACGGCGGCGTGGTCAGCGCCGAGACACTGCTCGAACGGGCGTGGGACGAGAACGCCGACCCGTTCACGAACGCGGTGCGCATCACGATCTCGTCGCTGCGCAAGCGTCTGGGTGACCCCTGGCTCGTGCGAACTCTCCCCGGGGTCGGCTATTGCATCTCGAGCCCGGCGCCCGACGACGGCCCGCGGTGAGCGTCCGCCTCCGGCTGACCCTGAGCTACGCGGGGTTTCTTCTCATCGCGGGTGCCGCGATGGTCGCGCTGCTGTTCTACCTGCTGCGCTTCGTTCCAGACGAGACGATCACGAGCGCGGGCATGTTCGTGCCGAACCGGTCCGATCTCATCGAGACCCTCGCGCCTCGCGTCTGGCAGGTGCTCGCCGCGCTCGCCGTTGTGGGGTTGGCCGGCGGCTGGCTGCTGGCCGGTTACATCCTGCGACCGCTCCGGCGCATCAACGCCGTGGCTCGCGAGGTGGCCGCAGGGACTCTCGACCAGCGCGTCGAACTCGACGGACCGAACGACGAGTTCCGTCTGCTCGCCGACACTTTCGATTCGATGCTCGAGCGTCTACAGCAGTCGTTCGACGAGCAGCGCAGGTTCTCGGCCAACGCGTCACATGAACTGCGCACCCCGCACGCCATCACGAGGTCGATCCTCGATGTGGCGATGGCCGACCCCGCTGGCCAAGACGTCGGCGAGCTGGTTCGCAGGCTCGACGAGACGAACCGGCGCGGTATCGAGATCGTCGAAGCGCTGCTGGCTCTGGCGGCGCTCGACGCGCACGACCAACTCGAGCGCGAGCCTGTCGACATCGCCGAAGTGGCCATGGCGGTAGTGGACGAGCTGCGGCCGCTCGCCGAGTCAACCGGGGTGGAGCTGCACGCGAAGCTGGGCGAGGGCTCGCTCGATGGCCGTGCCGTTCTCGTGCGGCAGCTGATCAGCAACCTCGTGCTCAACGGAATCCGTCACAACGTCGTGAACGGGCGAGTCGACCTCACCACGACGACGACGGATGAAGGCGTGGTCGAGGTCGTCGTCGAGAACACCGGGCCGACTCTCTCCGACGAGCTGCTCGCCACCATGACGGAACCGTTCGTCCGCGGCCCGGGCCGGGTTGCAGCGATCGGCGAGTTCGCTGGGCACACGCGGGGCGCCGGGTTGGGTCTGTCGATAGTCGCTCGCATTGCTCTCGTGCACGGCGCCGAGCTCACTCTCGAAGCGCGTCGCCTCGGGGGTCTCGTCGCGCGCGTGCGGTTCAGCGCGCCCGACATATCGTCGGCGTCTTAGGAACGGCAAACGCTCCCGCAACACCGGTCTTGATGGGCTGATCACATGCGTTCGACCTACATCAAACCCTCCCCGCCCCGCGCCATGCGCGCTCTTCTCGTGACTATCGCGGTGCTAGTGGCCGTGACCATCGCGGCCGTCGTGCTTGTCTCCGCGCGGTTCCCCGCCAGTCAGGACGGGGGCGCGCACGGCTTCGGGGCCACGCGAACCGTGGACCTCGGATCGCTCGGCGACGACGACGGCTACATCAGGTTGGGTGACTCGGTCTCTCCATTCGCCGAGGGCCTTCCCGCGATTGACCGACTCGAGCCCGAGCTCCGCGATGCGATGGAGGCCGCCGCGACCGATGCGCTCGCCGACGGTTTAGACTTCGTCGTCACGAGTGGATGGCGCAGTGAGCGTTACCAGCAGGCACTGTTCGACGACGCGGTTCAGCTGTACGGCAGCGAGCACGAAGCGAGCCACTGGGTCGCCTCTGCGACGACCTCAGCGCATGTGCGGGGGCAAGCGGTGGACATCGGGTACACCGACGCCAACAGCTGGCTCAGTCAACACGGGGCCGACTATGGGCTCTGCCAGATCTATGCGAACGAGATGTGGCACTTCGAGTTGGCAACAGCTCCCGGGGGCGAGTGCCCGCCGCAGGTGCCGGACGCGAGCTACGCCTGACCTGGCTGCAGGCGGCGCCGCGGCCGGTGATCGCTTCAGGGACCGAGCAACAGGACCAGCAGGAACCACCACACGGGAACGACAACGACCCCGAGTGAGACCGCGACGACGGCCCACCCGATGCGTGTGCCGCGCTCGACCGAACGATCGAGCAGCGCCGCGACGCCCCCGATCGCGCACAGCACGGCGGGGGTGACGAACCAGAGTCCGATCGTCCCCTGCCGGCCGAGTGAACTCAGCACGAGGGGCACGATGGGGCTGAGGGTGGCGGCTGTGATCAGCGCGGCGGCGACGATCGGCACTCGGCGTCGCCGCGTGGTTGCCGCGGGGGACTCACGGTGCCCGGTCATCCTGCCATTGTCGCGGATGGGCGCTTGCTTCTGCGGTGCGTGTGGGTTGCTCATCGCATGGCTATCGCGCTTCGCGGCATGGTTCGTCGGCCGGGCGATGTGCGGGCATCCCGCGCGTCGCGTCTTCTTGTCGTCACTGCGACCGCGCTCACGCTCCTGGGTCTCACCGGCTGTCAGACGGCGGAGGTCTTATGGCTCGATGCGTCGGAAACCACACATGCTCCGTGCCCCGAGATCCGTCTGATCCCGGTTGAAGAACTGGACGCGGTCGACCCTCCGGGTTGCAGGCCCGTCGGATCGACGCTCGTGTTCCCCGACGGAACGCAGATGTCGATCGAGGAGGGGGTCTCGGCCGCAGGCACGGAGTCGTCGGTCGACCCGCGCAAACACTCCTGGATCGATGTCGGCGACTATGGCTTGGTCGCGGCGCAGGCGAACACGACGGAGTGTTCGGCCGCCACCGTGTGGGGTCGTGACGAAGCCATCCAGAAAGTCGTCGAGGCATTCGGAGAGTCTTGGCCCTGCGACTGACGCGGCGGTGCTAGCCCGCGACAATGATCGCCGCTCGAGACCTCGCGACTGCGACCCGTCGGGGGGATATCGCTCCGACCGGGGTGGCGGGGGTCCGTGACAGGATGCCGACATGACGCTCCCTCCTCGTCGCGATAGCGAAGGTGCCGAAGACGACGAAGACGACACGGGTGGCAGCGGACCGCCATCCTCAGGGGGCCGCTGGCGCGGGTCCGGCCACTGGTCCGATCGGCTGATCAAGATCCAGCTCGTCGGCGCGGCTGTCGGCACTGTTCTGGTCGCCCCCGTGCTTATTCTCCCGGCGGGCTGGATTCGAACGACGTGGATCGTCATTGCGGTTCTGCTTGGTTCCTTGGTGGTGATCCGCGTCTACATCGAAGACAACAAGAAAGAACCACCCGCGCATCCGTAGCCCCAGCTGAAGCATTTCCGTCCTCGGTTCGCGGGTCGGGCTCCCTCACAATGAGGGAATGACTCACGATGCGGTTGACGAGCTCCGGGTACTTCGCGGCCGCGCCTATGGACCGCACGCGGATATTCACGAAGACGCGGATGCGGTCCGCCGCTTGCGCGAGCTCGAAGCCGCGCACTCCGGCCCGAACGCTCCGCTCCCCGAGCAGGTCGCACCAGCGACCGAAGACGCATCTATCGATGCATCCGTAGTCCCGGCGACAGAGGACCATGTGGATGACGGGGCGCCGTCGCGCGCCGTCGCCGAGAAGTCGACTTCGGCGGGTTCGCGACGGCGCCTCAACCTCTGGTGGGGCATCTCGCTCGTCGGCGCGATAGCAATCAGTGCGGCGATCGCGTCAGCGGTCGCGCCGAGACTCGACGTGAGCCCGCCTGTCGATGGTGCCGAGCTGGTGGCTCGATTGGCAGAAAGCCCCCTCGAGCAATCGGATACCGCCGCTTTCTTGACGGGCGCGGACGGTGCGCAAGGGTATTCAGAGCTGCACGGTCTCGTGGTGATATCGGCGGTTTCTTCACTGTTTTCGCCCGGAGGTGACGACGCGTGCCTCTTTGTGGCTCGCGCCCAGGATGTGGACGACGCGACGGATACCTCGTACAGCGGGCCCGTTTCCTACGGTTGCGGCGCGGGCCCATTCCCCGCCTCGGTCGAGATGCGAGTCACCGACGATATGCCGGAAGCGTTCGTGGCGCAGTTTCCGTCGGGAACCGCGCTGCAGTTCGTGCTCGACGAGACCACGTCGTCGGTCGTCGTCTTCGCTGCGGTCGACTGATGGAGGGGGCCGAGGCGGTTCGCTGACCAGCCGGACGTTTCGCCGACTCCCGGGAATGTACGTGGTGAGAGCATTCCACGATCGGAGAAACAGATGCACGCAGACGAACTCGATGAGCTCCTTCGCAAGAGCGACCCTGCCGGCGATCTCACGGCCACGGAGCAGCGGATGGTCGCCGACCTGGCCGACCAATCGGCCCCGCGCCGGCGAAGTCGATATGCGCGGCCCGTCGCCGCGGGTGCTTTTGCGGCGATGCTGCTCGGAGGAGGGGCGATGGCCGCCGCGGCCGCGACCGGAGTGTGGTCACCCTGGGCGCAGACCGATGCGCTCTACGCCACGACCTACGAGCTGCCCAGCGGTGCCGAGTGCGAGATCCGAGTCGGAGACGTGCGGGGAGCGCGCGAGGATGTCGACGACGTCAACGAGGTCATTCGAGACGCTCTCGCGGGAGTGGAGTTCGACGATCGAGAAGTGGCGGCGGGTGCGGCCCACGTGGGAGTTGAGGGGGACACGGCCACAGATGATCACGCCTATGAGACAGGGCTGTGGTGGGCGGTGCACCTCCGGATAGAGGAGGCCCTGATCGCGAACGATCTCGACACGAAGTGGTCGGGCATCGGCGGCGAGGGCAACTGCTCGTGAGGTCGAGCGACAACAGTCATCGCTTGACGGCGGTGCTGCGGGACTCCTCGGCCGACCTTCTGCGCTTCTTCCTCCGCAGGCTCGATCGGGAAGACGCCGCCGACGCCACCGCGGAGGTCATGACGGTCGCGTGGACGCGCGTCGACACGCTGCCAGTGACCCCCGACGAGGCGCGCATGTGGCTGTTCGGGATCGCCCGAAACGTGTTGCTGCACGCGCAGCGCACTCAGGTGCGGAGGTCCAATCTCGCCGCGAAGCTGCGCAGCACTCTGTCGATGCGGAGCGCCCCTCCCGCAGACACCGGGATCGAGATCCGGGATGCGATCGAGAGCCTCGAAGCGGATCTGGCTGAGCTCGTGCGGCTCGTGCACTGGGACGGGTTCTCGATCACCGACGCCGCGAACCTGCTCGGGATACCCCCGTCGACCGCGCGGGGCCGGTATCAGCGGGCGAGGGAGGCACTTCGCGAGACGCTCGCCCCGGTGTCGCGGTGACGACGGCTCCTTCGCCGCCACCGTCGACAACAGCGAGTCAAAGAGCAGAGCGAGTGACGCCGGTCGTCGGTTCGATCAGGTCGAGGTGGGTGTCGAGAGCCGCGACCGCCGCGGAGGTATCGCTGCCGGTCTTTCGCCCGAGGAGGTGGAAGGCCAGGCCGTCGATGACGGCGTGCGTGAGGTCGATCCGGTCCGCGTGAGCGCCGAGGTGCGCGAGGGCCTGGGCGCAGACGTCGCGCACGGCCTCGTGGGTGCGCTCGTAGGCCTCGCGCAGGGAGGGGTCGGTCATCGCGAGGGTGAGAAAGGCGACCGTCACTTCCATCTCGGCTCGGCGCTCCTCGTCGAGAGGGAGCAGTTCGAGCAGGATCGCGCGCGCACTGTCGCGCCTTCGTTCCGCCGACGCCGCTCGTTCGACCCTTTTCGCGAGCCGCTGTATGAGAAGGCCGACGGCCGCCTCCCGCACGCTCGCTTGCGTCGGGAACGTGTAGCGAAGCGATGAGGGCGGAAGGCCCGCCTCGGCGGCGACCTTTCGCACAGACAGCTCGGCCGGGCCATCCCGCACGAGCACCCGCCAGGCGGCTTCGGACACGATGCGGTGCCGTTCGTCGGCATCCATGGTGCGGGGCATGCATCCATAGTGGCACAACTGTGCGGATGTGTGCTAGAACTGTAATCGCACGACCGTACGGATATGGTCGGCGGAGACGAGGACGGACATCATGGCGTGGGTGCTGCTAGTGGTCGCGGGGGTGCTGGAGGCCGTCTGGGCGTCCGCTCTCGGGGCGTCGAAGAATTTCACGAGGCGGGGGCCGACAATCCTGTTCGTGGTCGCGCTCGTGCTGAGTATGATCGGCCTGGCGTTGGCGATGAACGACATTCCGGTCGGCACGGCTTACGCAGTGTGGGTCGGCATCGGCGCCGTGCTGACGGTGCTGATCGCCGTCATCCGCAAGCAGGAGAAGATGACCGTGGCCCGCGGGCTCGTGCTCGCCGTGCTCATCGGATCGGTCATCGGACTGAAGGCGGTCAGCTGATGCCGTGGATCGTCCTTCTCGTCAGCGCCGTGCTCGAAGCAGTGTGGGCGACCGCGCTCGGCCAGAGCGAGGGACTGACCGTCCTCATGCCCTCCATCGTGTTTCTCGTGACCCTGGCCGCGTCGATGGCCACCCTCGGCTACGCCACGCGCCACATCCCGATCAGCACCGCCTACGCGATCTGGGCCGGGCTCGGGGCGGCGTTCACCGTCACCTACAGCATGCTCACGGGGGGTGAACCGGTCACCGTGCTGCGCGTGCTGTTCCTCGCCGGGATCGTCGGTTCCGTCATCGCGCTGAAACTCCTCAAGTCGACCCCGGTGCCCACCGCTGACGACGAGCTCACCGCCCACTGAGCCCGTCACCGCCCGCCGGGCCCGAAAAGGAGACCCGAGCCCGAATGTCCTCGTCGATTCAGAAGCGGACGAGAGGATGTACGCATGACCGACGCGCTGCCCGAGACGATGACCGCGGTGGTGACGATGGGTGTCGGCGGGCCGGAGCAGTTGCAGCTCCGGGAGGTTCCGGTTCCTTCGGTCGGCCCCCGTGACGTGCTGCTGCGGGTGCTCGCCGCGGGAATCAACAACACCGACATCAACACCCGGGTCGGGTGGTATGACTCTCCAGGCGCTGTGTCGGCGGGTCAGGGGGCTCCGCCGCCCGCCAGTGCGCCCGGTGGCTACAACGGGGCGACGACGTTTCCGCTGATCCAGGGGGCTGACTGCTGCGGCATCGTGGTTGCCGCGGGTGGCGACGTGGTCGACGCTCCCATCGGGCGGCGCGCACTCATCCGATCCTGCATGACCGGGGTCGACCAGCAGCAACCGCGCTGGCTCGGAACCGATTGCGACGGCGCGTTCGCCGAGTATGTGGTCGTCCCGGCGACCGAGGTATTCCCCCTGCTCTCCGACTGGTCCGACGCCGAGGTGGCGACCATCCCGTGCGCGTACGGCACCGCCGAGAACATGGTGCAGCGCAGCGGCCTCGGGCCGGGCGATCGGGTGCTGGTGACCGGCGCGTCGGGCGGGGTCGGCTCCGCAGTGCTCCAGTTGGCCCGCCGACGCGGCGCAGAGGTCATCGCCGTCGCGAGCGCCCGCAAACACGACGCGATGCGTTCTCTGGGTGCGTCGCACGTCGTCGACCGCAATGCCGACCTGCAGGGGGCCCTGGGCGGTGACCGAGTCGACATCGTCTTCGACAACGTCGCGGGCCCCGGATTCGGCGGCGCTCTCGGCTCCCTCCGCCAACGCGGAACCTACGTCACCTCCGGTGCCATCGCCGGACCCACGGTCGAGCTCGACCTCCGCACCCTCTATCTCAACGATCTGCGCCTCGTCGGCACCACCACGTGGAACGACACCGTGTTCGCGGATGTCGTCTCGTATGTCGAGCGCGACGAGATCCGGCCCCTCCTCGCCGCCACATTTCCGCTCGCCGACATCGCGGCGGCGCAGGAACGCTTCCGCGGCGCCGACCGGGTCGGCAACGTCGTGGTGGTTCCTTCATCGGCGCCGGATGCAGACTGAGCAGTGACGAGCACGTCGCGTGGGCACGCGACTGCCGTCCGACCGGGGACCGGGGAGACGTGACGAAGAACAGATCGCGGGAGTCGAAAGTCACGCTCGCGCTTATCGCCTGCGGTGTCGTTCTTCTGACGTCCGCTATCGCTTTCATCGGGTTGTTTGCGGTTGGCAATCGACCGTCCGACTACTGCGTGGATCTCGGGTTCGACGTCTACGGAGCGACTGGCGACGTGTCGAATGGAACGGCGCCGACCTATCGGTATTCGCTCGTCCCGTTGGGCATCGAGTGTGCCTACTACGTGGCAGCAGGCGTGCCGCGTGAGACGCGATTTCGGGACCTCGGCACCGTCCCTCTCTATGGGGGATTGGGCCTCACCGCCTACGGAATCTTCAGGCACCGTCGCGAGGCTGGGCTCATCGGTTAGCCGCACCGCTCACGAGGCGCATTGATGACTTCGGCGAACCAACTCGTCCGGACTCAAGTGTGCGTCTGTCCGATGGGCTTCCGCCAAGGTGGCCGAATGACTGAAGCAAGAAATTTGATCTCCGGCCAGCGGCGGCGCTGGCGCCTCGCCGGCAACTCCTGATGCACGATGAGTATCGCGAAAAACTGCGGGATCAGCCGGTGCCCGAGGAGGTGCTCCGTTGGTTCGCCCTGAACGGAACACCCGTCGAGGTTCATCAGGTGGCGTGTCGGGAGGACCTCGCCGACGATGTGGCGCGCATCCTCGCGACCCAGGGATCGGCCGATACGAGAACAGACTTGGCCATCAATGACGCGACATCACAGGAAGTCGTATCGGTGCTTTACCAGGGTGCCAACGATGATCAGGCGCGCGAGCTTATTTCGCGACACCCGAACGCGCCTGTCGAGCTACTCCTCACCGTTCCCTTCGGTAATGTCACCGGCTTGGCCCCGCACAATTTTCTGAGAAAAGTCGCGGCCACCGAGGCGGAGGAACCAGAGTTGCGGAGAGCCGGCTCATCGATTCGCGGCGAGAGAGCGACACTGGGTGATCTGTGGAGCCAGGTCCGACGCAGCGAACACGAATGAAGAGCGACCGAGACGATAGAAGGACGCGCGCTGCAAACGGCCGCCTCTGGGTCAGACCGTCCAACTCCGCCTATCCGGTGGGCGCGCTGGCGTCCGCCCGTGCGGACCTGTTGTGCAGCGCAATGACGATGAACGGGGGCACGAACACCAGCGGTGTGATGAACATCGCGATCGACCCCCACGCGGCCAGACAGAAGAACGTCCCGACGGCGTGCACGGCTATCGCCGTTCCCAGGGGCCACACGCTCGCCCAGGGTTTCTTGTAGCCGACGCGGTTTATCCACAGCGGGATGGTCTGATTGCCCGCGATGCGCGTCTCGACCAGCCCTGCTCGGGCCGCCAGAACCAGGGCGACAGCGACGATGATCAACCCGGCAACAGCCATCCCGACTCCTCCATCTCTTCAGCGCTTGGCGATCCGCTCGCCCCATGTGATGAGGATGAGCTCTGACTTCGAAGCTCAGGCCAGCTGTGCATGCAAGTCGTCCGTGATCTCGGCGAACCGAACGTTGAAAGCGTGTTCATGGTAGGTCGTGGCGAACAGTGCCGCGCCCTCGTTGCTCGTCATCTCGAGCCTCAGGCTGCTACCACCTGCCGCAGAGGCGGCGGTCCAGGAGCAACGAATGGGCAGTCGCGCGACGCCCCATGGGGTTGCTCCGAGCAGTCGGTAGGCGAACCGGGAGCCGATCTCTCCCTCTCCATCGAGCCCCGGATTCGCAGGGCGCCGGTTGCCCAGGCGCCGCATGTAGGCCGAGACGCGACGCGCTGACTCTTCCGCGGGCAATGTGCTCCCGATATTTACGGATCGGTTAATCGGAAAACGGGGCATGCTCCATTATTTGACGGCTTGGTCGATGCCGCTGACTGGTGACCCGCGCTGTGCAAGCCGAGTCATCCGTCTGCAGGGGGGCCTCGCCCAACGCTGGCTGCGCCCGCGATTAAAGTGGACCAGTGTTCACTGCGATCGCCCTGACGAACCGGGTCGACATGCGGCCTCTCGCTCTTGACGATGCGAAGGAGGTAGCAGCGGCGTATGCGCGTAACCGTGCCCACCTCGCGCCATGGGAGCCGAGTCGGGAGAAGAACTTCTTCACCGAGGATGCGCAGTCGAGAGACATAGCAGCGCGGATCGCGTCGAGCTCGGAGGGCAGCGGGTACTCGCTCGGACTGTTCGATGGCGGGACTGTTGTTGGTCGGTTCAATCTCGCGGGGATCGTGCGAGGTTCGTTCCAGAGCGCAGCGCTGGGGTACTGGGTAGACGGACAGTACGGGGGCAAAGGGCTCGCCACCGCTGCCGTCAAAGCAATCGTCCAGCTGGCCCGCGACGACCTCGGTCTGCACCGGATCGAAGCGAGCACGCTGCTGAGCAACCACCGTTCTCAGCGGGTGCTTCTCAATGCAGACTTTGAACAGATCGGGATGGCCCCTCGATACCTCAAGATCGCGGGCCACTGGCAGGACCACAACCTCTACCAAACGCTCCTTCACGAATGACGGTGCAGCGCGACGGAGGACGGTCACCCCGACAAGCCTTCGACGGAATAGCGGCGCTCGATCATCGCTGTGACCCGCCCCCACTCGCTGTTCGCGACCCGGTCTTGGTGAGCTGTGAACGCCGCCTCGTCTTCGAAGAGTTCCTCCACCTGCCAAGTCAGTGGGTCGGCCGTCTGTGTGACGTCGAAGAGGATGCATCCGGGCTCCGCTCGAGTCAGCGCCAGATGGGTCGGCAGTTGGTCCGCGACGAGTCTCACCTCGCCGACTGACGCGCAAACGAGTTGGCCCGTCAGGCGCACGCTGTCTATCGCGCGCTCGTCAGTGTCGCGCGGTTGAGCTGGCCTGCCGTGATCAACGTCTCGAGCGCCGCGATCACCTCGCTGGTGGCTGGTCCGTTTTGCTGCTTCCAACGATCGAAGATTCGATCGAAAGCCGCTGCCCCGACGCTGATGGCAGTGTGCCCTCTCGGGGTGACACGCAGATGTTTTTTGCGGGCGTCCGTGGGGTCGACGTCTCGGGTCACGTACCCCAGCGCTTCAAGCGTGCCGATCGTCTTCGCCGCGGCCTGTCGACTGACCCCGGTCTCGCGGGCGAGGGTTGCGGCGCTGGATGCTCCGTGGTCGATCGCCTGCATCGCCAACTCGTTCGCCACCGTGAGTCCCGGGTGTCCGGCGCTTTCGAGGCTGACGAGAACTTCGTCGACCATGACGTCGAGGGCACGCACGAGGAGCTGCGCGAACTGCGTGCCGCTGCTGATCTCCATGCCCTAAACTTATCCATCCCGGGCTTGTTTGACAACCTAGTTGCCGACTGCTTCAATAGGCAACCTGGTTGTCGCTACGAAGGAGAACGCCATGCCCACCACCATCGACGCCCCTGGGTCCACCATCCCCGAGGTTCAGCACCACGCCGCCGACGTCAACGGAACGACCCTGCACTACGTCTCGGCCGGCACGAGCGGTTCCCCCATCCTCCTGGTGCACGGGTTCCCTGAAACCTGGTGGGCGTTCCATCGCCTGATCCCGTTGCTCGCCGCCGAGCACCGCGTGTTCGCGCTAGACCTTCGAGGCTTCGGAGACTCCGCCACTGCCGCCGACGGCTTCACCAGCGCAGACGCCGCAGAGGACCTGCATGCCCTCATCGCCGAACTGGGCGTCGGCCCCGTTCACCTCGCTGCCCAGGACATCGCCGGTGGGGCCGCGTACCGTCTCGCCTCGGAGCATCCTGAGGATGTTCGCAGCCTCATCGCAACCGAAATGGGACTCGCGGGTTTCGGTCTGGAGGGATTCGGCGATGTCACCCAAGGTGGCTCGTGGCACATCGGCGTCCTCGCCGCTCCCGGCATCGCGGGCCTGCTCTTCACCGGCCGTGAGAAAGAGGTCCTCGGCGGGTGGGCGTTCCCGTCCATGTCGGCGGACCCCGACTCCGTCACCGCTGCGGACATCGACGAGTTCACGCGGACGTACTCCCGCGACAACGGCTGGAAGGGCGCTGTCGGGCTCTATCAGTCGATGCTCTCCGAGGGCGCAGACTTCCAGGCGCGAGCTGAGCAGAAGCTCGCTACGCCCGCTCTGGCGGTCGGTGGGTTCGGTGGTTCCTTCACCGAAAGAACTGTGGCGCAGGTCGTGGAGGGCCCCGTCGATAGCGTTCTTCTCGAAGGTGTGGGCCACTACGTCGCTCTGGAAGCACCGGATCGTCTTGCCGAAGCAATCAAGACCTTCCTGGCCAAGCAGGACTGACTGTCGAGGTCAGGGAGCAGCCCGTCATCTCGATTGTCCGAAAACGCCCGACCGTGGGTTATCGCGCAGTGCCGCCTCCGACCGAGATTGCCGGATTCCCACCCGTGCGACGACCGGTTATCGAGACGGCGTGATCGTGAGTTCAGCAACATCGACGACCGCGTCGTCCGGCATGTCGGGGTAGTAGTTCTCCCGAAGCTGTTGCCCGAAGAGTTGCATGTCGGTCCCGGGCGGCTGATGCGCCTGTTCTGCGGTGAGGGTGTCGAGACGGTATCGATGCACGGCAGTGACTGCACCGGCCACGGGTTCGGCGGTCGGGTGATCGTCGAAGACGAACGTTGCAGTGCCGACCGCCACGGACTCGTTCCACCGGACGGTGGTGAGCTTCTCGCCGCTGATCACTGCTTCGTAGTGCTTCTGGTGGAAGTGAATGGTGTCGGGAGCTGTGTCGACCATGCCACCACCTTGCCGGACTTCGATGGAAGAGAAAGGAAGGGGCCGGCGAGGAGGTGGAGCCTGCACGATCTGGCCCGTGCCTCGTCGATGTCGCGAAGCGGGCTCGCGAAGCGGTTTCGAGAGTGCGTTCAGTGCAGCCTTCAAGGGGCACACGGGAGAGGCCCGAAGGTGGCTACCAGGCTCGTTGTTCCCACTCGGTCCGAGCGACTTCGGCCCGCGATCTGAAAAACTGCGCGGCATCGGGGTTCTTCGCGCGACGTCCCGATCGGACTCTCTTCTGTCGACTGTCGGTCCACAATTCCACTTCGAAGTCGTCACCCACTTCATCGGCCACTCGTCTTGCCAAGACGCGACCTGCGTCCTCGAGGTTGTCCGGGAGCCCGGGCGGACTCTGGTAATTCGTTTCGTTGGTTTGCCCAGAGGATCGCAACGACCACCAACGCAGACCGGCCACCAGGGAGGCACTCAGACGGCTTTCTTCATAACCGACAGGCCCAGGAAACGAAATGACCTCGTCCACGTGATAGATCTCGAGGCGGATGACCGACGTCTCATATTCGTCCGGTTCGGGCGAACTCTCCATATGCAGAGATTAGGTGCAGGCAGGGGCCACAAACGGTGCCAACAACGTCCCCTGGTTCTGGTTGGCTCGTTCGAGAAGCGATCGCCCTATTCAGACAGTTCTGCAAAACGTGAGGCGACCAGATGACTGAAACGAGGGGCGTGATCACTGACGAGAGGCGACGCCGTGACATCGGCGGTTTCGTGGCACTCCTCGTCGCCCAACTGTTTCTCACCTACGTCGGGTTTCTCGCACTCTTCGAGTTCATCTCTATTGGCGCAACAAACTGCCGGGGTTACGAGGGCGGGCATGAGTGTCTCGACACGGGCTACAGCATCGTCATCCCGTTCTTCGCTGGTTTCATCCTGGCTCTGGTCGCTCCCGTGTGGGGAATCGTCCGAATCAGGCAGCGTTTGCTCGCGTATTGGGTTCCTCTTGCTGCGATCGCGTTGCTGACCGTCATTTTCGGGATTAGTTGCGGATACGCGGTTTACGCCCTGTCGGATCCCGCAAGCCGATTGTCGGTTTAGCGCCCCGTCAGCTCAATCACTCCTCGGCTCCGCAGGTTGTTGACGCTAGCTCGATTAGTTACAGCCGCAGAGCGAGGGCGTTGGCGGTCAAGCCCGCGGCGGTGCCGCAAAGCACGACGGTGTCACCGTGACCGATCCGTCCCTCGTCGAGACTCGTGGCGAGCATAAAAGGCACCGATGATGACACCATGTTGCCGAACTCCCTGACGCGGTCTACGTAGGCGTCTTGCGGGATGCCGATTCGGCGCATTGCGATGCTGAGCGCCCTGCTCGCCTGGTGCGGGATGACGAGATCGACCTCCTCGCGGCTGAGTCCGACGCGGTCGAAGAATCGGTCGAAGAAGTCGGGCAGCACACCGAGCATGCCGAGGAGCGCCCGCCGCCCGTTCATCGCAAACAGGTAGTCCGACGGGTCGCCGTCGGCGTAGGACTGGGCCGGATGCAGGGACAGTCCGCCGCGGAGCTCGGTGTCGTGTGCGTGCTCTGGCCATGTCTGCTGCAGGCTCCCGAGCACTCCGGGCGCGACTTCCTCGCTATCCCCGTCAACTCCTCGCGTCAGCACGACGGCGGCGGCGGCGTCGGAGAAGAGCTCGAAGCTCTCGGGTTGGCCCGCGTCGAGAAAGCGGGATCCGACGTCGCCTGAGACGATGACCACCCGCTCGTAGTCGCCCGCGGCGAGGTACCGCGACGCTATGTCCACCGCCGTGATGAAGCTCGTACAGGTCGAGTTGATGTCGAACGCGGCAGCGCGGGCACGGGGGGCGACGCGCTCCATGACGAGCGCGGCCGTGCAGGGGATCGGCTGCACGCCGGCTGCGCATGCCGCGATGATGCAGTCGATGTCGTCGGGCTTGAGGCCTGCGCGTCGGATGGCGTCCTCGGCTGCCGCGGCGAGCATGTCGAGCTGTGACATGCCGTCCGGGATTCGGTAGCGCGTCTGAGTTCCGAACGTGACCATCTCGCCCGGAAGGTAGGTTGCCCAACCCGCCAGCTGGCATTGCCGTAATTGACGCTTTTGCCCGATCACTCGCTGGTGCAGCATCCTCGTGGCTCCTGTCTTCGATGTCATAGCAGGTCCGTACCGGCAGGGTGCTGATCGTGACTGAAAAGTGGTTGCAGCCCTTTACGCTCCCCGGCCAGGAGCAACTGCGCGGTCTCGCGTTGCGCGGTTGTGTCGTGACTGACCAGGCGCGGAATGAGACGGATGCGGCGCTCCGCGCCGAGCAGGTCGCGGCCCCAGGCCGCGTCCCCGGCGAGCAGCACCCGCTGCTCGACGAGGGCGCCGAGGTGACCTCGGGCATGGCCGGGCAGGTCGACGAGCAGATAGGACCCGTCACCGAACAGATCCGCGGTGCGGAGCCCGAACGGGCCGGGCGTGAACGTCGGCGAAGGCACCACCGTCGCCGACCCGAACCACGCAGGCAGTAATCGTCGAAACACCCCCTCGCGAAGCCGCGGACGCTCGAGGGTGCGGCGCGCCGCGTCGCTGAGCACGAATGTGGCGTCCGGGAAGAAGCGGATTCCGCCGATGTGGTCCGGGTGCAGGTGAGAAAGGACGACGTGTGTGACTGATGCGGGGTCGAGCTGCCCCGCGATCGTGTCGCCAGCGTCGATGCGAGGCGGCAACAGTTGTCGATACGCCCACGCGCCGATTCCTGCGCGCCACGGTTCGGGCGCATAGCCGGTGTCGAACAGCACACGCCGTGCGCCAGAGCTGTACAGAAACGCTCCCGCCGGAAAGATGCGGCGCTCAGGGCGGGCACCGCGAAGCAGTCGGTTCATGTCATGGGAGGTCTCGCCACAGGCGAAGTAGGTGAGCTCAGCCACCCGCATACCCTGCAAGGCTCTGGTCGAGCGTCACCGCGGGCCGATAGCCGAGCAGATCCCGTGCGCGGGAGATATCGAGGGTCTGCGATTGGGCGATCGTCGTGACGGTGTACCGCGTGACGGGCGGCTCGGGATGTCCGGGAAGAACTCCGCACACCGCCTCAAGGAGTGCCGCGACCCCGTATGCGACCGTCGCCGGTACCCGCCGGTACCGTGGCTCGATACCCAACCCCGCAAGCAACTGTTCGAGCACCGCGCCGAAGGGACGAGGATCCCCGTTCGTGATGTTGAACGCCTGCCCGTGCACGCCCGGTGCCTCGACCGCGAGCCGCACCGCCAACGCGACATTCTCCACCGCGGTCAGGTCGACGAGTCCGTGTCCGCCGTGCACCAGCGGAATGCCGAACCGCTCGTGCACACGAAGGATCCGGGGAACGAGGCTCGGGTCGCCGCGACCGATGATGCCGCGGGGGCGGAGCATCACGATCTCCGGCTGCACGCCCTCTGCCGCAGCACCCTGCAGCAGTGCCTCCGCCTCGAGTTTCGACCGGATGTAGAAGTTCATCGGATGTCGCGGATCGACCTCGTGCTCCCGGATGCCCACCCGATCGCGGGGGGCGGCGTATATACCGGGCGAGGAGATATGCACTAGGCGACGTGACCCGACGCGTCGGGCGAACTCGAGCACCCGCGCGGTGCCGGTGACGTTGGCATGCTCGAACTCGCTCCAGCGACCCCACGGCGACGAGAGCGCCGCGCAGTGCACGACCACATCCACGGTGCGGCCGAGGTCCGCCCGCGCGAGGGCGTCGAGGTCGCCGACGAAGGTCGCCCCCGCGGGCAGCGCAGCGGCATTGCGGCCCGACGCGATGACGTCGTAGCCGTGTGCGCGCAAGTCGCGCACGACATATCCGCCGAGGAACCCGCTTGCACCAGTGACTAACGCGGTTTCGCCTCGAGACCCGGCGCTCGGCGCAGCGCCCCCTGCTGATGCTGCCCCCATGGCGCCAATCCTACGACCGTTGTCGCTTAGATTCGGGACATGCGGATCGCCCTCGTAACCGACTACTACCTGCCCACGCTCGGTGGCGTGCAGACGGCTGTGAAGTCGCTCCGGGAGGCCCTTGCCCACGCCGGTCATGAGGTGACGGTGTTCTGCCCGCTAGCCGACACGAGCGGCGACCGGTCGATCGTCGCGCTTCCCGTCTCGGGGGTGTTCAGACCCGATGGCTACCCGTTCACCTGGCCGCCGCGCGGCGCGGCGGCGATGCTGCGGCGGGAGTTCGCGAAGCGGCGCATCGACGTGGTGCACACCCATTCGGAGATGTTCGCCGCCCTCGCGGGGGTGCGCGCTGCTCGCGATCTGGGCATCCCGGTCGTCCACACGATGCACGGCCGCGTGGATGTGTACACGACGAGTGTTCTGCCGGTCCCCGCCATCACTGTTCCGCTGCTCGCAGCCCTCCATTCCCAGCAGATCAGCCATCGAGGTCTCCGCGTTCGGGCCGACTCGCCCTACACCGCCACCCTGCCGGCGAGACGCATGTGGCGCCTCATGCTCGCGCAGTCCCGCGCAAGCGACCGCGTGATCGTGCCCTCCGCGCACTTCGCACGCAAGCTCAGGGAGCAAGGAGTCGAGACGCAGATCTCGGTGATATCGAACGGGCTCGAACCGAGCGTGCTCGACCGTATCGGCACGCCGGTCGAGCGTCGACTCGGCCCGGCGGAGACGCTGCGTCTCCTGTGGGTCGGACGACTCTCGCCCGAAAAGCGGCCCGCCGTGATCGCCGAAGCGGCTCGATCGTTCGGCGACGATGTCTCGGTGGATGTGTATGGCGATGGTCTCTCACGGCGGTCGATCGAGCGGATGAGTTCCCCGCTGGTATTACACGGGTCGGTACCGCAGCAGGAGGTGCTCGAGGCCATGCGGTCGAGCCACGTGCTGGTATCGAGTTCGTACGACTTCGACAACCAGCCGATGGTGATGCTCGAGGCGGCAGCATCCGGTCTCCCCGTGCTCTTCTGCGACCCCGACCTCGGCGAGGTTCTCCCGCCGGGTGGTGGCTTCCTTACCGAGACTCCGGACGCCGGGGGCATCGCCGCGCTCGTCACACGACTCCGGCGTCAACCGGAATCAATCGCCGCCGCCAGCGCGGCGATGATCCGAGGGCGTGACCAGGTGGTCCAGCGGGTCGACGCGGTGGTTGAGGTGTACGAATCCGCAAGTGGTGCCTCACGGCCAGCACGCTGAGACCGAAGTTCGCTCCCCTCCAACGCCGTCTGCGAGCCTCCGCGGTCGTCGATGGCTTCCTCGTGCGAGATGGTGATCAGTGCGGTACGGCCTGTGTTGGGCGCGGAAAAGCCCGGCACTGAATGAGGGGTGTCGGGCGCCAACTGCTACTGCCACGCTAGGACAAGCCGCTTGCGTATCGAATTCGCCAAACGGGCGATATGCATCGGACTAGCATGATGGCCGTGAGGCCGAGAAGATATGCTCCGGTGATAGTCGTGGTGGTCCTGCTCGCCGTCGCATCCTTCATCGCGATTGCTGGATTTTCCGGCGCGAGAAAGGTGGCGATCGGCGTCACCGGTGACTTCGAGCGTGCCGAAGGTATGTGCAACGTCATCGTTTCTGGCACACCCATCAATGGCGAGGGACTCACGGAGGACGCTGCTGTGATTCCGCTCGGTGGCAGCATCACCGAGTCTCTGTTTCCCGGCCGCTACACCGCGACGGCGTACTGCCAGGACGAAGAGGGCGCGCAGCGCGAGGGTGAAGTGAACTTCATCGTTTTCGCTAGCGCTGCGGATGTCACAATCACTGCGAGATAGGTCACGTCCCAGTGGGCGACAGCGCCGTCGAAGGATCGGCTACCGTCCGCTTGCCCTGGATCGGCATGTCGTCACTGGAGCGATGTTTGAAAGACCTAACCGATTCGACCCCAGAGGGGGATGATCAAAGTATGGACTCCAAGAAAGCAGGACTCGGCTTGAGGCTTGTAAAGGGCGTGGGCAGAGCGCTATCGCGCGCGATCGAGGTTATCGGAACTGCAATCCACGGTGCCTCGAGTGGTGGATTCCAGTCACCCGGCGCCCCCCATAGACCGCCGGGAGAGCGGCCACCCGAGTTTCGGCCCTGACACATCGGATGATCAGTCACCTGCCAAGTGCGCGGACTCGTCCCGCAAGGGATCCCTCAATGGGCACTCTGTCGACGTTACTTAGCGCCCCGCTTCGTTCGACATAGGGAGTTCATTCGATTCGGCATGGTTCGAAGTGATCGCGGGTGCGCGACGGTTGGCAATAACTGCGGCCACGAGGCTGACGCACCCGATCGCAAAGAGCGATGTACTGACAAGAGCGAGCGACGTGACCGCCCAATCGGATGCCAGGATCTCCTCGACAACTCCCGCGCGGGACGTGATGGTGCAGTCGATGCCGATTGGCCAGTAACTTGGCGACCAACCGATGCCAGAGCCCTCGCGCGCCAGTGCGCTGGATTCAATGCAGTACTGGGTCGCGCTCGGACCGAAGAGTGACGCCATGCTGAAAACAACGATCACTGCGAAGAACAGGGCAGCACCGATCAGGGCAATCGACGTCAGGACGTATGTTGCCGGGGCCGAGCGAAGTCGTTGTGACCGAATGTCGATCCTCCCTTAATTCGCTCAACGTTAGGCCGCGCAACCCGGTCCGCAGCAAGCAGCCCACGAGCGGTCCGTCGCGCTCACTGCACAACAAAGTCACGAATGACGCCCCTGAGCGGATCCCTGCCCGGATGCTTGCGTAGGTGCAGCGAGGCCACTGAGCTGACTCACCTGATGTTGTCGATCACATGCATGTCGTCAACGATCACAAGAGTCACCGAGCCCACGACGATCAAAATCGTGGCGAGGATCGCCGCCGTTTTGGTTCGGGGGGACTCAGACGTGTCGCGCTTACGCAGTCCGAAACCAACGACAGCGGTGAGACACAACAGCAGAACCCACAGCGGTGCCGTGCCTGAACCGGCACGCAGTGAGAGAACACAGCCCACGGCGCAAAATGCCGCGAGGCCGATCAAGATGATTCTCCATCGCATGGTCACGTGCGATGGTCGCACAATGCAACCGGCGTTCCCAGCAACCTGCACTCGGAACTCAAATTACTTGAATGACTACGCTCCGTGGGCCGATGACCTACCGGCCGTCGTCGCTGTGACGGCGGGCTATGCGCGACGTCTGGAGCGATATAGAACGACAGGCCCAAGAACGAGGATGCTTGCGCCGCTGAGCGCGGCGAGGCTGAGTCCGCCGTATCCGATTGTCAGCATGACTTCCGCCACGCCGGATGTCTCCGAGGCCTCAACCGCGAGAAGGCTCTCTCGGGTGACATTTCCGTAGAGAGCACTTACGCATATCGCTAGGATCGCCACGGCGAAAGTGATGGCTGCAGCCATCAAGGGACGATTCATGCGCGCAAGTTTGGCACAGACGGTTTCACCTGCTGCCGTAGTCGATGATGCATGTTGGGTCGATTACGGGTGCTCTTGAGACTTGAGCATCGTGGGCGTCCGTTAGCCGACGGTGGATAGAGAACGCCGACCACGACCTCCTGTCCCCAGAGAAGGCTTAGGACCGCTGATGCTCGCGCGGGCCTTAACACCGGATGCGCACCACGCCATCAACTTGCTGTTGTTTCGTCTGCTGGCTCAACTGTGAGCCGTAGACGAATCTTGTTTGTTACTGGGATACGCGAAGCATGCTTTGCATAGGGCCTATTTGACCTTGTACATCCCTCGTTTTCGGATGACCAGCTGGCCCACCACAATCGCAGCGCCCCCGATAACTGCGAACCCAACCAGCATCCAGCCGCGGTCAGGATCACCGTTCGCGAAGAAATAGCCTGCGAGGAAAAGGCAGATTAGCGCGCCGATGAAACCCAGCGCCGGCACAACGTAGCGAGTGTAAATCGCCACCCACTGATCACTTGAGTTCGTCATCCTCACAACCCTTCGGCTAGGGCGTTACCCATCGCTTTGCTCAGCAAACCACACGCTAATCACAGAATGAAGCATCCAACGCCCGTCCGCCGCGAATCGCGTGCCCGTCAGCGGATGCCTCCCCGGACGCGGTCAATAGCCACCCATGTCCCACGCATCCGAACTTCAGAAGCTCCCAGTGAGGGCTCCGCGCGAACTAGTCCGGTCGCGTGCGGCGCGGTACACACGGAACGGCACCTCCAGCGGTGGTGCCGACCGCCATTCCCGTGGTTCAGGCTCTGGGCGTACCGACCGGGGCGAGCTCGACTCCGAGCTGGCGCATTGTCTCGAGGTTGTCGTACTGCACCCATTCCTCCGCGAGCTTGCCGGTCTCGTCGTAGCGGAAGATGTTGATCAGTGTCAGCGTGAACTTCCCGCCATGAGGTTGGACCGTGCCGAACGGCGACGGCTCGAACGGCCCGTCGAAGATGCCGCCCATCTCCGTACGGCACCCGACGAGGGAGCCCGACGAGACGATCTCGTAACGCTCGCAGTAGAAGCCGCTGAATGCCGTACGCATCTGCGCGAAGAAGACCTCGAGCCCCGCGAAGTCGAGATCGACGCCAGGGCCGTGGAACGTGAAGTCCTCGCTGAAGTACTCCCGCAGCACGGCAGGGTTCTCCTGGGCGATGGCGTCGCGGCCGACCTGCACGAGCGCGCGCGAGCGCTCGTCATATCGGGTGTCATTGGGGTCGATGAATGCAGACATGTTCTTCCTTACGGTCAGTTGTCGATGGCTTCTCTCCATGCTCGCCAGGAGCACTCGATGGCCAGTACCGCAACCGTAGAACCTGGAGTCAACTCCAGGTCAAGCTCAGCACCCGTGAGGTTAGGAAGTCGGTGGGCGCCCCTGTGACGAAGCCTCGCTCCTGGCGGCGAAGTAGGCGTCATCGGCATCATCGCTGACGAACAATCCACCTGCGGTCCCCGTCGACACAGCCTCGGTGTAGACGGCCACCTTCGTGGAGATGAGGTCGAGTGCGTCCTGCAGGACCGCCATCTGGGCCCGCACCTGCGCTTCGTGACGCTGCAACAGCTCTAGGCGCTCACCCTCGTTGCCCGACCCTGCTCGAACCATCGCGGCGTACCGGGCGATCTCCGGCAGTGGCATCCCGGAGGCGCGCAGACGCTGACAGATACCGATCCAGCCGATGTCGGCCTTTGAGAAACCTCGACGACCGCCCGCGCTCCGCTGGGGAGGCGGAAACAGGCCCTCACGCTCATAGAAACGGAGGGTGTCGACACTGAGGCCAGTGTGCGCACTGACTTCCCCGATGGAGAATAGGTCGCGGACTGTAGGCATGCGACCAGGCTACGTTCACGCCCACCCCCTCCTGAGCACGAGTTTTGCGAACACAACCCCGAGCAACAGACTGCCCGCCTACCGATCGGTACTTCCTGGTCATGTCTCGATAGGGGGTCGGCTATCGGACGCACGGGCCCTCAGAACAAGGGAGGCCTGTTGCGGCGCAGCGGATGGCTCCGAGCGTGCTTGACTCAGTGGGTGAGCGACGACCTGCCCATCATCGAGTTCGCCTTCCCGGGCCCTCTCCGCGACAGGCTGCTAGCCGCCATCGAGTCGGGGGCCAAGACAACGACGAGCTCGTTGTTGGTTGAGTACGAAGTCGGAGATGAGCCAGTTCCCGTTCCGGGGCACAGAGGCGTCGCCGTCGACTCGGCTGGCGAGAAGACGTTGGTTATCGAGACCACGGCTGTCGATATCGTTCCGCTTCGGAGCGTGAGTTTGCATCATGCGCTGGCCGAGGGCGAGGGTTACGAAACCGTCGCCGACTGGCGCGCTGGGCACATGACGTTCTGGAGCTCCGACGAGATGCGTCTCGAGCTCGGCCCGAGTCACGAGGTCACCGATGACTCTCTCGTGGTTATCGAGCGGTTCGTCGTCGTCCGCTGAGGGATCCTCTACCGGACCATCGCTCTGCGCCCCAAAGGCGACTGGAATCGTAGGAGGTACCCGTCGGGATCAGTCACGACAAATTGCTGTACACCGGCCTCCTGATTGTCATCGACGCGGTACCACTTCGTCTCTATCTGCATGAAGAGCGCTACCCCGGCCGCTTCGAGTGACGCCGCAAAACCCGCAGAGTCGGGCACGGTGATCTGCAAGTTGATCCCGCGCCCCAGTGGCGGATCCAACGGCCCAGTGATCCAGTTTCGACCGGCACCCGCTTCCTTGAGCATGACGTGCGCAGACCCGAGGGTCACGTAGGCGAATCGCTTCTCAGGGCGCGAGTAGCGCACCGTGAACCCGCACTGGTCACACCAGAAGGTGAGGCTCCTGTCGAGATTGGTGACCAGCAACTCGGGGACGAGCGTCGGTTCGCCAGAAGGGGATGGCTTCATCGTCGCACTGACCACGGCGACCCGCCGGCCGACGAGAATCAGCGTCCCGCAGGGGATTCGCTAACGGGCACCTATGTAGGTCGGCCTAGCGCTCCGGTCGCTAGTAGCGTGGCCGGATCGGGGGACGGCGCCTCGAGGGACGGATGTCATCGTGGATGAAAAGAAGCAGCCCGAGAACCCGCTCGTCGGGGGTCCCCCTCTGAAGAACGACTGGTTGATCGACATGTCCCGTGAGCCGACGGGTGTTCGGGACGATCTCGGTGTTGCAGCAATCGCCGCGCGCATCCACCCCTTTGTTGACAGCGTGACGCGGGTGAAAGATGAAAGTGAAGAGCGAAGCCAACTAATCCGAGAAGCGGCGGCGAGGGGTGTTCATCGACACGTTCTCGCAGCGGACCTACTCCTGAGCCTCGAGATAGTCGACAGGATTCTCGCGGGCGGGTCATTCTTCGAAATACGTTGACGCGTTTCCAGGCCGCGTCCCAGTGTGAAGTGTGCGGGGCGTTGGAGATGCCCGTAAGCCATCCGTTTACGGACACCTGCAATCCCCGGAGGCTGGCCATCGGATGGAGACCGAACGTGCACGCCGCCGGCCAGGCGCCCCTCGGGCCAGCGGAGTGAGTCATCGAGCAACGCTCCATGGGATACGGGCGGTGCTATCGTCAAATTCGCTTGGCGAACGGAGAAGACGGATGCGCTTGGTTGGTTGGATCCTGGCTGTGGCAGCCTCGCTCGTCATCATTGCAAGCCTTGGGTTGATCTTTTCCGGAGCGTCGACGAATTGGTTCACGCCCATAGGAGCTGCCTGCACCCTTGTCGTCGCCATTATCGCGATAGTCAACTTCGGCCGAGAAAACTCACCGCAGTCGAGGATCCTGGTTAGAGACCCAGACGACCACTCGGACAATCGAACGTGAATGTGGTCCGCAGACACTTCCTCATGGGAGCAATCGGAACTGACGTCGACAAAGCCCGCGAGCGGATGACTAGCGGACACGACAGCCGCCATGACTGAAGAACAGCTCCTGGCAACCCGCATCCGTAGTTACGTTGTCGCGGCAGTGCTGTCTTTCTCCGTCCAAGGAGCGTTTCTCGTCTCGGCGATAGAAAGTGACGGATCAACAACCGCCTGGATGATCTGGGTTGCGGCACTCGCCTTCACCGTGACCGTCATGGTCTACGCAATGGTGCGCGCTAGCAAGTTGTCGAAAAGGTATCGCTACTTGAAATACGGCGAGAAATAACACCCGGTCTGTACCAAAGTCGCCCGAACTCATCTCGATCCTGCAAGATTCTGGCGCCTGCGCTTCGCGCTGCCCGTGAGACGATCCGCTTACGGGCGAGCAAGTCACCCACCTGCTCTGGTATCCGCGACTATGTAGCGCCGGGGCTCACGGTGCTGCTGGGTCCACGTTCCCGACGAAGCCGCCCTGATCCCCTGTGTTCGCGCGGATTGCGATGGGAATCGTGAATGGCGCGACCAGTTCACTGGCAAGTGCAGGGTCAGTCAGCGCTGCGAGGATAGCCGTGGCCTCACCTTCAGCAACTCGGTTGAAGAACAGCGAGGGGGCAGACGGGCCGTCGAGTGGTGCCACTAGTGCGACATCCGCGGCCGGATAGCTGGCCGCTTGCGCGATGATCGCGCGAGTGACCGCGGGGGACACCTGCTCGGACAGAACAGTGAGCTGCACTCGCCCATCGACGGTCCGGTAGTCGCCCCCCGTCGCAAGGAGGGACTCCGCCGAGACACCGTCGTATGCGACCGCGAGCGATGCAGCGTCGGGGGAGGTCACAGCGGTGCGACCTTGGAAGGTCGATACAGAGTCGACACCTGGCGACGTTGAGATCCGCAGGGCGGACTCGACGACGTCCTCAAGCGGGAGGTCGCTGACGGGGAAAACTTCCAGGGTGACCGCACGACGTGACGAGGTGTCATCCTCGGGGACTGTCCTCTCCGGACCCGCGAGAAGCCGGGCGGTCCATTTTCCGTCGACCGCCTCGTCCGTCGAGAAGCTGGCCCCGGCGACCGCTGCGGCAGTTACCTCCTCGGCGGTGGCAGTCTCAGCCATCGAGACCGTCAGCTCCACACCCCAGAGTGTCGCGTCCAATCCGTTTAAAGCGGTGGGGTCGGCGTCGGGGTCTCTCGGGTACTGAGAAACCGTGATGTCCTCGACACCGGCCAAGCTACCGAGGCGCTCCTGTGCGAGTTCAACGAATGATGCCGCGTCACCCGCGGCTGGTGTGGCGCCCGAGGTGCAGCCGGTCAGCACAGCGACCATGACCACAACGGCAACCAGCTTGCGCAACTTCAGCTTCGTGTTCGCCAGCCGATTCATGAGTGGATCTTATATTGGGGCGTTTGCGGCATCTCGCCCTGAGTGGCTCGTGTTCTATCCGCAAGTCGAACCGACGACGTGGCCCTAGGCCTTGGGCATGAAAGTGCCGGCGAAAGTGAACCCGGTTACGTCGTCAATGCTGACGGTGAGGTTCAACGCTGAGATGTCGGCGGGCAGTGGCATCTGGTAACTACCAGAGCCGCCGCAGGTGCCGCTCATGAACACGCGGGGATCTTCTTGCAGCTCCACCATAAAGTCCCCACTCGAACAAGTGAAAGTCGCCATCAGGTAGAACGCATCCGGGGACGGCCTTGGGATCGTGAGAGTCGCAGGACCGACACCTGACTCGTCGACCGGGTCCCAGTCCGCATCCACCCGACTCGGGGTCGGACTCGCTGGTGCTGAGGGCGCGGACTCATCACCATCGGCTGTTTGATTTGTGGCGGCGCATCCGGTCAGCAGCAGGGCCACGAGAAGTGGCGCCGCTATCGAAGCCCTGTTTGCATTCCGTCTGCGGACGGCTTGCCGTGAGGGGGAGTGACGAGTCATGGTGTGCTCCTGAGCTTGCTGTGGTCATGAGGGCTAAGTGTTTCGACGGGGTCCGCTTCTGAGCGCCCAAGAGCGACGCGCAGTTGCGCACGGGCTCGTTGATACCGTCCGCGCGCAGTGCTCTCCCGTATTCCAGTGATGCGAGCCGCTTCGGGGACCGTGAAGCCGTCCCAGTGCATCAACGTCACGATCTCGCGCAAGTTCGCGGGAAGGGCGGCAACGGCGGCCCGCGTGTCCAACACCTCAGGCGTGGTTTCATCTCGGGGTGGTGCGGCAGTGGCCAGTTCATCTCGGAGCAGGTTCGACAGGTTCACTCGGCGCTGGTTTCCGCGGCGCCAGTTGCTAGACACGTGTCGGGCGGTGACGAACATCCACATTCGGGCGTCTTCGTCGTCCGGTGGGATGCGGTCCCGATGACGCCAGGCCGTGAGGAAGGTTTCTGCCAGAAGGTCGGCCGCGTCTTCTCGTGATCCCGCCACTCTTTCGAGGTAGCGGAGGAGATCTGGCGCCACCCGTTCATGCAGCAGTGCCACCGTTCTATGGTCCGCGGTTCCTCGTCGTCGCATGCGGTTCACAGTTGTTCCGGAGAGCATCGCGAGGCTTGTTCGAGCCTGACACCCTCGCCCATGTGACCGGCAGTGTCGAGCGCGATGAACACCTGATCGCTGACGTGCATGGTCAGTATCAGCTCATCGGAAACACCCTGTCGGCGCTTGCCCGCGAGCTCCGCCGTAGGAATGCTGTCGATTGTCGTTGCTTCTAACGTTGACCAGTCATTCTCAGCCAGGAAGGCTCGTGCTTCTCGTAACCGTGCTTCTTGATCAGCACCGGCGGTAACGTCGTCGGGCATGACGCGAACGAGGACCGTGCAGGAGGCAGCACCACCAGCCACCGGGAATTCGCGCTCGATCATGGTGTCAGGCTCCCACGGGGCCCAGTCCGCCCAGATCGGTGCTGCCGCAGCAGCCGCGCCTCCGACAAGGATCAGCGACAGGCCCAGGCCCAGGCCGACTCGGCCGCGGTGGTTCCGCCGCGTTGCGGGGCCCTCTTCGGCCACCCCATGTGCTGGGCGAGAAGTACAGCGAGATTGCTCCCGTGCTCGGTATCGGCAGCGCTGGGAGGACGCGCGTCTGTGAGGAGATCGTCGAGCTCATCCATGCCTGCCCCCCGGAATGATTATTGGCCACATACTCCGTACATGTCCGCCCGGCGTTCATCCTTAACTGAGGATGCTCATGAAATGCAGCTGCGGCGGTAGTCCGTTGCCAGTGACCGCGATCAGCGCGCTGCGCTCGCCTGCAAGCAACCCGTCTGCCGACCCCGTTCACAAACGATCAGTTTCGGTTAGCCGCCGTGGAGCGTCACCCGGCGCTCGAATGTGAGTCAGAATCCACTTATAGTCCGGTATCTGACGACGATCGAGGGACCACATGACTCTGAATGAAGCTTCACCCGTGGGGTCTGCGAACGCTACGCCGAGGGGTTCGTCGGTGGGAACGTTCATCCGCGACGTCGTCGTGATCCTCCTTGTTGCCATCCTCATCTCATTCGTGCTGAAAACGTTCGTGGTCCGCTCTTTCTACATCCCTTCGGGGTCCATGGAGCCCACACTGATGATTGACGATCGGGTAATCGTCAACCAGCTCCTTCACGGCCTGGTGCCAATCGAGAGAGGCGACGTCGTTGTCTTTGAAGACCCCGGCGGGTGGCTTCCTCCCTCTCCTGAGGGCGATAGCACTCCGCTCGAGCGGATCGTCAGTGGCGCGTTGGCCTTCGTGGGTCTGATCCCCGCGGATACGAACAACCACCTCGTCAAACGGGTGATCGGACTTCCGGGCGACACCGTCGTCTGTTGCAACGAGCTGGATCAGGTGACCCTGAACGGGCTTCCGCTTGATGAGCCCTACATTCAATTTGCTCCAGGAGCTTCCGCGCCAGCCAGGGTCGAGTTCGACGTGACGGTCCCGACAGACTCGTTATGGGTGATGGGCGACAACCGCAACAACTCACGCGATTCCCGCTACAACATGACCGGGCCCGGAGGCGGAACGGTGGCATACAGCAGCGTGGTCGGCCGGGCGATCGTCATCAGCTGGCCAATCGATCGATGGTCGTGGTTGGACAACTTCGAGAACACCTTCGCCGGCGTGGACGACCCACTCTGAAGGTGATTTCGCTGCCCGCCTGTCAGTCCGGAAACGATCGTTAGTGAGCACTTCGGCGGGCGTCGTTTAGGTGCCCGGAATCCCTGTGTTCGGAAGTGCTCGAAACTCATGGCCGAAATCAAAACCGCCGGAACCCTCACTTAGGCGTTTTCGAGCACAGGTCGCTGAATGGCGTCAGCTCAGTCAACTGGGCCAGTCGAGCGAGTGTAGGGAACTGCGGTAGCCGCTGCGGGCTCCGGTTCAGCCAGAAGGGTTACCCCTGTATGGGCCGAACGGTGCCAACTAACTTGAGACAAGTGCCATCTAGTTGTCCAGTCTTGAGCAAATCGAGACCACGAGTCGATCTCAAGACCACGGAAACGCTGGAGTGTGCGCCTAGCGAAGGAGCCGCGTTGTCTCAGAACAATCGAGACTTTCCCCCGTCATGACAAAAAAGAAGCGAACAGCGGGTGCTGTTCGCTTCTTTTTAGGTGAGTCTCTGGTTAGAAGCCCACCCGGTTTTCGGGAGCGCACTGTGGACAGCCGGCAGATTTGATGCGGTTCTGGGTGGTCTGGTCAACGACGTGGCAGGCGAAGTGACATTCCCATGAGACCTTGCGTGTGCGCGCGATGCGGTCGCAAGGTTCGATGACACCGTTACGGCGCCTGTTCCATTCCGACGCGAGTCGAGGGAAGAGTGTGGTGAAGTCGTTGATTCCGACTTCATGGGCTTGGCCTGAGCAGAACGGGCAACCGTAGCCCTTGTGGCGGCGCTCGGGGCGCTGGGTGTACTGGTGGTCGCCATCGGGGCAGCGCCATGCGATTTGACGGCTTGACCCGATGGTCACGTTCTCTGGAGTGAGGTCGCCGTTCTCGGCGTGGTCCCACTGCTCCGCGAGGTCGGGTCGTGCGGCGGCAATCGTGCGGCGGCGGTCCTTGACGCGCGGGCAAACATGGCATCCGGTGTTGCGGGGCTCTCCTGCCACGTGGGTTCGGGTGCGGTTGCCAATCGTCTTTCGGTAGGTGTGGCCCGCCGGGCAGTTCCACCAGAGCATGGTGTTCGACCCCGGTGCGATGGTGTCGATGTTGTGCCCGCGGTTTTTCTCATAGTTCCATTCGGCGGCGACTTTCGGGTAGAGCGTCTTGAGGTCGGTGCGTCCGGGTTCGACGATGCGTCCGATGCAGACGGGGCAGCCGGAGTTGGCGGAGGTGCGGTTGGACGGCGAGGCATGGAAGGAGTGTTGTTGGGCCGGGCATAGCCACCAGTACTTCGTGCTTGACGCAGGAAACACGTCGGCGGGGGTCACGTTCCCATTTCGGGTTGGGTGCCATTGCGCTGCGACATCGGACCGTTTGGTGCCGAGGTCGTTGTATCCAGCGTGGATGGTGCGGCCGTTGCAGACGCCGCAGGTGCTCTTCCGGGCGCGGCTGGTGCGGTGACCCTTGGCGCAGATGGTGGCGAAGCTCACAGGGGAGGGGGCCGTGGAGGGTGCGAAATGGTGCCTGACTGCTGGGTGCTTGGCGTCGGTGAGTTTCAGCGGTTCATCGAGAACGACGCCGAGGTAGTTCTCAAAAGGCTCGAGGTCGCCGGAGTAGTTGCGGAAACGTCTGACGGCTGTCGGGTGGATGGGGAGGTCGTGCGCACTGGCGAGTGCGTAGTGCGTGTTGTTCGCGATGCTTTCGCGGAGGCTGAGGGCGCTGGGGCGGAGCTGAAACCACAGGGCATCCGCGAGCGCGCGATTGGGTGCGCCGAGCGTGTCGGCGATGGTGGTTTCGAGGGTGGAGTGAGCTTCGGTGAACGTTCGGGCGGGGTTGAAGAAGGGGAGTCCGAAGGCGTCGCTTGTGAGTGCAGCCGCCAGTGCGATGACCTTCGGGTAGGTGTCGTTTGGTCCCGACATCGCTGCGCCATCCTGGATGTGGGTGGTGAGGAGACTGTAGAGGGTGGCGTCGATTCGGTTCTCGCGGCGGAGTCGCTGGAACTGGCGCTCAGCGCGGATGCAGGCGTCGTTGACGGTGCTTTGTTGCGTGGCAGTGGTTCCGGGGCCAACCCAGCGCCGGTGGGTGATGCAGATGTTCGCCTCGAAGTGCGGGTGCTGAGCTATCGTCTCGCCGTTGGCGCAGAGGGTGCACATGACCCGGTCGGTGATGCCGGTGACGCACCACGAGCATGTTGTGCCGTCGGGGTGGATGGGGCGTGCGCGGTGCGGGGTGAGGACGTGGTGGAGGTCGCGGCCCGCTTTGGCTGCCAGGACGATGTTCCAGCGCTCGTTGTCCGGAGCATGGGCGAGTTCGGTGCGGCTGATTCGTTCGAGCTGCCGACGGTGGGTGTCGTTCTCGAAGTTCGCGGCGAGGAGGCGGTCGGTGTAGCTGGCCGCGGTCTCGAGGTGCGCGGGCTTCACGGTGAATGGGTAGGGGCGGAGGAGCTCGTGGGTGTTCATGACTGGGTCCTTTTGGTCTTCGTGGTCTTCGTGGTCTTCGTGGTTTGGGTGGTCTTGGCGGAGATGGGGCGCGTGGCGTAGTGGTCCTCGGCTTTGATGTCGAGGATTTGTGCGTCGAGGACCTCGCGGGTGAGGGCTTCGGCTTGGATGTCGGGGTCGTCGATGAGGTCGATGGCTGCCCCGAGCACGAGGCGCCCGAGCGACCCGATTGACCCGCCCGTGCGGTCGTGGAGGTAGGTGGCCAGGTCGGTGAGGGTCCCCTGCTTGTGGTCGAGGAGGGGGAGGGCGCTCTCGAACGCGTGGATGAGTGACAGCCATTCGTCCATGTGGTCGGTGTTGCTGAGGTTGTAGCGAGGGAGGGTGATTTGTGAGAAGCGTGCGCTGAGTTGCTGACCTCTCGTTCCTCCGAGGAGGGCACCCTGGTTGAGGTCGATGCCCAGGTATACGAAGAGCGCCGGCACCTGGTTGTGGAGCGATTTGAGGATGTCGATGGATTCGCCGTTGCCGCGATTTGCGGCGGTGAGGTTGTGTAGCTCGTCCACGACAATCAGCTGGGTGCGGGCGGCGTTCAGCGCGTCGACTACCCGATGGCGGATGGCGTCGGCAGTTTCGCTTCGTGCATGGCTGATGCCGAAAAACTGGGCAAACGCAATCATCAGAAGCTTTCCGGTGCATCCGGCAGGGACCTCAATCCGCACGACCGGTACACGTCCGGCGCTTCGGAAGTCGGGGAACTGTTTCTCGTAGGCGCGGTAGGTGTACTTCATGACCGCCTCGGAGATGAACGTCTTCCCGAGGGTGGAATCGCCGCTAATCATCAAGCCGAGGTGTCCGCTGTTTCGGCGCAGGTTCTGGGACATGAGGCTGCGGATGGTGGTCTTCGCTCGGTGTAGCGAAGGGGTTCCAGCGATGATGCCGCCGGACAGCCAAGCGACCCGAGCGTCGTTGTAGTCGCTGCGCTCGTCCGCCGAGAGGGCCGCATACTTCGAGCGGGTGAGGGTGGCAGGCGCCGCTGCGCGGGTGGCGAGCATGGTTTCGAGCGCTTCTCTTCCGGAAGGGTCGACGGCGCGGTCGGTGTCGTTGAATCTCATGGGTCAGTCCTCAAAGGTGAAGTCAAGAAACTTCTTGACGGCGGCGGATGTGGTGCTTGCCTGGGTGGCGGTGTCTTCGTCAGCGGCAGCGTCGGAATCGTCCTGCTCGGGGACTTCCGTGAGCTCGGCCGCCTGATGAGTGGTGCCTTCTGGGAAGGGGGTGCCGGTGAGGGCGGCGTGCTGACGCGCGATGGTGGAGCGTTCGGCGAGTCGGGCGGCGATTTCGCGACGACGAGCTTCGCGGGTGGCCTTGGCGATGTCGGCGAAGTGGGGGGCGTAGATGGCTTCGACCTCGACCCAGCCGCACTCAATCCAGGTGTTGTCCCGGGAGCGGACCCAGATGTGGGTGGTGTCGTACGGGTTCGTTTTGATTTCGTACTTCCCGTCTTTGCGGGTGTTACGGAAGTTCGTTTGGCGGAGAGGGTGCAGTGCGGGGGAGTCGAAGGTGCGGTTGCCGAAGTGCACCCCGTCTTTCTGGATGGTGCGGAATTGGCTGGGCAGCAGGTCGATGAAGTCGTCACGGCTGAGGGGGACGGCGACGGCTCCGGAGTACTGGATGGCGCCGGTGTACATCTGGTTGG
Source organism: Marisediminicola sp. LYQ134 (assembly GCF_046599635.1). Taxonomy (NCBI): domain Bacteria; kingdom Bacillati; phylum Actinomycetota; class Actinomycetes; order Micrococcales; family Microbacteriaceae; genus Marisediminicola; species Marisediminicola sp. LYQ134. Next base: position 491,363 of record NZ_JBKIWP010000002.1, read on the forward strand.
GGCTGTAGTTGATGGACGGTTCGAACGGGTCGCGAAGGCTGTCGTGCGGAGTGTTTTGGTAGACCGAGACAATCCAGTCGTCGAGGAGCTCGTTGAGCAGGTCGATGCTGAGGAGCGCGTCCTCCTCGAGCTTGTGTCCGCGGTTGACGACGTGGTCACCGGTGTAGCCGGGGAGTCGCTGGAGGAACATCGTGTTGATGGTCTGGAAGGCGCGTTCGACGTGTGCTTTGTCCGTGGGCGTGTGGATGGCCGAGTGGGTGAGGTCGATGCCGAACTTTTTGCATGCGGACAGAAACACCGTGCTCAAGTAGTCCTTGCCGTTGTCGGACATGATGCGTCGCGGGAAGATGAACGGGCGCATGCTTTCCGCGTGGGCGCGAACGTCCTCGGGCAGAAGTGGGTGTTCTGGGTACAGAGCGCTGACGAGCGCGCGGTGGTCTCTGCGGTCGGGACGATTCTGTGTCGGGACGAGAGCTTGCGTGAGGAGAAGTGCGTGGTCGATGCCTCGCGCGGCGTCGAGGCGGATGGTTGCCGCGATGATGCTTCGGGTGGCGACGTCAATCATGATTGTCAGAATCGGGCGCACCGGGGTATCGAAACCTGGTGCGGACACGAGGATGTCCATCGGCGTCGAGTCGACCTGCACTTCCTGGCCGGGGAGCATCCGGCGTGCGTGCCCGAACTGGCGCTGGGGACGGTTGGCGGCTGAGCGGCGGGTTGTTGCTTTTTCCGTGGTGTATTTCCCGCGTTCGAGGGTGCTGAAGTAGCGGTACAGGGTGGCGCGTGAGGGGAGCATCTCCTCGGTAGCCTCTTTGCCGTACTTCCCGACGAGCGCTTCGGTCACTTGGAACTGGAGGACGGAGTTCTTGACGGTCGACTTCTTGACTCGTTGCGCGATGACCGTGGTGATTGCCTCGATGAGTCGGGCGTCGGCCTGGTCGAGGGGACCAATCTCTTTCTTGGTGCGCCGGTCGATGAGCGCCGCCGCCCCTCCCTGCTGATAGAGACCCTTCTTCCGGAACAGTGCCGCACGCGAAGCTGGGACGTTCAGTGCCCGAAGCTCGTCGACTTTCGAGGCAATGCGCTCGTTCTGGGAAGTGGTTTCGGGGTCGTATTGGTTGCGCGGGGTGTCGTGTCCTGGGCGGACACCGGAAATCATCTCCTCGATGTGGTTCGCCCACCATTCGACCTCTTTGCGGTCGGCCGGGGTGAGATGTTCGAGTTCCCGCGGCGAGTTCGTCGGCCAGGCGAGCGGCTGGACTAGTGCTCCCGTGATGTCGGCGAGGTGCATGGTCTTGGTCCGTCCATTGGACAGGTCCTGCAGCAGGTAGAGCGACCCGGTTGAGCCGGTGACGCGGTAGGAGCCGTCGGTGAGGTCAAGGGTTTGAGTGAGGTCGATGGTGAGCATCAGTGGGCCTTTCGGACGATGGTGCGGTCGGTAATCGGGGTGTGGAGGTCGAGTTCAAGCTCGCCCGTCCAGGTGAGGTGGTAAATGGCGGCACGTGCTGAATGGGTGGGGGCGAGGGTCATCGTTTCCGCGGCCGCGGCGATGGTGGGCTCGTCGTCGAGGCAGTCCATGAGCTGCGACCACGCAGGTAGCGCGGGCCTGTTCAGGTGGTGCCGGAAGTTGCTGAGCCATGCGACGTTCTTTTCCAGGTTCGGGTCGAAGTCGCTGACGACCTCGTGGGTCCAGCCGACCTGTTCGCAGATGGCCGTCGCATTGTCGAACTGTCGCTCGTATTTCTCGGTGATGTGTTTCTTTGGCTTGACGTTGTAAAGGACCTGGCGGTGGTCAGAGTGCAGAGCGAGGTAGTCCGGGATGTGTCTGGTGCCGTCGGAGAAGCGCATCTCCATGGGCTGCGCTGCGACCGCGACGACGTCCTCGTGGAAGTCGAGGTGGAGAAGGAAGGTGCGTTCCATGAGCGACTCGTGCCAGATTTGCTGGGCGGTATTCGAGAAGTGGGTGGTGCCGTGATAGTTCCGCTGTCCCGGATATCGGTTGCCGACGCGGATGGGTTCGGCACGGTAAAGCTCGCGCTCCAGGAGAGCGGAGTTCGCGCGGATGACGGTCTGTGCTTCACCGTCAACGAGCCACGTTATGGACGCGGCAATGTCGGTATTTGAGGTCGGTTTCGTTTTCATACATGACTCATGTGCGGACAGGCCTCGGTGTAGTGCTTTTTCGCACGTAAACCTCATTCTTCGCATCTGATATTGCCGATTTGGGTACGATCTGCGGGTGAGTGATTCCCGTTACGTGCCGCATCATTTTTCGGCTGAGCCTTCCTCGTTCGGGCGTGCCAAGGACATGCGTTGGCGGGAAGACATCCCAGATGAGCAACGCCCGCAGCGTGCCGCTGCAGAGCTTCAGCATCGCTACGCGCTCCGGATCCGAGCTCGGATGAGGGCGGGGGAGGGAATGACGGGTCGGGAGTATGCCGAGAGTGTCGGGTCGTCGTATGACCGGACTATGAAAATCCTCCGCGGGCAGCTCATCATGCGCCTCGAGGACATCGCTGCCGCCGATCTTCTCCTTGGCAAAGTGAGCGAGTTCGACATCCGCGAGGAAGACTTTTATCGCGGCGTTCTTCGCGAAGAAAGAGAACGGGCGGGAGCTGCCGATCAAGCGCGCCAGCGGCTCGAACGCGAAGTGGAAGCGCACTTCATGAGTTATCGCTGACCTCACCCTTCGAGGCGTTGCTCGGTCGTGTTCCACTCGATGCTCACGATCGGTGTTGTCGAGCGGAGGGTGGCGAATGTGAGTTCCGGGTGCCCGAGCGGCTCCAGGACAAAGATCCCCCGCTTGCCCAGCTCCAGCGCGACGATCTCCTGAATCTTGATTCTCCCGCCGTCGCGCCGAAGCTCGCTGGCTTCAACGCCGTTCGATGGGGGCGACGTGGCTCGCATGCGGGTGAGCGTCATCCGCTCGGTGTCTACGACGTAGGTCGTTCCGCTTGAGGTTAGAACCGTCGCGACGGTTGGCTGGTCTTTTCGCGCACTCATGTTGTTTTCCTCAGGGGCCCAGGGCGTAAATCGCCGATTCCGGCTCATCACCGTAGGGAGATCTGTCCGCGGGAAACCGCCGATTCGGCGACAAATTGCGGTTGCTCGAAGACCCCCATGCCGAGCCTTCGGTCAGTTTGATTTCGGCTACGAGTTTCGAGCATGTCGGTGCCGAGGAATGTCGGGGCCTGGAAGCTCGTTCTTGCGGCCGCTCAACAACGATCGATTTCGGTCATCCGTGGTGGGCGCGGCTGTTGTCACACTGTTTCCTGTCGCGATGTCACAAACAGCTGCCCTCGAGGCACTTCACTACTGAGGGCAACGGCGACGGAGTGCACATGGAACAGACAATCAATGGAGTGAGTGGCGAGCGGGCGCTCGTCACCCGCCTGCGGAGCGGCGACGTGGCTGCTTTCGAACAGTTGACAAGGACGCATGTGACGGCGGTGCTGCGATATGCAGCGGCCATAGTGTCTCGTCGATCCGAGGCCGAAGACGTCGCACAAGAGGTGCTACTGATCGCATGGCGACGTCGGGGCGAGTTTGACCCCGAACGGTCTGTCCTGCCCTGGTTATTGGTCACAACTCGGCACGTTGCGCTTGCAAGCAATCGACGACAGGTGCGATCTGAGGCGGAACCGCTGGAGTCCGTGCCTGCACTGCACGGCTGGGACCGCAGCCGAGCCAGTCGAGAGGCGATAGATGAACTCGAGTCCATCCGCGGAGTGCTCGACGGTCTGACCGCAACCGATCGTCGGCTCGTCCAGCTTTGTCTTGTCGAGGGACGGTCATTCGATGAGGCATCCGACGCTTTAGGTCTCAAACCGCCCGCCGCCCGCAAACGCATGCAGCGTCTGCGCGAGCTCCTTCGTGCTCATCGAGACACGGCCGCTCACCCAGACCAGGAAAACTAAAGGAGCTCGCATCATGACGAACATAAAATGGTCAGAAACAGATATCGCCGAGGCGGCTGGCCGCGTTCAACGCGCGGTTGTCAGTCAAGTGAAACGCGGACAGCGCACCCGCCGTATCGGCATCACCGCCGGAATCGCTCTCGTCGGAGTGCTCGGTATCGGTGCCGCGACGACGGCTTTGCCGCCTCAGACGAAGGGCGAGATCGGCGCCGCAGCACCGTATGTTGCCGACGTGCACGCGTGCTTGGCAGCCGAAGGCTGGAATGTTTGGCTGGCCGATTCAAGCGACGGACAGATCTGGGACAGAACCATTCACTTTTCGGTTTCTGGATACGACAACCTGAGCTTCGCCGATGACATTGATACCTGCCGAGCAGACGTCGCGGCTGAGGCGGGCGTTTCGACCGCTGACGTCATCGGCTTGCCCTAGGCGAGTCAGGCACGCGATGACCGTAGACACGGTCCGACCCGAGGCGATCGAACTGCCACTCACTCAACCGATCGACATCACCCATCTCTTGACCCCGAGACCACAGCCGGGGTCACCGTCCTCTGCTGACTAGGCGGTCCCCAATGGGTCAGCGCCGACATCGATCAGTTTCGGCTGAGCGAGAAGCGTTTAAGGTGTATATCACCTTCGTACGGGCGTCGGCGAAGGGCAAAGCTTTGCAGATAGGGCACCCTAGCGGGCAGTTTCACCGGGCGGGGTAAACGGGCATCGGAGTAACGACGGCGCCGTCGTCTCGGATGCTAGCCACCAATGCACGATGGCCGACCGGCTATCGGATGCCTGGGCAAGAATGACGGCTCGTTTAAGCTGGGCGCATGCAGATCCGTGAGGAGCATCAACTTAACCCAGTCGCCGACGAAGTCTCAGCGATTACGGCTGTCGTAGGCCCGATTCTTCGGGGAGTTCTCTACTCACTGAAGAGGGATATTGCCGATCGACTCGGTGGGTACGAGGAGGTGCCACTCCTGATGCTCGCTCGAAATCACCGGGCGGGTGACGGTGACACGGGCATCTGTTTCGAGTACGCGGTTCACGATGCGGTTCGCCGTGGGGAAGCATCCGTGCAGGAACGAGTTGCCGACGCCCTCAAACTATGCAAAGTACCTGGGGACCACCTCGAGTCGATTTTGTTCGGAGTTGAAAAAGCGGGTAGCCAACAGTTGATAGAAACGGCGACCGAGTTGCTGACTTCGGACTCGCGAATTCTGACAGGCAGAGTCGGTCAGCCGCCGTTGTTGAAGCGCCACATTGCTTCTGCTGCATCTGCTTTTCGGACTCGAGGTGCCGGTTCGCGTCTTCCGCAAAGTATTGAGGGTCTCTGGAAAGCCGATTTGTTCCTAGGTAACTCGAATGCAGAGCGCTGGGTTGGGACCACCGTAAAGATCAATCCCTCCGATTTGAAGGGAGCTCGGGGACTCCGGGTAGGCCTCGTGCCAGCTTCTCAAGGCAAGTCCGACTTTGTACGTTTGGACGAGGGACGCAACCTCGTTATCTGTCCGGTGCCTTACGACGGAGCGTTCGTAGAGACGTTCTACATGGCCTGGGAAGTCGTTGCTGCTTTCATCGCCGCCGATGCTGCCATGCCGAAGGAAGTCGCTCTTCCCCGGCCGGCCGCCCGCCAGGTCGCTCGCTACCTCGTGGACCGCCGCGAGTTTCCTGTCCTAGACGTGATTGCAGCCCTTGACCCATTGAGCCAAAGCGACCTCATCAAGTCCGAGGTTTCAGCGGCGAGTGTCGTTCAATCGGGCGGGAAGACCATTAGGCCGACTGTCGGTTCGATTCTTGCGCCGAGCCCAACGGGTCTCTCTGCTGGGTAGCTCACCGAAGTAAACGCTGTCTCTCGTGTCCAATCGACGATCCAATACCGGCCGGTTGAGTCGAGTGGTTACTTCCGGGCCCTCACCTGGAGCCAACCCATCACCAGCATCGTCAAACCGAGGAGAACGCATGGGATGGCCAACGCCCAGAGCGGAAGGCCGAGGAGGCTTGGGACCCCGTAGGTTGCGGTGTTGCCGCGACCGGGCGCAATAAGAATGATTCCTGCAAGCCCGAGCAAAATGACACCCATCGTGAGCGGATAGCCGGGGTGCTTGAAGTGCGCCACGACTTCTCCATTCGATGAGTTGATTAGCCCAGAGCAACCATAGATCCAGCCAGAGGATTGCTCGACCCCGGTGGGCCGCTCCCGCTTGTCGGCTAGCCAATCGCCGACGGTGAAAATAAAGGTGCGTTCAGGAGTCGGCGTGGTAAGCGGTGTCGCCTTGCTCCCGTGATGGGCCGTGTGCCTGCCCGCCTTTTACTTGACCTCGTACATCTTCCTTTTGCGATAGACGATCTGAGCGCCCACATTGCCGACGATCCCAAACGCTGCGAAACCCAGCAGCATCCATCCTTGTCTTGCGTCGCCCCCAGCGAAAGAGAAACCAGCCATGCCGACGCAGAGCAAGACGCTGACGAATGCCACCGTGGGAACTACGTACCGGAGGTAGATGGCGTTTGCTCGCTCGGCGGATCGAGACACAGTCACCCTTCTGTGGTCTTCGCGAAACCTGCATCTTGACCAAGCAAACCACACGGGAAGAGGGGTACGAGTACTTCGCACGCAGCTAGGGAGGCTGATTCATTCCTTTCACGATGACGTGCATCAATCTCGCGATGTACGGACACCTCACTCGCTGCCGTCGCGCTGGCCGACCTGAATGCCTGCCCGTTGAGGCATCGTCTCACGGGCACCGATGGCGACCTGGATCGAGTAATAACCCGAGGTTCGGACAATGGCGAAACACAGGACGTGACGGAGACCTACGAGAAGCAGGCTGACGCGCTAACCGAGGTGCCAGCCGTGAGCACGCTCATCTGGCGTCCCGAGATCCGCTTCTGGCTGGCCCACGGCATCGGGTTTCCTATTCCACCCGGTGACCTCCCGAGCACGTCCCCAGGCATCGCGCCTATCTTCCGAACTGCAACGGTGTCTAGCTCGAGCCGCCAGTGACGAAACCGAGCAGCGTCGTCGCGCCGGCCCTGGCCCAAACCTTCACCGCATCGTTGGCACCCGCTTGGGTTGAGGTCGCGATTCCTTCGAGCACGCCCTTCACCGCGAGTACTGAGCGTCTCACCGCCGTCGGCCTCTCGCTCGTGGACGCCGCGCGCTCTGTAGCTTCTTCGACCGCATCGTCAAGCTCCTCGAGCTGTTCTTCGGTAAGGGCATCGCGTGGAGAGGCAGCAAGAAGCCCCTTCAGGGCATTAATCAACCCGGCGGCATCCTCGTTGATGTTCTGAGTGAACGAGGCGCCGTCGCCCGTCGACACCTGATTGTTGCCGCCCGTGATCGAGAAGTTATAGGTGCTGCCGTATTTGCGGTCGTCGTGGCCCTTGTCTCGCAGGATCACATTCGAATAGTCATCGCCGTGTCCGAACGGGTCTCTTTCGAACTTCACGTCGGTGACGGCGTACTCAAGGACCCCGCCGCGTGGGTCCTCACGCTCGACCATGTCGCCGACGTAGATCGGGGTGTCGATTGGAACCCAGAGCTCGAGCTCGGATAGCAAACCATCGATCTCGAAATCGGACCGTTTCGAGGATCGCACGACAAAAGCCTGCGTTCCAAAGTTGTTCCAGAACCGGCTGCCCACATCGTGCAAACTCGGCAATTTCTCCATGCTCCGGAGCCTACCGCTGCCATGTCTCAGCTTGTCCTGTCGTCGCAGCACTTCCCTGGGGCATGGGAATGGGCGTCTCTGGCATGCATACCGGACGAGCAAGTACCTGTCGGATCCAGCTGTGATGGCTGCGGCTGCGGCTGCACAGTGACCGATCGCGCCCACTACGAGCGCCAGCGTGCTGCGAATCCTGCGGAGGAGACGACCGATCGCCTCACGGACCTGCTGGATGCGATGATCAAGACCCTCGCAATCGCTGAGTAGGCGAGAGCTGATGCTGAGCGCTCAGAGCGGCACTCTCGGATCATGTTCTGGAGTTCTGTCGCCCTAGCGATCGGCTATCGGGCACCACTTCGACGATGAGGAACTCAGACCGTTTCGGACCGGTCATCAATTCCCCCTATGGAAGGCGATGTTGAGCTAGCTGTAGGCGCGGAAGTGGATTCGTTGTGGCCGCAGCGGCAGCCTTGACGCTGGAATCGGCCCGGTGAAGTAGTCACCGTGTTCGTCGAGCAGGGTGATACCGCGCCATGTGCGCCTGATGCTGCCGCCGTAGAGCACTATCTGCTCGATCAGGTTCTTTGTCGCTGCTTCACCGTCGTCGTTGAGGTCGCCGCCGAACGTCCACCACCCGAGCTGAGTACTTTCAACCACCACATTGCCGTCGTGGCGCACAAGAACGCAGATCGGCAGAGCAGAACCCCGATCGGGATTGACCCGAACCTCCAGATCGAACTCAGCGACGGGAGCGTGGACGGTCACCCGGCCGCGAGTACCGACAAGCGATTCGATCCAGCCCGGTAGGCCGACCGGAGCGGACTTGTCGAGAGCTATCCTCCGCTGCCGGCGTTCGAGCAAACTGAGCGCCCGTTCGATGCCGAGCTCGTCCCAATCGAGCTCTAATCTCCTGCCGCCATCGAACTCGACAACGATCCATTGTTCGCCGATGACCGAGAGGCCGGGGACCTCCAGGAGCGGCAGGCGAGACGTGTCCGGATCGAGCACGGTCACCGAGACGTGGTGCGTCCCGAACACCCGTCGAGCAGCGTCGGTCAGCCGCAGGAATGCAGCTTCATGATGCGGCGGGATTGGCACCACCTCAGTATGCCGATCTAACAATCGAGAGAACGACGGGGTAGTCACATGCAACCCGCACGAACACCAGCACTGCGCACCGGTACCAAGTCCCAGTGAGGGATCGTGCTCCGGTCGCTAACGTAAACGGATGACGATCGCACTGATCACCGTGTCTTCCAACGACTGGAGAATCTGGCGCTCCTTGAGGCTTGCGGCGCTGACTGAGGCCCCGGGGGCTTTCGGCTCTCGGTTGGCCGACTGGGTCGGTGCTGATGAGGGTCGTTGGCGCAAGCGCCTCTCGATCCCAGGGGCGATCGACCTTGTGGCCCTCGACTCAGGAACGGGCAGTCCGATCGGCATGGTCACCGGGACGCCGGCAGCACGGCGCGGTGCCGGCGCAGAACTCATCTCTATGTGGGTAGACCCCGCAGCTCGAGGCAGAGGAGTGGCGACCTTGCTCGCCGATGCCGTCGTGACATGGGCAGCAGCCGCGGGGGGCACCGCACCTTGAGTTGACGGTCATGGCCGAGAATAAGCCCGCCCGACGCACCTACGAGAGGAATGGATTCGAAGTCGCAGCCGGTTCCGGGGATGAGCTGAAGATGACACGGACTCTCTGACGTGGGCAGTGGGCTGGCACGCACGCTTCCTACCCGATAGAGAATCCCTTCACGGGACGCCCACCAAGCGCGGCGTCATACCTCGTGGAGCTGGGGCGCCGGTCGCGCGTACTCGGTAATGGTGACGCCGGACGCGAAGGTCCACGCACTCTGCAGAGCAAACCCGACGGGGGCGACAGCCACCCCGCCGAAGAGCGGGATGCCGGCGCCGAGCACGACCGGGTTGCTCTTAATGATCAGGCGATCAATCTCGGGCAGGAGGCTCCCTGCAAGGGAGCCTCCTCCGCAGAGGTACATGCCGAGGCCGGGCTGGGCTTTGAGCGTGCGGACGGTCGCGAGTGCATCGCTCGTGTAGGTGACACCAGAGGGCTCGTCGGTGCGGTGGGTCGCGACGTACTCTGCGAGATGGGAGTACGGGTTCGTGATCCCGACGTCGAGGGCGACCGAGTAGCTGTTCCAACCCTGGATGACGGTGTCGAACCGGGTTCGCGGGGGTTCAATGCCCAGTGCGTTCAGCACATGGGCCGGGAGCGCGTCGGCGTAGTCCGACACGACCGCCTCCATGTGGTCGCCCTCGGCCAGGAAGGCGTCGAAAGTGCCGTCAGTGGCGGCGATGAAGCCGTCGAGGGACGCTGCGACGTAGTAAGTCAGCTCTCGCATCAGGTCTCCAATCACGACAAGTGTCGTTGTCTTTCGACCGTAGCACTACAGCCGTAGTGGTTGCCCTACGATCGTCAAATGGCGAAGAACGATGCAAGACGTGGCGAACTCGGCGACCATGCGGTCGCCGTCCTTGCTCGAGAGGGCGCGCGCGGACTCACTCATCGTGCAATCGACCGGGCCGCTGAGGTTCCGACGGGTACGACGTCAAACTACTTCCCGGACCGCGAAGCGATCATCGCCGCGATCCTGGAACGCATCGGCATCCGCCTAGCGCCGTCCAACTCCGAGGAGGCCGGCATCGGCGAAGCGGGCAGGGCCGGCTTCGCCTCCTACATGAACGCCCTCGTCGGCCGGCTGACGTCGGACCGGGACGCTGCGATCGCACTGTTCGAGCTGCGCCTGGAAGCCACCCGCAGACCAGCAGTGCACGACGCTCTCGCACACTGGGCCCGTTCAGGGCTCGATGCCGACGTCGCTTTCCACCGCCAGCAGGGACTACCAGGCGATCGTGAGCACGTCGTTCTGTTCCACTACGCGATCACCGGCCTGATCCTCGACCAGCTGACCGTTCCCATCGATCCGGCGACCGAGGTTTCAACAACTATCGCCCGCCTCGTGGACGGGCTCCTCCCCGAGCGCTGAAACTCCACATCACACTCACCGACGTGCGTTCCTGGATCCCGTAACGGGCGGTTCGTTCGCAGCCGAATACCGCGCAGGCTAGCCTGTCCAGCATGATCGGCTTCATCGTCGCCTTTATCTAACGGTCCTGCGACCCGCCCCTCGCAGATCTTGGCACCGGCCCGGGCGGGCTGTAGCGCGCCATCTTGCGCGCAGATGCCCCATTCGAAGATGACCCTCCGCGCTGCTTGTAGCGCGCGTCGAGGCTCTCTATACCGGAGACCGTTATGCCCTCTAATCGACCGTCCTATCTGACAGTTCTACGCACGCAGCACGCCATTCGCTCGTTCTTCCCGAGCATCCTGGGGCGGTTGTCTCTTGCGACCTCGGGACTTGCCCTGGTGCTGCTCCTGGAGCAATCCACCGGCTCATTCGCGATCGCTGGAGGGATCACCGCGGTACTCGGCCTCGCCAATGTCGTGGCCACACCCTGGCGGGCACGCATCATCGACCGACACGGCCAGAGCGCAATGCTCACGGTGCTGGGCCTGACCCACGCCAGCGCATTGATCGCCCTGGGCATGCTCCCTCATGCGGGCCTGCCATGGCTGGTGGTTCTCGGTGCGGCCGCCGGCGCAACGTCCCCACCGTTCGGGGCGACGATGAGAGTGGTGTGGTCCACAGCACTGGCGGAAGGCGGATCGCGGTCGCGCGGTTTCAGCCTCGACGCGGTAGCCGAGGAGCTCACCTTCGCGGTAGGTCCGCTACTGGCCGCATCGTTGGCTGTCACCGTCAGCCCGCTCGCCGCCCTCGTGCTGTCTGCCTGTTGCGTGGCCGGGGGTACTGTCCTCTTCGTCTCGAGCCCACTTTCGCGCCAGCAGCGCGGGTCGATCATCATGGGCGATAAGGCGGCGGGGCGTGCAACCTCACCGCTTCGCTCCCGGGGATTCCCGACGATCGTGGTGGCCATGATCGCGCCGGGGATCATCCTCGGCTGCATCGAGATTGCCGCACCGGCTATCGCGGCCAGCGAATCTGCGCCGTTCCTCGGCGGCGTGCTGCTGGCGTTGTTCTCGGCCCTTAGCGCAACCGGTGGCCTGCTTTACGGACGGGTGGTCGTCCAACTTCGACTCGAACGCCAGCTCCTGGTGATGGTTGCGGTGCTGCTTCTCGTTTCGGCTGCCACCGGCCTGGTCGGTGGAACGACTGCAGCGTTGGTTGGTTTCGCGATCAGTGGTTTGTTTCTGGCGCCATTGCTCATCGTCGGGTATCTGGCGGCGGACGCTCGCGCTGATCCGCGCGTGCGGACCGAAGCGAGTAGCTGGATCAACACCGCAATCAACCTTGGCGCTGCACTCGGCGCAGCGCTATACGGCTCACATACGGACATGACGGGCCCCGGGCTCGCGCTTGTGATCAGCGCCGGAGTTGCCGCCGTCATTACCCTGCTGTGCGCACCCCTGCTACTACAAACACAACCCCCTGCGGTGTGACGTTGCAGACGAGTCAGTGTTCGTACGCCGACCGGCTTACGGGCGCTCACCCTCGTTGCCGATTGGCGGCAGTTCTACCAAGAAGAAGAGGAATCCAGGCGTGGATGACTGCCGCTCAAAGTCATCGGGAAACAGCTCGCGCGCACTCGGTTCGGGTTGGGGCTCGCTGATGACCGACAGTCGAAATCCTGCATCGTTGAACGCGCCGGTCATCGCTCCGAAGGACTTCCGCCAGAACTTCATCGGAGCGGAATGCCCACCAATCGTCCAGGTGAACGTGTAGCTGGCGGGGGTGAAGTAGTTCGGCCACGGCTGCCGAAATGTGTACGCCACGATCGGGTGATCAACCGATGCGATCAGACGTCCACCGGGCCGAAGGACTCGTCGGAACTCCTGGAGGGTTGGCGCCCAGTCCTCCAGGTAATGCAGCACCAACGAGGCGGTCACGACGTCGAACGATGCGTCCGCAAATGGCAGCGGATCACCCAAGTCCCCTACGTGCAAGTCTGCATCGCTCCCCAGTCGCCGCCTAGCCAGAGAAATCATCTCGGCACTGATGTCCAAACCGGTGACCGTGGCACCACGTTCACGGAGAGCTGCAGTGAGCGGGCCCGCACCGCATCCGGCGTCGAGGACGGCGCGGCCACTGACGTCACCCGCTAGCGCGAGGACAGCCGGCCGTTCATAGCAGGCATTGACGAAGTTGCTCTCATTCTCCGCAGCGTAGGCCTCGGCGAAGCTGTCGTAATCGTTGGTCTGCACGAGCCCAACGCTATCGACAGCGCCATGGCGCGTCGATAAAGGCGCGGCGCCCGATGGGGACCACCCCCCGGGCAGACCTCTACGCAAGGAGATGCCTAGATGGTTTCAGGACGCCGCCGGTCTCCCGAAGGTGACCGCCGCTGCTGCGGCTTAAAAAGGGGAACTACGCGCCGGCAGCGGCGACGGACAGCGAGTGCACGATCGACGCGATGCTGTCTTCGAGAGATATTCCCTGTCAGCAGCCGCAGACACTCGGCTTATCGAGTGGGGTCCGACCAAGGGTGCGCGCGAATCAGCACTCGCGTGCCGTCGATGGCGGGGTCAGCAACGTCCCATCCCTCGTATCCCGCCTTGAAAAGGTCTTGTACCTCGGGCTCGGAATCTATGGAGACGATGGCCGCTACCCCGCGCATGGCTTCGTGTTGGCCCTCGCGCGCGAAACCCACTCGCTTGTCGCGCAGAATGTCCGCAACCTTCAGAGTGGTGTGTCCGCTCGCCATCCAGACAGCACCGTTGTGTTCCACGAACCAGACGCGCGCCAGACGTGGCGAGCCGTCCTTCCGAAGGGTAGAGAGCCATCCGTGGTCCATCTATGGAACGCTATCGCGGCCAGGTGTTGCAGGGGCCTAGGGCCTACGGATAGCAGCGAGGGCCCGCCAAAAAAACGCCATTTGGTCGGCTCGAAGCCGCCCGCTGACGGATCGCTTCACGGGCACAATCTCGAGGACCCACCGCGGGCTCGAGATCTCCGGCCGAAAACGGTTCTAAAGCCACCCGCCGTTTGGACCTGCTCGAAACACATTCTGATTTCGAGCAGACTCTCGATCATCGGTTTTGATCAAGTTGCGAGTAGCCCAATTCTCGCCTCGCTTTTTCGTCCACAAACGATTGTTTCTGGAGTTCAGTCGACGTATGAACCGGAACGTGGGGCCACAACTTCGGGTGGTTTCGGTACGCAAAGCAATCGAACCGGGGTTCTGGATAGGAGTTTCGGTACGGCCGCACGTGCACGAGGCTTACCTCTGCGACTGGAGACAGTAGTCGTCTCTTCGCGACGTTATCTGTCGCTTGGACGCTTCGGTTTGACGCTCGTGTCGGCGAGCGTGACCTGGCTTGCAGCGAAGTTATCGAGGAAGTGGCCCCGGTGGGTGATGCCCGGGATTGGGATTGCCGGGTGGCCGAGTTGGCGGCCTCGGTTGTGCACCCATGCGAGGGCGACCTGTTGGGCGTCAATCCTTCGAGCTCGGACGCCGCGAGGAGCCGCACCGTCCATGCGGCTGTCGTGTCGCCATGGCCCATCGGGGAGTGTGCCGCCAGTGTGATGCCGTGCTCGACGAGCACCGGCAGCATCGACTCCACCGTGCGCTCGGACAGCGACAAGTGCTCCTGCACTGCCGCGATCGGATGCGTCGCCTGAGCTCGTCGAACGTCCTCCGCCGTGACGTTCGACAACCCCAACGTGCGAATCTTCCCGGCCTGTCAAAGGTCCGCCATCGCGCCGACCGTCTCTTCGATGGGGGTCTCGTCGCTGCGATGGTGCAGGTAGTAGAGGTCGACCACGTCAACGCCCAGGCGTCGAAGGCTGCCTTCGACCGCCAAGCGAGCGGTAGCGGGATCGGCTCTCACGTTCCAGTCGTCGAATCGACCCGACGGACCCCAGTACACGCTGAACTTCGTGCAGAGTGTGATCTCGTCACGCAGCCCCGCGACGGCTCTCCCTACGACCTCCTCATTGCTGTACATCTCGGCGGTGTCCAGCAGCGTGACGCCGGCACCGGCCGCGGATCTCACGAGTGCGCTGGAGTCACGGTCCACGTCGCCCCAGCCCCCGTCCCTCAACCGCATCAGCCCCGATCCCTGGTTCGAGGCGTTGATCCAGCCACTCACATCCGTCAGAGGGTCTCAACGCGTTACCCGGTGCAGGGCGTGCCCAGTGTGGGTCCTGGCCTGAAGCAGGCTTTGGGGAGTGCCCTGGAAGGAGAGCTGTCCCCCGCCGCTACCTGCTTCGGGGCCCAGTTCGATGATGTGGTCCGCCCGAGCTATGAGATGCAGGTTGTGGTCGGCGACGATGACGGTTGCGCCCTCATCGACGAGCCCGTCGAGGACTTTGATGAGCGTCTGGACGTCACTGGCGTGCAGCCCTGTGGTGGGTTCGTCTAGGACGTAGGTGGTGGCAGCCTGTCGTAGCTCGATGGCGAGGCGGAGTCGCTGACGTTCCCCGCCCGAGAGTTGAGTAAGCGGTTGACCGATCGAGACATAGCCGATGCCGACGTCCACGACGCGGCGGAGGATGTCGCCGGCCCGAGTTCCTTCGAACGCTTGGGCCGCAGCCTCGACGGAGAGGTCAAGGACATCTGCGATGGAGCGGCCCGCAAGTTGATGCACTAGCGCGTCGCTTTCAAACCTGCGTCCCCTGCACACGCTGCAGACCGCGCTGAGCGAGTCTCCAAGGGGCGTCGAGGTGGTGATGACGCCCAGGCCATTGCACTCGGGGCAGCCTCCCGCACCGTTCGGGCTGAACAGGCTGGCCGATACGCCGTTGGCTTTCGCGAACTGGCTGCGGATGTCGTCGAGTGCTCCGGTAAACGTGGCGATGCTTGAGCGACGCGAGCCACGGATGGGCGACTGGTCCAGTGCCACGAGATCCGGGGAGCGGGGAATGCTGCTGAGGAGGCTCGTCTTCCCTGCGCCGGCGACCCCGGTCACGGCGACGAGACAGCCTGTTGGGATGTCGAGGCTGAGATCCTGCAGGTTGTTGACGGTGGCGCCTCGGACGGGGATTGTTCCGGTTTTGGGTCGAGGTGTCGTTTTCGGAGTGGGCTTGTTGGAGAGCCCTTCGGCGGTGGGGGTGCCAGCGTCGATCAGGGCTGAGGGCGTTCCCTCGAACAGGATCGTTCCGCCATGGGCGCCAGCGCCTGGCCCGACGTCGATGACGTGGTCGGCGGCTCGGATCACGTCGGGGTGGTGCTCGACGACCAGGACGGTGTTGCCCTTGTCGCGGAGACGGTGCAGGAGCTCGACGACGCGGGCAGTGTCATGGGCGTGCAAGCCAGCGGCGGGTTCGTCGAAGACGTAGGTGAGCTCGCTGAGTGCGGAGTCGAGGTGCATGACGGTACGGATGCGTTGCGCCTCTCCTCCGGAGAGGGTGCTGGTGGGTCGATCCAGCCCGAGGTACCCGAGCCCGACGTGCTGCATGCCGGTCAGGATCGATATCAGTCGCTTCTGAAGCTCCTCGAGGCGTTCGGGGATCTCGAGCGTGGCAATCCAGTCCCTGAGGTCATTGGTCTCGAGACGCGCTGCTGTGGCGATGCTGTGCTCACCGATCATGCAGGCTCGGGCTGCTTCGTTGAGTCGGGTGCCGTCACAGGTGGCACAGGCGGTGACGGTCGCGATCGCTGCAAGCGCTTCGCGGACTTTCGGCTTGAGTGCTTCGGGGGTCTTGCTGACGTACAGGCGCCGGATTTTGAGCAGGACACCCTCGTATGCCATGGGGTAGCTGCCGGTGTCGACGTTGGGGCCGGTCCCGTGGAGCAGCATCTGCCGTTCGTCCTCGGTGAAGCGACCGATCGGCTTGTCGTTGTCGAAGTGGCCCGATCGTGTGTACACCTTCCAGAAGAGGGAGCCTGGGGTGAAGTTCGGGAAGTCGATGGCGCCCTCGTTCAGGCTCTTCCGCGCGTTGACGAGCCGTCCGGTGTCGAGGCTGGCTTCGTGACCGGTGCCGTCGCAGTGGAGGCAGACCCCTTCGGCGCTGTTGAAGCTCAGCGCCTGTGGTGACCTCACGGTAGGGGATCCGCATCCGGCGAACAGCTGACGGAGGAGGCTGATGGTGTCAGTCGCAGTTCCCACGGTAGAGCGTGGGTTGACGCCCATGGGGCTTTGGGTGACGGCGATCGTTGCAGTCAGGTTCTGCAGGCTGGCGACGTCGGGGCGGGGGGCATGCGGCAGCTGATTCTGGAGGTAGGCGGGGTAGGTCTCGGTGAGGAGGCGCTGGGATTCGGCCGCGATCGTGTCGAACGCGAGCGAGGACTTGCCGGAGCCGGAAACGCCGGTGAACACGACCAGCTGGCGCTTGGGGATGTCGACGTCGATGCCGCGCAAGTTGTTGGTACGCGCGTCGCGGACGACGATCGCATCCGCGTAGGCGGGGGTGGGTGCTGCTCGCATGGTGGTCTTCCTCATGTCGAAGGCTGTTGTGGGTGTCAGCGGGTCCGTTGGCGAAGGCGAGCGAGTGCCGCTCCGATGGGGAGTCCAAGCCGCGCGGCGACGCGGCCGATCGGCGTCGCGGATGCGTGGATCATCCGTACGGGACCGAGGGATGCGGTGATGGCTGCGGCGCCGCGGATGCGCATGCCGTGTTCGAAGCGGTGGACGGCTGCTGGGATGGTTGCCTGCTGGTCGCGCGCGGCCTCGAGTCGTGTGGCGAGGTCTGCTGCGTCGCGGATGGCGGTGGCGGCGCCCATGCCGGCGGTAGGAGGCATCGCGTGGACGGCATCCCCGAGGGCGGTGACGGTGCCCGCTGGCCAGGGTGCGAGCTGGTTCGCATAGGGCGGTCCCGCGTGGAAGCGAAACGGGGCGATGCCATCCGTCTCGGACTCGGCGATCACGTCGAGCATCGGCGAGGTCCATCCGGCGTCCTGCAGCAGCGCGGCCGTCGCGTCCCGGAGAGCGGAGCCGGTGAGGGGGCGGAGTCGTTCGGTCGCTGCCGACTCAGACAGCACGGCGCCCCAGATGTAGATCGGCTCGAGCGTCACGGATCGTGCGCGAGCGGGGGAGCGCACCGCAGCCTGGTTGGCGGGATCGTGGTACCCGATGTACAGGCCGGTGCCATCGGGGCCGATGGCGAGGCCGGAGTCCTGACCGAAGAGTCGCTGCGCAGTGCCAGGGAGGTCCGCGACGGTGGTGCGTCCGCAGATGCCGAGCAGTCCGGTTGGCTTGCTGGTGGGGCGGCCGGCCAGCGACCGCGCGATCTGCGAGTGCACGCCTTCGGCACCAACCAGCAGGTCGCAATCGTGGGTGGATCCGTCGGCGAGGGTGACGGTGTTGGTTCCGTCGTCGTTGCGAGCGAAGTCCTGCACTGTCGCCCCTTGGTGAAGCGCGTCGCCGACGGCATCCGCGAGGATCAGTCGGAGTGTGATCCGATCGATGTTTACGCCGCCGTCGTCGTCTGCGGCGGCGCTGCGGTAAAGCAGTCGTCCTCGCATGTCGCGCATGATGTCGCCACCTTGCAGGCGGGTGGTGGCTGACGACGCGAGGACCTCCTCGAACGGCTCGGGATCGAGGAGGTCACGCAGTGCACCGGTCGCTGCCTCGTCGAGATGGATGTGGTAGCCGCCCGTCTGTGCCAGGTCGGTGTCTCGCTCGAACACGGAGACGTTGATGCCTCGCGTGCGGAGACCGGCGGCGAGAGCAAGGCCGCCCAGGCCTCCACCGGCGACGATCACGCGAAGTTCGGTCTGGTGCTGTTTTGGGGTCATGCAGCGAGCGTGCACCTCGTACCGGCCTTCGAGTGGCCACTATGGTCGTTCGCTGGCCGTGATGCGTCCGAGCCGACGCCGTACACGATCGAGTGCCTCGCTGAGCTCGGCCGGTTCCACGTCGTGCATGTCTGCCGCGAAGGTGATGTACAGGCCGGCAAGTCCGGTCCAGGACCATGCCCCCATGCGAAGGCGGGAGCGGCCGTCGTTGACGCGTTCGACGACTGCGCCCCCTGGGGCGAACTCGGCCGTGATCCCGGGCGGTACGTCGAGCACGACAGAGCCCTGACAGGGCCATCCCGCGAGCGTGTCCCCACGATCGTAGGTGCGCTTGACGAAGTTCTCCGGGTCCCCGTCGGGAAGCGGGCGTTCGCCGAATGAGACGTAGGTCGGGGGCTTGGCGCTCAGGCGGTCGAGACGGAGCACCCTCCAGGACTCCCTGTGGAGGTCGTAGGCAAGCAGGTACCACCGCCCCGCCCACACGACCATGCGGTGCGGCTCGACTCGGAGCTGGAGGGGTCGCCCCTCCTCGTCTGATGCATACGTGGCGCGCAGCACGTGTCTGCGGCGGATGGCCGCGCCGACGTCCCGAACCACGCTGGCGTCAATCGGCGGCGCGGCGAACTCCCAGGAGTTGGCCACGGATGTGACGGTGAAGGCGTCGGACTCGAATTGCAGCCGCTCGGGCATCACCTGCCGGACGGTGCGGAGGGCTCGAGCACTGGAGTCGGCAATCCCGTCGAGCACGCCCGGCACCGTCTGCAAGGCGAGAGCGATCGCAACTACCTGGTCCTCATCGAACAGCATCGGGGGGAGCCGAGAGCCACCGCGCATGCGGTAGCCGCCACCGGCGCCAGTGATCGCCTCGATCTCGTATCCAAGGCCGCGCAGAGTCTCCACGTCCCGACGGACCGTCCGTTCAGCGACCTCGAGCTTCGCCGTCAGCTCGCTCGATGCGACCGTCGCGCCTCCGCTGAGGATGGACAGGAGCCGCAGCGCGCGAGCAGACGTGGTTGCCATGCTCGATCACAGCACAAATAGTGGCCACTCGAAGGCCGGATGTGTCGTCAGAGTGTCGACCATGTCGAATCAGCCCACCGCAACACCCGCCCCGACGTCCCCGTCGGCAAGGACCACTCTGCCGCTACTCGTGGTCCTCTTCGGATCGTTCATCGATCTCGTCGACGGCACGATCGTCGTCGTCGCCGCCCCAGCCATCGAAGCGTCCATCGGCGCCACTTCATCGCAGTTGCAGTGGATCATCGCCGCGTACACCCTGGCACTCGGCGCCGGTCTCATCACCGGCGGCAGACTCGGCGACGCACTCGGCCGCAAGCGCATCTTCCTCATCGGTCTCGCCGCTTTCGGAGTGACGTCAGCACTCTGCGCCACAGCCGCAGATCCCAACATGCTCGTCGCGTTCCGAGCGTTGCAGGGCCTCGCGGCCGGTGTCATGGTGCCGCAGGTGTTCGGCATCATCCAGGGCTCGTTCCCCCCAGCCCAGCGTGCCAAGGCATTCGGTGCCTACGGGGCAGTGCAGGGGCTTGCTTCGGTGGCCGGTCCACTGCTCGGCGGCCTGCTGGTCTCGGCCGATCTCTTCGGTCTCGGCTGGCGCAGCATCTTCTGGATCAACATCCCGATCTGCCTCGCGGCACTGCTGATCGGCATCAAGGTGCTGCCGGAGTCCAAGTCGGACAGGCGTGCTTTGATTGACGTCGCAGGCGTACTGCTTGCCGCAGGCGGCGTCCTCCTCATCCTGCTGCCGCTGATCCAAACCACGTCCTGGGGTTGGGGCGTGCACAGCTGGCTGCTGCTCGCGGCCGGCGTGGGCGTGCTCGGCGTGTTCATGATCGTGGAGCGGCGCATCGTGCGTGGCGAAGGCGAACCCGTCTTCGACCCCGCCCTGCTGCGAAACCGCTCGTTCACCGCCGGACTGATCGCCGCACTGCTGTTCTTCTCGGGAATCGGCTCGCTGTTCCTGATGCTGTCGGTCTACCTGCAGGACGCGGGTGGCCGCACAGCCCTCGACACCGGATTGGTGATCCTGCCCTACGCGCTCGGCTCGATGGTCACCTCGGGAGTTGGCGTTGCGCTTGCAGCGCGCGCCGGACGAGCGCTGCTGGTGAGCGGTTCCGTCGTCGTCGCCGCGTCCTACGTCATCCTGTGGGCTGTGGTGCACGACGGTGCCGATCCCGGATACTGGCCGCTGGCCGGCGGGCTCTTCGTCGGCGGGCTGGGGCTCGGGCTCGTCGTGCCCATCCTTGTCAACGTCGTCCTCGCCGGAGTCCCGGGACGCACCGCAGGGGCGGCGGGGGGCGTGCTATCGACGGTCATCCAGATTGGAGGGGCAGTTGGCATCGCGACCCTCACCACAACCTTCTTCACCCTTGTGCAGCAGGCCGGCGGCCGCGGGCTCGCAGCGTTCGGACCAGCGCTGGGCACGGTCCTCCTTATCTCCGCCGGCATCTACCTCCTGACGGCGGTGGTCATGTTGCTGCTACCCAAGACAGCTCGCGCACACGAATAGGCGACGTGAGGGAAAGAAGGATCGTGAGCGCCTCAGCGTTTGGTGAGGACACCGCCATGAATACTGATGCAGCGTCCCGCGAACTATCGATTGCGGGGGCTTCTCGCAGGGGGCGCTTTAGCGGGCCCACAAACGTGTGCCGTGTCGAAACCCGGTGACGGGACGATTGGTTTCGGGGCCGAGTTTCGGTCCGTCTACCAGTGCTCCGCGAGTGCTCCGGCCAATTCGGTTCGTAGCGCGTCGACGTCGGCGGCCGAGGTGTCGTGGAGTGCTTCGCTCACGATGAGGGCGCGGCGAGTGTCGGGCCGGATGGCTGAGAGGGCGCTCTGCCGGTTTGTCCATCGGCGGGCGTGGGCGTTGCCGGCGTCGTCTCAGAAGATCACTTCGGCGGGCTCGGGCGTCTCGGTCGTTCCGCCGAAGCGCTGGTAGGTCTCGGTGCCTGCCGCGTGGATGACGGTCAGATCGCCGGTCACTTGGTCGAGGTCGAACACCGCGACCGGGATCGCGTAGGCGACGGACATGGCGTTACAGAGGTCGACGAGCGGATAGGCAACTCTCCGTCCTTCTTGAAGCGGCGCAGCAGCGCCTCCGACGCGCACCGGTATTGGGTGGGTTTCAAACCCATCTGCCTGAAGGTGCGTCGCCAGGCCGCTATCTCGGGAATTTCGCTCTCCGGCCGTTCTGCGAGGCGCGCGGAAGCCCGCTCGAGAAACGGTGCCGCGGTGGCGGCGACGTCCGCGGTGCCGGTCACGCCGTCGAGGGTGAGCGTGGCGACGTCGAGCTGCGGGAATTCGGCGCGCATCGCCGGAT
Source organism: Marisediminicola sp. LYQ134 (assembly GCF_046599635.1). NCBI lineage: Bacteria > Bacillati > Actinomycetota > Actinomycetes > Micrococcales > Microbacteriaceae > Marisediminicola > Marisediminicola sp. LYQ134. Next base: position 512,996 of record NZ_JBKIWP010000002.1, read on the forward strand.
CATGGCTGAACTGCATCGGACGGCTATCGGGTTTCGAGGGCGAGGCGGCCAGCGAGCAGGATGTACGTCGCGGCGAAGGTGCGGCGCAGCCACGCCATGACCTTCGGGCGGGTGATGACCTGGTTACGCATCGTCGCGGCGAACACCCCGTAGAGAGCGAACACGACGAACGTCAGCGCCATAAAGACCAGGCTCAGCCCGACCATGTGCCAGGTGCCGTTCGCCTCGCCCGCGGGCACGAACTGGGGCAGGAATGCGAAGAAGAAGATCGTCAGCTTCGGGTTGAGGAGGTTGATCAGAATCGCGGTGCGGATCACCGACCAGAACGACGCCGGAGCGGCGCTGGCGTCAACGTCAATCAGCGACTTGTCGCGGAAGGTTTTCCACGCCAGGTAGAGCAGATACGCGACGCCGAGCCACTTGATCGTCTGGAACGCGATCGCGGAGGCATTCAGGATTGCGGCAAGCCCCGTGATTGCGGCAACCATGTGAGGGACCACGCCGAGCGTGCAGCCGAACGCAGCCACGATCCCGGCCTTGGTGCCACGGGAGAGGCCGGCGGCGATGGAGAACACCGCTCCCGTGCCGGGGGTGGCAACCACCACAAGGGTTGTCAGCAGGAATGCAATGCTCATCGTCGTCCTTTAAGAGTCGTTGCTTGCGAACAGTACCGCGTCGATGAGTCGTGCCCGTTGCCAGCATCTCTTTGTAGGTTCCCGCAATCGCTCGAAACTGATCGTTATTGGGCCGTGCCCGCGAAGCGGGGATCGCGCGTGTAGTCCTGCTGGCGTAGATCGAGTGCCTGCCGAACCTGCTCGGGAGCGTCGTCACCGATGAGCACCCGGAGTCGTCGGTCATCCGCTGCGGCCACCCGTTCGAGGATTGCTGTCGCGGCGTCGCGTGGGGCAGTTCCGCCGGCCGATTCTCCCCCTGGCGGCCAGGGAACCTCCGCTGTCCCGAACATCTCGATCCGCTGCGCTTTGTAGGCGTCTAGCGGTGAGCTGAATCGCATGCTGCCGCCAGCCCAGTCGGTATCGAGGGCTCCTGGCTCGATCAGGGATACGCGGATACCGAAGCGCTCGACCTCCCCGGCCATTGCCTCGCTGAACGCTTCCAGTCCCCACTTGGTGGAGTTGTAGAGCCCGAGCATCGGCATCGTGCCGACCGCGCCCACGCTGGAAATCTGGACAATGTGCCCGGCGCCTTGGCGTCGCATGACGGGAATCACGGCTTGGCTCAGCCAGAGCGGGCCGAGCAGATTCGTGTCGACGATCGCGCGGGCGTCCTCCTCGGTCGCCTCCTCGATCGCGCCAATGAGGCCATAGCCGGCGTTGTTCACGAGCACGTCGATTCTTCCGAGCATGTCGGCCGCGCGCAGCACTGTGGCCTGTGCCGCCGAGCGATCCCGCACGTCGAGATTCAGCACCCTCAGGCGATCGCGTTCGGGTAGCGCGCTCTCTCCCCTGACGGTAGCGATGACGGTGTGCCCGGCTTCCAGGGCGGCGTCAACGAGGGCGCGGCCTAGGCCGCGGTTGGCTCCAGTGATCATCCAGGTCTGCGGTGAAGTCATAGACCGATCGTACCTCAAAACTGGACGCACCGTCTCGTTTGCTCGGGTATCGTATGGAGCATGGCCCGCGACCGAACCCGCACGAAGGTGCATGCAGCCGCGCTCTCGCTGGCACTCGGGGAGAGCGCGACCGGGGCGCTCACGATGGAGGGCATCGCAGCGCGAGCGGGCGTCAGCAAGCAGACCGTCTACCGCTCGTGGCCATCGATCGGAGCCGTCCTTTTCGATGCGCTCCTGGCGCGCAGCGCCGACGAGAGCGGCCGCGTAGTGGTGCCGAACTCTGGCGATCTGGCGACCGACCTCCTGGCTCTGGCGACCGGAATGATCGCGGAGCTGACAGACCCGATCGAGGAGGCTTTGCTGCGCGCCGTCACGGCCGACCTGCAATCGGACGCTGCTCTTGCCGCGCAGTACCGAGAGCTGCTGCTGGGGCCTCAACTGAGCGCTATCTCCGCTCGGCTCGATGAGGCCGGAGTGCCTGCATCCGGCGACGTCGCGGAGCTGTTCGTCGGACCGATCTTCTACCGCTGGCTGCTTCGCACTCGACCGCTCGATTCGGAATGGGTCAGCGCCCACGTCGGGCGCATCCTCCGGAGCTGCGACCCGTAGCGAGTATCCATCCGTCATTTGCGAGACGCTGCGACGGCCCCGTACGATCGACGGGTGCATTTGTACTTCCTCTGACGGCTGAGTTAGGCCCACCGCGCTCGTTGAGTAATCCGAGCCTGCGGCGGCCGCTCGTTCCCGACCCTCCGTGGGTCGCCGTCATCCACGCACCCTCCCCGCCTCTCGCGGGCCCTTTGGTGCGTCGTCTCGAAGGATTCAAATGCTCACCCCCACCAACCATCTACCGGCGCGCCAACGCGCCCAACTCATCGCCACCGACGTATCCGTAATGCGCGGAGCTACCCCCGTCCTCAACCATGTCGACCTCACCGTGACACCCGACTCCCGGCTGGCGATCGTCGGGGAGAACGGGCGCGGCAAGTCCACGCTCCTCCACGTGCTCGACGGCACACTCACTCCTGACGCCGGCACCGTGCAGCGCACCGGAACACTCGGTGTTGCGCAACAGGAGATGTCCGCGGACGACGACCGCACCGTCGGCCACGCGATCGCGGAAGCGATCACCGAACCGCTCGCGGCGTTGGCATCCCTTGACGACGCCGCTCGTGCACTCTCGGACCATGTGGTCGGCGCCGAGGAGCGCTACACGGCCGCGTTGGAGTATGCCGAACTGGTCGTTGCGTGGGATGCCGAACGACGGGTGCAGATCGCGCTCGAAGCGCTCGACGCTGAAACCGACCCGACGCGCCTGCTCGGTGACCTTTCCGTGGGGCAGCGGTATCGGGTGCGCCTGGCGTGCCTGCTCGGCGCGGATCATGACTTCCTGCTGCTTGACGAACCGACAAACCACCTCGACCGATCCGGTCTCGAGTTCTTGAGTGCGCAGCTCCGGTCCCGCGTCGGCGGGGTTGTCATCGTCACGCACGATCGCGTACTGCTCTCCGACGTCGCAGAGACCATCGTCGACCTGGACCCGACTCCTGACGATCGGGTGCGGGTTTACGGGAACGGGTACGCCGGGTATCGCGAAGGCCGGCAGGCCGAACGGGAACGGTGGGAACAGGAGTACGACCGGCAACAAGCCGAGCACGCCCGACTGCAAGACAGTCTCAGCTCCGCGCAGAACCGCCTCGTTTCCGGGTGGCGCCCGGAGAAAGGAACCAACAAGCACGGCCGCGCGACCCGCGCGGGCGGGCTCGTGCAAAGCGTCCATCGCCGTCAGGAACAGCTCGAAGCGCACGCCATCACCGTGCCTGAACCGCCCCAGCACTTCCGGTTCCCCGATCTGCCAACCAGAACGGGCGCGGTACTGCTGAGCGCGGATCGCGTTAGCGTGGCCGGACGCCTGGTGCATCCGGTGTCGTTCTCGCTCTTGCACCGCGGTCGTCTCGTCGTGACCGGCCCGAACGGGGCCGGTAAATCGACCCTTCTCGCCGTCATCGCGGGCGAGCTGCACCCCGATACCGGTTCGGTGCGGATGTCGCAGAGCGCCCGTCTCGGCTTCCTGCGACAGGAGACTGATCTGCCGCTGCACCGGCGAGCGAGCGAGGTTTACGCCGCCCACGTCGACGCCCTCGTGGCGGCGGGGACACTCAGCGCCTCCGAAGCGGTCGGGCTCTCGCAGCTCGGCCTCCTCCGCGCTCGGGAGTCGAGCAAACACATCGGTGAGCTGTCGATGGGACAGCAACGCCGGCTCGACCTGGCGATGGTACTTGCGACGCAACCACTCGTCCTGTTGCTGGATGAGCCCACCAACCATCTGTCGATCGCGCTCGTTGACGAGCTCACCGACGCCCTTGGCGCGACGGAAGCGGCCGTGGTGCTCTCCACCCATGACCGGCAGCTCCTTGGCGACGTCGACGACTGGCCGCCGCTGCGCCTCGGCTCGATGACTGAGAGTGAGGCACGGGCATGAGCAAGAAGAACCCTGGCGCCCTCCGTGCGCTGCGACCCCTCGCGACCCGCGACTACCGACTGCTGTTCGCCGCCGTCGGTATCGAGGTGTTCGGTACCGGCATGTGGACCATCGTCATGGTTTTCCAGGTACTCGCTCTCAATGACAGCCCGCTGGCTCTTTCCGCGGTCGCCACAGGGATGAGTCTCGGTCTGTTCGCGTTCTCGATCCTTGGCGGGGTCGTCGCTGACCGGTTCTCGAAAAGACGCATCATCATCACCGTGCAGGGATGCACGGCCGTCGTGATGGCCGCCGTCGCGGCCCTGTCCCTCACCGGGACAATCGAGCTGTGGCACGTCGGCGTCGCCTCGTTCGCGATGGGGGCGGGCAGCGCGTTCTTCTACCCCGCTTACAGCGCCTACCTGCCCCAGGTGCTCCCGCCCGAGCAGCTCCTCGCCGCGAACGGTCTTGAAGGCGCGTTGCGCCCCTCAATGGGGCAGGGGCTCGGGCCGGCGCTCGGCGGGATCATCGTCGGGGCGTTCTTCCCCGCGATCGGCGCGGTGATCGTGGCCGCGTCCTACGCGGTCGCATTCGTCATCGTGCTCTTCCTGAGCCGTGACGAGGAGACAACCGTGCCCACACCGGCAGGAGAGAAGACCAACGTGTGGGGCGACCTTCGTGCGGGCGTCCGGTACGTCGCCAGCACTCGTTGGCTGCTCTGGACGCTGATCTTTGGGTCATCGCTCGCGCTCATCATCCAAGGGCCGATCGACGTCCTCCTGCCATTCCTCACCCGCGACCGGTTCGAGGACGCCGAAGCAACCTTCGGAATTCTCCTGGCAGCGTTCGGGGTCGGTGGCGCGGCCGGCTCGCTGGTCATCTCGTCGCTGAAACTGCCGCGCCGCTATCTCACGTTCATGATCCTCTGCTGGGGCGGCGGAACACTTCCCCTCGTCGTGCTCGGCGTGGCCGACAACCTGTGGATCATGCTGGCCGCATTGTTTGTCGTCGGCGCAGCGACCGGGGCGGGCGTCGTGATCTGGGGCACACTTCTGCAACGACTGGTCTCGCCGAACATGATCGGTCGAGTCGCTAGCCTCGATTTCTTCGTCTCGATCGCGTTCATGCCCGTCTCGATCGCGGTCGCCGGGCCGCTGTCGTTGATCGTTCCGGTGGAAACCATCTTCATCGTCGCCGGGATCGTGCCGCCCGCGCTGGCCTTGATCGCTCTCGCAGCCGGCCGGATGCGCGGTTTCGAGCTGGAGCAGCCACTCGATACCTGAGAGCGGGGCGACTGGTCCGACCGCTTTTATCCGGCGGGAAGGTACCGAGAGCGAGTCGTTTCTCAACATCGCGTTGTGTCCGCGCATGACCTCCCCGAGGCCGCCATACAGGCGGCCCGGAGAGGTCCCCAATGGACGACAGCACATCCGAACACCGACGCGCTCGCGAGCTTCATGATGTGGCGGTTGCCGCGTGGCTGTCCGACACGGCAGGTGATGATGTCGAGTCGGAGCGGTACGTCCTCGCCAGCGCAGCCGCGATTGGCAAAACCGTGGGAGGCCAGGCGGCAATGCGGCGCCCGCTCAACTGGGCGAAGGCTCTGCTGGCCTACGAGGCATGGGCGCTTGAGCGGGGCGTGACGCCCAGGGAAAACTCTCGCCTGCGCAGCACCGTCCCGCAGGACGAACGGCATCTCGGAGAATGGGCGCGATACCAGCGCCGACACGAGACGAACCTGACGCCTTTCCAGCGTGCGCGCCTCGATGCTTCTCCTGTTTTCGCCTGGGATCTGCTCGAGGATGCCTGGTGGAGGCAGTCCGACGAAGTCGTGAAATTCGTCATGGAGCGCGGACGGCTCCCGGCGTTGCGTCAGGCTGACCAGGCGGAATTCGCTCTGGCTCGGTGGTTGAACAGGCAGCTCGGTAGCCTTCGGCGCGGAACGTTGCCGTCGAGTCGCGCTCGCCGTCTAGAGGAGGTCATCGCGCACCGCTGAATTCGCCGAGCCTACGACAACGATGCGGTCTCGCCTCGACTGAGTGCACCGACCTTCCTACGGTCGAACCTGTGACGATGCACGTGGTTGGCGACATCTCGATGTCCGCCATCGCAGAGCGCTGACGGCTCCCGACGCCCTAGAAGGGTTGCGCCGGACCGAAGTAGGTGAGGATCTCATGCAAGATTTCGATGTACTGCCCCAAGACCGCGACAATGCAACGTTCTACGTTCTGACCGCCTCGGGAACGATTCATGTCATGAACTTCAAAGGGCGTCCGGCCTGGACGAGATTGCCTGCACCGGGTGAAGACGCGCTCGGGTCTGGCTCGGAGAAAATCATCTCTCAGCTCGACGAGGGGTGGCGCGTAGGGCAACAGGGTTACCTCGTCTGCGCCGACGAGACCTACTTGTCCGGCGCAACTTGGCACCGAACTGCCACGATTATTCGAATCACCGACGACCCGGCCGTCACAAAGTCCTCGACGGTCCAATCGGCATGCGCGGAGGGGCCCACCGAGAAGGACAGCCTGCGCCCCATTGACGGCAGTGAGTAACGAACATGTTCGTATCCGATGCCGAGCTCGTCCTCCTGGCGCGGGAACTCGAGATCGCGCTACTTCGCAAAAGCGGGCGGCACGCGGAGGCCACGACAAGACCCTGAGTGAGAACTTTCGCAGACGAGGAAGCGTGCCTGAGGAAGAGCGGCATCTTGGTGGGTGGGCGACGTACCAGCGCGGTCACGAGACGACCCTGGCCGCTTTTCAGCGCGCGCCTCGACGTTTCGCCCTACTTCAAAGGGGATCTGCCCGAGGATGCGTGGCATCTCCGGGCTGGCGAAGTCGCCGCCTTCGTGGTTGTCCGTCGCCGCGCTAGCTCAGTTTGATGAGAAGGAGTTCGTGCTTGCGCGATGGCTGAACCGCCAGCTCGGGCACCGGCGGCGCGGCACGCTTTCGGTGAGTCGGACGCGCCGACTGGAGGAGCTCGTCGCGCTCGTGTGAATTCGCCGAGCCTGAGACGAAAGCGCATGAGCGTATCGACCCCTTCTTGGCCCGTCCGTACGGTCAAGCGTGTGAAAGAGAACTTACGACGCGCGCCACACCCGCCGCCGCTAGTACACATCTCGGACGCCCAACTGCTTCACGCAGCGCGTGACATCGCGATCGAACTACTTCGAGCGAACGGGCGAAACGCGGAGACGAGTGCTGTCGCAGACGACTACACGAGCGGCAGTGCAGGTCTCGGCGCCGGTAACCGTCCCATCTTGGTGGCATCTGTTCGTCCGCGCTGGTGGTCTCGTCTGGTCTGCAGGTCGAGACGACCCGCATCTGCCGCCGTGAGATGGACCTTCGTGCCGGGAGAGAGCGCGTCGAACCTGGGGGGCGAGCTCGGACGACCGTTGATCCGGTTGCAGGAGCGATGATGCCGCAGGCTACCTCGGAACCAGATCGCTCTGCACTACCGGTGTCGCACTCGGTGGATCCGGTGGTGTCGACTGCCACTGCGCCAACGTCTCGCCTACAAGCGGATCTGCTGGCTGAGGTGCGAGTGCTCGAAGCGCCTGTAGCGGCGGCTCAGGAGTTCATGTGGCGGTCCTACGCCTCGAACTGCCGCGGGCGCTGCTTCAGCGAGTTTCAGGTCCGCGCTCTGATGGGTGCTCATGTCGCAGACGGACAGGAGTACTTCGTTTCGGATGAGGCGCCCGGAAGCCCCTGGGCGCAGGTCGTCGTTGACGGAGAGTCTGGGCTGGTCTTCACCGAACTTGGCCGAATTGGCCACAACGAACTGCTCGCCCTGGTGATCGCCGGCGAGTCAGACATTCAAGTCGAGATCGTGGCTCCGTGGAACACCGCCGACGTCATTCCGGTGTACAAGCACGGGCTCGTGCACCCAGAGGTCGCTGCGCGTGCGGTCTGGAGCTGGCTCAACGGGCACGAGATTGATGGAATGTGGTCGATGCGGGTCATCATCCCCGGACCGCACCGTCGGAGTTGAGCAGTGCGATTCGGTGCACTGCGGCGAGGAGGAACAGGGTGGGTAGAGCGTGGACATGAAGAACGTGCCGCAGCGCCAGAATCCGAACAAGAAACCGACAGCGCGAGCGCGAGCGGTAGCCGCGCGAGTACGAGTTAACGCGGACAAGAGGGTGGGCAGGCAGACGCCGGAATGGATCGTCACCCTTTCCAAGGCTCCCGACGCCTCACGAAGGAGCGGTCGGGATGAAGAATGACTCGAAGCTGCCTTCATTCGAGTGCTCTCTCAGCTCCATCGGAGGAGATGGCTGACGGAAGAATTCGAACAAGCTGAGGACCTCCGCCCGAAGCTCGTCGTCCTCGATGAGGTCCTCTTCGACGATGATGTCCGCAAACGAGGACCCGAAGTATTCCCATGCGCAGATCATCGCGTCCTGCCCGATACCGGCCCTCTCCGTTTCGTCCAGCGTGGTGTCGATCACAGACCAGCGGAGAAGGTCTATCCAGAGCACTGGGTCGACGTTTACGGTCACCGCAGCGGTTATCGCGGCGAGAATCGGCTGGCCCCCCGACAAGGCTAGAGAATCGGCGAGAACGGAGTGCGCCCAGCCGTCCAATGCGTCTTCCTTGATTGCGGTCATGGCGACAGATGCGAGTGCCTCGGCGTCTGCGTTCTCCAGAGCTAGGAATTCGGGAGTCCCGAGCGTGGTCCTCTCCTGCGCTTCGATGCCCAAGACTCCAACGATGTGGTCGAGAGCTCTGCTCGACAAACGCCATTGAGCGTCATGGGGGGAGGTCCAGATGTCCGCCAGCGAGAACTCCTCGCGCGCCTGTCGATACCTCCCCGTCCTCATGAGGACGTCTCCTAGCAATGCGCGGGCCCTGGTATCTCCATGTTCAATCGCTTCTCGATAGCAAGCCTCGGCGTTGACCGTGTCGTTCAGGGACCAATGGATGGTTCCCTTCTCCCGCCACCAGTACCCGCGTGTGCGATAGCGAGGGTCTGCAGTTGCCGCTTCTTCAAACATGCGGACAGCCAGTTCGTCGTCTGCTCCTCGGAAGATGTTTGCCGCGTTGTATATGCCCATCGCAGGTTGAGACCAATTTCTCGCTGCTTCCTGAATGACATGGGCGACCGCCGCGCGAAGCTCGGGACCGGGACTTGCGGACGAGAATGCTGTGAGCGCAACGTCGCGCGCTGGATGATTTTCGGCGGCAAAGGCTCGCCGCATGAGCGTCAGGACGGTGTCGTTAGCTTCGTGTCTCGTGAGCAGGGCGACGGCGTACCCGAAGGCTTCGGCTTCGAAAAGCATCAGGGTGTCAGAGGCGGCCAGTTTGAGTATCCGGACGCATAGGTCTTCGGCGCCAACGCTGGCGCAGGCCAAAGCTAGCGCCGAGATCACATCGGACGCGAGTGCGCCGTGATCAGTCGGCCCGTGAAGGTCCCACGTGAGTTGGCGAGCAGAATCGCCTCGCAATCCGACCATCACGCGTGTGTCTTCTATCGAAACCTTCAGGTAAGGAAGAGAGGGCAGGCTGTGCACGACGCGCACGAATGACGGAAGCGCGGCGAGCTTCCGGGACACAGCAGCCTTGAGCGGGCCAGCGCTCTCGCCATACAACAGGGTTCCCGTCAGGTACACGTCGACCGGTAGATGACGGGTGAGTTCTCGCGCCAGTCGCCAAGCTTTGGCCTCGTCGACCAGGCGCTCTGCGGCCTCCCGGCTCAGGACCTCCTCGCAACGCACTTGTCGACTTTTCGTTTGCGGGTTTGCATCGAAAGGCAACAGGTGCGCCCATCGATACCAGAGCGTCCCCGTCGGCTCATGCCCGATCACGACGAGAGTCGGGTCGGGTGTTTGTGCCCAGTAGTTCAGGGTTCTTCGCTTGATAGTTTCAGCCGGCTGTTGCCCGCTCCCGGTCTTCGTTGCTTTCAATTGAACATTGAAGAAGATGCCGGTTGTTCGCCCGTCCTCGAAGACCTCCACGCGACAGTCGATTCCCAAGTCTTCCTCGAGCTCGTGAACAAGCCAGGCTGCAGGCACGATTGAAGCGAATGTCCTTGTGGACCAAGTAGAACGAGCATGCGTCTCGACCCGCTCCGGCAGTTCGAGTTCAGGCACCATGAACACACCATAGGCGCCGTCCGCCCAATGAGGACTTGCTAGGTAGGTCAGCGGAGACGGCGGACGATTCGCTGTGGGGAGTGACAGGCGTGACTCGCTCACATGGGGCCGACGTCGCAATGTCGGTCCCACAAGAGATCCTGCAACGGAGAGGAGGCGGAATGTCAGAGGTCATTTCGTTGACGGTGGGATCTTCAACACAGGCCCTGTTCGGGTGGTTCACGGACGTGCGCCGAGATCGCGCGCAGGACCGTAGAGAGCGGCGCCGCGCCAGCGCGGAACGCCTCCTCCGCGACCTTCGACCACTTCACCGACGGATGCGGCGAATCGATTTCTCGCGGAATGCCGAGAAATGGACTCGGGATATCGAACGAGCACTTCGCACCATCGAAGCGGAAAGGTCGGCTACGCCCCCGGAGTGGAGACACCTCTACGTGAGTATTCGTGCTGCGGTGGGCGAAGCGACGGGCCTGGGATGGGGCGAGGTTTTGGGCGGCAAACCATCGGAGGTCGCTTCCTTCGATGCGCTATGGATCGAGCATGGCGCGGCGTACGTCGGCTACACGACCTTCCGAATTGAGCAGTGGCAGGAGCACTACGACGCTCGGCCGGCTCGTCGCACTCGGCTCATGGACTTCGATGCCTGGCTTCGTCAAACGGGCCGGTTCTCGTACTCGTAGTCGGTGCTCACGGGCTGTCCCGCGGCCGTCGCTGTGTGATGTCTGAGCGCCGACGCTTCAACTGCTTGCCAACCGCGGGCCCGACGGAGTCCTCGAGTTGACCTGTCGCAAGGTTCAGCTCGAGCTAGCTCGGAGACGTCACCGGTAGGCATTACCCGGTACAAACCTTTCATCTGACCAGCTCACGAGACGCATTGGCCGTCGTGAATGAAGCCGATCTCCGAGGCTTGTCCGCACGCCTCTCCCGGTTTGATCGAGAATCGCATCGGGGGTCAAGGTCGAGCCGGAAGACAGTGGCGGTGCCTATTCTTCGATCGCAGCGGGCGATGCGAAGAAGGGATGGAGTTGGGTGGGTACATTACGGAGGTACGCCCATCGCGTCGACGAGCAGATGAGTAGGCGAGCTGACCAGACCGCAGTCGCAGGGCGGGAGCCTCAATTGCTGACAGACGAAGGGCTCGAGCTCGACAAACTACCGCTGACCCGAACTCCGTCACCTGAAGCGGTGACGGCGTGGGTTCGCTACGGCACACATGTTGTGATGCGGGTTGACGGACGAGCGGTCGCGTGGACCCCTCGTGCCGTGGCGGTCGAGTGGGATGTGGCGGGCGACGGAACCCACCGTGCGTGGGTGTGGAGCAGTGCAGTGACCAGCCGGAAGTAGGCGTCCTCCGGAACGTATGGCTGCCTAGCTGCCTCGCCCGAAACGCAGAATCGACGGCTGATGCGAAAGCGACAACTGCTTGAAAGTACCCATATTCTGAGCGCATGTCCGACGACAATTTGAAGCCCTCTGACCGGCTCTACTACGCGATCGCCGCCCTGCCCGGCTGGGACGAGGTATCAGAACAGGCGCGCAACCTTGGCGAAAGCTACGCGTGGCGATTTGGTCGGATTCTGTCGTCAGTGCTCGTCGCCGCGGGCGAGGACCGAGAGCCCCTCGCCGTCACCGGGGTCCTGAATCGACAAGAAGCGGGCAACCTGGCGATTATCTACGACCAGTTCATCGTTCTCGTCGACGTTGTCACGTTGTCCGAGCAGAACGGGGGGACCACTGTGACCGTCCACGGTTTCGGCGCGATCGACGAACTGCAGATCAGCACAACCCACAACTACTTTGACGGCACGTCGCAGCAGATGCGCCATCAGGGTATTGAGCTGAAGATTCAGATCGCCGGTCATGAATTCGTCTTTCCCCCGACTAGGTGGGCGAGGGGTCCGTTGCTGCAAGGTGATGCGGCGCTCCAGGCATATACAACTATCCGAGACCACCGGGCCGGCCGATGACCATCGGCGACTGGATTGCAGCTGCGGCAGTTGTAGCTGCGGTCGTCACCGCGATCATTGGCGTCGTGACGGGAATCGTGGACCGGCGCAGCGCGCTCCGCATCGCAGAGGACGACCGCCGCGCCAGTACCCGACAGGCTCGCCTGATGTTCGAGTGGGAAGCAGCACAGCGCCTCGCCGTCAACCTCGCCCGCGGTGGCCACACCGCCCCCGTCATCAGAAGTGACATGGGCGCAGAGGCACTGGCCCTTGTCGCGCTCCTGGGCCCCAAACGGGTCCCGAACCTGTGGGCGCGAAAGGTAGGAAAAACGGATCAGGAACTCAGCGAGTTCGTAGCAGACGAGAGCAAGGAGCAGTTTCTCCGGGACGCCGTCGAGGCGGAGAGAGCAATGAGCGCGATCGCATCTGAGCTCCATGGTGATGCTGCGGCTCAGGACAGCGCATAGTCCCGCCGCCGTGGGTGCGCGAAGAAGGTACCGCGCGCCGACGCGACAGATAACGTGCGTAAGAGCGAAGCAGTGCGGTGACAACTGTGGATGATGTCGGTCGTCAGCTTCTGCGTCGCGTACATTCTCGGCATGATCAGGGAACCGGTGGCCCTCAACTCAATGCCGGATGAGCCTGTCATGCCGCTCAACGGTGATGAGGACTGGCTGGGAGGAGCTGGAGTAACGACGGACGGTTCGCTGCGCGAGGCGACGGACGGATTACAACGGTAGGGCCCGCGCTGTCAGTTCATGCGGCCGGGTCGACCTAGCCAAGCAAACGCGCGATGCGGGACTGCTCAGGCGAAGCCTACAAAGGTGCAACTAGCGGAAACGGGTGAGGAAAACGCGGACTCAAAAGCCAGTCTGAGATTCGACCCAACGAGACAACACCTTGAACGCTTCTGCTTCAATTCGGTCGCGGCTTCGAAGGAGGAAGCTCCTGAGACCCGCTGCCGCTGCCGCGCGTCGGTCTCCTGGTGTCTCCGAATCCCCAAGTTCATGAACCATGGTTACGAGTCCATTGTCCGCCTTCAACTCTTCTATCGCTTTGACGAGATCGGCCGCTGCAGTATCGCCGGTGAATTGGTACATCGATCCGGCTACATGGACGACTTGATGATGAATCGACACAGGTTTGAGCTCGTCGCCCTGGCCGCGGGCGATCGTGTTCGGGCTATTGCCGAATAGTCGCTCCACGAGGAAACCGACACTCTCGAGCGGGACTTTCAGGCCGACCTCTTCGAGCAAGTCGGCTTCAGCGGACTGACGAAGAGCAAGCGTTCGGCGCTCGTGTTCGTGCCGCATGTCGGTCTGCATGCGGCGAAGGGCGCGTGCATTCTTGTCGACAAATGTGCGGGCCCGATCGCGCTCAACCCCGACGGCCTCCAGCGCTACCGCGGCAGCCTCGGGTTCCGACAGCAGATCAATGAACTGACGGAAGTCGCCAACGCGAGCCTGCATTCCTTCCCGAGTCAACTCACTCTCCGAGTAGAACTCGACAACCTCGCCGCGAGAAGTTCGGTACCCGGACCGGCGAATCTGCAGCCGCTGGGCGGTCACCAACCAATCGCGAAACATGTCAAGCAGCCGAGATGCCTCATCCGCGTAAAGACGGTCCGCAGGAATGTAGAGCCTCAGGAGCAGGTTGCTTTCGACGTCTTCGACGAAGAGGGCGGCAAGTTCGTCCGCCTCGGCGTTACGTCGATAGAAGGTCGGTACGGTCTCGCACGACTCGAAAAGGCGGAACGCAGCGCGTTGCGTTTCGGGCGCCAGGGTTTCTTCGTATTCGTCTCCTGCGTACATCCAGCCCGCAGGAGTCTCTGAAGCCCAATCTGCTCCTTGACCTATGTCCTCATGCAGCATGACGAGATGCGGGATTGAGGCGATAGCGCGAAGGAGTCGAGGCGCTACATCGGAGTGAGCGGCATAGAGCTCGCGGGAGGTCCATCCTCCAACTGCCGTCATCTGCTCGAGATTGTGGCGGTTCAGTTTGACGATCACCGCAAGAGCGCCGTCAGCTTCGATCAACCGAGCCGCTGATTCCCAATTACTGGGGCGTGAATTGAGCCTCTTTATGACGTACCGAACCCGACGCGCACGCAACCGCGAAATCGTTGCGTCGCTGTCAGCCCCTATCAGCACGACATAACGGCTCTCATCAACCACTCGAAGCTCCTAGCTCTTCAGTGAGAATGTACCTGTCCCGTCCCGCACTCAGACATTGGTGCGACCCTCTCGGCCCGACCTTTGGGACGGGGGTCAATCCCCTGGACGAATGCGGCTCTGTGTGAGGCGGTCGATGACCTGGCTCGGCAGACAGCCGTTGTCGGCGAGCGCGGCACGAACATGCTTCTTCTGGTCTGGCTCTGACAGCTTCCCAGTTGCGGTGGACAGCAGGTCCGCCCAAACGGCAGCTACATCGCCCGCAATCGTGCTGACCACGGCAGGCGAACTCAGGTAGACGTTCCGGTTGGCAATTGGTGCGTGCCGGGGATCGACCGTGAGCTTGTCGGACAGGAGGACTATGGGACTGTTGGCGGGCGCACTGTCCATCTCTCGGTCAGCAGCGAGCTGATCCATCTGCGTGTTTGCCTGCCGAATGTCCTTTACAGGTAGCAGGCCGTCGTCGTGTCCTTCCGACTTCGCCTCGACCGTCAACCACATTGCGTTTCCCCACTCCCATGCAGAGTCCGCACGCGCCTGACCCTTCGGCTTTTCGGCGGAGGCGCCAAGGAACGACCCCAGCGAGGTCAGGCCGCGTTCGTACCGCTTCGCTTCGTCCTGTCCAAGCGCCGCCTGCATCTCAAGGAGCTCGTTCCTAAGAACACCGGACTTGAGCTTGCCGCGCAACCGCGCCACTATCTCGTTCACGGCGATCACGTCCATCGGTGCCAGGTCGATGTCGGGCGCGCCAGGCAGAGGCATCATTTCGCGCAACCATGTCCCACGGTTGGCGGCCATTCCCGCCTCTCTGACCAGGTCACGAGCCTTCGCGCGTTGCGTCTCGTCCTTCGCGCCCAAGTGCATCCATACGCCCGCGATGTACAGCAGCAGGCCTCGGTATCCGCGCGTGGCTTCCGGGCCGACCTGCGCGACTGCCTCCTGCAGCTTCTTGCTAGCCGCGACCCATTCGCTGGCATAGGCGAGCTGCCACGCCTCCACCTCAAGCGGCGCGGCCTTGCCTAGCGGCTCGGCAGCCGCGGGCTCGACCTTCTTGGCGTCCTCGAGGAACTCGGCGACCTTCTCTTCGCCACCCGTGCGCCAGCCTTCATCGTGCTCTAGAAAAGTCTGGACGTTCTCAACGATGACATCCGCGTCTACACCGCGGCTGTTCTCCCAGCCGAACTGTACCTCCGCCTGTAACTCCGGATCGAGAGCCGCAATGTTCTCCGGCCGCGCGAAGTACTTTGTGAGATCCGCCCCCCTTATGACAACAACGGCGAAGTCGTTCGGTCCCCGGGTGCTGCGGCCAGCCCCCTGTACGATCCGAGTGCGGATCCGCTCCAAGAGCGCAGAGTTCGCCTCCGCGCGCTCGCTCAAGAACCTTTCTTGCAAACCCACCGCGTCCGGCTTGCCGTCCAGCACTACGACCCGGCACGCGTCGTCGGGAAGGTCCATCCCGTCATACCGGTTCGCGAGGCCGAGTAGGCCAGTCGTTGCTTTCGCGAACGCACGGAGTCCCTGCGAGTCGAGCTCGTCCCTGCCCGACACGGGAATACCCTCACCGGCGAGCTGGGAGGCCGCATCCTCTGCACGTTCGACCGTGTCCTGGCTGAGAACCAGCGCCTTGTTGGTCAGCGCCACGATTCGCTTCGTGAGGGCAAGGCTGCCACCTCCAGCAACCAGGTCGGGAAAAACGAACAGCCGGCGACCCGACCGCGGCGCCGTCTTTGACTTCAGCGGCATGCGCACGATCGACGTGCGCCCGAATGCGCGCTCCAGCTCGCCACCAGATCCAAGGGTCGCCGACAGGTATATGCGCTGCCTAGCTTGCGCGAACACCTTGTTCTCAGATGTCGGAGGGATCATCGGGCGGATCTGAATTCCGCTGTACGACAGGTAAACGAGACTCGCGTCGAAACCCGCGCGAATCATCGCGTGATCGTACTTGTGGGGCCTCCCCAGCTTCGCCAGCGTCGAGTCCAGCACCGCCAGCGCTTCCCGGTCGACGGCTGGGGCGATGAGGCGAACCGCGTGGTGCGAGCCAGGGTCCGGGGGCCCTTCAAGCCGCTGGAATTGCAGCCCGGACAGAAACGGCTTCAGGGCCGTCAGTACCGAAAGATAGGCCGTTTCGTCCCGCGACCGGCGAATGTCGACACCGTGCTTGTGGCCCACGAACTGCTCACCTGCGTGCGCGTCATCGAAAATGAGGAGTCGAGGGGCAGGCACGTACGGACGAGTGTTGAATATGGAACTGTAGGTGGTGAGCCCAACCATCTCTCCGGCTTCGACGGCCATCTCGTCGGCGGGATCCCAGTCTTCATGCTTTCCGATGAGCAAAGCGACAGGGATCCCCTCGCGCTTCGCCGTCTTCTCAACCTGCTTCGCCAGCTGTGTGGTGGGCGTTGCGTATAGGACTGGACCTTCACCCTTTCGGCGCACCCACTCTCCGATCAGCAGACCTGGCAGCGTCTTCCCGGTACCTGTCGGGAGCTCGAGCGCGAGGTCCGCAGTCTCTGTGTGGTTCTCGGCGTATGACCTGATCACGTCGCCCTGATGTACCCACAACCCTTGCGCAGCTTTGCCGGTCCGCGGCATTGGGCTCAGGTACATTTCCTCGGGAGTTTCGAACTGCTGAGTAGCCTTCTTGGTCTTGCCGACGAATGCCACGGTGTTCTCCTCTCGCGCCCACTGCATCCGCTTGATCAAGCGCGTCGGCGTTCGACATATTCTGTCGTACCCGCCCACAGTGCCGTCCCGCTCATGGGAGGCGGCGAGTTCCCCGTCCCCAAAAGTCTGCAGGCGAATAGCCATGGCCAAGGCCGGAGCTCCCTCGGGGGTGGGCAATGACGTTGATGCAGTCGAATCATGCATCCGAGCTGTACGGGTAGCTGTGCGCCAGTCTCCGCATGTTCGCGCCCGCCAGGCGCGGTCATCCATGCTTGAGGTGCGCGGTGCTAGCTAGCGTGAGACACGTACCAACTCATTTTGAAACGACGACAGGCGGTCGATCCGGGCTGCTGTGCGGTCGAGAGATTCGCCGCTGGGTGTCCGTCCGCGCATGTATCGGCTACTACCGTGTGTCAATAATGACGGCTAGGCTACTCATTAGCTCGATTTGCGGCGACTGTAGCCGCCACTAGAAAGGCACTTTATGGCTTCTCGGTCCTCCGCTGTACGCGATCGGCGCATTGCCGAGCTAGGTGCACATGTCAGTGCGTGGCGCAAGGCAAGCCGAATCACAGCTGACCTTCTGGCTCAGCGGGCAGGGATCACCCGCGATACGTTGCGCGCGATTGAGACCGGGTCTGGTTCGGTGAAGGTCGAGAATCTCTTCGCCGTGCTTGAGGCTCTGGGGTTGGATGCGGCCGTAGTTCGAGCCACTGATCCGACCGGCGACGATCGGGGCCGGGCGCTACTGGAGCGCGGTCTGCCCACAAGGGTTCGGTCGTGAAGCTCGTTATCGCGGTCGTCCTGCCGGACGGTTCGGAAGTGGCCGCCGGCGAGATCGAGTCGATCGGTTCGCCTGGACGCGAAACAGTCGAGTTCCGCTACGCCGATTCGTTTCTACGGAACCCGCTCGCCTACGACCTCAGCCCTGAACTCCGATTGGGGTCGGGCCGGTTCACGGCTTCCGGTACGAGAACGATGCTTGGGGGAATTTCCGACGCTCAGCCCGACGCGTGGGGCCGCCGACTCATCGAATTTCAGCGCAAACGAACCGCGCGTCTCTCCGGAGCCAGATACACCCGAGCCACAGAGATGGACGTGTTGGCGGCGGTACCGGACAGAACACGTCAAGGCGCTCTTCGGGTAATCGCCGACGGCACGTACGTGTCCCACGTGTCGGCTGCCCCTCAAGTCCCCGAGTTACCCGATCTGGTTGAGGCCGCACGAGCGTTCGAGGCCGATGAGGAAGTCGACGGTCGATTCCTTGCTCTCCTCGACGCGGGAAGCCCAATGGGCGGTGCTCGACCGAAAGCGACAGTGCAGATGAATGATGGCAACCTCGCGATCGCCAAACTGCCCCGCGAGGGTGATTTCGGTGACGCCATGGCATGGGAAGCGACGGCGCTCGAACTCGCCCGACTCTCCGGAGTCACAGTGCCGAGGTTCGAACTCCACCGGCTGGGGGATCGGTCGGTACTTGTTATCGAGCGATTCGATCGTGCTGACGGCCAACGGATCGGGTACTTGAGTGCTGACAGTCTCCTGGTGAAGCAGCAGGGTGAGATCACGAGCTACACGCAACTCGCACACGCAATGGCGCTGGTGAGCTCAAATCCGAAACGCGACGGCCGCGAACTTCTTCGCCGAGTCGCTGTGACGCTCCTCGTGAACAACTTCGACGACCACATGAGGAACCACGGGCTACTTCGCGAGCGAAATGGGTGGCGGCTGTCCCCGGCCTTCGATATCAACCCGTTCTACCGACACGGAACCGCGCCATCGACACCCATTTCGGATGCGGATGATCCGAGCGATCGGGACATACGCAACTTGCTGAGCTCCTCGGACGCTTTCAGCGTCAGCGAGTCAGAGGCTCTACAGATCATCCGCGAAGTCGAGAAAGTGACGGGGAACTGGCGATCCGTGGCCGCGAAGTTTGGCATCACACCAGAAGGAGCGAACGCCATGCAGGCGGCGTTCGATAGCCCAAACCGTGATGAGGTGGAGCGGATGGCCCCGCAGAAGAGACGGATCCCGGCTACATCGCCAGCGGGCCAACCCAGGGAAATCGACGGTCGTTTCGGTGAGAAATCCCAGAGCGTCCCCGAGGTTGGCCTCGAGCCCGGCTGACATCCGAGCATCGGCCCCGCAGGAGCGCCGCAAGCGCGAGAGTATCTGGGGTCCGCCGTCCAGGAAGCGAGCGAAGAAGCGATCGGGCCACGGGAAGGTTAGGGAGATAGTCGACAACCAAGCGACGCTTGGTTCACCTCGCCCCCGGGCGGAGCTCGGGTAGCTCGCCTCTCGAATCCGCATTGTCGAGCAGGGAGTTGAAAGCTCGGTGCTCGGTCAGCCCCGGTTCGTCCGATCGAAACCTGAAGAACGACAGGCACTGGTCTCGATTCTGTGAGACGAGTCTCAACTTCGGTGAGACCGGACACTAGTTTGAGAACTGACAAGAGAGCGAGTGACGGGAATCGAACCCGCGCTATCAGCTTGGGAAGCTGAAGTTCTGCCACTGAACTACACTCGCGCGTCCGCTGCCTGAGGCCGCGGAACTGGGGTCCACTCTACCGGCTGTGTGCGCTCGTCGGCCCGGGATGGGCGGCGAGCGGCCGTGCTCGGCAGCGGGGCTCGCGACATCCGCGCGTCTGATTTGCGTCCGCAGCGCAGATTTGGTGCGCGGATGCCGAAACCGGCGGCGGATGTCGCGGCGGCGCCCTCCGCGCCAGCCCCGACGCCACGCCACGCCACGAGACGCCAAGCGGCGCCGCGCGACCCCCGGCGCCGCTGACGTCACCGCGCGCCGATACCATTGCGCCATGCTGCTCTCCGACCGCGACATCAAAGCCGAGATCGACGCGAAGCGGGTGGCCCTCGAGCCCTACGCCCCCGAGATGGTGCAGCCGTCGAGCATCGACGTGCGGCTCGACCGCTACTTCCGGCTCTTCGACAACCACAAGTACCCGTTCATCGACCCGGCCGAAGACCAGCCCGACCTCACGCGCCTCGTCGAGGCGAAGGGTGACGAGCCGTTCATCCTGCACCCCGGCGAGTTCGTGCTCGGATCCACCTTCGAGAAGGTCACACTGCCGGATGATCTCGCCGCACGCCTCGAGGGAAAATCCTCGCTCGGGCGACTGGGCCTCCTTACCCATTCCACGGCGGGTTTCGTCGACCCCGGGTTCACCGGGCACGTCACGCTCGAGCTCAGCAACGTCGCGACACTGCCGATCAAGCTGTGGCCGGGCATGAAGATCGGGCAGCTCTGCTTCATCCGTCTGTCGTCGCCCGCCGAGCACCCGTACGGGTCGGCGGCCTACAGCTCTCGCTACCAGGGCCAGCGCGGGCCCACGGCGTCGCGGTCGTTCCAGAACTTCCACCGCACCGAAACCTCGCACCGCGACGAGAGCCGCCTCGACTGACGTGAACCTGCGGTGATTCTCAACGGTCCTCGCGGCAGGCGCCTGTGCCTCGAGTACGCGATGGCCAAAGACGCGCGCCGGGCAGAAAGTGCGGGCGTGAGGCCGGAGCTCCGCATTGCAATTCGAGGTACAGCCCACAAGCTCGATCCGGCATCGAGTTCATCTAGCGCTTTCTTCGCCTTCGTGAGCGAGCGAGGTGCAGACGACCCGTTGAAGCCTGCTGCCCCGGAAATCACCACCCCGGCGGGCGTGGCCGACCTGCTGCGCGCCAGCCCGCTCGAAGTGGCGGGCGTCGAAGAGCTCCTCGCGGCGCTGCAGGCGTCGGTTGATAGCGCGCGCTACTGGCAGGAACCCGACGGCGAAGACGTATTGACCACCACTCGTGACGTTCGGGCTGCGTTGAATCAGCTTGCGCAGATGATCAGCGAGCATTCGCTCGCTCGGTGGTGGACGGCACCGGTCGACATCGACTCGCAGTGGTTCGTGCTTTTCGACGGGATGAAGGCGCCCGTGGCGGGCGATGTCGAGGGCGCGCTTGAGCGGTGGAGAACTGAAATCGGTGCCGAGGAAGAGCGTGCGCAGCGGGAACGCCCCATCGACCCCGCGGCGAGCTGGGGCGGCAGCTGGTGGTCGATACCGCCGCGGTCGTTGCTGAGCACAACCCGGCGCTTGAGTGCCGGGAAGGTCGCTAACGACGTCGGCATCCCGACCGACCTCGGCCCTGCCGGACTGCACCTGGTCGAGGACGCCATGTTCGACCACGCGGCGGTGCATCGCGCGCTGGTCCCCGAGGGCTTGCGCATCTACGAGATCGACGGGCCCGCCGCCCTCGCCGAACTCTGCGCGCAATACCCGTTCGAGGTCACCGCGTCGCGCCGCCACGACTGGTTCCGCACCACAGGGGTCGACCGTCGTTGGGTCATCCCCGACTGGCAGCGCGTCGCCGCCGACTTCGACGGCGTGCACCTCACGGTCGCGGGCTACCTCGAGACGGCGGGCCGCGACATCCGCGTCACCGACGACCTATCGACGGTGCTCGCAGGGTGGGACCCCGACCAGACCTGGTGGCTCACCGACCGGGTGCGCCTCGACGACGGAGCCGACGCGATCGTCGAGAGATGGTCACGAATCAACGACGGGTGGTGCCGAGACTAGCTGGCAGTCGTCACGCCGTCTTCACGAGCGCCGCCGCGACCGCCCGCGCCGTGTCGGTCGGATGCTGCGGCTCGCGCAAGCGCATGGCGAGGTAGCCCGAGATGACGAGCACGAGCTGGTCGGCGATCGACTTCGGTGCGGTGAGGCCCGCGGCCGCGGCGAGCTCGCTGAGACGGGAGCGCATCGTGTCGGTGTCGCGAGCCACCGCGGCGCGGATCTCCTCCGGTGGGTCGGCGTACTCGGCCGACGACCCGAGAAAAGCGCACCACCGTGACCCCTCCGGGCGCACGCGGAACTCGTCGAGGGCGTCGAAGATGGCGAGCAGCCTGCCCCGCGGCGTCGTGCGGCGGGCGATGGCGGCATCCCACGCATCCATCCACGCGCGATGCCTGCGCTCGAGGGCGGCCGCCACGAGCGCCTCCTTGCTGGGGTAGCCGCGATAGAGGGTCGCCGCCGAAACACCCGCGCGAGCGAGCACCGCGTCGATCGGTGTCGCCGCGATTCCGGCGGTGAAGAACAGCTCGTCGGCGGCATCGAGCAACTTCGTCTCGGTCGACGCGCGAATAGCCATGCCAGCACCCTAGACTCTCTCAATATGAAACGACCGTTTTTGTTTATAGTGTCTCGGGCGACCGGTGTCGTCATCGCGGGCACCGCGCTCATCGCCGTGACCTACGGCCTCGTGCGCCTCGCCTACGGATTGTTTCTGCCCGACATCCAGGCCGATCTCGGCGTCGACGCCGCCGTCGCCGGCTTCATCTCGTCCGCCGCCTCGGTCGGATACTGCGGGGGAGCGATCGTCGGGTTCTTCATCGCCGCGCGGCACCCCCGACTGCTCGTCGCGGCGGCAGGGGCGAGCGCCGTTCTCGGCGCCGCGGGCATGGCCGGCTCGAACGGCGTCGGGATGTTCGCCGCCTCCGCCGTGGCCGGATCCCTCGGTGCCGGCCTCGCGTCCCCGGGCCTCGTGAGGCTCGTCGGGCGCAACGTGGCCGCGGCAGCGAACGACCGCAGCCAGGCGATCGTCAACTCGGGCACCGGCCCGGGGCTCGCGGCCGCAGGCATCCTCGCCCTCGTGCTGCTGCCCGACTGGAGGCTCGCGTGGGCCGTGGTCGCGGTGATCGGGGTGCTCGCGACCGCCGCGGTTCTCGTGCTCGACCACGCGGGAAAGGCCGAGACCACCATCGGCGCCGACGCCGCCGCACCGGATGCCCGCACCCGCCCCGGTCTGCCCTCACGCTCGTGGTTCGCGCACCACGCGCGCGTCATCGTGGCGGCCCTGCTCCTCGGCGCGGGCTCGGCCGCGGGTTGGAACTTCGGGCGCACCCTCATCGTCGAAGCGGGGGCGTCAGACGAGACCTCGGCGGTGGCATGGATCGCGATCGGTGCCGGCGGTGCGGCCGTCATCGGCACGGCACGGTGGCTCGCCTCTCGCGGGCCGCGCGCCGCCTGGACCATCACGACGCTCACGGTCGGCGCCTCGACGGCGATGCTCGCGGTCGTTCCGGGTGCGCTCATCCCGAGCCTCGTCGCCTTCGCCGCGTTCGGCTGGGCCTACGTCGCCGCGACCGGGGCGCTCATCGCCTGGACCACCGAGATCGACCCCGAGCGCGCCCCGAGCGGCACGGCACTGCTCTTCGTCGTGCTCGTGTTCGGGCAAGCGCTGGGTGCTGCGGTGCTCGGCGTCGTCGCCGCGGGTGCCGGACTCGTGCCCGCATTCATCGTGGGCGCCGTCGTGACTCTCGCAGCAACGGTTGCGGCGATGCGGTGGCGCCGTGCAGCTACGCCGGCCAGCGCTCCAACTGCCACCCGAGCCACGGGCTGAACGCGAACGGCGCAGCGGCCACAGAGGCACGCAGCTCGTCGGGGGTCAGCCACGCGAACTCGGCGACCTCCTCGGGGTTGGGGGCGACAGCATCCGTCGTCACCGCCGTGAACACCGGGCAGATCTCGTTCTCGACGATTCCGGATGCATCCACCGCACGGTAGCGAAAATCGGGTATCACGGGCGTGACATCGGTCACGGTGATGCCCAGTTCCACGAGTGCGCGCCGCGCGAGGGCGTCGGAGGGTGTCTCGCCGGGGGCGGGGTGCCCGCAGAACGAGTTGGTCCACACGCCGGGCCACGTGCGCTTGCCGAGCGCGCGGCGCGTCACGAGCACGCGCCCGTCGGCGTCGTAGACGTGGCACGAGAACGCGGCGTGCAGGGGGGTGTCGTGCGTGTGCACCGTGGCTTTGTCTGCCCGGCCGATGGGGGCACCGTCGTCGGTGACGAGCACCACGTACTCCGTCGTTGTGCTCATGCTCGTCAGATAGCCTTACCGGGTGAATGCACAGCGGCTGCACGACCTCTCGGTGGAGAGGCAGGCTCAGGTCGACGCCGTGCTGGATCGGTTCTTCAGCCTAGCCAAGAACCGCGCGGCGAGCTTCGGCGCCGAATACGTCAAGCTCTGGCAGACCCTCGAATCGAACACCATCGGGGGCAAGCGTTTTCGTCCGCGCATGGTCATGGCCGCCTACCAGGGCCTCGGCGGAACCGACGACCAGGCCGCCGCCTACGTGGGCGCGGCTTTCGAGCTGCTGCACACCGCGCTCATCGTGCACGACGACGTCATCGACCGGGATTTCAGTCGCCGTGGCATCCCCAACGTCTCCGGAAGCTACCGCGACATCGCCACCACGGCGGGCATCCCCGTGCCGACGGCCGAACACCGCGGGCTCTCCGCCGCGGTCATCGCGGGCGACCTCGCGCTCTTCAACTCCTACCGACTCATCGACCGCAGCGGTGTCGACGACGGCACTCGCGAACGCATCCTCGAGATCATGGATGACGCGCTCTTCGCATCGGCGGCAGGCGAGCTCATCGACGTCGACTTCTCCATCTCCGCATCGATGCCCGCGGTCGACGACGTGCTCTCGATGGAGCGACTCAAGACCGCCGTCTACTCGTTCGAGGGGCCGCTGCAGGCCGGGGCCGTGCTCGCGGATGCCCCGGAATCCGTCGTCATCGCGCTCGGCCGGTTCGGGCGCGAAGTGGGCATCGCCTACCAGATCGTCGACGACCTCCTCGGGGTGTTCGGCCTCGAAACCGAGACGGGCAAGACCACGATCGGCGACCTGCGGGAGGGCAAGCGCACCGTGCTCATCGCGCACGCGACGTCGACCGCGCAGTGGGGCTTCATCAAAGACTTCGTCGGCAAACCCGACCTCACCCTCGACGAAGCCGCGGCCGTGCGTGCGGCACTCGAGGAGGGCGGCAGCCGCCGCTTCACCCAGCAGCTCGCGCGCGACCACGCCGAACGCGCGCTCGAGAGCCTCGAGAACCCGGAGATCCCCGATCAGCTCACCGCCGAGCTCACCGCGGTCGCCGCCGACGTGCTCAGTCGAGTGAAGTGATGGCACGGCAACGCCCCGCGGCCGACCGCCGCGCTTCACGACCCCGCCCGCGACCGCGCCGTGAGAGCCTCTACGACCGCGTCGCCGAAGAGACCGCCGGTGTCGTCATCCGGCGCTACTCCACGTCGTTCGGGCTCGCCTCCCGACTGCTCGGGCCCGACGTGAGGCAGCACGTCGAGAACATCTACGCCCTCGTGAGGGTCGCCGACGAGATCGTCGACGGCAGCGCGTCGGGCGCGGGGGCCGACCAGATGACGGTCGCGCGCATCCTCAACGACCTCGAGCGCGACACCGACGACGCCATGCAGCAGGGCTACAGCGCCAACCTCGTCGTGCACGCGTTCGCCCTCACCGCGCGCGAGACGGGCTTCGGCACCGACCTCACCGCGCCGTTCTTCGCCTCGATGCGCGCCGACCTCAGCGCGACCGAACACGACACCGCGAGCTTCGACGACTACGTCTACGGGTCGGCCGAAGTCGTGGGCCTCATGTGTCTGCGCGCGTTCCTGCAGCACGAGACCGTGAGCGCAGCGGATGACGCGACCCTCGTGCACGGGGCCAGGCGGCTCGGTGCGGCGTTCCAGAAGGTCAACTTTCTGCGCGACCTCGCCGCCGACTACGAGCAGCTCGGCCGCAGCTACTTTCCCGACATCGACGTGCCGAACCTCACCGAGGAAGACAAGAACCGGCTGCTCGACGACATCGACGCCGACCTTGCCGAGTCGGCGGCGGTCATCCCCATGCTCCCTCGCAGTTCGCGCCGGGCTGTTGCTCTGGCGCAAGCGCTATTCTCCGAGCTGTCGGTGCGCCTCCGGGCGACCCCGGCGCAGCAGCTCATCCGGTCGCGCGTTCGTGTGCCCAACCCGGTGAAGCTGCGGATCGCCGCAGCCGCAGCATCCGGTCGACTACCGAGAAAGGGCACCCCATGAGCCGCATCGTCATCATCGGTGGAGGAATCAGCGGGCTCGCGTCGGCGGCGCTCCTCGCTCGCGAAGGCCACAGCGTGACCGTGCTCGAGGGGCGCGACCAGGTCGGCGGCCGCGCGGGCTCGTGGGAGCACGAGGGGTTCCGCTTCGACCTCGGCCCGAGCTGGTACCTCATGCCCGAAGTCTTCGACCACTTCTACAAGCTGCTCGGCACGAGTGCCGAAGAGCAGCTCACACTGGTGACCCTCGACCCCGGCTACCGGGTGCTGTTCGAGAACGCCGAGTCGATCGACATCGCCGCCGACCCCGACGAGAACCTCGAGATCTTCGAGCGCATCGAACCCGGTTCGCGCAAGAAGATCGTCAAATACCTCGCGTCGGCCGCCGACACCTACGAGATGGCGAAGCGCCGCTTTCTCTACACGAGCTTCGAGAGCCTCCTCCCTCTTCTGCGGGGGGACGTTCTCTCCCGACTGCCGCGCCTCGCGCGACTGCTGCTCCAGCCGCTCTCCACCCTCGCCGCGAGAACCGTCAAAGACGACCGGCTGCGCCAGATTCTGGGGTTCCCCGCCGTGTTCCTCGGCTCCTCGCCGTTCATCACGCCGAGCATGTACCACCTCATGAGCCACCTCGACCTCGACGACGGCGTGCTCTACCCGATGGGCGGACTCATCCGCCTCATCGACAGCGTCGAGAACCTCGCCCGGGCCGAAGGCGTCGAGATCGTCACCAACGCGCGGGTCACGCGCATCGTCACTCGCGACGGTGCCGGCCGGAAGCCGGTCGCCTCGGGAGTCGAATACACGGATGCCGCGGGCATCCCCCACGCGCACGACGCCGACATCGTCGTCTCGGCGGCCGATCTGCACCACACCGAGACCACGCTGCTGCCGCGCGAACTGCAGACCTACCCACAGGAGTACTGGAACAAGCGCACGCCCGGCCCCGGCGCCCTGCTGCTCTACCTGGGTGTGGAGGGCGAGCTCCCGCAGCTCGAGCACCACAACCTCATGTTCACCGAAGACTGGAAGAAGGGCTTCGACGCGATCTTCGGGCCGACCCCGTCGATCCCCAACCCCGCGTCGCTCTACGTGTGCAAACCGAGCGGCATCGACCCGTCGGTCGCCCCCGAAGGCCACGAGAACCTCTTCGTGCTCGTGCCGATCCCCTCGGACCCGCTGCTCGGCAAGGGCGAGATCGACGGCGACGGCGACCCCCGCATCGAGGCGGCCGCCGACCTCGTGATCGAGCAGATCGCCTCATGGGCGAACATCCCCGACCTCGCCGACCGCATCGTCGTGCGCCGCACCATGGGCCCCGGCGACTTCGCGAGCGACCTCAACTCCTGGAGCGGCACCCTGCTCGGGCCCGCGCACATCCTGTCTCAGAGCGCGCTCTTCCGTGCGGGCAACGTGAGCAAGAAAGTCGACGGCCTCTATTACGTCGGCGGCTCGACCATCCCCGGCATCGGGTTGCCGATGTGCATCATCAGCGCCGAGGTGCTGCTCAAGCGACTGCGCGGCGACACCTCGACCGAGCCGCTGCCCGAACCCCTCGTGAGCTCGCTCGCGCCCGTCGGCCTGCCGACGGCGGAGCAGCCCGCCGTCGTGGACGGCGCGGCGGCTTCGGGTGCTGGAGCTTCTGGTGGGGCGGCTCCGGGTGCGGGCGTTTCAGGTGGTGGCGGAGCTGGTGGAGCGGCTGGTGCTGCCGCGTCGGGTGTGCCCGAGTCGCGCTAGTGGGCATCCTCTACCTCGTCGCGCTCGCCATCTCGATCACCGGGATGGTCGTGCTCGACCGACGCTTCACCCTGTTCTTCTGGCGAGCACCCCGCCGGGCGGCGATCGTGCTCGTGGCGGGGGTCGTCTACTTCCTCGTCTGGGACCTCGTCGGAATCGGAGCCGGAGTGTTCTTTCGCGGCGAGACCGACTTCATGACGGGGCTCCAGATCGCCCCGGAGCTCCCCGTCGAGGAGGTCTTCTTTCTCGTGCTGCTGTGCTACCTCACGATGAACCTCGTGGCGGCGGCGCAGCGGGTCGTCGTCGCCCGCTCGCCGAAGAAGGATGCCCGGCTGGCGAGCTCCTCGCACGGACCCTCGGGGTCGCGATCGTGACCTACTGGCTCATCAACGTTCCCTTTCTCGTCTTCGCCGCCGTGGTGGCGGTCATCGCTGTCGCGCTCGTCGCGCGTCGACGTCGGGAGGGTTTCCGCGCGGTCGCGGTGGCTCTCACGCTCGGTATCGTGCTCATCATGACCGCGATCTTCGACAACATCATGATTGGGGTCGGCCTCGTCGGCTACGACACCGACCGCATCTCGGGTCAGTTCATCGGCATCGCCCCGCTCGAAGATTTCGCCTACGCGGTCGCCGCGGTCGTCATGCTGCCCGCGCTGTGGGTCATCCTGTCGCCGCGCGTGGATGCGGGTTCGGGGTCGCGAACATGAGCGTGCTCGCATCCCTCTTCGTGTCGTCGCGGCCGCTGAGCTGGATCAACACGGCGTTCCCCTTCGCCGCCGCCTACTTCGTCACGACATGCGAGGTCGACCTCGTGCTCGTGCTCGGAACCCTCTACTTTCTGATCCCCTACAACCTCGCCATGTACGGCATCAACGACGTGTTCGACTACGAGTCCGACCTCCGCAACCCGCGCAAGGGTGGCGTCGAAGGCGCGTTGCTCGACCCGCGTGTGCACCGCGTCACGCTCATCGCGGCGGTCGCGACGAATGTGCCGTTCCTCGTCTACCTCTTCGCCGTCGGCTCGCCCCTCTCCGCCGTCGTGCTCGTGGTGAGCGTCTTCGCGGTCGTCGCCTACTCGGCCAAAGGGCTGCGGTTCAAAGAGAAGCCGTTTCTCGACTCGATCACGTCAAGCATCCATTTCGTGTCTCCTGCCGTGTTCGGGCTCGCGATCGCTGATGCCATCGTGACGCCGGGGCTCGTCGCCATCCTCGTCTCGTTCTTCCTGTGGGGTGTCGCCTCTCACGCGTTCGGTGCAGTGCAAGACATCGTGGCCGACCGGGAGGGAGGGATCTCCTCGATCGCGACCGTCATCGGCGGCCGCGCCACTGTGCGCCTCGCCTTCGTCGCCTACGCTCTCGCGGGCGTTCTGCTGCTGTTCCTCGGGCTGCCGAGCGCGATCGCAGCGGTTCTCGCCATCCCGTATGCGGCGAGCGTGCTGCCGTTCTGGTCTATCAGCGACGCCGAAGCCGAAAGCGCCAACCGCGGCTGGAAGCGCTTCCTCTGGTTCAACTTCGCGAGCGGCTTCGTCGTCACGATGCTGCTCATCGTCTACGTGCTCACGAACTCCTAGCGAGCGCGCCGAGCCGAGATCTCGCGCCCACGCGCCCCGTCGCGACATCCGAGCGCCGCGCGGTCGCAAACTGCTGTTCTGCACCGCCGAGAACGACGATTTGCGTCCGCGATCGGTGTCTGGGTGGCGCGGTGTCGGGGTGTCGGGGTGGCGCGGTGGCGCGGTGGCGAGGATCGTCGTGGGCGGGCGTTCGCGCCGGGCGCAGACATCCCGTTGGGACCGATCGCGGTCGCATGTGGCGAATGGGCGGGTCAGTGACGACCGATTGCGTCCGCGATCCCTGGCCGAGCGGATGCAAGGCCGAGCGGGTGTCGCCGCATCCAACGCCGCCGCATCCCACGCCCGCGCACCCCGGGCCTGCCCAGCGGACACCCCGCGCCCACCCACCGGGCGCCGCGCCCCCGCACACGCACACGCACCACCGCGCCTACTGCGCGTGCGCGCCCACCCACTGCAGGGCGTTGTCGGCCTGGTCTTTCGTGATCTTGGTGACGCCGCCGCAGTTCGTGCACACGTTGACATAAGACGTCGACACCGGAAACAGCGGGATGAAGAAGAGCGTGAAGCGGTTCGTGTTCTTGATCACGCGCTGGGCGACCGCTTTCGAGCAGTAGCCGCACACGAAGTGCACGATCGTCAGAACGGTGTCGCGTGCGCTCGTGCCGAAGAGGAGAAACATCTGCTGATCGTATGCGCCGCGACCATCCGTCGCCGCCCGGTTGACAGGGTCAGCCGCGCCACCCGAGGTTGGCGGCCATGCGCTCGAGGGAACGCACGGTCGTCGCATAGTCGTCGTCGCCGACGCCCTCGGTGACGGAGGCGCGGATGCCCGCGACGACGTCGGCGATCCGCTCGAACGCGGCGCGCCCGGTCGGGGTCAGCACGAGGCCGCTCGGCGAGTCGGCGACCCACTCGCTCTCGATGAGCTCGTCGACCTCGCTCGACACGGTGAGGCCGTCGGCATCCGCGGGTTCCACGGGAGCGGCCTCGTCGAGACCGTCGGCGACCGGCGGGCGGATGTCGGCGGCTCGCGTGCGGGCCGGAAGAAACGGCTCGATCGCCACGAACAGCTCGTCGCGGGTGGTGGTTCCGACACTCAGCACGTTGAGCACCTGCCACTGTCGGCGCGTGACCCCGTGCTCGTCGATGGTGGAGTCGAAGCGCTCGTCGATCATGCGGTCGACGAGCTTGAGCCAGTATCCGATCGGTCGTTGATCGGCGATGAAGTCAGCCATGTCTCCACGATACGCCGGGGTCGCGGGCGAGCGGCAGGGGCGAGCGGCAGGGCGGCCCCGACAACCCGTGCAGGCCCGGCTACCCCGCCGGCCCCCGAAGCCCCGCTACTCGATGACCGACGGTCGCGCCTTCACCGGGAGCATGAGCAGTAGTCCGGCGAGAAGCACGAGCACGATGCCGATGATGCCGTAACGGGTGTCTTCGGTGAGCACCACGAAGAGGGTGAAGAGCCCGGGGGCGAGAAAGCTCACGGCGCGGCCGGTGGTCGCGTAGAGCCCGAAGATCTCCCCTTCGCGCCCGGGCGGGGTGATGCGCGCGAGAAAGCTGCGGCTCGCGGCCTGCACCGGTCCGACGAAGAGGCACAGGATGAGCCCGGCGATCCAGAAGCCCGTCTTGCCGTCGCCGATGAAGATCACCGACCCGCCCGCGAGAACGAGTCCGAGGAGCCCTCCGAGGATCACGCGCTTGGCGCCGATGCGGTCGTCGAGCCATCCGCCGATGAAGGTTCCGATGCCGGCCGAGACGTTCGCGGCGACGGCGAAGTAGATGACCTCCGACGGGCTGAACCCGAACACTTGCGCCGCGATGATGGCGCCGAAGGTGAAGACCGCGGCGAGGCCGTCGCGGAAGACCGCGCTCGCGAGCAGGAAGAGCAGCACTTGCGGGCTCTTCTTGGCGAGGGCCGCGACGGTGCGGAACAGCTGGCGGTAACTGCCGAAGAAGCTCACGCGGTTCTCGCGCGCTCGGGCCGGAATCTCGGGAACCTTGAGCAGCACCGGGATGGCGAAGATCGCGAACCACAGGGCGGAGACCACGATGGCGAAGCGGATGTCGAGCGAGCCGCCCTCCGCGCCGAATGGCACGTTGAGCACGCCGTTGCCCGTGTCGCTGCCGAAGTTCTGGATGAACAGCACGAGAAGGATGACGAGCAACACGATGCCGCCGACATACCCCATGCCCCAGCCGAAGCCGGAGACGCGTCCGACCGTTTTCGGCGTCGACACCTGCACGAGCATGGCGTTGTAGTTGACGCCGGCGAACTCGAAGAAGATGTTTCCGACCGCGAGGAGGGCGGCGCCCAGGTAGATGTAGCTCGGCACGGGCGCGACGAAGAACATCGCGAGCATCGCGGCGATCACGAGACCAGTGTTGACTCCGAGCCACAGCTTGCGACGGCCAGAGCCGTCGGACCGTTGACCGAGGATGGGTGCGAGTAGGGCCACGAGCACGCCCGCGATCGTGAGGGCTCCCGACACCACACTCGCGCTCGCCGCTTCGGCCGCGCCTTCGCCGCGTTCGGCGACGATTTCGGGGTCGAAGAAGAGGCTGCTCGCGAGGTAGGTGCTGAAGACGAACGTCGTGACGACGGCGTTGAACGATGCCGAGCCCCAGTCCCAGAGCGCCCAGGCGCGCACGCGCGATTTGGGGATGGGCGCGTCATCCGCGAGTCCCTGCGCGATCTGACCGTGCCCGACGGTGCCGATCGCCCTCGTGTTCGCGACGCGGGGAACCGCGGGGGTGTCGGGTCGGTCGGCGTCGTTGGCGGGGGTCGTGTCCGGCATGGTCACAGGCTAGTGTCCGGCGGTGAACGCGCGGGGTCGGGGCAGGAGGGGTCGCGGCCTAGGCTGGGGCCCACCACGATCAGGAGGAAATGTCATGACTGCTGCCTACGGACCCGACCAGTCCCACACCGCCGCACCCACCGCACCCGCCGCTGATGTCGGCGGCGCCGCGCCGGCCGACGGCAGCGCGCCGCGCAACGGGCTCGGCGTCGTGTCGATGGTGCTCGGCGTCGTGGCCCTCGTTCTCCTGTTGATCCTCGCCGTCGTGCAGGTGTTCGCCATCAGTGGCAGTGGCACGGCCGCCTTCGAGATCATCGGGCTCCTGCAGAGTGTCGTGTCGTTGCTCCTCGGTATCGCCGGGCTCATCACGGGACTCATCGCGCTGCAACGGCGGGGTCTGGCGCGGGGCGCCGCAGGCGTCGGGGTCGGCATCGCCGTCGCGATTCTCGCGAGCGCCATCAACGGGGTGCTCTTCTCGGTGCTCTACCCGTTCGTCGTCGGCTAGGTCCGACGGCGAA
The DNA here is from genome assembly GCF_046599635.1 of Marisediminicola sp. LYQ134. Taxonomy (NCBI): domain Bacteria; kingdom Bacillati; phylum Actinomycetota; class Actinomycetes; order Micrococcales; family Microbacteriaceae; genus Marisediminicola; species Marisediminicola sp. LYQ134. The sequence goes on from NZ_JBKIWP010000002.1 coordinate 545,422, forward strand.
CACGGGGCACGCGCGGGCAGCGGCCGCCGCCCCGGTCAGTCGGGCCGCGTCGGCGAACCGGTCCCGCTCAGGCGGCCGGGGCTGTCGTAGTTCGGCCGTTCTCGAGGGCGTCGCCCGTGGGTGACCCCATCGGCACGACGAATTGCACCGCACCGGCGCCCGACGTGATGTTGACGACCGACGCCGCGGGGTAGACCGGGTGCTCGGTCGTCGCCACCGTGGTCGCGCGCCCCGCGAAGATGGTCGTGCGCCCGTGGGAGAGGTCGTCGGCCCGCCCGCGCGCGATCCAGTCGCGACGATGCAGAACGGATGTCTCCCCGCCCGTGTCGCCCAGAACCACCGCGCCCTGCACGAACGCCGGGTGCAACCGGTGGGAGAGCGCCGCGAGCGGGCCGGCCGACGGGCGCACGAGAGTGGTGGAGTGCCCCGCCACGACCGTCGTGCCGGGATCGGATCGGAGGGCCTGCACGCAGTCGCTGCGCAGACCGTGATCGCGCTTGTCGCGCAGGATCTGCTCAATCGGACGTGACCGCGACGTGGCGCTGAGCTGCGTGGCCGGCGCGGTCGGCTCGGGCGCCGCGGGTGCTGTGGCCGAAGCGCTGTCTGACGTCGCGGGGACCGCGAGTCTGCGGAGGAGGGTCACGAGTCGCGTGATGGTGTCGCGCGCGGCCCCGTTGTAGGAGATCGCGACGGAGGGCCCCGACGTGAGGTGCACGACGAGTCGGCCGTCGAGCAGGTGCACGGTGTCTTGGAGCGCCAGAACCTCGCCGTGGGGCGCGGCCCGCACCCCGTAGACATCCTCGGCGCGCGTGAGAACGGTGAGGGTTTCGGCGGTCACGACGATGAGCTGGTCGTAGAGGTTCATGTCGGGGGTCGCGTCACGGCGGGCGATGTTGCGGGGCACTTTGAGCACCAGGAGCGTCTCGGTGAAGTCGATCGCGAAACTGCGGAACAGTCGCGGCGTGCCTTCGACCGTGGTGACGTCGTCGATCCACGGCCCGAAGGCGTCGAACTCGTCTGTGCGCATCCGTCATTCCTAGCGCACCGACCCTCGCAGGTACATGCGAATGCACATATTCGATCGGTGCGGAACTATCGCCTGCGATCGCCGAGCCGCCGCACTTGCCAGCGGTGCACGTCGGGTAGCCACTCGAGCGGAGCGGCGGGCCCGAGTCGGGGGTCATCGAACGGGCCCCCGTCGCGCAGGGCGGTCACGTAGGCACGGTCGAGTTCGATGCGGTGCCGGAGCTGCTCGGCCCCACCGACCGAGCCGTGGCCGGGAACGACGACATCCGCCTCGCCTGCCACCGCGTCGAAGATCGCGAGCGCGGCGAGGTAGTCGTCGATCGGGTGCGCGGCGTCGGCATCGAGAAACGGCATGAGGATGTCGGAGAGCATGTCGCCCGCCACGAGCACGCCGCGCCCCTCGACGAGCAGCGCCGCGTGCCCCGGGGCGTGCGCCCGGTGCTCGATGATGCGCACGTCGGGGCCGTTCCACGGAACCCGCGTCGCGCCGGCGGGCAGCGCCGTGAGAAGTCCGAGCAGCTCCATGGGGATGTCTGCGGCGTACTCCGGCGGCAAGCCCTCCGCCATGCGGTCGACCCAGTCCGCTGTCGAGAGCTGGTCGGCGATCGACGCGGCGCATCGGGCGGTGCCGTACCGCGGAGCATCGCCGAACCGGGAATGCCAGAGCACGTGGTCCCAGTCGGGGTGTGTGGAGAACCCGGCGACGACGGCCTGCCCGAGCTCGCGGATGTCGTCGCCGAGCGCTGCCATCTCGTCGCGGGTGATGCCGGGGTCGACGAGCAGCACACCGCTCGCCCCCTGCACCACGACGGCGTTGCTCTGGATGAACTCGCTCACGTGCACGAACACACCGTCGGCGACCTGGTCGAGCATCGAACGCCTCCCGCTCCGAGGGGGCCACCGTTCGTCTGTCGTCGCGCGAAGACGGTGGTCGTTTCGTGGCACCTATTGTGCTCCTCCGCGGCTCCGCTTCACCAGCGCGGCGGCCTCCCTGCCGGTACTCTGACCTCGTGAACGGCGACTCCCAGACCCCGGACCCGGTAGTTCCCACGGCGACGGTGAGCTACCACCGAGCGTCTCAGCTGAAGGGGTCGACGAGCATCCGCCTGCAACTCGAGCAGGAGCACCTCATCGAGAGTCGTGTCTCGGTGTTCTCTGCACCCGTCTTCGTCGACGGCCAGAAGCTGCGGGTCAAGTGGGGGAACACCCTCCGATTCAGCGTCGAGGATGCGGGCGTGTCGCGCGCGTGCGTGCTCGTGACCGAGCAGGGCAAGGATGGCTGGCCGGCGACCGTGCCGCGCGTCGTCGCCCTACTCGTCGACGAGGAGCCCGTGCGCCTGAAGCACGAACCTCTCCGCGACGACACCACGCCGTTCGACGAGCAGGTCGTGGAGCGAGAGCCGGAGCCGGAACCCGCGACCCCAGCGCCGATCGCGGGCGGCCGCGCCGAGTTCGCCGAGTGGCTCGAATCCGAGCCATACGGGATCGCCCACCTCGCCTCCCGCCTCGAACCGCGAGCCGTGCTGACGGAGCGGGGCTTGCCGCCGGGCATCGCCGGTCTCCACACCGAGACGTTTCCCGTCGACAGGCTCTCCCTGCTCGGCGGCCCGGCGGTCGGCATCACTGCCGCAGAATGGCCCCGCAATGCCAACGGCACGCGCCTCGCGCACGTGGCCACCCTGAGCCTCGCCGCCGTGAATGACGCCCTCGAGGCGGCTCGCGGGGGGCAGCCGGAGGGCAAGCCCGGCTTGCCCGCGACGGGAGTGCTGCAGATATTCCACGACCTCACCGAGACCTACGGATGGGAGCCAGCCGACCGTGACGCGCGAGGGTGGGTTGTGCGGTGGCTCGAGAGCCCCGACTTCACCCACCTCACCGACTCGCCCGACGACGTCGACCTCCCGACTGCCGCGTGTCAGGCGTATGCCGTGGTCGGGTCGCACTCGATCCCCAGCTCCATGGAGTTCGCACACGAGAGCTTCGACGTGTTCGACGCCGTCGAGCGCGCGGGCGAGGAGATCAACCGAGCGTGGACGCGCCAACGCACCGGCGACCCGGATGCCGCCGTGGTTCCGGTCACCCACCTGTTCGGCCACAGCCAATCCGGCGTCGACGGTGACGTCAGTGCAGTTCTGTCCGCGGCTCTGCCGCTCACGGCGGCCGGTGACGAGCACCGCCTGATCGTGGACATCGAGAGCTGGACGACTCTCGACGCGTGGTTCGGCGACGCCAAACCCCTCGAGGTCTGGATGAGGCAGTCCGACCTCGAGGCGCGAGCTTTCGACCAGGCGTGGTGCCTCATCCGGACCGACGCGTAGCGCCGTCGACGGACCCCGACCATGACGACCAACGGCTTTGAGATGCCGCACGCGGAGTCCGCACTCGGATTGTCGAGCAGAGTCTTCGTATTCGCGGTCGTGTTGGGAGCCTTCGCGGCAGTGGAGTTCTCTCTCGTGGACTTCTGGTCGGCGTGGCACACGCTGGTTCTCCTCGGGATCGGCATCGTGCTCGGTAGCGTCCTCCCGCACCATCTCGACAGGATCGACAGCACGCGTCGGCGGTCGGTGACGCGGCGGCAGGACGCCAGCATCGTCGTAGCGTCGGGGTGCTTCGCCTTCGCGGCCGCGGTTGTGGCGCGATACGCGGACGAGGCCGGGGTCGCCTTGGGCGGGGCATTCGCCCTTGCACTGGGGTCGTTCTGCATCGCGGCGTTGTGGCGACGCAGTGCCGCAATGGGAGCGCACTCGGCGTAAGCGGCCGCCCTTCGCGACGCGGCGGTGGATCCATAGCGCGGGTGCCGCGCGCGGGTGCCGCGCGCGGGTGCCGCGCGCTGTCAGACTGACGGGATGAGGCTGAGCGAGCGAACCTTGAGCGATCCCGCGTGGATGTGGGCTGTTCAGACCGTCACCGCGGTGCTCTTGGTTATCTCACAGGTCATCTCGGAGCGGGGACCGACCGTTCTCTTGGTCGTGGGCGTGATTCTGGCGTCCGTCGCCGCGACGATGCTCACGCTGACCATTCGGCGTCGGCGCCGGCGTCGGACGGCCGAGCGCGACAGTGAATTCCGGACGACGATCGGATGACTCCTCCGCGCGCGCCGATTCGACGCAGCCCGAACAAAACCGTGATCATCGGACTGAGCATCATGCTCATCGTCTTGGGGCTTCTGGTTCTCGGATCCACGATCTTCGGATACTCGGCTGCGATTCCTTTGCTCGGGCAGATAGTTCTGACGCCGTTCTTCCTCACCGCGGTGCTCATGGCCGCCAGCCGCAAGATGAACCACGATCGCCGAGGGCGGGTGGAGACCCACGACGACGCACCGGGGCCGGGATAGCAGCGCCAGCCCCGAGGTCGAACTTTTGCTCAAATAACCTCCCACCGTGGGTGCCCGCTCGGGCATGATGTGAGCAGCATCACGGACGGGATCCCCGCAATGACCACGCATCATCACTCGACAGACGACTTCGCCGAGCTCGCCGAGCTGATGCGAGACGAGCGGAAGAGCGCCGAACGCCGTGCCCCCGCCGAGGCGCGCGCTCGTCGCATCCGTCGTCGTCGCGGTCTCATCGCCGTAGTGACGGTGATGATGCTCGTGCTCGCGGCCGTCGGAGCATATGTCGTCTGGGCGCTGAACGCGCCGCTGAGTGCTCCGAGCGTCACCTCCCAGGTGCCGCAGGTCGAACCGCCCGCTGCGGCTGCGATCGCCGTGCCGCCGGAGGGGGTCTCGGCCATCAGCATCGCGGGCGCCGACGACTACTTCACCGCCGACGTCAGCGGAGGCTGGGCGGCGGGCGCGGCAGACGAACGGCGTCCCATCGGCAGCATCACGAAGCTCATCACCGCCCTCGTGATTCTCGAGGCCCGCCCTCTCGCGACCCCCGACGACCCCGGGCCCACCCTCACATTCAGCGAGTCCGACAACGACCTCTACGACAAGTACTACGTGCTGGGCGCGACGACCGCCGAGATGCCGACCGGCAGTTCGATGTCGCAGTACGACGCGCTCTCGACCATGCTCGTGCCGTCGGCGAGCAACTACGCCGAGGCAGTGTCGACCTGGGCGTTCGGTTCACAGGGCGCGTTCCTCGCGGCGACGCAGACGTGGCTCGCGGCGAACGGTCTCGGCGGCACCACCGTCGTCGAGCCGACGGGCATCAGCGCACAGAACACGAGCACCGTGACCGATCTCCTGGCGATCGGAAAGCTTGCCGCCGCGAACCCGGTGGTCGCCGCGATCGCCGCGACGCCGTCGATCGCGCTGCCCGGTCCGGGCTCCCTGTCGAACACGAACACGCTTCTGGGCGGGGAGATCACGGGCCTCAAGACCGGAAACCTGGGCGAGGGCACCCACAACCTGCTCTACACCGCGACCGTGGAGGTGGGGGCGGATGCTCCGCTGAGCGTGACCGGGGTCGTGCTGGGTGGGTTCTCACGCGACACCGTGGGGCAGGGTGTCCGCGCGCTGTTGGACAGCATCCGCGCCGGGTTCCACGAGGTCGTCGTCGCGAACAAGGGCCAGGACATCGGCACCTATACGACCCCGTGGGGGGCCACAGTGCAGATGGTGATCGCCGAGAACGCGTCGATCTTCACGTGGTCAGACACGCCCATCGAGGCGTCGATGACGCCCTCAGCGACGGTGACCTACGACGACGGCGAACAGGTCGGAACGATCGACTGGGTCGCCGGGCCGCACACGACGTCGGCCGCGATCGAGATCGAGGGCGAGATCGAGCCGCCCAGCGCGTGGTGGCGGCTCACGCATCCGTCGGAGCTGGGGTAGCTGCGAGCATCCGCTTGACACGTCACGGCGACGAGTTGCTAGCCTGGAGTCAGTTGCACTCTCGCACCGCGCGAGCGACCCTGACCCCGTCTCCACTTTGCAACGAAGGGACGGGTTGATCATGGGCACCTTCACGTATGACACGTCAGTGCGAGTCGATTTCGACGATCGCGTTCTCATCCACCTGCAGCTGGTGATCTCGGCCAAGCTGCGACGCGACGAGTCGTTCATCTTCACGTGGACCAAACCGGCCGAGGCCGGCGGTGGGCGCACGAGTGTGTGGATCGACCGCAGAGTGCCGGTCGCGTTCGACTACCTCACGAGCACGATGGCGCCGATCAGTCGACGTTGGATCGACGAACTCACCGCCACGACCTTCAACGCGCTCGGGCTCCAGATCGTGCCCGACCCCGGTGATGTGCCGGCGATGGCGGATGCCCCGGCTCGCGAGATGGCGAAGTGACGGCGGGCGACACCGCGGTCGCCGCCGCTCACCCTCAGCTCACAGGCCTCTTGTGGGGCACGGGTGCGGATTGAAGCTCTGACGGGTCGAGCCGTTTCGAGATGATCGCCGCCGCCACCGAGCGCAAGCTCAGGTTGTGGCTGCGCGCGTATCGGCGAAGGGCGTTGAACGCCTCATCCATGTCGTAGCCCCGGATCTCGTAGAGCACGCCCTTGGCCTGCTCGATGACCACGCGACTGTCGAGGGCGTGCTGCAGCTGTGTCGCGACGATGTTTCCCTCGCGGATCACACGCTCCTGCACGATGCCGATCGTCGCGACGTCTGCGAGTGCGCGCGCGGCCGTGACATCGCGTTCGTTGAGCGCGCCGACCTGGGTGCTGAACAGGTTCATCGCGCCGAGGGTCCGGCCGCGCAGGCGGAGCGGCGTCGCATACATCGAACGGTAGCCCTGCCCGGCGGCCACCCGCGAGAACTGCGGCCACCGATCGTGGGTGAGGTCGATATCGGGAACGCTCACGGCGACCCCGGTGTGGAAGCACTCCACACAGGGGCCGGCGCCGGCGTTGAGCTGCATGATCTCCACGAGCTCGGCCGACTCGCTCGTGGAGGCGACCAAATGCAGGTCGCCCTGTTTGTCGGCGAGCATGAGGCCCCCCGCGTTGGTGTCGAAGAGGTCGGCGCATTCCTCGACGAGCACGTGCAGCATGTTGACGACGTCGTAATCCTCCACGAGGGTGTCGGCGAGGCGGACGAAGGTCTGGTTGAGGCGTTGTTCTCGAGACGGGTCAGTCACGGGGGAGCCCTTCCTGCTTGGTGTTCATTGAGGGGTGTTGCCGGTCAGAGTGCGAAAGTCGAGTTGACGAGTGACGACGTCGTGCGCGACCGCTTGCATCGTGCGATCTCGGGCGTATGCGTGAGCGCGCATAAGGAGGAGGGCATCGGATGTCGAACACCCGAGTTGCGCGAGGATCATCCCCGTCGCCTGGTGCACTTCCCTCCGCAGCTCGCCTTCCGGCTCCGCGGGGGTCGCCACGTTGCGGGCGGCGAGAAGCATCGCGCGCTCGGTCGCGGGGGCCACGACAGAACCGACGAGGGTCGCCGCGTCGACCATCTCAGATGGCGTCATGAAGTCGCGTTCGGTTCGGTAGAGCGTCGTCACGCCGACGGGAACGCTCCCGATCGTGAGGGGCAGGGTGATGACCATGCCGACGCCGAGCTTGTTGACGCTCGCGCAGAACTGCACGTATTGCGGGTCGCCGCCGGTGTCGATCTGCACCGGTCGGCCGGTGCGCCGCACCGTGAACCCGGGGCCTTCGCCGAGTTCGAACTGGAGGTCTTCGATGCGCCGCGCGACGTCGTCGCTCGAGGCGAGGATGGCGCCGTACCCCGAGGATCGGAAGATCGAGATCGCTGCCCCCGCGATCGCGAGACCCTCCAGAAAAGGCGCGATCATAGCGCTGGGGGAGGGCGGGCCCGGCTCGCCGATATCGGCTGTGTCGCTGTGCGAACTGTGTTCGCCCATTGTCACCCCGGTCGCCGAATTGTCATTGATCGTGACAGGGACTGGGTCTCTCGCCGACGGCGAGTGAACATGCAAGCTCATACAAGTCTGGCATGAAGCGGTGCCCCATTACTAGGGAGGGGCCCGCTGCGGGCGTGTTGCTCAGCCGTGCCGGCGGGCCCGCGCGAGCAGACGAGCGTCTCGCCGAGTCTCGAACGGTGTCGCGACGGCGAGGAAGATCACGGCCACCGCAACCAGGGCGGCGACCTGCCACGGCAGGCTCATGCTCGCCGCAAGGAGCCCCGAAAACAGCCCGAGCAGAGAGGGAAGAATAGCGCGCGACGTCGAGCGCCGAAACTCGATCGCTTCGACGAGTAGTTCCGCCACCCCGGGTGACAGGGGCTCTTCCTCGCGGGCCAGACGGGCGAAGCTTCGCCGCTGCGCGGCCGTCAATGCGCCCATCGGTGTTTCTCGTGGGCCGAACGGAGGTTGAGGGAGAAGTCGCCGACTGCGGCGAGCCGACACATATCCCGCGATACACAGGGCGAGAGCGGCCGCGAATGCCGCGCCCTGGAGCCACATGAGCGCGGGAGCAGGTCGCGGGTCCTCAGTGTTGATCACGATGGTGGATGCGAGCATCACGCCGACGACCACGATCGCCGCGCTTTGCGTGGAGACGAAGCGCACCGGCTGCCCCTCGACGTTCCACCTGCGCATCCGCCTGATCGCTTCGTCTATTCGTGCTGCATCACCAGGCGCCGACTCGATCACGACGGTCACTGTAGCCGCCGACAAGCTTGGATGCCGACATCCTCGTCACCAATCGCCGAACCTGTCAGTATGACAACCGTGCTTCTCTCCATGGTCGTGTTCCCCGCCGGGATGCTTCTCGTCGTCCTACTGATCGTCGTGGCGATAGTCGGGTCGGCCCAGAAGAGTCCGCTGCAACACCAGCAGGAGGCGGAGTCACGTGCCCGCCGCGACGACAGAATGGGCACGCACCCGGGCGGGTCCGAGTAGCGCACGCTCGGCGTCGCCCGACGGCTGGGGGTCGGCCGTCGGCCACCCGGCCTCGACAAGGGCGCGAGCCGTGTCGCTCCGAGGCGAGTAGGGGATGTCTTCGCCCCCCACCACGCGATAGTCGTAGGCCCCGGTGCCCGACCACAGCACGGTGCCGTCGGCTCCTGCTGCTCCCATCGGCCCGCGTTTGGAGGCATCCTTGTCGCCGTCCGCACCAAGCAGAACGATGAGCGGTCCGGGGGATATCGCCCGAAGCGCGGCGAGCGTCTTCTCGGTCGAGTCGGGTGTGTGCGAGATATCCATGTAGACGCGGGGCCCGGTGTTTCCGGAGACCAGGCTCGTGCGGCCGGGGATGGTCACACGGATGCCCCTGCGCACGCGAGCGCCGAGCGCACGCGGTGGCACAACACATCGAAGTCGTAGCCGACGGTTGCGAGCATCGCGAGCGCGAGCGCCACGGGGCGCCGACAGTCGCGTCCCTTGAAGGCTCCCGCTGGCTGTGGTAGCCGCCGCGGTTGAACCGCCGCTCTGCAGTGCGCCGGAGGGCTCGGTCGCTACCCGAAGGCGGGCGGGCTACCGTGTGTCGATGCCCTCCACCCCTCCTTCGTCCGGTCGCCTTCGCCGCGCCTCCATCACGGTCGCCTACCGCACCGAAACGGGGGTGCGTGACTGGTTGTCACGCCGTGCGGTGCGACGAGGGTGGACTCCGGCGGTCATCCCTTACTCCGGCTACGCGAGCGGCGGCCACGCGCGAGTGCTCGGTCGGGTCGTTCTCGCGCCCGCGAGCGTCGACCCCTCGGGGCGACGTGACGTGCGGGGATGGCGACGGCTTCTCACCCTCGAGAGCCCCGGTGCCGAGGTGCACGTCGAGCTCGCGGGGAGCACGACGACCGTGAGAAGCAACGAGGCCGGCATCATCGACGCTCGCATCGACTTCGACAGTCCCGTCGACTCGAGCACGGCGGATGCGACGCTGACTGTGGGCGCTCGAGACGCGATCGTCGCGAGCATCCACGTCGTGAGCGAGAAGCCGGTGCGCGGCGTCGTGTGCGACATCGACGACACGGCGTGGGTGACCGGAATCTCGCACCCGATCCGGGCGGCGTGGCGCACCCTGCGAGGAACGAGCTCGACGCGGAAGACCGTGCCCGGCATGGGCAGGCTGCTCCAGGCCGCCGTCGAGGGAGACCACCTACCGGGTGTCGTGTATTTGAGCAACGGACCCTGGAACCTGGTCGGCCCGGTCACCCGGTTTCTCGGCAAGAACCACTTCCCGGCGGGCGCCGTGCTCATGACCGACTGGGGGATCACGCCCGACCGGTGGTTTCGCGACGGCCAGAAACACAAGTCGTCGTCGCTCGCGCGACTTCTCGACGATTTTCCGCACGTGACGTGGGTTCTCGTCGGCGACGACGGCGAGCACGATCCGCAGCTGTACCGCGACCTCGCCGAGTCTCACCCTGGGCGGGTGGCGGCTATCGCCCTCCGTCAGACGGCGCCGACGCTGACGCCGACCAAGCGCGGGGCGACCGAACAGGAGTCGGTCAACGGGGTGCCGGTGCTGCACGGCCCCGACGGTGATGCCCTCCTGCCGCTTCTGCGCGCGGCGCTCTAGCCGGAGCCCTCGTTCTCGTTCTCGCGCGACGACATCCTCGTGGTGAGCCACTCGACGATGTCGGCCCGCACCTCGGCGTCCAGCAGCGAGAGGGCGTGGCCGGCTCCATCGATCGGTCGCACCGTCACGTCGGCCGAGGCGGTAGCAGGGTTGGGGGCACCGGCGGCATCATCATCCGGTTTGCTCGCCTCGAGTGCGGTCGCGAGAGCCTCGGCCTGGTCGAAGGGGATGAGGTCGTCGTCCCGAGCGTGCACGAGGTAGAACGGCGGGCTGCCCGCATCCGCGAACGTGATCGGCGATGCTGCTGAGGCCGCGGGGCAATCGCCGTAGTCGGCGCACCCGAGGTAGTCGAGTTGCACGCGCTCGAATCCGCGGCCCACGTGCGCCGACGCCGGCTCGGTCAGGTCGAAGGGGGCGCTGACGGTGACGACCGCGGCCACCTCGCCGCCGTCCGTGGCGGCGGATGTCGGGGCCCCGCCGTCGAGCGCGAGCAGCGCGGCGAGGTTGCCGCCCGCGGAATCGCCGAACGCCGCGACTCGAGCGGGGTCGATGCGGTAGCTCGCGACCTGCTCGGGATCGCGGGCCCACGCGAGCGCCGAGCGCACGTCGTCGATGGCTGCCGGAAAGGGATGCTCGGGCGCGAGGCGGTAGTTCACCTGGAACACCACGAACCCCTCCGATGCGAGCCACTCGCACGACTCGCGCCACTGTCGCCCCTGCTTGTCGCCGCTGTGCCACCCGCCCCCGTGCACCGACAGGATCGCGGGGCGGGCGGGAGCGTCACTCGAGGTGACCTCGTCGACCGGCACGCAGACATCCAGCGTCTGGTCGGGGTGCGTTCCGTAGGCGAGGTCGGCGTCGACATGAACGGATGCCACGTCTCCGGGCTCGAGAAACGGCGCGAGTTGCAGCGCGAGCGCCGGGCCGAGCAGGCGGCTCCAGGTCGCGGTCATGTGGTGTGTGTCGGAGTAGACGAGTGTCGACCCGATGAGCGCGGGGCAGGTCTCGGCGTTGCACACGGTGTCGGTCATGGTGATGAAGCCCGAACCGGTGGTGCGCGCGGCCGCCTCCTGCGCCTCGAGCACCGTCGTGTTGATGGCCTCGCTGCGCGGCACGGCGCACTCGGCGGCCGACTCGAGGTGTGACGCGAGGCACAGCACGGGGGAGCTGCTGAACTCCGGGGTGTCGGCGATCGTCACCACGCGGGTGTCGGCGGGCATCCGCTCGATGCTCGACACCGTGCCCTCCTCCCAGTCCCGGGCGATGAGCTCCTGGTCGCGGTCGGGGCGCGGTGCGATGTGGTTCGTCATGACGACGACGTCGGGCGGATCGTCGCGCAGGTGCTCGATCACGCCGTCGCGCCAGGCCGCGCACGTGGGGTTGGCGGCGTTGGCCCACGCGATGTCGGTGTCTTGCGATCGGCACTCCGACTTGGTGAACGTCTCCAGCCGGAACCCCTCCTCCTCGGCGGCGACCTGCAGTGCCGGAAACCAGCGTCCGGCGTGCGAGTCGCCGAAGAGCGCCACGGTGACGGGTGAGTCGAGGTCGCCGAACGAGCACGTCGTCACCTCCGCTTCGCCGACGGATTGCTGGCATCCGTTGGAGTAGATCTCGCCCGTGTCGGCGACGGCCTCGTCGAGCGGGGGAGAGACGTCGGAGGGCACGAATTGCGCGGACTCGGGCAGAAGGGTCGCGACCGTTTCGCCCGCGGCTCGATCGGAGTGCAGGGGCATGAGCGCGGCGGCGGCGCTGCCCCCCGCGAGGAGCGCCGCGAGAGCGACCGAGCCGACCGCGGCGAGGCCGAGCGAGCGTCCTGGGCTCGACCGGCGCGCGCGAGAGCCGCGCCGGAACGGCGTCTCGACGAAGCGATAGAGCAACCACGCCACCGGAACTGCGACGACGACGAGGGCCACCCCGAGCCCCATCGGCAGCGCGACACCCGGCGCGGTGTGCTCTTGGACGAGCACGAGGATCGGCCAGTGCACGAGGTAGAGCGAGTAGGAGATGAGGCCCACGAACTGGAACGGGCGCGACCGCAGCAGCCACGACGCTCCCCCGTCGCGGGGGCGACCGAAAGCGATCACGAGAAGCGTTCCGGTGACGGGGGCGAGGGTCGCGAACCCCGGAAAGCTCGTCTCGGCCGTGATGGTGACCGCGCTCACGACAATGAGCGCGAGACCCGCCCAGGTGAGGATGCGGGCGACCACGGCGGGCGTGCGCTGCATCGACGTGATCACCCCGGCGAGCACCCCGCCGACCGCGAGCTCCCACGCGCGGGTGGGGAGCGAGAAGAACGCCCACGGTTGTGATTGCGGCAGAACGACGAGGCACGCGGCGAACGAGAGCAGGGCGACGGCGCCCATCCCGATGACGACACCTCGCGGGGAGCGCCGCGCGACCACGAAGAGCCCGAGCAGCAGGGCCGGCCACAGCAGATAGAACTGCTCCTCCACCCCGAGCGACCAGAAGTGTTGGAACGGCGACGGCTCGGTGCCCGCGAGGTAGTCGGTCTGCGCCACCGCGAACGCGACGTTGGGCACGTAGAGCGCCGACGCGATGGCGTCAGCCAGGATCTGTTCGAGGCGCAAGGGCGACACGAGGATCACCGATGCCACAGCCGTGAGCGCGATGACCGCGAGCGACGCGGGAAGAATGCGTCGAGCTCGAGCCGCGTAGAACGCGGTGAAGTCGATGCGCCCGCGCTCCGCAAGGGTGGCGAGCAGGTGCGCGGTGATGAGAAAACCGGAGATGACGAAGAACACGTCGACGCCGACGAAACCCCCCGCGACCGCGCCGACACCCGCGTGCTCGAGCAGCACCAACCCGACGGCGACCGCCCGCAGCCCCTGGATGTCGGGGCGGAACCGCACCTCGGCAGGCCGTGCGCGAGCGGATGTCGCGACTGCGCCCGCACCGCTCATCCGGCCTGCCCCGCCCTGCTTCATCCGTGACGCCGCGCCGGTCTGGCAAGGCGCGTGCACGATAACAAGGCGTCGTGAACAGCCGGGGGCGTTCGCGAGCGATGGCGGGTCACGGACATGGCCGACCTGCCCGGGCTCCTGGGTGAGGTCTAGCGACACCCGAATTCTCAGCAAATGACCTGCCCGCGAGGTGCGCGGGAGGTCTAGCCTCTCTCGTGAGAAACCATCAAGGGAGGAAACCATGGGACTCGACGACAAGATCAAGAACGCCGCGCAGGATGTCGCGGGCAAGGTCAAGGAAGCGGTTGGCGATCACCGCAACGACGAAGACCTGAAGGCCGAGGGTCAGCAGGACCAGTCGGAGGCCTCGCTCAAGAAGGCCGGCGAGAACGTCAAAGACGTCTTCAAGTAGATCCACAGAGCGGCGAGGTGGCATCCCAACGGTGGGGTGCCACCTTCGTCGTTGTCGGCCCGGCGCCCGAGCGTCGACTCACGCGTCGGGGGTCGCCGACCACTCTCGGAGAAAGCCTTCTTCGGTGAGCTCGTCGAGGTCTTTGTTCGCCTCGTCGAGGAGGTGCTCGGGGACGCCGACATCCGCCGCCGTGCGCAGCACGACCTCTCCCGTGCTCGTCCGGCGCACCACGAGGTCGGTGTCGGCGACCGTGTCGACCGAGCCGAACACGGCCGCGCCGACGACGTTGGCCAAAAACCTGCCGGCCTTGGCGGCGGGGTGGCCGCGCCGGGGTTCGAGCGACGCGGTGAGTGTCGCGCTCGCGGCAGTCTCGTCCATGAGTGCAGGGTAGCGCGGCGCGCGGTGGCCCATCGTGGCGGTGACGGCCCCTTTCGGCCATCATCAACAGAGCCGAAGAGGGCGCGACAACGAGGGGATGGCATGTCTGCAGCCACGAAAGGAACCGCGCATGGTGAGCGCCCCTCGGGTGGCCGACGCCTTGCGAAGAGGGTGATCGAGGCGTTCCTGGTCGCGCTCCCCGCCCTGCTCGTGGTGCTCGGGACGATCTCCGGCTCTCTCGGAAGCACCCTCGGGAGCTGGCTGTCGGTCGCGGCCGTCGTTGTGATGGCGGCGGGGGTCGCCACGGAGCACTGGGTCGCCTACGTCGTCATCCTCGTGGTGGGCATCATCGCTCTGTTCTCGACGGGGCTCCTGGCGCTCGCCGCGTGGGTGGTCGGCGCGATCTACATCGGGATCGCGGTCATCAACCTCGTGATCATCGTTCGGCGTCGACGTTCGAGCTGACCGAACCCGTCCGCGTCGGGGCGTTGACAGCACCACACATCCTTTGTACCGTTCAGTTGATACAAGGAGGTTCGAGTGCTCGACGTCAGCTTGACCGACATCACGCTCGTCGTCGTCGGCTCTCTCGCCTTCATCGCGCTAGCTGCGGCGGGCCTTGCGCTCGTGGGAACGTCGCGGCATCCGCTCGTGGTGAACCGGGCTCGACGTCGATCCGCCTTGAGATCGCTGGTCGCGGTTGGCGTTGCCCTGGCTGCATTCGCGCTCGCTGTGCTCGCGCACCGTCTCGACCCGCGGCTCCAATCGATCCCTTACGTACTCGGGCCTCTCGTTGCGGCGGCCGCCGGCCTGATCGCATTCAGGCTCATGCCGACCCCGTCCATCGACGCGCCGACCCGGCGTCGTGTGGCCAGCGTCGACCGGCGAACGCTTCAGGACTACTCGACTGCCGCGCAACGCCGAGTGTTCCAAGCATCCGCAGTCACCACTGTGCTCATCGTGGTCGTGTGCGGCGTTCTATCGAGACCCTCGCTGGACGGACGATGGATCTGCCCGAGTTTCATCTCCGCCCCCTGTGCCGGGGGAGGTGCACTTCTGTTCCCGGGGTGGATGTTCGGGGTTCCTGCGCTCGTGCTTAGCGCGGCAGTCGCCCTCAGCATGCGTGCGGTGCTGAGGCAGATCGTCGACGCTCCAGCCGCATCTTGGCCGGAGCTGAGCTCTGCTGATGGCGCCCTTCGTGTCGGCGCGATCAGACTCGTCTATCGCGTGACCACCTCGGCATTCGTGCTCGCGGGGGCGATGTTTCTCGGCGTGGCGGCGTTCCCCTTCATCAACGCGGCCGCACTCGGAGACAGTCAAATGTCGGCTGTCGCAACGATCGCGCCCCTCGTTGGGTGGCTGCTGTTCGCCGTGACGGTGGCGAAGCTTCTGTGGGGGGCGGTGTTGGCGGTCATCGCTGTGGTCGGTGCCGTTCGCCTCCCGCGTGCTCCGCGTGTGGTCAGCCTGGGGTCAGTGCTGTGATTCACGTCGACGCCGACGACCCGACGCCGCCCTATGAGCAGATCCGTGCGGGTCTCGCTCGCGAGATCAGGTCGGGTCGAGCCTCAGCGGGCCACCGTCTTCCGAGCGTGAGGCAGCTTGCTGGAGATTTGCGCGTTGCCCCGGGCACTGTCGCCCGCGCGTACCGAGAACTCGAAGAAGCCGGAATGGTTGCCACGCGCGGATCGCAGGGAACGGTCGTGCGTGAAGGATGGGCGTCTGGCGACGAGATGAGTCGGGCGGCTTCGGCGTTCGTCGACGAGGTTAGATGCGTTGCGGACGACCTCGAAGACGTGATCGACGCAGTTCGACAGGCCTGGAGCGGCATCGAGGCGCGGGCGACGACAACTCCCGCGCGATGAGGAACCCCGCTCCGACGGTGGTTCTCGTCGCTCGGTCGAGGGTCGCGCGATCGGTGCGGACGCGAGTCGCTCGCGCGGTCTTCACCGTGGTGGCGAAGTGGACGACGTGGCAGATCGCGGTCGCTTCGCCGTTCGCCTCCCGGGTCTCGCCGTCGAGCCTCGCCTCGCGGCCGTGCGTGATGACGGAGAGAATCCGGAGCTCGGCGGGCTCGCTGGCAGCAGAGTGGCCCCCGCCGCCCCGTTGTCAGCCCTGAAAGGAGCGGCGATCAGCCGCGCGACCCGCGTCGGAGCAACGCGCCGGTCGACCAGAGGGCCCACGCGATGAGCAGCGGCTGGCCGAAGAGCCGGCCGATGCGCTTGCGGTCGGTGTCGAGACCGAACGCGGGGCGACGGTGCACGGCTTGTGCGATGTTGCCCGGAAAAATGGCGGTGAAGAACGCGGCGGCGACGAGGCCGACCTTCGCGCGCAGCGAGATGGGCGCGAACAGGAGGGCTGACCCGAGCGAGATCTCGGCCACGCCCGACAGCACGACCGTGGTGTCTTCGGGAAGCGGAACGAACTCCGGCACCTGGGCGCGGAAGTCGTCTCGAGCGAACGTGAGGTGGCTCACCCCGGCGAACACCAGAATCGTGCCGAGCGCGATGCGGGCGGTGGTGCGCCCCGGTGAAGCGGACGTGCGGCGGTCGAGTGCCATTTGTCTCCTTGGGGGTCCCGCCCATAGTAGGCACCCCCGTGCGGAACGCGATGTGAGCACTGCGAGCGCATAGCCTCGGCCTATGGATGCAACGGAACCGTGGGATCTGGTCGTGCTCGGCGGGGGGACGGCGGGGCTCGTGGCGAGCCGCGCGGCCGCCGCCGAGGGGCGACGGGTGCTGCTCGTCGAGGCGCACAGGCTCGGGGGCGACTGCCTCAACACCGGATGCGTGCCGTCGAAAGCGCTCATCGCCGCATCGCTCGCGGCAGCGACCGCGCGCACATCCGCGGCGCTCGGTGTTCGGAGCCCCGAGGTCGTCATCGACTTCGCAAAAGTCATGGGGCACGTGCGCCAGGCCATCGCCCTCATCGAGCCCGACGACTCGCGGGAGTCGCTCGAGCGCGCGGGGGTCGTGGTGATGGAGGGCCGAGCACGCTTCACGGGGCCGGGCGAACTCGAGGTCGAGGGCGCTCGCATCCGATTCGCGCGCGCCATCATCGCGACGGGAGCGTCGCCCGCCGCGCTCCCCGGTCTGACCGATCGCGCTGACGCTGACGCTGACGCTGACGCAGACGACGACGATGTCGTGCTCACAAGCGAGTCGTTCTGGTCGCTCACCGAGCTCCCCGAGCGTCTGCTGGTGATCGGCGGCGGGGCTGTCGGATGCGAGCTCGCCGGGGCGATGGCCAGGCTCGGGTCGGCCGTCACGCTGGTCCACCGCGGCGACCGTCTGCTGCCGAGAGACGACGCCCGCGCGGCCGAGATCGTGCGCGCAGCGCTCGCCGCAGACGGTGTCGATGTGCGGCTCGCGACCACCGTGGCGGATGTCGACGGCGCGACGGTGACGCTCGAGATCGGCGACTCCGGTGCGGCCGCCGTCGAGGCCGTCACGGCCGACCGCATCCTCGTGGCGGTGGGCCGTGCCCCGAACACGGCGGCGCTCGGTCTGGAGGTCGTGGGGGTCGAGCTCGACAGCCGCGGCTTCGTGCGCGTCGACGACACGATGCGCACCACGAACCCGGCGATCTGGGCTGCCGGCGACGTCACGGGTCGGCCGCAACTGACGCACATCGCCAACGTCGACGGTCGGGTGGCGGCCGCGAACGCGGCGACAGGCGAGCGGCGGTCGAACGCGCACGGTGTCGTGCCGCGCGTCACGTTCACGAGGCCTGAGGTCGCGGCCGTGGGCATCCGGTGCGACGACGCCGAAACGCACGGCTTCGACGTGGTCACGGTCGACCACCGCGACCTCGACCGGGCGGTGTGCGAGGCGGATGTCGGCGGCTACACCTCGATTATCGTCGACGGGTCGGGGCGCGTCCGCGGCGCGACCATCGTGGGGCCCCGGGCGGGGGAGTCGCTCGGGGAGGCGTGTCTCGCGGTGCGCCTCGGGGTGACGACGGCGGATCTCGCGAGCGCCACGCATCCGTATCCCACGTATTCCGACGGGGTGTGGAAGGCGGCGCGCATCCACGCGGGATCGCGCGGGGGCGTGAGGTCGACGTCATGACTCGCAGAGGAATCGGTGTCGGCCTTCTTGCCGGCGGCGGCGTCGTCACGATGGTCGGCCTCATCACCGCCGTCGTGTTTTTTCTCCAGCCGTGGCGCACATGCCCTTACGACGACGTGCCGGCAGGGTGCGCGATGCTTCCCGCCGATGCCGCGGTGATGGAGGGCGCGCTGGTCGTGATGTTCGTGGGGGTGTGCATCCTCATCGCCGGGGGGATCGTGCTCAACGGACCTCGGGGAAGGTGATCGGGCAGGAGGGCGGGTCGGCTGCGCATCCGCGACGGGCACTGCAAGACTCACGGTCGATGGACTTCGATACCGGCAGTGACGAGCAGCTCGAACGCGTTGCCTATGGCCGTGGGCACCCTCCTGAGCTCGCGGCGAGTGGCTCTCTCGTGGCGGCGGGTTTCGCGGACCGGTCAGCCGAGGATGCGACATCCGAGATCGCCGGAAACAGTGCCACCTCCGTGGAGGACAGCTTCGATCTCTGGTTCGAGGGCCAGCAAATGCCGGCGGACGAGCTCGGCGCCGAGCTGCCGTTGATCGATCCGGAGTCAACCCGAGCGCTCGACACTATGGACTATGTCGACGAGGCGTGGATGGCGAAGGGCCGGGGCGAGCGGTACTGCCTGATTCTCGAAACGAGCGAAGGGGAATCCGGCTATTCGTGGACGTGCGCGAGGCCCGACGCGATCAGTGAGTCGGGACTCGAACTATCGAATTCCGAGTTCCGCATCGAGTGGCGAGCCGAATATTTGTCGGTATCTCCGGCCGAAACTGAGAGTTGAGCCTGACTGACTCAAGTTTGCGCCGACTCAACTTGACACGACCCGACTCAGATCGCAGACTTGACCCAACGAGGCTCAAGTACCGGGTCTCGACACGTTTTTGAGAAGGAGCACTGAGCACATGGCTCGAGCAGTAGGAATCGACCTCGGAACCACCAACAGCGTGGTCTCGGTTCTCGAAGGTGGAGAACCCACCGTCATCGCCAACGCCGAAGGCCTCCGCACGACCCCGTCGGTCGTCGCCTTCACGAAAGACGGCGAGGTGCTCGTCGGTGAGACCGCGAAGCGCCAGGCCGTCACCAACGTCGACCGCACCATCTCGAGCGTCAAGCGCCACATGGGCACCGACTGGACCACCGGAATCGACGGCAAGAACTACACGCCTCAGGAGATCTCGGCCCGCATCCTCGCCAAGCTCAAGCGCGACGCCGAGCAGTACCTCGGTGAGCCCGTGACCGACGCGGTCATCACGGTTCCCGCCTACTTCAACGACGCCGAGCGCCAGGCCACGAAGGATGCCGGTGAGGTCGCCGGTCTCAACGTGCTGCGCATCATCAACGAGCCCACCGCCGCGGCTCTCGCCTACGGCCTCGACAAGGGTAAAGAAGACGAGCTCATCCTCGTCTTCGACCTCGGTGGCGGAACGTTCGACGTGAGCCTGCTCGAAGTGGGCAAAGACGACGACTTCTCGACCATCCAGGTGCGCTCCACCTCCGGTGACAACCGCCTCGGTGGAGACGACTGGGACCAGCGCGTCGTCGACTACCTGATCAAGCGCTTCAAGGACTCGACCGGTGTCGACGTCTCGGGCGACAAGATCGCGAAGCAGCGCCTCAAAGAGGCTGCGGAGCAGGCGAAGAAGGAACTCAGCTCGAACATGAGCACGAGCATCCAGCTTCCCTACCTCTCGCTCACCGAGAACGGCCCCGCCAACCTCGACGAGACCCTCTCGCGTGCCAAGTTCGAAGAGCTCACGGCCGACCTGCTCGACCGCACGAAGAAGCCCTTCAACGACGTCATCAAGGAGGCCGGCGTTTCGGTCAACGACGTCGCCCACGTGGTTCTCGTCGGCGGATCGACCCGTATGCCCGCCGTGGCCGAGCTCGTCAAGAAGCTCCTCGGCGGCAAGGACGCCAACAAGGGTGTGAACCCCGACGAGGTCGTCGCCGTGGGTGCCGCACTCCAGGCCGGCGTGCTGAAGGGTGAGCGCAAAGACGTTCTGCTCATCGACGTGACCCCCCTGAGCCTCGGAATCGAGACCAAGGGTGGCATCATGACGAAGCTCATCGAGCGCAACACCGCCATCCCGACCAAGCGCAGCGAGACCTTCACGACCGCCGACGACAACCAGCCGTCGGTCGCGATCCAGGTGTTCCAGGGTGAGCGCGAGTTCACTCGCGACAACAAGAACCTCGGAACCTTCGAGCTCCAGGGCATCGCCCCGGCGCCGCGCGGCATCCCGCAGGTGGAGGTCACCTTCGACATCGACGCCAACGGCATCGTGCACGTGTCTGCGAAAGACAAGGGCACGGGCAAGGAGCAGTCGATGACGATCACCGGTGGCTCGTCGCTGCCGAAGGAAGACATCGAGCGCATGGTGCGCGAAGCCGAAGAGCACGCCGCCGAAGACAAGCAGCGCCGTGAGGCCGCGGAGATCCGCAACACCTCCGAGCAGCTCGCCTACTCGACCGACAAGCTCATCAAGGACAACGAAGACAAGTTGCCCGAAGACGTCAAGACCGAGGTCCAGGCCGACGTCGACGCCCTCAAGACCGCGCTCGCCGGCGACGACGACGCAGCCGTGAAGACCGCGTTCGACAAGCTCAACGAGTCGCAGCAGAAACTCGGCCAGGCGATCTACGCCCAGTCGCAGGCATCCGAAGGCGCCGAGGGCGCCCCGACCGACGCCCCCACCGGCGACAGCACCGACAGCAACGACGAAGACATCGTCGACGCCGAGGTTGTCGACGACGAGCCGACCGACGACACCAAGAAATAAGACACCATGGCAGACACTCCGAACGAAGCGGGCGACGAGCCCGTCGTGCGCGACAACCGCCGGATCGACCCTGAGACGGGCGAGGTTCGTTCCTCGCCCGCCTCGGGCGGTGCAACCGACGCCGAGTCGACGGGCGTTCCGTCGGAAGACGGCGACACGGCTGACATCGACGGCGGCGCCGAAGACCTCATCCAGGCCGAAGACGCCGACGTCGAGACATCCCTCGACGACGCGCCGCCGGCCGGAGCCGTGCCGCTGAGCGAAGCCGACCAGGCGATGCTCGACGACGCCGAACGCGACCTCGTGGCCGACATGCGCACCGACATGTTGCGCGCGCAAGCCGAGCTCGTGAACTTCCGCAACCGGGTCGAGCGCGACCGCGCGGCCAACCGCGACGCGGTCATCGCCGAAGTCATCCGCACGCTGCTCCCGGCGATGGACGACCTCACGCGCGCCGAGACGCACGGCGACCTCGAGGGGTCGCCCCTCGCCCTCGTCGCGCAGAAACTGCGCGGCGGGTTCGAGAAATACGGCTTACGGTCGGTGGGGGTCAAGGGCGAACCGTTCGACCCCAACTTCCACGAGGCCCTCGTGCAGCTGCCGTCGCCCGACGTCACGACCAACACGGTCGCCGACGTGATCGAACCGGGCTACGCCCTCGGCGACCGCCTCATCCGCGCCGCCAAGGTCGCTGTCCACGTTCCTGCAGAGTAAGGCGCCGGATGGCCAGCCAGGATTGGTTCGACAAGGACTTCTACGCCGTGCTCGGGGTCGCGAAAGACGCGACCCCGGCCGACCTCAAGAAGGCCTACCGCAAACTCGCCCGCAAGTATCACCCCGACGCCAACCCGGGTGACGCTGCGGCCGAGGCGCGCTTCAAAGAGATCAGCGAAGCCAACGCGGTGCTGAGCGACCCCGAGCAGCGCTCGGAGTACGACCAGATGCGAGCAATGGGTGCCGGTCGAGCGCGCTTCGCCGCGGGCGGTCAGCCTGGCGGGTTCGACGACGTCTTCGGCGGCATGTTCGGCGGGGGAGGTGGCGGCGCGAACCAGCGCACCACCTACTCCCAGCAGGGCGCCGGATTCGAAGACCTCTTCGGTGGGATGTTCGGTGGCGGAGGCTTCGGGCAGTCGACCGGCGGGTTCCGGGGCTCGGGTGCCCCCTCGAAAGGGCGCGACTACACCGCGTCGACGACCCTCGACTTCATCACCGCGATCAAAGGCGACACCATCCGGCTGCAGCCGTCGGAAGGGCGCCCCCTCAGCGTCAAGATCCCTGCGGGCGTCGCCGACGGCCAGAAGATCCGTCTTCGCGGCAAAGGCGAGCAGAGCATCGACGGTGGTGCCGCGGGAGACCTCGTGCTCACCGTCGCCGTTCGCAGGCATCCGGTGTTCGAGCGCGACGGAATCAACCTGCGCGTCGACGTTCCCGTGACCTTCATGGAGGCCACACTCGGCGCGACGATCGAGGTGCCGACACTCGGCGGAGAGCCCGTGCGCCTGCGCGTGGCCCCCGGAACGCCGAGCGGGCGCGTACTGCGCGTCAAAGGGCGCGGCGTCGAGACATCCAAGGGCACGGGCGACCTGCTCGCAACCGTGCTCGTCGCGGTGCCGTCGAGGCTCAGCCCCGCGGCGGAGAAAGCGCTCGAAGCCTTCGCCGCAGAACTGCCCGACGAGAACCCGCGGCTCGACCTGCTGGATCGCGCGAAGGGATAACGAGCGCGCATGAACGAGCACACGCCGATCTTCGCGATAGCGATGGCAGCCGAGCTCGCCGGAATGCACCCGCAGACACTGCGGCAGTACGACCGACTCGGGCTCGTGAGCCCCGACCGCACCGCCGGCAAGTCGCGGCGCTACTCGATGCGTGACGTCGAACAGCTGCGCGAAGTCGGCCGGCTGAGCGCCGAAGGGCTCAACCTCGAGGGCATCCGCCGCATCCTCGAGCTCGAGAACCAGGTGACCGAGCTCTCGGGGCGCGTGCGCCAACTCGAGTCTGCGCTCGCCGACGAGATGCTCAACCGGCCGGGGCGACGCGTGTTCGCGGCGCGGGAATCGGGCGACGTCATCTCGCTGCGCGCCGGCACACGCGCCCAGCGCAGCACCGAAGTGGTCGTGTGGCGGCCGCGGTGGCGGGAGCTCGAGGAGTAGGTCTGTTTGCGAGGGCGGGCGCGGGCGCGGGCCGGCGGGCGCGCGTGCGCGCATCCGGCAACTCGGCGCATCGCGGTCGCAAAACGCTGCACCGCCCATCGTTGAAGGACCGTTTGCGACCGCGATCCGCGCCCGTGTCGCGGGTACCCTCGACTGTGCCCGAATCCCCGTTCTCCTTCGACGCCTTGCGCCGACGCCCCGACGTCGAAGCCGACAACCTCTTCGCCGTCGACGCGAGCGACCGGCTCATCCTCGACGAGGCTGCAGCGGATGTCGCGGCCGCCGGACCGCGCGGAATGGTCGTGATCGGCGACCACTACGGCGCGCTCACCCTCGGCGCGATCGCCGTGCACGGGGCGCTCGACGTGCGCGTGCACCAGGATCCGCTCACGGGGGAGCGGGCGCTCGCGCTCAATGCGGCCGACCAGGGCATCGAGTCGTTCACGCACCATCCGCTCGACGCGTCACTGCTGGCCGGAGCCCGAGTCGTTCTCGCGCAGTTGCCGCGCAGCCTCGACGCGCTCGACGAGATCGCCGCGGCGGTCGCCCGGCACGCCAACCCCGACGTCGTGTTCGTCGGCGGCGGGCGTCTCAAACACATGTCGAGGGCCATGAACGAGGTGCTCGCTAAGCATTTCGGCGACGTGCGCGCCTCCCTGGGGAGGCAGAAGTCCCGCGTGATCACCGCGCGCGGACCGCGCGCCGAGGAGGCGGGCGATGCTCGAGCGTTTCCCCGACGGGAGCATCACGCCGACCTCGACCTCACCGTGTGCGCGCACGGCGCCGTCTTCGCGGGCACCAAGGTCGACATCGGAACGCGCTACCTGCTGAGCTTCCTGCCCGAGATGAGAGCGGATGCCGCGACCGCCGTCGACCTCGGGTGCGGCACCGGCATCCTCGCGTGCGTTCTCGCGCGAACGAACCCGCGGGTCGCGGTGCTCGCATCCGACGAATCGGCCGCGGCCGTGGCATCCGCCCGCGCTACGGCTGAGGCGAACGGCATCGCGCTCACGGTCGAGCGCGACGTCGGATTGTCGAAGCAGCCGGATGGCTGCGCCGACCTCGTGCTGCTCAACCCGCCGTTCCACACCGGGGCGACCGTGCACTCCGGGCTCGCGGGGAGCCTCTTCGAGGAGGCGGCGCGCGTGCTCAAACCGGGCGGCGAACTGTGGACGGTGTTCAACTCGCACCTCGCCTACCGTGCAGCGCTCACCCGCACGGTCGGGCCCACGAGGCAGGCGGGCCGCAACGCCAAGTTCACCGTGACGGTCTCGACCCGGGCCTAACCGCCACCCCGAGAGAACGCAGTTTCCGCGAGGGTGCGCGGGATCCGGCGCACCCTCGCGGAAACTGCGTACTTTGGCGGGGCGGGGTGCGCCGGGGCGGGGTGCGCCGGGGCCGGCGGGGTGCGCGGGGTCACACGGCCGGCAGCGCGACCCTCGTGAGTTGCTGCGAGACCTGCCAGAGGCGGGCGGCGTCGTCGCCGCTGCGCAGGGGCGCGTACATCCGCTGCTCCGCCGGAGCGCCACTCGTGTTTCCGAGTCCGCTCGGACCGTAGAGCACACCGCGCTTGGCGCTCGGGTCGGTCGCGGCCATGAGTGCCGAGTGCCCGGCGGTCTCGGGCGTTCCGGCGAGGATCCCGCGCGCCGACAGCCAGCGGATCACCCGCACCTGCGGGGTGTCGCCTCCGCGCCCGATCTCGGGGCGCGCCGCGAGCAGGTTGGTGGGCGCGACACCGGGGTGCGACAGGTTGCTCGTGATGCCCCAGCCGCCCGCCTCGCTGCGACGGTCGAGTTCGAGCCCGAACAGGCCGAACGCGATCTTCGACTGACTGTAGGCCTTCATGCCGTCGTAGGCGCGCTCCGAGTTGAGGTCGTCCCAGTTGATGCGGCCCGACCGCGCCGCGACGCTCACTTGCGAGGTCACTCGCGCGCGGCCCTCGCGCAGCAGCGGCAGAAGGTGGCCGACGAGGGCGAAGTGCCCCAGGTGGTTGGTTCCGAACTGCAGCTCGAAGCCGTCGGCGGTCGTCTGCCGGCTCGGCGGCGTCATGACGCCCGCGTTGTTGATGAGCAGGTGGATCGGGTCACCCTCGCCGAGGAGCGTCGCACCGAGCGCTTCGACCGACTCGAGCGACGAGAGGTCGAGGTCGCGAACCGAGATCTCGGCGTGCGGAACAGCCGAGCGGATGCCGGCGACCGCCGCGTCTCCTTTGGCCCGGTTGCGCACCGGGATGACGACCTCCGCCCCGGCCGCGGCGAGGCGCCGAGCGATGATGACGCCCATCCCGTCGCTCGCGCCGGTGACGAGGGCGCGGGTGCCCCGGAGGTTCGGAATGGTGATGTCGAATGTTCTGCGTGCCATGGTGTGCTCCTCGGATGTCGTGTGTTCCTCCACCGTCGCGGGTGTCGGCCGCAGGAGCCACGGCCTCCCGATCCGTGGCTGCGCGAGAGGGGGATCGGCGGGTCGTGGCTCCCCCCACCCGCACGCGGTAGACATGTGTTCACCCGCCATGAAGGAGACCGCCGTGATCGACCGCCCGGGACTCGCCGAGTTCCTCCGCCACCGCCGCGAGGCCCTGCAGCCCGAGGATGTCGGGCTGACGCGCGGGTCTCGGCGCCGCACATCCGGTTTGCGCCGGGAGGAGGTCGCGGTGCTCTCGCACATGTCGACCGACTACTACGCGAGGCTCGAACGGGAGCGCGGGCCTCAGCCGTCGGAGCAGATGCTCGCCTCCATCGCGCAGGGTCTGCACCTTTCGCATGAGGAGCGAGACCACCTCTTCCACCTCGCGGGGCACACCCCGCCGGCGCGCGGCACGAGCTCGGAGCACATCAGCCCGGGGCTGCTGCGCGTGCTCGATCGACTCGACGACACCCCGGCGGAGATCGTCACCGAGATCGGCGAGACGCTGCGGCAGTCCCGATTGGGTGCCGCGCTCACGGGCGACAAGTCGATGCTCCAGGGGCCCGAGCGCAGCCTCGGCTACCGGTGGTTCACCGACCCGTCGGCGCGCAACTTCTACGCCCCCGAGGAGCACCGGTTCTTGAGTCGGATGTATGCGTCGGGACTCCGTGAGATCGCGGCGCTCCGGGGCCCCGAATCACGCGCCGCCCGGTTGGCCGAGCTGCTGCTCGAGCGCAGCGCGGAGTTTCGGGAGCTCTGGGCCACGCACGAGGTCGGCATCCGGCCCCACGACGTCAAACACTTCGTGCACCCGGAGGTCGGCGCACTCGAGCTGCACTGCCAGCGCCTCGTCGACCCCGGGCACGCGCACTCGCTCATGATCTACACGGCTGTTCCCGGCAGCGAGAGCGCGGAGAAGCTCCGGTTGCTCTCGGTCATCGGGGCGCACACGCTCAGCTGACGCGAGCACCGAGCACCGAGCACCGAGCGCCGAGCGCCGAGCACCGAGCACCCGTTTTCGCGCGGTCGCGGTCGCGATGTGTCGTCTCGCGCGCGCCGGAACAGCCGTTCGCGACCGCGATGCGGGCCGGCGTGCCGACATCCGCCCGACCCCGCCCCGCCCGCAAACACAGAAGTGCCAAGCGAAGGGGATCGGGACCCGCAGGTCCACCGTTCTGGGAGACGGTGGTCGTCGGGTGCGATCTCCTCCGCTTGGCACGTTCAGAGGCCGACCGAGGTCAGCGCGCTGTGCTCAGCGGCGGTGATTACGGGGTGGGCATTCCGCCGTTGACGTTGAGCGTTTCGCCGACGACGTAGCTCGATTCACCCGACGCGAGGAACACGTAGGCGGGGGCGAGTTCGGCGGGCTGGCCCCAGCGGCCGAGCGGCGTCTGCGAGCCGGCGTCGGGCAGCTGGTCGGTCGGCTGTCCGCCGGCGGTCTGGAGCGGAGTCCAGATCGGGCCGGGTGCGACAACGTTCACGCGGATGCCCTTCGGTGCGAGCTGCTGCGCGAGCGCCTTCGAGAACGTGTTGATCGCGGCCTTGGTGGTCGCATAGTCGACGAGGTGCGGTGCCGGCGAGTACCCCTGGATCGACGACGTGTTGATGATCGTCGAGCCGGGCTTGAGGTGCGCGAGCGCCGCCTTCGTGATCCAGAACATCGCGTAGATGTTGGTTTTGAAGGTCGCGTCGAACTCGTCGTCGCTGATCTCGAGGATGTCCTCGTGGAACTGCTGCTTGCCCGCGTTGTTGATGAGGATGTCGAGTCCGCCGAGCTTCTCGACGGCCGTCGCGACGAGCTCGCGGCTGAACGCGGCGTCGGTGATGTCGCCGGGAAGGGCGACGGCGGTGCGGCCGGCCGCTTCGATGAGCGAGACGATGCGCTGGGCATCCTCTTCCTCTTCGGGCAGGTAGGAGATCGCGACATCCGCACCCTCGCGGGCGTAGGCGATCGCGACGGCGCCACCGATGCCGGAGTCACCACCGGTGATGAGGGCTTTGCGGCCCTCGAGGCGACCGGTGCCCCGGTAGGTGTCTTCGCCGAGGTCGGCCTTGTCGCGGAGGTTGGCGTCGAGGCCGGCGCCCTCTTGGTACTGCGCGCTCGGCTCGAAGTCGCTGTACATCTCGGCGGGGTTGGTGAATGCGTATTGGTCAGTAGCCATGGTGTGCTCGATCCCGTCCGCGCGTCGGCGGACTGTTCTCGTTTGGGGGTGGCCCGTGAGTTCGTCACGAGCGCTGTCCACGCTAACCGCGTGCTGGCTGGGAGGCATGGGGGTTGCGCTCGCGGCGCAGTGCCCCTACGCGGGGGTGAGTGAGACCGGGTTCGCCGCGGGGCGGATTTCGCCGTCTGCCGTTCACCTCGTCGTCGTCATCTGGTCGTGAGCGCCGCTTAGTTTCGCTGAGTCCCCCCAACGAAAGCAGCTTCACCATGCGCTCCACCCGGTCGGCCCGCACCCTCGCCGCAACCACCGTCATCGTCGCTCTCGCCGCAGCACCCGCTTTCGGTGCGACCGCCGCGACCGCTGCCCCGCTGCCCGCGGATGCACCGCCGCTGCTCATCAGCGAGATCGTGCCGAACACGGTCGGTGACGACAACTTCGAGTTCTTCGAGGTGACCAGCACCTCGGGCGACGCGATCGACCTCGACGCCGAGGGGGTGAGCTTCCGCTACACGGGTGTCGCGTCGGAGCCGCTCCTCGACTTCGAGCCTGGCGTGGTCATCGCTCCCGGCGCCTCGACGGTGTTCTGGTTGAGCTACACGAACGACAGCGGCACCCTCGACAGCTTCGCCTACACCGAAGACGACTTCCGCGCCGAATTCGAGGGCGGCGCCACCGACTACGACATCGTGCGCATCACCGGTCAGGCGGGCATGGCCAACGCGTCGGCTCGCGGCATCCGCGCGGTCGACGGCGCCGGCGCCGAGATCACCGAATCGTTCTACACGGCGGCGCAGGTGGGCGAGAACCGCGGCGCCAACTTCGGCGTCGCGGCGACCGGAACGGATGCCGAGTTCCGCGCGACGACGGCACCGACCCCCGGTGCCATCGACCCGGCCGTTCTCGAGCCCGCCGTGCCCGCCGAGCCCGAGCCGACTCCCGACCCCGAGCCGACCCCCGACCCCACCGACCCGTCGGCACCCTCCGAGGGCGTTGCGGCCGAGTGGCCCCTCGTGGTCACCGAGATCCAGCCAGACAATACGGGGGCCGACACCTACGAGTTCTTCGAGGTCGCCAACACGACCGGTGACGACATCGTGGTGGGGGCCGACGGCTACCGCTTCGCCTACACCTACGTCGACTCGAACGACCGCTCGCGCGATGTGCCGCTGACCGTGCCCGCGGGCACCGTCATCGCGGCGAACGGCGTGACCGTGTTCTGGCTCACCTACGGCACCTCGCTGACGATGACCGACGAGCAGTTCCGCACCTTCTACGGCGGATCGAGCGACTACACCCTCGTGCGTGCGACCGGCCAGGCCGGTTTCGCGAACGGGGGAGACCGCGGCATCCGCGTCGTCGACGAGAACGACGAGACCGTCGGGTGGTCGTATTACGCGGCGGGGTCGTACTCGGGCGGCTCGGGCAACGACTACGCGGTGCCCGACGTGCGCGGCGAGCTCTCGATGTCGGTGCTCACGACGTTCGCGGCACCGACCCCCGGTGTCGTCGACCCCGACGCCCTGCAGAGTGACCTCACGCGTCCGTCCGACCCCGATCTCGACACCGCGACCCTGCACGTGACCGAACTCATGGTCAACTCGCGCAACGTCGGCAGTGGCGACGGCTACGAGTACATCGAGGTCTACAACGCGAGCGACGCGCCGGTGCAGTGGGCCGACTACACGATCCGCTACCTCTACCCGCTCGCCGACCTCACCAACTCGTCGACCGCGCTGTGGCCGTCGGTTCCGCGCGACGCCGAGATCGGCGCGGGCGAGACGATCGTTCTGTGGGTCAAGAACGGCGGCAACGACGCCCTCACCGCGGGTGACTTCAACACCGAGTTCGGCACCGACCTCACCCTCGGCGACGACCTCCTCGAACTCTTCGTCGGCGGAATGGCCAACGGCTCCCCGCGCGGCATCGAGATCATCACCAACACCGAGATCTCGCAGAACCGGGCCTACTACAACCTCGCCGGCGCGACGGATGTCCGCGAGAACCAGGGCATCCACTTCGCCTCGACCGAGGGCGACCCCACGCTCCAGATCATCGAATCCGTCGGAGCACCGACGCCCGGTTCCGTGAGCGACACCCAGGTGCCTCTCGCCCTCAAGGATGTTCCCGACGACACCGTCGCGCCCGTCATCGACAACCGCACGCCGAGCACGTTCGAGCCGGGGGAGGCCATCGAGTTCGTCGCGGCCGTGACCGACGACGCCGAGGTGCGCACCGTCGCCATCGAGCTCGAGAACGACGTCGACGGCGACATGGGCACGCGCAACCTCGTTCCGGGGGCCGACGGCCTCTACCGCGTCTCGGTCGCCGCGGTCGACACGGCGGGCAAGGAGAGTTTCACCTACCGCCTCACCGCTTCCGACGGCAGCCAGGTGAGCGACTCCGGTGAGCTCACGGTGTCGACGTCGCAGCCTGCCGACGACGTGCGCCTCAACCTCGAGAGCGGGCAGTACGTCTCCGACACGGTCGATGTCTCGGCCGCGGGCGATGTCTACCCGCCGACCCTCGGCCTCACGATCGACGGTGCCCCGTTCGCGGCGGAGCCCGAGCTCGAAGCCTCCCCCGTGTTCGCGTTCGAGGCGACCGCGACGGATGCGTACTTCCGCAACGGCGTGCGTCTCGTCGACGACGGCGAGGCCGGCGACATCCTCACGGTCTTCGACGAGGGCTACTACGGCGCGACGGTCACCGTGCCGAGCGACGTCCCCCTCGAGAGGGTCAACCCGGGTCAGGAGTTCTCGGTGCGCGTCTACGCGGGCACCAAGGCCGCCCCCGAGATCGACCTCGACGAGAACAACGACAACTTCTCGCTCTCGAACATGAGGCTCATCCTCCCCGACGGTCGCACCCTGCGGCCGGAGGAGGGATACAACCCCACGGCCTCGATCGCGCTCGGCGACAGCGGCAACGCGGTCGACTTCGTGGAGGCGACGTTCACGGTTCCGGACGACGCGTTCACCGCGGTCGCGGGCCCGTGGGACACCACGGCGGTGAGCGACGGCGCGCACTCGATCGTGGCGACATCCGCCGAGGGCAGCGCGAGCGCCGACGTGATCGTCGACAACACCGCCCCCGTCATCGAGACGGCTCTCGAAGAGCGCCTGTATCAGGGGGAGTTCACGATCGACGGTTCCGCCTCCGACGCGGGGGCCGGGCTCACCGACGACGGTGTGACAGCGACGCTCGACGGCGAAGAGATCGAGTTGCCGTACGCGACCTCGTCGCTGCAGCTCGATGCGGCCGAGCACGTCGTGGTGTTCACCGCCGCCGACCTCGCCGGCAACGAGGCGACTCGCGAGATCCGCTTCACGACGCCCGTCGAGGAGCCCGGCAACGAGCTCATGAGCCCTGAAGACGGCTTCGAGACCGATGAGGAGTCCGTGGACCTCACCGCGCGAGCGGTCGACCCGAGCGGGGACCGTCTCGACGTGACCTTCGGGCGCGGATACGAGCTGACCCCCGGCGACGGCGTCGAGGCGGCGACCGGATCGGCGACCGACTCGCTCGACATCGACCGAGCAGACGCCGTGCTGCTCGACGACGACGAGGTCGCGCAGCTCGGCTCGAAAGACGACGACTCGGTCGTGGCCGAGAGCGACGCGAAGCTGCCGTACCAGCTGTTCACCGTGGCGGTGCCCGCGGGCGCCGACGACGCGACGGTGCGAGTGCGATGGGATGGCTCGGCCAACGCCGAGGCCAAGATCCTGCTCTACGCGCTCGATCCCGACGCGGCCGAGTGGGTCGAACTCGACCGTCACCTCACGACCGACGGCGGGGAGACCGAGTTCTCGCTCGAGGCTCTCGTCGCCGCGGCCGACTACGCCGAGAACGATGAGATCACGGTGCTCGTGCAGCATTCCGAGGGGTTCGCGGGCGACGACCTGTCGACGCGCGACACCGTCGTCGAGCCCAACCACCCCGACGACGTCGTGCGCTCCGCGTACGACTTCACACTCGGGTGGGAGTCGGACACGCAGTACTACAACGGCGACCCCGACATCTACGACCGCCAGACCTCGATCCACGAGTTCTTCCTGCGCGAGCGGGCCGACCTCAACCTGCAGTACGTCACGCACACGGGCGACATCGTCGACCAGTCGAAGGATCCCGAGCAGTGGTTGCGGGCCGACCCGACCTACGCGACGCTCGACGCCGCCGGGCTGCCGTACGGCGTGCTCGCCGGCAACCACGACGTCGACCAGCAGACCGACGATTACACCGAGTTCAGCCAGTGGTTCGGCGAGGCACGGTTCGCCGACAACCCCTGGTACGGCGGCAGTCACCTCGACAACCGCGGTCACTACGACCTCATCACCGCCGGCGGCATCGACTTCCTCATGATCTACATGGGGTGGGCGCCGGGCGACGAGCAGATCGAGTGGCTCAACGAGGTGCTCGCGCAGTACCCCGAGCGCACCGCGTTCCTCAACCTGCACGAGTACATGCTCACGACGGGTGGCCTCGGCCCGATCCCGCAGCGCATGTACGACGAGGTCATCGCGACGAATCCGAACGTCAAGTTCGTGAGTTCGGGCCACTACCACGACGCGTTCACGCGACTCGATTCGTTCGACGACGACGGCGACGGCGTCGACGACCGCACGGTCACGCAGATGCTCTTCGACTACCAGGGCCTGCCGAACGGCGGCGAGGGCTACCTGCGTCTCCTCCACTTCGACACCGAGGCCGAGCAGATCATGGTGCGCACGTACTCCGACTACCTGAAGGACTACAACGCCGACGACCCGACGCTCGCCATCGAGCACCAGGAGTTCGACATCCCGTTCGCGCAAGCCGGCATCGTGCCCGTCGTGAAGCAACTCGCGACCGACGCCTTCCGTGCCGACGTGTTCACGACGGAGGCGATCGAGACGTTCGACGACCTCGAGAGCGGCTCCGAGCCCACCGCCACCTGGGCGCCGGGCCTCGGAGAGCACTCCTGGTTCGTGTCGTCGAGCGACCCTTACGGAGCGACCTCCTATTCCGAGGTGCGCTCGGTGACGTTCGTCGAGGCCACCGAAGAGCCGACCGATCCGACGGACCCGACCGATCCGACCGACCCGACCGATCCGACCGACCCGACCGATCCGACCGATCCGACCGACCCTGGTGTTCCGGATGACGGCGCACCCACGGTGCCGTCGCAGCCGGTTCCGGGTGACGACCTCGACGACTCGCTCGAGGGCGGCATCACCGCGCCCGACTCGGCTCGACCGGGCGACCCGATCACGATCGGCATGGACGCGGGCCGCGCGGGCGACTGGGTGCAAGCGTGGCTCCAGCCCGGCGACGTGGCCCTCGGAACCTGGACTCGCGTCTCGACCGATGGACTCATCAACGCGGTCATCCCCTCGGATCTGCCCCTGGGTGAGTATCGCCTCGTCGTTCAGGATGCCGACGGTGCGGTGATCGGGTGGTCGATGATCGACATCGTGGCCGCCGCCCAACCGGCCGACACCGGGTCGGAGGTCATCGGGGGCGACGGAGCCGGCGACAGTGGAGGCGACCGCGACGACCTCGCGTTCACGGGCTCGACCGTGCCCGTCGGGCTCATCGTCGCCGCCGCGCTCATGCTCGTGCTCGGGGGTGGCCTGCTCGTGGCCCGCCGCCGCAACCGCTCACACGACGGCGCGATCGAGTAACACCCCGCAACGACGAGGGGGCGCCGGATGTCCGGCGCCCCCTCGTTCTCTGCACCGCGCGGCCTGTTGCGCGGTCACGCGCCGTCAGGCGTCGGCGGGCACTCGCACGGTGAGGGCTCCGGGCTCGACCCACGACTTGAACGCCACGGCTTTGCCGAAGCTGTCACCGTCGAGTTCGATGACCTCGGGCCGCGACAGGCGGGCCACGAAACGCTTGGTGGTCTCGTAGTGCAGGTCGCCGTCGTTGCGGCGCTCGCCGGCGACCATCTCGCCCGCCTTCGTGCGGCGCAGCACCCCGTTGGTCCAGACGATCTTGGTCCAGACGCGGATCCAGCCGAGCACCCCGCCGGGGCGCATGAGCAGGAGGTCGAGCAATCCGTCGTCCACGACGGCGTCCGGCATGAGGAGCACGTTGGCGGGCAGTGATCCGCAATTGCCGAGCATGACGGTGTGCACGGTCGCGCGCTTGGTCTGGCCGTCGTCGAGCTTGAAGCGCATCTGGAGTTCGTTCGGGTCGCGCAGCGACTTGACGATCGCGTCGACGTAGGCGACCCATCCGGCCTTCTTCTTGAGGTCGTCGTCGGTGTTCTCGATCATCTTCGCGTCGATGCCCATTCCCGCCATCACGACGTAGACGTGGCGGTCACGTGAGGTGTCGGCACGCTCGATGTCGATGACCCCGAGGTCGATCGCGCGGTCGACGCCCGTGAAGGCGGAGCGCACCGAGTTCGGCATGTTGTCGAGCGTCAGTTTGAGGTTGCGCGCGAGCAGATTGCCGGTGCCCGACGGGAGCAGTGCCACGGGTGTGCCGCTGCCGCGCACGGCTTCGGCGACCGCGCGAACGGTGCCGTCGCCGCCCGCCGCGATCACGAGGTCGACCTTCTTGTCGAGAGCCTCGCGCGTGACACCCTGCCCCTCGTCTTCGACGGATGTCTCGAACCACAGCGTCTCGCCCCAGCCCGCGGCATCCGCCTCGGTCGTGATGGCCTCCCGGAGGGCATCGAGGTCGACCTTGATGGGGTTGTAGATGATCGCGGCGATCTTCGCGGGCTGGTCGGTCATGTAGGAGTCCTCGTGTCGGATGCCGCCCGCGGAGTGCCGGGGTGGCGCGACTACGAGTATGCGGCGGGGCACGGGGCTCACACGACCCATTGCAACCCCGGCGAGAATCTGCCTGGGCGCGCGTATGGTGTGGCGTGTGCGCCGGGTCGGCGTCCGTCGAGGCTCCCCGGGGAGCGGCAAGGACAGCGAACGATGTCGAAGAAGAAGTCGGGCACGAGCACCACCAAGACTCCCAAGCGCATCAAGAAGAAGGTCTACGAGGCCGAACTCGAGCGCCTGCAGATCGAGCTCGTGGCGATGCAGCGCTGGGTCATCGAGACCGGCGCGCGCGTCGTCGTCATCTTCGAGGGCCGCGACGCGGCGGGCAAGGGTGGGGCGATCAAGCGCATCGTTCAGTACCTCAACCCGAGGTCGACGCGCGTGGTCGCGCTTCCGACCCCGAGCGAGCGCGAGAAAGGCCAGTGGTACTTCCAGCGGTATGTCGAGCACCTGCCGACGAAGGGCGAGATCGTTCTCATGGACCGCTCCTGGTACAACCGCGCCGGCGTCGAGAAGGTCATGGACTACTGCACGCCCGAGCAGTACCGACTCTTCCTCACGCAGACGCCGGAGTTCGAGAGGATGCTCGTCGACGACGGCATCACCCTGATCAAGTACTGGTTCTCCGTGTCGGACGACGTTCAGGAGGATCGGTTCCGGTCGCGTCTCGACGACCCGATGCGCCGCTGGAAGCTCTCCGACACCGATGTGCTCTCGATCACGCGCTGGGAGGACTACTCGCGGGCGAAAGACGCGATGTTCGAGGCGACCGATCACGCCGCCGCACCGTGGTGGACCATCGAGAGCGACGACAAACGCTCGTCGCGCCTCAACGCGATCGCCCACTTGCTGTCGCAGATCCCCTACGAGCACCGCGAGCCCGAGGCCATCGAGATCCCCGACCGGCCGACGTCCGACGACTACGACCGACCCGCCCGCGAGCTCTACCAGTTCGTCCCCGACCACGCCGGCCGGATCGCCCGGGTCTGATCCCGACGCCCGGGGCGTCGCGCTCGAGCCGCGGCGACTTAGCGCCCGACGATGCCGAGCTCGTAGGCGAGGATCACGGCTTGCACGCGGTCGCGCAGGCCCTGCTTGAGCAGCACTCGCCCGACGTGGGCTTTGACGGTGGACTCGCTCAGGTGGAGGGTCGAGGCGATCTCGCCGTTGGTCGCCCCGAGCCCGATGAGACGCAGCACCTCGCGTTCCCGCGGGGTGAGGGTGTCGAGCGCGCTCGCTGCGGCGGGTGCGGGATCGCCCGCGAGGTGAGGGGTGCCCACCTCGATGAGTTTCGCGGTGATGCGCGGGGAGACCACGGCGTCCCCAGCGTTCACCGCCCGGATCGCGCCGGTGAGTTCGGCCGGTCGGGTGTCTTTGAGGAGAAAACCGGAGGCCCCGGCGCGCAGGGCCCCGAAGGCGTACTCGTCGAGGTCGAAGGTCGTGAGCACGAGCACACGGGTGTCGGGCAGAAGGGACGTGATGCGCCGAGTGGCTTCGATGCCCCCGACTCCCGGCATGCGCACATCCATCAAGACGACGTCGGGCCGCAATCGGTGCGCGGCCTCGAGAGCGTGACCGCCCTCCGCGGCCTCGCCGACCACGGTCATGTCGGGTTCGGCGTCGAGCACGAGCCGGAACCCGTAGCGCACGAGCTCCTGGTCGTCGACGATCAGCAGACGGATGTCGCCGCTCATCGTTGCTCCTCCGCCCAGCGCAGCCTCGCGGCGACCCGCCACCCTCGTCCTTCGGCGGGTCCGGATTCGACCGAGCCGCCGTAGAGCGCGACCCGCTCCCGGATGCCGACGAGCCCGCGGCCGGTCGTCGCCGCGGTCTGCCGGGCTTCCGCCGAAGCCCCGGCCGGGCTCGTGCGCGCGGAGTGCGGCGCATCGTCGAGCACGACGATGGTGACATCCTCTGACGACCAGGTGATCGTCGCGGTGACCTCCGTCGCCCCCTCCGCGTGCCGCAGGGCATTCGTGAGTGCCTCTTGCACGATGCGGAACACCGTGAGTCCGAGAGCGGGGTCGGCTGCCGGAGTCCCCTCGACGGTGAGTTCGACGGGCAGTCCGGCGTGCCGGAAATCGGCGGCCAGGTCGGGCACGTGCGACGCGTCGGGTTGCGGCGAGTGCGC
Source organism: Marisediminicola sp. LYQ134 (assembly GCF_046599635.1). Classification (NCBI taxonomy): domain Bacteria; kingdom Bacillati; phylum Actinomycetota; class Actinomycetes; order Micrococcales; family Microbacteriaceae; genus Marisediminicola; species Marisediminicola sp. LYQ134. The sequence goes on from NZ_JBKIWP010000002.1 coordinate 582,004, forward strand.
GGGCGACGTCGAATCTGCCGCTTCCGGCACGGCCCCGAGCAGCCGCCGCAGTTCGGCGAGGGTGCGTCGACCGGTCTCGGCCACGCGAGACATGACCTCGCTCGACTCGGCGGGCCGCTCGGTGACGGTCGCGCGCGCTCCCTCGGAGAGCGCGACCATGACCGAGACGCTGTGCGCCATCACGTCGTGCATCTCCCTCGAGATGCGCTCGCGCTCGGCGGCGCTCGCGATCTCGGCCTGCTGGTCGCGCTCGCGCTCGAGCTGGGCCGCGCGGTCGACGAGCGTGTCGACGTAGCGGCGCCGTTGCCCGGCGTTGACCCCCATGAGTGCGGCGACGAGAAACGGCACGAGGATGAGGATGGCGGCGTTGAACCAGTCGTTCACGGGGTCGGCTGTCACGGCGAGCTGGGTCGGCTCCCACAGCGGGAGTCCGTCACGGCCCCGCAGCACGAGGATGACCGCGGCGAGGCATCCGACTCCCGTCGCGAGCGCGAAGCCCGCCCACGCGACGGCGGTCGACCGGAGCGCTCCCACCGTGAAGATCGTGACGACCGCGACGATGCTCTCGGCCCCCGTGCCCGCGAGCGCGGAGAGCACGAAGAGCGCGAGCGCCGCGATGAAGGTGGGAACGGGGTAGCGACGGCGCAACGTGACAACGACGATCCCCCCGGCGAGGAGCGCGAGCGTGAACCACAGTGGAGTGCGGAGGGGAGGGTAGGCCGAGATCGTGGCGAGCAGCACGGCGACGCAGCCGTATACGGTGCCGACGATGGCGTCGGTGAGCCACGGTAGGCGGCGCAGGAGCCGACCGACGAACCCCGGAGGGGGCGGAGCCACGAAAGCATCCGGCGACTCGATCGAGCCGCCGGATGATCCCGATGATGCGAGTGTCAGACGTCTCTCCCCCGAAGCAGCGCCGCGCCGATCGCGAGCGAAATGGCGCTCCACGCTAACACCACGAGTGCGCCGAGTGAGGGGCTCAGCGGGCCGGACCAGTCGGGGTCGGACGTCGCGGCGGTGTCGGCGATGAACGTCATCGACTCGCCCGCGTTCGACAGGAGGTAGGGGGTCGCGTCGCTCACCCACTGCACGGCGCCGCCGAGCATTCCGACCGCGACCGGCAAAATGAGGAGCACCATCACGACGATCGTGATACCCCCGGCGGCGGAGCGCACGGCCGTGGCGACCCCGAGCGCGAACACCGAGACGAGGCCGAGGTAGACGGCTGTTCCCGCGAGAGCGAGCGCGACCCCCGGTTCGCCGAGGCCGACGGCGAGGCCGAGCTCGTCGAAGAGGGGATAGGTGACCGCCCACGACCCGACCGTCGCCACGAGACCGGCGCCCGTCGACACGGTGAAGACGGCGAGGGCTTTCGCGGCGAGCACCGGGAGCCTGCTCGGCACCGAGAGGAGCGCCGGCTGGATGGTTCCCGCCGAATACTCGCCGCTCACCGCGAGCACGCCGAGGAGCGCGGCGACGAGTTGACCGAGCATGTACGCCCCGAACGTGACCGTCCAGAGCAGGAACTCCGCGCTCGGTTGAGACGGCACGCCCGCCGACTCCATGGTGAGCGCGAGGGCGAGGCTGATTCCGAGGCCGGTCACCACGATCGTGGCGAGCGAGAGCACGATCGACCGCAGGCTCGCGAGTTTGATGAACTCCGAGCGGACGATGTGCAAGAGCCGCAATCGCGCGGGCGCGGGGGTGGGGATGTGCGAACTGCGTCGCAGCACTGTCGCGCTCATCGGGTGGCCTCCGTCGCGGGAGACGACGAGTGGTACTCGACGTCGTCGGACGTGAGCGCGAGATAGGCGTCTTCGAGCGACGCGTTGCGCGCGACGACGTCGACGAGCGGCGCGTCTGCCAGAACGCGCCCGCGCCCGATGACGATGAGGTGGTCGGCGGTCTGCGCCATCTCGGCCATGAGGTGAGAGGAGAGCAAGACCGTGCGGCCCTCGGCGGCGAGACTCCGAACGAGGGTGCGCACCCAGCGCACGCCCTCGGGGTCGAGGCCGTTGATGGGCTCGTCGAGGATGACCGTTGCGGGGTCGCCGATGAGCGCCGCGGCGATTCCCAGACGCTGGCCCATCCCGAGCGAGAACTTGCCGACCCTTCTGCCCGCGACCGCATCGAGACCGGAGAATCCGATGACCTCGTGCACTCGGGCGGCACCGATGCCGTGTGTCGCGGCGATCGCGAGCAGGTGCTTGTATGCCGTGCGACCCGGGTGGGCCGCCTTCGCGTCGAGCAGCACCCCGACCTGCCTCAGCGGCGCCTGGTGCTCGCGGTAGGGGAGTCCGTTGACCTCGACGCGGCCGCTCGTCGGGCGGTCGAGCCCCACGATCATCCTCATCGTCGTCGACTTTCCCGCGCCGTTCGGCCCGAGGAATCCCGTGACCTTTCCCGGAAGCACGTCGAAGTCGAGGGAGTCGACGGCCGTGCGTTTTCCGTAGCGTTTCGTGAGCGAGCGTGCGTAGATCATGTGCTGTCCTTTCGTCTGAGGGCGACGCTACGGAACCGCGACGCGCGCGACAGCAGACCCCGGTACCGACTTCTCGAGTGCCCAGTACCCCGGTACCGGGTGCCGCTCGCGGAGCCGGGGTTCGCTCACAGCGATAGCGCTGTGTCACCGTCGGCCGACGGGGGAGCGTAAACTTGAGTCGGCAAGACTCAAGTCTTTCGGAGGATGACACATGGCGAACATGCAGGGCGCACCCGCATCGCAGAGCGACCAGAAGACGGCGCTCCAGCAATACGGCGTCGATCTCACCGAGATCGCCCGCCTCGGCAAGCTCGACCCCGTGATCGGGCGAGACGCCGAGATCCGCCGTGTGAGCCAGGTGCTCACGAGGCGCACCAAGAACAACCCCGTGCTCATCGGAGAACCCGGCGTCGGCAAGACCGCCGTCGTCGAAGGGCTCGCGCAGCGCATCGTCGCCGGAGACGTCGCCGACTCGCTCAAGAACAAGCGGCTCGTGTCACTCGACCTCGCGGCGCTCGTCGCCGGAGCCAAATACCGCGGCGAGTTCGAAGAGCGACTCAAAGCCGTGCTCGCCGAGATCAACGCCGCCGACGGCGAGATCATCACGTTCGTCGACGAACTCCACACGCTCATGGGCGCGGGCGGCGGCGAAGGCTCGGTCGCCGCATCCAACATGCTCAAGCCCATGCTCGCGCGGGGGGAGCTTCGCCTCATCGGCGCGACGACGCTCGACGAATACCGTCAGTACATCGAGAAGGATGCCGCTCTCGAACGCCGCTTCCAGCAGGTGTACGTCGGCGAACCCACGGTCGAAGACACCATCGCCATTCTGCGCGGGCTCAACCCGCGATATGAGAGCCACCACGAAGTGCCCATCTCCGACGCGGCGCTCGTGGCCGCGGCATCCCTCTCGAACCGCTACATCAGCGGTCGTCAACTGCCCGACAAAGCGATCGACCTCATCGACGAGGCGGCGAGCAGACTGCGCATGGAGATCGACTCGGCGCCCGTGGAGATCGATGAGCTGCGGCGCGGCGTCGACCGCATGCGCATCGAAGAGCTCGCGCTCAAGCGTGAGAAAGACGACGCCTCGAAGGCGAGACTCGAGAAACTGCGTGCCGACCTCGCCGATCGCGCGGCCGACCTCGCCCAGCTCGAGACGCGGTGGAACAAGGAGAAGACGGCGATCAACCGCGTCGGCAACCTCAAGAAGCGGGTCGACGCGCTGCAAGTGCAAGCCGACCGCGCCCAGCGCGACGGCAACCTCACCGAAGCCAGCCGGCTGCTCTATGGCGAGATCCCCCTCATCGAGCGCGAGCTCGAGGAGGCCGAGAACTACGTTCCCGAGCACGAACCCATGGTCGGCGAAGAGGTGACGGCCGAAGACATCGCCGCCGTCATCGCCGCGTGGACGGGAATCCCGATGGGCCGGCTGCTGCAGGGCGAGACCGAGAAGCTCCTCGCCCTCGAAGCCGAACTCGGTCGCCGCCTCATCGGTCAGAAGCCCGCGGTGCGCGCGGTCGCGGATGCCGTGCGCCGCACCCGCGCGGGAATCTCCGACGCCGATCGCCCCACGGGCTCCTTCCTCTTCCTCGGCCCGACAGGCGTCGGCAAGACGGAACTCGCGAAGGCCCTCGCCGAGTTCCTCTTCGACGACGAGAAAGCGATGATCCGGATCGACATGAGCGAATACGGGGAGAAGCACTCCGTGTCGCGCCTGCTCGGAGCCCCGCCCGGCTACGTCGGCTACGAGCAGGGCGGGCAGCTCACCGAGGCCGTGCGTCGGCGCCCGTACTCCGTGCTCCTCCTCGACGAGATCGAGAAAGCGCACCCCGAGGTCTTCGACGTGCTCCTGCAGGTGCTGGATGACGGCCGGCTCACCGACGGGCAGGGCCGCACGGTCGACTTCCGCAACACCATCATCATCCTCACGTCGAACCTCGGCAGCCAGTTTCTCGTCGACCCGCAGCTCGGCCAGGTCGAGAAGGAGGCGGCCGTCGGAGCGATGGTGCGCCAGGCCTTCAAGCCCGAGTTCATCAACAGGCTCGACGACATCGTGGTGTTCTCGACCCTCTCGACCGACGACCTCGGGCAGATCGTCGAACTCAACATCGACAGACTCTCGCGCCGACTGTCGGAGCGCCGGCTCCAGCTCGCCGTCACGCCCGACGCCCGGTCGTGGCTCGCCGAGCGCGGCCACGATCCTCTCTACGGTGCCCGCCCACTGCGCAGGCTCATGCAGCGCGAAATCGACGACAAACTCGCGACCGCACTGCTCGCGGGCGACATCCTCGACGGGGATACCGTGAGGGTCGACATCGACACTGCCGGCACCGGCCTCGCCGTGTCGAAAGCACCGCCCATCGTCGTCTGAGAACGGAGTTCTGCTCAGTCGGCGCGCGCGGATGCTCGGTGTGCTCACGGGTTTGCCGAGCCGCTATGCATGCGCGCGCATAAGGCCCTAGTGTCGAACCCGGCCCGACGACGTCGCCACCCACTCCGTCCTGAAAGGACCGACACGTGCCCGACGTACCCAGCCCCCTCGACGCCGCAGAGCAGCGCGCCCGCTTCGCCCGCGTGCGCGCCATCCTCTTCGACCTCGACGGCGTGCTCACCCCGACGGCCGACGTGCACATGCACGCGTGGCAACGCCTGTTCGAGCCCTTCCTCGACGAGCGCGGAGTGACCGAGAGATACACCGAGGCGGACTACTTCGCCTACATCGACGGCAAGCAGCGATACGACGGTGTGCGGTCGCTTCTCGAATCGCGAGGCATCCACCTCCCCGACGGCGACGTGACAGACGAGCCGGGCGACGCCACCGTCGCGGCCCTCGGCAACCGCAAGAACCTCACCTTCAACGAGGTGCTCGCCGACGACGGAGTCGCGCCATACGCCGGCTCCCTCGCCTTTCTCGACGCGGCGATCGCGGCGGGCCTCCAGGTGGCGGTCGTGTCGAGCTCGCGCAACGCGCGCCCCGTGCTCGAGGCCGCCGGAATCGCCGACCGGTTCGACGTCGTCGTCGACGGTGTCGTCGCCGCCGACGAGAGCATCGCCGGCAAGCCGTCGCCCGACACCTACATCCGCGGTGCCGAGCTCCTCGGACTCACCCCCGCCGAGTGCGTCGTCGTCGAAGACGCTCACTCCGGCGTGCAGGCGGGCCGGGCCGGAGACTTCGGCCTCGTCGTCGGCGTCGACCGCGGGGTGGGAGCAGCGGGACTGCTCGAATCCGGTGCAGACTTCGTCGTGGACGACCTCGCGACCCTCATTCCCTACGTGCGCGCCGCGGGTGCGACCGACACCGGCGCGACGAATACTGGCGCAACGAACACTGGCGCGACGAACACCGAGGAGGCCGGCCGATGAGTCAGTCGTCACCCCTGCGCTCGCCCGTCGAGGATGAGCCGAACGGCACCGCCTCGGCGACCGACGCTCCCGACACCGAGGCACCCGACGTCATCCGCTTGACCGGCGAAGGCAGCTCCAACGCCCCCGGGTTCGACGACCCGCTCGACCGCCACCGCTACCCCGTCGACGAGTGGGCGCTCGTCGAGCAGGAGTTCGAGCAGGGCGACCTCGGTCGCACCGAGACCCTCTTCGCCGTCGGCAACGGCTATTTCGGCCTCCGCGGCAACGTCGTCGAAGGCCGCGACGGCCACGTGCACGGCACGTTCATCAACGGGCTCCACGAGACCTGGCCCATCCGTCACGCCGAAGAGGCGTTCGGTTTCGCTCGCGTCGGCCAGACGATCGTCAACGCGCCCGACGCCAAGATCGTGCGCGTCTACGTCGACGATGAGCCGTTCATCCTCTCCGAAGCCGACATCGCCGGATACGAGCGCAAACTCGACTTCCGCACCGGGGTGCTCTCGCGTCAGCTCGAATGGATCACGCCGTCGGGCAAGCGCGTGATCATCGACGCCACCCGAATGGTGTCGTTCGAAGACCGTCACCTCGCCGTCATCGAATACACCGTCACCCTGCCCGACCACGACGCCTCCGTCGTCATCTCGAGCCAGATCATCAACCGCCAAGACGGCATCGACGAATACGACGTGGCGCCGTCATCCGGCCCCGGCGCGTTCGACCCGCGCAAAGCCGAAGAGCTCACCGAACGCGTGCTGCAGCCGCGGCTGAAGCGTGCCGAAGGCGGGCGATACATGCTCGGCTACCGCTGCACCCACTCCGGGATGTCTCTCGCGGTCGGCGCCGAGCACTCGATGGAGACCGAGAACCAGTGGGAGGAGTCGTCGCAGATCGACGACGACCTCGCCAAGCACGTGTATCGCGTCAAAGCGAAGCGCGGCAAGCCCATCCGTGTCGTCAAGACCGTGACCTACCACTCCTCGCGGGGCATCCCCACGCGCGAACTCGCCGACCGCTGCGACCGCACCCTCGACCGTGCCCGGGCCGACGGCGTCGTGGTGCTCAAAGAACGCCAGTCCGAGTGGCTCGACGCCTACTGGGATCGCACGGATGTCGTCATCCACGGCCAGCCCGAACTGCAGCAGGCCATGCGCTGGAACCTGTTCCAGCTCGCCCAGGCGTCGGCGCGCGCCGACGGCAAAGGCGTCGCCGCCAAAGGGGTGACCGGCACGGGCTACGGCGGCCACTACTTCTGGGACACCGAGATCTACGTGCTCCCCGTGCTCAGCTACACGTCGCCCATCGCCGCGCGCAATGCTCTGCGGTTCCGACAGTCGATCCTCGGTGAAGCGCGCACGCGCGCGGCCGAACTCAACCAAGACGGCGCACTCTTCCCGTGGCGCACCATCAGTGGGCAGGAGTCGTCGGCGTACTACGCGGCGGGCACGGCGCAGTACCACATCGACGCCGACATCTCCTATGCGCTCAGCCAATACGTGCTCGCCACCGGAGACCGGGACTTCGTCGCCCGCGGGGCCATCGACATCCTCGTCGAGACCGCACGCATGTGGGCCGACCTCGGGTTCTGGCGGGCGAACGGCAAGTCGGCGTTCCACATCCACGGTGTCACGGGGCCGGACGAGTACACGACCGTCGTCAACGACAACATGTACACGAACGTCATGGCGCGCTCCAACCTCGGAGCGGCCGCACACGCCGTGCTCAACCTGCAGTCGACCAACGAGTGGGCTTACGAGCGCATGGTCAGTCGACTGGGCCTCAAAGACGGCGAAGTGCAGGAGTGGCTCGACGCCGCCGAGAAGATGTTCATCCCCTACGACGAAGCGCTCGGCGTGCATCCCCAAGACGCGGCCTTCCTCGAGAAAGAACTCTGGGACCTCTCGAAGACGCCCGAAGACCAGCGCCCCCTCCTCCTGCACTACCACCCGCTCGTCATCTACCGCTTCCAGGTGCTCAAACAAGCGGATGTCGTGCTCGCCCTGTTCCTCCACGGAGACCTCTTCACGCCCGAACAGAAGCTCGCCGACTTCGACTACTACGACCCGCTGACCACAGGCGACTCGTCGCTCTCCGCGGTCGTGCAGTCGATCATCGCGGCCGAGGTGGGCTACCAGGAGCTCGCCCTCAAATACTTCCTGGCCGGACTCTTCGTCGACCTCGCCGACCTGCACCACAACACCGCAGACGGCGTGCACGTGGCGTCGACCGGGGGAATGTGGAGTGCCGTCGTCTTCGGATTCGGGGGGATGCGCGACCACAACGGCGATCTCACCTTCGACCCGCGACTGCCCGAAGGGTGGGACGGCATCAGCTTCAAACTGACCGTCTCGGGCAGCCGGATGCGCGTCGACCTCGAACAGGACATCGTCACGTTCACGATCGAAACCGGTTCGAGCGTGTCGTTCTCGGTGCGCGGCCGGGCCGTGACCGTGACGGCGGACGAACCGGTCACGATCGCCCTCGCCCACCAGGGGTCCCGCCGGGTGGGAGCACCGAGCCAGAAGAACATCGAAGGCGGGCGGCGAGCCGACGGCAGCGTCATCACCGCCACGGTACCCACGAGCTGGCGCAGCGACGAAGACCCGGGGTACAACGACACGGCGGATTAGGGGGCGGTTCGGGGCGGCTGGTTAGGTCGGTCGCTGAGGTTGTCTGGCCGCGCCGTTCTCCTCTTCTCCTCTCCTGACGATCGTCGTCTCCTCCCCACCCCGTGTGGAGAACCCACTCTCCGCAGACGATTCGTTCTTCTTTCGAACACGCGTTCGATTCGGGAGAATCGATACATGCCCACCCTCGCCGCCTCCCTCCTCGATCGGGCCGCTGTGGTCGCCGATCTCGGTGGCACGGCGGAGTCGATCGCGGCTCTCGGCCACGCTGATCTGACGGCGGCTGTCGAGGCGGTGACCGCATTGAGGCAGTGTGTCGATCAGTTCGCTGCCGTCATCGCGGGGGAGGTGGCGCACCGGTCGCGCCCGGAGCTCGGTCACCAGGGTTTGGCCCAACAGGCGGGTTTCGTGAGCCCTGTTGCGATGATTCAGCGGGTTGCGCACGTGAGTCGCATCGAAGCGACCCGGCTTGTCGAGACGGGCGCGCTCCTCGCCGAGGCCGAAGCCGCGGCCGAGCTCGCCGCCTCTGCGGGTTCCGCCGACCACACCGCACCGGTGCCGGGAGAGCGCTGGCGCGAGGTTCTCGCATCAGCCGTGCGGGAGGGAACCCTGTCGCTCGATGCTGTCGACGCGATCCGGCGGGTGTTCTCCGATATCACCCATGTCGACGACGGTGTTCTTCGCGCTGCGGCGGCAGAACTCGTCTTGGCGGCTGCCGGGTTGACGCCGGACCAGGTCCACCGCCGTGCGAGGCAGGTGCGTGATCTCCTCGATGCTGACGGGATCGAGCGTCGGGAGAAACAGCACCGCGACCTGAGGACGGTGCGCACCTGGTGGGACACTGCGACCGGAATGCACTGCGGGTCGTGGCGGCTCGCCCCCGAAGACGGGGCTCTGGTTGCGGACGCGTTCGCTCAGATCCTGTCACCGCGGCGGGGTGGTCCCCGCTTCGTCGACCCGGCCGCGCGTGCGACCGCGGAGGAGCTGCTGAACGATGGCCGCACCGACGAGCAGGTCAGTGCCGACGCGTTCGTCGACCTGGTGCGCCTCGCGGTCGATGCGGATCCGGGAACCCTGTTCGGCGGGCGCCGCCCGGCCGTGCGGATCGTGGTGACCGCGGACCGGCTCGAGGGCAGGACAGGTCCAGGGTTCCTCGAGGGCCGCACCGACACCGTGTCGGCTCCGACGATCGAACGGGCGATCTGCAACACCGGAGTCATCAGTGTCGGCTTCGACCGCGACGGCCAGTGCGTGAACGTCGGACGGGACCGGCGCCTGTTCACCGAACGGCAACGCATCGGGTTGACGGTCAGAGACGGCGGATGCCGGTTCCCCGGGTGCGAGAGACCTCCGTCGTATTGCGAGGCCCACCACATCAACCCGTGGGCTGGTGTCGAGGGCCGCACCGACATCGCCGACGGAGTACTCCTGTGTCGGAGGCATCATCTGCTGATCCACGACAACCGGTGGCAGGTGCACCGAGACCGAGCCGACTACTTTCTGGAACCACCACCCGCGGTTGATCCGGGGCTGGTGTTCATTCCGATGCCGTCCCGGAGCCCGGTCAGCCACGAGATCGCCGTGTAGCGGCGAGAGCCGCGTCGCGCCTCGAGCGTCGCATTCCGCCCGTTGTTCACCTTCTCGATGCTTACCCGCCACGCGCCGTCGTTAGCGTCCGTCGGCGGACCGGGAATCACCCTGAGCCGCCCACACCCACACCCACACCCAACACCCTCGGGAAGAGTAACGACGTGCATCGAACCACACCCCTCCGCTCCACACCATCGCGACCGGCCCGACGACGCCGCCTCGCCCTCGGAGCCTCGACGGCAGTCGCAGCCGTACTCGCGGGCGGCGCCGCCGTTCCCGCGAACGCCGCACCCGGCGACACCATCGCCCCGCAACCGGGCGTCTACGGCTACTACGTCGACACCTACCGGGCCAACACGAGCACCCTCCAGACGCCGGAGACCAACCCGGCCATCGGCGTGCTCGACACCATGCTCGACTACTGGACGCCCGGCGAAACCTACGACACCGGCACCATCCTCATGCCGTCCGTGCTCGACGCCAACATCCAGCGCAGCATCGACACCACACGCGAACGGTCCGACGCCGACGCCGCACACGCCTACCTCATCGACCGGCGCCACCAGAGCTACTCGTCGATCAACGGCCTCGGCCCCCACGCCGACGCGTTCCGCACCGCGAGCAACGCCGGCACGACCATCCCCGACACGATCCCCGCCGACGCCACCACCGTCAGATACGACGACGCCGGCAACTCCAACGGCGCCTGGGCAGACGTCGACTCGGATGCCGGCAGCATCGTCACCCTCGTCAACACCGCACGCGGCAGCTACGCGACATCCAACAACGCCAAGGCCTACTACAACTACGCACGGCCGTTCCGCTGGAGCGACGACGTCGAAGTCCTCCCGACCCTGATGCCCGTGATGAAGCCCGTCGAAGAAGCCGAAACCGACGGAGGCTACCCGAGCGGACACACCAACGCCGCCTACCTCGCCTCCTACGCCCTCGCCGCCGCCTTCCCCGAGCGCTACAGCGAACTGGTCACGAGCGCATCGGACCTCGGCGACAGCCGCATCGTCGCCGGCATGCACTCACCCGCCGACGTCATCGGCGGACGCATCCTCGCCACGGCCATCGCGGCATCCGTTCTCAACGACCCGGCCAACGACGCCCTCCTCGAGCAGGCGCGAGCCGAAGCGCTCAACGTTCTCGAGCAGCCGCAGACGGGCGCCGACGACTTCGCCGATGCCGACGCCAACCGCGCCCTCTTCGAAGAGCGCCTCACCTACGGGCTCCCGCGCGTCGGAGACACGACACTCCCCGTCGTCGTGCCCAAGGGTGCCGAAGCACTCATCGAGTCGCGCTTCCCGTACCTCACCGACGATCAGCGCCGCTGGGTGCTGCAGAGCACGGGCATCGAGTCGGGCTACGCCCTCCTCGACGACTCCGAAGGCTGGGGCCGCCTCAACACCGTCGCGGCCGCCGAAGGATACGCCGCATTCGACGAGAACGTCGCGGTGACCATGGATGCCGCAGCCGGCGGATTCAGCGCGCTCGACGAGTGGTCGAACGACATCACCGGGGCAGGCTCGCTCACGAAAGACGGTTCGGGTGAACTCATCCTCTCCGGTGACAACACCTACACCGGCGGCACCGTCGTCGACGGCGGAGCCCTCGTCGCTGCCAACGCGACCGCTCTCGGCGCGGGTGACCTGCAGATCGCTGACGGCGAGCTCTACGAGAACGCCGACACCGCACTCTCCATCGGAGGCGACCTCGAGATCGCGGAGGACAGCACGCTCTCGCTGACCTCAGACGCTTCGACCGCAGCGGTCACCGTCGCAGGCGAGGCCACCCTCGGGGGAACGCTCGCGCTGCAGTTCGACGGAGACACGGCACCCGGTGACGAGACGCTCCTCGTGGAGTACGGCTCACTCGCCGAAGGGAGCTCGTTCACCTCGATCGTGGCCGGAGGACTCCCCGCCGGATTCGACGCCGCCCTCGACTACCGGGCCGACGGTCTCTACCTCGTGAACGCGGCAGCCGCCGAGCCGGAGCCCCAGCCCGAACCCGGCGACGGCGAGACCCCCGCACCCGCGCCCGGCACCGGTGGCGACACCGGAGGAGACTCCGACGGCACCACCCCGGTCGCCGTTCCCGGCGCCACCGACGACGACGGCACGAGCACCGGCGGCGCCCTCGCCAACACGGGCGCGAGTTCCGCAGTTCCCGGGATCCTCGCGCTCGGCCTGGCCCTGCTGCTCGCCGGTGCAGGCATCCTGAGTGCCCGCATCTCGCGCATCGCCCGACGGGGAGACCTCGTCTAGGCATCGGCCCGAACGAACGGATCGCCCCCGGGAACACCACGTTCCCGGGGGCGATCGCGTTCCGACGAGCGAGCCGAGCCTCACCCGGCTCGGGCAACCGGTGGGGTAGCCTGACCAACGATGTCTACGACCCGTGCCGCCGAGCGCAAGGCTGCGCGGATAGCCGAACCCGCACACTTCCAGCCCCACATCCAGGGCCTCCGAGCCATCGCCGTTCTGCTCGTCGTCGTCTACCACTTCTGGCCCGGCCGACTCAGCGGCGGCTACATCGGCGTCGACATCTTCTTCGTCATCTCCGGCTACCTCATCACCGGTCAACTCGCGCGAGAACTTCACCGGTCGGGCCGCATCGCCCTCCCCGCGTTCTGGGCCAAACGAGCGCGCCGACTTCTTCCGGCCGCACTCGTCGTGCTCATCTTCGCCACCGTCGCGACGCTCGTATTCCTGCCGCTGTCAGGCATGGTCGCGTCACTGCGTGAAATCCTCGCGGCCACCTTCTACGTCGAGAACTGGGCGCTCGCCGCGAGCTCCGTCGACTACCTCGCCGCAGGCGACGAGACGATGGTGCAGCACTACTGGTCGCTCTCCCTCGAAGAGCAGTTCTACATCTTCTGGCCCCTGCTCCTGCTCGGCGCGGTCTGGCTCGGCGCGAAGTACTTCGCGGAACGCAAGTGGACCTTCCTCCTCGCCGTCGTCGTGGGCGTGAGCATCCTCTCCCTCGTCACCTCGGTCGTCTACACGGCGACCAACCCCGCCGAGGCCTACTTCGTGACCTTCACCCGCATCTGGGAGTTCGGGGTCGGCGCGATCCTCGCCCTGCTGCCCCGACTGCGCCCGCGCGGTGCGGTGTTCACCAACATCCTCGGATTCGGTGGCGTGTTCGTCATCCTCGCGTGCAGCTACCTGTACGACGCGAGCACACCGTTCCCCGGATACGCCGCCCTGCTCCCCGTGCTCGCGACGGCCGCCGTGCTCGTCTCCGACCGCCGCGAGCGCTGGTTCGACATCGGCACGGCCCTGAGCGGGCGCCCCCAGCGGTTCGTCGGCGACATCTCCTACTCGCTCTACCTCTGGCACTGGCCCCTCATCGTCATCGCGCCCTACGTGCCCTGGTGGGGGCTCAGCACCGCCCACCGGCTCGCCCTCTTCGCCGCGTGCTTCGTGCTCGCCTGGCTCACCGCCAAACTCGTCGAAGACCCGGCGCGCACCTGGACCTACCTCACCACCCGCCGCCCCCGCACGACCTACGCGTGGGTCGTCGGATCGATGGCCCTGTCGGTCGTTCTCGTCGCCGGGGTGTTCGCGATCCAGAACCCCCGCTACGAAGCGGCCGCAACCGAACTCGCCCAGATCACCGAGAACCCTCCGGAGTGTTTCGGTGCCGCCGTGTCTGAAGGCTGCGACAACCCCGAACTCGCCGACGTCATCATCCCGAGCCCCGGGTTCGGCAACGCCGACGAACCCGACCGCGACGAGTGTTTCGTGCAGCTCAACGGCTCGGAGGTCGTCGCGTGCGAGTTCGGGTCTAGCGACACCGCTGCACCCCGGGTCGCACTCATCGGTGACAGCCACGCCTACCAGTACGTCGAGGCGATGATCGACCTCGCCGACACCAACGGGTGGGCCCTCACGACCTACCTCAAGGGCGCATGCCCGTGGACGACAGCGGATGTCGGCGGTCCGAGCGCCGCGTTCACCGACTCGTGTGCGCAGTTCCGCAGCAACCTCGCCGACGAGCTCGACGAGGCAGAGCCTTACGACGCCATCTTCACCGCGGGTCTCGCCGCGACCCCCATCGTGGCCGACGACCCCGTCGAGGCTGCCGCCGCCGGATACGCGGAAGCGTGGACCACACAGGCAGGCGGGGCGCCCGTCGTGACCATCGTCGACAACCCCGACCTCCTCGACGACCCCAACAAATGCCTGCGCACCTCGGATGCCGCAGACTGCGCCGTCGACCGCGGCGACGTTCTCGCCGAAACCGACCCTCTCGCGCTCGCCGCCGAGCAGACGGGGGCGACCCTGCTCGACTTCACCGACACGTTCTGCAGCGCCGACGAGTGCGCCGTCGTCATCTCGGGAGCCAACGTCTATCGCGACCAGGACCACCTCACGGTCACCTTCGCGGGCACGATGGCGCCCTACATCGGTGACGCGCTCGAGGCGGCCATCAGCCGCTAGGGGCGACCGCCGGCTGCCCCGATCGCCGGCTGCCCCGATCGCTGGCTACCCCGATCGCCCGCGTGGTGAATCGCGGTCGCGATCCGCACTTCCGCCGCGCGCATTCGCGCGGAATGCGACCGCGATCCGGGTCGAGTGCGAGTGCGCGCTGCGACCCGCTCGGGTCAGGCCGCGGCCGCAATCTCGCGACGGATCGCGTCGGCGAACGCGTCGATGTCTGCCTCGGTGGTGTCGAACGCACACATCCACCGCACCTCACCCGTCGCGACATCCCAGTCGTAGAAGCGGAACTGCGCCCGCACACGGTCGGCGACCCCCGCGGGAAGGATGGCGAACACCGCGTTCGCCTCGGTCGGCTGCGTGATCGTCACCCCGTCGATGCCCTCGACGGCAGCCCGGAGACGCTGCGCCATCGCGTTGGAGTGCTGCGCCGACCGCAACCACAGGTCGCCTTCGAGCAGCGCGACGAGCTGCGCCGACACGAAACGCATCTTCGACGCGAGCTGCATGTCGATCTTGCGCAAGAAGTGCAGCCCCTCGGATGCCTCGGGGTCGAGCACGACGACAGCCTCACCGAACACGAGGCCGTTCTTGGTGCCACCGAAACTGACGATGTCGACACCCGCGTCGGTCGTGAATTCGCGAAAACTCTTGCCCAGGCTCGCTGCCGCATTCGACAGCCGAGCGCCGTCCATGTGCACCCGCATGCCCCGCTCGTGAGCGTGCTCCGTGATCGCCCGGATCTCGTCGACGGTGTATGCCGTGCCGAGTTCGGTCGACTGGGTGAGGCTCACGGCGAGCGGCTGGGCGCGGTGCGCGTCACCCCACCCCCAGGCCTCGGTGTCGATGAGGGCCGGAGTGAGTTTGCCGTCGGGCACCGCGACCGGGAGGAGCTTGAGTCCGCCGACACGCTCCGGCGCCGCGTTCTCGTCGAGGTGGATGTGCGCGTTCGCCGAACAGATGACCGCACCCCACCGGGGGAGCATCGACTGGAGACTCAGCACGTTGGCGCCGGTGCCGTTGAAGACCGGAAACGCCTCGGCCTGATCGCCGAAGTGCTGCTTCATGACCTGCTGCAACCGTGCGGTGTAGGCGTCTTCGCCGTACGACACCTGGTGCCCGCCGTTGGCGTCGGCGATCGCCTGGAGCACTTCGGGGTGAGCCCCCGCGTAGTTGTCTGAAGCGAAGCCGCGGTATCCGGTGTCATGCAAGACGGTCATGCCCTCAGTCTGACACCGGGCGACGGATGCTCCGATCCGCCGCCCGGCGCCGGCCGCTGTCAGTCGCCAGCCCTCGACGCCTCGCTCAGCCCGCGATCGCGTCGCGGAGCTTGACCCGCGTTCCCGTGCGCAAGAGCGCGTTCGAGTAGATGCGGGCACCGAGCACGATCGCTCCGACCGTCGTGAGGAGCAGGATCGCGAGTGACACGAGCGGCTCCCACCACTCCGCGGTCCCGAGGAACAACCGCATGGGCATGCCGACGGGGGCCGCGAACGGCACGTACGACATGATCGTGAGCACGAGGTCGTTGTCGGAGAAGAAGATGACCGCGAAGTAGGGGATCATCACGAGGGTCATGACGGGGGATGTCACCGTTCCGACGTCTTCGACGCGTGACACGAGTGACGCGCTCGCCGCGAACAGTGCCGCGAGAAGCACGAACCCGAACACGAAGAACACGACGAACCACGCGATCACCGGTCCGATCTGGCCGAAGAGCACGTTCTGCCCGGTCACGAGCAACCCGATCGCCGCGATCGCCGCGAGCAGGAGGATCTGACCGAACGCGAGCAGCGAGTTGCCGATCACTTTGCCGGCGAGCAGGAGGCGAGCCGAGATGGTGGCGAGCAGAATCTCGACGATGCGCGTCTGCTTCTCCTCCACGACGCTCTGCGCGATCGTCGACCCGAAGGTGATCGACGACATGAAGAACAGCAGACCCAACCCGAGCGCGACGAAGCTCGCCAAGAGGGGGTCGGTGCTCGTCGGCTCGAGGATGCTCACATCCGGGAGCGTGCTCAGCGAGGTGACGATCGAGGTGGGCGCTTCGTCCAACCCGATGACGGTGAAGCCGAGTTCGGAGTCGGTCGACCCGGCGACAACGGCGGCGTCGACATCCCCCTCTCGAACGAGGTCTTCGGCTTCACCGGCCGTGTCGACGAGCACCGTCTCGTAGGTCTCGACCGTCGGCAACCCGTTGGACACCGACCGCTCGACGGCGACCCTCGGCAGTTCGGCATTGGCGGTGACGATGCTGCCGATCACGATGGAGGCGAGCACCATGAGCATGAGGATCGCGCTGGAGATGACGAAGCTCTTGCTGCGCAACCGCGTGGTGACCTCGCGCATCGCGACGAGGCGCACGGCCATGCTCGACGAGATGGCGTGCGGCCCCGACCCGGCCGCCCCGGTCCCGGTGGCGGTGGCTGTGGGCGTTGCGGTGCGTGGCGTGCTCATTCGATGACCTCTCTGAAGATCTGGGCCAGCGACGGCTGCTGGCGCTGGAAACCGGTGACGGTGTCGGTGGTCGTGGCTCGGCGCAGCACCTCTTGGCTCGTCGCCTCACTGTCGACGTCGAAGAGGGCGTAGCCCCCGCTGAAGTCGACGACGGTGACTCCGGGGATGTCGCGCACCCACCCCGCGTCGCCCGCGACGGTGAGTTCGTAGCGCTGACCGCTTCGCTCGTTGCGCAGTTGCTCACGCGACCCGCGCGCTCGGATGCTCCCGTCGGCGATGACGACGAGGTCGTCGCACAGGCGCTCGACGATGTCGAGCTGGTGCGACGAGAACAGCACGGGAGCTCCCGCAGCGGCGCGCGACTTGAGCACCGCGAGAACGCTTTCGACCGCGACGGGGTCGAGTCCGGAGAACGGTTCGTCGAGAACGAGCACCTCGGGGGAGTGCACGAGCGCCGCCGCGATCTGCGCTCGCTGCTGGTTTCCGAGCGACAGCGCCTCGACGGTGTCGTTGGCGCGCGCCTCGAGGCTCAACTGTTCGAGAAGCTCGGCGGTGTTGCTCTTCGCGTCGGCAGCACTGAGCCCGTGGAGCCGCGCGAGATAGACGAGCTGTTCGGCGACCTTCATCTTCGGGTACAGGCCGCGCTCTTCGGGCATGTAGCCGAATCGACGTCGGTCGTCGGCGCCGAGGCGTCGACCGTCGAGCGACACCGACCCGGTGTCGGCGCTCAGCACGCCGAGGATGATGCGCATCGTCGTCGTCTTGCCCGCCCCGTTGCTTCCGACGAAACCGGTCATGCGACCCGGTTTCACCTCGAACGTCACGTCGTCGAGCACGCGACGGTCGCCGAACGACCTGCTCACCCCTTGAACTTCGAGCAACTCGTGCCCCTCTCGTGTGGACTGCCTCCGTGGTGCGCGGGCGTCTTCTGGCCCGCGATCTCACACTAGGAGCGCGAGGATGTTCGCGGCCTCCCCCCGCAGACGGGTTCCCGCTCCGGCGCTCGGGTGAGGTCTCGGGCGGGGTCTCTTGCCAAGCGCCTGGCCCAGTCTCTGGCCCAGGCGCCCATCCTCAGTCGCGACGACCCTCAGTCGCGACGACCCGGCTTCACGATGCCGTGCTCGTATGCCCACACGACCGCTTCGATGCGGTCGCGCACGGCGAGCTTGAGCAGCACGTTCGACACGTGGGTCTTGACGGTCGCCTCGCCGACGAACAGCCGCGTCGCGATCTCGGCGTTCGATGCGCCCTGGGCGAGGAGGTCGAGCACTTCGCGCTCGCGGGCGCTCAAGCGTTCGAGCTGCTCGAGCGCGTCGGCATCTGGAACATCGCCGTGCGGTTCCCGCGCATTCACGGGGTCGCCGCCCGGCATCGCGAACCTCTCGAGCACGCGCCGCGTCACCTCGGGCGCGAGGAGCGCGTCACCGCGAGCGACCACCCTCACGGCGTCGATGAGCGCCTCGGGGCTCGAATTCTTGAGCAGAAACCCGCTCGCCCCGGCCTGCAGTGCCGAGAAGAGGTAGTCGTCGCGATCGAACGTGGTCAGCACGAGAACGCGGGTCGAGACATCCCGGTCGGCGACGATGAGGCGGGTCGCTTCGAGGCCGTCCATCCCGGGCATCTGCACGTCCATGCACACGACGTCGGGGCGCAACTCGCGCACGAGGGTCACGGCGTCGCCGCCGGTTCCCGCTTCGCCGACGACCTCGAAGCCGGGCTCGCTGCCGAGGATCACGCGGAACCCCGCTCGCACGAGGTGCTGATCGTCGACGATGAGCACGCGCACGGGGGCATCCGTCACGGTCGCTTCGAGCTCGTCGGTCACGCCGCACCGCCCGCCGTGCCGCGCGCCGCGTCGGCGGTCGCGAAGCGTGCGCGCACGAGAAACCCACCGCGCGGGCGCGGTCCGGTCTCGAGGGTGCCGCCCGTCGCGTCCACACGCTCGCGCATACCCACGAGCCCGAGCCCGCCGCTCGAACCCCGGCTCGTGTCCCTGCTCGCCGCCCGCGCACCGACACCCGTGTCGCTCACCTCGATTTCGACGGCGTCGGCCTCGAAGCGCACCCTCACCTCGGCGGTCGCCGCGGCACCGGCGTGCTTGCGCGCGTTCGTGAGGGCCTCCTGGGTGATGCGATACACGGTCAAACCGATCGTCGTCGGAACCTCGCGGGGCACTCCGACGATCGTGAGGGATGTCGGCAGCCCCGCCGCGACGGCCGCGTCCACGAGTTCGCTCAGCTGCTCGATCCCTCGCGTGCTCGACTCGTCGGAGGCGCTCCCCGCGGGCACGCCGTCACCGGTCGCGCCGCTGGCTGAACCGCTGGCCGACCGGCCGGTGCCGCCACTCGTGACAGCGCCCTCGTCGCGGAGGGTTCCGAGCATCCGGTGCAGGTCGTCGATGGCGCTGCGAGCGCTTCCCTCGATCGCGGTGAGCGCGGTCGTCGCGCCGGCAGGGTCACGGTCGATGATGCGCCTCGCCGCCCCGGCCTGCACACCCATGACCGACACGTGGTGGGCGACGACATCGTGAAGTTCGCGCGCGATGCGCAGTCGCTCGCGCGTGACCGCTTGAACCGCGGTGCGTTCACGTTCGTCGGCGAGCTCGATGGTGCGCTGCTCGAGCTCGTGTCGCTGCCGGGCGGCCGCGTAGGCGGTGTCGCCGAAGTACCACCCACCCCAGAAGTAGAGCAGGTTCACGATGACGTTGATGAGGCCGAACGCGGCGTAGGGCGACACCGTTCCGACGCGCGAGAGCATCGGCAGCATCTCGGGGTCGAGCGACCTGAAGTAGAGGTCACCGAACAACCACGCGAACATCCCGATCACGATGACGGTGCGCACGATGAGGGCGCGTCGCCGGTTGGTGCTCCATGCGCCGATCGAGTAGAAGGCGATGAAGAGGCTGATGGTGCTGAAGAGCAGCTCGGGAATCACGAGCGGCACCATGCCCATGAAACTGATCGACGCGATGACGGCGACGACCTCGGGGTAGCGTCGCCGCGCCGCGAGAGGCAGGTTGAGGGCTGCAGCCCACAGCACGATCACCCACGGTTCGGCCGTGTCGTCGGTGTACGAGATCGTCGAGTAGAGCGCGGTGCTCACGAGCGTCGCCGCGAACATCACGACCGCGAGAAGGATGTCGCGACGCGACTCCCGGCGTGACGGCGCCGGCCGACGCCACTCGGTTTCGGGGTCGCCCCCTCCCGAGATGGCGCGGAAGGGCTCGGTGGGGGTCACGCGCCCAGGTTAGCGAGGGCGCCGCGTCGCGACATCCGTCGGGCGGGGGATGCGGCAGCTACGCCGTCACCCCGTCGCCCCCGTGATCCCCTCCGTCGACTCGATCACGGGCGCGAGCTTCTTCGCGAGGGCCTCGTAGAACATCGAGAGCGGAAACTCGTCGTCCATCACGGCATCGGTCAGGAGCTTGGGCGGACCGTCGAGGGGCAGGTCGCCCGTCGCCCAGCGCGATGCCGGGTGCGGCGTGACCGTCGACGACACGAGCGCATAGGCGGCGAGCCAGTGCGCGACCTTCGGCCGATCGATCGACCGCCAGTAGAGCTCGTCGATCTGCGCGCCGAGGGCCATCACGACGTCGGGCACGTCGTCCCAGTCGATCGTGAGACGCGTGTCGGTCCAGTGCAGCACCCGATGCTGGTGCAGCCAGGCGAAGAGCAGTTGTCCGCCGAGACCGTCGTAGTTGCGCACGCGCGACCCGGTGAGGGCGAACCGGAAGACGCGATCGAAGAGCACGGCGTACTGCACGAGCGTCGCGCGTTCGCGCGTCACGGCGTCGGTCTGCTCGTCACGGGCCAGACGCACCGCCTCGCGGTAGGCGGTGAGGTCGCACCGCAGCTCTTCGAGCGAGTAGAGGAAGAACGGCATCCGCTGCTTGATCATGAACGGATCGAACGGCAGGTCGCCGCGCATGTGGGTGCGGTCGTGGATGAGGTCCCACAGCACGAACGTCTCTTCGGCGAGTCGCTGGTCGTCGAGAAGCGCCGCGGCGTCGTCGGGCAGAGCGAGGCGCGTGATGGATGCCGCCTCCCGCACCACCCGCCGAAAGCGCGCCGCCTCGCGGTCGGCGAAGATCGCCCCCCACGTGAAAGCCGGGATCTCGCGCATCGCGACGGTCTCCGGAAACAGCACGGCCGAGTTGGTGTCGTAGCCGGGCGTGAAATCGAGAAAGCGGATGGGCACGAAGAGGGCGTTCGAGTAGGCGCCGGCCTCGAGGTCGGCGACGAACTGCGGCCAGATCACCTCGACGATAACCGCCTCGACGAGGCGGTCGGGCGAGCCGTTCTGGGTGACCATCGGAAAGACGACGAGGTGCCGCACCCCGTTCTGCCGAGCGCGTTGCGGTTGGAAGGCGACGAGCGAGTCGAGAAAGTCGGGAACACCGAAGCCCGCGGTGGCCCACCGCGCGAAATCGCGGTCGAGCGCCTCGAGATAGTCGGCGTCGTGCGCGAAGAGCGGGGCGAGAGCGCGGATGCTCGCGCGGATCGTATCGACCCGGGCTCGCGCATCACCGTGGTCGGCGGCATCCGCGACGCTGCCGTCTTTCGACTGGTGCTGCTGCAGGGCGGTCGCCGCCGCTTTGAGGTCGAGCCACGCGGGGTGCGCGGCGAGGTCGGTGCCTGCGGTGGCCGTGCCCGCGGTGGCCGTGCCCGCGGTGGCCGTGGTTGCGCTTGCGGCGTGGTCGGGGGCGGTTGCGGCGGTTGCTGCGTCTTCGACGACCTCGGGTTCCCCGATGATGGTGGGCTGCACGGGGTTCGTGAGCTGTGACATGGGTCGACCTCCGTTCGTCGTGTGGTGCGGGTGATGCGTGTGGTGCGGTGCGCGCGGCGAGCGAGAACCGTGCCGTGGGTGCCGCGAGCGCGAAGGGTGCGCTCATCGCGAGCCTAACGACGCCGGTCAGCCGAAAAGTTGTCGCTCACGCGGATTTCCCGCGTCGGGGGGCTGTCGCCGCGAAACGCGTGCGCGCGCCGACCGCCCGAGCGTCACGCGTCGCGGGAATGTCTGCGGCGACGTCGCGGTTGCTCGACGGTGGCAGCGTGGCCGCACCGGTCGTGCGTCCGCCGCCGGTGAACGCTCGGAAAGGACGTCACCCGTGAGCTCTCTCGCCCCGCTTCGACAGCACGGATCGGCCGACCCCACGGCGGCGACCCCCGCCGCATCCCGATCCGCGGAGACGAGCACGCCCCTGCATCCCGTTCTCGCCGAGCGCTGGAGCCCGCGCGCGTTCGACAGCACCGTCGAGATCGACGAGCAGACCCTCACCGCCGCGCTCGAAGCGGCACGCTGGGCGCCGTCCGCCGGCAACTCGCAGCCCTGGCGGTTCATCGTCGCGCGCCGCGGCACCGAGGCTTTCGGCGCGGTGATGCAGACGCTCGTCGGTTTCAACGCCGAGTGGGCGGGTGCCGCGGGTGCCCTCGTCGTCGCGGTGGCCGACACTCTCGACGCTGCGGGGCAGCCCGCCGTCTGGTCGCACTACGACGTCGGCCAGGCTGTGGCCCACTTCACGGTGCAAGCGCACTCCGACGGTGTGCACGTGCACCAGATCGGCGGATTCGATCGCTCCCGCGTCAGCGCCGCGTTCGCGCTCGACGACCGCTTCGAGCCGCTCACGGTGATCGCGGTCGGCTCGCTCGGATCCCCCGACGCGCTGCCCGAGCGTGCGCGAGCGCGCGAGGGTGCACCTCGCACGAGACTCGCGCTCGCCGACATCCTCATCGCCGACATCTAGGTTGCCGAGAGCCAGGGCCCGCAACCGGAACGCGTGACAGACTGGGCCGCTCAGGAGGTGCGCCATGGCGTCCAGTGTTTTCGGTGATGCGGGACTCTCCGCAGTGTTCCCCTACGTGTTCTCGGTCGTCGCCGCGTTCATCGTGCTCGTCTTCGTGTTCGTCATCGTCTCCCGGGTGCGGGCTGCGAAGAAGGTGCGTGACGCCGGTCACGACCCCCTGACCCTCGACAGCGACCTCGCCGTGAGGGCCATGGAGAGCAAGGCTCTCGCGCCGGATGAGAGCGTCGAATCGCGCCTCGCCGACCTCGAGCAGCTCCTTGTCGCACGCACCATCACGGCAGACGAATACGCCGAAGCGCGACGACGCATCCTCGACAGCATCTGAGTCGACTCACGCCGACCTCGGCTGACCGCCGCTCGCCGGAGCCGACCGCCCTCCGGTCGATGGCGTCCTCTGCGTAGAGCAGACTGGACGGATGGGCGGAGTTCTGGTCGGGTTCGCGATCATCGGCTCGGTCATCGCCCTCGGGTATGTCGTCGGTCGCAGCGGGGTGCTCGGCGAGCACGCCGGTTTCGTGCTCGGCCGCATCGTCTTCTTCGTGCTCTCGCCGTTTCTGCTCTTCACCGTGCTCGCCGACGCCGAGGTCTCGGTGCTCTTCTCCTCCCTGCTCGTCGTGTCGATCGTCGCGGCCGTCGCCTCGTTCGCGATCTATGCGATCGTCGCGTTCGCCGTCTGGCGACGCCCCCTGCCGGAGGGTCTCATCGCCACCGCGGGTGCGGGGTGGGTCAACTCGAACAACATCGGCATCCCCGTGGCCGTCTACGTCATCGGCGACCCCGCGTTCGCCGCGCCGGTGATCCTCGTGCAGCTCATCGTGTTCACCCCGATCGTGCTCACGATGCTCGACCTCGCCACGAGCGGACGCACCTCTGTCGGGCGCGTGCTCTCGCAACCGTTCCGCAACCCGATCATCATCGGTTCGGCTCTCGGTGCCCTCGTCTCGGTGTTCGAGCTCGAGATCCCGGAACCCGTCATGGAGCCGTTCCGCCTCGTGGGTGCCGCGGCCGTTCCCGTGGTGCTCATCGCGTTCGGCATGTCGCTCAGCGGGCAGCGGTTGCTCGTCGCCGGGTCGGGGCGTCGCGACATCCTCTTCGCATCGGCGATCAAGCTCCTCGTGATGCCCGTGCTCGCGTGGGTGTTCGGCCACTTCGTGTTCGGGCTCGAAGGCCAGGCGCTCTTCGCCGTCGTCGTGATGGCGTCGCTGCCGAGCGCTCAGAACGTCTTCAACTACGCGCAGCGGTATGAGCGCGGCGAGATCATCGCGCGCGACATCGTGCTCATCACGACGGTCGGGTCGCTACCGGTTCTGCTCGTCGTGGCGGCGTTGCTGAGTTGAGTGTGCGGCGCTAGAAGATCATCGGGCGATCGTCGTCGTCGCCCTCGAGGGCGAGATCGACGACGACGGGAACGTGGTCGCTCGGCCCGTCGCCCTTGCGTTCCTCGCGGTCGATGTGGGCCGACGTCACGAGCTCGTCGAACGCTGTCGAGCCGAGGATGAAGTCGATGCGCATGCCCTCGTTGCGGGGGAACCGCAGCTGCTGATAGTCCCAGTAGGTGTATCCCTCGATGCCGCGCGAGCGCAGAGCGTCGATGAGCCCCGAGGCTTCGAACGCGCGGAAGGCGTCGCGCTCGGGCTCGCTCACGTGGGTGCGCCCCTCGAACACCGACCTGTCCCAGACGTCGTGGTCGAACGGGGCGATGTTGAAGTCGCCCATGAGGGCCAGCGGAGCATCGGGGTGGGCGGCGAGCCACGCCGTGGTCTCGTCGTTGAGCGTCTTGAGCCACTCGAGTTTGTAGGCGTAGTGGGGGTTGTCGAGTTCTCGACCGTTGGGCACGTAGAGGCTCCACAAACGCACCCCGTCGACGGTCACGGCGATCGCGCGAGCCTCGACGGGCAGTGCGCCGGTGTCGTCGGGCTTGCCGAACCCCGGGGCGTTCGCGAACCCGCGCTGCACGTCATCCATCGGCAGTCGACTCGCGAACGCGACGCCGTTCCACTGGTTGAGTCCGTGCAGAACGACGTCGTAGCCCGCCTCCTCGAAGACCTCGAACGGAAACTGGCTCTCTTTGCACTTGATCTCTTGCATGCCGAGAACGTCGACGTCTTCGCGCACGAGCCAATCGACGACCCTGGCCGCTCTCGTGCGGATCGAGTTGACATTCCAGGTGGCGACACGCATGGTCCCACGCTATCGCGGCGGAGGACTGTCAGCCTTTTCGCCCTCCAGTCACCCCCGTTCGAGGGTCACGGCGACGTACCGTCGAGGTATGGTCCGCAACGAACCCGAATCTCGTGCGGAGCAGCCAGACACGCCGTCGACGACGACGAAGAGCGAGAGTACGGATGCCGCGCCACGCGACGAGGCCACGACTCGAGTGACCCGGCCGCTCGCACCCCCGCCCGCCAAGCGCGCGCCCGCACCGTCGGGTGGTGCCACGTCCGGCGGCGCTGCGCCGCGCGCCCGCACCCCCCGCCAGACGTCGCGCCCCGCGTCTCGACCCGCGCCGCGTTCCGACGGGTCGTCGCCTGCGATCCCGAGCGCTCCGCCGCAGCCGGAGCGGGCTTCGCGACCCCGTCCGCGCGCCGCCACACCACTGGCTGCCGCGGGCTCGGCCGCGGACTCGGAGGCTGTTTCGCCTCCGGTGTCGGGCGCCGACTCGGGGCTGGAATCAGAGTCGACCTCCGGTCCGGAATCGACGGGGGAAGCCCTCACGGATGTCGACGCGGTGGCAGCGCTTTTCTCCGACCCTGTTGAGCCCTCGCCGGTCCCCCCTCGCGCCGACCGCACCGCGGCACCGCCGCGTGTCGCCCATCGGCCCGCGGTTCCCGTCGCGAACGCGCCCGTGCCCCTCACACCTCCGCCGCCTGCGAGGGGAGTGCTCATGACGGCGACGCGAGAGCGTCTCGCCGTCGCGATCCTCGCCGGGGGTGCGCTCGCCGCAGTCGTGATCGCGGGGGTGAGTGGTGGTTTCTCCGGTCGCGCCGTCGAGATGCAACCCGACCCCTCGGGTGCCTCGAGTTCGTCGTCGACCCTCGACCCGTCGCGCTCCGGGTCGACGGGTGACGGCACCCGACAGGGCGTCGGTGAGAACGCCGCGGGCGAGAACCGCTCGGGTCGGGGTGGCACCGGGCCGGGCGACGGCGACGCGCAGGACCGGCTCGACTCCGATGGGCGCTCCGATGCGCCCTCCGCGGGGGACGCGGCACACGGTTCGGGTTCCGGCACCGATTCCTGGCAGAGATCGGGGTCGCTCGACGCGTTCGAGCAGCGTGCCGCACGATTCTTCCCGGGCATGCAGCCGGGCTCGCAGCCCTCGGCATCGTCGCCCCCGTCGTCGAGTGCCGATCGCAGGCCGAACGCCACGAGAACACCGACCCCGCCGCGCGCGACACCGTCTCGGCCCGCACCCTCGCGGCCGCCGCAGTCGAACCCGGTGCCACCCGTGCGGCCGGCGTCGCCGAGCGTTCCCTCCACACCGACCGTGCCGGCGGTGCCCACACCACCCTCGACACCGGACACGCCGAGCACCCCGACCACACCGAGCACCCCGACCACTCCGTCGGTTCCGACCGACCCTCCCGCGGGGGAGTCGCCTGTTTCGCCGGCACCCGACCCGGAGGACTCGACCCCGGGTGGCGGCGGTCAGGGCGGCGGCCTGCTCGGCGGTCTCCTCGACCCGATCGTGGATCTCTTGCGCCCCTAGGCCGCGCTCACCGCAACCGGCGGTAGCCGCTCACGATGCGCTGCACGGCACTCGCGACGACGAAGAGCGCCCACACCGCGGCGATCTGCCACGCGACGAAAGGCAGGATGAGCCACGCGCTGTGCACGACGATCGTCTCGGTGCCTTCGGCGATTCGCCCGAGGAACGACAGTGAGCGGCCGTCGTCGAGGGTGCGCCCCGTGCGTTCCGCGATCGACGAGAACGCGAGAAAAGCGGTGCCGTTGACGTAGTAGGCGAAGAGCACGAGCAGAAACGGCCACCACGGGGCGTCGAACGCGGTGGTCACGCCGACGGCGACTCCGACGACGGTCGCGCCGTAGACCACGAAGTCGGCGACGATGTCGAGAAAACCGCCCGCTTCGCTCGCGCGCCCGACCGTCGCCGACCCCGGCCCCGACTCCGAACCCACGACGCCGGCGGATGTCGCCGCGATCGTCGCTCGCCGGCGGCGGGCGAGCGTGCCGTCGAGTCCGTCCGCGACGCGGGAGACGAGCCACAGCACGAGGGCGAGCGGCCACAGACCGGCGGCAGCCGCGCCCGCGCTCCCGAGTCCGAGCACGAGTCCCGCGACGGTCAGCCGATCGGGGGTGATGCCGGGACGGTCGATCGCGGCAGCAACCCCGGCGAGCACAGGGTCGAGCACGCGCCGAACGGGAGCGTCAAGCATCCGCTGAGGTGACGCCATCTGCGGAGGTGTCGGCGACGCGGGCGCCGCCGGCGGGCGCATCGTCGTCTTCGTGGGCTTTCTTTCGCGCCCGCACGCCGAAGAGGGCCCCCACGATCGTGAGCACGCCGAGGATGCCGAGGGACAGGTAGAGCTGCCACCCCATCTCGAGGCCGAACGCTCCGAGCGCCACGTAGGCGAGGGTGCCGGGGATGATCCCCACGGCCGTACCGATCGCGTAGTTGCGCCGGCTGACCCCGGTGAGCCCCGCGCTGTAGTTGATGACGGTGAAGGGGAGCACGGGGATGAGTCGCATGCCGATCATGGCGCCGAGCCCGCGCTCGCGCAGCACCGCGTCGACGCGCGCGACGCGCGAGCCCGTGAACCGCTCGACGGCGTCCCTGCCGAGAGCCCGGCCGATGACGAATCCGGCCGCGGCGCCGACGAGCGCGCCGAGGTATACGGCGAGTGACCCGAGGCCGAACCCCCAGATCACGCCCGCCGCGATGCCCACGAGGTTCTTGGGGATGGGCGTGAGTGTCACGACCCCGTAGGCGAGCACGAAGAGCACGATCCCGAACGCTCCGGCCTGCGCTGCCGTGTCACGGATGACGTCGACGGGAGGGATGTCGATGATGATCCCAACCACCACGGCGATGGCTACGAAGACCAGGAGGATGACGAGCTTGATGAGCGCCCGGCGACGTGCGCCCGTCTTTTCCGCATCCATCGGCGTCGGCCCTCTTTCGTTTTTCGTACATCGCGCGGCACAGACCGTGGGGGTGGACAGAGTGATCTAGGGTCAGAAGTCTTGCACCACTTGTGACCTGTCGACCGCACCGCCCACTCACGTCCCTGCTCATCGACCTCGTCGATGACACCTCACCGAGGAGTTGCCCGTGACCATCTTCCGTCGATCACCGCGAACACGAAGAATCGCTCTAGCCGGGGTCGCCGCAGCGCTCTTCGCCACAACGGTCGCGGGGTGTGCGGCGCCGTCGCCCGACGGCGCCACGTCGGCGTTCGAGAATTGGGACGAGGTCGTCGAGGCGGCCGACGGTCAGACGGTCTCGCTGTGGATGTTCGGCGGCGACGACCGGGCCAACGCCTACATCGACGACGTGCTCGCTCCCGCCGTCGCGGACGAAGGGGTCACCCTCGAGCGCGTGCCCGTCACCGACACCGCGGATGCCCTCAACCGCGTGCTCTCCGAACTGCAGGCCGGTCGCGACGACGACGGCTCCGTCGACCTCATCTGGGTCAACGGCGAGAACTTCGGCACCGGCAAGGAGGCGGGGGCGTGGTTGTGCGACTGGACGAGCATGCTGCCCAACATGGAGCGCACCGACCCCGACGACCCGCTGCTCACGAGCGATTTCGGCACACCGGTCGACGGGTGCGAGGCGCCGTGGTCGAAGGCGCAGTTCAGCCTCGTCTACAACTCCGACGTCATCGACGACCCGCCCTCGACCCTCGAGGGGGTGCTCGAGTGGGCCGAGGAGAACCCCGGCCGTTTCACCTACCCGGCACCGCCGGACTTCACGGGATCGGTGTTCACTCGCGAGGTGCTCTACAGCGTCTCGGGTGGCTATGAGAACGTGCCGCTCGAGTTCGACCAGGCCGCATACGACGAGTTGACTCCGGCGCTCTACGAGCGGCTGACCGAGCTCGCGCCGTCGCTGTGGCGCGAGGGCGACACCTATCCGACCACGGCCGACGAGCTCAACCAGCTCTACGCCGACGGCCAGATCGACATGACGATGACCTACGGACCGTCGACGCTCACGGAGCTCGTCGAAGACGGAACCTACCCCGAGGGCACGCGCATCCTGACCCTCGACGAGGGCACCGTCGGCAACGTGAGCTTCCTCGGCATCCCGTCGAACGCGGAGTCGGCGGCCGGCGCCATGGTCGTCGCGAACGTGGCGCTCTCGGTCGACCAGCAGGTGCAGAAGGCCGACCCCGACGTGTGGGGGCCGTTCACCGTGCTCGACTACGACTCGCTCACCGCCGACGAGCAGGCTCTGTTCGACGCGCTCCCCGAGTCGCCCGTCGTGCCGTCGTTCGAGGTGCTCTCGGAGAACGCCAACCCCGAGCTGTCGGCGGGCTGGGTGCCCGAGATCGAAGAGGGCTGGCGCTCGAGCGTCCTGGGCGCCGAGTAGCTCGAGGTGTCGGACGCCATGAGGGTCATCCTCGACTGCGACACGAAGAACGAGATCGACGATCAGCTCGCTATCGCCTATGCGCTCGGAAGCCCCGAGCTCGACGTGCTCGGCGTCGTCTCGGTGCAGAACACAACCGCGTCGGGTGTGGCATCCGTCGACGTCTACACCGCGGAGGCGCGGCTCGTGGCCGACCTGTGCGGTCGGCCCGATCTGCCGTGCCTGCCCGGTGCCCGCGCCCCGATGGAGACGCCGTCGACGCCCGTCGGCAGTGCCGGGCTCGACTTCATCGTCGAGCACGCGCAGATCGCTCCGCTGACCCTCCTCGCGACCGGCCCGATCACCGATGTCGCATCGCTCGTTCTGCAGCGACCGGATCTCGTCGAGCGCGTTCACGTCGTGTGGGCCGGTGCCTTTCCCGACGAGGCCACGTGGAACCGCTTCCGGCTCGGCGAACTCAACGCGCGCGCCGACATCGCCGCCTGGAGAGCGCTCTACTCGAGCGACATCCGGCTCACGCTCCTGCCGGGCTGGCCCGCCATCGCGCGCGTCGCGGTGCCCTGGCGCGACTACTCCGCGCAATTGCGTGACCTCGGGGGCGAGCTGAGCGAGTTCCTCGCGACGATCATCGAGGAGTACTCGGCCTCCCGCAGCTCGTGGTGGCTCGGCAGCGAGGAGGCGCAGCGCCACAAGATCCTGTGGGATGTCGTCAACGTCGCGATTCTGCGCAACCCCGCGTGGGTCACCCTCGAGCACCGCGACCTGCCGACCCTCGATGCGGCCGGCGCCCCCGATTACTCCCGACCGGCACGATCGGCGGACGTGTGCGTCGACGTCGACGAGCGCGCCATCATCGACGACCTCTGGACCGTGCTCGAGTCGTTCGCGACGGGGCGCTCCCCGGTCGTCGGGCCCGCGAACGGATGAGCCTCGCTCCGCTGCCCACCCGCTCCGACGCCGCTCGGGCCGCGGGCGCGAAGTCCCGCGTCGTCGGCACCCTCATGGTGATGCCCGCCCTCATCCCCGCGCTCTTCGTGGTCGTCGGAGGAACGGGGGCCGCGATCATCCAGAGCCTCGGTCTCATGCCGCTCATCGGGCCGATCACGTTCGGGCTGGATGCCTACACCGCGCAGGCGTCGGCCCTTCCGACCGCGATCGGGGTCTCTCTCGGTATCGCCGCGGCGTCGACCCTCATCTCGGCGGTCGTCGGGTTCGCGGCCGCCCTCGTGATCGTCTCCGGGCGTTTCGGCGGCCGGCTCATCGCCCTCATCAGCGCCTCGTCGGTCACGGTGCCGCACCTTGTCGGCGCCGCCGCGATCGGCCTGCTGCTCGCCGACTCCGGGTTTCTGCCGCGCCTGCTCGGCATTCCGTCCGACGCGTGGCCCCGCCTCGTCGGCGGACCGTGGTGGGTCGCCGTGATCGCCGAATACGCGTGGAAGGAGTCGGCGTTCGTCGCCCTCGTCGTCGCCGGCACGCTCGCGACACGCGTGGCCCGATACGACGAGACGGCCGCGCTCCTCGGCGCGAGTCGCGCCAAGCGTCTGCGCTTCGTCATGGTGCCCCTCGCTATGCCGGCCCTCGTGATCTCGTGCACGATCACCTTCGTCTTCACCCTCGGCTCCTACGAGGTCGCGTGGCTACTCGGGCGCACCTACCCCGAGCCTCTGCCCGTGATGGCGCTCCGCCTCTTCGGGTCCATCTCGCTCGCGTCCCGCCCCGAGGCGGCCGCCGTCGCCGTCGTCACGACCCTCATCTCGCTCGTGGTCGTGGCTCTCGCGTTCTTCGCCCTCCGTCGAACGGCGGTGTGGCGCTGACATGACGCTCTCCACTCGCTCCCTCACGGCGGATGTCCCCGACCGCCCCCGCGGCACCCTCAGGCTCCCCGGCGACCCCGGCACGAGACTCACGGTCTCGCGCGGTGCCGGTCGTGTCGCGCGCATCTCGGGCGCGGTGCTCCTGACCGTGTGGTTCGTGCTCCCGTTCGCGCCTCTCGTGCTGTGGGCCTTCGCCGACCGCTGGTCGTTTCCCGCCGTCTTCCCCACCGATTGGGGCACGCGCGGGCTCGAGACGGCGCTCGCCCAGGGCGCGGTGCCCGCGTTCGGCCGCTCCCTCATGCTCGGGCTCCTCGTCGCGGCGATCGCGACACCGATCGGCGCGATGGCCGCTCGAGCGCTCACCCTCGGTCGCGTGCGGTGGCCGCGCGCGGTGAGCGTCATCCTCCTCGCGCCGATCGCGCTGCCCGCGTTCGCCGCGGTCATGGGCCTCAATGTCATCCTCTTGCGTGCCTACATCCCGCCCCTCGTCGGGCTCGTGCTCGTGCTCGTGGTCGTCTCGCTGCCGTACACGACCTTCGCGATGCGGGTCGCCTACGCCGCCCACGACATCCACTACGAGGAGGAGGCGCGCACCCTCGGCGCCTCGCCGTTCCAGGTGCTGTGGCGCGTGCACATCCCGCTCGTGGCCCCCGCGCTCGCGCGCGCCGCGTTCCTCGCGTTCCTCGTCGGGTGGAGCGACTACATCGTCACCGTCATCATCGGCGGCGGCACCGTCGTGTCGCTGCCGCTCGTGATCGCCTCGACCGCGTCGGGCATCGGCAACGACTCCAACACCGCCATCCTGTCTCTCGCCGCGGTTCTGCCGCCGCTCGCACTGCTCGTGCTCACCGGCCTCGCCGGCCGCCGGCCCGCGGGCACCGACCGAACGGAGGAGCCGCGTTGAGCGCTCACCTCACCCTCGACTGCGTCTCGAAGTCGTTCTCCGACGCCCACGCTCCCGCCCTCGACGGCGTGACGCTCACGGTCGCGGCGTCGTCGTGCACCGCCATCCTCGGGCCGAGCGGCTCGGGCAAGAGCACCATCCTGCGCGTGATGGCCGGCCTCGATCACGTGAGCGACGGTCAAGTGCTCGTCGACGGAAAGGATGTCGCGGGCCTCGCCCCCGAGCGCCGGGGAATGGGCATGGTCTTCCAACGCCCCCTCCTCTTCCCTCACTTGAGCGTTCTCGACAACGTCGCTTTTGCAGACCGGGTCGCGGGTGTTCCGCGAGCGACGGCACGATCGAACGCCGAGCGGTATCTCGAGATGGTCCAGCTCGGGGGCTACGGCAAGAGGCCGATCACGGCGCTCTCGGGCGGTCAGGAGCAGAGGGTCGCGATCGCCCGAGCGCTCGCGGCGAAACCCGACGTGCTTCTGCTCGACGAACCGTTCAGCGCGCTCGACCCCGCGCTGCGCGAAGACATGCACGTGCTCATCGGAGACATCAGGGAGGCGCTCGCCCCCACGATCGTTCTCGTGACCCACGACCGCGACGAGGCGTCGGCGGTCGCCGACCAGATCGCGATCCTGCACGAGGGCGAGTTGCTGCAGCACGACACCGTCGACCGCATCTACAACCGGCCCGCGTCGGTTCGCGTGGCGCGACTCATGGGCGGTGCGAACGAGGTTGCGGGCGAGGTGCGCGGGGGAGTGCACCACAGCGCACTGGGCGCCGTCGAGCTCGGCGACGCGGTCGACGACGGCCCGGGTGTGCTCGTCGTGCGTCAGGAGGCACTCGGGGTGCGGTCGAGCGACGGCGCGGTCGGCGGCGACGAAGTCGAGGGCACGGTCGCCGACATCCGGCACCTGGGCCCGCGGCGCATCCTCACGATCGCGTTCGGCCCCGCCGGCGAGGTGCGGCTGGGGGCCGAGCTTCCTCCCGGGCAGGGCGTCGCGGTCGGGTCTTCGGTCACCGTGCGGTTGCCGCGTGCCGCCGTCTCGGTCGTGCCCGCGGGGCGGTAGGGCGAGCTCGGGCACCGGTCGCTGATCGCGCAAGAGCGCGCCGACCTACGAGAGGCCGACCGACGCGCGGACCTGCGCACCGTCCCTAGGCGACGCCCCTAGGCGTCGTCCCTACGCGTCGACGTGCCGTCCGGTCTTGCGCACGGGGCTCAAGCCGTCGGGGCGCGACACGATTGCGGGCTCGGCTTGGTCGCCCGAGCGTCCGATGAGCGGCAGGAGCTTGCGCAACCCGATGTTCTCGATCGGGTCGAGCACCGAGTGCTGCGTGCACGCGGGCACGAGGCGCCCGTCTTCGGGGTGGCTCATGGCGTACATGCACGAGCCGAGGCGCTCCTGGGTCTCGCGGATCTTCGGGTCGTCACTCGTGACGCCCTCCTCCATGAGCTTCCACGCGGGGGCGACGACATCCGCGTCCATGAAGTTGTGCACCACGAAGGTCTTGAAGCCGAGCTTGCCCTTGCGAGCGGCTCGCAGCATGCGGCCGACCCCGCCGGCGCGCTTGACGACACGACGGGCGAGCCCGATGAGGGGCGGGATGTCTCCGGGGTGACCGGCGATCGCCCTGATGATCTTGATCGTGAGGATGTGCGTCGGGATGTCACCGAAGATCATCCCGCCGAAGTGGTCGAGGAAGCGATCGCGCGCGGCGATGTCGCGGGGGTCGTCGGCATCGAGCAGCACGGCGAATCGCCCGTCCACGCGCATTCCGACGGTCGAGCGGTTGCATCGCGGGTCACCGAACTGGGTGGCCTTCCACGGAATCTTGTGGCCGGCACCCTCCTCGATCTGATCCCACACGGCATCGATCGTGACTTCGGTGAAGTCCTCTTTCCAACGCCGGTCGTCTCCGATGAAGGCGGCGGGCTGGAACGACATCATGTCGAAGGGCATCTCGAGAACGTCGCGCGTGACCGAGCCGACCTCGCCGACGTTCGACGGCGTCACCGTCATGTTGTGCGCGAGATACGACTTCACTCCGTGCTCGCGCTTGAGGTCGACGAACATCTGGGCGAACTTCTCGCGGAACGGGTTGAGCTCCCCTTCGCTGCGGGGCCGCACCGCTCCCCGCCGACCGCGCATGAGCGAGTCGAAGTGGGCTGCGAACGACACCTTCTTGAAGCGCGGTGAACCGTCGGCGTCGAGCACGACGTCTTTGAGGTAGTCGTAGGAGAAGTCGCCGTGGGTCATCGACATGGGCTCGCGGCCGAACTTGCGCATCGTCAGGAGGGCCTGGGCATGGTCTTCTGCGGGGAGGAGACTGACCTCGCCGCCGATGAGCTGGGCGTGGGCACGAGGGCCGCGCACCTGGTGCAGAAACTCCATCTGCTCGTGCACTTCGGCGACGGTGTGGTCGCCGTCGATGCGCACCTTGTTGGCGTCTGCCGAGTGGTAGCACGGCGAACACGTGAGGTCGCACTTCGGAAACACCCCGTGGGTGCCCTCGCAGCCGACGGCACAGCGACCGAGCAACTGATTGTCGGTCTTGACGTGCTCGGGCAGTTCGGCCCAGCGCTTCGCGAGCGCCCGCTTCGTGTGCGGGTGGATCGGCCTCGTGTCGAGTTCGAACGAGCGGATGCGATTCGCGAGCGACATGCGGTCTCCAGTGAGGTCGGTCGGCCGAATGGTCGCCATCGGCCTGCGTCCGCTGAGTGGCCCAGACGGACGCGAACTCAGCCTAAATGCTTCGGAGCGCTCGACAAGGGGGTTTGGCCACTTCGCGTTTCGTCGCGGATCACTTCACTCGCGACGCGCGGATGCGGCCGAGCACCCCCGTGGCCTTCGACACGAGCCCCTGCCCGAGGCGGGTGCGCACGTCGGAGACGCTCGCTTGCCAGAGGGCGTCGCTGAAGGTCGGGTAGGCGTGCGTCGCGCCGGCGAGGGAACTCGTCGACAGCCCGTTCTTGACCGCCACGGACGCTTCACCGAGGGTCTCGCCGGCGCGAGGCCCCACGATCGTGGCCCCGAGGATGCGTCCTTTCGCGTCGACGACGATCGACGTGTAGCCGTCGGTCTCCGATTCGGCGATCGCGCGATCGAGGTCGGCGTGGTCGATCGTGATCGTGCGCGCGCCGTTCGCGTCGGCATCCGTGGGGCTCAGACCGACGGCCGCGACCTCGGGGTCGGTGAACGTCACTCGGGGTACGGCCGCAGTGTCGACCGAGCGTGTGAGCCCGAGGATCGCGTTGGTCGCGGCGAGGCTGCCGTTGACACCGGCGGTGTGGGTGAACTGCGGCAAGCCGGTCATATCGCCGGCCGCCCACACGCGCGGGTTGCTCGACCGCAAGTGCGCGTCGACGCGCACGTCGCCCTTCTCGTCGAGCCGCACGATCGCTCGAGCGCACTGCAGCGACCCGGTGTTCGGGGTGCGGCCGAGCGCGACGACGACGCGGTCGAACTCGACGACCGATCCGTCGTCGAGGGTCGCGGAGCCCCGAGTGCGATCGTGCGGCGACGCCGTGAACGACACGACCTCGGAAGACGTGCGGATGTCGACACCGTCGCGGGTCATTGCAGCGTGCACGATCTGCGACGCCCGACGCTCCTCTTTCGGGAGGATGCGCTCGCCGCGGTGCACGAGCGTCACGGTCGAACCGAGTCTCGTCATCGCGTGCCCGATCTCGCACCCGATCGCGC
Source organism: Marisediminicola sp. LYQ134 (assembly GCF_046599635.1). Classification (NCBI taxonomy): domain Bacteria; kingdom Bacillati; phylum Actinomycetota; class Actinomycetes; order Micrococcales; family Microbacteriaceae; genus Marisediminicola; species Marisediminicola sp. LYQ134. Next base: position 617,743 of record NZ_JBKIWP010000002.1, read on the forward strand.
CGCCCCCGAGCACGAGGAGGCGCTCGGGCAGGTCGCGGATGTTCCACAGTGTCTCGCTCGTGAGCACGTCGACCCCGTCGATCCCGTCGATGTCGGGCACCACGGGGGAGCCGCCCGTCGAGATGAGGGCCTGGCGAAAACCGATCGTCGTGCCGTCGACGCTGATCGACCGCTCGCCCGTGAACGCCGCCTCGCCGATCAGCACGTCGACCCCCGACGCGGCGAGCGACTCCGTCGAATCGGCGGGAGCGACCTCGAGCATCGCGTCGGTCACGCGCTGCATGACAGCGGCGAAGTCCACCGTGACCCCCTGGGTCGTCACTCCGAGTCGAGCGGATGTGCGCGCCGAGTGCGCCGCGCGAGCCGCGACGATGAGCGATTTGGAGGGCACGCAACCGGTCCACAGGCAGTCGCCTCCGAGCCTGTGGCGCTCGATGAGCAGCACTCGGGCCCCGAACCCCGCCGCCGTGCGACTCGCGACGAGCCCTGCGGTTCCCCCTCCGATGACGACGAGGTCCCACGCGATCTCGGCCGCGGCCGCCAGGGTGAGGGTCGAGAGGGTGGTTCCGCCGAAGGAGTCGGGTGCGCTCGTGCTCGGGCTGTCGCTCGTGTCGTCGCTCATGGGAGCGAGCGTAGACCGTCATAGGCTGGCGCGGACGAGAGGCGGGGCATGGCCATCTTCCGGCGTTACGGGGTCGGCGCGAAGTTCTACGACGTGCTCTCGGGCGAGCGGTTCGTCTACCGCGCGGGGCGGGTCGCGGGCATCCGCGCTCTGGCTCCCGCGCGGGGAGACGTCGTGCTCGACCTCGGGTGCGGCACGGGCCTCAACTTTTCTCTGCTCGTCGACGCGGTCGGTCCCGAGGGAGCGGTGATCGGGCTCGACGCGAGCCCCGACATGCTCGCGATGGCGCGGGCGCGCATCGACCGCGCGGGCTGGCGCAACGTCGCGGTCGCGGTGGCCGACGCGACCGCGTTCGACCCCGATGTGGTGGCGCACGCACTCGAGGGCGCGCACCGGTCCCGGGTGCGACCAGACGACGATCCCGCCACGACGCCTCCCGATCGCCCGGTCGACGGCGTGATCTCCACCTACGCCATGAGCATCTTCGGCGACTGGCCGGCGGCATGGACACGGGTGCGCGCGGTACTCCGCCCCGGCGGGAGCGCTGCGATCGTCGACATGCATGTGCCCGTCGGCCGCGCCGCCGTCTTCGGGCCGCTCGCGAGACTCGCCGCGGCGACGGGGGGCGCAGACCTCACGGCCCGACCGTGGGAGGCGGTCGAACGCGACGGCGTAAATGTGAGGTCGGTGTCGGTGCGGGGAGGCCACATCCAGGTGCGGGCCGCGGTCATCCCGTGAACCCTCACCCTCTCGTCTAAAGTGAAACCGTGACCGACGTACGCAGCGAGCTCATCGAGCACATTTCAGCCGGGGCAGTGTTCCACGGTGACTTCACCCTCACGAGCGGCAAGAAGGCCACCTACTACGTCGACCTGCGCAAGGTGAGCCTCGACCACCGTGTCGCCCCGCTCATCGGCGCGGTCATGCTCGACCTCATCGCCGAGGTTCCGGATGTCGACGCCGTCGGTGGTCTCACGATGGGTGCCGACCCGATCGCGGCCGCAGTGCTGCACCAGGGTGCTGCGCGAGGGCTCACCTACGACGCGTTCGTCGTGCGCAAGGAGCCGAAAGACCACGGGCGCGGGCGACAGGTCGAGGGTCCCGACCTCGCGGGCAAACGCGTCATCGTGCTCGAAGACACGTCGACGACGGGGGGCTCGCCCCTCGCGGCGATCGCCGCCGTGGAGAAGGTCGGCGCCACCGTCGCGGCCGTCGCGGTCGTCGTCGACCGCGCCACCGGTGCGCGCGAGATCATCGAGAACGCGGGATACCGCTACCTCGCCGCCATCGGCCTCGCCGATCTGGGGCTCGAGCCGTGAGCGACGACCGCCCGCGTTCAGCGTGGGGGCGGATCTTCCGTCGCGGCGATGCGCCCGACGCCCCTGATACCGCTGACGCCGTCGGTGCCCCGGATTCGACCGACGCGGATGTCGCAGCGACGCGGTCACTCGCCACCGCACCCACCTCCGACGACCCGGGCTCATCCGACGACTCCGTGACGTCGGACTGGTTGAGCGAGCAGTTCGACGAGTCCGACGGATCGACCAGCCAGAGCGGGTTCACGTGGGGCCTTCGGCCGCGCGTCGTCGCCGACCCCGAAGCAGCCGACCCCGAGGCAGCTGACGCCGAAGCTGCCGACCAGGAAGCAGCTGACGCGGAAGCAGCCGACCCCGAAGCTTCCGACCCGGAAGCTTCCGGAGTGACCGACGCGGACGGCGCGGACCGATCGGAAGGCTCCGGCGTCGACGATTCCGTCGACCTCGACCTCGACCTCGGCGTCGCCCCGGCGACCCGGGTTCTGCCCGCGAGTCCGTTCGCCCCGCCGCCCCCTCGCGGAGGCGAGGATACCGGAGCGGCTGCGGTCGGCGCAGCAGGCTCGGCTTCGGCCCCCGCGTCTTCATCCACTTTTCTGGACTCTGCGTCACCGAGCACCGCCGAGATCGCCGCGGCGCTCGCCGCAGCCCGGGTCGCCCGCGCGGCCGCCGTTGCGGGCGCCGCTGCCGCCCGCAACGCGGCGCGGGCGTCCGACGCCGACGGCCTCGAACCCGAGGTGCTCGGTGCCGATTCGCGCGACGCCGACCTGCGTTCGGCCGACTCGGGCGACACCGCGGCGACGCCGGTCGGCACCGGTCTGCCGGCCCCCGTGTCGGCCGCCGCGCAATCCCGACTGTTCTACCCGCCGCCCCCCGTGATCTCACCCGTGCCCGAACGCGTGCCGGCCGAGACGTCTGCCCCGAGTACGCCGAGCACCCCGAGCACCCCGAGCACCCCGAGCACCCCGAGCGCTCAGGACTCGGGCGTTGCTGCTGCTGAGGCGCCACCCGCACCAGCCCCCGCACCCGCTCCGGTGACACCGGTGAGCATCGAAGAGGTGCTCGACGCACCGTCTCCCCGCCGCGCGGCTCGAGAGGCCGCGGCTCGCGAAGCGGCAGCGCGTGCGGCCGCCGAACGCGGCGAAACCGCGGTCGACTCGACGAGTTCGGCGTCGGCGGCCCCTGAGGCGAGCCCGAGCGGCAATTTCTCTGACGAGCGCGACAGCCCCGCCGCCGAGAGCGACCCCGTTCCTCTCGTCGAGCCCACGGCCGCGAGCCGCGGCTCGCGCGAACTGCCTCCCGAGCTCTTGCGCGATGTGACCGCCCGAACCGGTCCCGTCGCGACCGACGCTCCCCCCGCGCGAGACGTGGCGAGCACGCAGACCGTTGCGGGTGCGCCCGACCTCGCCACGCGCGAAGCGGCCGCCGCACCCGAGACCGCGGCGCTCGACATGTCGGACTGGGATTCGGTCGATTCCGGGTCGTCCGGCGCTGACTCGCCCGATGCTGATTCGGCCGATGCCGATTCGCACGATCCCGACTCAGGCGTCGCGGACTCGTCCGACGCGACCACCTCAGACGATGCGGCAGCCCGCCGCTCCGGGCGAAACGGGTCGGACTCCGGCGCACCCGAGCGCGCGGCCCCCGGACCTCCCGCTCTCGCGTGGTTGCCCGAGCGGGCAGAGGCCTCACCCGACGCGGCGCGCGAGTCTGCTCCCGCGCTCGACATCGACGCCCTGTTCGCCCCGCGTGACGACGCCGACGACGAGGGGCTGTCCGATGCCCGCGCCCGTGACGCGCCACGCGACACCAAGCGCGCGTCGTCGTCGGGGCGTGACGCGATGTCGACCGTTCAGCGCGTCGTGCTCGGTGTGCTGCTCACCGCCGCGGTCGCCCTCGCGGTCGTGCTCGGCGTCATCCTCGCGAACCGCTAGCCCGACGCGCGACTCCGCTCGAGCCCCGGTGCCAGACGGGGGCGACGGCGTCGGTGTCAGACCAGTCCGCTGTCAGAGCAGGTCGGTCTGGTACGGCTCGGTGTCGACGAGGTCGATCACGCCGTCGAGCACCTCGGTCGGGCGGAACGGGTAGCGCTCGATCTCCGCGCGATCGCTGATGCCGGTGAGCACGAGGATCGTGTGGAGCCCGGCCTCGATTCCGGCGACGATGTCGGTGTCCATGCGGTCGCCGATCATCCCGGTGTTCTCGGAGTGCGCACCGATCTTGTTCATCGCCGAGCGGAACATCATGGGGTTCGGCTTGCCGACGACATACGGTTCCATGCCGGTGGCTTTCGTGATGAGTGCCGCGACGGCGCCCGTCGCCGGCATGGGGCCTTCGGCGCTCGGGCCGGTCGCATCCGGGTTGGTGAGGATGAAGCGCGCCCCGCCGAGGATGAGCCGGATCGCGCGCGTGATCGCCTCGAACGAGTAGTTGCGGGTCTCCCCGACGACGACGTAGTCGGGTGAGGTGTCGGTCATCACGAATCCAGCTTCGTGCAGGGCCGTCGTGAGTCCGGCCTCGCCGATCACGAAGGCAGAGCTGCCCGGTGCTTGCGACGCGAGGAAGTCGGCTGTCGCGAGGGCGGACGTCCACAAGAACTCTTCGGGCACGTCGAGCCCCGAGGCTTTCAACCGGGCGCTCAGGTCGCGCGGGGTGAAGATCGAGTTGTTGGTGAGAACGAGGAACGGGTTGCCCTTGTCGCGCCACTGCTGCAGCAGGTCGGCTGCGCCCGGCAGAGGGTGGTTCTCATGGACGAGCACGCCGTCCATGTCGGTGAGCCAGCATTCGATGTCTTCGCGTTTGCTCATGGGGCCCATGCTAGCGACCCGGCCTCCTGCCGCGCCCTGTCACGGCTCGCAGCGGCCCAGCCGGTACCCTCGACCAGTGACCGACCTCCCCCCTGACGCTCGAGCGAACCCCAGCGTCGAGCTCACGACCAACGGCCTCGGGCCGTGGGTGGGGCAGCGGCCCGACGATGCGCGCTACGACCCCGAGCTGCTCGAGCGCGGCGACTCCCGCAACGTCATCGACCGCTACCGCTATTGGCGCATGGACGCGATCGTCGCCGACCTCGACGAGTCGCGGCATCCGTTCCACGTGGCGATCGAGAACTGGCAGCACGACATGAACATCGGGTCGATCGTGCGCAGCGCGAACGCCTTCGGGGCCGACGCGGTGCACATCATCGGTCGCCGCCGCTGGAACAAGCGCGGGGCCATGGTCACCGACCGCTACCAGCACATCGTGCACCACGACACGGTGGACGAGTTCGTGGCCTGGGCGGGCGAGCGCGACATCCCGGTCATCGCGATCGACAACCTGCCCGGCTCCGTCATCATCGAGACCTTCGCGTTTCCGTCGGCGTGCATCCTCCTGTTCGGGCAGGAGGGGCCCGGACTCTCGGATGCCGCGGTGCGGGCGTCGTCCGCGGTCGTCGAGATCAGCCAGTTCGGGTCCACCCGCAGCCTCAACGCGTCGGCGGCTGCGGCGGTCGCGATGCACGCGTGGGTGCTGCAGCACGTGACTTTTCCCCGCTGACCCGCTCCCTCGCCTGACCGCGGAGTACCGTAGCGGAATGACCAACAACCTCCTCGGCCCCGCAGAGACGCTCCTTCCCGAAGACCCGGAGGTCGCGGCATCCGTCGCCAGCACGGGTCTCGACGCCGAGGACGTCGTGGTCGCACATCCCTCGTCGCCGCTCGCGTGGGCGCTGCTCGCGAACAACGCGTTCAACGCCGGAAAGACCATCGAGTCGTACGCCTTCGCGCGGGTCGGCTACCACCGCGGGCTCGACGCGCTGCGCAAAGCCGGGTGGAAGGGTCACGGTCCCGTGCCGTGGTCGCACGAACCCAATCGCGGGGTGCTGCGGGCGTTCTACGCGCTCCGCCGCGCCGCCGAGGCGATCGGTGAATCGAGCGAGGTCGAGCGACTCGGCGCCCTCATCACTGACTCCGACCCGACCGCCGCGGCGCAGATCGAGGCCGAACGGCGCTAGCTACCGCGCCCGTCACCGCGATCTACGCACCACCTCCCGGCCGACTACTGCACTTCACGATCCCCGTGGCCCCGAGCATCGACTGTCGTCGACGGCGTTGTTAGCGTCGACGGCACGTTCGCGTTTGGTGGGGTTGCTTCACTGGGTGGAGCGGTTCATCGTTTGAGCGCGGGGGCGGGGGTCCCCATCTATCGGGGGGATCCACCGTGACCACATCTCTGCACCCATCACAGACCGACACCGACACCGACACCGGCGCCGCCCTCTCTGCGACGCGCCCGTCGCCGCGAGCCCACCGCCGGGGACCGCGCGCGAGGGCCGTGCTCGCGGGCGGGCTCGTGCTCGGCGTCGGCGCTGCGATCACCCTCGCGGCGTGGAACGACTCGGAGTTCGCGACCGGCGTCTTCACCTCGGGGTCGTTCAACCTCGAGGGCAACGAGGTCACCGCCGCCGGTCCCTACAGCGACCACGCTGAACCCGGTGACGCCGCGGCCCTGACCTTCACGGCCCCGTTCGACAACCTGGCTCCCGACGACGTCGTCTATTCGGGCTACTGGCTGCGGCTCGCCGCGGGCACGACCGTCGACGCCACCCTCGCGGTCGAGTCCATCGCGACGACAGTGCCCACGGCGCCCGCCGTCGGCAACGAGGAGAACCTGAGCTACGACATCTACTCGATCCCGTCGGGATCGCCGTGTGGCGCGGCCGCCGTCGCGGGGGAGACCCCCATCGCGTCGGGTGCCGACCTCACGTCGAACGCGGCCGTCGCGAGCGACACCGTCGACCTGACCCAGGGTGCCACGGTCGACGACGCCGGGTCTGCCGTTCAGCTGTGCATCGTCGTGACCGCGAACGACGACCTCGAGCAGTCGGTGGAGACGACGTCGACGTGGCAGTTCACCGCCACCTCCGTCGACGGGTAGGCCACGATGGTCTCCCCGCACCGGGAGCGGTCGACGACGAGGTCGTGGTGGTTGCGCGCGCGGGCGCTCGCGGTCGGCGGGCTCGTGTTGAGCGCAGGAACGGCGGCGACGCTCGCCGCGTGGAACGACAGCGAATACGCGAGTGCCACGATCACGGCGAGCGTGTTCCAGATCGAGGGCAGCACGACGTCGTCGACGACCGGATACAGCGACCACGAGGCATCCGCGTCGGCCGCGGCGCTCACCTTCAGCCCGCCGGTCGGTGCCATGACGCCGAGCGCGCAGACCCACGCCGGGTTCTGGGTGCGCACGAAGTCGGCGAGCACCGCCGGCACGATCGTCGTGCAACCCCCGGTGTCGACGGGCGCGCTCGCTCCCGCGCTCACCTACGGCATCCGCGTGGTGCCGGCGACGGGCGGATGCACGGCCGCGACCTTCGGCGCGAGCACGACCACGATCATCCCGCCGGGAACCGCGCTGACGGCGACGACGGCGGGAACCTCGATTCCCATCGCTGCGGCGGGGGCGACACCCGTGCAACTCTGCTTCCAAGTGACACTCCCGTCGACGACCGCCAACACGTTCCAGGGGACGTCGGCCACGCCCACGTGGCAGCTTCTCGGAACCTCCACCTAGCCGGCACCGCGTGGCGAGTCGACGAGGGGCACCGGTAGCCCACCGGGCGAGGAGGCAGCGGCGATCGGTCGCGAGCCTGCTCGCCGGTGGGCTGCTCAACGTGCTCGCCGCGGGGGGTGTGCTGTGCGTCGCGCTCGTCGTGCTCGGCGTCGTCTTCGACATCACGCTCATCATGTTCAAGACGGGGTCGATGTCTCCCACGATCCCGACGGGGTCACTCGCCGTCGTGCGCGAGGTGCCCGCGTCGAGCATCGCCGTGGGCGACGTCGTGACGGTCGGCAGACCGGGCGAGCTGCCGGTCACGCACCGCGTGACGAGCGTGTCCGACGGCGCGGTCGAGCCGGGCGCGACGCGCGTGATCACGATGCGCGGTGACGCGAACGAGACCGACGACCCCGCCCCCTACTCCGTGAGCTCCGTGCGATCGGTGCTCTGGTCGGTGCCGCACCTCGCCTACACGGTGCAGTGGTTCTCGAACCCCGTGGTGCTCGGGAGCATCACCGCCGGAGCGGCCGCGCTCGTGACCTGGGCGTTCTGGCCCAGGCGCGCGGGTGCCCGAGATGTCGGGGTCGAGGCATCCGCACCCCGACGGCACCGCGACTCGCGAGCGCGACTGGGTGGGTCGACGGTCGTCGTGCTCGGGCTCGCGACGGGGCTCGCTCTCGCGACCCCGCAGACTAACGCCATGGCGACCGCGGCGAGTGTGCCGGCGGCAGGTGCGAGCGCCGCTCCGGGGTCGGTGAGTGTCGCGCGCATCTCCGGGGAGTTTCTGACCCTCACGACCGTGAGCGACCGGAGGGCGATGACGAACATGGATGTCGGTGCCTCGGTGGTGTGGACCGTCGGTGTCGAGGCGGCACCCCCGCATCCCGTGCCGGTCACGTTCGGGGTCGCGCTCGAGTCGTCGCAACCGGGAGTGTTCTCGCACCTCATCGAGGCGTGTTCGCGGCAGTGGGAAGACGACGCGTGCTCGGGAGAGAGAGTCGTTCTGCAACCGGAGGCACCCGTCGTGTCGAGCGAGGTCGAGGTGCTCGGCGTGATGTCGTCGAACGAGGAGCGGTGGTTGCGGGTCGTCGTCTCCCGCAACGCCACGGGACACGAGAACGGAGTGCGCGCCGACGTGGAGATCCACGCGTGGGCGGAGGGCGACAGGGTGGGGGTCGGAAGCGGTTCGGCTGGGCAGGACCCGGAGCAGGATGGCGCGGGCGGGAGTCCCGGCGGGGGCGGAGGAGGTTCAGGCGACCTCGGGTCGGCGAGCGGCGGTTCGCTCGCGTGGACCGGCGCCGACCCGCGGTTCGGCGCGCTTCTCGCTTTCGGGGCGATCACCGCGGGGCTCGGCGTCGCCGCCGTAGCCACCGTGCTGCGCAAACGGGCACCGCGGAGAGACCGATGAGCACCGAGCGCGCGAGCATGCCATCGTGGCGAGCGGGACTCGCGGCGCTGGGCGCGGCAGGCGTGCTCGTGGCGGGTGCCGCCATGGCGCCCCAGCCCGTCGAGGCGAACTTCACGAACTCCGAGTTCGCACGAGGAACGGTCACGGCTGCGACGGTCAACCCGCCGCTCGGGCTGGTGGGTGCGCCGACAGTGATCGGATGCAGCACCAATTTCTTCGGGAATATGACTCTGACGTGGAGGGCCCCGTCGGGAGGGATTACGCCGACCGCCTTTCGAGTGGAGCTCTTCGGGGCCGGGTCGACACCTGTCTACTCCACGACGGCCCCAGCGACGACACTCAGTCGAACGATCAACGCCGACCTGCTCGGGGGGCTGCTCGGGGAGGGGAATTACACGGCCCGCGTCACAACGATCGCGACGGGGGACCAGTGGACATGGTCATCGACCTCGACGCTCGACCGAAACGTGCGAATCACGATTCTGGGCGGATGGTCGTGCAACACCTGAGTTGACGGACACCTTCGATAGACTCGCGTGTACCCCTTTCGCAACAGAAGGAGCGGCCATGCCCGCAGTAGTGATCATCGGCGCCCAGTGGGGTGACGAGGGCAAAGGCAAGGCGACCGACCTCCTCGGCAGCCGCATCGACTACGTCGTCAAGTTCAACGGTGGCAACAACGCCGGCCACACGGTCGTGATCGGCAACCAGAAGTACGCCCTCCACCTCTTGCCGTCCGGAATCCTCACCGACGGTGTCGTGCCCGTGATCTCGAACGGGGTCGTCGTCGACATCGAGGTGCTGTTCGACGAACTCGATGCCCTCATCGCGCGCGGGGTGGATGTCTCGAAGCTCCGCGTGAGCGCGAACGCCCACGTCATCACGCACTACCACCGCACCCTCGACAAGGTGACGGAACGTTTTCTCGGCAAGAAGCAGATCGGCACGACCGGGCGCGGCATCGGCCCGAGCTATGCCGACAAGATCAACCGCGTGGGCATCCGCATTCAGGATCTGTTCGACGAGGGCATCCTGCGGCAGAAGGTCGAGGCGGCTCTCGACCAGAAGAACCACTTGCTCGTCAAGGTCTACAACCGTCGCGCAATCCTCGCCGACGAGGTCGTCGAGACCCTGCTGTCGTATGCCGACCGGTTGCGCCCCATGGTCGCCGACACGTCGCTTCTGCTCAACGAGGCGCTCGACGAGGGCAAGACCGTGCTCTTCGAGGGTGGCCAAGCGACCATGCTCGATGTCGACCACGGCACCTATCCGTTCGTGACGTCGAGCAACTCGACGTCGGGCGGCGCGGCGACCGGTGGCGGTATCGGCCCGGGACGCATCGAACGGGTCATCGGCATCGTCAAGGCCTACACGACGCGAGTCGGCGCCGGCCCCTTTCCGACCGAGCTCTTCGACGAGTCCGGCGAGTTCTTGCGCGCCGCCGGTTTCGAGTTCGGCACGACCACCGGTCGTCCTCGCCGCACCGGTTGGTACGACGCACCCATCGCGCGCTACTCGGCGCGCATCAACGGGGTCACCGACTACGTCATGACCAAGCTCGACGTGCTCACGGGGCTCGAGACCATCCCGGTCTGCGTCGCCTACGAGGTCGACGGCGTGCGCGTCGACGAGGTGCCGGTCTCGCAGTCCGACTTCCACCACGCGAAGCCCATCTACGAGGAGTTCCCGGGCTGGAGCGACGACATCACGGGGGTGCGCGAGTTCGGCGACCTGCCTGAGAACGCGCAGAAATACGTTCTCGCGATCGAGGCGATGAGCGGATGCCGCATCTCGGCGATCGGCGTAGGCCCCGGCCGAGACGCCATCATCGCGCGCCACGACCTGCTCGACTGATGGGCGCCGTCGCACGTCGCCTCGCACTCACGTCACTGGTGGTCGGGAGCGTCGCCGTTCTCGCGGGATGTGGCGCCGGTTCGGAGACGACGGCCGACCCCGCACCATCCGCTGCGCCGTCTTCGCCGTCTGCGTCGCCGTCACCGTCGCCCGAGCCGTCAGAGCCGGCGGCGCCTGCCGTCGACCCGGCTACGGGGCCGGAGTTCACCGTCGAGCTCACGTCGGGGGAGATGACTATTCGCGCCCCCGAGGGGTACGCCGATGACGACGCCGTTCGCGACCCCGACGGCGGCTTCACCGCTCTTCCCGCCGACCTCCGGAATATCCTGCGGTTCGAGGTCGATCAGTACAGCCCGTTCGGCGACGCCGACCTCGACGTCTTCGCGACGGAAAGAGTGGAGAGCCCCGAGAGCGGGCAACCGATGGAGCGACTGCCCGATGTCGTGGCCGGAGGTCAGACCTTCTACCAGATCGCCGGAGCCGACCCGCTCTTCGACGGCTGGGTTCACGAGTTCGGCGTGCGCTACGACGAATTCGACATCTTCATCTTCATCCACAGCAATCCCGACACCCCTCAGGCTGAGCGCGACGCCACCAACGCATCGGTGCTCGCGTCGGTGACGCTCCCGTAGCGTTCCGGTGCGGGCCCGGCCTCTCGGCCTGCGCCTTCGCCCTCGACTAGAACTCGTCGAGGTCGACGCCGTGATCGTGGGCGTCGTTGATCGCTTTGGCCTCGGTGGCCTTGGTGTTGCGGTTGATGCGGGAGCGGATGTCTTCGACCGCCGCCGCGATCGCCGCGCGGGTGTCGTCATCCGTGTCGATGTCGACGTCGACGGGCATGGCCACGACCTCGCTGCCGGCGTCGAGGGTCATGAGCGCTTCGGTGAGCTTCCCGTCGGGGGTGAACGACGGCACGCACACGGCCTCGGAGTGGTCTCGCCGGTCGATGGCGGTAACGAGGTCGAGCAGAGCGTCGGTGATCTCGTCCGTGGTCACAAACGACTTGGAGGCATAGGTCAATTCGCGCATCGTTCCATCTTGGCCCAGGGGGCGGTGGGCCGCGCACCCTTGCGCACACCGCTCGACACCGCTACGTGGCAGGCGGTCGACCCCACTGCTCGCCCGGTGTTAACCCGCTCGACACATTGCCTCACGTAGGTTGATTGAGGCTGCGATCGCGGCCGTCCCCTTCGAGCACACACATCCATGACGGATGTCAGGAGACCTTCCTTTTATGCACTCTTCAACGCGCAAATCGCGGAGGGCCGGTCTCGTCGGCGCTCTCGCCCTTGCCCTCGTCGCCAGCCCCCTCGTGGCGGTTTCGGCGTCGGCCAACACGGCCGGCACCGATGTCGTCATCAACGAGGCCTACCTCAACGGCGGTAGCGCCGGAGCGTCGTACCTCAACAAGTTCGTTGAGCTCTACAACCCCACCGACGCGGCCATCAGCCTCGACGGGATGTCGCTGCAGTACCGCTCGGCGACGGGAACAACAAACCCCAGCGGTGTTCTCGCTCTTTCGGGTTCCATCCCCGCGGGTGGTTACTACCTCATTCAGGGCACGGCGAACTCCACGAACGGCGCCCCGCTCCCGACCCCGGACATCACGACCACCGTCTCGTTCTCGGGGACCGCAGGAACCCTCTTCCTCGCGGACCAGGCCACGGCACTCACGGCTCCACCGACTGGGTCGATCGTCGGAAACTCGCTCGTCACCGATCTCCTCGGTTACGGGACATCGAACACATTCGAGACCTCGGTCGCCACTGCGGCATCCCTCACGACCTCGCTCAACCGCGCCGCCGGTCTCGATACCGACGTCAACAGCGCCGACTTCACGACCGCGCTGCCCACTCCGACCAACGCAGCCGGCGAAGCCGGTTCGGTCGAGCCCGAGCCCGAGCCCGAACCTCCCGTCGCCACCGACCCGATCGCGATCGACGCGATCCAGGGCACCGGCACCGCGAGCGCTCTCGACGGCGAGGCCGTGACGACGCGTGGCGTCGTGACCGCGAGCTACCCCACGGGCGGCTTCGACGGCTACTACATCCAGACCCCGGGTTCGGGTGCGACCCTCGACGACGCGTCGGACGCGATCTTCGTCTACTCGCCCCAGACCGTCACCCAGGCGACGATCGGGAGCTACGTCGAGGTCACGGGCATCGTCGACGAGTATTTCGGAATGACACAGATCTCCGTCGTCACGGGGGGCCTGACTGTGCTCACCGAGACCGTCGACGCCCCGGTTCCGGCCGTCGTCGAGGTGACCCCGAACGCCGTGCAGCGCGAGTCGCTCGAGGGCATGCTCCTCGCACCGACGGGTGACTTCACGGTCACCGACAACTACGACACCAACTTCTACGGCTCGATCGTGCTGACCGCGGGCGACTCTCCCCTCGTGCAACCGACGGCTGTCGTCGATCCGGGCACCCCGGCGTACTTCGAGGCGCTCGCAGCGAACCAGGCGGCGATCATCACGCTCGACGACGGTTCGACGGTCAACTTCAACTCGCAGGCCAACAAGGGCATCCCGCTCCCGTACCTGTCGACGACCGAGCCCGTGCGCATCGGTGCGGCCGTGACCTTCGAGACCCCCGTGGTGCTCGACTACCGCTTCGATGCGTGGAGCTTCCAGCCCCTCACGCAGCTCACCGAGGCGAACGAGGATGTCGTGCAGCCCGCGACATTCGAGAACACGCGCACGCTCGCCCCGCAGGACGTCGGCGGAGACGCGACACTCGCGACCTTCAACGTCTTGAACTACTTCTCGACGACGGGCGACGAGCTCGACGGGTGCGAGTACTTCACCGACCGTGCCGGCGACCCCGTGACGGTGCGGACCGGGTGTGACGCCCGCGGCGCAGCCGAGCAGGAAGACCTCGACCGCCAGCAGGCCAAGATCGTGTCGGCGCTCAACAGCCTCGACGCCGACGTCGTCGGTCTCCAGGAGATCGAGAACTCGGCCGCTTTCGGAGTCGACCGTGACGAGGCCGTCGCCGAGCTGACGGACGCGCTCAACGCGGCGGCGGGAGCCGGCACGTGGGACTACGTGCCCTCGCCCGACGCGGTTCCGCTCGATGAGGATGTCATCCGCACGGCGTTCATCTTCAAGCCCGCCGTCATCGAGCCCGTCGGTGAGTCGGTCATCCTCGACGACCAGGTCGCCTTCGTGAACGCGCGCGAGCCTCTCGCGCAATCGTTCCGCCTCGTCGGCGACGATGAGAGCGAGTTCCTCGCGATCGTCAACCACTTCAAGTCGAAGTCGGCGGGAACGGGCGCCGATGCCGATCAGGGTGACGGCCAAAGCGGCTCGAACGCGTCGCGCGTGCTTCAGGCCGTGTCGCTCGTCGACTTCGCCGACGACCTCACCGCGGGTGACGACGACGCGCGGGTCTTCCTGGTCGGCGACTTCAACTCCTACCTCCAGGAGGACCCCATCGACGTGCTCGTCGACGCGGGTTTCGCGAGCCTCGGGGCGACGACCGGCAAGGAGACCTACTCGTTCGACGGTGCCATCGGTTCGCTCGACCACATCTTCGGCAACGCCGCGGCCGTGGCCGACGTGAACGACGTCGACATCTGGAACATCAACTCGGTCGAGGCGATCGCCCTCGAGTACAGCCGCTACAACTACAACGCGACGCTGTTCTACGAGGACGGTCCGTATCGCTCGTCCGACCACGACCCGATCGTCGTCGGTCTCTCGATCGCCGCCGCGGTCGTGCCGGTCGACCCGACGGACCCGACCGACCCGACGGACCCGACCGACCCGACGGAGCCCGTCGACCCGACGGATCCGGTCGACCCGACGGACCCGACGGTTCCGGTCGACCCGACCGACCCGACGGACCCGACCACTCCCGACGACTCGGGCGTGAGCCCCGACGGCGACACCGCCGGTTCGGGTTCGGGTTCGAGTGACGGCTCGCTCGCCTACACCGGTGCCGACGGCGTGGTCCCCGCGGTCATCGCGCTGCTGATGCTGCTCGCCGGCCTGTTCGCGGTCATGGCGTCACGTCGCACGCGGCAGACCGACTAGCACCACACCGCACCGCACCACCGAATGGCGTCCCGCACGGGGCGCCATTCGGCGTGGGGGGCTGCGAGAATCGTCACGTGAGCGCGCGCACCCCCACCCTGCAGACCCTCGTCGGCGCCGTCATCCGTCTCGAACCGATGACGCGTGACCACCTGCCCGCCCTCTACGCCGCCATCGGGCACCCGATCGTCTTCGCCGCAGGATACGGCGGTGGGCCCGCGGGTTATCGCGACACCCTCGAAGGGTTCGTGGAGTGGGCGGAGACCTACTACTCGTGGGGTCGCAACAACGTCTACGTCGTCGTGGTCTCGTCTGGCCCGCACGCCGACGACGTGGTCGGCACGACGACGCTCGGCGATTTCGACGAGCGCAACGAGTCGGCACACATCGGTTGGACCGCCTATGACCCGCGGGTGTGGGGCACCGCCGTCAACGCCGAAGCCAAGAGGCTCCTCCTCGGTCTCGCGTTCGACCACGGCTTCGGTCGCGTCAAGATTCAGGCGGATGCTCTCAACGCTCGCTCTCGCGCCGCCATCTCGCGGCTCGGAGCCACGTTCGAGGGCATCATGCGCCGCGACATGGTGCGCGCCGACGGCAGCTTCCGCGACAGCGCGATGTTCTCCGTGATCATCGACGACTGGCCGCACGTGAGGGCGCTTCTCGATGAGCGCTTGGCGGCACACGCGGGGAGACCCGTGTTGTTCCGCACGATGCCGACACACTGACTTTCGCTATTGATCCTTTGTGCGGCTGGCGTTCAGACTCCGGTGGTTGCCTGAGGCAATGGAAACTCTCTACACGGCCATTGCCCACGCAACCGGAGGCGGCCGCGACGGCCACGTCCGCTCCGAAGACGACCGTCTCGACTTCGACACCCGTCCCCCCAAAGAAATGGGTGGGTCCGGCGACGGCACCAACCCCGAGCAGTTGTTCGCCGCCGGATACGCCGCGTGTTTCCTCGGCGCGGTTCACGCGGTCGGTCGCGGCCTCAAGGTCGACACGTCGGAGGCCGCCGTGTCGTCGAGCGTCTCGATCGGAAAAGAGGGCGAGGGCATGAAGCTCGCCGTCGAGCTCGACGTGTACCTGCCGAGTGTTCCGGCCGACCGCCGCCAGGAGGTTCTCGACGGAGCGCACCAGATGTGCCCGTACTCGAACGCGACGCGCGGAAACATCGACGTCGCGCTCTCCATCGTCGAGTAGGTCCTCTCGACGAGAGCAGCTTTGTCGACAGGCTCAGTGACCCCACCCGGTCGCTGAGCCTGTCGGGCGTCTGGCCGACGCAATAGGTTGGGAGCATGAGCTCACCCCACCCTGTCGACGGAACCGAGAAGCTGCTGAGCTTGCGTCGCAGCATCGACAACATCGACGCCGCGCTCGTCCACCTCCTCGCCGAACGGTTCAAGTTCACCCAGGAGGTCGGCTGGCTCAAGGCGACGACCGGGCTCCCGGCGTCCGACCCCGACCGTGAGGCGGTTCAGATCGCCCGACTGCGTGCGCTCGCCGAAGAGTCGCACCTCGACCCGGCGTTCGCGGAGAAGTTTCTGAACTTCATCGTCGCGGAGGTCATCCACCACCACGAGCAGATCGCTTCGACGGGCACGATCGAGACCCACGAGTAGGCGACATCCCTCGACCGGGCGGGAAGCTTTTCGGGCCGCAGGCGTTTGAGTCGGTGCACCTACGAAAGGACACCCTCATGACCTACATCGTCACCGGAGCCACGGGCTCCCTCGGATCCCTCGTCGTCGACGCGCTTCTCGCTCGCGGCGCCGACCCCGCAGACATCCTCGCGACCGGACGCAACGCCGAGCGACTCGGTTCGCTCTCGGTGCCGACCGCGGTCGTCGACTACAGCGACCCCTCGACCCTCTCCGCCGTCGTGAAGGGCGGCGACACGCTGCTGCTCGTGTCGGGGAGCGAGGTCGGGCAGCGCGTCGCCCAGCACAGCGGCATGATCGACGCGGCGAAAGACGCGGGAGTCGCCCGCGTGATCTACACCTCGGTGCTCGATGCGACGACATCCGATCTGCTTCTCGCCCCCGAGCACAAGGCGACCGAAGAGCACCTCATCGCGTCGGGGGTGCCGTTCACGATTCTGCGCAACGGCTGGTACACCGAGAACTACGCGGCCCAGGTCGCGTCAGCTCGCGAGAGCGGCACGATCGAGGCGAGTGTCGGTGACGGTCGGGTCGCGAGTGCCACGCGCCGGGACTTCGCCGAGGCCGCCGCCGTCGCCCTCCTCGACGACTCGCTCACGGGCCGCACGCTCGAGCTCAGCGGCGACTACGCGTGGAGCTACGACGAGCTCGCGGCCGCGGTGACCGACCTCGTCGGGCGCGACGTGACCTACGTGCGACTGACGCCGGACGAGCACCGCGCCTCCCTGCTCGCGGCGGGTCTCGACGAAGGCACGGCCGGGTTCGTCGTCGGGCTCGACCAGAACATCCGCGAGGGGTTGCTCGCCGTCACACCGGGCGATCTCTCACGCCTCATCGGCCGCCCGACGTCCCCGCTGCCCGAAGGGCTCTGAGCGGCGGTTCGCGGGGGCCGGGTGCCGGGGCGGCGCCGGGCCGCTCACGGCGTGGGCGGCACGATGTCGCCGGGCTGGCGCGCTTGACGATTCGACGTTCGTACGGCGCCAGCACTCGCGACGATGACGAGGCCGATGGCGATGTATTGCACGAGCGTGAGTTGCTGCCCGAGCACGAGCAGCCCCGCGAGGGCAGCGACGGCGGGCGCGAGGCTCATGAGGATCGCGAACGCCGACTCGGTGACCCTCCGCAGGGCGATGAGTTCGGCGGCGTAGGGGATCGCCGACGACAGCACGGCGATCGCGGCTCCGAGCAGCAGCACGGTCGGGGAGAAGAGCACCGACCCGGTCGCGGCGATGCCGAACGGCAGGGTCGCGAGGCTCCCGATCACCATCGCGATCGCGAGTCCGTCGAGTCGCTCGAAGCGGCTTCCGGTGCGCGCGGAGAGCAGGATGTATCCGGCCCATGCCGCGCCCGCCCCCGCCGCGAAGAGCACGCCGACGGG
This sequence comes from Marisediminicola sp. LYQ134, assembly GCF_046599635.1. Taxonomy (NCBI): domain Bacteria; kingdom Bacillati; phylum Actinomycetota; class Actinomycetes; order Micrococcales; family Microbacteriaceae; genus Marisediminicola; species Marisediminicola sp. LYQ134. Next base: position 635,553 of record NZ_JBKIWP010000002.1, read on the forward strand.
GTCCAACCCTGTGACACCTCCGGCCCCGAGCAGGGCGACCCCGACGAACGCGAGCACCGCCCACAACCAGCTCGCGAGCCTCCGCCCCATCACGACAGACAGGATGAGGGGCCCGACGACCTCGATCGTCACCGCGGCACCGAGAGGCAATCGCGCGAGCGCCTCGTAGAACATCACGTTCATGCCCGCGAGCACGAGGCCGAACCCCGCGACGACGCCCCAGTCGGCGCGCGAGCGGCCGCGCCAGCGCGGTCGGAAGATCGCGACGAGAAAGAGGGCCGAGAACACGAGGCGCAGGGTCACGGTGCCGAGAGCGCCCGCCGTCGGGAACAGCAGAACGGCGACGGAAGCACCCACCTCCTGGCACGCGAGGCCGAGCACGACGAGCCCGGACGCGGCGACCGACCCGCCGCCGCGGGAGGGGGGAGAGGCGGTCACGTGTCGACCGTACGACGCTCGCGCGCGCGAGCGAAATCGGTCAGGTCGTGTAGCTGTTCTCGTCGGTCACGCGCCACCAGTCGTCGCTCGGCGCGACCGGGGTGCGGCGCTTGTGCTCGGTCGCGAGATAGCGCGCCTCGATCGTCTCGGCGACCTCGACCGCGACATCCTGCCCCTCGAGAAAAGCGTCGATGTCGGCGTAGGTGAGTCCGAGGTTGGCCTCGTCGGTCTGGCCGGGGTTGTCGTCGAGGAGGTCGGCCGTGGGCGCCTTCAGGTAGAGGCGCTCGGGGGCCTCGAGGTGCTCGAGCAGGGCCTTGCCCTGGCGCTTCGAGAGGCCGGAGAGCGGAAGGATGTCGGCGCCACCGTCTCCGTACTTGGTGAAGAACCCGGTCACCGCTTCGGCGGCGTGGTCGGTGCCGACCACGAGGAGTGAGCGCTGGCCGGCGATCGCGTATTGCGCGACCATGCGCGAGCGCGCCTTCACGTTGCCCTTCGTGAAGTCGACCATCTCGTCGCCGAGGGCGTCGGCGTATTCGGCTTCGAAACCGTCGACGCCGCGCTGGATGTTGAACGTCACGGTGCGCGTGGGGCGGATGAACGAAAGGGCGAGCTGCGCGTCATCCTCATCTGCTTGCACCGAATAGGGCAGACGCACGGCGAGGAACTCGGACTCGACGGCCCGCTCGGCGAGCCTCTCGACGGCGAGCTGGCACAGTCGGCCGGCGAGGGAGGAGTCCTGGCCGCCGCTGATGCCGAGAACGAACCCTTTCGCGCCGGTCTGCTCGGCGTAGGCGCACAAGAAGTCCACTCGCGCCTCGATCTCGGCGGCGGGGTCGATGGTCGCCTTCACGGCGAGGTCGGTGATGATCCGTTGCTGTGTTTCGCGCATGACCCCACGGTAGAGCGCGAGGGAGCCACCGCGCACCGCTTGAGATGGCATTCGGGGCTCATTGAGAACGAATTGCTAGCCTCGCGACATGAATTGGACACCGTCGAGACTCCCCGACCAGACCGGCCGCCGGTTCGTGATCACGGGAGGCACTGCGGGCCTCGGATACTTCGCGGGCGAACAGCTCGCGCGAGCGGGCGCCACCATCGTGATCGCCGCAAGAAACGAGGGCAGAGCGGATGTCGCGAAGGCGGCCATTCGCGCGCGCGTCGCCGACGCTCGGCTCGAGTACCTCCCCGTCGACCTGTCGTCGCTCGAGTCGGCCCGCGCGGCCGGCGACCGCATCGCCGAGTTCGACCGCGTCGACGGGCTCATTCTCAACGCCGGCACGACGACCGGTGCCCGCGACCGCCAGACGAGCGTCGACGGCCACGAGCTCACGATGGCCACCAACTACATCGGGCATTTCGCGCTCACCGCGCGGGCGTTCCCGGCACTCGAGCGCACGCCCGAAAGCCGCATCGTCGGGCTCGGGAGTCTCGCGACCCTCATCGTGCCCCTCGACCCCGCCGATCTGCAGAGCGAGCACCGCTTCGGTTTCTTCCGTGCCTACGGTTTCACGAAGCACGCTGTGCACGGCTTCATCCTCGAGCTCGACCGTCGGTTGCGCGCGTCCGGAACTGATGTGAGCGCGGTGCTTTCCCACCCGGGTTACGCGATCGACAGCCTCACGGCCACCCGTGGCGGCATCGTCGAGGGGGGCGGCGCGGGCATGCTCCTCGCGTTCGGTGCTCAGGGCAAGAACCGGGGAGCCGCGCCCGTCGTGCGCGCGGCGACCGACCCCGCGGCGGTGAGCGGTGACTTCTTCGGGCCCGAATACCTGACCAAGGGGCTCCCTGTGGCCGTCACCCCGGTCGCGTCGAGTGCCTCCCCCGACTTCGGACGCGAACTGTGGCGGCTCTCGGAGCAGTGGACGGGCGAGCGCTTCCGGCCGTAGGGAGCGAGTGGGGTTCGCGGCAGGCATCCGTCGTGGGCGTGCTGGTGGGCTCGAGCTGACCGACGCATCCGCCCCAGTCAGGCGTGCTCGTGCTGTCGTCGGGTGAAGTGGAGGGCAGCTCCGACACCGACCATGGCCGAACCGAGGGGCACCGCGACATCCGTCACCAGCCCGCCCAGGCTGAAGACCACGGCGAGAAGGGTCTGATCGAGCTGCGTGCCGCCGTAGAGGCTCACGGCTCCCGCCGCCGCGGTGAGAAGTTGCGCAACGATGAAACCGAGGGCGATCGTCAGGGCGCCGATGACGGCGACAGTTCGAGGCTGCATGATGCTTCTCCCTTGCTACACGAGGAACGGCGACGGCGACGCAGGAGTGTCTGTTTGCCGAGAAGAAAATTCTCCTGCAGAGCGCGCGCATCGCGGGATTTCTCCTGCTGTGGCGGGCAGCGGCGCGGGAGCTGCGCGAGGGCTGCGCGGCGGCTCAGTCGCCGACGCGGGGCCCGAAGTGCGCGGGAAGCGTCGAGCGGTGCGCCCGCTGCAGGTCGTCGAGCGACACCGTGAACTCGTCTTGCACCTCGAGCTCGCCCGAGTCGTCGGTCACCCCGATGCGCAGCACCGGGTAGCCGCGACCCTCGCACAGGCCCTGGAAGCGCACGTCGTCTTCGCGCGGAACCGACACGATCACGCGACCGGTCGACTCGCTGAAGAGGGCGGTCGCGGCATCCACACCGTCACGCTGCATGATCTCGGTGAGCCACACGCGCGCACCCATGCCGAAACGCAGCACCGCTTCGGCGAGGGCGACCGCGAGGCCGCCGTCGGCGAGGTCGTGCGCCGCGCCGATGAGGCTGCCGGAACCACCGGCCGAGATGAGTTCGGCGAGAGCCTTCTCGGCCTCGAAGTCGACGACCGGAGGCACACCGCCGAGGTGGTCGTGGATGACTCCCGCCCATGCCGATCCGTCCAACTCCTCAGCCGTGGTGCCGAGCAGGTAGATGTTGTCGCCCTCGTCTTGCCACCCCGAGGGGATGCGCGTCGCGACGTCGGAGATGACGCCGAGAACGGCGACGACCGGGGTCGGGTGGATGGGGACATCCCCCGTCTGGTTGTAGAACGACACGTTGCCGCCCGTGACCGGGATCTCGAGTTCGAGGCAGCCGTCGGCGAGGCTCTCGACCGCGCGGGAGAACTGCCACATGACCTCGGGGTTTTCCGGTGAGCCGAAGTTGAGGCAATCGGAGACGGCGACCGGGGTCGCGCCGGTGACGGCGACGTTGCGGAACGCCTCGGCGAGGGCGACGCGAGCGCCGGTGTAGGGGTCGAGCTGGCAGAAGCGGCCGTTGGCGTCGGTCGCGACCGAGAAGCCGAGCCCCGATTCCTCGTCGACGCGCACCATGCCGCCGTCGTCGGGGAATGACAGTGCCGTGTTGCCCATGACGTAGCGGTCGTACTGGTCGGTGATCCAGCTCTTGTCGGCGATGTTGGGGCTGCCGAGGAGGGTCAAGAATTGCGCGCGCAGCTCGGCGCTGTCGGCCGGGCGCGCGAGGCTCGACGCGGAGTCGGCCTGCAGGGCGTCGATCCAGGTCGGGTAGGCGACGGGGCGCTCGTAGACGGGGCCGTCGACCGCGACGGTGCGCGGCTCGACATCGACGATCGTCTCACCCTGCCACTCGATGATGAGCCGCCCGGTGTCGGTGACCTCGCCGAGAACGCTCGTCTCGACATCCCACTTCTCGACGACCTTCAGGAACCCCTCGAGCTTCTCGGGCGTGACGATCGCCATCATGCGCTCCTGGCTCTCCGACATGAGAATCTCCTCGGCCGTGAGAGACGGGTCGCGCAGCAGAACCCTGTCGAGCTCGATGTGCATCCCGCCGTCGCCGTTGCTCGCGAGCTCGCTCGTCGCGCACGAGATGCCGGCGGCACCGAGGTCCTGGATGCCTTCGACCAGGTCCTGCGCGAACAGCTCGAGACAGCACTCGATGAGCACCTTCTCGGCGAACGGGTCGCCGACCTGCACGGCGGGCCTCTTCGTCGGGCCGCCCTCGGAGAACGAGTCGGACGCGAGGATGGACGCCCCGCCGATGCCGTCGCCGCCCGTGCGCGCGCCGAACAGCACGACCTTGTTGCCGACACCGCGTGCGTTGGCGAGGTGCAGGTCTTCGTGGCGCAGAACGCCGACCGCGAGGGCGTTGACGAGGGGGTTGGCCTGGTAGACGGCGTCGAAGTAGGTCTCCCCGCCGATGTTGGGGAGGCCGAGGCAGTTGCCGTAGAAGCTGATGCCCGACACGACGCCGTCGACGACGCGCGCGGTGTCTTCGGCGTCGATCGCGCCGAAACGGAGGGCGTCCATGACGGCGACCGGGCGGGCACCCATCGAGATGATGTCGCGCACGATGCCGCCGACACCCGTGGCCGCGCCCTGGAAGGGCTCGATGTAGGACGGGTGGTTGTGCGACTCGATCTTGAACGTCACGGCCCAGCCTTCGCCGACATCCACGACCCCGGCGTTCTCGCCCATGCCGACCATGAGGTTCTCGGTCATCTTGGGGCTGACCTTCTGGCCGAACTGGCGCAGGTAGATCTTGGAGCTCTTGTAGGAGCAGTGCTCGCTCCACATCACGGAGTACATCGCGAGCTCGCCGCTCGTGGGGCGCCGGCCGAGGATCTCGCGGATCTTCGCGTACTCGTCGGCCTTCAGCCCGAGGGCGCCGTAGGGCTGCTCTTTGTCGGGAGTCGCGGCGGCGTTGCTCACCGAATCCGGTGCGGGACGGGTGGGGGTGGTGGCGCTCACGTGTGCGGTGCTCCTCGCGTTCGACGACCGGCACGGTCGCCTCAGTCTATCGAGGGGTCGCGGCCCCGCCCCGCGCGGGCTCCGGTCGCGCAAGCTGCGGCCGCGCGGGCTGCGGCCGCGCGGGCTGCGGCCGCGCGGGCTGCGGCCGCGCAAGCTGCGGGCCCCGAAGGTACGCAGTTTCCGCGAGCGTACGTCGGATCCGGCATACGCTCGCGGAAACTGCGCACTGTGGGCGGGGGGTTTGGGGGGCGGCGGGGTCAGTCGCCGCCGGGTGGGCCCACGACGAGCAGGGTCGCGTAGACCGCCACGAGGGCGACCACGAAGAGCGCCCCGAAAAGCACTGGGTGACGGATGAGCCAGCGCACGAGACGGTCGAGAGGTCGCGAATCACGCGGGTCACCCTCGACGGCGGTGCGCCGCCATCCGCCGGTCAGCCGGTCGCGGCGCTCCAGCCAGCGGTCGAACGGGATCGTCGCATACGGCACCACCGCCGACGCGAAACCGCCGATCATGAGCCCGACGCTCCAGCGCTGATTGAGGCCCACGACCACGACCGTCATGCAGTACGCGAGAAAGACGAACCCGTGGGCGGCCCCACCGATCGTGACACCGACATCGGTCACGTCGACGACGTATTTGAGGAACATGCCCGTGAGGAGCATCGTCCAGGTGACCGCTTCGGCGATCGAGAGCGTGCGGTAGAAGAGTCTCGGTGACAACGGGGCTCCGGAGGTGTGACGTCAGGGGACGGGATGTCGCGGGGCGCACGGTTCGCGCGCGCCGGTGTGCGGCTGCGAGCCTACCGTCGCGTGCCTGAGCGGAGGCGGGGTGCGACCCGCCCCGACGGCGCCCAGCCCGCGACCGCGGCACCCGCCCCAGTGCCCCCGCCCTAGTGCCCCGCCCCGAGGTTGCCCGCGAGCCGCGTGTGGATGTCGGTGCTCGCCTGGTTCATGCCGATGATGGTCGCCGTTTTGCCGTGCTTCTCGTACTTGGTCGTGATGGCGTCGAGCGACGCGACGGTCGAGGCGTCCCACACGTGCGACCCGCTCATGTCGATGACGACGTCGTGCGGGTCGTCGGCGTAGTCGAACTGGGTGGTGAGGTCGTTGCTCGAGGCGAAGAACAGTTCGCCCGAGACCGTGTAGTGCGCGACATCCGTGCCGTCGGGCGTCTCGTTGAGGGTGCGCTCGACGGTGGCGAAGTGCGCGACGCGTCGCGCGAAGAGGATCATCGCCACGACGACCCCGAGGATGACGCCGATCGCGAGGTTGTGGGTGATGACGACGGCCGCGACCGTGGCCACCATCACGATCGTCTCGCTCTTGGGCATGCGCTTGAGGGTGGAGATGCGGATGCTGTGCCAGTCGAAGGTCGCGACCGACACGATGATCATGACGGCGACGAGGGCCGCCATCGGGATGATCGCGACGACGTCGCCGAGCAGCACGATGAGGATGATGAGGAACACCCCGGCCATGAAGGTCGAGATGCGCGTGCGAGCACCGGAGGCTTTCACGTTGATCATCGTCTGGCCGATCATGGCGCAGCCGCCCATGCCGCCGAAGAAACCGGAGAGCATGTTGGAGACGCCTTGCGCCCAGCTCTCGCGGGTCTTCTGCGAGCGCGTGTCGGTGATGTCGTCCACGAGTTTCGCGGTCATGAGCGACTCGAGCAGCCCGACGAGCGCCATGGCGAGGGCGTAGGGCGCGATGATCGCGAGGGTGTCGAGGTTCAGGGGAACGTCGGGGAAGAACAGCGACGGGAGTCCGTCGGGCAGTTCGCCCTGGTCGCCGACGGTCGGCACGGCGATCGCCGCGACGACGGTCGCGACGGTGATGACCACGATGGCGACGAGCGGCGCCGGAATGATGCGCGTGATGCGCGGCAGGAGGACCATGATGATGATCCCGCCGGCGACGAGCGGGTAGACGAGCCACGGCACCCCGATGAGGTAGGGGATCTGCGACGTGAAGATGAGGATCGCGAGGGCGTTGACGAATCCCACCATCACGCTGCGCGGGATGAACCTCATGAGCTTCGCAACGCCGATGACGGCGAGGATCACCTGGAACACCCCGCCGAGGATGACCGTCGCGATGAGGTAGTCGACGCCGTGGTCACGGGCGACGGGCGCGATGACGAGGGCGATCGCTCCGGTCGCCGCGGTGATCATGGCGGGGCGCCCGCCGAGGATGGCGATCGAGATGGCCATGACGAACGACGAGAACAGCCCGAGCCGCGGGTCGACGCCCGCGATGATCGAGAAGGAGATCGCCTCGGGAATGAGGGCGAGCGCGACGACAAGGCCGGCGAGAACTTCGCGCGTGAGGATGCGCGGGGTGCGGAGCGCCGTCATGACGCCGTGGGGGTTGCGGGCTCCGGGGGCGGATGCGGCGGGCGCGCGTTCGGTGATGGGCATGGGTGCTCCTTGCGGTGGTGTCGGGGATGCGGCGTGCGACGTCACTGTCGGCGCGGAGATGTGGGGGCGCGATCGCGCCGGAGACAACCCTACCCTCACGTGAGGGTATAGTTGTTCTCGTGCCTGAACGGATGCAGATCGGCGAACTCGCAGACAAGACAGGACTCTCGCTGCGCACCATCCGCCACTACGACGAGGTCGGTCTGCTTCATCCCTCCGACCGGTCTGACGGTGGCTTCCGTCTCTACGACGACGACGATCTCGAACGACTCATGGTGATCCGCCGCATGAAGCCCCTCGGTTTCAGTCTCGACGAGATGGGCGAGGTGCTCGACATCGTGCACGCCCTCGAGAACACCCCGGCCGAGACGGATGTCGCCGCCGCCCGGGAGCGCCTGCAGGGGTTCATCGTCGACGCCGAGCAACGCCGCGAACGCCTCCGCGACCACCTCGCGTGGGCAGACGAGTTCATCGCCCAGCTCCGCTCCCGGTGAGCTGTACAGACCCTGTTCGCGCCGCCGTCGCCCGTCTCACGCGGTCGAGGGTGGAGAATAGGGGAGACGAGCCCTCACCGCGCCGCCTCCGGCCCGCGCCCCGCTCGCCCCACACACGCATTCCTGCACCATCCACACGACTTCAGAGAGAAGCCCTATGACCATGCATCCGCTCGATCTCGGCAAACCGCCCCGCCTCAACGACGGCGCCCTGCGCGTCACCGCCCTCGGGGGGCTCGGCGAGATCGGTCGCAACATGACCGTGTTCGAGCACAAGGGCAAACTGCTCATCGTCGACTGCGGCGTGCTGTTCCCCGAAGAGAACCAGCCGGGCATCGACGTCATCCTGCCCGACTTCTCGTCGATCCGTAACCGCCTCGACGACATCGAGGCGATCGTACTCACCCACGGCCACGAAGACCACATCGGCGGTGTGCCGTACCTCCTGAAGGAGCGCGAAGACATCCCCGTGATCGGGTCGCAGCTCACGCTCGCGTTCCTCGGGGCGAAGCTCCAGGAGCACAAGCTCAAGCCGCCGTTCATCACGGTGAAGGAGGGCGAGACCCGCGAGATGGGTCCGTTCGACCTCGAGTTCGTCGCCGTCAACCACTCCATCCCCGACGGCCTCGCGATCGCGATCCGCACCGATGCGGGCCTCGTGCTGCACACGGGTGACTTCAAGATGGACCAGTTCCCTCTCGACAAGCGCATCACCGACCTCGGGGCGTTCGCGCGCCTCGCCGAGGAGGGGGTCGACCTGTTCCTCGTCGACTCCACCAACGCGGAGGTGCCCGGCTTCACGATGTCGGAGGAGGGCATCCGCCCGGCCGTCGACGAGGTGTTCCGCACCGCGCCCCGCCGCATCGTCGTGTCGAGCTTCGCAAGCCACGTGCACCGCATCCAGCAGGTTCTCGATGCCGCGGCACGCCATAACCGCAAGGTCGCGTTCGTCGGCCGCTCGATGGTGCGCAACATGGCGATCGCCGGTGACCTCGGCTACCTCAACGTGCCCAAGGGTCTCGTCGTCGACCTCAAAGAGCTCGAGCGGATGCCCGCAGACAAGGTCGTGCTCGTGTGCACCGGCTCGCAGGGTGAACCCATGGCCGCCCTCTCGCGCATGGCGAGCCGCGAGCACATCATCAAGATCGGCGAGGGCGACACCGTGCTTCTCGCGAGTTCGCTCATCCCCGGCAACGAGAACGCCATCTACCGCGTGATCAACGGACTCACCCGCTGGGGTGCGAACGTCGTGCACAAGGGCAACGCGAAGGTGCACGTCTCCGGCCACGCGAGTGCGGGCGAGCTCGTCTACTGCTACAACATCGTGAAGCCGTCGAACGTCATGCCCGTGCACGGCGAGTGGCGCCACCTCGTGGCCAACGCCGAACTCGCGATCCGCACGGGTGTCGCCGAAGACCGCACCCTCATCGCCGAGAACGGTGTCACCATCGACCTCGTCGACGGGCGTGCATCCATCACCGGTCGCGTGAAGGTCGACTACGTCTTCGTCGACGGCGCCCACGTGGGTGGGGCGAGCGAAGAGGCACTCAACGATCGCCGCGTGCTCGCCGAGGAGGGCGCCATCACGGTGCTCGGGATCTTCGACCAGAAGACCGGCAAGCTCGTCGAGCCGGTCGAGTTCTTGGCGCGCGGGTTCGTGCACGACGACCAGTGGATCCGCGAGGCGACCCGCGCGATCGACGACGCCATGAAGGCGCAGCGCGTGCGCGACGGCCAGGAGCTCGAGCAGCTCTTCACCAAGACGCTCGGACGCTGGCTGCAGCGCAAGCACCGCCGCTCGCCCGTGATCACGGCGATCGTGGTCGACGCGTAGTCGATCGAGCTCGAGGAGGGGGTTCCGCTGAGGCGGGACCCCCTTTGTGCGTGCCGTCGCGGCTGGTCCGATCCCGTTCGCGCCGTCATCCGCTGATCGGGTGGATCGGATGTGCGAAACGTCGTGGCCACAGCGCGCATCCTCGCATCGGCGCGGCTCCGGCTCCCAATGCCGGCTCCCCGTGCCGGCTGCCCCGAACCCGGGTTGATCGCGCGGGCGCCGGGCCGATCGGCATCCGCCGGGCACATCAGAACAGCGGATGCCGAAATGGGCGGCGGATGTCGCGAGCCACGCGCATCAACCTGCCACGCGCGCTAGCGCCCGCACGCGCGCCCGCGCGCGCGTCACGCCCGGCGAACGACGAGGTCCCGACACCCATCGGGTGCCGGGACCTCGGTGCAGGGTCGAGTCGCTGTCTAGCTGCGGTCGTTACCGTGCTCGGGGAGCTCGTCGGAGTCGCGGAGTGCCCGGCGCACGTCGTCGACCTCGTCGGGGCCGACCTCACGGTCTTCCCCTGCCGGCCCGGTCGCCCCGGGTGCACCGGCGGCCCCGGGGGCAACGGTGCGCGTGGCCCCGGTCGGCGCGGTCGTCGCCTTCGCACCGCCGCGCAGCCTCTCGCCGAGGCGGCGCAGCGGGTGCACCGGCTCGCGTTCGCCCGGTGCTTCGACCTCGAGTCCGTAGAACTCGCCGATGTCGCCGACGAACGCGGCACGCCGGGCGCGATCGTAGGCGCGACGTTCCCGCTGGAAGGCGATGACGGTCGCGATGCACATGAGGATCATGACGACGCTGAAGGGCAGGGCCGACAGGATCGCCGCGGTCTGCAGTGCGTCGAGTCCCCCCGCGAGGAGGAGTGCGATGGCGAGCACCGACGTGGCGACGGCGAAGAAGACGCGGATGCGGTTCTTCGGGTCGGGCGAGCCACCCGTGGCGATCATCGACATGACGAGTGAGCCGGAGTCCGACGACGTGACGAAGAACACACCGATGAGCAGGATCGCCCCGAAGGTGAGCACGATCTCGCCGGGCATGCCCTCGAAGAGGGCGAAGAGGGCGGAGTTGGAGTCGACGGAGCCGTCGTCGCCGACGAGCCCGCCCGCTCCGTAGAGCTCGCGGTAGAGCGCGCTCCCGCCGAGCACCGCGAACCAGAGGAACGTGATGAGCGTCGGCACGAGGAGAACTCCCACGACGAACTCGCGCACGGTGCGGCCGCGCGAGACGCGGGCGATGAACACACCGACGAACGGGGCCCACGACATCCACCAGCCCCAGTAGAAGGTCGTCCAGCCCGCTTGCCACTCTTCGCCCTCGGTGCCCGCGAAGGCGCTCACGGTGAAGCTCAACCCGAGGAAGTTCTGCAGGTAGTTTCCGATCGACTGCACGAACTCGCGCAGGAGGAACTGGGTCGGGCCCGAGAAGAGCAGGAAGATCAGGAGCGCTGCGGCGAGAAGCAGGTTGGCTGTCGACAGCCACTTCATGCCGCGCCCGATCCCCGACACGAGCGAGATGATCGTGAGACCGGTGATGATCGCGATGACGATGATCTGGATGGTGAGCGACGACTCGACGATGCTCGCCGACTCGAGACCCGCGGAGATCTGCAGCACGCCGAGGCCGAGCGAGGTCGCGACACCGAAGACGGTTCCGACGAGGGCGATGACGTCGATCGCGTTGCCCCAGCCGCCGCGCACGCGCTTGCCGAGCAGGGGCTCGAGAGCCCAGCGGATCGAGACGGGGCGGCCGCGACGGTGGATGGCGTAGGCGAGGGCGAGTCCGACGACCACGTAGATCGCCCAGGCGTGGAGCCCCCAGTGCAGGAAGGTCTGCGACATGGCCGCTTGCGCGAGCTCGGTGTCGGAGCCGGTCACACCCGGACGCGGGCTCGCGTAGTGGGTGAGCGGCTCGGAGACACCGTAGAAGACGAGGCCGATGCCCATCCCGGCGGCGAAGAGCAGCGAGATCCAGGCGAGCAACGAGAACTCGGGCTTGTCGTCGTCGTTGCCGAGTTTGATGTCGCCGAATCGGCTCGCCCCCATCCAGATCGCGAAGACGACGAACATCGCGGCGAGGAGCACGTAATACCAGCTGAACGAGTTGACGACCGTGGTCTGCAGGGTCGAGAAGACGTTCGTGGCGACATCAGGCGCGATGAGCGCGAAAGCGGCGATGCCGAGGATGATGACGGCGGCGGGCCAGAACACCCAGACGGCGAGGCGCGAGGGTGCAGGGGTGACGTCAGGGGCGTCGGGAGACGCGCCTTTCGTGGCGGACGTGCGGTCGAGCTTGGTCAGGGGGTGCTCCTATCTCGTTGGGGCGCGGAAGTCACACGGGAAATGCACAGCGTTCGAGGCTACCCGAGCGCGCTGAGTGCCGCGTCGCCCGGCCGTGCGATCGAAACCGGCCTCAGCCGCGCCCGAATGCCGCGACTTCGCCGAGCAGCACGTCGGGGTGCAGTTTCTGCAGCGCTTGCAACCGCCACTGCGTGCTGAAGAGCGCGATGAGCGCGCCATCCGATCTCGTGAGCACTTCGCACTGGCGCTCCTTCTCGAGAGCGGCTGCTCCGGCGGGGTCTGTACCTCTCGCGACCTCGTACGGCAGGGTTTCGAGGCGGATGGCGGCACCGAAGTCGTGGGTCATCCTCTCGACGACGACCTCGAATTGCATGGGGCCCACAGCGCCGAGCACCGGGGACTGGTCTCCGCGCAGGTCGCTTCGCATCACCTGGATGACGCCCTCGTGGTCGAGCTGCTCGATTCCGCGGCGGAACTGCTTGTGCTTGCTCGAGTCGGCGGAGCGCGCGACCCTGAAGTGTTCGGGCGAGAACATCGGCAGTCGGGGAAACTCGACGGGGGTGCCCTCGAACACCGAGTCGCCGACGCGCAGCGCCGACGCGTTGACAAGCCCGACGACGTCGCCCGGCCACGCGTAGTCGGCTACTTCGCGCACGCGACCGAAGAGCTGCTGGGCGTATTTCGTGGCGAACGGGCGCCCGGTGGCCTGGTGGGTCACGATCATCCCGCGGCGGAACAGCCCCGAGCACACGCGCACGAACGCGACGTGGTCCCGGTGCGCGGTGTTCATCCCCGACTGCACTTTGAAGACGAAGCCCGAGAAGTCGGTGTCGACCCCGCGACGCTCGCCCGCGGCATCCACTCGGGCGTCGGCGGGCGGAGCGATCTCGACGAGCGTCTCGAGCAGTTCGTGCACACCGAACCCGGCGACGGCGGCACTGAACAGCACGGGCGTGGTCTCGTTGCCGAGAAAGCGCTCGTCGTCGTGATCCTGCCCTTCGGCGTCGAGGAGCTCGACCTCTTCGACGGCGGTCTCCCACGCGACCCCCTCGCGCTCCTCGGCTTCGGCGGGCGACAGTCGCTCGGCGATCGGCCTCGTCGCACCTCCCGGGGAGCGGTCGAAGTGCACGAATTCGCCCGTCGAGCGGTCGAGAACCCCGCGGAAGTCGCCCGCGATGCCGACCGGCCACGTGAGCGGGGTCGGCACGAGTCCGGTGCGGTCTTTGATCTCGTCGAGCAGCGCGAGGGCGTCGAGGCCCGGGCGGTCCCACTTGTTGATGACGGTGATCACGGGCAGGTCGCGCTGCTTGCACACCGCGAAGAGCTTCATCGTCTGCACCTCGAGGCCTTTGGCGGCGTCGACGAGCATGACGGCGGCGTCGACGGCCGAGAGCACGCGGTAGGTGTCTTCGGAGAAGTCGGCGTGCCCGGGGGTGTCGACGAGGTTGATGATCGTGTCGTCGTAATCGAACTGGATCGCGGTCGACGTCACCGAGATGCCGCGCTCCTGCTCCATCGCCATCCAGTCGGAGACGGTGCCGCGACGGCCCGCCTTGCCGTGCACGGCTCCCGCGGTCGTGATGGCGCGGGCGTGCAGCAGCAGCGCTTCGGTGAGCGTCGACTTGCCGGCATCCGGGTGCGAGATCACCGCGAAGGTGCGGCGGCGACGGGCCTCGGTCGCGATGTCGAGGTCGGCGGCGTCGACGGGCTGAGCCATGATTCCTGGTTTCGGTGGATGTCGGGGAGCGGATGTCTGCCACTCGCCGACGGGGGCGGCACCGGGGCGATGCCGCCGACGCGAAGTCGGCACCACCGCCGAGGCGGTGGACGGGTCAGGCGGCGAGCAGGGAGCTGATCGCGGAGGTGAAGAGGGTGAGGCCGTCGGTGCCCGAGCGCATGGCGAGCGGGGTGTCGGGGCCGAAGCCCTCCTCGACGGCGTGTTCGGGGTGCGGCATGAGGCCCACGACGTTGCCGCGCTCGTTCGAGACGCCCGCGATGTCGTCGATCGACCCGTTGGGGTTCACGCCGAGGTAGCGGAAGACCACGCGGCCTTCGCCCTCGAGTCGCGCGATGGTCTCGGCGTCGGCGATGAACCCGCCTTCGCCGTTCTTGAGCGGGATGGTGATCTCGGCTTGCTCGGCGAAACCGTTCGTCCACGCGGTCGACGTGTTCTCGACGCGCAGTCGCTGGTCGCGGCAGATGAAGCTGCCATGGTCGTTGCGGATGAGCCCGCCGGGGAGGAGGTGCGCTTCGGCGAGCATCTGGAAGCCGTTGCAGATGCCGAGCACGGGCATGCCGCGCTCGGCCGCCGTGACGACCTCGGCCATGATCGGCGAGAGGCTCGCGATCGCGCCGGCACGCAGATAGTCGCCGTAGCTGAAACCACCGGGCAGAACGAGGGCGTCGACACCGTGCAGGTCGTGCTCGCCGTGCCACAGGGCAACGGGCTCGGCGCCCGCGAGTCGCACGGCGCGCTGGGCGTCGCGATCGTCGAGGCTTCCCGGGAAGGTGATGACGCCGACGCGCATCAGACGGAGGCCTCGTCGGCGACGCGCACGCTCACGACGTCTTCGATGACCGCGTTCGACAGCACCGTGTCGGCGATCTCGCGGATGTCGGCGAGCACTGCGTCGGTCACGTCGCCGTCGACCGTGATCTCGAACCTCTTGCCGACGCGCACGTCGGAGATCTGAACGTGGCCCGTGCGCGCGAGCGCGCCGGCGACGGCCTTTCCTTGGGGGTCGAGAAGTTCGGCCTTGGGCATGACCTCGACGAGGATTGTGGGCACCGGTCACTCCGTTTGCGAGTCGGGCGGTGGCGGTTCGCGCGAGACCGCACGACCAGCCGGGAATAGTGCCCAGTCTACCGACGCTCGCCGCGCGCATCCGCAAGCCCCCGCTCGGTAGCGCGGGAGGGCTGTACTGTCGAAACTTGACGATAGGGGTTGCCATGTTCACACGTTCACGCCCGGCCCGGGTGGCCGAGCAGGTCGACCCGACGAAGACACCCAAGTCGCTGTGGACCGACCCCCTCGGCGCCGCCGCGACACGGGCGGCGCAAGCGCTCCTGCTGCTGCTCGTCGTCATCGCCGTCATCTACGCGACGGTGACCCTCAAGCTCGTCGTCATCCCCGTGATCATCGCGCTCATCATCGCGTCGGCGCTGCGACCGGTCGTGCGCTGGCTCGAGAGCGTCATGCCCCGCACCCTCGCGGCGATCATCTCGCTGCTCCTCGGCGTCTCGGTGCTCGGCGGGATCATCACGGGTGTCGTGTTCGCGGTGCAAGCGGAGTACGACAGCCTCGAGCAGTCGGTGCTCGAAGGCATCGACGAACTCATCGCCCTCGTGCAGAACGGCGGCCTTCCGGTCGATCAGGATGTCATCAACGACGCCATCGCCGCGGGTCAGGACTTCTTGACGAGCAGCCAGTTCGGTTCGGGTGCGCTCGCCGGTGTCACGACCGCGGTCGAGTTCCTCACGGGAACCGTGCTCTTCATCTTCATCCTGTTCTTCTTCCTCAAGGAGGGCCCGCAGATGTGGGCGTTCCTGATCAAGGCGTTCGACGCCGAAACGCACACGAAGGCGCGCAACGCGGGCAACCGCGCGGTCGAGGTTCTCGGCGGATACATCCGCGGCACCGCGACCGTGGCCCTCGTCGACGCGGTGATCATCGGAATCGGGCTGTTCGTGCTCGACGTGCAGCTCGCCCTGCCTCTCGCGGTCATCGTGTTCATCGGTGCGTTCATCCCCATCGTGGGTGCGACCGCCGCGGGCATCATCGCGGCCCTCGTCGCGCTCGTGACCAACGACCTCAACACGGCGATCATCGTCACGATCATCGTCGTCGCGGTCAACCAGCTCGAAGGCAACCTGCTCGCGCCGTTCGTGCTCGGCAACGCCCTCAAGCTCAACGGACTCGTCGTGCTGCTCGCGTTGACCGCGGGCACCGTGCTCGGCGGAATCGTCGGAACCCTCCTCTCCGTGCCGCTCACCGCGGTCGCGTGGGCGATCGTCAAGTCGTGGAGCGGTGAGAACGTGCCCGTGCCCGGCATCGACACCCCCAAATCGGCGCGAGGCAGATACGTGTCTCAAGCGGCCGACCGCAAGTCGAAGGTGTCGCGCGGCCTCCTGCGCAAGCCCGCGAAGTCGTAGCGCCCCTCGACAGTCGTCGTGCCCTCGATGGGCTCAGCGGCCCCCGGTCACCGAGCCTGTCGACACGGTGCGCTAGTCGAGCTTGACGCGGGAGTCGGCGCGGTGCGCCGACTGCTCGACGAGCCGCGCATTGGCGTCGTCGGGGCCGAGGGCCCAGGCGCGGGCATCCGACTCCGACTTTCCGAAGCGGATGTGTCGGGCCACGAGTCTCTCGAGCCGCAGCTCCCGCGCGATCTCGACGACCATCGCGTGGTCGAGCAGCGCCGCGACCTCGCCCCAACCCGCGCTCTCGAGCAGGAGATAGTTGCCCTCGACGACCACGATGCGGATGTCGGCGACGATCGTGACAGCGTGGGGCACAGCCTCTTCCACGGTGCGGTCGAAACCGGGCGCGGTCGTCTCGCCGCCGTATCCGGCTCGCACGCGCCGCAGCGTCGCGACGAAGCCGTCGACGTCGAACGTGTCGGGGGCGCCCATGCGATCGCGGCGCCCGAGCTCGACGAGGCGCCGCTGCGACAGGTGGAAGCCGTCCATCGGCAGAACCGCCACGCGCTCACCGTGCTCGCGGAGTCGCGAAACGAGAGCCGCGCTGAGCGTCGACTTTCCGGCCCCCGGTGCGCCCGCTATTCCGATGAGCACGCGATCGAGACCGCTCCGGGCGGCATCGCCGCTCACGTCGAGCACGGTGACCGCGACCTCCTCGAGGGTCGAGAGAGTGCGGGGCGCGGCGGTCACGAGGGAGCGTCGCCGAGGGTGAACCCCACCGTGTCTGCGTAGTCGAAGACGTATTCCGCCCACATGCGATAGCCGTCACGGCTGGGGTGGAACCGGTCGGTCGCGAAGAAGCCGTCGACGTAGGGCGGGGGCGGCGGAATGGCGATGACCCCGTCGAGGCGCTCCACGGCAGCGCGCGCGGCGGCGTCGAGACTCATCGCGTGCGCTCCGAGGGTGGATCGCAGCGGTTGAGGCAGCAACTCGAACCTGTCGAATCGCGGCAGAAGCGAGACGAGCACGGTTGCGTCGGGGCTCGCCTCGCGCATGCGGGCGACGATCGCCGCGACATCCCTGGCGAAGGATGTCCGCGACCGCAACCCGAGGGCGTCGTTCGCGCCGATCGTGAGGAGGGCCAGGTCGAAGGGCTGGGTTGTGGCCGCACCGAGGTGGCTCTCGACGACATCGCGAGCGGTCGCACCGTTTCGACCGAAGGCCGCGTACTGGGTGCCGCGGGCGAAGCGCCTCTCGATCTCCACGGCGAACCATCCGGGCAGCGCGTCGTCTTGGGTGTCGGCTCCGACACCGGCCGCCGTCGAGTCGCCGACCACCACGAGTCGAACGGGGTCGGGCCCCGGTCTCGACCCCGACCACGGCAGCGCCGCGTCGGGCAAGCGGGGGGTGTCTCGCCGCAGCCGTCTGCTCTGTCGCCACAGCACCGGAGCTCGGGGCAGAGCGGCGAGGCGGGTGAAGGCGGTCACGCGCTCGACGTTACCCGGATGGTGTTGTTCCACGGGTCGGAGATCGTCACGGTGCGCCCGTCGTCGGCGGGAGCGGATCCGAAGTGGGTCATGCGCTCCACGAGTGCGCCGACTTCGTCGGACGAGGGCACGACGATGTCGACTTCGCCGAGGCCGAGCGCTCGCGTTCGCGGGCTCGCCCCCCGTGATGCCCACGTGTTCATGGCCATGTGGTGGTGATATCCGCCCGCGCTCACGAAGAGGGCCTGGTCTCCGAGCGCGGCGGTCGTCTCGAAACCCAGACGGTCGACGTAGAACTCCCGCGCCTGAGCGATGTCGCCGACCGAGAGGTGCACGTGCCCGACCTCGGCGCCGCCGGGGCTCAGGGGTGTCGTCGAGGCCGCGGCCGTGTCGAGTTCGATGTGCTCGCGGATGAACGCGTTGGGGTCGAGGGCGAGCGTCGCCATCTCGATGTGGCCGTGCACCCAGCTCCACTGCGTGCGATCGCGGTCCCAATAGAGCTCCACGCCGTTGCCCTCGGGGTCGGTGAAGTAGAACGCCTGGCTCACGAGGTGGTCGGCGCTCCCGGTGAAGCTCGCCGGCGCGAGGGTCGCGGTCGAATACACGGCGGCCGCGAGCGCGGCGCGCGACTCGAAGAGGA
This sequence comes from Marisediminicola sp. LYQ134, assembly GCF_046599635.1. Lineage (NCBI taxonomy): Bacteria > Bacillati > Actinomycetota > Actinomycetes > Micrococcales > Microbacteriaceae > Marisediminicola > Marisediminicola sp. LYQ134. Next base: position 653,972 of record NZ_JBKIWP010000002.1, read on the forward strand.
TCGCGGTGTGGAAGAGCCCCGCCGAGCCGAGGGCGGCGGGCGAGAGGTCGGGAGCGAACTCGAGGTGGATGAGTGCGCGCCCGCCTCGACCGAGAGTGACGGTGCCGGCGTCCGCCGCGAGCACGTCGAGTCCGATCGCGTCGCGGTAGTAGCGCGTCATGGCGTCGGGGTCGGCGACGAGGAGGGTCACCGCACCCATCGCGGTGTCGGCGGGCAGGAGATCGGGGGCCATGGTCGAGTCAACCGGTGTCGCGTCGCGGGCATTCCGAAAAAACTTCGGCCCGAGTGCATCCAAAACGCGGTCTGTGGGGGAAGTCCTCTATGTAACCCACCGAACCGCCCCCCGGGGCATGAACAGGAGTATCCCGTGAAATCACGTATTGCCGCTGGCGGAGCTGCCGGCGCCGCCATTCTCGTCGCTCTCGCTGCTCCCCTCTCGGCGAGTGCCGCGACCGCCGACACCGCCCAGCTGACCGTCTTCCACGGCATCCCCGACACTCCCGTCGACGTCTACGTCAACGGTGACCTGACCCTCGACGACTTCGAGCCCGGCACGGTGACCGATGAGCTCTCGCTGCCCGCCGGCGACTACGCGCTCGCACTCACGGCGCCCGACGCCGAGTCGGCCGACGACCCGATCCTCGAGGCCGACGTCACGCTCGCCGCGGGAGCCAACTACACCGCCGCAGCCCACCTCACCGAGGGTGGCGACCCGGCGCTCGCCGCGTTCGAGAACGACATCTCGGCGACCGCAGCCGGCGAGGGACGTCTGACCGTGCGTCACGCGGCAGCAGCCCCCGCCGTCGACGTTCTCGCGGGCGGCGACGCCGTCGTGAGCGACCTGTCGAACCCCAACGAGGCGATCCTCGACCTCGCCGCGTCGACCGTGTCGGCGTCCGTCGCCGCGACGGGAACCACCGAAGCCCTCATCGGCCCGGCCGACGTTCCCATCACCGAGGGCGTCAACACGATCGTCTACGCGTGGGGCAGCCTCGACGACGACAACCTCGACCTCGCCGTGCAGACCGTCGAAGGACTCCACACGCCGCCGGCCGGCATCCCCGCCGGTCAGACCGGTGAAGCGGCCGCGCTCGCGTCGAGCCAGTCGACCTGGTTCGGTGTCGGAGCGCTCGGTCTCATGCTCGCCGCCGCGGGTGCGTTCTTCGCGTCGCGCCGCTCGGCCGCACGCCGCTGAGATCGAATAACACCATCACGATGATCAGGGGACGGGCGGGGGTCGCGCTTATTGCGTCGGCTCTCGCCCTGCCCCTGCTCGTCGGGTGCACGAGCCCCACCCTCGAGCCCGTCGCGTCGCCCGACCCCTCCGCGAGCGTCGCGCCGACCCCCGAAGCCTCGCCCGGCACTGGCGATACGGCCGTGCCGGAGATCGGCACGCGCGACGCCTCGATCGAGGCGCTCGCGGCATCCGACACGATCGTTCCGACGCGTCTGACGATGCCCGACCTCGACATCGACATGACGGTCGAGGCGCACGGGCTCGACGCCGAGGGAGCGATGGGTCTGCCCGAAGACGCGGCCACCGCGGGGTGGTACCGATTCGGGCCGGGAGCGAACGCCGACGAGGGGGCGACGGTCATCGCCGCCCACATCGACTCCCGTCACGACGGGATCGGACCGTTCAGCCGCTTGCCGAACGCCGCCGAGGGCAGCGTCGTGACGCTCTCGGGCGACGACGGCACGCAGACCGACTACGTCGTGACCGAGGTGCGCACGGTCGGCAAGATCGACGCACCGATGGCGGAAGTCTTCGACCGGAGTGGTTCGCCTCGACTCACCCTCGTGACGTGCGGCGGGGCATTCGATTCTGCGACCGGCCACTACGTCGACAACGTCATCGTCACGGCGGTGCCCGTCGCCGACTCTCCGAGCGAGTGACATGGGCGCCGACGCCGACCGACCCGTCGGAGGCGCTCCCGCGCGATCGGGGGTACCGTGATGTCGGGCGTCGCAACGACTGCGGCGCCGAGATCGCTCCGCCTCACCAGGACTCCCGTGACTGAACTGATCCACGACGACCAGTCGTCGCTCGCCACGACGTTCGTGGCGGGAGACGAGCGGGCGCTCGCCGAGATGTACGACCGGTGGAGCAGGCTCGTCTACTCGATGGCCCTGCGCTCTCTCGGTGACCGCGTCGAGGCTGAAGATGTGACTCAGAAGGTCTTCGTGTCGGCGTGGATCGGGCGCCACACGTTCGATCCGGGCCGAGCCAGACTCGCCGCCTGGATCGTCGGGATCGCGAAGAACACGATCGCCGACGCCCACGCGAGGCTCGCGCGGGAGCGCCGCGACCGGGAGGCGCTCATGGCGTCACTCGAGGTCGACGAGGGTGAGTGGAGCGACGACATCGCCGACCGCCTGCTCATCGCCGACGAGCTCGCCCAGCTACCCGACACGCCTCGCCGCATCATGGCTCTCGCGTTCTACGACCACCTGACACACTCTCAGATCGCCGACCGCGAGGGCATGCCGCTCGGTACGGTCAAAAGTCATATCCGTCGAAGCCTCGATCGGCTCCGAACAAGATTGGAGGTGAATGACGATGCATAGTGACCCCGACATCATCGCGATGATCGCGATGGGCGAGACCGACGGTTTGCGCGACGACGTGGAGCACATCCGCGACTGCCCCGAGTGCGCCCACGAACTCGAGAGCCTCACGCGCGTGGCCGACCTCGCGCGCTCCGGTCGCCCGGGCGACGCTCTCGCGACCCCCGACCCCGAGGTCTGGAACCGCATCAGTCAGTCCCTCCAGCTGTCGCCCGACGTGCGGCCGGCGACGGTGAGCGAAGCGGATGCCGCGGCAGCACCCCGAGCGCCGGAGACCTCCGTCGACGTCCCCCTCCGTGAGCGGCGCCGCACGAAGCACGCGTCGCGACGTGGGGTGAACTCGCGCACACGCACGCAGCGGGTGCTCCTCGGCGTGAGTGCGACACTCCTCGCTGTCGGAGCGCTCGCGGCGGTCACGGCCGTCGTGGTCGGCCGACTCGCCGACCCGACCCCGCTCGCCTCCGCGTCGCTCGACCCTCTCGATGCCCACCCCGACGCGTCGGGTGATGCGACCGTCGAGGTCGCATCGAGCGGTGTGCGCGACGTCGTCGTCTCGGTTGCGGGCGGCCCCGCACCTGCAGGCGACTACCGCGAGGTGTGGCTGCTCAACTCCGACCTCGACGAGCTCATCAGCCTCGGTGTGCTCGAGGGCGACGTCGGCCGGTTCACGATCCCCGACGGCGTCGACCTCGCCGACTTCCCCATCGTGGATGTCTCGGTCGAACCGCTCGACGGCGACCCGGCCCACTCGGGCGACTCGATCGTGCGCGGAACGCTCGACCTGTAGCGCGCGGTCAGTCCGTGAGGCGGGAGATGAGCTCGCCGTAGCGCGAGGCGGTGCGTTCGACGACATCCGCGGGCAGTTCGGGCGGGGCCTCGCCGTCGGGCGCCGACGGGTCCCAGTGCTGCAGCAGCCAGTTGCGCACGATCTGTTTGTCGAAACTGTCGGCGTGATTGCCGTCGGCATACGACCGGGCATCCCAGAAGCGGCTGCTGTCGCTCGTGAGCACCTCGTCGCCCAACGTGAGGATCCCCGACGAGTCGATGCCGAACTCGAACTTGGTGTCGGCGAGGATGACGCCGCGCTCCGCCGCGATCTCCGATGCGCGCGCGAAGATCTCGAGGCTCACCGAGCGCAACTGTTCGGCACGCTCCGCCCCCACGAGTTCGACGGTGCGCTCGAACGTGATGTTCTCGTCGTGGTCACCGAACGCCGCCTTGAACGCGGGAGTGTAGATCGGTTCGGGCAGGCGGTCGCCGTTCGAGAGGCCCTCGGGCAGCGGCACGCCGCACACGCTCTGCGTGCGCTCGTACTCGAGCCAGCCCGACCCCACGAGGTAGCCGCGCACGACGCACTCGATCGGCAGCATCTCGAGATCGGTCACGAGCATCGATCTCGCGGCCACGTCGTCGGGCACGCCGTCGAGGCCCGTCGCCGGAGCCGTCACGATGTGGTTGGGCACGTCGAGCTGCTCGAACCACCACACGCTCAAGCGCGTGAGCAACTCGCCCTTGCCCGGAATGCCGGGAGACAGGATGTGGTCGAACGCGCTCACCCTGTCGCTCGCGACCACGAGCATCCGCCCGGGCTGCTCGGGCGAGCGGTAGAGGTCGCGCACCTTGCCCGAGTAGACGTGCGTCCAGCCGGCGAGCACGGGGGCGTCGGTCATCGGGGTGGCCTCGGGCTCGCGACGCTCTCGGCGATGTCGGTGCGATAGTGGCCGCCGTCGAGGTGGATGGCGGCGAGAGCGCGATACGCGCGGTCCCGCGCGGCGGCGAAGTCGGGTGCCGTCGCGACCACACTGAGCACGCGACCGCCCGTCGCCACGAGTTCGTTGCTGCTCACGGCCGTCGCGGCGTGGGCGACCGTGACGCCGTCGATGGCGAGGGCGTCGTCGAGACCGGTGATGGGCCGACCGGTGAGCGGGGTCTCGGGGTATCCCTCGCTCGCGAGAACGACGCTCACCGCGACATCCGTCGAGAACCGCGGCAGCGGCTGTTCGGCGAGCACGCCGGTCGCCGCGGCGAAGAGCAGCGAGCTCAGCGGCGACTCGAGGCGCGGAAGCACCACTTGCGTCTCGGGGTCGCCGAACCGCGCGTTGAACTCGATGACCCTGATGCCGCGGCGCGTCACGATGAGGCCGCAGTAGAGCAGCCCCACGAACGGCGTCTGCTCGTCGGCGAGCTGACGCACCGTCGGAACGGCGATGGTGCGCGCGACCTCGTCGACGAACCCCTCGGGCAACCAGGGGAGGGGTGAGTAGGCGCCCATGCCTCCCGTGTTCGGGCCCGCGTTGCCGTCGGAGAGCCGCTTGAAGTCTTGTGCGGGGCTCAGCGGAACGACCGTGTGGCCGTCGGAGACGAAGAAGAGCGACACTTCCTGGCCGTCGAGAAACTCTTCGACGAGCACGCTTCCGTGGTTGAGCCAGTATTCGGCGTGAGCGATCGCGGCGGTGCGATCACCCGTGACGAGCACGCCCTTGCCCGCGGCGAGGCCGTCGGCCTTCACGACGTAGGGCGCGCCGAACTCGTCGATCGCCTCGACCGCCTCGGCGAGGGTGCCCGAGCGCGAGGCGCGCCCGGTGGGCACGCCCGCGGCATCCATGATGCGTTTCGCGAACGTCTTGCTTCCCTCGAGTTGCGCGGCGGCGCGGCCCGGACCGAACACGGCGATCCCGCGCTGGCGCAGCTTGTCGGCGACACCGGCCACGAGGGGCGCCTCGGGGCCGATGATCACGAGTTCGATATCGTTGTCGAGCGCGAAACTGGAGACGACCGCGCCGTTGGTGGGGTCGAGGTGGATCACGGCGACGTCGGCGGCGATGCCGGCGTTGCCCGGGGCGACCGTGATGTCGTGGCCCGCGTGCTCGGCGAGCAGAGCGGTGACGATGGCGTGCTCGCGGGCACCGGAACCGAGGATGAGGATTCTCACCCTGCAAGGTTAGTGGGGGTGTTGTTAGCGTTGAACCATGGCTAGAAGCAAAATCGCCGCCCCCGTCGGCGACGCGGCGGTGCGACGTTCGCTCGAGCCGGGCGCCGACGACGACACGACCGCGGTGGCCGTGCGATACCTCCTCCAGGTTCTCGCCGAGAACGCTCCGGGCAACACCGTCGAGGTGCGGGTTCCGCCCTACGGCGCCGTGCAGTGCATCGAGGGCCCGACCCACACGCGCGGAACCCCGCCGAACGTCGTCGAAACGGATGCCACGACCTTCCTCGCGCTCGCGACCGGGTCGCTCGACTGGCCGGCCGCCGTCGGCGCGGGTCGTGTCTCGGCGTCGGGTTCGCGCGCGGACCTCTCGGCGCAATTGCCCATCGTCGGGCAGCGCGCTCCGTCGTAGGCGAGCCCGGCCGCCGACCGTGGCGGCGACTCTCGGCCCACAGCCGGCTTTCGGCGCGCAGGCGACTCCCGCCTGCATCCGAGAGAATGGACGCATGACTGCCCCCGAACCGGATGCCGACCCGCGAGGTGTGACGAGCGAAGACCGCGTGAGCGTGCGGCGTGCACCCCGCTACCCGCGGTTCATCGTGCTCGGCGCGGGTCTCGCGGCGATCGTCACGTTCATCGTGACGGGGCTCTTCCCGACCGACCCTCTCGTGGGCTTCGGAGCGCTGTTCGGCTATTTCGCGCTCATCACCGTTCCGGCCGGCGCCCTGCTCGGCGGGCTCGTCGCCATCATCCTCGACGCCGTCGCGTCGAAGCGCGCGAAAGAGCTCACCGCCGAGCGCACCACGGTCGACGCCGAGCCCGAAGAGGTCGAGGGAGACCTCGAAGACTGACGGGCCGCGTCAGCGTCGAGAGTGCGCGAGCCGCGTCGGGGTCGAGAGTGCCCGCGCCGCGTCAGTGTCGCGCGATCACCGGGTGGCTGCGGCTCGCCGCGGCCTCGAGCACGAGGTGCAGGTAGAAGGCGATGGCCGCGAGCCCGGCGAGCGGCGCGGTCACGACGACCGGCGCGAGATCGCCGGTGATCGCGAACAGCGCGAGCCCCACCGAGACGGCGGCGACGGTCAACAAGACGGCGGTGGTGCGGAGCGCTCGGCTCCCTGAGGCGTTTGCGGCGGCGGGTTGCGCAAGCGTGAAAGTGTTCGGCACGAGACCCCCATTGGTTGAGTGCGACGACCGAATTATGCTCCCCCTCGCGTGAGCGGTCAAGAGCCGGTTTCGCGAGCTCAGCTCAGCTGGTTGCGCTCCACCCAGTCGAGGTACTCGGGGGTCACCGATCCGGTCACGTAGTCGCCCGTGAAGCAGCTCATCTCGAGCGACGTCACATCCGAACCCTCGAGAATGGCCGACTCCATGTCGGCCACCTCCTGGTAGATGAGGTAGTCGGATCCGAGTTCGCGCGCGATCTCGGGGATCTTGCGGTTGTGCGCCACCAGTTCGGCGCGCGTCGGCATGTTGATGCCGTAGACGTGCGGAAAACGCACCGGGGGAGCGGCCGAGGTGAAGGTCACCTTGTTGGCGCCGGCCTGGCGCGCCATCTCGACGATCTCCTTCGAGGTCGTGCCGCGCACGATCGAGTCGTCGACGATGAGGATGTTCTTGCCCTTGAACTCCGAGCTCATCGCGTTGAGCTTCTGCTTGACGCTCTTCTTGCGCTCCGCTTGCCCGGGCATGATGAAGGTGCGGCCGACGTAGCGGTTCTTGTAGAACCCCTCGCGGTATTCGATGCCGAGCTTCTGTGCCACTTGCATCGCGGCGGGGCGCGACGAGTCGGGGATCGGCATGACCACGTCGATGTCGCCCATCGGCGTGAACTTGGCGATCGTGTCGGCGAGACGGTCGCCGAGACGCAGCCGCGCGTCGTAGACCGAGATGCCGTTCATCACCGAGTCGGGCCGGGCGAGGTAGACGTACTCGAACGAGCACGGCACGAGGCGCGGGTTGGCGGCGCACTGCTGCGAGCTCATCTCGCCGTCGAGCGCGATGAACACGGCCTCGCCGGGAGCGATGTCGCGCACCATCTCGTATCCGCCGCTCTCGAGAACGAGGGACTCGGATGCCACGACCCACTCATACCCGACCATGCCGCGGGGGCGCCGCCCGAGCACGAGCGGGCGGATGCCGTAGGGGTCGCGGAACGCGAGCAGACCGTGGCCGGGGATGAGCGCGATCGTCGCGTAGGAGCCTTCGACGCGCTCGTGCACGCGGCTCACGGCGGCGAAGAGCTGCGAGGGGTCGAGGTCGCGACCGGAGACCTGCTGCTGCAGTTCGTGCGCGAGCACGTTGACGAGCAGCTCGGTGTCGCTCGCCGTGTTGAGGTGGCGGCGGTCGATGTCGAACAGTTCTTGCGTGAGCTCGCGCGTGTTGGTGAGGTTGCCGTTGTGCACGAGAACGATGCCGTAGGGCGCGTTGACGTAGAACGGCTGCGACTCCTGCTCGTTGGCGGCGGTTCCCCGCGTCGCGTATCGCACGTGGCCGAGGCCCATCGTTCCGGGCAGGTTGCGCATGTCGCGCGTGCGGAACGCCTCGCGCACCTGACCCCGGGCCTTCACCATGTGGAAGGTGCGCCCGTCGGCGGTGGCGATGCCGGTCGAGTCCTGTCCGCGGTGCTGCAGAAGGAGGAGGCTGTCGTAGACGAGTTGGTTGGCGGGTTCCGAAGAAACGATGCCGACAATGCCGCACATGCTGAGGCGGATGCTCCAGAGAGTAAGGGGATCGGTCCGAGTGGGCCTCGAATAGTTTCGCATACCCCCGCCGCTACGCTGGTCGGGTGACTGAGACCCCCACGAACAGCTACCGCGACGCCGGTGTCGACACCGCCGCGGGCGACCTCGCCGTCGAACTCATGAAGTCGGCCGTGTCGGCCACTCACGGCCCGGGGGTCGTCGGCGGTGTCGGCGGTTTCGCCGGCCTCTTCGACGTGTCGTTTCTGAAGGAGTTTCGCAAACCCCTGCTCGCGACATCCACCGACGGGGTCGGAACCAAGGTCGCCATCGCCCAGGCGATCGACAAGCACGACACGATCGGCATCGACCTCGTCGGCATGGTCGTCGACGACATCGTGGTGGTGGGCGCGAAACCGCTCATCATGACCGACTACATCGCGTGCGGCCGGGTCGAGCCCGCCCGCATCGCCGACATCGTCGCGGGGATCGCCCGCGGATGCTCCGCCACCGGAACCGCTCTCGTCGGCGGCGAGACCGCCGAGCACCCCGGCCTCCTCGGGCCCGACGACTACGACGTCGCGGGCGCGGCGGTCGGGGCCGTCGAAGCCGACGAGTTGCTCGGAGCCGACCGCGTGGGCGACGGCGACGTCGTCGTGGCGATGGAATCGTCGGGGCTCCACAGCAACGGGTTCTCCCTCGTGCGCAGCATCCTCCGCACCGCGGGCCTCGAGTTCACGGCGCACTCCGACGACCTCGGGGGAATGGTCGGCGAGGTGCTGCTCGAGCCGACGCGCCTCTACACGACGCCGCTGCTCGACACGATCGCGCAGCATCCGGGCGCCATCCACTCGCTCAGCCACGTGACCGGCGGCGGGATCGCCGCGAACCTCGCGCGCGTGCTGCCGCTCGGCTCGTGGGTCGAGGTGGAACGGTCGACGTGGTCGCCCGCGCCCGTGTTCCAGACTCTCGCCGAGATGGGGTCGTTCACGCTCGAGAGTGTCGAGGGCACCTGGAACCTCGGGATCGGGATGTTCGCGGTCGTCGACGCTCGCGCCGCCGACGCGGTCGTCGCGACGCTCGGGGCCGCAGGCATCCGCTCGTGGGCGGTCGGTTCGGTCTCGACCGCGGCGCATCCGCTCGACGGGTTCGAGCAGGGGGCCAAGGGTGTCGACGGCGGGGCCGTGAAACTCGTCGGCACCTATTCGTAGGCTGCGGTCGCCGCAGACAGATACCGTGGACCCATGGCCGACCAGCAGATCCCGAACCAGAACCCGTATCAGCAGCCCTCGGGGCCGGCCTATCGGCCCGAGGCGTACGGCGCGCAGCCGCCCCGCGGTCTCAGCATCGCGAGCCTCGTCATCGGGATCGCCTCGTTCTTTCTCGGGTTCACTTTCATCGTGCCGATCATCGGGTTCATCCTCGGCCTGCTCGGTCTCAAGCGTGAGCCGGCCGGTCGCGGGTTCGCGATCGCGGGCATCTGGATCAACATCGCGATCCTCGTGGTGACGATCGTGCTCACCCTGCTGCTCATCGCCTTCATCGGGGTGCCGCTCTTCGCGCTCATCCCCTACCTCCTCGACACCGGCAGCTTCACCGCCTGACCCTCGCCGCGCGCCACCCCTCGCCGCGCGCTACCCGCCGCCGCGCGCACAACCCGCCCCGAATGAACGCAATTTCCGCGAGCGTACGTCGGATACGACGGCCGCTCGCGGAAACGACGGACAATCGGCGGCGCGGGGTTGCGCACGGGGAGTCAGGCCGCCGAGGGCAGCCGGATGACGGGCGCGGCGTGCCGCGCCCGCACTAGCGCCTAGGCGCTCTTCGACTCCGGTGCGTCGTCGTCGGTGTCGACAGCCCAGCGGTCGACGTAGAGGTCGTCGGCGGAATCATCCGCCTCGTCGGGCTCGGGGGCAGCAACGGTGTCGGCCCACTTGTCTTCGTAGTCCGGCTCGGCGTCTGACGGGTGCGTCAGTTCACGCTCGAGGGCGTTGTAATTGGTGTTCGGGCTGAAATACTTCAGCTCACGGGCAACCTTGGTGTGCTTTGCCTTCTGGCGACCGCGTCCCATGGGTGACCCCCTTACGATTGCAGCCGAGCGCAGACGGCGCGGGGCAGTGGCCAACAGGAAAGCTAAAATCTACCGTCACTTTAGCACCACTGACCGGTCATCCCGGCCGTCGTTCACAGTCTCGCGGCCGCTTCAAATGTGGGGCACTATCGTGGGCTCGTGCCCTTCGAGTTGCCCCGCCGCGAGGTCGTCGTCATCGGTGCGGGGCAGGCTGGGCTCGCCGTGACCTACTTTCTCCAGCGTCTCGGGCTTTCGCCCGCGCACGACATGCTCACCCTCGATCGCGGTCCCGGTGCGGGCGGTGCCTGGCAGCACCGGTGGAGCGATCTGCGCATCGGAACGGCCCACCGCATCAACGACCTCCCCGGCATGTCGGAGCTCGGCCTGAGCTTCGAGACCGCCGACCGCAAGGCGCCGGCGAAGACCGTCGTCGCCGACTACTACGCGCGATACGAAGAGCATTTCGGGCTCCAGGTGCACCGCCCCGCGACCGTCACCTCGGTCGTCGACGAACGCGACGACCTCGTCGTGGCCTTCACCGACGACGACGGCGACCACGAGGTGGTGGCGGATGTCGTCGTCAACGCGTCGGGCACCTGGGGATCGCCGTTCATGCCCTACTACCCCGGCTACTCCACGTTCGCGGGGCGCCACGTGCACACCGCCGACTACCGCTCGGCGTTCGACTTCGCCGGACAGAGCGTCGTGGTGGTGGGCGGCGGAACGTCGGCGGTCGGGTTTCTGCTCGAACTGGAGCGGCACGCATCCGACCTGCTCTGGGTGACGCGTCGACCGGTGCAGTTTCTCGCGCCCGGCGACGACGACCTCGAGGGCCGACTCGCGGCGGTGCGGATGCAAGACGAGGCGGCGCGGGAGGGGCGCCCGCTTCCGAGCATCGTGAGCGGCACGGGCATCGCGACCACGAGACGCATCGCGGCAGGCATCGATCGGGGTGTGCTGGTCGCCTACCCCATGTTCACGCGCATCGAACCGGAGGGCGTGCTGCTGCCTGACGGCACCCTGCATCGCGCCGACGCGATCGTGTGGGCGACCGGGTTCCGGCCCGAGGTGCGTCACCTCGCGCCGCTCGGGCTGCGGGAGGCGGCGGGCGGGTTGCGCGTGCGCAACGGGGTGTCGGAATCCGACCCCCGCGTGTTCTTCGCCGGCTACGGCCCGAGCGCGTCGACGATCGGCGCCAACCGGGCCGGTCGGTCGGTGGCGCGGCACGTGGTTGCGGCTCTGCACCGGGACGGTTCGCGCGCGGAGTGGCCCGGCGCGCGGAAGAGGGTCTCGCGAGAACGCTTGCGCGCGAGCATCCGACACCGCTAACGTGCAACCAAATGGTTGTATATGAATTGAGCGACACCGAGGTGGACCGCATCTTCCAGGCGCTGGCGCATGCGACGCGCCGCGACATCGTGAGCAAGACGATGGCGCGCGCGGCGTCCGTGTCGGAGCTCGCGCAGCACTACGACATGAGTTTCGCCGCCGTGCAGAAACATGTCGCCGTGCTCGAGCGGGCCTCGCTCGTCACGAAGGAGCGTCGAGGAAGGGAGCAACTCGTGCACGGCAATGCCGAGGTCCTTCGCAAAGCCGCGACACTCCTCGACGCATACGAACAGATATGGCGCGACCGCGCCGCCCGAATCGGAGACCTGCTCTCCGGCCCCGAAGGAGGAACGGAATCATGACCGTCATCAGTTCAACGAAAGACCCCGAGGCCCTGACCCTCACGTTCGTGTGCGAGTTCGACGCGAGCGTCGAGCGCGTGTGGCAGATCTGGGAGGACCCGCGCCAGCTCGAGCGCTGGTGGGGTCCGCCGACCTACCCCGCGACCTTCGTCAAGCACGAGGCCGTCGTGGGAACGCAATCGCACTATTACATGACCGGCCCCGACGGCGAGAAGATGCACGGCTGGTGGCTGATCACGGATGTCGACGCCCCGCACCTCTTCGAGTTCGACGACGGGTTCGCCGACGAGAACGGCAGCCCCACGGGCGACCTCGGCTCGACCCACGGTGCCGTGGTGATCGAGCGCGCGGGCGGTTCGGCTGATGGCGGCGAGTCGGGCGACAGCGCCGGATCGGGGAAGACGGTCATGACGGTCTCGTCGAAGTTCGACTCACTCGAGCAGCTCGACCAGATGGTCGAGATGGGCATGGAAGAGGGGATGCGCGAGGCGCTCGGCCAGGTCGACGAGATCCTGGCGGGGTAGGGGAAGGGTAAGGGCGGGGTAGCGGGGTCGGCGAGCACCCCCGCCCCGGCCCGCTCCGGCCCGCTCCGCTCGACGTCAGCGGCTGCCCGTATTCTGCGGGAATGGGTGCGCGCACGTGCGAAGTGGTTCGCGGCGACGGCACGGTGTGCGCCGCGCCGGTCGACGACGCCGCGCCGTTCGCCGCGTGCATCCGCCACTTGCTCGAGGCGCACGACTGGGTGGTCGGCGAGCTGGGCGTCACCGACCTGCTGCCGTCGCCGTGCCTCGCGTGCGGGTCGCGGTTGGGGGTGCAATTCCGCTCCGGATGGATGTGTGCGATCTGCGAGTGGCGCTACGGCGAGACGCCCGACGGCGCGGCGTCCGACGGGCACGCCACCTCGGCGCGGGTGGATGTCGTCTACTACGTGCGGTTCGGCGACCGCATCAAGATCGGCACGTCGGGCAATCCTCGCGTGCGATTTCAGGCGCTGCCCTACGACGAGGTGCTCGCCTTCGAGCTCGGAGATCGGATGCTCGAGCAGCGGCGCCACGCGCAGTTCGCGTCGTGGCGCATCCCCCGCACCGAGTGGTTCGAGCGCAGCGACGAGCTCGACGCGCACGTGGTGGCGCTCGCCGCGGGGGTGAGCGACCCGTGGGCGCTGTACGCGCGGTGGCGCAGCGAACGGCTCGCGCTGCGGGGGTAGCGGCGGTCGCTGTCGCCTGGCCGGCCTCCCTTTCCGCCGCCTCGCCACCTCGCCGCCTCGCCGCCTCGCCATCTCGCCGCCTCGCCCCACCGCCCGCGCCACTGTCACCCCTGCCCCCTAGGCTCGCCGCATGCTGACCACCCTCGCCGTCGCCGGCTACCGTTCCCTCTGCAATCTGGTCGTTCCGCTCGAACAGCTCACCGTGATCACGGGCGCGAACGGCAGCGGCAAGTCGAGCCTCTACCGCTCGCTCCGCCTGCTCGCGGCGACGGCCCGCGACGGCGCCATCGCTGCCCTGGCTCGCGAGGGGGGTCTCGCGTCGACCCTCTGGGCGGGGCCGGAGCGGCCCGGCGGCGGCGCAGGCAAACGCTCCACCCCGATCGCGCTCAAGCTCGGGTTCGCGAGCGACGACGACGGCTTCGGCTACGCGATCGATTTCGGCATCCCGACACCGTCGGCGCACACGATGTTCAACGACGACCCCGAGATCAAGGCCGAGAGCGTGTGGAGCGGGCCGATCCTCCGCCCCGCGACCCTGCTCACCGAGCGCCAGAACTCGCTCGTGCGGTTGCGCGGCGACGAGGGGTGGAGGCGGCACGAGCGGTCCCTGCCGCCGTGGGCGAGTGTGCTCGGCGAGGTCGCCGACCCGGCGACCGCTCCCGAGCTGCTCACGCTCCGCGACATCCTGCGGTCGTGGCGGTTCTACGACTCGGTGAGAACGGATGCCGACGCCCCCGCCCGGCGGTCGCCCGTCGCCACTCGCACCCCCGTGCTCTCGGGTGACGGCGCGGACCTCGCCGCCGCACTGCAGACGGTGCGCGAGCTCGGCGACCCCGATCGGCTCGACGACGCGATCTCGGCGGCCTTTCCGGGCAGCCGGCTCACGCTCACGCCGGCCGACGGCGGGTTGAGCCTCGGCTTGCGGCAGCCGGGGTTGCTGCGACCGTTGACGGCGCCCGAACTCTCTGACGGAACCCTCCGCTACCTCGTGTGGGTCGCCGCCCTCCTGAGCCCGCGCCCCGCCCCGCTCCTCGTGCTCAACGAGCCCGAGACGAGCCTGCACCCGTCACTGCTCGAGCCTCTCGCCGAGCTCATCGCCGGGGCGTCGAGCGACTCGCAGATCGTCGTGGTGTCGCACGCGGCGCCGCTCGTCGACGCCCTTGCAGGCCAGGGCGCGTTGCGGCACGAGCTCGAGAAGCGCAACGGCGAGACGGTGGTCGCCGGGCGTGACCTGCTCGACCAGCCCGCGTGGAAGTGGCCTTCGCGGTAGTCGGTCAGTCCGGTCGGGTCACGACCGTTTCCAGATCGAGACAAAGAACCCCCCTGAGCTGGCCCGACGCGCTGCTACTCTCCGAGCAAGGGTCGTTCAGTGACGGTTGATCAGTTTCTTCACTGCGATCCCGAGCCCTGCGGTCGGGTGCAACCGTTGCCGCGGGCATCCGACTTCTCGCCCGTATCTCTCAGCAAGGACGCCATGTCGAAGAAACCGTTCTGGCGCCGCGTGGTCGCCACGTCTGCTGCCGCCGCGCTCTCTCTGGGAGGGGCTCTTCTGGTTGCCGCTCCCGCGCAGGCGGCGCTCGGCACCCTCGCGATCGTGTCGCCCGCCGACGGCAGCACCGTCGAGTCACGCGCCTTCGACATCACCGGCACCGGCACTGCGGGCGCAGGCATCGGAGCCGAGACCGCGGACGGCACCGTTCTCGGGGCAGCGATCGTCGAGACGAGCGGCGGCTGGACTCTCCCGGTGACTTTCGCGCCGGAGGCCGAAGTCGCCCAAGAGATCACGATCGTTCAGGTCGACCCCGACAACCCGCTCGACCCCGAGCCCGACACGATCGTGCTCGACGTGGTGCTGCCCGAGGAGCCCGTCGTGCCGCCCGCACCCGCTCCCGCAGGCGAGATCGTCATCACGTCGCCGACGGATGGCGCGACGACAGAGTCTCGCATCGTTCTGGTCACCGGCACCGCTCCCGTCGGATCCGCTGTGTCGACGGCGCTCAACGGGGCTTTCTCCTCACAGATCGTCGGGCCCAGGGGTGATTGGCGTTTCTACATACCCTTCGGGATCGATGACCCCGGCACCGCCACCATCACCGTCACGGGGACCGACGCAGACGGGGCCGACCTGTTGCCGGGCGAGGTCACGATCACAGTGCCCTCGATGCTTCCTGCGCCGACCATCGAGTCGCCCAGCGACGGCGCAGTGGTTCAGGGCGACACCGTTGTGTTCTCGGGCACAGGGACGCCGAATACTTCGGTCTCTCCTAACTTCGAGGCGACCGACGAGGCAACGCAACGGGCGGTCGACGAAGCGCTTTTCGAGGGCGACCTTCCCTACGAACCGGTCGGTGCTTCGGTGGCGGCAGACGGAACCTGGAGCATCGAGTGGCCTCTCCCGGCTGGGTCCTATGTGGTTTCGGCCGCCCACGTCGAATTTGCCGGATTCGCGTTGGAAGTCTCTCCGCCGTCGGAAGAGCACAGCTTCTCCGTCGTGTCCGCTGCAGCCGTCGACCCGGCTGGCTCAGGCGCGCCGACACTGGCCGCGACCGGTGCCGCCGCTGAGGGCGGTGTCGAGCTCGGCGTCGGTCTGCTGCTCGTCGGTGGCCTGCTCCTGCTGCTCAACATGCGTCTGCGTCGGCAGGGTGTCGCGTCCGCAGACGCTGTCCGCCCGCTGTAGCCGCAACTCCTTCCGTCACCGGATTGCAGGAGTTTCTGCGGTCGGGGGCGCAGATCCTCCTGCGAGAGGTGCGTCTTCAACGGAAACTCCTGCACCACGGATGTCTGCGCCGAGCGCCACGCCCGCGCCCGCGCCCGCGCCCGCACCCGTCGCCCTCGCCCCACGCGCCCTCGCCCCGCGCGCACCCACCCCACCAACCTCCGGCACCGCGAACCACGGGATCGTGCGCCCCACCATCGGCCCGATGAGCAGCGCGAACGCGAGCGTGCCCACGCCGACGACCCCGCCGAGCGCCCACCCGATTGCGAGCACCGTTCCTTCGATGGCGGTGCGCACGATCCACAGCGGAACGCCCCATCGCCGGTGGATGCCGGTCATGAGCCCGTCGCGGGGGCCCGGGCCGAAGCGAGCGCCGAGGTAGAGACCGGTCGCGAGGGCGAGGAGGGCGAGTCCGCCCGCGAAGAGGAGCGCCGACATCCACAGCTCGGGAGGGTGGGGGAGCACCGCGAGCCCGACTTCGGCGCTCGGTCCGATGATGAGCACGTTGGCGACGGTGCCGATGCCGGGGCGCTGGCGGATGGGGATCCACAGTAGCAGCACCGCGGCGCCGACGAGGTTGGTGACGAGCCCGAACGAGAGGGTGGTCTGCAGGGCGATGCCTTGGCTCAGCACGTCCCACGGCGAGGCGCCGATTCCCGCGCGCACCATCATGGCGATGGCGAAACCGTAGAAGAACAGTCCGACGAGCAGTTGGAGGATGCGGCGCACAAGCAGAAGGGGCATGAGCCAAGCCAATCTCCACATTGGCCTTACGACAAGAGTCCACTTTGGCTACTGTGGCCTTATGGCTACCGGTGCTGTGACCGTGTCCGCGAGGGCCCTCGACGCCCTGCTCACCCAGTGGCGCTCGACCGCTCCCGCCTATCAGGCGCTCGCCGACCGCATCCGACTTCTCGTGGTCGACGGACGCATTCCGGTCGGCTCGCGGCTGCCCGCCGAACGCGATCTCGCGGCCAGGCTCGGGGTCAGTCGCACCACGATCACGGCGACCTACACGGCGCTGCGCGAGTCGGGCCACCTCGAGAGCGTGCGCGGTTCGGGCAGCGTCGCGCGCATGCCCACGCACGCCCCGGCGCCGATCGAGGGGGCGAGTAGCGGCTTTCTCGACTTCAGCAAGGCGACCATGCCGGCGATCCCGAGGCTCGCGGATGCCGCGGTGCGGGCCGCACGCGACCTCCCCGCCTACCTGGGCGAGTCGGGCTTCGATCCCGTGGGTCTGCCGCGCGTGCGGCAGGCGATCGCCGACCGCTTCGCCGCGCGTGGACTGCCGACAGACGCCGACCAGATCATGGTCACGATCGGCGCTCAACACGCGATCGCCCTCCTGAGTCGCGTGATCCTGGGCCGCGGCGACCGCGCCCTCGTGGAGTCGCCGAGCTACCCCCACGCGTTCGACGCCCTGCGCGGTGCGGGGGCGCGGCTCGTTCCGGTCGGGGTCACGAGCGACGCGGGGTGGGATGTCGACGGCCTCGAGCAAGCGCTCAACCGCTCGAGCCCGGCGCTCGCCTACGTCATGCCCGACTTCCACAACCCGACCGGGCGCGTGATGCCCGCCGACCAACGCGAACGGATGCTCGCGCTCGCCTCCCGCAACGGAACGGTCGTCGTCGCCGACGAGACCATGGCCGAGCTCGCGATCGACGAGGTCGACCAGCCGCTGCCGCTCGCCGCCTACGGCCCCGCGGTGCTCGTCGGTTCGCTCGGCAAGACCGTGTGGGGCGGGGTGCGCATCGGCTGGATCCGCGCCGAACCCGACCTCATCGACCGCCTCGTGCGGGCGCGGTCCGCGGGCGACCTCGGCACCCCCGTGCTCGAGCAGCTCATCGCGGCCGAGATGCTCGGGGAGTACGACGAGATCCTCGCGGTGCGGCGCGACCACCTCGCGGCGGGGCGCACGCGGCTCGAGCGTGCGCTCGGCGACGCGTTTCCCGAGTGGACCGTGCCACACGTCACCGGCGGTCTCACCACGTGGGTGGGGCTCGGTGCGGCGGTCAGTTCGCAGCTCACCATCGCGGCCCGCTCTGAGGGTCTGCTGCTCGCATCCGGCCCCCGGTTCGGCATCGACGGCGCGTTCGAGAGGTTCTTGCGCGTACCTTTCTGCTACTCCGAGGGCGAGACGGATGCCGCGGTCGCTGCGCTTTCGCGGGCGTGGACGGGTCTCGGCAGACATCCGTTCCCTCAGCGCGACGCGCTGCTCGCCGACGTCGTGTGATCGCCCGACACCGCTGACCGCTAGGCTCGACGCGCCCGCGACCCCTGAGGAGACCTCGTGACCGACCCCAACGTCTACCGCAACACCCCTCCCGGCCCTCGGCCGGTGCCGGAGGGAACCTCGGTCTCGACGCCCTACATCTGGGCCATCGTCTTCGCGCCGCTGCTCGTGCTGCTCCCCCTGCTGCTGTGGGATGTGGAGGGCTACATGACCGAGGTCATCGACTCGTCGATGTCGACGACGGCCATGCCGACCTACCTCTTCGACCCCGGCTACCTCGCCCTGCAGGGGGTGAGCCTCGTGGTGTGGCTCGGCTCGGTGCTGCTCGCGTTCTTCGACTGGCGCGAGCTCAAGCGTCGCGACGTCGACCGCCCGTTCCACTGGGCGTGGACCTTCCTCGGAGGCCTCGTCTACGTGATCGGACGCTCGATCATCGTCCACCGCCGCTCCGGCACCGGGTTTGCGCCGATGTGGGTCGCGATCCTGGTCACCGTGCTCGGCACGATCGTGTCGATGTGGGTGACGGTCGGCGCGATGGCGGCCGCGTTCACGAACATCACGTTCGGGCCCTGAGGTAGGGCTGCGGCTGCGGCTGCGGCTGCGGCTGCGGCTGTGGCGGCGGTTGCAGCGGCTGTAGGTGCGGGATGCTGCGGGCGAGCCTGTCGCGAAGGCAGGAGTTTCCGGTCCGAGGGTGACTATTTGTCCTGCACTTCGTGCTCGGACCCCGTTTCTCCTGCAATCCCGCCGCCCTGCCGCACCCCGCCCCGCTAGACCCCGCCCCGCTACACCCCGCGCCGCACCCGAAGCACCGCGTCGACGAGGGTCACGCGCTCGCCGTCCGGCCCGGTGACCTCGCGGTCGACCTGCGCGCACGTCTCGACGGTCCACCCGTCGGGGAGCGTGAGCGACGCGAGCACGTCGTCTGCCGTGGGCAGCGGGAGCGCGTCGTGATCGTGCTCGCGGTGGCTCGACCACGGCGGAAACGCCCCGTGCCCGACCACGAGCAACCGCCCGCCCGGGGCGACCGCCGACGCCGCCCGGCGCAGAATGTCGTCGCGGGGCAACTCGACGGGGGAGTGCAGAAACGCCGCCGTCACGAGGTCGAACTCGCCCGTCGGATGCCACGCCGCGAGGTCTGCCTGCACCCAGGTGATGCGGTCGCCGAGTCCGTCATGCGTGGCCTTCGCTGCTCCCACCGCGAGGGCGGTCGCCGAGATGTCGAGGGCCGTGACCGTCCACCCGTGGGCGGCCAGCCATAGGGCGTCGCCGCCCTCCCCGCTGCCGAGTTCGAGGGCCGAACCGGGGGTGAGCTCCGCAACCTCGCGCTCGACCGCCGCGTTCACGCGTCCGCTCCACACCTGCCCGCGCTCGCCGCGGTTGGCGACGTAGCGGGCCTCCCAGAACTCGGCGGGATCGGTGACGCCCTCCGGGTTCATGCCGGTCGGGTCGCCGTGACCGTTCGCCTGGCCGTGCGCGTGGCCGTTCGCGTGGCCGTGCGACTGCTGCCCGTGCGCCTGGCCGTGCGAGCGATCGTGCTCGTCGTGTTCATGCGTCTGATCCATGGTCGTCAGTGTCCCACCGCGGCAGGAGTGCCGACGCCCGCGGATGCCGCGGCGACCCTCTCGGTCGCGGCCGCGACATCCTCGGCGATGAACTCCCCGTTGATCGCGAGCGCCGCCATGGCCCCCGACCCCGCCGCGATGGGAACGAGCGCCCCGGGGTTGCCCGCGTTGCCGACCGCCCAGACGCCGGTGACGCTCGTGCGCCCGAAGGCGTCGACGGTCGTCCACGGGCCGAAGGAGCCGTCGGTGCGGTCTGCGCCGAGCTGCCGCAGCGGTTCGTCGAGCGCGACGGGGCTGGGTTCGGCGAAGACGACGTCGACCGGCGCGACCGTGCCGTCGGCGAGTTCAAGCCCGGTGATCGTGTCGCCGTCGGTGACCACGCGCGTGACGGCGCGGTCATCCAGAACGATGCCGCGCTCCTCGAGAATCAGGCGATCGGTCTCGGGAACCGGCCCGGCCAACGCCGTGAACGCCGTCACGGTGCTCGAATACGACCGCAGCATGTGCGCCTTGTGCAGCCCGGCGACGGATGACGCGAGCACCCCGATCGCGCGATCGCGCGCCTCGTATCCGTCGCAATAGGGGCACGCGACCACGCCTCGACCCCACTGCTCGGCGAGCCCGGGCACGTCGGGCATGACGTCGCGGATGCCGGTCGCCACGATGAGGCGGCGGCCGGTCGCGCGGTCTCCGCCGTCGGTCACGACCTCGAAGCCGTCGTCGATAACGCGGGTCTCGGTGACGCTCGCGTTCACGATCACGCCGTCGACCGCGCGCACCTCGCGGTAGCCGTCGGCGACGAGGTCGAGGGGGGAGTATCCGTCGCGGCTCAGCACGCCGTGCATGTGCGGGGCGAACCGGTTGCGCGGCTGCTGCGCGTCGAGCACGAGCACGCGGCGGCGCGCCCGCGCGAGGATCAGCGCGGCACTCAAGCCCGCGGTGCCGCCGCCGATGATGATCACGTCCCAGTGCTCGGCGGAGATGGGGGCGGATGCTGCGGAGGAGAGGTCGTCGTTCGTCATGCCTTCAGCGTGCCCCTGCGCTACACTCTCAGCAACTATCGGTGCCGAAACGGCAAGAACGGAACGCCCATGCCCGACCCCGTTGTCTCTCTCATCGGTCCCCGTCTCAAGAGCTGGCGCGAGAAACGCAGCATGACCCTCGCCGAGCTGTCGGAGACCACGGGGATCTCGTCGAGCACCCTCTCGCGTCTTGAGGCCGGAAAGCGCGCGCCGAACCTCGAGCTCGTGGTGCCGATCGCCCGGGCGCTGCGCCTCGAACTCGACGACATCGTGCCGCGCGTGGCACCCGACCCGCGCGTCAAGCGCGTGACCAAGAAGATGGGTGGCGCGACCTACGAGTCGCTGTCGCCCGAGTCGAGCCCCGTGCAGACCTACAAGATGGCGTTGCCCGCGAACCCCGGGGGCGCCACGGAGGTTCCCCACCCGCAGGTGCACGACGGGCAGGAGTGGGTCTACGTGCTGTCGGGGCGTCTGCGGCTCGTGCTCGGCGAGCAGGAGGTGACCCTCGGTGCGGGCGAGGCCGCCGAGTTCGACACGCGCGTTCCGCACTGGCACACCGCGGTCGGCAACCAGCCCGTCGAGCTGCTCTCGATCTTCAGCAAGGAGGGCAAGCGCATCCACATGAGGGCCCGCCCCGCCGGCCGTTGAGTCGCCCCGGGTCGCGGAGCCCGCCGAAGCGCCCGCCCCGCGGCATCCGTCCCCGCGGTTGTGCAGGAGTTTCTGCGCCCCGAACGCCCCTCGCAGGAGAAACGGCACCCCCGCACCCCCCAGACTCCTGCGTTCCCGCCCGCTCAACCGACAGGCCACCAATCGCGTAGCAACGACCGCCCCGCAGTCGGAGCTTGTCAGACGCGCAAGACTGGACGCATGGATCCCAACTTCTTTCTCGTGGCCATCCTGCTCGTGGTGCTTTTCGCGAGCATCAGCATCGTCGGTGCGCTGCACCGCATCCGTGATGCGACGGAGAAAACTCTGGCGCTTCTCCAAGGTCAAGTGTCAGACGGGAAGCTGCCTCAGTAGGTTCGACAGCGGCGAGCCGAGGGTGCTCAGGACAGCGGATGTGGGCCGCGAGCTCCCCTTGCCGCGAATGACGTCTCGGCGCTGAATCGAACCTCCGCGAGCATCCGCCACCCCTACTCGCCAATACATCCCCGCCGCTTGTGCAGGAGTTTCTGCGCCCCGAACGCCCCTCGCAGGAGAAAACCGCAGTCTGGACCCCGGAAACTCCTGCATCCCGGCGGAGGAGGCGGGCCGCAGCCGGCCTCAGTGACGCGGATGCGAGCCACCCGCGCCGCGGTTCTGCAGGACTTTTTGTCGTCCCCGCGCTGTCTGCAGGAGGTTTTTCCACCCGCCCTTCGCGATCTCCTGCATTCCGGCGCGAGCCCGCACACCCGCACATTCCCGCCCCCACACCCGCACGCCCCCGCACAGCACACATCCCCCTCCAGACGGATGCCCCCTCCCAGGCCGAGGTGCCACACTTGCCGCGGGGCACTGTGCTGTGCTCTCTCGCTCGTGCGCCGCACCCGCGGCGTACCGTCGCCTCCGGGAGCCTCACGGTGCATCTTCTTTCTGTGTTCAGCCTGCGCAACCGCGCGCTGATCGCGCTCGTCACGATCGTGGTCGGCATTTTCGGTTCGCTCGCCCTCACCAACCTGAGGCAGGAGCTCATCCCGTCGGTGTCGTTCCCGCAGCTCGTGGTGGTCACGTCATACCCGGGTGCGTCACCCGATGTGGTGAACACGGATGTGAGCATCCCGATCGAGACGGCGATTCAGGGTGTTGCGGGGCTCGAAGACACCACCGCGACATCCAACACGAACATCTCGACGGTGTCGGCGTCGTTCGAGTACGGCACTGACATCGTGATCGCCGAGCAGCGGGTGACGCAGGCGATCAACCGCATTTCGTCGCAGCTTCCCGACGACGTCGACCCGCAGGCTCTCAGCGGCAGCATCGACGACCTGCCGGTGATCCAGCTCGCGGTCACGAGCGACCTCCCGGGCGAGGAGCTCGCGAATCTGCTCGAGAGTTCGACGATCACCGACATCCAGGGCATCGACGGCGTTCGTGAGGCCGACCTGCTGGGCGCGGCGACGCAGCGCGTCACGATCACCCCCGATGTCGCGGAGATCACCGCGGTGGGGGCCTCGAATCAAGACATCCGTGACGCCCTCGACAACAACGGCACCCTTCTGCCTGCCGGCGAGATCACCGAAGACGGGTCGACTCTCACCGTGCAGACGGGAACCCGGCTCGCTTCCGCCGACGAGCTGCGCGCTCTGCCCCTCGTGGGTGTGACGACGCCGGGCGGTGCCGCCGTGACGATTGCGGATGTCGCGACCGTCGACATCGTCGACGACCCCGTCACCGGCATCTCGCGCGTCAACGGTGAACCGTCGCTCACGATCGCGGTCACGAAGACGCCCGCGGGCAACACCGTACAGGTGTCGGAGGCGGTGTCGGAGCTCGTTCCGGAGCTCGAGGAGTCGCTCGGCAGCAACACCCAGTTCACGGTCGTGTTCGACCAGGCACCGTTCATCGAGCAGTCCATCGAGTCGCTCGCGACGGAGGGTGCGCTCGGGCTCGTGTTCGCGATCCTCGTGATTCTCGTGTTCCTGCTGTCGGTGCGGTCGACGCTTGTCACCGCGATCTCGATCCCGGCCTCGATCCTCATCACCTTCATCGGCATGCAGGCGTCGGGCTACACGCTCAACATCATCACGCTCGGCGCGCTCACGATTTCGATCGGTCGCGTCGTCGACGACTCGATCGTCGTGATCGAGAACATCAAGAGGCACCTGACTCTGGGTGAGTCGAAGATGGTGGCGATCACGTCGGGCGTCAAGGAGGTCGCGTCGGCGATCACCGCGTCGACGGTCACGACGATCGCCGTGTTCCTCCCGCTCGCGCTCGTCGGAGACATCACGGGCGAGCTCTTCCGTCCGTTCGCCCTCACGGTGAGCATCGCGCTCGCGGCGTCGCTTTTCGTGTCGCTCACGATCGTGCCTGTGCTCGCCTACTGGTTCTTGCGCACGCCGAAGCTCGCCAAGCACGCCGACAAGCCCGTCGTCGAGGCTGCGGGGGCAGGCGAGGCCGCCGACGGCGAGGCGGTCGTGCACCACGAGGAGGAGGTCACGCGACTGCAGAAGGGTTACCTGCCCGTCATCCGCTGGACTCTCGCGCGCCCCGTCGCGACCCTGCTCATCGCCCTGCTCGTGCTCGGGGGCACGGCCGCGCTCGCGCCGTTCCTCAAAACCAACTTCATCGGCGACAGCGGCCAGAACACTCTCACCGTCACGCAGACGCTCCCCGACGGCACGAGTCTCGACGAGCAAGACGCCGCGGCGAGCCAGGTCGAAGACGTGCTTCTCGACATCGACGGTGTGGATGTCGTGCAGCTCTCGCTCGGCCAGAGCAGCGGGTTGCTCTCGCAGTTCGGTGGAGGCGGCGACATCAGCTACTCGATCACGACCGACCCCGATGTCGACCAGGAGCAGTTGCAGGCCGACGTGCGCGACAGGATCGCCGAGGTGGATGGTGCGGGCGAAGTGTCGCTCGAGGCCGCGGCGAGCGGGTTCGCGTCATCCGACATCGAGATTCTCATCACGGCGACGGGATCGGATGACCTCAACGCGGCGTCGGACGAGGTGCTCGCCGTCATGCGCGACCTCGACGTCACCGCCGAGGCGACGAGCGACCTCGCGGCCGAGCAGCCCTACATCGCCGTCGACGTGGACCGCGCGGATGCCGCGGCCGCGGGTCTGAGCGAGATCGCCGTCGGAGGCATCGTCGCCGAGGCGAAGCTGCCCGCCGCGGTGGGCAGTGTCGTGATCGACGAGACGACCCTCTCGATCTACATCGACAACGAAGACGCCCCTACGACCGTGGAGGAGCTGCGCGACTTCGTGATCCCGAGCGCGACCGGTCCGATCGCGCTGTCGGATGTCGCGACGGTCGAGGAGGTCAACGGGCCCGCGAGCATCACGACCATCCAGGGCGTGCGCGCGGCGACGATCAGCATCACGCCGAACGGCGACGACGTGGGTGCGGCATCCACCGCGGTCACGGAGGCGCTCGACGGCGTCGACCTGCCCGCGAGTGCGAACGCCGAGGTCGGCGGGGTCACGGCCGAGCAAGACGACGCGTTCCAGCAGCTCGGTCTCGCGCTGCTCGTGGCGATTCTCATCGTCTACGTCGTGATGGTGGCCACCTTCAAGAGCTTGCGCCAGCCGCTGCTGTTGCTCGTGTCGATTCCGTTCGCGGCGACGGGCGCGATCATTTTGCAGGTGGCGACCGGCATTCCGCTCGGGGTGCCGTCGATCATCGGTGTGATCATGCTCATCGGAATCGTGGTGACGAACGCGATCGTGCTCGTCGACCTCATCAACCAGTACCGCGAGCGTGGTCTGAAGACCGGTCAAGCGGTGATCGAGGGGGCGTCGCGTCGTCTGCGGCCCATTCTGATGACGTCGGCGGCGACGATCTTCGCGCTTCTGCCGCTCGCGTCGGGCATCACGGGCAGCGGCGGGTTCATCTCGCAGCCTCTCGCGATCATCGTGATCGGTGGCCTCGTGTCGTCGACGATCCTCACCCTCGTGGTGTTGCCGACCCTCTACTACCTCGTGGAGGGGGCGAAGGAGCGGCGCGAAGACCGCCGCGCAGCGAAGGCTGAGGCCGAGAACGCCGATACCGCGAAGGCGTCGACCACGGCCACGTTCTAGAAGACAGCGCCCGAAGGAGACGCACCAGGATGATGACTGGAGTGCTGCGCGCCCTGCTCGTGCTCTGGGCGATCGCGTGCGTCTTGGCGATTCTGGTGCCGGTGCCTCTCGACCTGCTGATGGCCGACGACCTGTCGGGGTGGGCGAGGGTGCAGCAATTGGTGGCCTACGCGATGATGGCGGCGCGGTTCGACCTGCTGACGAACGTGCTGATGTTCGCGGTGCTGGGGTTTCTGCTGGCTCTATGCTCGACAGCCCGTTTCTGGCTCGTGACACCGATCCACTGCTTCCAGTTTTCGGTTCTCATCGAGCTCGCGCAGTTCTTCTTCCTCGACCGCAGTTTCGCTTCATGGCTGCATGTCGTCGCCAACCTCGTCGGCGGTGTTCTCGGGGCCTACGTCGTGCACTTTGCGCGGGAGCGTCGGGTAGCGAGGAGCCTGTCGACGTCGACCGAGGTGGAGCGGTATGACGGCGAGCACCAGAGCCGAACCGAGCCCAGGTCGTAAGCCTCTGTCGCCTCACCGGGCCCGCTGCGTCGGCGCGGGCAGCGACCGCTCAGCCCGGCAGGCGGTGGCGGTTCTTCGCGACCCAGCGGTAGACGATCTGCGCGAAGAACCGCACGGGTTGCTTCACGATGAGGCGCCCGGCCACTCTGGCGGCGCCGCCCCGGGCGACCATCGCGTGGGCGATCGCGTCGGGGCCGCCGTGCACGACTCCGTCGTCGTCGATCCAGTGTGCGGCGTTCGACACCTCCTCGTGCGTGAGGCCCCATCGGGCGAGGTCGTCGACGCTCTGCCAGGCCCGGATGTCGAAGCCCCCGCGGGCGTGGAGCCGGCGCGCGGTGGCCGTGCAGAACGCGCAGTCGCCGTCGTAGAGCAGGGTGGGCATGGTCGAATGCTAGTGGGCCGCCGCGCGCGCATTGTCGCACCTTCGGGGCAGGGCCGAAGGTCCCTGTTGCGGGCTCCCGCGCGCTGACACACTGGCCCCATGACTGTCACCGGCACCACCAAACTGGCCATCGTCGGCGCGGGCAGCGTGGGTTCGTCGCTCGCCTACGCCGCTCT
The DNA here is from genome assembly GCF_046599635.1 of Marisediminicola sp. LYQ134. NCBI lineage: Bacteria > Bacillati > Actinomycetota > Actinomycetes > Micrococcales > Microbacteriaceae > Marisediminicola > Marisediminicola sp. LYQ134. The sequence goes on from NZ_JBKIWP010000002.1 coordinate 680,437, forward strand.
CATCCGCGGGTCTGCCCGCGAGGTCGCCCTGTTCGATGTGAACGGCGAGAAGGCGGATGCCGAGGTGCTCGACCTCGCTCACGGCACCCCGTTCATCGGCTCGTCGCACATCACGGGCGGCGGTGACATCGACGCACTGGCCGGAGCCGACATGGTGGTGATCACGGCGGGCGCGAAGCAGAAGCCGGGCCAGACGCGGCTAGACCTCGCGGCGACGAACGCGGGCATCCTCGAGTCGCTCATGCCGCAGTTGCTCGAGCGCGCGCCCGACGCCGTGTTCTTGCTCGTGACCAACCCGTGCGATGTGCTCACCGTCGTCGCCCAGCAGATCGCGCAGTTGCCGCCCGGCCGGGTGTTCTCGTCGGGCACGGCGCTCGATTCGTCGCGCTTGCGCTGGCTCATCGCCGAGCGCGCCGGCATCGCGGCGAGCAGCGTGCACGCCCACATCGTGGGGGAGCACGGCGACAGCGAGTTCGCTCTCTGGTCGGGGGCCCGCATCGGACCGACCCCGATTCGCGAGTGGACCGACAGCGAGGGCGAGGTCGTGTTCACCGAGCCCGTGCTCGAGCAGATCCACCACGACGTCGTGAACGCCGCCGAGCGCGTGAGAGCGGGCAAGGGCGCCACCAACTACGCCATCGGACTCTCGGGGGCGCGCATCGTCGAGGCGGTGCTGCGCGACGAGCGCGCCATCATGCAGGTGAGTTCGGTGCTCGAGAACTACCGCGGTGTCGACGGCGTCGCTCTGAGCGTGCCCTCGATCGTGGGTGCCTCCGGTGTGGAGCGCGTGCTCGATGTGCCGATGGATGACGGCGAGCTCGAGCAATTGCACGCGTCGGCCGATGCGCTTCGTGACGCAGCAAACGCGATCAGTCCCTGAAAGCGATTGTCTGCTCGTTTTCGCCGGTAGGAAGTCTTTTCAAGCGCGCTCTGTCTATTACGTGAAGCAGGTGTCCGCGGTGCGCGCGATCGCGTGGGGCTACAAGATGCTTGGTCGTGTTCTACCGGGCCCCCTTTGCCGATCATCGCGAACTACGCCCACCGTGCACCGGTGTCGTGGCTCTTCCTGGGCCCCCTCGGCCGCAAGCATGCCGGTGACCGTCGACAAATGCGACCACACCGACTCAATAAGTGTCGTCGCCACAATTGAACTGCCCATAGTCGGCTCCACCCTCCGCCAACACCTCACTCTTCTGTTGCTGGTGGGGCCCATCGTGCTCGGCGACATCCCCGACTATCCTGTGTCGATCTGCCGCGGGTTCGGCATCGTCCTGCTGACCCTGCGCGAAGACGTCTCGATCAAGTCGGTGACGCTTTACGTCGACTCGGCGCTCGCGAGGTCCGACAGCCAGGCCACCTCGCGAAGTCTCGCGATCAACCGGCTCTTGCTCGAATCGCTCGACCCCACCATGACGGTCGAGACCATCGTCCCCGAGTCCCCGAGTCCCCGAGTCCCCGAGTCCCCGAGCCCCTGAGCACTTTTCGCCTCGGCTCGAAAGCGCAGCGGCGCGACACGGCGAGGGCGCTGCTCGATGCCGTGCGACTCGACCCCGCGCTGGCCGCGCAAGCCCGCCCAACTGTCGGGCGGGCAACGCCAACGGGTGGTGATAGCGCGAGCCCTCGCCCTCGGCCCGGAGCTGATCGTGCTCGACGAACCGGTGTCGGCTCTCGACGTTTCAGTGCAAGAGCAGATTCTGCCGCTGCTCAACGACCTGCAGCACGAGTTCAGCCTCACCTACCTGTTCATCTCCCACGACCTCGGGGTCATCCAGGCAAATCTCCGACCACGTTGCCGTGATGTGCCTGGGTCGCGTGGTCGAGTCCGGGCCGAGCGCCCAAGTGATGGCTGCGCCCGCCGCCGACTACACGCGCGAGCTGCTGGAGGCCATCCCCGGCGCGTCGGCCCGACGAGCGTGGCAAATCGGCGACCTTCACCTCTGACCGGTAATTGAAGTCATCGAGACACTATCCCCGCGACGACAGCCATCATTCAGACGGTTACGAGCCACCTGACAGCTGTGAAGATCGCATTCCAGGCGGTGAATTCCGATCCCGCAAGCTTGGAGGGCGTCAGCTTCGCGACCCTTTAGCGACCCGCCCAGCTGGCCCTGGCGTTGGGCTCGGCGGAACACATGCCCGACGACGATCGAGGCAATCCCGCCCGCTAGTGCGAGGGCAGCCCAAAGACAGAAAAGGGTGCCATTTGCAAGCCATGCTCCGACTGCATAGATCAGGGGAAGAGCATAAGTCCATAGCCGATCGCGGTGGGGGGTCGTGCTCTCTCTGTCGCGTCATCCACTCGCTTGATCACCACACCGTATCTGGGCGTTTGACCCGCGATGGTCTGCCAAGTAGCCTTCGTGAATTATGACCACTAGCATCGGGCGGGTCAGATCGGTGCGAACGAGTTTCGGGTCGCGGTCTGCTCTGGGCCCGACGATCGCACTGAGCATCCTCGCTGTCCTCCTTGCCGCAGTCGTCAGCTTCGCTAACCCTGACTTCGCGGGACTTCTGCCGGCACTGCTGGTATTCATCGTCACTCTTGGCCTGACGTGGCGTCGGCTCAGCCCCATCGCCTTATCGCCGTCGTTCTACTTCGCTGCATACCTCGCAGTCGTGGCTATCCTCGGATTGCTTCTGACCAACGCGCTCGTTGGTGCAGGTGGGACCGGCGGTATCGATGTCGCCATTCCAGCCGAGATGGCAGTCGCCACAGCCAGCGCCATGCTGCTGGCGGGTGCGCTGACCCTCGCTGCTGCGGCGTTCGTGCGCGGGGGTGTCGGTGGTGGCGGCGCGCAGAACATCTTTGACCTCGGGTCGCTCTCAAAGTACGCCGGATGGTTCCTCGTATTCGGGACACTCGAGCTTTTCGCCGTCATTTCGTTCCTGGGATTCAGTGACCTCATGAGCCGCGTCAACAGGCTTGTCGGTCGTGGCTCGAGCTTCGAAGCAGTAATCGCAATGGCTGCTATCGCGGCATTCCTCGTCGTCAGCATCGCTTTTTTCACCCGCCGCGGACCAGTAAAGCTGTACGCGCTCATGTTGATGCTTGGCTTCGTGGGCTACTTTGTGTCCCTTGGCACCCGCCGCCTCGCGTTGCTGCCAATCCTGCTGATCCTCGCCTACGCCATGGCGAATAAGGGAAGGATCCCACTCGTCCCCGCGATCCTCGCGGGAATTACGGCATTGCTCTCGCTCGCTTTGCCGCTGCATTTCCGGGGACAAGAGTTGCACGGCATCATCCCCCACATCGGCAGCTTGGCCGCCTTTGATCTGTCGCTCGATGTAATTGCGACGAGTTTCAACAACTTCCTAGCTGGCTTCAAGATCACGGCGATGACTGGTTTTGCGCAACCGCCAATCCCGATTGAGGTTCTCTGGATTTCCCTCAACCCAATTACGGGCGACCTGGCGGGGTGGTACGACGTGTCCCGTTCCTTGCGACTGAACCAGTTCACGCCCTACTCGGCGATTGGCGAGCTGATCAACTACGGACCCGTCGTGTTCACTGCCGTATTCGCCGCCTTGGGTGCCGTCCTAGGGCTTATCCAGCGAATAAACGACCGCCTCCTGGGCGACACCCTTGGCCGGTTCATTGTGATCCTCGCCCTCGGCCTGATCTTTATCTTCGTCATTCAGTCAGCCCAGTACAACTTGCGCTCTGATGTCCGCTACGTCTACCTCGCGCTTATGGCGCAGGGGGCTGGACTATTGCTCATCACCATCCGCAACTCCGTCGGCAAGCGCTCGGGACGCATCACAGCCTGACGAGGTCCCAACAGATGTGGCGGTCCCGTTCGTCCTTCGGCGGGTCGATCGCAGCAGCACTCGCGCAAGTGGAAGCGGCGAACAAGGTCGACAGCGGATGACACGCGAAGGCGCTCACGGCACCGGCTGCGGCAGACACTTCGGTGCTGTCGATCGTCCTCTGGGAGTCCCTCGGAATGTGGCAACTCCTACACAGCCTCAACAGCGCAGACCGGCTCATCGTGCAGCCGCCCGCCACAACCGCACCGGGTCGTCGTACGTGTCGCGTTCGAAGGACCGACAACGACAGCGTACTTCAGCTCGAAGGCATCTCCGCAAACAATGGTCGCGAGTCGGCGGGCTTATGGGCTTAACGGCAAGACGCTCGGCCGCTTCACGGGCGGCCCGGTCGGCGGCGAGAAGAACATCTACCGGGACGCGTCTTGCTCCGGGCGCTTGTCCCAATCCGACATCCGCCGCTCGACGGACTAACTGTCTGGACAGCACGGGGCCACCCCCACCTAACCCCCGAGCGCCTCAATCACCAGAGGGCGCATTTTGCCCAGCAGGTAGGTGTGACCGTCATCGTTCGGGTGCACAGTATCTTCGCCGATCAGACCAAGGGTGTCCGCAAACCATCGTTCCTCCAACGGATCGACAAACCGCGCACCGCTCTGCGCTGCAACATCCCGCACCGCATCGCGGGCGGTCGGCACCCACTCCGGCGGGCGACCGTTTACCCACGGGGGTCCGACAACGACAACGGTCGCGTCTGGCGCACGCTCCTGAATGACGTCGAATACAGCTTCCACGCCAGCGGCAGTCGCCTCATAGCCTCCGTCGTCATTGCGGCTCCCAAACAGGACGACCGTGTCTGCTTCGGCCGACAGTGGGCCGATGACGGTGGAGAAGTTCACTTCGTCGGCCAGGTCATAGCCGCGGCCCGCAGAGGTCAAGAGCTGGGCGCGAAGGTTGAGCTCGCGACTGAGGCGAGCCGGCCACCGAAATTCCTCTCCACTGTCCATTTGCGACCCGCTCGTGTAGGAGTCACCGACAAAGGCGATGAGTGGGCGCGAGTCTCGAAGATTGCCGATGTCGACCGTCCGCGGCTCGGCGGTCGCGACCACCTGCCGCGTCGACGTCAATGCGACGACGGACAGCGCGCCGACGGCGACAGCAGCCAGACCTACCAAGGCGATCTGCAGCTTCTCGTCGACCCAACTAAACCGGCGCGACCGGTTGCCGTTCTTCCCCCGAGACATGCTCGCGATCCTACCGCCGGGCTGAGGCATCACGCGCGGCGAACACCACCATTTCAAGGAACTGCAGCACCTCGGTCGCGGCAGCCTTCGCAAGATATGGAAGGGGGCGTTGAAGTGATTGATCAGAGTCCCTCTGGTTTCGATTAACGGCGAGGACCCAGCCTTGGTTCGCAAGGGAGCGAACCGCGCTGCTGGGGTCTCACGTCCCCGATCTTGACGACGGTCTCATCCCACTACTCCGCGAATGGCGCCAACCGTTCACTCATCTCGATTCTTGCGAACAGGCCAGCACTGCCCGTCTTATTCATCCCTCCTGTGTCCCAGATGACATTCGGCTTGAGCGTAGCTTCGTTCACACGTGGAAAAACTGGTGCGTCGAGGTTGAGGAATCGACCAGGCAGCGCGTGGGATTCGGAGGTCTGATGTGCCAGAACGCGGAGGGTGACTGCCAGGCGCTTGCCCTAGATAACGGAATCGGCATCGAAGGCGGCTGCGGGAAAAGGCAGTAAGTAGATCTGTTGGGTGTCGGACGATCTCGTCTTCGTTCAACGTCATGTAATGAAGATGCGGCAAGCTGCCGCGTTCTCGCCGACCTGTTGCTATCTAACTCAGCCAGCCACGTTGAGCGCTCGCTGGCGCGCGTGTCAAAACGCGTGGCTGTGGACCTAATGCCTACAGCAGGGTCTACCCCCGGCGTACAATCGATCGCTATTCCCGCCGAGTTCCGTCGCCGCTGCTCGCATCGTCACGACCGAGAGCAGGTAGAGCATGGTGTACGCCGCCCGCCCGCTGTTGGTGCTCTACGTGGTGGCATGTCTGGCCGTGGTTCTGTGGCCCACCCCGGTCGATCGGTCGGTTGCCGGTGATCTCCACCAGCTCATCGGTGTTCTCAACAACGCAGGCCTCACCGTCGTTACCTACACCCGCATCGAGATGACTGCGAACGTGCTCATGTTCGTTCCACTCGGCGCGCTCGGGGTGCTGTCGTTTCCACGCATTCCGTGGTGGGTGGTGCCGGTTGCATGCCTCGAGCTGTCGGCTGCCGTCGAGCTCACGCAGTTGCTGTTCATCGAGCAGAGGTTCTCGACCCTCTCCGATGTGGCCTCCAACTCGATCGGCGCACTCCTGGGGGCTGCCGCGGTGGTCATCGGTCGACGAGGGTCTCGGGCGAACGAGCCTCATGCCTCAGCGCAAGCACCGTCGGCCATCGCCGCTTTCGACAGGTAGGTGCCTTCCGTTTGAGCGACTGCCGGTGCACGATGGGTCGATGGACCACCTCGACAACGCCTGCCATCACCGCCGCCGGCCTCACTGATTGGTGACGGCTCGCGCAGGCTCTCAACGCTCGCTTTCTCGCCGACGGGTATCGTCAGGCGGCTCAGCTTCTGACCCGCATCGACGACATCGCCATCGATTCAGGCCAGGTTCTGGGCGTGCGTACCACGGGCCCCGCCGTCGATCTTCGCTGTGATTTCAAGAGACCGAGCCGCACGAGACTTCCCGGCAGCGCTGGCACTTCGACCTGTGGCTGCCGGCGGAGCTCGTCGACTCGCGCATCCCCGCTGCGGTAGCGGCGGGCGCAACCGTCGTCGAGGACGAACCGGCCCCGTCGTTCGCGGTGCTCGTCGACCCTGAGGCAACCGCGTGTGCAGCTGGACGCAGGTCGGCCGCAGTTGATTGGAAGACGAAGCCCCTTCCCGGCGTACTCGCACGACACTCACGCCCGCTATGCTTCACCCCATAACTGCAGCGCACGGGGGTGGGGAGTTATGAAAGATCCAATTCGGGTCATTCGAAAGATGGTTCAGGGGCGAGCCGAGCGGGCGCGTCGATGCGCGCTCTGCGGCACAGGCGTCAGTGCGCCTACAGAGTCCTACGGAAGCTACCGATTCTGCTCGCGCAATCACGCGATGGAGTGGCACCAGCACTCAGTGATGTAGCTCCGGGGTCTGGCGTCGCAGCAGGGGTCGTCTGGCGAACTCGCGACCTAGGCTTCGACCCGGTTGGCTTCAACCGCGACTGTCTCTGTGCGAACACCAGCGTCGACTTCTACTTGGCGAAAGTACGATGTGAAACTGGCGAGCGCGCCGTCTTCACCGAGAACGTCGACCCGGTACTTGTGCCCAGCCGCCCCGAGTTCATCTGCCCGAGCGGGGTCGGCGCCCAGTGCGAGTGCCTCGTCGAGTAGCGCTTGTGGCTCGCCCGCTTTCACCACGCGCCCACCTTTCGACGCGTAAATTTCGCCAGCCGTGACGCCCGCGGGGTCCGTTGCGGCAATCACCGGCCGCCCGGCGTCGAAGTACGACGTCAATTTGCTCGGCACAGCCATCTCCGAGACTCCGGGAAGCTCATTCACGAGCAAGATGTCTGCCGCGCGCAGTGCGGCTTGAAAGTCCGCGTCGTCGAGGGAGTCCAGAAACTGCAGCCGCGTCACATCAGCGCCAAGCGCTTTGAGGTCGTCTTTCTGGGTTCCCCGGCCTAGCAACACGAATCGCACCCTGTGCCCCGAGCGATCGGCTAACCGAGCCGCGTCGACCACGTTGGCCAGCCCCTGCTTTACGCCCATGTTGCCCGCGTGCAGCACGATGGTTTCATCCGCAGCCCACCCTTGGGCTGCGCGAAAGCCTGCCGGGTCTGTTTCAGAATGGTGTTCGAGGTGCGTCCAGTTGCGAATCACGCGCACTCGGGCAGGGTCTACGCCGAGTGATGACACGAGGTGGTCGCGAAATCGGGGATGGATGACCACAACACCCGTGGCGGCTCGAAGGGTGTGCTTCTCCACGAGGGTGGCGATCTTCGCGGCCATCCGCCCTCCCGAACCCGTCTCGGTCATCCCGAGCCCGTAGATGTCTTGCACCCACACGTGCACCGCGGGCGCGGCCCGGCTCAGTTTGGCGCGCACGACGGCTATGGCGGTGGCGAAGAGCGCGGGGGAGACAGACACGATCACGTCGGGGTTGCCCCAACGCGTGAAGCTCACCCGTAGGCCGAAGCTGATCTCCGATACAAGACGGCGAATCCCGCTCGGCTTCGTCGGAATGTAGTGGCGCACTCGCGTGACGTCGACGCCGTCGAGGGCTTCGCGTGTGGTCCACCCGCCGTAACCGTCGTGCACCTTCCAGGCGGGGTAGTGGGGGTGCGCAACGATCGCGCGAACTCGATGGCCGCGACGACTCAACCCTCGGGCGAGTCCGGTCGTGTAGGGAGCGATTCCTGTCGATTCGGGCGCGTAGTTGAGCCCGACTACGAGAGCGTTGAGAGGCTTGTCGAGCGACGCTGCTCGGGCTTCAGCTGGCGCAGTCACCGCCGACATTCGTGTGGCGACGGCCGCTGCACGATAACCGTGTGTTGTCGCACCGATGAGTCGGAACGTTTCAACTCAGTCTCCCATTCCGTCGATATTGCCGTGAGATAAGCGATCAGTGCGGGTGCATTCGGGAGATGACGGCGCTGACTCAAATGCTACTCATCCCCGGAGTGATTGCAAATGTTGCCGATACCAACGAACCGTCGAGTCGAGGCCCTCCGACAGGGAGATTTGTGCTGTCCAGCCGGACGCCGCGAGCTTCGATACATCCAGCAGTTTCTGCGGGGTGCCGTCGGGCTTCGAGGTGTCCCACTCGGTTGCACCCGTGTAGCCGACGACCTCGCCGATGGCTTCCGCGATCTCGCGAATGGTGACGTCGGTGCCCGTGCCCACGTTCACTTGCTCGGGGCCGTCGTAGTGCTCCAAGAGGTGCAGGCACGCGGCGGCCATGTCGTCGACGTGCATGAACTCGCGGCGAGGCGACCCGGTTCCCCAGTTCGTCACACTGCTCGCACCGGTCGACGCGGCCTCGTCATATCGCCGGATGAGGGCGGGCAACACGTGCGAGCCCTGCGGCGAAAAGTTGTCACCCGGCCCGTAGAGGTTGGTCGGCATGGCCGAGATCCAGTGTTTGCCATGTTGGCGGCGCGCCGCCTGCACTTGGTAGATGCCAGCGATCTTGGCGATGGCGTATGCATCGTTGGTCGGTTCGAGGTGCCCGCTGAGAAGGGAGTCCTCGGTGATCGGCTGAGGGGCTAGTCGCGGGTAGATGCACGACGACCCGAGAAACAGCAGGCGTTCGACGTCGGCCTGGAGGGCCGCATCGAGCACGTTGACCTGAATCTGCAGGTTCTCGCTGAGAAAGTCGGCCGGGTAGGTGCTGTTCGCGAGAATCCCGCCCACCTTGGCCGCAGCGAGCACGACGTATCGCGGCTTCGTCGCTTCGAAGAAGGCGAAGACCGCGTCGCGGTTCTTGAGGTCGAGTTCACTCGAGGTGCGACCGAGGAGGTTGGTGAAACCTCCGGCTTCGAGCAGACGCCAGATCGCTGAGCCAGCGAGCCCGCGGTGCCCGGCGACGTAGAACGGCTCAGAGCGGTCAAGACTCGCGGGGAGGTAGGCGGGGGAGTCGCCCACCGTCACTTGGTTCCCCACGACGCCAACCTGGGCTTGTCCACCCACGCGCCGCCCTCGTGCCTAAGTGCTTCGATGTCGGCATCGACCATGATGCGGGCGAGCTCTGCGGTGTCGACCTCGGGCGTCCAACCGAGCTTGTCTTTCGCTTTCGATGCGTCACCGACGAGGGCGTCGACCTCGGTGGGTCGGAGGTAGCGCTCGTCGAATTTGACGTGCTTCTCCCAGTCGAGCCCGGCGCGGCTGAACGACGCTTCGACGAAGTCGCGCACGGTGAAGCTGCCACCGGTCGCGAGAACGAAATCCTCGGGTTCATCGGCCTGGAGCATGCGCCACATTCCCTCGACGTACTCCGCGGCATAGCCCCAGTCGCGCACCGAGTCGAGGTTGCCGAGATAGACATGGTCTTGCCCCCCCGCCTGAATGGCGGCGACGGCACGAGTGATTTTGCGTGTCACGAACGTCTCACCACGGCGAGGTGACTCGTGGTTGAAGAGAATGCCGTTCACCGCGAACATGTCGTAGGCCTCGCGGTAGTTCTTGGTGATCCAGTAGCTGTAGACCTTGGCAACGCCGTAGGGCGAGCGAGGGTAGAACGGCGTGTCTTCGTTCTGCGGCGGCGGAGTGGCGCCGAACATCTCCGAGCTCGAGGCCTGGTAGAACCGCGTGTCGATGGCGGCCATGCGCACGGCCTCGAGTAACCGGATCGTTCCGGTTCCAGTGGTGTCGGCGGTGTGCTCGGGCTCATCGAACGACACCCGCACGTGCGACTGGGCGGCGAGGTTGTAAACCTCGTCAGGGTTGATGCTCGCGAGGAGAGTGGCCATCCGTCCACCGTCGCTCAGGTCGCCGTAGTGCAGAAACAGCTTGGCCGAAGGCTCGTGCGGGTCGACATAGAGATGGTCGATGCGCGACGTGTTGAACGTCGACGCCCTACGGATGAGGCCGTGAACCTCGTACCCCTTCGAAAGGAGCAACTCAGCTAGGTAGGACCCGTCTTGCCCCGTGATCCCGGTGATGAACGCGCGCTTGCTCAAAAAAACATCCCCCGTTTCGTTCACCACATATGCCGTTGACCCTCGGCGGCACTGATGCGGTCTTGAGCATAGCCGCCCGGTGTTGCGCGCGGATTAACACGGCGCTCCGGCTCGTGTCCCGGCTCAGTAGAGCTAGCCTTTCTACTGGCGGGGGTGTTTGCGACCAGCGCTGCGCACACGGGGTTGCGCCCGGCGAGTTTCGGCAATAGTGCGTCCGCGCAGTCGCGCAATACGGAGGGTGGACATGATCAGTCTGGGTGGATTCACCGGGTCGGGTTACGACAAGGGGCGTGGCTTCGCGTGGCAGCTCGCGTGGGTGATCGCGTCATCCCTCATTGTCGAACGGATGTGGTCGCCATCCACTCTTCGCGTTACCGTGCTGCGATTCTTCGGGGCGTCGATTGGCCACGGTGTTCTGATTCGCCGGCACGTCAAGGTTCACTGGCCGTGGAAGCTCACCATTGGCGACAACGTGTGGATCGGTGTCGATGCATGGTTGCTCAACCTCGAGCCGATCAGCCTGGGTTCTGACGTGTGCATCTCTCAGAGCGCCCTTCTCTGCACCGGCAGTCACCGGTTTGATTCGGCGACCTTTGAATTCGATAACGCGCCCATCGACGTGCGCGACGGCGTCTGGATCGCTGCTCGTGCGACAGTGCTGCGAGGGGTGACGATCGGATCGGGCGCAGTGATCGGGGCAACCGCTTTGGTCACCCAGTCGGTGCCGCAGGGTGCGCGCGTCCTCGCGCCTCGCGCCACTGTTCGCGCCGCGGGCGAGCGAGCGTCGTAACAGTGTGTTCACAACATGTCGCTACGGTGGCCGGGCATGGCGCGACGCGCTACACGGAGGGACTGGCTTGATCTGGTTTGAATCAAGCGGCGAGACGGTTTGTGCCGTCGAATACGGGTTATGTGCCTCCGGCGGGGACGGTCATTCATGAGAATTGCGCAAGTGGTCACCTACATCTCGCCCGACGGCGCATTCGGTGGCCCGGTTACTGTCGCGCTCGCCCAGAGCGCCGCCCTTGCAAAGCTCGGCCACGACGTGACCGTGTTTGCTGGGTCGCCCGATGACGAGGTAGTCGAGTCGACTCTGCACGGGTTTGTCCAGAAATTATTTCCGGCGCGTATGATCGCGTCGCCCCTTGGGTTCGCGAGCATGCATGCGCGGGGCTTGACCCGGTATCTAAGCCGACACGCGACCCAGTTCGATATCGCCCACGTCCACATGGCCCGCGATCTGGTAACGCTGCCTGCCGCGATGGCGCTGCAACGTCGGGGGGTGCCGACGGTCATTCAGCCTCATGGAATGATCGACCGCTCGAGCAAACCGCTTGCGCGAGTGCTTGATCTCTTCGCCACAAAGCGCACGTTGAGTCGAGCCTCGACCGTGTTGAGCCTCACCGGCGCAGAGGATATTGAGCTGCACCTGGTCGCACCCGGCTCGACCGTGTCGCGCGTGTCGAATGGAGTGGCCGTGCTCGAGCTGCCGTCGCTCGACGGGAGGCCCGAGGATGTGCTTTTTCTCGCGCGGCTGCACCCACGCAAACGAGCGACAGCGTTCGTCGCGATGGCGGCGCTGCTGGTCGATGATCACCCGGCGACGCGGTTCTCGATTGTCGGGCCCGATGAGGGCGACCAAGCAGCGGTCGCAAAGAAAATCACGGATTCCGGCCTCACCTGGAAAGTGCACCTGGAGGGGGCTCTCGCCCCATCGCAGACATCCGACCGACTCCGCAGAGCACGAGTCTTCGTGCTCCCATCAACAGGTGAGGTCTTTCCGATGACGATGCTCGAGGCCTTCGCATCGGGAACCCCGACTGTGTGCACAGACTCACTCGGCATTGCAGAGGACTGCAAGAGGTATGGCGCGGCGATAGTGACCGACGGTTCGCCGCAACAACTCGCCGACGCAGTTCGCGAAGTTCTGCGCAGTCCAGCGTTGGCTGAATCACTTCGCAAAGGCGCCTACCGATACCTCCGAGAGCAGCTCGATATAAGCGCGGTAGCCACGTCACTTGAGACGACCTACCGCTCTGCGACACCGGGGCGAACATGAGTCGCGGCGTACAAGAAAGCAACGTAATCGGGATTGTGCAACCTTTCGTCCCGAGCTATCGCCGCGGTTTCTTCGATGCTGTCGCGGCGGGTCTCGCTCAGCACGACCTGACGCTTGAGGTGTGGCACGCGCAACCGACCGGTCGCGTTGCCGCGCGAGGTAATGCATCGTCTGGGCCGTGGTCTGTCGCCATCGATCAACACCGACTTTCACTGGGTCGCCGCAACCTGACCTTTCGCAACATCGCTCACCGGGCACGAAGTGCGCGTGCCGTCGTGGCGGGTCTCGCGAGCACTAACCTCGAGACCTACGCACTCGCGCTTGATCCGCGGGTGCACCTCATGCTCTGGGGGCACGGGCGCAATTACACGGCATCGAACTTCAAGCTCGACGGAGCAATCGAGTCGTGGTTGTGCCGTCGAAGTGCCCACGTGTTCGCCTATACGGACGGGGGAAAGGAGCACCTCGTCGCACGCGGCACACCGGGCTCTGACGTCACTGTTGTGCAGAACAGCACCGATACGAAGCGCCTCCTTGCTGCGCTCGCGAATCTGGGCCCGAACGCGGAAGCCGAAGTACGCCAGGCACATGGCTTGCATGGCGCCTTTGTCGGACTGTTCGTCGGTGCCCTCGACGCACCCAAACAATTGCCGATGCTCTTCGAGGCAGCGGATCTCATCCACGCCAGCCACCCCGAATTCGTTCTCGTGATAGCCGGCGCCGGGCCCGATGAATCGTCTGTTCGCTCGATGGCCTCGGCGCGCGAGTATGTGCGGATGATCGGCAGTGTTGATGCCTCGGCTCTTGCTCAGCTCTCCCTCGCCGTCGATCTTGTGCTGATGCCTGGGAGAATCGGACTCGTGGCGGTCGACGCGCTCGCGCTCGGGCTACCGATAGCGACGACTCGCTACCCCTTTCACGCACCCGAAGCCGACTACCTCACGGACGGAATCGATTCGATCTGGACCGACTTCGACCCGCGCTCATTTGCCGACGGCGTTTCGGGGCTGATCGCCGACACAGAGCGCCGAGGCCGCATGTCCGACGCCGCCGCAGCGAAAGGCCGGGCCTTCTCGGTCGAGCAAAGCGCGAGCCGTTTCGTTGATGGTGTTGTGGCGGGGCTTACCCGGTGAGTCATTCGATGCCGCTTTCTCGGAAGACCGAGTAGTGGTGCAGCGAGGACGGCGTCTTGCGGGCCAATTCGCTTGGGCTTCAGGTGGCAGGATCGTCGCTGCGCTTCTTCAGGCGGGACTTCTGGTGCTTGCAGCGCGCGCGGTAGTACCGGCTGAGTTCGGCCTCCTGGCAAGTGTGCTCGGCATCGCAACGGTCGTTCAGACCGGGCTTGATTTCGGGGTGTCGACGTTCATTACGCGCGAACGCGCAACCAACCCCGAGAGCGGATCAATTCGAACCGCTCTTCGATTCAACACTCTTACTTCTGCTTTGATGGCCGTGATCAGTGCTCTCGTTCTGGCGCTGGTCGGGTGGCTGGTAGACCCCAGGTTCCTTCTGCTTCTTCCTCTGGCCGTGTGGATAAGCATGGAGCGGACTGCAGACGTTCGGCTGGCGATCGCTTTCGCTGATGGCGACGTGAAGGTCAACTCAATCAACCTCATTGCTCGGCGAAGCGTCGCGATCATCCTCTTTGTGGCGCTTGCTCCAGTGATCGATGCCATGCTCGCTTTCGCCATATCGACGGCGGTTGCAGCCGTCGGATCTGCGGTCTTCGCCAACGCATACGTTCGACGCCGGGTGACAGTGCCCGCCAGCATCCGGTACTCGGAACTTCTGAAGGCGAGCTGGCCTTACTGGCTCCACTCATTAGCCACTCAAGCGCGAAATCTCGACGCGGCTGTCACCGCCGGCTTCGCCGGCCCGACGCAAGCGGGATACTTCTCGGTTGCAAGTCGGCTGACGAGCCCATTGCGGATCCTCCCGACGACGCTTGGCAACGTTCTTCTGCCGAATGCGTCACGACTAAGTGGTTCGCGTCGCGACATGAGATCGTTGGCGAAGCTCAGTGTTGTTGCGCTTCTGATTTCTACTGCCCTCTACGCAGTGGTGTTTCTCCTTACCCCGTGGGGCGTGCCATTGCTGCTCGGGGCCGACTATGCGAACTCGGTACCCGCAGTGATGATCGTTGTGGCAGGACTGCCATTCGCGGCTGCGATCTCGCTCTTTTCTGCACTCCTTCAGGGTGCCGGGCGCAAACACTTCGTCGCTACGGTCTCCACGTCGTCTGCGATCATCTGCTTGACAGCGGTTGCCATCGCATCGGCAGCGTGGGGTGCAATCGGCGCGGCGGGAGCGCTGAGCATGACCTTCATGCTTCAGGCGGTTGCGACCGTCATCGGCTACTACTTTTTTGTCGACCGAAACAGGCAGGAAAACCCTTGATCAGCAAAGTGCGTGAGGTGTTCTGCACCGTCGCCGCCCAGGAAGACAATCTCGGAGATATTGAGATACGCCAGCAGATGCTGAATATGGTTTCCGGCCCTTCAACTCGCCTCCACGTGAGCCTAGGGGCCATGAGTAGCGACTACGTCGACGCGTTCACCTTCCCGCCAGGCACACGCCTCTATCGATCGTCGGTCCGCCTCGGTCTCAGATTTCTTGTCGAGAGTCTTCGTGGACGCTCCGCGCTTATTTTTCCGCCCGGCCCTTATCCAGCCAATACCTTTCGCTCCGCCGTTCGGTCGTTCGCGAGCCTGGTCGCCATTCGGGTCGCGGGGCTGCGCGGCGGCCCATCAATCACAGTGGGCAAGTCCGTGCGTGGGACTCATCGTCTTGCCATTGCAGCAGAAAGATCGGTAGCAAAGGCCTCGGCGATTTATGTCGCGAGAGATCTCCGAACTGCCGATGCGCTCGGCCTTCCAATCAGGAACTCTCCGGACATTGCGCTCTTGGAGGCACCCAGGGTCGCGCTGGAACCGCGCTATTTCACAATTTCGATTCGCTACGATCGCAAAGTTAGCGACGACGTGTTGGGTGCCCTCATCAAGTGGGCGCGGACCGAGGGCCTCGAGCCAGTCTTCGTGTCACAGGTGCAACGGGATGACGCGCAACATCGCTTGCTGGCCAGCCGCCTCGGAGCCCAGGCTTTCGAATGGGGAGCTCGCACACATGCCGAGCAATTATTGGCAGTCCGTCGCGTCTACGAAGCAAGCGCCTTCGTGGTAACGGATCGCCTCCATGTCGCCCTATTCGGTGTTGTGGGCGGCGCAGTCCCAATTGCGTTCACCTCTGCGGGTGAGCCAAGTAAGATCAGTGCTGCGTTCGAAGGGGTACTCCCATTTGTTCAGGTCGATCGAGACAACCCCAGTTCGGTTTCGCGCATTGATGAGATCGGCTTCGAAGATCTGCGCAGACAATTAAGGACTGAGGGAGTGCGAGCGCGCAATGACCTCTTGAGCCTTGTCGATGGGGTTCGGCGAGTGCTGGCAAGGACCTAGGCTGCCGCGCTGCGTCAGACTCCCATCGCAATGTCAACACCGTCTTGAACTCACCTAGCTAGCGCTATCGCGAGCTCGATCGCTCGTCGATCTGGCTTGGCGCGCTTCCTTGCACCAGCAGTCGGCATACGGATCGCGCACTTCTTGAGCGACAACTGCTGTGCTTCTCCGCTAGTTGAGGATCTGAGAACCTAGCTCATCGGACAGACCAGCGACGAACGTCGCGGTGAGGTGATTCGAGTCTCTGTAAATCAGTGTGGACCCGGTGATTAGCTCGCAACGGTCGCCGCAGATTTGATCCGTGAGGTCGATGTATTTCCCACCACGCTGTCGGACGATTGCGGCTTCTTCATCTGAGTATTGCCCGCTCAGACCTTCCTCCCTTGTCGTGCCGCAGGCGAAAGCATCGTTGATTTGCGCCGACAAACAGGTCGCGGGCTGAACACCAAGAAGTGGCGTGTCGCGTATCACTGCAACTTCGCCGACATTTGTAAGAGCCCCCAGGGTTAAATCAAGCCCGTTCGCCCATCTCGACGCTGTGAGATTCTCAAAACCGTCACTTCGAGAGTAGCTGGAGAGGATCACGACGTCGGGCGCTTCTTCGTTTAGTTCCTCTATTACTGCCCACCTCCACTTGTCGCACTCAACGTATGGATTGCCCAGGTACAACTTCTCTACGTCTACAGAGGGGCATGAACTCTTGGTGTCCACTCTGAGATCGATCAGCCCCTCGGCGGCGAGCCGTTCGAGCGCGGGAAACCACTGGGCCGAGTGTGAATCACCAAAAAGAGCAACCTTGACGGGCGCTGTACCAGTTCCGTATCGACAACCAAGTGGCTCGGTCTGCGCATCGTCCGCGTGACAGCCATCCGCGTAAATTATTGGATTGTCGCCGGAGGCGGCTCGAAGTGTCGGGCTGAGATTCGTGGGGACAAAGTCCGTGAACACGGGGGTCTCCGTGGTCGTCAACGTTGTCGCTGCCCGATCGGATTCAATATCTATGCTTTCGGTGGCGCGAAGAGCGAACAGCGATGAAGCAACCACCGCGGTTGTGAGGGCGCCCGCAGCAAAAGCTGTAAATCTAGGTCGCGCGCCAGCTAGGCGCCAGCCTCGTATCCCCGGAAGCTCGATCCACCGGTAGCAGCAGTAGGCGAGTGGCACAGCGAGTAGGGAAAGTCCGAGGCTCATGACGAGGGGCAGTTCCCTCCCGAGCCCATCGTGCTGCTCGAAGATCACCAAGAGAGGCCAATGGACGAGGTAGAGCGAGTAGGAGATAGTACCGACGAAGACTATGCCGCGGGTTCTAAGCACGACACCCGGGCCGAACCTCGCGGGAGCCGCTCCTGCGATCAGCACGAGCATCGTAAGGGCGACGGGAATGGCTGTCATTACGCTCGGGTACGGGGTGGCGGAGGAGAAAGTGCTGCCGACCACAATGAGCCCACCGAGCCCAACCCATCCCATAATCGCCGACACCGAAGGGTTCAACGACGCCGCGCGGTTGATGAGAAAGGCGAGAATCCCGCCCGCCGCAAGCTCCCACGCCCGGGTGGGAAGTGAGAAGAAAGCCCACGGTTGCGAGATCGTGGTGAGAACCAAGCAGGCAGCAAACGACACCGCTGCGAAGGCGACCACCATGGCAAAGAGGCCACGCTTCGATCTTCGGGCGATCAAGAAGCCGAGCGCGAGCATCGCGGGCCAAATCAGGTAGAACTGCTCTTCCACTCCAAGGGACCAATAATGCTGAAATAGCGACGGAGTTGTCTCCGCCAAATAGTCAGTTCCAGTTCTCGCGAAGAACAAGTTCGGCACATACAGCGCGGTTGCGATTGCCCCTTCAAATATGCGCTCTCGAGCGAGGGGCGGCAAGAACATAAAGCCCGCGACCATAGAAGCGATGAGCACAGCGAACGATGCCGGCAGAATGCGGCGTGCTCGCTTGGCGTAGAACTGCGCGAATGAGATGCGGCCGTCGCGGTCGAGACTTGCAAGCAGGTGATTCGTGATCAAGAATCCTGAGATCACGAAAAAGACATCGACACCGATGTACCCGCCGGGGAGGAACGGAAGACCGCCGTGATAGAGAACTACAAGGGCGACAGCTAATCCGCGCAGCCCCTGAATGTCGGGGCGGAACGGCTGGCGCGCGAACGATGCCGTCTGCTTTTCAGACGAGGGGCCAGCCTCGCCGGGCGAGGTGACGGTTGCGACATGAGCTGTCTGCGTAAGTGATTGCTTCATACGATCGCGGTCCACCGTCGTGACTTAGTTGCTCGGTAGGCAAGGTCGTACAGAGTCGGTGACGCAGCAAGCAAAACGGAGCGAGCCATCGAGCCGGTCGATCCGCGCAGCTCGAACACTTCTGAGAAGGACATACGGTCGCGGTTTCGACGACGCAGCCTTCTCGCCTCCGACGAGTCGTAGTGCGTCCTCCGCCTCGCGATCTCGTTGGCTGTAGGTATCACTACGTTGCGGTATTTGAAAGAAACGAGAGCTCGGCGCGTGCGACCGGCATCGTGCAGGGTGGCTGCGCCTGCCGCAGCGATCTCGTAACACCGCTCGAGATCATCCCAGTTGTATTTTCTGCTGTTGAGTATCGAGCCGGCGTGAAGTGCGTAGGCATAGAGCGACGCGGGCACGAGTTGCACTGAAGCGAGGCGTGGCAGGAGGGCGAGCAACGCACCCATGTCGGAGTGCGCTCTCGTTGAAGGGAACATGTCGAATGGCAGCGACTCTCGGCGAAAGAGTTTGTTCCAGAGGTGACCTTGAAGTGTGCCCTCGAGCATGCGCAGAAACGCCTCTTCGCCCGAGATCGACTCGAGACGGGGCGCATCGTCGATTAGCCCCACCTCGTCACCCGTGTCGTTTACTTTGCGCGCATTGCATGCGGCGATATCGGCACTGCCGATCGCAGCTGCCATCTCGGTGACAATCCGTGAATCCCAACTGTCGTCGGCGTCGACGAACCACACGAACTCCCCCGAACACAGCCGCATCGCTTCGTTGCGCGCATTCGCAACACCCGCGCCGGTGGCGTGATGGATCGTCACGCGCGAGCTGGACGAGTCGACCCACTGCTTAACTCGAGCAGCCGTGCCGTCGGTGGAGTGATCGTCGATGACGATGAACTCATAGGGGATGCTGGCGTCGAGAGCTTCGAGCTGCGAGATTGCACGATCGAGATACCCCTCGGCGTTGTGCAGAGGGAGCACCACGCTCACCAGGGACATCGGGCGAGTCACCCCGTGCGCCCAGAAGAGACAGTCGACCTGAACGACGCGATCTCATCTGCCAGAGCGGTTGCCGCCGCAGCCATCTTTGTGGAGAGGTCTGCCCGGCGCGCATGCTGACTAGCGAGAAAGGCGGTGATTTCGTCAGCAGACTTGCCGTCGCTTCGCAGCGACAGACCCGTCATGCCGATCGTCGCGAAGTGCTGTTCGACCTTTGGCTTGGGGCTGTGCGCGATCTCGACCGGCATCGCGCCGGCCTGAGCCGCGAGGATCAGAACATGAAGCCTGTCACTGATGGCGATAGCACTCGATAGGTATCGCTGACGCACGAGCCTCTCGTGGTCGAGATCGCCGCGCGTACCCCACGCGACATACTCGGCGAGGTCACCAAAGCGATCGGCGATCTGCTTTGTGCGCACCTCATCTTCATCAACCTGGCTGAGTGCCACGATGCGCATACCGTTGTCGACGGCGTAGCGGGTGATTCCCGCGAACCACTCGTCGGAAGGAAAAGCGCGCTTGCCCCGCATGCTCACCACGATCTCGCGGCGTTCCGGCCACGGCATACCCTCTTCGCGTGGTTCGGCGAACGCGGTGTCGGGCACGAGACGCCCCACTCGCATTTGCGAGAGTGACGAGCGCTCTCTCCAGAGCACGACATTCGAGAGTTTGCTCGAGATTCGGTAGAGCAACCCCACGAGGCGGTCCACTTCGCCCACAGCACGGGGCGGGCGGAACACGATGCCCCCGCGCAGCCTCACGGCAAGCACGATGGCGAGAAACATGATCTCGGATTTGAGGTGCTCGCGACCCAGGGGAACCTCTCCGGGGTCGAACACCAAAACCTTCTTGCTGCCGCCTGAGAGAAGCCCTTTGAGCCACTGTCGACGGTCGCGAGCCGGGTAGGCCTTTTCGTCGGCAGTGAGTGCGAGCTGGTCGAGCCAACCGGGCGTCGTCTTGCCGATGTAGGCGTGAATTCGGCCCAAGCCTCGACACCATTTCAACACGCGACGGCGAATCACCGCATCGCCCAGATTGCCGCTGACGCCCGTCAAAATCACATAGACATCGATCTGCTTCGACTTGGTCATTCTGCCCCTCTGCTGCGTCGCTGCACCAGGGCTCGCGCCCTGCCGAGCAACTTCCATGACTCCCGCTTGAGCTTGTTGCGCACCCTCACGACGAAGCTCATCCTCGTGCCCGATTGGTATTTGTCGATCAGCGGCAGGACCGCATCGAGATACACCGAGAGGTCGCCTGCCGCCTTCGCGCGAGCGAAAGCGTCGTGGCTCATCGCCGAAAGAGCTCGGCGTTCGCGAATCAGCTCGACCCGCTCGGGCGGCACCGGGTATCCGGGCTGCACTCTTTTCTTGGGGTGCCAGCGTCCCGCCGCGTCGTCATCGGCGAGGCGCACGGCGAGTCCGTCGCGACGGTGACGGAAGTTGCCCGCCTGTGTGCGCGCCGTCGACTCGACGTCGAGGTCGTCGTGCATGATCTCGCCATCGCCGTGGCCCCGTGCGAAGATCGCGCTCAGCTCAGGGGTGCGGGTGACCACGACGTTCGTGCCGCGCCAATCGATCTCATACTTCGACAACCACGCATCGCCGATCACGACGTCAGCAGTCTCAGCGAAGACGTCGTCGCAGTAGTTGCAGGCCTCAGGCTGAAAGACTGCGTGCCCCCAGCTTCCACCGACAAGGTCGAGGGTCTGAGTCGCGCGCCACTGGTGGTCGCGTTTGTCTTGCACGCCGAACTCGTATTGACGAGAAGTCAGCTCGCGGTTCTTGATGCGGAAATCGACCGTTTCGATGTTCGCTGGCTCGACACCGAGCTGCCATGCAAAAGACTCCGCGTAGGCAGTCGACTTGAGGTGCCCGCAGAGAATACCGATCGCGTATCGCACTTGACCGGCGAGCTCGGCGTCGTCTTTCATGACGAGACGGATGCTGCGCACGGCACACGGGATACCGACGAAGGCGTATCGCAAGCCGTCGCCCTTAACGCTGCGTACAGCCTCAGCGAAGCTCGCCGGGTAGTACTTCGATTTGCGCGCCGCACGAAGGTCGTCAACGGATCGTGAGACGACGTAGCCGAAAAGGGGGTTGTCGGTGTCGCCCACGTGGATCACACCGTCGACCGAATCGGATTCGAGCAGCTTGGTGAGCAACCACGTCGTGAGACCACCCGAGCTGCTCTTTTCCACCGCGCCATCATTGAGAACCCGACCGGCGAACGACGTATCGTGGCGCCCGATGCGACCGTCATGCGGGAGTTCGGGATAGAGATCGGTCGAGATCTCATCTTCGTTCTGCGACTCGTCGGCGAAAGGGCACACCCTGGAGCCGATCGCTCGGTCGGCGTCGGAGACCCCTGTCAGATCGGCGACATACTGGCCGCGTGTGCCGAGCACTACTGGAATGCGTCCGTCGGTCGCCGTCGAGCAACCGCCGCACCCGATGCAGGCGCCGTTCGCCACGACCTCATCGATGGACGTAGATAGGGTCACGTCTCGTCACTCATAGTCATCGCAGTCGTTCCCCCTTCGGCCACCACCCGGCCGTGATTGCACTCGCTCCTGCGCGGCGAAACTCGGCAGAGAGCAGTGCCGATCCGACGCGGAGGAGTGAGTATGACGCTATCTGATGTGCTGCCAACCCCGTGCCGGTTAACGAGAACTTCACGAGGCAAGCGTGGTCGATGCCTCAGATTAGTAAGCGCCATCGCGCCCGAGAACCGCCTTGACTGTGCGCCATAGAATCACGAGATCACCTGTTGTCGACCAGTTCTCGACGTAGTAAAGATCGAGTCGTACGGTGTCCTCCCACGACAAGCGCGAGCGTCCGCTGACCTGCCAGAGCCCGGTGATGCCCGGCTTGACGAGGAACCGGCGATGCACATGCGTTTCGTATGCTGACACCTCACTTTCGAGCGGCGGGCGAGGGCCGACCAGAGACATGCTGCCCCCGAACACGTTGAACAGCTGGGGGAGCTCGTCGAGGCTGAATCGGCGCATGAATCGACCGAGCGGGGTGACCCGCGGGTCGTTCTTCATCTTGAACATCACCGAGTTACCTTCCGACGCTCCACTCTCAAGCAGCTCGCCGAGAAGCGCCTCGGCATCGGGCCGCATCGACCTGAACTTCAGCATGACGAAAGGCCGGCCCCCGATGCCGATCCGTTGCTGCCGGAACAGCACCGGGCCGGAGTCGGAGAGCCGAACGCCGATAGCGATGATGGCGAGAAGGGGAGAGATCAGTGTGATGATCATCGCCGAGACGATGATGTCGAATGAACGCTTTGTTCGGCTCTTGCGGCCCTCGAAGCGAGGCGTTTCAACATGAATGAGGGGCAAGCCTGCGACAGGTCTCGTGTGGATTCGAGGCCCGCCAATGTCGGTGAGGCTCGGTGCGACGATGAGGTGCCGGCGACCGGGTTCGAGGCTCCAACTCAATTCGCGCATCTTGTCGGGAGGCAGCTGCTCCGAACTCGTGACGATCACCGTGTCAGCCCCGCTCGCGTCGAGCGAGGCGAGTACCTGGTCGAGGCGGCCCATGATGGGCACCCCAGTATCGAGCAGCGTGCCACCGATCTCCCCCGTGCCGACGCAGGCACCCACCACCTGATAACCCGCTTCTGGAGCGCGGGCGAGCTCGCGCGCTATGTGTGCTGCAGACGTGAGCGATCCCACAAGCATCACCTTCGACACTCGCCGCCCGAGGCGTCGTTCCATGCAGAGCCACTGACGCCAGATCCAGCGGGAGAGCACGAGCACTGCAACACCGAGCGGGAAGGCAATGAGCACGTAGCCGCGAGCGATTTGCGCCTGAAAAAGGTACGCGATTATCGCGATGAGCCCGAACAGACGAATCGAGGCATCGATGATGAGCTTGTATTCCTCCGGCCCGGTGCCGAGCACTTTGTAGCCTCGGGTTCCGAAGAACGACAGAACCATCATCCAGGCTCCGATAATGGCAATCGATATCGCGGTGTAATTGACGACCAGGAACCATGTGTCACCTGAGATAGCGAGCTGCGCGGAGTCGAGCCCGAACCACGCGATTTGGACGCCGATGACAACCCACGCGAGCACGAGAAAATCAGAGAGAGCGAGGCGTCGAGCGTAGAGCTCGCGCCAATCTCCCTCATGTCGCGACGAGGTGGTTGTCGACTCTGAAGTAAACATACGAGCGGTCATTCTTCCCCCGGTCAGTCAACCGGTCGACGGTGACCTTGTGTCAGAGATTAGCGCAGCGAGAACGGCCATTTACAACCACGTCACGCCGCCATCGCTGCTGCGCGATAGCCCGCTGTCGGCCCACAACCACAACACGCCGTCAGCCACCGACATCGCTACCGTGCCGGGCAGCGCATCGGTCCGCTGGTCGAGTGGAGCACACCCGAGTGTGGTCCACTCGAGATCGACGCCGAGAAGGCCGGTTCTCACTCCCAGGCACTCGGGATCACCGGCTATGCCAAGCATCCACCCGTCGGGAGATGCTGTGATCTCGATGGTGCCGGGGGGAACCGCGGCCGCCGACCACGTGCTGGCGGCATCTGACGTGATCAAAACAGAACCGTCTGCACACAGCGCTGCAACGCTCGACGCATCGCGACCCTCGACATCGACGACCTGCGGGCACGGTGCGGCGGTGGTGCCCGCGGGAGAGCCGATGCTCGAGGGGTCGGCGGGGTCGATGATCCACGCGTTCGACAGCTGCTCATCGCTTACCGCATAATCATTGCCGCCCACGAACGTGCGCACGGCGAGCGGTGTGCAATCAGACTGAGCGAACCCCACCATCGACGCGACAGCCGCACTAGACGCTTCGATACTACGAAGAGCAGTGATTCCGGTCGCCGCGGTCGCATCGGTCGTGACCCAAGTCGCGCCACCGTCAGTCGTCACCTCCGGCGACGCAGCTGCGGGGCATTCGCTCGTCGTTGCACGCCAGGCCGTGTTGAGGTCGACCGCCGCGAGCAGCTTAGTCGGCGCGACCGCGGCCGGGGCGGAGCTCTCGGAGGCCGTATCGGGGGAGACCTCGGGGGTCGGCGTTGCAGATGGGGTGGGCGACAACGGGTCGATCGCGACGGTGCGAGGTTCGCCGGCGGCGTTGTCGCGCGCGGCGACCGTGCTGATCGCCCACGCTACGAGAACCAGGTCGACGATCACGAACGCGACTATCGCGACATAGACCCAGCCGCGTCGACGCGAGAGGTCTCGGGGTTGTCTCCTTGACGAACGTGCCATCAGGGTCTCTCCGGCTGATTCTGCGCTGCGACGAACACCGAGACAATCGTCGAAATCGCAGCATCGATAGCGTGCCCGGCCTCGTCGTATACGGCTTGATCCCGGCGAAAAGGATCGACGATGTCATCCTGCTCGGGGGTGCTGGGGGGTGCGACCATTCCGCGAATCGCTGCCACCTCAGTGAGCAGACTCGGTAGGTCGTCGACCTCTGCTGCATCAAGATCGACGGACTCGAGAAGTCGCGCGAACTGAGTGAGAGTGAACGCGCGTCGAGAGGCACGAGGCTGCATGGCCACGACCTCATGGCGTTGACCTCTCGTGGCCGTGAGCACGAGGTCTGCAGATTGCACCATCGGTGCGGTCAGCTGACGGGCCCGATGCGTCAGAGAGTCGGGGAAGTTGTGTTCTCCGTACTTGTCGAGCAACCGCAACGACTGGTCGGTGATCGGATGGTCAACGAGGGCATGTGTTCCAGCGCTCGAGACAGCGACGTCCAAGCCAGATGCGGTGAGCCGTTGATGCAACAGTATTTCGGCCACGGGCGAGCGGCAGATGTTGCCCGTGCAGACGACGAGCACGGAGAAGCGCTCGCTAGTCACTACTCGGTCCGAACAGTGCGCTTGAGCTGCTTTTTGCGCTCGCGTTTGCTCGTCTTCGAGATGGCTGGTTTTTCTTCTTCTGCTCCGTATTCGTATCCGTAGCCGTAGCGGCCGTAGCCGTAGGCGTCTGGTCCCTTAGTCGGCAGCATCGTGACAACGATGCCTGAAATCGCCGCGCCCACATTGTCGAGCGCCGAGATTGCCCCCTTGAGGTGATTCTTGTGCGTGCGACCGGCGGCAACCACCACGATTGCTCCGCCGACGTTCTTCGCGAGAATCGCGGCATCTGTCACCGGCAGAAGTGGCGGAGTGTCGTAGATAACCACGTCGAAAGCCCGATTGAACTCGGCGATGAGTTTGCTCATGGCCGACGACCCGAGAAGTTCGCTCGGATTCGGTGGCACCTGACCGGCGGGAAGAACGAAGAGCTTCGCGCGGCCCCACGGCTGAATCACGTCTTGCAAATCGGCGCGCCCGATGAGCACATCGGTGAGCCCGACCGTGCCATCGACCGACATGTAGTCGGCCACCTTCGGTCGACGGAGGTCGGAGTCGACGAGAAGCACCCGCGAGCCAGTGTCTGCAAGTGCGATAGCGAGGTTCGCGCCAGTAGTGCTCTTGCCCTCGCTCTCGATCGACGATGTGATGACGAAGCTCCGGTCGGTGCGGCCCACATCGAGAAACTGCAGGTTGGTGCGCAGCGTGCGAAACGACTCGGCGCGCGGGCTGCGCGGGTCAACGTGCACGATGAGCGGTCTCTCTTGCGCCTTCGAGTCGAAGACGATGCCGCCCAGAATCGGCACGTCGGTGATCTGCTCGACATCGCGCTCGTTGCGCACGCGAGTCTCGAGGGTCTCGCGCAACACGGCAGCGCCGACTCCCAGCGCAAGGCCGACCAAGAAGCCAAGAGCGATATTGACGGGCACGTTCGGCGCCACGGGAGTCGAGGGCACGGTGGCTTCCTGTGCTCGCGTGAGCTTGACCGGCGTCACCGCGTCGACAGCGTCAGGCGTTTCGATGTTTTCGACTACCCGGGTGAGACTTTGCGACGTCGCGTTCGCGATCTCGGCCGCTCGAACGGGATCAGTGTCGGTCACGGTGATGTCGATGATCGACGTGTCGAGCGGGGCTGAGGCGGTAATCCGCCCAGCGAGAGTGTCCGCAGGAATATTGAGCTCGAGCGATGCGATCACGGGCAGCAGAACAATCGGGGTCGTCGCAAGATCCGAGTAGGTCACCACCCGCTGCACGGTGAAGCTGTTGCCCTGAGCCAGTTCAGACGTGGTTCCGGTCGACGGGGTCGAAACGAACACTTTCGAGGTGGCGCTATACGTCGGCGTCTGCAGAAGCGAGTATGCCGACGCTGCACCGACCCCCGCGAGAGTGAGCAGCACGATCATCACCCAACTCTTGCGAAGGATGGTGATGTAATCGCGAAGTTCCACGCGGCGGCCTCTCGTCGTGTGCACACGGGCCGAAATCGTGCCCCCGCGAGGTATTTTTGCACGGATGTCGTCACAGCGGGTTCACCGAGAGAATCCCTTGGGCTCGAGCGCGACCAGCTTTCTCAGGCGAGCAGCATCGGAACCGTCACGAGTGCGTTGAACGTCACGTGAGCGGTAATGCTCGCGCCTAATCTCTTTGTGAGAATCGCGAGCAGTCCGCTAGCGAAGCCGAACACGAGAGTCGATCCGCCGAGCACCATGATCGTCGTGACAGACGTCACGCCGATCAAGTGGATGAGAGCAAAACCGACGCTGCTCGCGGCGATCGCGAGTGCAGCAACGCCGACAGGTATGGGGTTGTCGACGCCCCCGGCAATCGAGCGCACGACGAGGCCGCGAAAAAAGAGTTCTTCGATCATCGGCGCGTAGAGCAGCGGCGCCAAAACGGCAACGACCAACCAGAGAGTAAGTCGATCAGGGGTGATCGGGCCACCCAACTGCACCGCCCCCGTTGCGGCGCCGCCGTAGACCGCGATTTCGAGACCGGTCGCCACCGCTCGGCACAGCAGTCCGGCACCCACGCCCCACAGCAGGTCGATGGGCCGGAAGCGCCAACCGAAATCTAGGCGAAGCGAGCCAGAACCGAACCGGCGAGACACGACGAGAATGGCGATCGTGAGCGGAACCCACACCGCGAGGAAGCCGGCCAGCTGGGCAACGGCAGGCTCTCGAAACACAAACCGTGACGATGCGAGGCCCGTGCTGGCGAGTAGAAACACGACAGCAGCGAGGGCAGCGAGCGCGACCGCGCCAGAGGGAGCGCGCGAGATGGCGCGTGGCGGTGCGGTGTCTGTCACGGTGCCCAAAGTAGACGATGGGGTCGCGGGGCGGGCTGGCGAGTTCTGCTTGAATGGCCCAATGGTTCAGGCTCATTCGCCGAGAAGACCCCCTCGTCGACGGCGCCGGACGGTGCTCTGGTGGGTAGCCGGCATTCTCGTTCTTCTCATCGCTGCGACGGCGTGGGTGGGGATTAGGGCCCTCATGGCGCGGGACGAGCTCGAGCGGGCCGTGACTCTCGTCGACGCGATGCAGGGGCAGATCGTCGCCGGCGCGACCGACGAGGCTCAACAGACTTTCACCGAATTCTCCGACCGCGCGGCGACTTCCGCATCACTCACGAGCGACCCGATCTGGCGCGGATTCGAGCTGCTGCCGTGGCTCGGGCCGAACCTCACAGCAGTGCGAGAGATCGCCGGCGTGGTCGATGACGTGTCGCGCGATGCCATCGCGCCACTCATCGATGTAGCCGGGCGCATCGATGTCGAGGATTTCAAGCCGACCGATGGCGCCGTAGATGTGCAGCCTCTGATCGAGGCGCGCCCTGCAGTTGCGGAGGCGAACGCGGCCTTGCAGGCGGCACAGACTCGCGTCGAGTCGATCGACAGTTCCGCGACGATCGGTGCTGTCACCGGCGCCACGAGCGAATTGCGAGGCGTGGTTGCGGAAGCCGCGGAGACGATCGATGTGCTCGACCGAGCCGTGCAGTTGCTCCCCGCTGTTCTCGGCGCCGAGGGGCCACGAAACTATCTGCTCCTTTTTGCCAACTCGGCTGAAACACGCACGACGGGCGGAAACCCGGGCGCGCTCGCGCTGCTCGCAACTGACAACGGAAGAATTCAGTTGGCACAGCAGGCCTCGTCATCA
Organism: Marisediminicola sp. LYQ134; assembly: GCF_046599635.1. Lineage (NCBI taxonomy): Bacteria > Bacillati > Actinomycetota > Actinomycetes > Micrococcales > Microbacteriaceae > Marisediminicola > Marisediminicola sp. LYQ134. The sequence goes on from NZ_JBKIWP010000002.1 coordinate 708,658, forward strand.
GACTTTCCGACGTACCCAGACCCCGTCTTGCCCCTTCCGACGGAAACCCTGGGACTGTACGGCGACGCCACGGGGCGATTCATGCAGAGCGTCAACCTGACCCCCTACTTTCCTCTCACCGGCCAGCTCGCACAGGAGATGTGGCGTCTCGAGTTCGGTACGGAGGTTGAGGGAGTCATCTCCATAGACCCCGTGACTCTGAGCTACTTGTTGACCGCAACCGGGCCGGTAACGCTACCCACCGGTGACGTGCTGACGTCGGAGAACGTGGTTCAGACACTGCTGGTCGACGCCTACGCGAGGTACCCCGCGCCGGCTGACCAAGACGCCTTCTTTGCGGGAGCGGCAGCGACAGTGTTCAACACTGTCGCGAGCGGTGATTTTGACCCCGCCGCACTCGTGACTGCACTTGGTCAAGCAGGTGACGAACGCCGGATCTATATTTGGAGTTCGAACGAGGCTGAGCAGGACGTTCTGTCGGGCTCGACTCTGCAGGGCACTCTTCCAGTAAGCACAGACGACACCCTCCGATTCGGCGCCTACCTGAATGACGGCACGGGTTCGAAAATGGGCGCTTACCTCGACGTGGCTCTGGCAGAAGGCCAGGCAACGTGTCGTGCGGATGAGCGGCCGGTGCACCGTGTGCAAATGACGCTCACCAACACCGCTCCGGCGGACGCTGCAACGTCGCTCCCCTCCTACGTCACCGGCGGGGGTGTCTATGGAGTGGCCCCGGGGAACAACCGAACGGTGGTCTCTGTCTACGCGCCACCCGACATGGAGAACAACGGATTCGCACGTGATGGCGAGACCATCCCGTACCAACCTGCGATCAATATGGGCTACCCCGTGAGTCTGATTCCCGTCGAACTCGCGCCGGGTGAATCGACAGTTTTACAGTTCGATTGGCTCGGAGCAGCTCCCTTCGAAGGCGAAACCGTAATCGAAATCACACCGCTTATTCATCAGCCCGAAACATCGAGGCTCACCTTCAGCTGTTAATTGCTTTAGCATTGCTCGTAATCGGCGTGGGGCTCACCAGTTTCTGCGGTGCATGACAACTTCTTTCGGGGGACATCCAATGCGTAAACTCAAAACTCTTTCGGTTGTGGCAATAGCTGCGGCAGCAATCTTCATGGGCCCTGCGGCCGCAAATGCCGCGAGTGACCCTTACGTGGGTCCGGGCGACATTGCTGTGATCGGTGACCCGGCTCCCGGCGAAACCGTTGTGGTCGTTATCGACGCCGGTGCGTTCATCGCCGGTGAAGATGTCTCGTTTGCTGTGACCGGCGCAACTGCGGTCACGCTGGCGAGTGCGGGCGAGGTGACCACCACTCTCGTCAAGCAGGCTGATGCAGAGGGTGGTGCAACCGTCGATGTCACTCTCCCGACGAACGCCACCGGCACCTACACGATCACCGCAACTGGTCTCGAGTCGGGCAACGTCGCAGTCGCAGCCATCACGGTTGCCGACGCTGACTCGGGTGCCGGCGCGGGCAGTGGCTCGACCGACGCCGACTCCGACGACCTCGCCTACACCGGTGCGGGCGACGCCACCATGCTTCTCGTGTGGGCCGGCGCCGGAGCACTCCTCCTCGGTGGAGCACTCGTCGTCGTCATGACCACGGTTCGCCGCCAGCGCGCCAACAGCTAACACCACTCCGCAGCGGACACCCCGCCGCTCGAGAACGGCAGAAAGCCCCCGACCAGCTCGGGGGCTTTCTTCGTTGTCGGCGCGGTGACGACGAGCCGATCAGGGCGCGAGCGTCACGCGCAACCACTCGGTGATGCGGTCGCGCATCTCCTCGTTGAGCATCGCGATCGAGTGCATCGTGCCGGGCACCGTGACGTAGGTCGTCGCCACGCCGGCGTCGCCGAGCGCGTCGACGAGGGCATCCGACTGCTGCATCGGGATGCGCTCGTCGTGCGAATGACCCACGAAGAACGGCGGGTCGCTCGGGTCGACGCTGTAGATCGGGGACGCCTCCTCGGCGACTCCGCACGACTCGTAGTCGGCGCACCCGAGATAGTCGAGCTGGATGTCGCGGAACGACGCCACGACGCCGCCGAGCGCGAAACCCGCGGTCGTGAGATCGGCCGGGCCGCTCAGATTGACGACACCCTTCACGCGGGAGCCCGACGTGAGGTCGCCCTCACCCTCGACGCCGAGGAGTGACGCGAGGTTGCCGCCGGCCGACCCGCCGAACACCGCGACCCTGTCGGGGTCGATGTCGAAGCGCTCCACCTGATCGTCGTCGCGGATCCAGTGCACAGCGGTGCGCACATCTTCGATGCCCGCCGGAAAAGGATGCTCGGGGGCGAGGCGGTAGTTCGTGTTGACGGCCACGAAACCCTCGTCGGCGAGCCACTCGCACACGTTGCGCCACGCGACATCGGCTTTGTCGCCCTGGCGCCAACTGCCCCCGTGCACGATGAGCACCGCGGCGCGCGGTTGCGAGGTCTCGGGCTCGGTCGTTCCCGCCGCCACCGGGGGAGCCTCCTCGTCGGGCAGGCACACGTCGAGGCGCGTGCCGGCGTCGGGGGAGCCGAACTCGAGATCCTCCACGACCTCCACATCGGGGTAGTCCTGCAAGACCGGAAAGGCCGTGTCGGGCGCGGTCTCTCGCTGCACGCCATCATCCGCGCACCCCGCGAGGGCGCCGATCGCGACAAGCGTTGCGACCCCCGCGACAGCCGCGCCGCCGACGATGCGCCGACGCGCCGGGGTGGCGAGCGCGGGTCGGGTCGCACGTCGAGACATAGAGCACCACGGTAGTGCGCGGAGGCTTCGGGAATGTTTCGCGGGGCCTGTCTTTATACCCTAGGGGGGTATATGGTGGCGGGTATGGATGAGACTCGGCACACGCACGCGACGACCGACGAGCACGCGGAGCGGGACGCTCGTGCGGGGCATGACGGTGGTGGTCACGGTGGGCACGACGAGCGCGGTGGCCACGGCGGGCACGACGAGCACGGTGGCCACGGCGATCACGTCGCGCAGTTTCGGCGGCTGTTCTGGGTCATGCTCGTCATGGCGGTGCCCGTCGTCGCCTTCAACGGCATGTTCGCGATGCTGCTCGGCTACCCGCTGCCCCACGACGGACCGATCTCGTGGATCTCACCCGTGCTCGGAACCGTCATGTACGTGTGGGGCGGTCGCCCGTTCTTGACCGGCGCGGTGTCGGAGATCCGCTCGCGCGCGCCGGGGATGATGCTCCTCATCGCGCTCGCCATCACCGTGGCGTTCATCTCCTCCTGGGGCGCGAGCCTCGGCCTGCTCAGCACCGAACTCGACTTCTGGTGGGAGCTCGCGCTCCTCATCGTGATCATGCTGCTCGGGCACTGGATCGAGATGCGGTCGCTCGCGCAGACCTCCACGGCCCTCGAATCACTCGCGGCGCTCCTGCCCGACGAAGCCGAGCGGCTCGAGGGTGACGAGTTCGTCACGGTCTCGCCGAGCGACCTCGCGGTCGGTGACATCGTGATCGTGCGCCCCGGCGCCCGGGTTCCCGCCGACGGCACCGTCACCGAAGGAACGGCGGATGTCGACGAGTCGATGATCACGGGCGAGAGCAGGCCGGTGAGCCGCGGGCCCGGAGCCGCGGTCGTCGCAGGGACCGTGGCGACCGACACGTCGCTGCGGGTGCGCGTGGGCGCGGTCGGCGACGACACGGCGCTCGCCGGCATCCAGAAACTCGTGAGCGACGCGCAGAACTCCACCTCGCGTGCGCAGCGCCTCGCCGACACGGCCGCGGCCTGGCTGTTCTGGTTCGCGCTCGGTGCCGCCGTGATCACCGCCGTGGTCTGGTCGATCGTCGGCAGCCCTACCGACGCCGTCATCCGCACCATCACCGTGCTCGTGATCGCGTGCCCGCACGCCCTCGGTCTCGCTATTCCGCTCGTGGTCGCGATCAGCACCGAGCGCGCCGCCAAGGCGGGGGTGCTCGTCAAAGACCGGCTCGCGCTCGAGAGCATGCGCGGCGTCACGACCGTGATCTTCGACAAGACGGGCACGCTCACCAAGGGCGAGCCGACCGTGACCCACGTGGCTGTCGCGGAGAAAGCGGCGGGTTCGTCTGCGCGACCGAGTGACGACGAGGTGCTCGCGTGGGCGGCATCCGCCGAACGAGACAGCGAGCACCCTCTCGCCAAGGCGATCGTCGCGGCCGCCGAGCGTCGCGGGCTCGAACTCTCGACCGCGAGCGACTTTGCCGCGTCGACCGCCGTGGGGGTCAGCGCGACCGTCGACGGCCGGCGGGTGCGCGTGGGCGGACCCGCGCTGCTCAAGGATGTCGGCGGCGAGCCTCTGCCCGAGACCGCGAGCTGGTCGGATGACGGGGCCATCATCGTGCACGTGGTGCGCGACGACGAGTCGGGCCGCAGCATCGTGATCGGGGCGATCGCGCTCGCCGACGCGGTGCGGGAGGAGTCGAGGCAGGCCGTCGACGCCCTGCACGAGCGCGGCATCGAGGTCGTGATGATCACGGGCGACGCCGAAGCCGTGGCGCACGCTGTCGGCGCCGAGCTCGGCATCGACCGCGTGTATGCGGGCGTGCGCCCCGAAGACAAGGCCGCGCGCGTGGCCGAACTGCAGGGAGAAGGCAAGACGGTCGCGATGGTCGGCGACGGAGTCAACGACGCCCCCGCCCTCGCGACCGCCGACGTGGGCATCGCGATCGGCGCCGGAACCGACGTGGCCATCGCGTCGGCCGGCGTCATCCTCGCGAGCTCCGACCCGCGCACCGTGCTCTCGGTCATCGACCTCTCGCGCCGCAGCTACCGCAAGATGAAACAGAACCTGTGGTGGGCGGCCGGCTACAACCTCCTCTCGGTGCCCCTCGCGGCGGGAGTGCTCGCGCCCATCGGGTTCATCCTTCCGATGGAGATCGGGGCGCTGCTCATGTCGGCATCCACCGTCGTCGTGGCGCTCAACGCGCAACTGCTGCGGAGGATGGACCTGCGCCCCGAGGCTGCCCGGTAGGGCGCTCGACGTTCACCGGGTGCTCGCGTTCGGGCGCGGCATCCGGTAACGTAGAGCGGTCGGCTCTGACACCGCGATCGTGCGGATGGGTTTGTAAGTCAGCTGGGCCGGACCTCACCACACGGATATGGACTCCGTGTGATCGAACTGCGAGAGTAATCGCAGGGCGTGCGGAGGAATTCACAATGTGTGTGAAACGGCCCCGATCGGTTCTGTTCAGGTTTCATTCCTGATCCGAGATGACTGTGCGGGTTCTAGCGATGCGAGCTCGACTTGAGTTCGGCGTTGCCATGCAAAGACAACAACCCAGAAACACTCACCATGGCCAACTTCAAGAAGCCCAACACCAACAAATTCGAGTCGCGCGGCGGTTCAGACGCACCCAAGAAGCGCTGGAGCCCGGATGACCGCGCCGCACGCACCGGCGACCGTCCGCCCACGAACGACCGCCGCGCCCCCTCGGGTGGCGGCAGCCGCGACAACCGCCGCCCCGACTGGAGCCCGCGCGAAAACCGCCCGAGCTACCAGGACCGCCAGCAGAACCGCGGATACGGCGACCGCAACGAACGCGGTGCTGCGTCGGGTCGCCCCGACCGCGGTGGCGACCGCCCGTCATACGGTGACCGCAACGAGCGTGGCGCGTCGCGCCCGTCGTACGGCGACCGCCCGCAGCGCGACTCGCGTCCCAGCTACGGTGACCGCAACGACCGCGGAGGGCGTCCCTCGTATGGCGACCGCCCCGACCGTGGTGCTTCAAACGATCGCGGTGCGTCGCGCCCGTCATATGGTGACCGCCCGCAGCGCGACTCGCGCCCGTCATACGGTGACCGCAACGACCGTGGCGGCTCGCGCCCCTCGACCGGCGACCGCCCCACCCGCGGCTCCTACGGTGACCGCATCGAGCGCTCGGACCGCCCGTCATACGGCGACCGCAATGATCGTGGTGCGTCGAACGACCGTGGTGCATCGCGCCCGTCGTATGGTGACCGCCCGCAGCGTGACTCGCGCCCGTCGTACGGTGACCGCAACGACCGCGGCGGCTCGAACGATCGTGGAGGCCGCCCGTCGTACGGCGACCGCCCGCAGCGTGACTCGCGTCCGTCATACGGTGACCGCAACGACCGCGGTGCCGGCTCGGCGTCGCCCGACCGCCAGGAGCGCGCCGGCCGCGCCACCTACGGCGACCGCCCCGAGCGCGGCTCGTACGGCGAGCGCGACCACCGCAACGGCGCGTCCGACCGCCCGCAGCGTGACTCGCGTCCCTCCTACGGCGACCGCCCCGACCGCGGTGCGCGCCCGAGCTACAGCGACCGCCCCGCACGGAACGAGCGCCCCAGCTACAGCGACCGCGCACCCCGCGGTGGCGACGACCGCCAGCGGCGTTCATCCGACCTCTACCCGACCCGCACCACCACGGGTCCGCAGGAAGACGTCGTGCTCGAGCGCCTCGAAGCGCAAGTGATCACCGCTGAGACGGCCGAGGGCAAGACCTTCGCCGACCTCGGTTTGGGTGACAACATCCAGCGTCAGCTCGCGTCGATGGGTGCCGAGGCGCCGTTCCCGATCCAGGCCGCGACCATTCCCGACGTGCTGTCGGGCAAAGACGTTCTGGGTCGCGGAAAGACCGGCTCGGGCAAGACCATCGCCTTCGGTGCGCCCCTCGTGGAGCGCCTCATGGAGAACAACGGTGGCAAGGGACGCAAGCCGGCACGCAAGCCGCGCGCGCTCATCCTCGCCCCGACGCGCGAGCTCGCGATGCAGATCAACCGCACCGTCGAGCCCATTGCGCGTTCGGTCGGCCTCTTCACCACGACGATCGTCGGTGGCGTGCCGCAGTTCAAGCAGGTTTCGACCCTGCAGCGCGGTGTCGACATCGTCATCGCGACGCCCGGTCGCGTGGAAGACCTCGTGGAGCAGGGTCGCCTCGACCTCAGCGAAGTGAAGATCACCGTGCTCGACGAAGCCGACCACATGTGCGACCTCGGGTTCTTGGAGCCCGTGCAGCGCATTTTGAAGGAGACCCAGGCGGGTGGCCAGAAGCTGCTCTTCTCGGCGACCCTCGACAAGGGTGTTGCGACGCTCGTCAAGCAGTTCTTGGTCAATCCGTCGGTTCACGAGGTCGCCGGTGAAGACCAGGCTTCCTCGACCATCGACCACCGCGTGCTGCTCATCGAGCAGCGCGACAAGCGCCAGATCATCGAGGAGCTCGCGCGCGGCGAAGGCAAGACGCTCATCTTCGCCCGCACCCGTGCGTTCGCCGAGGAGCTCGCCGACCAGCTCGAAGACGCCGGGGTGCCCGCCACCTCGCTCCACGGTGACCTCAACCAGTCGCGCCGCACGCGCAACCTGCAGCTGCTCACGTCGGGACGCGTCAACGTGCTCGTCGCCACGGATGTCGCCGCCCGCGGCATCCACGTCGACGACATCTCGCTCGTCATCCAGGCCGACGCCCCCGACGAGTACAAGTCCTACCTCCACCGCGCCGGTCGCACCGGCCGCGCGGGCAAGGTCGGAACCGTCGTCACCCTCGTCTCCAAGTCGCGCAAGCGTCGCATGGACGAGCTGCTCGACCGCGCAGATATCCGCGCCTCCTTCGCGCCCGCCGGCCCCGGCGACCGCGTGCTCGAGGAGCTCGCGGCGCTGTAGCCGGTTTTCGCTCAGGCGTGTTTCGGCAGCCGCTCACCCTTCGGGGTGGGCGGCTGTCGGCGTTTGCGGGGGAGGGGGCGGTCCGTGGTTCGCGGTGCCGGGCGCCCGCTGCGGGCCGGATCGCAGGAGTTTCTGTTGATCCCGCACCCCCAGCAGGACTTTCGGGGCTCCGGATGCCGCGATCTCCTGCATATCGGTCACCGCGCGGTCTGCATCCGCCCCTTCCACCACACCCACCCCTTCCGCCGCACCCACCCCTCGTGCGCGGCTGCGGCTGCTCCACCATCCCTGCGCTTGTGCAGGAGTTTCTGTTGATCCCGCACCCCCAGCAGGACTTTCGGGGCTCCGGATGCCGCGATCTCCTGCATATCGGTCACCGCGCGGTCTGCATCCGCCCCTTCCGCCGCACCCACCCCTTCCGCCGCACCCACCCCTCGTGCGCGGCTGCGGCTGCTCCACCATCCCTGCGCTTGTGCAGGAGTTTCTGTTGATCCCGCACCCCCAGCAGGACTTTCGGGGCTCCGGATGCCGCGATCTCCTGCATATCGGTCACCGCGCGGTCTGCATCCGCCCCTTCCGCCGCACCCACCCCTTCCGCCGCACCCACCCCTCGTGCGCGGCTGCGGCTGCTCCACCATCCCTGCGCTTGTGCAGGAGTTTCTGTTGATCCCGCACCCCCAGCAGGACTTTCGGGGCTCCGGATGCCGCGATCTCCTGCATCGCGGTCAGAGCGACGAGCGCAACCCGCCCACCAACCAACCCGTCCCACCAACCCGCCCTGCCCCAAGCCCAACCCGCCCGAACCCCTTCACCCGCCACCACACCCCTACCGCCCGACCTGACCCCTGGCGATCCGTTCCGCGCCCGCAGCCTCGATCGTGGCGAGGGTTTCGTCCCATCGATCGAACAGCTCGACCGCGCCGAACCGCAGCACCCCGACCCCCGCACGGATCAGCCGGTTGGTGCGGATGCGGTCGACCACCGGGTCGTGGTGGGCGTCGCCGTCGAGCTCCACCACGAGCCATCCGTCCACCATCAGGTCGACGCGATCGCGGCCGATCTGCACCTGCTGCGCGACGGTGAACCCGAGTTGGCGAAGCCGCAGCGCCGCGATCGATTCGAGGCCCGACTCGGCCTGAAAGGTCATGAGGGCGCGACTCGACCGGAGCCTTCGGGGGAGGCTGTCGACGAATTCGCCCACCTCACTGCGCGGCAGCAGTCGGAGGTGCACAGCGCTTTCGCACGCGGCGACACCGTGCTCCGGAGGCGCAGCTAGCACGAACGCCCGCAACGCCTCGCGGATTTCGACCCGCCACCCTGGCTGGTCGATACGACTCGGTGCGGCGCAGGTCCAGTGCCGTTGAACGCGCTGCACGACGAAACCGGTCGGCGCGAACGACGTGATCGAGGTGGCGGGTCTACGCTTGACGCGTCGCGAGTTCGGTGGCACCTGCACGTGGATTTCCCGATCCATCCCCGCCCACACGCCCCACGTGCGCAAGGCCGTGGCGCCCGTGAGTCGTCCACCGTTCAGCACCGCGATGACGGCGAGTTGGCTCGCCGCACCCGTCGCAACCCAGCCGGGCGACACCCGCTTCAGACGCCCGTCGAGGAGGGCGCGATCGACGAGGGCGCGACCGCATCCGAGCTGCGCCAGTTGCGCCCGGCGCGCGAGGTGACCGAGCGTAAACATCACCCGGTCGAGACGATGGCCCTCCGCCTCGCGGCGCATCTGTGTCGCGTGGGCAGCACGCGCGGCAGCACGCGCGGCAGCCCGCGTTGCGGCAGCCCGCGTTGCGGCAGCGCGCGTTGCGGCAGTCTCACTCCCGCCCGGGCGGGGCACTTCACCTGGAGGGTCAGCGATCGGATACACGCGGCCAGGCTCTGTCACGACGACAGTGTGCGCCGGATGAGTGCGACGAGCGTCGTCGCACCATCGGGCTGTGGCATCCCTCGTGCACACATGACGGGGGAGGGAAAGACTGAGTCAGCGGAACTGCAGGAGATCGCGGCATCCGTAGCTTCGAGAATCCTGTGACGGGTGCGGTTTCAACAAGAATTCCTGCGCAGCAACGCGCCGACCAATGGCCGGCCAACGGCCCGCCCACGCCCGGCGGGCCCCGCTCTCGAGCCCCCCAACCGCTCCGGGTTAACGGTGTGTGAAACGTTGCGGCGTCGCCTGGTGTGTCGCGCGAGCACCGGGTTAGGGTCGGCTGGTGCCCCCGCTCTGGGGTTGCACACCGATGTCGACCCCTATGAAGAGGCCACACCTATGCGTTCCAGCTTGCCCCCCGAACAGTCAGCATTCCGAAAGAGGCGGGGGCGCACAGCTGTCGCCACGACCGTCGTCGCCGCCGTCGCCTTCACCGGTTTCGGCGCCAGCTCCGCAACCGCCCTGGTGCCCGACCCCGAGGTGACCAACATCGACATCGTGTCGATCAACGACTACCACGGCCGCCTCGAGGCGAATGGCACCACCGCTGGTGCCGCTGTTCTCGCGGGAATGGTCGACGCCTATGAGGCGGCGAACCCGAACACCCTCTTCGCTTCAGCGGGTGACAACGTCGGCGCGACCCCGTTCGTGTCGTTCATCCAGGATGACGAGCCGACCATCGACGTCCTCAACGAGATCGGCCTCGACGTCTCCGCGCTCGGAAACCACGAGTTCGACCGGGGCCGTGCAGACGTCGACACCCGTCTCGAGCCCCGGTTCGATGCACCGCTTCTCGGAGCGAACATCTACTACGCCGGAACCGAGACCCCCGCATACCAGGAGTACGAGGTCATCACCGTCGACGGCGTCGACATCGGATTCATCGGCGCGCTCACCACCGACATGCCCAGCCTCGTGGCCCCCACGGGCATCGCCGGACTCGACTTCGGCCCCATCGTTCCCGCGGTCAACCGCGTGGCCGACGAGCTCAGCGACGGCGACAACAGCAACGGCGAAGCGGATGTCATCGTTCTCCTCGTTCACGAAGGTGCAGCGAATGCCGACATCACCGCGTCGAGCGACGACTCCAACTTCGGTGTCATCGCGACCGACACGAACGACAACGTCGACGCGATCATCTCGGGTCACACCCACGCGGAGTACAACCACCTGATCCCCACCTCGGAGTCGGGCAAGCTCCGCCCCGTCGTGCAGTCGGGCGAGTACAGCGAGGGCTTCGCCGCCCTCGACATCAACGTCAACTCCGCGACGAACGAGCTGCTCTCCATCACCGCGACGCGTGAGGTGCTCGCCACGCCCGAGCGCACGAGGCTCGGTCTCACGCCGTTCGCCCCGAACGCGGAGGTCGCCTCCATCGTCAGCGAAGCCGTCGCGGCAGCAGACGGACCCGGAAGCCGCGAGCTCGGCACCATCACGCAGGACTTCAACCGCGCCATCCAGACCAACGGGTCGGAGAACCGCGGTGGCGAGTCGGCGATCGGCAACTTCGTTGCCGACTCGCAGGTGTTCGCAACGCAGAACGAGTCCACGGTCATCGGCCTCATGAACCCGGGTGGCCTTCGCGCCGACCTCGACTTCGAGGCCGTCGAGGGCCGCACGGGCGACGCGGACGGCGTCGTCACCTACGCCGAAGCCGCAGCCGTGCAGTCGTTCGCGAACTCCCTCTTCGCTGTCGACCTCACGGGCGCGCAGCTCAAGGCCGTTCTCGAGCAGCAGTGGCAGCCGGCCGGTGCGTCGCGTCCGTTCCTCAAGCTCGGAACCTCCTCGGCTCTCAGCTACACCTACGACCCGACCGCTGCTCAGGGCGAGCGCATCACCGCGATCTATGTCGATGGTGAGCTCGTGACGCCCGAGCAGACGTTCCGCACCGCGGTCAACTCGTTCCTCGCTCCCGGTGGAGACAACTTCACTGCCTTCGGCGAGGGGACCAACCGCGTCGACACCGGTCAGATCGACCTCGAGGGCGCGGTGAACTACTTCGCCTCCTTCGAGGGCGAGCCCGTCGCCCCGCCGCTCGAGCAGCGTGCGGTGGGCGTTGTCGCACCCGATGAGGCTCCTGCCATCGGCGACGAGACGAGCATCACGCTGTCGTCGCTGCTGTTCTCGGCGGAGGCCGAAGCCGGTCAGACCGTCGAGCTCTTCCTCGGTGACACGCTCCTCGGCACCTCGGAGATCGACGCGACCATCGTCGACAGCACCGACGAGGTCGGCCGCGCCACGGTCGAGTTCACGGTTCCCGCCGGAGTCGGCGGAGACCAGGTGCTCACCGCAGTCGTCGAGAGCAACGGAACGTCGACCGACTTCCCGTTCACCTTCGCGGCGCTCGCCGTCGACCCGACCGACCCGGTCGACCCGACCGACCCGGTCGACCCGACGGACCCGACCGACCCGACGACCCCGGTCGACCCCACCCCGGGTGAGCCCGGTTCGGGCGTCGGCGCGGGCAGCGACAGCAACGACGACGGCGGAACCGCCGGAGCCGGCACGGATGGCGGCGACCTCGCCTACACCGGAGCGAGCACGCCGAGCGGCCTCTGGGCTCTCCTCGCGCTCCTGCTCGGCTCGGGCAGCCTGCTGCTCTTCGTCCGCCACCGCGCCCTGCGCAACGGTGTCGCAGCAGGGTAACACGCACCGCTAGAACGACTGGGGGACTCGCCTGAGGGCGGGTCCCCTTCGTCGTGCTCGGGGTGCGGCGAAAATGCAGGAGTTCGCGGCATCCGGGGCCTGAAAAGTCCTGCAGAGGGTGCGGGTTCAACAGAAACTCCTGCGACAGCGCGCGTGCCCGGCACCCACCGCGCCAACCCCACACCCCACTCCACCGCACCCTGGCGAACGACTGGGCTTCGGAATATTCGTTCACATCGAAACGCTGCCCTTTAAACTGAACAAACATTTCTCGCGCAGAGCACAGAAAGAAGTCGACCCCATGGCAAAACGGATCTACTCGAACGTGACCGAGCTCGTCGGAAACACTCCGCTCGTGCGTATCAACCGTCTCACCGAGGGGCTCGACGCCACCATTCTGGGCAAGCTCGAGTTCTACAACCCCGCCGCGAGCGTGAAAGACCGCATCGGCGTGGCCATCATCGACGCGGCCGAGAAGTCGGGCGAGCTCAAGCCCGGCGGCACCATCGTGGAGGGCACGAGCGGCAACACCGGCATCGCGCTCGCCATGGCGGGTGCGGCCCGCGGCTACAAGGTCGTGATGACGATGCCCGAGACGATGAACAAGGAGCGCCGCACGATCCTCCGCGCCTACGGTGCCGAGATCGTGCTGACCCCCGGAAGCGACGGAATGCGCGGTGCCGTGGAGAAGGCGCAGGAGATCGTCGCGAACACCCCCAACTCGATCTGGGCGAAGCAGTTCGCCAATGCGGCCAACCCGCAGATCCACCGCGAGACCACCGCCGAAGAGATCTGGGCCGACACCGACGGCGACGTCGACATCTTCGTCGCCGGCATCGGCACGGGCGGCACGGTCACGGGCGTCGGCCAGGTGCTCAAGGAGCGCAAGCCCGACGTGCACATCGTCGGCGTCGAGCCTCTCGACTCCCCGCTGCTCACCGAGGGCAAGGCCGGCCCGCACAAGATCATGGGTATCGGGGCGAACTTCGTTCCCGACATCCTCGACCGCGAGGCCTACGACGAGATCATCGACGTGAGCCTCGACGACTCGCTCGACATCGCCCGCCGCCTCGCCACCGAGGAGGGCATCCTCACCGGAATCTCGTCGGGCGCCATCATCTGGGCCGCCATGCAGCTCGCGGCGCGCCCCGAGAACAAGGGCAAGACGATCGTCGCCATCATCTGCGACACCGGTGAGCGCTACCTCTCGAGCGTGCTGTTCGAGAACCTGCAGGACTGACCCCTCCGTGAGTTCGGGTCTCGGCAGCCTCGCGGGGGAGGGGCGGATGTCTGCTCCCCGCCGCCGGCTGTCGTGAGCGTGTTCGCGCGCGCTCGCGAAGACCTGCGGGCCGCGCGCATCCACGATCCGGCGGCGCGCAGCAACCTCGAGGTCGCGCTTACCTATTCGGGTGTGCACGCGGTGTGGTGGTACCGCCTGTCACACAGGCTCTGGCAGCGGCGCGCGTTCTTGCTCGCGCGCGTCGTGTCGCAGCTCGCGCGCTGGGCGACGGGCGTCGAGATCCACCCGGGTGCGGTCATCGGCCGGAGGTTCTTCATCGACCACGGCATGGGTGTCGTCATCGGCGCGACCGCGGAGATCGGTGACGACGTGATGTTCTACCACGGGGTCACCCTCGGCGGCCGGAGCATGCGCGACGTCAAACGCCACCCGACCCTCGGCGACGGCGTGGTCGTGGGGGCGGGCGCGACCATCCTCGGTCCGATCACGGTCGGTTCGCGATCGGTCGTGGGCGCCGGTGCCGTCGTCGTGCGGGACGCCCCCGCCGACTCTACGCTCACCGGGGTTCCCGCCCGCGCGGTGCCGCGAGCGGGAGCGGATGCCGCACCCGACGGTTTCTTCGTCGACCCCGCGATCTACATCTGAGGTTCGGTCGCGGGGGCGGGCGAGCGCGCACCCTGTGCCTCCCCACCACAGCTGCCGCACACATCCGCACCACCGCCCGCTCAGCCCGCACCCGTAGGCTCGATGCGTGGATTACGCCTATCACCGTCTCGCTCGCTCCTGGCCGAAGTACCGCTGGTGGAAGTCGCTCGTCACCGGTGTGATCGGGGTCACGTTCTACGTGATCATGACGTTCGCCATCGTCATCGGTTTCGCTGTCGTCGCGTTCGTCAACCCGAGCGCCTTCGACGGGTTCACCTCGTCGATGACGACCCTCGACCTCGACTTGAGCGACCCCGTCACGTTCACGTTCGCGATCGGGTCGATCGCCGTGATGCTCCCGGCCCTCATCTTCGCGCTGCTCATCATGGGGCCGCGACCGATCGGGCTCGTGTCGTCGGTGGCCGGACGGCTTCGCTGGGGTTGGCTCGCGCGCTGCATCCTCCCCGCGCTCGCGGTCTACGGCGTCGTCTTCGGTGCGTCGTTCGCGATCGACCCGCTGCTCGGGGGTGCTCCCGTGTCGGCGAGCGTCACGTCTGTCGGGCTGCTGCTTCTCGTGCTCGCCCTCGTGCTCGTGCCCCTGCAGGCGACGGCGGAGGAGTACGTGTTTCGCGGATACCTCATGCAGACGATCGGCGGATGGCTCAAGCATCCGGCCTGGGCCATTCTGCTGCCCGTGCCGCTCTTCGCGATCGGTCACGACTACGACATCTGGGGCCTTCTGGATGTCTCGATCTTCGCCGTCTTCGCCGGCTGGCTCACGTGGCGCACCGGCGGGCTCGAGGCCGCGATCGTCGCGCACGTGGTCAACAACACGGCGCTCTTCGCGCTCGGATCGTTCGACCTCATCGACATCAACGCCGCCGACGGGTCGCCGATCGGGCTCGGGATGACGCTCGTGACGATGGTCGGATACTCCGCGCTCGTGCTGTGGCAGGCCAAGAAGACGGGGCTGCAGACCGTGCGGACTGTCGAGGCTGCGCCGGAGCCCGAGCAGTTCGCGTATGCGGGCGGACCGGGGACGGGCGCCGGTGTCGCGCAGCCCGCCTACGGCCCCACCCCTCCCCAGGCGTCACCCGAGCGAGCGGATGCCGCCCCCGACGCCCCTCGGCCGCCGACGTCACCGGCCCCACCTACACTCGGCACATGACCGTTCTGCACGACACTCGTCCGGCGCGCCCCGACGCCGCCGAGGTGCTGCATCGGGTCTTCGGTTACGACGAGTTCCGCGGCAACCAGGCCGAGATCATCAGTCACGTGTCATCCGGTGGCGACGCCCTCGTGCTCATGCCCACGGGCGGCGGCAAGTCGCTGTGCTACCAGATTCCCGCGCTCGTGCGGCCGGGCACCGGCGTCGTCATCTCGCCGCTCATCGCGCTCATGCAAGACCAGGTCGACGCGCTCTCGGCCGTGGGGGTGCGCGCCGCGTTTCTCAACTCGACGCAATCGCCCGAGTCGCGCGCGGCCGTGGAGCAGGCGTATGTCGCGGGCGAACTCGACATGCTCTACCTCGCGCCCGAGCGCCTCCGAGTGCAGTCGACGGCCGCCCTGCTCGACCGCGGCACCATCGCTCTCTTCGCGATCGACGAAGCGCACTGCGTGTCGCAGTGGGGCCACGACTTCCGCCCCGACTACCTGCAACTGTCGATGCTGCACGAGCGCTGGCCCGAGGTGCCGCGCATCGCGCTCACCGCGACGGCCACCGAGCAGACCCACAAAGAGATCGCGTCGCGACTGCAGCTCGGCGACGCGCAGCACTTCGTGGCGAGCTTCGATCGCCCCAACATCCAGTACCGCATCGCCCCCAAGAACTCGCCCCAGCAGCAGTTGCTGCAGCTCGTCCGCAGCGAGCACGACGGCGACGCGGGCATCGTCTACTGCTTGTCGCGCGCCTCCGTCGAGAAGACCGCCGAGTTCCTCGTGGCCAACGGGGTGCCGGCGCTGCCGTACCACGCGGGGTTGCCGGCGCCCGTGCGCGCGATGAATCAGTCGCGCTTCCTGCGCGAAGACGGCGTCGTGATGGTCGCGACGATCGCGTTCGGCATGGGCATCGACAAGCCCGACGTGAGGTTCGTCGCCCACCTCGACCTGCCGAAGAGCGTCGAGGGCTACTACCAGGAGACCGGGCGTGCCGGCCGCGACGGCCTGCCCTCCACAGCGTGGCTCGCCTACGGACTCCAAGACGTCATGCAGCAGCGCCGCATGATCAACGAGTCGGAGGGCGACGACGCCCACCGCCGCAAACTCTCCGCCCACCTCGACGCCATGCTCGCCCTGTGCGAGACGGTCGAATGCAGGCGGATGCAGCTGCTCGCCTACTTCGGCGAGAAATCGACCCCGTGCGGCAACTGCGACACGTGCCTCTCGCCGCCCGAATCGGTCGACGGCACGGTGCCCGCGCAGAAACTCCTCTCGACGATCGTGCGACTGCAGCGCGAACGCAACCAGAAGTTCGGGGCGGGTCAGCTCATCGACATCCTCCTCGGCAACAGCACCCCCCGCGTCGTGCAGAACAAGCACGACGAACTCAGCACGTTCGGCATCGGCACCGAGCTGAGCGAGCAGGAGTGGCGCGGCGTCGTGCGCCAACTGCTCGCGCAAGGGCTGCTCGCCGTCAACAGCGACGGCTACGGCACCCTCGTCATCACTGACGACAGCGCCGCGGTGCTCGCAGGCCAGCGCCCGGTGAAGCTGCGGCGTGAGCCCGAGCGGCAGGCGCGGCGGTCGTCACGCGCGGTGAAGGCGGGGGCCGACCTCGCACCGGCGGCACTGCCCGTGTTCGACAAGCTGCGCGCGTGGCGGGCGACCGAAGCCAAAGAGCAGGGTGTTCCGGCCTACGTCATCTTCCACGACGCGACCCTGCGCGAGATTGCGACCGGCCTGCCGACCACGCTCGCGCAACTCGGAACGATGTCGGGCGTCGGAGAGTCCAAGCTCGAGAAGTACGGCGCGGGCATCCTCGAGGTGCTCGCGGCGGACTGAGCCCCCGGGTCGGTTGCGCGCCCTGCTCGGCGACGAGGCATCGGGTTCAGGCATCGGGTTCAGGCCTCGGGTTCAGCAACCGGTTACGGCGCACCTGCGAGACTCGAGCGGTGACCACGAACGACAGCGACCTCACCACCACCCTCCTCCGTGCCGAGCCCCTACCGGGGCGGCGCGGCATCGTTCTCGGCGGGGGAGGAGTGGCCGGAATCGCGTGGGAAGTCTCGCTCCTCACGACCATCATGGGCAGCGGAGTCGACCTCTCCTCCGCGGATGTCGTGGTCGGCACCTCGGCAGGCTCCGTCGTCGGAGCCGCGCTCCGGTCGGGCGACCTCGAGGGGTGGTTGCGCTCGCGCCTCGCGCCTGCCCGCGCCGGCTCGCATGCCGCCGCCGCTGCGCCCGCGCCGTCTGCTGCACCCGCGCCTACTGCCTCCGATTCGCCCGAGTCATCCGCCCCGCGGGCGACCGCGACCGAACCCACGGTGCCCGACATCGCCCCGTTCGTCGAGGCGATGGCTGCCGCATCCGCGAACCGGGCCGGGGAGCAGGAGTCGCGCGCTCGCCTCGGTGAGCTCGCGCGCACCGTTCCGTCGCGCGCGGGCGACGGCGCTAAAGACGCGGCCCTCGAGAGGTTCGGCGCCCTCCTCTCGTCGCCCGACTGGCCCGCGGCCGAGCTGAGGATCACGGCCGTCGACGCTCTCGACGGCGCGTTCCGGGTGTTCGACCGCTCGAGCGATGCCGAGCTCGTGCGTGCGGTCGCCGCGAGTTGCGCAGTGCCGGGGGTGTTCCCGACGGTCGATGTGCACGGCAGGCCGCACATGGACGGCGGAGTGCGCTCGTCGACGAACGCCGACGTCGCCTCCGATTGCGAGCGCATCCTCGTGATCTCGTGCGGGCCGGAGTGGGCAGACAGCCCGCTCGGCCCGTCCCTGCCGGTCGTCGCCGAGGCGCTCGGCGCGAGTCGCAACGTG
The DNA here is from genome assembly GCF_046599635.1 of Marisediminicola sp. LYQ134. Lineage (NCBI taxonomy): Bacteria > Bacillati > Actinomycetota > Actinomycetes > Micrococcales > Microbacteriaceae > Marisediminicola > Marisediminicola sp. LYQ134. Next base: position 726,720 of record NZ_JBKIWP010000002.1, read on the forward strand.
CTCGTGATCGAAGCGGATGCCGACAGCCTGCGTGCCTTCGGACCCAACTCGCTCCTCGCGAGCTCCACGGCACCCTCCGTCGAGGCGGGCAGGCGGCAGGGGGCGGCGGTCGCGCAGCGCGTGCGGGAGTTCTGGGGCTGAGGGCGGGGTTGGCGCGCCGGTTCGCTCGGTTCTGCAGTCGCGGAGCTCGCCGCGGTCACTGAGTCGCGCGGCCCCGCAGCACCCGCCTCCTCCCCACGCGTGACGCCACCCGCCTACCCACGCGTCGCCCGGAACACAACCCGTCGCCCTCCGTCGCCGCGCGACCTACCGTGGGGGAACATCGACGTCAGGAGCGCGGGCATGAGCACATGGACGATCAAGGGCGCGACCGTCGTCATCACGGGGGCGTCGAGCGGCATCGGCCGCGGCACGGCCCTCGCGCTCGCCGATCGCGGCGCGAACCTCGTGCTCGCCGCGCGCAGCGACGACGTGCTCGCCGAACTCGCGCGGAGCATCCCGAACGCGATCGCGGTGCCGACCGACGTGACCGACCCCGAGGCGGTCGGTCGCCTCGCCGCGGCGGCGCTCAACAGGTTCGGTTCACTCGACGTGTGGATCAACTGCGCGAGCGTGGGCGCGGCAGGCACCTTCACCGACGTGCCGCTCGACGTCCATCGTCGAGTGATCGAGACGGGGGCGATCGGGGTGCTCAACGGGAGCCACGTCGCCCTGCGCCACTTCGAGAAGGTGGGCGGCGGACGACTGCTCAACGTCGGGTCGGCGGGCGGCAAACTGCCGTTCCCGTTCTTCTCCTCCTACGCCGCATCCAAGTTCGCGGTCGTGGGCCTCGGCCAAGCACTTCTGCAAGAGCTCGAGCAGCGCGGGGTCACGGGCATCGCCGTGTCGACCGTCAACCCCTGGGTCACCGACACCCCGTTCTTCGAGAACGCCGCCAACTACACCGGCAAGACGCTGCGGATGCCGCGACCCGACGACACCGGGCGCGTCGTCGACGCGATCGTGCGCACCCTCCGCAAGCCTGTCCCGTCGGTCGACGTCGGGCCGGCCCGGGGCGCCGCCGTGCTCATGAGGCTGCTGCCCGGAACGGCGAGGCGGTCGACGGCCCTCGTGTCGAAGAGCTACCTCGACTCGTCGCCGGTGCGCGTGCGCCAGACATCCGGCAACGTGCACGAACCGGTCGCGGGGCCGCACGGTGTCGACGGGGTCATGCGTGACCGCGTGAAGAAGGAGAACAGAAACCGCCGCAGGCTGTCGAAGGGGTAGCGGGTCTCGCAGCTCAGCGTTCGTCGTCGCTCTTCTGCGCGGCGGCCTCGGCGTCGGCGGCGCTCGCGGCGTCCGCCCGTTTCGCCGCGGCGTCCATCGCGCGGGCGTGACGGGTTTTGCCTTCGGCGATCATCTCGTCGTCGCCTCGGATGGTGCCGATCGTGTCGGTCACCCGGCCCTTGATGCTCTCGACGATGTCGCCGGCGGTCGGCTCGAGATCGTTGTCGAGGAGTTCGTGTTCCGGATACACGTTCACGCCCGGCCGGTCGTGGTTTTTGAGGGTGTCGCGGGCGTGTTCGACGCACAGCACGGCCACCTCTTCGGCGTGGGCATGCATGACGGAGTGGGCGGCATCCGGTATCTCCCACAGGTGCGAGTCGGGCAGCAGGTCGCCGATGCGTTCGACCCAGTCGCGCGGGGAGACGTAGTCGTGTTCGCCGCGGATCACGAGGGTGCGGGCGCGGATGTCGGCGAACCGGTCTTCGATCGGGTAGCGCATCATGCGCGGCAGGATGCGCGAAAACCACTTGAACCCGCACAGCAGGTAGGCGCTCACGGCGAGGAATTTGACCGCGAACGGCTCTTTGAGGGCGCACCGGAGAAAGCGGACGGCCATGCTCGGGATGTGCCGGTGGCCGGGGTCGACGACAGGGCCGATGAGCACGAGCGTGGTGATGTCGTCGCGTCGCGCCACGAGGTCGCTCACCACCTGGGTGCCCATCGAGTGACCGACAATCACGGGGTCGACGAGGCCCAGTTCGTCGATGACCCTGCCGAGGAGGTCGGCGTACTGCCGGATCGACATGGCCTTGCCGGGGTGTGGCACCCCGCCGAAGCCGGGGAGATCGAGGGCGTGCACGGGGCCGAACTCGTTGAGGTTGGGCGCGAGGCGCTCGAAGTAGGTCGACGAGACCCCGATGCCGGGGACGAGCACGAAGGCGCGGTCACCCGTGTGACCGACGGTGTTCACTCGCGCGTAGACGTCGCCGGTCTCGCTGTAGACGCGGCGCACCTCGACGGTCGTCGATGAACTCGATTTGCGGGGGCGCACGGGAGTCCTTTCGTCGATGGTGTTCGACCGATTCTGTCGCACCGCGAGCGGCGGGCGGTTTTCGCTGCCCCCGCTTCGTCGCTCATCGTCTGTCGGACGGCTAGGCGGTCGGCTGTGCGGGCGACGGTGCGGTCGGCGGTTCGGCCGCGTCGTCGAGGAACACGCGTTTGTAGCTGCGGCCGTCGTCGAGGGTGATGGTTTCGGCGCGGAGGGTGCCGCGGGTGATGCGCAGGTAGACCGCTTGTGCGGTGACGCCGAGGAGGCGCGCCGCGTCGGCGACCGAGTGGCCGGGCAGGTCGGATGGCTTGCTGCTCGGCCGTGCCGCTCGCTTGCGTCCTGCCGCGTGACGCTCGGCGATGTCGGCGTCGGTGCCCTGCCAGCGCCACTTGGCGGCGGCGACTCGGAGGGTCGCGGCAGCCGCGACGTCGTCCCACGTTGCGCCCTGCTCGAGGGCGTCACGCACGCTCGCGATCACCGCGGGCTCACTCTCGAGCGCAGCGGCGAGGGTGCGGATGTCGCGAACGCGGGCGAGGGCGGCGTGCGCGCTCGGCGGCTCGGCGGCGTCCGCGGGCGGGGCGTTCTCCGATTCGGCGAGTCGCTGCAGTGCGTCGCGGGTGGCGGGGTCGAGGAACGGCGGCATCGTGAGAAGGCTATCGGGGGCTCTAGTCGAGGAGCGCCCGCGCGGTGCTTTCGTCGATGATGATGTCGGTCATGAGTCCGGCGGCGAGGGCGCCTTTGAGGGCGAGCAGTTTCGATGTGCCGGAGCTCACGCACACGCGGCGCGCGACTTGCCGGAGGGTGTCGAGGTCGGGGCCGGTGGCGCGGGCGTTGAGGGAGATGTCTCGCCACGAGCCGTCTTCGCGCAGAAAGATGGTCGCGACGTCCCCGACGACGTTCTCTTCTCGCAGCAGTCGCACGTCGTCGTCGTCGAGGTAGCCGCTCGTGTAGACGTGGCTCGGCACGTCGGCGTCGGGGCTCCCGATTCCGAAGAGCGCGATGTCCATCGTCGCTTGCACGCCGAGCACGTAGCGCGTGCTGCGCTCCCGCCACAGCGCCCTCTTGGTGGCCGGGTCGTCGAAGAAGGCGGGCACCGGAAAGTACTGGACGTACGCGCTGTAGGCGTCACCGAATCGGCGCAGGATCTCGCTCGCGTAGACGATGCCCGTCGTGCGCGTGTTGGCGGCGCCGTTGAGCTGCACGATCTGAGCGTTGTGGATGGGTTTGCTCACGAGGTGGCGGCTCATCGCGGTCATCGTCGACCCCCAAGCGATGCCCATCGTCATGTTGGAGTCGATGAACGACCCGAGAATCCGTGCAGCGGAGAGCGCGACCCGCTCGAGCCTGTCGACTTCGCTCGCGTGGTCGGGCACGGGCACGATGTGCGCGGTCACGGTGTATCGGTTCTGGATCTCGTTCTGCAGGTGGGTTATCCCACTCAGCGGCGACTTGATCTGGATGTCCACGAGCCCCGTGGATCGGGCGAAACTGAGCAGGCGCGATACCGACGACCGCGAGGTGTTCAGTTCGCTCGCGATGGCGTCCATCGTGAGGTCTTGCAGGTAGTAGAGGTGTGCGGCGGCGAGAGCGTCGCGGGTCTTGTCGGCGTGGGGGTCGCGGATCGTGTCGGTCATAGCGGCTTTCCTGCACGTATGTGCAGTGCTGTTGAACATTCGTGTACGGGGGTCGAGACTTATTGAGTCACAGCATTCGTGCCAGCGCAACCCGCGCGCTGGTTCGCACCGAACTACTCGGGGTCGACAGCCCCTCGCATCACGAAGAAGGCACCCATGACCACTCCTCCGATGTCGACGCCGTCCGCGTCGACCGCCCCCGACGGCACCCCGGCCACGCGCACGGATGTCGCCCGCATCGCGTCCAACCCGCGTGCATCCGTCGTCATCATCGGTGGCGGTATCAACGGTCTCGCGACCTTCCGCGACCTCGCGCTGCAGGGGGTCGACGTGGTCCTCGTCGAGCGCGGCGACTACGTCTCCGGCGCGTCGTCGGCGTCGTCGCACATGATCCACGGCGGGGTGCGCTACCTCGAGAACGGCGAGTTCCGTCTCGTGCGCGAGTCGGTGCAAGAACGCAACGGTCTGCTGAAGACCGCCCCCCACTACGTGAAGCCACTCCGGACCACGATCCCGATCTTCTCGACCGTGTCTGGCATCGTCGCTGCCCCGCTGCGATTCCTCACGCACAAGGGCGGTTCGACGAAGGAGCGCGGTGCGCTGCTCATCAAGGTCGGCCTCTCGCTCTACGACTCCTTCAGTCGCGACGGCGGCTCGGTTCCCCGCCACCAGTTCCGCGGGCGCAAAGCCTCGCTCGCCGACCTGCCCGCCCTCAACCCCGACGTGAAGTACACCGCCACCTACTTCGACGCCTCCATGCACGACCCCGAGCGCCTCGCGCTCGACGTGCTCCACGACGCTCTCGCCGCCGGCGAGCACGCCCGGAGCGCCAACTACGTCGAGGCTGTCGGCTTCACTCCCGAGGGCGTCGTCGTGCGCGACCGGGTGTCGGGCGCGGAGTTCGCGATCGCCGCCGACGTCGTCGTCAACACGTCCGGGCCGTGGACCGACCTCACCAACGAGGCCCTCGGCATGTCGACGGAGTACATGGGCGGCACCAAGGGGTCGCACATCGTGCTCGACCACCCCGAACTCCTCGCCGAGCTCGACGGGCGCGAACTGTTCTTCGAGAACAACGACGGGCGCATCGTGCTCATCTACCCGCTCAAGGGGCGCGTCATGGTCGGCACGACCGACATCGACGCGGATGTTCGCGAACCGAGCGTGTGCACCGAGGAGGAGGTCGACTACTTCTTCGACCTCGTGAAGCACGTCTTCCCGACCTTCACCCTCGACCGCTCGCAGATCGTCTACCGGTTCGCCGGCATCCGTCCGCTGCCCAAGCACGACGACACCCAGCCGGGCTTCGTCTCGCGGGACTACCGCATCGTGAAGACCCCCATCGAGCAGCGCGCGGGCAGCACCCTCGTGAGTCTCGTCGGCGGCAAGTGGACGACGTTCCGCGCCCTCGCCGAGCACATGACGAACGACGTCCTCGAGCTTCTCGGGCGGTCGCGCACCGTGAGCACCGTCGGTCTCGCGATCGGTGGTGGCAAGGCCTACCCGACGACGGATGCGGCCCGCCGCGTGTGGCTCGCCGACCCGACCGATCGCGTGGGGCGGCTCCGCGCCGAGCAACTGCTCGAGCGCTACGGCACCCGCGCGACCGAGGTCATCGACTACCTCGAGGAGCACGGGGACGTCGCGCTCGCTGCGACGGCGGAGTACTCGCGCACCGAGATCGAGTACCTCGCGACGGCGGAGTCGGTCGCGCACCTCATCGACGTGCTGCTGCGCCGCACGAGCCTCGCGTTCACCGGGAGCGTCACGGCGGAGCTGCTCGAGGAGCTCGGCGATGTCGTCGGGTCTGCCCTCGGCTGGGATGCTCAGGCGCGCTCCCGCGAGGTGGCCGACGCGCGCGCCGAACTCGAGGTCGCGCACGGTGTCGTCTTCGGCGCGCAGTCCGCGCGGCATCACACCGCCTCGGCCTGATCGTCTGACGCGCCGTCGCCGTCGCCCTCGAAGAGATAGTCGTCGGGGGCGACCCAGCGCACCCCGCGCGAATGGCTCACGAGGATGCCGCACAGTCCGAACGATGCGAGGCCCGTGGCCGTGTGCAGAGTCTTCGCCCACGCGACATCCGATGCCGTGAGGGTGGCGTCGGCGTAGCGCTCGATCACGATGATCGTGCCGACCGCGTCGGTCGTCTCGCCCATCTCTCGCAAAAGGGCGGCGAACCGTGCAGCGTCGTCGGGGTCGGGTCGTGCGGGGTGGTCGTCGATGGGGAGCAGGATCGGCAGTTGTCGGGCGGCCTCATCGACGAAGAGGAACCACACCTGCCGGCGCGAGGCGCGCCCGATGAGCGCGGCGATGCGCGACTCGATGAGGGAGTCCGACGTGAGGGGAGCGAGTTCGTCGTCGTAGCGGGGAGGTTTCATGCCGCCATCGTCGTCGCGGTGCGCCGCCCCTTGCCCGCCGCGTGCTGGATCTGCGCACGGAGCGGAAGCGGAGCTGCGTGGGGAGGGTTAGAACCAGACGCTCAAGCGAGGGGCGTCCGACCAGCGGAACATCGCGTCGAGTCGGTCGACCGACCCGGGCCGCAGCTCCTCGATGCGACCGGCGCGCGCGAGCGAGCGAGCGGTGACCCCGCCGAGGTAGATCGAGCCGAGCTCGCCGACGGTGAGCGAGACGGCGGCCGCGTCATCCGGAGCCTCGCCGTCGAGCGGGGTGACCGTGGCGGTGCCGTCGGCCGCGACCTCGAGGAGAACGAGAGCGTCGGCGAACCCGAGGGGGTCGGCGGTGTCGAGAACGAGCCGACCGGGTGCGCTGTAGCGGCGCGCTTCAAGCGTCGCGACGACATCGAGGATGCGCAGCCACAGAAAGTCGCGCTGATCGGCGAGGCGGGTGGCGCGGAAGTCGGAGAGCAGCCACGCGAGGGGCTCGTCGACGGCGCGGAGATCCGCCGTCACCTCCTGCACAAGGTCCATCTCGAGCAGAAAACGCCACAGACCCGCGTAGGCGTCGTCGGTGACCGTGACGAGGTCGTGCACAGTGACCGTGTGCAAGAAGTTGTTCTCATCGGTCTCGGCGAGACTGAACACCGCGAAGCCCTGGGCGGTGCCCTCGGCGTCGTCGTAGCGCACGATGCGCGCCTTCTTCGCGCGGTCGCCCGAGGGCTCGTCGAAGCCGAGCGTGCGCGTCGTCAGGTACTCCCACCGCTCGATGTCCCCCGGCACGGGGTTCTCCTCGCGCGCTCGCGCGATGATCTCGCCGAGCTGATCGCGTGCCGCCTCGCGAGAGAGGAAGTGGATGCGACCGGTCGCTTCGGGCCCCGTCCACGATCCCCGGCGAGGGTCGACCGACCACTTCGCGCTCATCGCCGCGGGGGCGAAACCGTAGCGACCGTAGATCGTCGCCTCCGAGACCGTGAGCATCGCGAGCGGGATGCCGGCTGCCGAGGCGGTGCGCAGCTCCGACTCGAGCATCGCGCGCGCGATCCCCTTGCGACGGTGGGTGGGGGCGACCGTCACGGCGCTGATGGCCCAGCCGTCCACCGATCCGCCCGGAACCGTGAGGTCGCTCACCCACGAGCTCACGGTCGACACGGGTGCGTGCGATTCGGCTGCGGTCTCGTCCCACACCCCCGTCGTGCGGCGGTAGGCGAGACCGGCGCGCTGGGCGGCGAGGCTCTCCGGCGACGGCACACCACCGTGGAAGCCGCGCGAGTCGCTTTCGAGCCAGGTGTCGAACGCCGAGGCATCCGAGGTGTCGACGAGTCCGAGTCGCAATCCGCGTTCGGCGAGGGTCTCGGCCGAGCGGGTGTCGAGGGGTGCGGATGGCGCGTCGAAAGTCATTGCTCCAGGCTAGCCCGGCGGCTCGGGTGGGTTGAGTCGGGGCGGGGTGGCTGCCGGTCGTCAGTGCGGCGCGTGGAAGGCGTCGTCGCCGCGCTTCCAGTACCCCTTGATGATGGTGTGGTCAGCCTCGAGACCCCAACGCTCGAGCAACAGAGCGCGCCCGGCACGCACGATCGACTGCTCCGCCGCGACGAAACCGAACACGTCGCCCTCGGGTCGTTCGTGGGCCGTGATTCCGTCGAGCGCGGCAGCCAACGCGGCGGATTCCCGCCCGTGGTTTCCGCGGTGCACCCACCTCACGTCGACGCCCTCCGGTGCGTCGAGGTCGTGCTCGTGGTCGGAGTCGACGACTTCGACGATGACCTGCCCCACAGCATCGGCGGGCATGAGCCCGATGAAGCGACGGATGGCGGGAATCGCCGTCTCGTCGCCGGCGAGCAACCACGCGTCGGGGCGGCCGTCGACCACGAGGCTGCCGCGGGGGCCGCCGACGACCACCGACGCGCCGAGCGGAGCGGTCGAAGCCCAGGTGCTTCCGACGCCGGTGAGCGAGGCCGGGTCGCACTCGGCCGACGGCGCTGAGTGGCTGTGCACGACGAACTCGAGGTCGAGGGCTCCCGGGGTGTCTGTGGTTTCCGGGGTGTTCGTAGCCGTGCCCAGTTCGCGCGATCCGGGTGGCACGGGTATCGGGGTGTACTCCCTGCTCGGCCAACTCGCCGAGTCGGTCGATTCGGTGGGGAAGAACACGCGAACGTGGTCATCCGAGCCGAGTGTCGTGAATTCGCGGAGGTCCTCACCGACGAGCCGAACACGCACGTAATTCGGTGTGACCCAGACCCGTTCCGTGAGCGTCGCCTCGCGTCGGAGGAGATCGAGAGGCGTGCGAACGAGCTCAAAGGGCATGCGATTCCTTGGATCAGACGGAGACGAAACGCTCGCGGCGAGGGCGCGAAGTTAGGCTAGCCTATCCTCAGTAAAACGACCGTGTTCAGCGATCCCGCTGCACCGCCGACAACAGGAGTCCCATGAAAACCCTTACCTCCGCGACCGGCCACCCCCGTGCGGCGGCAGCTCTCATCGCCGTCGCCGCCCTCAGCATCGCCGGGTGCGCGTCGCCATCCGCTGTCGAATCGTCGACCGACGGCGACTCGAACCCCGCCACCGAGATCGAGGTGACCCACGCTCAGGGCACCACGACCGTGCCGGTCAACCCCGAGACGGTCATCACCTTCGACATGGCGACCCTCGACACTCTCGATGCGCTCGGAGTCGAGGTCGCCGGGTTCCCCCAGGCCAACGTTCCGTCGTACCTCGAGTCGTACGCGGGCGACGAATACCTCGACGCCGGCACGCTCTTCGAGCCCGACTACGAAGCGGTCAACGCAGCGGAACCCGATCTCATCGTCGTCGCCAACAGGTCGGCTGAAGCGCTCGCCGAACTCAACGAGATCGCACCGACCATCGACCTCACCCTCGACTGGGCGGACTACCGCGGCAGCTTCGAGAACAACGTCACGACCCTCGGCGAGATCTTCGAGAAGCAGAGCGAAGCGGAGTCCGCCCTCGCGGAGATCGACGACAAGATCGTCGAGGCGCAAGAGATCACGGCAGACGCAGGCACCGGGCTCGTCGTCATGACGAGCGCGGGGGAGGTGACCGCCTACGGTGACGATTCGCGGTTCGGTTGGCTCTACACCGAGCTCGGGGTCGAGACCGCCGTCGACAACGTCGAAGAGGCCACCCACGGTGACCCTGTGTCCTTCGAGTTCCTTCTCGAAAGCGACCCCGACTGGCTCTTCGTGATCGATCGCGACGCCGCAATCGGGGAGTCGGGGTCGTCGGCCGAGCAGGTTCTCGACAACGAGGTCGTCGCGGGCATGACCGCGAGAAGCGAGGATCAGATCGTCTACCTCGACTCCGAGCCGTGGTACATCGTGATGAGCGGCCTCACCGCCGTCAACGACATGGTCGACCAGATCACCGAGAGCCTCGGCTGATCGACGTCCATCCTGCGCGCCGCGCGAGCGGAACGGATGCCGAGGCCTCGTCGACACGTGCGCCGCGGCATCCGCGACCCCGCCCTCTCACTGGCGAGCGACGTACCCTCACCGGCGGCGCGGGCCTCGCTGCCGTGGTGGGTGTGGTCGTGCTGCTCGGCGTCGTCAGCACCTTCATCGGGGTGAGCGACGTGACGCCCGCGAGTCTCCTCGCCCAGGGAGACGACGGCGTCGCCGCGCGGCTCCTCGCCGTCAGTCGGGTGCCGCGCACCGTCGCGCTCATCCTCACCGGGGTGGCGATGGCGATCGTCGGTCTCATCATGCAGATGCTCGTGCGCAACAAATTCGTCGAACCGAGCACAACCGGAACCGCCGAGTCGGCAGCGCTCGGCCTGCTCGTCGTCACCGTCTTCGCCCCCACCTGGAGTCTGTTCGGCAAGATGGCCGTCGCCGCCGTGTTCTCGCTCGCCGGAACAGCGCTCTTCCTCCTCATCCTGCGGCGCATCCCGGTTCGTTCCATCGTGCTCGTGCCCCTCGTCGGCATCATGCTCGGTGGGGTCATCGGTGCCGTCACCACTTTCTTCGCCTATCGGCTCGACCTGCTGCAGACCCTCGGCACCTGGATGACCGGCGACTTCTCCGGAATCCTCCGCGGCCGATACGAGATGCTCTGGCTCGCCTTCGCGATGACAGTCCTCGCGTGGATCGCCGCCGACCGGTTCAGTGTCGCCGGCCTCGGCCAGGAGTTCTCCACCGGCCTCGGGCTCCGATACGGGCGAGTGCTCGCCCTCGGGCTCCTCATCATCGCGACCGTCACAGCCATCGTCGTCGTGACCGCGGGGGTCATCCCGTTTCTCGGGCTCATCGTGCCCAACGTCGTGAGCATGATGATGGGCGACAACGTGCGGCGCTCCATTCCCTGGGTCGCCGCGCTCGGAGCCGCGTTCCTCATGGCGTGCGACATCATCGGTCGCGTCATCCGCTTTCCCTACGAGATTCCGCTGGGAGTCGTCGTCGGGGTCGTCGGGGCCGCACTCTTCCTCTACCTCTTGCTGAGGAGGCCCGCACGTGCGCACTGACGTCCCCGCGAACAGCCGCGCCCAGACGGAGGTCGTCGACTCGCGGATGCCCTCGCCTGTCGCTCGGGCGATGGTGTTCGTCCAGCGCCCGATCGTGCTCCTCACCGTGCTCGCGATCGTCGCGGCCGCCACGATCGTGCTCTTCCTCACCGTCGGCATCGTCGGGAGTCCCTCGTTCGCGATCCCGTTCCGCGCGCGCAAAGTGGTCGCGATGGTCATCGTCGCCTTCGCGATCGGGATCTCCACCGTGCTCTTCCAGACCATCACCGACAATCGCATCCTGACACCGTCGATCATGGGTTTCGACTCGCTCTACGTGCTCATTCAAACGGTGGTCGTGTTCTTCTTCGGGTCGACCGCGCTCGCCGTTGCCGACCCGCGGGTGTCGTGGGTCGTCGAGGTCGCGCTCATGGTCGCGTTCTCGACGCTGCTGTTCCAGTGGCTGTTCGCGGGCGTTCGCCGCAGCATCCATCTGCTCGTGCTCGTGGGGATCGTGTTCGGGGTGCTGTTCCGCAGCGTCTCGAGCCTGTTTCAGCGCATGCTCGACCCCGCCTCGTTCGCGGTGCTCCAAGACTCGTTCTTCGCGAGCTTCAACGCGGTCGACGAAGACCTCGTGCTCATCTCCGGGATCGTGGTGGTCATCGTCTCGACGATCGCGCTGCGGCTCGTGCGCGTGTTCGACGTGATCGGGCTCGGCGAAAGCCACGCGACGGGGCTCGGGGTCGACCACCGACGCGTCGTCACCCTCATGCTCGTTCTCATCGCGGTTCTCGTCGCGGTGTCGACCGCTCTCGTCGGTCCCGTCACGTTCTTCGGGCTCATCGTGTCCAACCTCGCCTACGCGCTCGTGCGCACGCACCGGCACGCGAGCATCCTGCCGGCGACAGTGTTGTTGGGGGTCATCTGCCTCGTCGGTGGGCAACTCGTGCTCGAGCGCGCGTTCGGTCTCGACACCGCGCTGAGCGTGATCGTCGAATTCGTCGGGGGCATCCTGTTCATCGTTCTGCTCGTGAGAAGGGGAGTGCGATGATCACCGTCGCGTCTGTCAGCAAGTCGTACGGCCGGGAGCGCGTCGTCGACGACGTGTCGATCGAGTTCGGAGCGGTTGGAGTCACGTCGATCATCGGGCCCAACGGCGCCGGCAAATCCACCCTGCTGGGCATGATCGCTCGACTGATCCCGACGGATGTCGGAGCCATCACCATCGACGGCCACGACGTGCACACGACCCCGACCGGGACCCTCGCCACGCGGGTCGCGGTGCTCCGACAAGACAACCACCTCACGGCGAGACTGACCGTGCGTGACCTCGTCGGTTTCGGGCGCTACCCCTATTCGAAGGGGCGCCTGACGGTCGAGGATCAGAACATCATCGAACGTTCCCTCGCCTACCTCGACCTCGCGGCACTCGAATCGCGTTTTCTCGACGAGCTGTCGGGTGGCCAACGACAGCGCGCGTTCATCGCGATGGTTCTCGCGCAAGACACCGACTACGTGCTGCTCGACGAGCCCCTCAACAGCCTCGATGTGAAGCACGCCGTCGACATCATGCGGTTGCTGCGCCGCACGGCAATCGAGACCGGCAAGCGCATCGTCATCGTCGTGCACGACATCAACTTCGCGTCGGTTCACTCCGACGAGATCATCGCGATGAAAGACGGTCGAGTCGTCGCACACGGCACACCGCTCGAAGTGATGCGATCCGACGTGCTCGGCTCGCTGTACGAGGTCGACGTGGATGTTCGCGACATCGACGGTCAGCGCATCGCGCTGTATTACGGGTGACGGGTGCGGTTGCGGGATACCGGTGACGGAGCGGGTGCGGAGGTGGGCGTGGCTGCGGGTGCGGAGGTGGGCGTAAGTGCGGGTGCGGGCGTGCGGGGCGGCGGATGTGTGCGGCCCGGGGGTGTGCGGATTGCAGGAGTTCGCGGCATCCGAGGGGCAGGTTCTCCTGCGAGGGGTGCGGGTTCGACAGAAACTCCTGCGATTTCGGTGTCGACGGCTCGCCCTCACCCGCGGTGCTTGAATGGCACGATGACCATCACGCCGGCCCGCGCCCACCTCGACGACTTCGCTCGATACCTCCAGGCGTCGCCGTCGTCGTTCCACGCGGTCGATGAGGCCGCGCGCCGCCTCGTCGAGGCCGGGTTCACGCAGCTCGCCGAGCCCGACGCGTGGCCGGGCGAGGAGGACGAGACATCCGCGCACGGAGCAGCCACGCGGTTCGTGGTGCGCGACGGCGCGATCATCGCGTGGGTCGTGCCGGCCGGGGCGACCGCGACGACGCCGTTCCGCATCGTGGGGGCCCACACCGATTCGCCCGGCTTCAAGCTCAAGCCGAAACCGTCGACGACCGCCCACGGGTGGGTGCAGGCGGGGGTCGAGGTCTACGGCGGCCCGCTCTACAACTCGTGGCTCGACCGCGAGCTCGAGTTCGCCGGGCGCCTCGCCTTCACCGATGGAACGACGGCGCTCGTGCGCACGGGGCCCTACCTGCGCTTTCCGCAGCTCGCCGTGCACCTCGACCGCGGCGTCAACAGTGACGGACTGCGGCTCGACCCGCAGAAGCACCTGAACCCGATCATCGGGGTTGCGGGCGCCGACGACGCTCACGGCGGATCCGACATCGTCGGGCACCTCGCCTCGCTCGCGGGCAAAACGGGAGCGGATGTCGCCGGTTACGACATCTCCGTCGCCGACACCGCCGCGCCCGCGGTGTTCGGCGCCGACGAGCGTCTCTTCGCCGCAGGCCGCATGGACAACCTGTCGTCGGTGCACGCCGGACTCGCCGCCATCCTCGACGTCGCGAGCGCCGCATCCGACGCTCCCGTCATCAGTGTCTTCGCCGCCTTCGACCACGAGGAAGTCGGCTCGGCGACGACCTCCGGTGCCGCGGGGCCGTTCCTCGCCGACGTGCTCGCGCGCGTCTCGACAGGCGCCACCGAATCGCAGCGGGCGCGCGCATTCGCGAGCTCGATGCACCTCTCGGCCGATGCCGGCCACGCCGTGCACCCCAACTACCCCGAGCGGCACGACCCGGCCAACCGTCCCATCGTCAACGGCGGACCGCTCCTCAAGATCAACGCCAACCAGCGCTACGCGACGGATGCCGTCGGCGCGGCCGAGTGGGTGCGCGCGTGTTCCGCGGCGGGGGTGCCGTTTCAGGAGTTCGTGTCGAACAACGCCCTCCCGTGCGGGTCGACGATCGGCCCGATCACGGCGACGCGGCTCGGCATCCGCACCGTCGACGTCGGCATCCCGCTGCTCTCGATGCACTCCGCGCGCGAACTGTGCGGGGCGGATGACCCGGCCGCACTCTCCGCGGCGATGCGCGAGTTCCTCGCCCCGACCGGCGGCCGCGGTGACTGACGCGACCCGTGGCCCGCGGGTGGTGTCGGTGAGCCGCGCCCCCGAACACGATTTCAGCAAAGCCGTGGTGCCGAACATCCGCCTCATCGAGGGCATCGGTGTCGAGGGTGACGCCCACGCGGGCGCGACCACCCAGCACCGCTACCTCCTGCGCAAAGACCCCGGGCGCCCCAACCTCACGCAAGTGCACCTGCTGCACTCCGAACTCTTCGGCGAGCTCGTCGACCGCGGCTTCGACGTCGCAGCGGGGGAGCTCGGAGAGAACGTGACCACCGCGGGCCTCGACATTCTGACGCTCCCGCTCGGCACACGATTGCACCTCGGAGCGGACGCCGTGGTCGAGGTGACCGGGCTGCGCAGCCCGTGCAAACTCATCAACGGTCTGCGGGCCGGGCTCATGAAAGCGCTCGTGTCGAAAGGACCCGACGGCGAGGTGCTGCGCGAGTCGGGCATCATGAGCGTCGTCGTCGCGGGAGGCGAGGTGCGCGCGGGCGACCACATCCGCGTCGAGCTGCCCGCCGAACCGCACGTCGCGCTCGGGGTCGTGTAGCGCAGCGTCGCGTCGCGTCGCGTCGCGTCGCATCCCGCCACCCCGCCGAACGACGACTGCCGATCGACTACTGCCCGAGCACCGCCCAGCCGTGCGCGGGGATCGTGAGAATGACGCCGCGCCCGCCCGGGTCGGAGGCGTCGAGGTGGGCGGTCCCCGCGAGGAGCGTCGGGGTTGCGCGCAGAGCCGAGGCCGCGGCATCCGCGTCTGCGGTCACCGTCACCTCGTCGTCGCCGATGTTGAGCGCGACGACGATCGAACGCCCCGCGGCGCCGTCGGCTGACGCGGCGCCCGCGCTGCCCGCGTCGTCACCCCGACCCGGGTCGGATGCCGCCGCCCGCGCCTCGTAGACGAACACCGTGTTCGCGGTGTGCAGCGCGGTCGCGCGGGCCGAGTGCAGCCACGGCGCACGTCGCCGCAGCCCGATGAGCTCCTGGTGCACGCGGTAGAGCGGCCATCCCTCATCGGCGAGCTCGGCTGGACTGTCGGGAAAGGCGGGGCGCACGGCGTCGTCACCGCCCGCGCGATCCTCTTTCTCGCCGACGAACCCCTGCTCGTCGCCGTAGTAGATCGCCGGCGTGCCGCCGATCGTGAAGAGCACGACGAGAGCGTGCGGCAGGTTCGACTCCTCGGCGACCGCGCTCGCGAGGCGCGTGACGTCGTGATTTCCGACGAAGGTGAACGGCACGAAAGTGTCGAGAAACTCGTTGTGGCGCTCGAGGGTCCAGGCGAGCTCGAAGAAGTTGCGCTCCGCGATCGAGTTGCGCGTGGCCTTCCATGCCTCATACTGCGTCACCGCGTCGAGCGTTCCCTCGACCACGAGCTGCGCGTAGTCGCCGTGGATCACCTCGCCCGCGACGAACACGTCGGGGTGCGCGGCGCGCACGCGCGGCAGCACCTCGGCCCAGAAGTCGCTCGGAACAGCGTAGGCCGCGTCGAGTCTCCAAGCGTCGGCGCCCGCGTCGAGCCAGTGGTTCATCACGTCGACGACGAGATCCCGCACGGCGGGAGCGTCGTGATTGAGGGCGACGAGGGCGTCGTGGCCCTCGAAGTTCTCGAACCGGGGGCTTGCGTCGTCGCCGCCCTCGATCGGACGGAACCACGACAGCTCCTCCCCACCCGCTTGCGCGCGCTCGAACGGGGGAAAACTCCGACCGACGTGATTGAAGACCCCGTCGAGCATGATCCGGATGCCGCGGCCGCGGGCGTCGGCGCAGAACGAGCGGAAGTCGTCCATCGAGCCCAATCGCGGGTCGATCTCGAAGTAGTCGGTCGTGTCGTACCCGTGCGTCTCCGATGTGAAGACGGGACCGAGCAGGATGCCCGAGACACCGAGCTCGAGCGCGTAGTCGAGCCACGCAGACATCCGCTCGAAGGCGTTCGCACGGGCGGCGTCGGCGGGAGGGGTGCGGTCGGCACCCGTCGTGTCGGCGCCGGCGAAACCGAGCGGGTAGATGTGCCACCAGATCGAGTGCGCGACCCAATCGGGGGTGCGGTGGGCGGTGGGTGCGGCGAGGTCGGGCATCCGACCAATCTACGGCGCGCTCCGAGAGCTCAGATGGGTATGGACGATGTCGTCGGCCCGCACGATACTGGTGCGACGAACCCGCGTGCGACGAACACCGGCGCGACGAACACCGGCGCGACGAACACCGGCGCGACCGGCGTGCCCCGGGCGCACACCGCCGAGAGCGAAGGAGCTGCCGATGACATTCCAGGCCTACCTCGACACCATCAAGTCCAAGACGGGCAAGACTCCCGCCGACTTCCGCGTGCTCGCCGAGAAGCAGGGCCTGCTCGAGCCGGGGGTGAAACCCGCGCAGATCGTCGAGTGGCTCGCGCGCGATTTCGGGCTCGGCAAAGGGCACGCGATGGCGATCGTCGCGACCCTCGGCAAGACCGCGAAGGCCGGGCTGTCGAAAGACGAGAAACTCGAGTCGCTCTTCGCGGGGTCGAAGGCGCAGTGGCGTCCGCTGTTCGACTCTCTCGTCGACACGGCGCGCGGCTTCGGTGAGGTGTCGCTTGCCGCGACGAACACCTACGTGAGTCTCCTCAAGGGCACCGCGAAGTTCGCCATCGTGCAGCCGAGTGCGTCCCGGCTCGACCTCGGAATCAAGCTCCCGGATGCCGCGACCACCGAGAGGTTCGCCGCCGCGGGCTCGTGGAACAGCATG
The DNA here is from genome assembly GCF_046599635.1 of Marisediminicola sp. LYQ134. Taxonomy (NCBI): domain Bacteria; kingdom Bacillati; phylum Actinomycetota; class Actinomycetes; order Micrococcales; family Microbacteriaceae; genus Marisediminicola; species Marisediminicola sp. LYQ134. The sequence goes on from NZ_JBKIWP010000002.1 coordinate 743,631, forward strand.
GTCACCCACAGGGTGGGGTTGCGCGCATCCGACGACCTCGACGCCGACGTCGTCGACTGGCTGCGCCGCGCCTACGAGCGCGCATGACCCCCGACGAGTTGCGCGAGTTCTGTCTCGCGCTGCCGCAAGCGACCGAGACCTTTCCGTTCGACGAGTCCACGTCGGTGTTCAAGACGAGCGGCAACGGCAAGATCTTCGCGCTCAGCGACCTCGGAGCGAGCGCTTTCTCGGTGTCGCTCAAGTGCGACCCCGACGAGAGCGTCGCCCTGCGGTCGGCCTACCCGCAGATCACCCCCGGCTACCACCTCAACAAGAAGCACTGGATCACGATCGACCTCGGTGGTGCGGGTGCGGGTGCGGTGCCCGACGATCTCGTGGAGCAGCTGATCACCGACAGCCACCGGCTCGTGCGCCCGAAGGTGCGGAGGCCTGCGCAGTCGTCCGGTTGAGCTGCTGGGCTGCTGGGCACACTCGGCGTTCGCTAGCGGCGCGGCGCGTATTCCTCTTCGAACCGCTCGAGGGATCGCTGGCGCCGCCGGCGCGCACCGAGCACGAGCAGTCGGATGCCGAAGATCACGAGCGCGAGGGGCACCGTGTAGTTGAGGATCGTGCGCACGAGGTCGCGGATGGACTGGATGTAGGCGTCGTCGTCGGCCTCGCCCGCGAGCTCGCCGACGCCGAACGTCCAGAGGAAGTAGCTCGCCGCCGCGACCCCGGCGGTGACGAACACGCCGATGATGAGGGTGCGGATGCCGGCGCGGCGGATCACCGACACGATTCCTTCGAGGATGACGACGGCGACGAGTGGCAGGGCGACAGCCGCGAGGAAGGCGCCGAGAAGCATGGCCAGCACGGCGGTGGTTTGTGTGAGCACTCGTCCCCCAGGATTCGTTTCTCCGACGGTATCCGGTGTGCGGGGCCGTGTGGGTCGGCGCGCGGCAATTGGGGCCCCGGTCGTTATCGGATCGGTGTGCGTGTCAGGTCGCGCCCCCGGCCGCAACCACTTGTCTGGCAGGTGGGGGAGGGGGAGACTCGGGTCATGTCGTCGGCGCCTCTTTTCGTGGCCGCCCTCACCAGTTATGCGGCGAACTGCGCTCTCGGGTCGAGTGTCGCGCTGAAGCTCGTCGACTCGAGCGGGTTCCGCTGGGTGCATCACGCTCTGTATGTGTCGACGTTCGCGCTCGCCGGTGCGGCGATCGTCTCGGGTGCCGTCCGGGGTGGACGCGCGCGCGGGCGAAGACGCGGATGCGGGGGTGCGCGCGGGCCTGCTGCCGCTGTCGCCCTCGCGCCCGCTGTCGTTCCCCTCGCGCTCATCCCGTTTCTGGGGTCGCGGTCGCGCAAGCATGTCGCGGTGTCGCTGTCGGCGGCGCCGTTTTTCGTCGCCGGTGTCGTCCGGTCTAGGAGGGTCTGATGGATCTGCTCGACGCGATTCGTCGCCGCAAGACGACGAACGGCGCTTTTCTGCCCGACCCGGTGTCGCTCGAGCATCAGAGGGTGCTCATGGAGGTGGCCGGGCGCGCGCCGTCTCAACTGAATTCGCAACCGTGGCGTTTCGTGATCGTGGAGGAGCGCGACACGATCGAGCGCATCGCGTCGATCAGCGGCGAGAGCATGACGTCGGCGATGTCGAACGGCACATTCTTCGAGCGGTACAAGCCCTATTTTCGTTTCAGTGCCGAGGAGATGGAGCGCCGCCGCGACGGGATGCTCTTCGACAAGCTGCCCGCGCCGCTGCGCCCGTTCACGAGCCAGGTGTTCACGAAGCGCGGCCAGCGGATGCTCAACACCCTCCGGGTTCCGCAGACTCTCGGCGAGGAGAACCGCAAGCTCGTGGCCGGGTCGCCGTTGCTCCTCGGTGTCATGCTCGATCGTTCGGAGTACCGCCCGGGCCAGTTGTCGTCGTTCTATTCGCTCTTCAGCATGGGGGCGGCGATGGAGAACGTGTGGCTCACGACGACCGAGCTCGGCATGGGCATCCAGTTCGTGTCGTTTCCGATGGAGGTCGAGGGCAAGTGGGAGCAGATCGTCGACCTGCTGAGGGTGCCGGACGAGCTCGAACTCATGGCCGTCTACCGACTCGGCTACCTGCCGCCCGAGCAGCGGCGTCCGGCGATCGACTGGTCGAGCCATCAGCGCAAGCTCCCATCGCAGTACGTCTTCCGGGGAACGTGTGAGACCCCGCAGTCCGGATGGGATGACGTCACTCCTCCATCGTGATGGGGGTGCCGAGGGGGAGAGCCGTGACAGCGGCGATCGCCTCGGCGCTGAGCCGGATGCATCCGTGGGACACCGCACCCGACGCACTCTCGGCGTAGTGGAGTCCGATTAGGCCGCCGTCGCTGCCGCCGAACGGTTCGTCGTCGTCGGCCGCGTGCAGTGACGTGAGTTGCACGGGGTGCACGCTCTGATTCTGGGCGGGGTCGAGGTAGCGGGCCTGCAGGTAGCCCGTGACGCCGGTGGGTGTCGGTGTCTCGGGTGTTCCGACGCCGACGGTGAAGCTCTCGGTGACGCGGCCCGCGGTGGTGATGGTGAGGGTCTGTTCCGACACCGACACGGTGATGGCGTGCTCGAGGGACTGCGAGGCTGACCCGGTCGCCGGGTCGAGCGTGCTGGAGTCGATCCACGCCGACGTCTGCGCCGGCGCGGTGCCGCCGTTCTCCGAGGGGAGGGCCTGCCGCGCGGGGGTGAGGATGCGGGCCCAGCCGCCCTCGGTCTCGAGTGGCACGACCACCGTCGGTTCGCCGAGGAAGTTCAGCGCGGGGAGGGTCGCGACGGGGGTCGCCCGATCGGTGCCGTAGAGCGCGATCGTGCCGTCGATCGTGTGGCGGCGATCGGGGAGAGGCTCGGCGCCGCTCGTCGCCATGAGCCCCGCGATCACGGCGTCGTAGCGAGCCTCGGGAAGGGCGGCGAGCTCGTGGTCGTCGAGCGGGCCGGGCACCGGGGGCACGTCTCCGGATGCGGTCGGAGTGTCTGTCGCACCCTCCGAGCCCGAGTCGCCGACCTCGCGGATGTCTACGGTGTCGGCGCCCGGGTGGCCGGGTGCGCGGTCGCTGCCCGACCTATTGCCCGACCCGCCCCACCCGCCGGCGCCGAACGCGGCACCGAGGGTGAGTGCGGCCGCGGTTGCGACCGCCGCGAGGGCGAGGGTGACGCTCGCACCCACGACGAGTCGGGGGCGGATGCCGGCGCGCGCGGTCATCCGCTCACCACGGGCAGGCGAGGCGGCGTCGACGGGGTCGGCGGAGTTGCGGTCGGCGGTATCGGTGTCGGCGGTGTCTGGGTGGGCGGAGTTGGTGGGGTCTCGACCGGGGGTGCGGGTGGGGTCGGTGGCGCGGCGATCGTCGTGATCTCCGCCGGATCGCCACACGCGCCCACCGCGAGGGGGACACCGTCGGCTGTCGACGCGGTGGCAATCCAGAAGATCGTGCCGACGTGGTCGGCAGTCGTCGCGAACTCCTCGGAGGGGAACTCCCCGTCGCTGTCGACGATCGAGGGTTCCGTCGATCGGTAGATGACGGTCTCGTCGGTGCAGACGGGTTCAGTCGCATCGGCGGGCTGCAGGTATCCGGCGAACGTCAGCCGGAGCCCCGCGACGGGCACGCCCGCGAGGGTCGCGACGTCGCGAACAGTGCTGCCCGCGACGGCCGTCGGTTGCGCGAGGGTCGACAGGAGAGGAACGCGACGGTCGCGCACATCCGCCGCCGTGGCCGATGCGACCGCTGCGGTCGGCGGCGCTGCCGCCACGAGGGTCTGGGCGCGCGGTGTCGCGAAGACCCGGACAGACGAACTCGGAATCCCGGTGACCGTGATGTCGTCGCTCGAAGCCGAGACGGACCACGACTCGGCGGCGTCTGGCGCGACCGCGGTGATCGGCAGACGGTCGCCATCGGACACTCGAGCGCGGGGAGACGTGGTCGTGGACGTCGCTGCGGGGTCGGTGCTCGCGGGGTCGGAGGTGTGGTCATCGGCGTTGTCTGCGGTGGCCGACGGGCCCTCGAGGTCGTTTCCGCTCTCTGCCTCGCTCTCGATGTCCATCTCGCCGAACACAGCCCCCTCGAGTTCGACGGTCGCGCTCGCCGAAGCGGGGTCGAGCTCGACCTCGAGAAAGCCGCGGCGCTCGTCGTGCTCGTCGATCGTGAGGCGCAGCTCTGCTCGTGGGGTCACGGGCGTGTAGGCAGCTGCCTCGGCGCGGAACTTCTTCGCGAGCGCCGCGATTCGCGCCCTCTGCGACTCGGGCGCGCGGCGCAGCGCTCGCGAGTCGCCGCCTGCCGCGGCATACCGCTTCGCGTCGGCAATGCTCCAGACCGTCATCGCGACGGCGGCGGCGGTGCGGTTATCCGTTGTGGCCCCGTGGCGCGCGAGCACGACGCCGAGGCGCTGCATCTTGACGGGGCCGAGCCCGTTGATGCGGTCGCGCACCCCGCGGTCGGTCGTCGCTCCGCCGACGGGGCTCGGGAGGCCGGCCTCGATGCAATAGGCGATCGTGCCGTTCGGCGTGCGATAGCCCCCGAGATGGTTGAGCGGTTTTCCCGCTTGCTGGTAGCCGGGCCCGATCTCGGCGGCTGCAGCCGCGTGCGGCACGGCGAGGGCTCCTCCGAGGGCGCACGCGAGCACGACGACGGTCGCGAGGAGGGTGCGGATGGTGCGTCGAGCGCGTGCGGGTGGTTGCGGGTCGGGGCGGGGAGCGATGGGGTCGGGCTGGCGCGGCATGCGAGTCCTCTCGGCGCGGGGGGTGTCGCCGATCGGCGACGTGTCGTCGACGGTACGGAGGCGTGAGGCGGGCCCAGCGGGGTCGAGTGGGATCGGTGCTGCGGCGGCGGTGACTCGCCCTGGGGAGGACGAGTCAGCCGCTCGCTATCGAGCACCGGAGTGATCACCGTTATCAATTAGATAAACACATTGCAAAGTGTTTATGTATTGTGCTCTACTGGAGTCAGCCCGCACCGGGCACCCAGACCACACGAAACAAGGAGCACCCATGGCTGAGACAGAAACCCTCGCGGAGCACACCGTCACCGACCACGCGCACGGCGCCGATTGCGGCCACGAGACCGTGACACACGGCGACCACGTCGACTACGTGCACGACGGACACCGCCACGCGGCGCACGACGACCACTACGACGAGCACGGCGAGGCGTAAGCCAGCAGCTCGACAGCGATGAAGGGCCCGACCGGATGGTCGGGCCCTTCATTGTGTGATGCCTTGTGTTCTCACCCTGGGGCGCCACGCGACCCATAAAAGTGCGCTTATATATGAGGGTGACCGCCGACCTCGAACCCGCCGCCGAACTCTTCAAGGCGCTGTCGTCGGCATCCAGACTCACCCTCCTCGAGGCGCTCAAGAGCGGGGAGGCCACCGTCGGCGATCTCGCCGACCGCAGCGGGATGTCGCAACCCCTCGTCTCCCAGCACCTCCGCATTCTGCGCACCGCCGGGCTCGTGAGCGTGCAACGGTCGGGCCGCGAAGCCCACTACGCGATCGCCGACGCGCACGTCGTGCACATCGTCGAGGACGCGGTCAAGCACGCGCTCGAAGGCTGAGGCGGTCTGCTGCCGCCGAATGGCGGGAGTTCGCGGGTTCGGGAGCTCAAAACCTCCTGCGAGGGGCATGAGGTCGACAGAAACTCCTGCAGCGGGGACGGACCCGGGGGCGAGGCCGGTTGGTGCGATGGGGATGGACCCGGGTTCGGAGTGCCGGTGGGCATGGTTGCCGCGCCGAATTACGGGAGTTCGCGGGTTCGCGAGCTCAAAACCTCCTGCAGGGGGCGTGAGGTCAACAGAACCTCCTGCAGCGGGGATGGACCCGGGATGGACCCGGGGGCGAGCACCGGTGCGGGAGGTGACCGGCCGGGCGCGAACATCCGCCCCCGCCGTGCGCGGAGTAGGAGAGCGGATGCGACGCGCCGAGGTCAGCGCCCGCCACGCCGTGTGCCGTGCCCCACGTCCTACTCCGCCCACGTTCGAGGGGTCAGGCGCGACTCGGCGAGCTCAAAGCTGCCCCGCGCCTGCGCTCAGCACCCGCATCCGCGCCTGCAATCAGCACCCGCACCCGCACCCGAGCTCAGCACCCACACCACACCCGCACCCCGCACTCACACCCCCGCGAGCGACGCCGCCCCCGTGCACCGGTGGTACATCTCGGTGAAGCCGGGCACGAACACGCGGTTGAGTTTCTCGAGGTCGTCCTGCCACGACTGCAGTTCGGTGCGGCGGGACGCGAACTCGGCGATGATCGCGTGCTCGTCGATCGTCGTGAGCTCGCCGTGGTCGACCACGATCTTTCCGTCGACCATGACGTAGTCGATGCTGCTGCCGTTCTCCGAATAGACGAGCTGCAGGTCGAGCTTGTTGCGCGGCGTGAAGGCGAGGGTGTCGAGGTTGTAGACGACGAGGTCGGCGCGTTTGCCCACCTCGAGCGAGCCCGTGGTCTCGTGCAGCACGCCGCTGCGCGCGCCACCGATCGTGCCGGCGCGCAGCACCTCGTCGACGGTCGGCCACAGCTCGAAGTCGCTGTCGCCGACCTTGTGGAGGAGGGCCGCGGCTTTGAGCACCTCGAGCATGCGGGGGGTGTCGCTGCTCGAGGCGCCGTCGCTTCCGAGACCGAGGTTGACGCCGGCATCCTGGTATTTGCGCCAGGGTGCGAGCCCCGAGCCGAGCTTCATGTTCGAGATCGGGTTGTGCGACACCGACACTTGCGCGTCGGCCATGAGGGCGATGTCGTCGTCGCTCACCCAGATTCCGTGCGCGAACGTCGTGTTCGGTGAGAGAGCGCCGATCTCGGCGAGGTGGGCGGGGAGGGTCTTGCCGTAGAACTCCTGCCCGGTCACGCGCTGCACCTGGGTTTCGAGAACGTGGATGTGGCATTCCGCGTCGTTCTCGAGGGCGAGCTGCGTGGCGCCGACGAGCAGGTCGTCGGTGCACCGCTGCGGACCCGACGGCGCGACCATGTATCGCAGCCGCCCGCCGTGGGCACCGTGGTAACGCGTGAACGCCTCGCGGCTGAACGCGAGGTAGTCGTCGGTGGTCGGGATGTCGGCGCCGCGCACCTCGGCGAGCACCGACTCGTCGAGCAGGTCGGCGACGAACGGCAGGGTGTCGACGAACGGCTTGTTGATGATGTGCCCGGAGATGTTGGCGCGGATGCCGACCTCGCCGTAGACCTCGAACACGGCGTCGAGCTGATCGAAGTCCTGCGTCGGATTCTCGAGCACATCGTCGATGACCGTCGTCACCCCCGCCTTCAGACTCTCCGCCGCGAAGAGCTGCGTGCGGAGGCGAACCAGATCGGGGGAGACGTGGCTGTTGCCGAGGATCGGGTAGGAGAAGAGCATCCACAGTTCGAGCGGCAGGTTGTCGTAGCGGCCCTTGAAGAGGGTCTCCCACGAGTGCGTGTGCGCGTTGACGAGGCCCGGGGCCACGAGCCGGTCGGTGCCGTCGATGACGGTGTCACCCGCGCCGGGCACGAGGTCGGTGCCGATCGCGACGATCAGGCCGTCATCGATGCGGATGCTCGCGGTGATCGGTGTGCTGCCGGTGACCGGGTCCATCGTGATGACGGTGGCCGAGGAGATGAACGTGCTCATAGGTGTGCTCGATTCGTGGTGGTGCGGGGGTGCGCGGCCGAGATGGAACTCGGGGATGAGGAGGGGTGGTCAGGCGGTGACGCGAGCTCCAGACATCCGCTTCTCGATCATGGCTGCGAGAGGCGCGACGATGATCGCGACGATGATGCCCTGCACCGCGGGGATGCCGAAGTCGAACGTCGACCCGAGGGCCGCGGCGGCGACGCCGGCGAGGTAGGCGGCGAGTCCGCTCCAGCGCACGAGGGGCTCGGACCCGTAGACGATGCCGGGGTCTGTGCCCTTCCACACGAGGTAGAAGTAGCCGATGAGCGCGCCCCCGAGCGGCGGGATGAGCACCCCGAGGAGGGAGAGGAACGGGATGAGCACGCTGCCGGCGTTGATGATCGCGATGATGATTCCGAGGATGACGCCCGCGATGATGAACGGTCGCTTGTCGCTCTTGTTGAAGAGTTCTGCGCCGGCGAGACCGAAGGCGTATGCGGTGTTGTCGTTGGTCGTCCACAGGTTGGCGACGAGGAGGAAGAGGCCGGCCACGAGGAGTCCGAGCTGCACGAGCAGTTCGGCGAAGTCGCTCTGGCCGAACGCCGTCGCGCCGACGCCACCGAAGAACAGCATCGCGAACTGCACCACGATCACGGCGACGAAGGTTCCGGCGATCGCGACGCTGCCGTTGCGGGCGAAGCGCGTCCAGTTGCCCATCTGGGTTCCCCCGCTGATGAACGTGCCGATCATGATCGTGAGCGCCGCGCCGACACTCAGGCCGCCGTTGCCCTCGAGGGCGAGCATGCCCGCGGGGCCGCCGACCTCGTCGAGCGAGAGCACGAGCACCCAGACGCACAGCGCGAGCATGAGCGGAACCGACACCCAGCTCAGCACCTCGATGCCCTTGAAGCCCCAGTAGGCCGTCGTCGCCATGGCGATTCCGCCGATGACGGCGAGCGGCCAGGTGTAGTCGAGGCCGAACGCGCGGCCCACGAAGTCGGTGAGGGTGCTGAGCGTGATGCCGTACCACCCGATCTGCGTGCCGCCGAGGAGGATCGACGACCACTTGCCGCCGATCTTGCCGAACACCGCCCGAGCGAGCAGCACCGCGGTGAGACCGGTGCGCGCGCTGATGCCGCCGATGAGCGCGATGTAGGTCGCGAGCACGAGGGTCGCGACCGCCGCGAGGCCGAGGAACTCGCCGAACGCGAACTCCACCGCCACTTGCCCGCCCGCGAACATCGTCGGGGTGAAGAAGAGGAAGCCCGCGATCACGATCACGACCGAGGCGTTGGTCTTGCGGTGCTCTTTCGGAACCCTGGCCAGCGGGTAGTCGGGGTCGATGGGGGCGGATGTCTCGGCTGAGCCGGGCGCGGAGGTCGTCGCGGTCATGGTGGTGGGGTTCCTTCGGCTGGGCGGAGCTGGGGAGGAGGGTGCGCCCAGAGTAGGAGCGCCGCGGCATCCGCTGATCGAGGTGTGGGGGAGGTCATAGCGCGACCGGGTGCCACAGTGTGCTCGCGCACAATGCGGTGACACACGGCTGACACATTGCCGCCCTAGTGTTTCGCCATGGTTTCGCCCGAAACTCCCCCGACCGAGGCGTTCGACGCGGCCATCACCGTCGCCGACGTGCTCGAGTGGCCGGGCTTCGACGTGACGCTCGTGGCCGGTGCGACAGGCGTCGACCACCGGGTGCGCTGGGCGCAAGCGACCGAACTCGTCGACCCGTCGCCCTATCTGCGGGGCGACGAGATCATCCTCACCGTCGGGTCGGACCTCGATACGGCCGCGAAGTGCGCCGCGTTCGTCGACGCGCTCATCGCGAGCGACGCCGCCGCGATCGGACTCGCCGTGGATGTCGTCGACCACACCCCTCCCGCGGGGCTCGCCGCGCTCGCCGACGCCCGCGGCCTCGCGCTCTTCACCGTGCCCAACACTCTGCCGTTCGTCGCGTTCACCGAGAAGCTCGCGGCGCTGCACGGGGCGGCACGGGAGCGCGTGCAACGGCGACGCGACAACGGTCTCCTGCTCGACTACATCCGCCGCGGTCTCGCGAGCCCGTGGGTGCTGCGCGACCAGCTCGGCGGGGAATTCGCGGCGGCCTCGACCTTCGGCACCGTGTGTCTCGCGGCGGGAACCGATGTGGCGATCGGTGGGCTCACGGTCGTCGGCGACCTCGACAGCCACACCGTCGTCGTGGCCGAGCACGATTACCTGCAGGCGTTTCTCGATTCGGATGCCGCGGGCGTGGTCGGTGTCGGACGCATGGCGCCGCTCGACCAACTGCACCACTCACTCAAAGAGAGCGTTGCGGCGTTCGCGATCGCGACGTCGCGGCGTCGCTCGGCCGGTCCGCGCGACCTCGCCTCACTCTCGGGCCTGCTCGGGCGCATGTCGTCAGACCAGTTCGCGCCCTTCCGCGACCACGTGCTCGCCCCGCTCGAACAGCACGACGCCCGGCACGGAACCCAGCTCGTGCAGACCCTCGACGCCTTCTTCGCGAGCGGCGGATCGGTTTCGGCAACCGCGACAGAGCTGTTTCTGCACGTCAACTCGGTGCGCAACCGGCTCGCGCGGGTCGAAACCATCACGGGGCTCGACCCGACGGTTTTCGGGGACCGCGTCACGCTGACCCTCGCGCTCGAGAGCCGCGGGCGGTAGGTGGGGGCGGGGTGGTGCTGGTGCTGCTGTCGGAGCTGCAGGAGTTCGCGTCATTCGCGGAGCAAAACCTCCTGCAGAACGTGTGGGATCAACAGAAACTCCTGCGCTGGGGATGAACCCGAGGGCGAGAGCCGGTGTCGCGAGCGAACGGCCGGCACCCGAACATCCGGCCCGCGTGAGCGGAGCACGTCGTCGCGTGCGCGGAGCAGGTCGTCGCGTGCGCGGAGTAGGACGGCGGATGCGGCGCGCCGGGCTGTGTGCCCGCCGCGCCGCATCGGGTGCCGCAACTCCTACTCCGCGCACGCGCGCGCCCGCGAGCGAGGGCTCCTCCGCCTACGGCTCGCGGCGAGCGGTCCTCCACAGTCCGATGCCGAGCGGGATGCCGACCCACACGAGCAGCGACACGAGCAGCTTCGGCCAGTCTTCACCGGTCATCTCGCCGCCCATGAGGGTCGCGAGGGTGAGGCTCATGTCGAGCCACTGCGCGGGTTCCGCGAGCGCTTCGATCGTGAAGGTGAGAATCGACCACACCGTCGGCAGCGCGAGGTAGGCGACGATCGCGATGGGGGTGCTCAAGAACGCGAGCCCGAACGCGACGCCCTGCCACACGAGCAGGATGAGTGCGAGCGCGGTTCCGGCCACGATTCCCCAGTCGAGCGCCCACGAGCCGTCGCCGTCGAGCCACACGAGGCCGATGACGTTGGCGATCGCGCTCGCGGCGAGCGTGACGAACATGACAGCGACCCCGAGCGAGCTCGCCGACGCGAGCTTCGCGAGGTTCACGCGCGTGCGCCGCGGTTCGAGGGTGAAGGTCGACAGTGCCGTGCGGGCCGACCACTCGCTCGTCGCCGCCATCACCCCGATGAGCGGCAGCAGCAGCAGTTGCCCGGTCGACGCGGAGGCCGTGAGGTTCGTCCAGGTGTTGAACTCGGCGTCCGCGGTGAACAGGTTGAGGGCGATGAAGCCCGCGCTGATGATCGCGATGGCGACGAGCAGCCACAGCCCGGCGCGGGTGTCGAGCTGTTTGCGCAGCTCCACCGCGCACAGTCTCAGAAACGGGATACCCCCGGTCGGGCGGATGCTCGTGCCCGACGTGCGGGCGGCGAACAGGTCGTCGGGCGGGGCCGACAGGGACGTCGAGGTCGAGGTGCTGGGGGTGGTCATGCGGGCACATCCTCTCGCCCGTGCTGGGCGGTCATAGAGAAAAAGAGGTCTTCGAGCCCGGCGTTCGCTGCCGGGCGCAGGTCGGTAACGACGACGCCCGCGGCGAGCGCGAGGCGCCCCACGTCGTCGACGGTCGCCGAGGTCGAGATGCCGTCGCCGGCGGGGGTGACGTCGAACCCGGCGGCGGTGAGCTCGCGCGTGAGGGCGGCGTCGTCGAGGCTGCGCACCTGGGTGCCTTTCGACGCGAGCAGTTCGTCAGCGCTGCCCTGGGCGAGAATCCGGCCCTGCCCGATGATCACGAGGTCGTCGGCGACGGCCTCGACCTCGAGCAGCAGGTGGGAGGACAGCAGCACCGTGCCACCCGACGCGGCGAACGACGTGAGCACACCGCGCATCCATCGGATTCCTGCCGGGTCGAGCCCGTTGCTGGGTTCGTCGAGGATCAGCACGGCGGGATCGCCGAGCAGCGCGCTCGCGAGACCGAGGCGCTGGCGCATGCCGAGGGAGTAGCCGCGGATGCGTGCGCTCCCCTCCTTGGCGGTGAGGCCGACGACGTCGAGCACCTCGTCGGCACGCCCCGGGGCGAGGCCCATGAGCTGGGCGGAGATCGCGAGCGACTCGCGCCCGGTGCGACCGGGGTGCTGGGCTGCGGCGTCGAGCAGCACGCCGACGTGGCGTCCGGGGTTGTCGAGTTGGCGGAAGGGCACGCCGAGCACCGTGCTCGACCCCGACGTGGGGGAGGAGAGGCCGACGAGCATGCGCATGGTCGTGGACTTTCCGGCACCGTTGGGGCCGAGGAATCCGGTGATCCGCCCGGGCTGGGCGGTGAACGACACGTCGTCGACGGCCGCCCGGGAGCGATAGTGCTTCGTGAGATTGGTTGCGGTGATCATGGTGTTCAGCCTCTCGGCGCCGCGGCCGCCGCGGATCGGAGCGCGGTCTCGACCGTCTCCGACTTTGGGTGGAGCAGGTCGAGCCCCAGAGGGGAGAGGATGCCTGCGGCCGCACCCTAGGCTCGAGACCGTGACCGACAGGCGAAGTTCCGTGCCGCCGCAGCGGTCGACGCGAGCACGGCCAGTCGCGGCATCCGGGGCCGAGGCATCCCGCGCCCCGCTTCCGGCCGCGCTGCCCGCCCCGCCGCTGCAGGCGTGGTCGCGCATCTGGCGCTACCTGCTGGTGCTCGCCACCGGCGCACTGTTCTGGATCTTCACCCTCGCCGAGTTCGTCGGTTTCGGGCCCGACGAACTGTCGGAGCGCGACAACGCGGTGATCACCGGTTTCATGCTGCTCGACCTCGTGCTCGGCGGCGTCGCTGTGGCGCTGCTCCCGCTTCGCCGCCGCCACCCTGTGACGATCGCCGTGATCACCGCGGGGCTCTCCTCCGTCTCCGTGTTCTCCATCGGCGCGGCGATGCTCGCCATCGTCTCGATGAGCACGCGGCGTCGCTGGAGGCCCGTGGTCGCCGTCGGTGTCGTGTGGATCGCGTGCACCGTGGTCTACGAGTTCGTGGTGCGCCCGAGCGTGGCCGGCGAGCAAACCGAGATGTATTCGAGCTGGGCGTCGGGCGGCATCGCGATCGCCGTCTACGGCATCCTCGTGGCGACGGGGTTCTACGTCGGCGCTCGCCGCGACCTCCTCGCGTCTCTGCGGGAGCGCGCGCTCAACGCCGAACGCGAGCAGGCCCTGCGCGAGGAGTCGGCCCGGGAGGCCGAGCGCACCCGCATCGCCCGCGAGATGCACGACGTGCTCGCCCACCACATTTCGCTCGTCTCCCTGCACGCGGGAGCCCTGACCTACCGCACTGACCTCACGCGCGACGAGACCGCGCAGGCGGCGACGGTGATCCAGAACAACGCGCAGCTCGCGCTCACCGAGCTGCGGCAGATTCTCGGGGTGCTGAGGTCGAGCGAGGGCGGTTCGGGGGCCGCGGGCGGAGCGGGCGCCGCCGACGGCGCGGATGCTGCGGACGGCGGCCGCGCCGACGCGGAGCGCCTCGACGCCCGAGTCGAACCGCCGCAGCCGACCCTCGCCGACCTGCCCGCGCTGCTCGACGACTCCCGCGAGGCCGGAACGGACGTGACCCTGGATGCTGGCGTGACTCCGGATGCGGGCGACCTCGACCTCGCCCTCGCCGTCGACCTCGAGGGCCTGGGCGAGTCGGTCTCCCGCACCGCATACCGGATCATCCAGGAGGCACTCACCAACGCGCGCAAGCACGCGCCTGGCGCACCCGTGACGGTCGAGCTGGAACGCCGGGACGCCGAGCTGCGTGTCACCGTGCGCAACCCGGTGCGGCAGGCATCCGTTGCTGGCACCAGGGAATCAGGCGGCAGCGGTAGCGGCGTCGGCCTCACGGGCCTGCAGGAGCGCGCGGAGCTCGCGGGCGGGTCGCTCGCGCACGGCGTCGACCGCGGCGACCACTTCGTGGTGACGGCGAGGCTGCCATGGGAGTGACGGCGGGTGGCGAGGGCGAGCGAGCGCCCGCACCCCGCACGCGCCTCGCGATCGTCGACGACGACGCCCTCGTGCGGGCGGGACTGCGGATGATCCTCGGCGGGGACGCGTCGATCGACATCGTGGGCGAGGCCTCCGACGGTCGGGACGCCCTCGAGGTCATCGCCGCGACGGCACCGCACGTCGTGCTCATGGACATCCGCATGCCCCGCCTCGACGGGCTCGAGACCACCAAGGCCCTCACCGCTCGCGGCGACCGCGCGCGGGTGATCGTGCTCACGACGTTCGACACCGACGAGCTCGTGCTCACGGCCCTGCGGCACGGGGCGGTCGGGTTTCTGCTCAAAGACACCCCGCCCGCCGAACTCGTCGACGCCGTGCGCAGGGTCGCGGCGGGCGAGTCGATCCTGTCGCCGAGCGTCACGGCGCAACTCATCGCCGCCGTGACCGGGGGGTCGGATGCGCGGCGCACCCACGCCGTCGCCCTGCTCGAGCGGCTCACCGACCGCGAACGCGACGTCGCGATCGCCGTCGGCCGCGGGCTCTCCAACGCCGAGATCGCCGCCGAGCTCTACATGGGAGTCGCGACCGTCAAAACACATATCGGGCACCTGTTCACCAAGCTCGAGGCGAGCAATCGCGTGCAGATCGCCCGCACCGTGCACGACGCGGGGTTGACGGGGGAGTAGGGCGCGGGCGCGGGTGCGAACCGCGCGGCCCCGGTCGCCGACCGAATTGCAGGAGTTGCCGCGTTCGGGAGGTCAGAACCTCCTGCGACACGTGTGGGGTCAGCAAAAACTCCTGCAGCGCGGTCGATCGGGGGAGCCGCACACGGTGTTCGCCGCGCATCGCCCGCCCCGCGAGCATCCGAGGTCCGCGGGCGCGGATTAGGACTCCGGATGCGGCGCGCCGCCCCCTGCGCCCGCCACGCCGCATCCGCTGCCGCAACTCCTACTCCGCGCCCGCAACTTGCGCGCGAGACCCCGCACCCAGACACCGAGCCCGCGCCCCGCCCCACCTCAGTTCAGCAGCCCCCCGAAGAGCAGCGACACCATCATGGCGATGACGACCGAGTTGAAGACGAAGGCGATGATCACGTTTCCGCGCACGACACCCCACGCTTTGCGCGAGCTGATCTGTGCGGGGGTGGTGGCGGCCATGGCGGACACGAGCGCCGCGAGGGTGAGGTAGTCGCTGAAGCGGGGGCGCTCCGGGAAGTGGAATCGGAGGTGCTCGCCGTCGTCGGCCGCGCCGAGGCGAAGGTAGTTCTGTGCGAACGAGAAGACCATGAGAATCCACGACGTGGCCACGGTGACGAGCGCGGCGATGACGTAGATCGGTTCCCCGCGAAACTCGGGTCGCTGCGCGATCACGATCGTGATGACCACCGCGAGCACTGCGGCGGAGAGGGTCGTGTTTGTCGCCCCGCTCATTCCGAGAACGCGGGCGGGCAGTTTGCGTTCGCCCTCGTCGTCTGCGGCGGTCTGCAACGCGAGCGTGGTCTGGTCGAGTCGCGAGTAGACCCAGGTTCCCCACCCCACGTAGATGCTCGTCTGAACAACCCACAGAATCACGAAGCCTGTGACCTGCACCCGCAATTCGTTGCTGCCGTCGAAGCTCGTGAAGTTGATGAGGCACAGGAGCACGACGACCATGACGAGCACAGCGATGACGCTGCTCACGAACACGCGAACGAGGTCGCTGTTCCAGCGGGAGACTCTCGGCCGGGGGTCGCGGCGCGGTTCGGGCCGCGGGTCGGGTCTTGAGCTCGGTGTGTTCGCATCCATAGGGCTATCTTTCTGATGCTCGGGGCAGATGGCGGCCCCACTCGGGGGTGTGTTCGGGGGCGGATGCGCGGTCCCTACTCCGGGATGGCGGCGACCGCCTCGATCTCCACGAGCGCACCCGGGAGCGCGAGCGCGTGCACGCTCAGCGCCGTGATCGCGGTGCGGTTGTCGCCCCACACGTCCCGCGACGCGGCGAATCCGGCGCTCGGGTCGACGCCGGGGGCGAGGTAGATCGTCAGTTTGGCGACATGCTCGGGGCCTGTTCCGGCGGCGGCGAGCACGCTCAGCACATTGCGGAGTGCTTGCGCGGTCTGCGCGGCGATGCCATCGACGAGGTCGCCCGCGCTGTCGATGCCGTTCTGTCCGCCGACGTAAAGCGTTGCGCCGGCGCGCGTGATCGCCCCCGAACTGAACGCCGGGTTCTGGGGAAGCTCGGGCGGGTCGATGAGGGTGATGAGGTCTGACACGGGGTCCTCTCGGTTCTGCGGTGCGGGATGCACCCCATAGTTGCGTCAACCGGTGACGTGCACCAGTGACGCCCGTCGAAGGGGGTGTCGGAATTGCAGGAGTTGCGCGCTCGAAGACCCCGAAACCTCCTGCAACGAGCGCCTGCTCAGCAGTTCCTCCTGCGCTACCGCGCCGCCCCCGCCCCACCCTGCGCAAGACTGGACCCATGCCCCCCGTCGTCGCGCCAGCCTCGCTCGCGCGCCTCCCGCAGCTGGCGTGGCTGATGGCGCACACGTTCAGTCGCAACCGGGCGCTCGCGGTGGCATCGTGGCCGATGTCGGTCGCGACCCTGCTGCCGTATGCGCTCCGCAGGGTGCTCTACCGATCGCGCGACGGCAACGGAATGGTCATTTTCGGCCGCTACCGCCCGGTGTTCGACTTCGTTCTGGCCATCGCGCTCGCGCTGCTCATCTTCGCCGGGATGGTGGCCACCGCAGTCGCGCTGTGGGTGACCGTCGGTCCGCTCGGTGTGCTGGCTGCCGCGCTGCTTTTCGTGGTCATCGGAATCGCCCCCCTCGCCATGATGTCGACCGCGGGCTTCACCATGGCGGTGGGCTCCGAGACGCCGCCCGGGCAGCGATGGACCGTCATGGCGTTGACCCAGCGCCGCGGCACGCGGATGTCGGCACTGCTGTTGGCCCGCCGTCTGCTCGAAGCGGTGCCGCCGGGCGCGCTCGTCGTCGCGGTCGCCGACTCCCCCGCGCTCGCCGACGGATATGTGCGCCTCGGGTTCGAGCGCGGTGCCGGGCCCCGGGTGTTCCGCCGGTGCTGATGCGCCCCTGATCCCGCCGGCGAAAAGACCCGATTACCGCACGCCCGGCCCCACCTGTCAAGCATCCGCCCGCATCTCGTCGACCGGTTGACGTGCCGGATGCCGCCGACTTACGTTCTTCTCACTTGCCCCGGTCTTCGGCAAAACTCGTTCATTCGACAGGAGGACCGGAAATGTCCATCAAAGACGTTGCAGTCGACACGCTCGCCCGCACCGATCGGCCCGCCGAGGTCGACCTCACCGAAGCCACCGTGCGCCAGGTGGCTCTCGGAGGATGGCGGGTCTCCGACTCCCTCCTCCGCGACGACGACCCGCGCCACCTCCTCGGGTACATCGAGATCCGCGACGACCAGTTCGAGGTCATGGTGGTCGGGGCCGACTTCACCTGGGCTCTCTTTCCCACGATGCCGGGCGCGATCGAGCACCTGCTCACGGTCGGTCGGCGGGAGGCGGTCACGCGTGCGGCGAGCGGACTGTCGTCGAACGCGATGCTCCCGCGCACCTCGCTCGACGACCTGTAGGCGCGCGCCACTCGCCTGACACGAGTGGCGTGGGCGCAGGAGTTCTGTGCGTGCGGCGTCCCATTTCTCCTGCGAGAGGTGCGGGTTCAACAGAAACTCCTGCAAGCCCGCGCCGCCGCGCCGCGCCGCGCCGCGCCTCGCCGCGCCACGCCCTCAGTACCGCGCCGCGAACCCGCCGTCGGCGTGCAGCAGCTGCCCGGTCACCCACGCGCCGCGAGGGGAGACGAGAAACGACACGAGGTCGGCGACATCCGCCGGCGTTCCGAGGCGCCCGGTCGGTTGCGCGGCGAGAGCAGCAGCCCGCACCTCGTCGGTCATCCACCCGGTGTCGACGGGGCCGGGGTTGAGCGCGTTGGAGCGGATGCCGAGGTGCCCGAGTTCGCGGGCGGCCGCGATCACGATGCGGTCGAGGGCGCCTTTGCTCGCGCCGTATGGCAGGTTGTGCGTCGTGTGGTCGCTCGTGAGGGCGACGATCGCGCCGCCATCCAGCGACTCGTCTGCACCGCGAGCGGCCTCGATCTGCCGGGCGAATTCAGCGATGAGCAGCCAGCTCGCGCGGGTGTTGACCGCGAAGTGCCGGTCGAAGCTCTCGACGGTGGTGTCGAGAATGCTCGAGTCGACGCTCTCCGCATGGCTGAGCACGAGGGCGGACGCGGTGCCGAGTCGCGCGCTGACTTCGCCGAAGAGAACGGATGCGGCATCCGCTCGTTCGAGGTCCACGGGAACGGCGATGGCGTGCTCGCCGAACTCCGCGAGCAGACCCTCGAGGCCGGTGGCTCCGCCGTTGACGCGGTCGTCGTAGGGGGTGAAGTAGCTGACGGCGACGGTCCACCCGTCGGCGATGAGGGTGCGCGCGATGCCCGCGCCGATGCCTTCGGGGCGGCCGACCCCGGTGATCACTGCGACAGGTCGTGACATGTGCGGGAGTCTACGGCGGGGTCGGGGCGGCGTGGACGGCATGAGCGGGGCTAGTCGCCGCCGCCACCGCCCCCGCCGTCTCCACCGCCGCCATCGTTGCCGTCGCCCGCCTGCCCGGTCGAGTCTTTGGCGTGTGTGCCGCCGTCGATCGCCGGTGCGCCACCCTCGCCCCCGGCCTTGTCGGGGCGTTTCGCCCGTGCTGCCGCGGAGCCCGGGCGTGTGGCCGCGCCACCGGCGAGCGGGCCGTCGGCGTCGGGGTCTGTGCCGAGCGGTCCTTTCGGCGGCTTCGGCTTCTTCATCCTCGCAACTCCCATGGAGAAGAACGCGAGCCCGAGGGCGACGAACGGCAGCCCGATGGCCCAGTTGTCCATGGTGAGGAAGAACACGAAGCCGACGGCGAAGAACACCACCCCGAGTGCCGGATAGGTGCTGTTCGCGTCGGCCTTCTTCTTGGCGGCGTTGTCGTCGTTCCGCGATTCGCTCATCCCTCCACGGTAGCGAGCGGATGTCGGCGGCAACTCCGTCGCGCGGGGGAAAGCGCGCTCGGGCGCTCGGGTGAGCGTCGCCCGCTCGCCCGCTCGCCCGCCCGCCCGCGCGCTCGAACACGTGCGCGGAGTAGGACTCCGGATGTGGCGCGCCGCCCCGTGCGCGCGAAGCACGGCGTGTCCGGCCCCGACTCCTACTCCGCGCCCGCCCCGCCGCGCTCACCAGACCCCGCGCCCGCCCCGGCGCGCCCGCCGCCGCGCTCACCAGACCCCGCGCCCGCGGCCTACGTGCGCGGCAGGATCGTCGCCGCGACGACCGCGTTGGTGATGACCGCCGCGAGGGTGCGCGTGACGGCGTCGGATGCCGCGGCCGCGCCCCAGTCGCCGCGCTCGAGCTCTTTGCCCCGGGTGTACACGTCGCCGCTCCACGGAATCTCGCTGTGAAACTGCGGCAGGGTGCCGCTCGCCGAGAGCAGCGCGATGCTCGCGCCGGTGCGCGGGCTCGGTGCCTCGCCGTCGACGAGTGCCGCCCGCACCTCCGTCATCAGCTCGGCGCGCCGGTCGCTGCCGAGGGTGAGCTTCGTCGACGGGAAGATGCCGAGCGTCTTGCCTTTCGTGCGGGTGAGGTCGCCCCGATCGACGAGCCGGTCGAGAACGGGTTCGCGCAGCTGAGGGCCGATCGCGGCGAGCACAGTCTGCACGCCGCGAGGTTTCTCGGTGATGTACGACCACGCGGGCGCGAGGAGCTCGTCGCCGGGCGACGCATCGCCGATCGGATGCACCCGCGTGCTCAGTGCGCCATGCTTGTGCAGCTCGACCCGCTCGGCGAGCGCGAGGTCGCCGAGAACAGCCCCGCCGAGCACGTAGAACAGAATGTTCTCGCCCGCGATGGAGCCCGAGTCGGGCTGGAAGAGCAGCAGGAGAACGTCTTCGATGAGGAGGGGTGCGTCGGCCGGGGGCCGAGGCCCGCTGTCTGCCGAGCGTGTGGTGAGGTCATCCGGCATCGTGGTCGTCTCCTTCGGTCGGGGGTGTGGGGTCTGCAGTCGCACCACCCGCGTCGCTCTCCGCCCGCGCCAGGATGCTCGAGCGCGCGAGAACATCGAGCTGGGCTTCGTTGAAGAGCTCGACCATGGTTTCGGCGAACGTCTCCTGGGTGACGCGGGGGCCGCGCGGGAGGTGTTCGGCCGGGTCGGTCAGCCACGGGTAGTCCCTCAGGTGTTGTGCGATCTGCGGGGCGAAGATCTCGGCGATCCGCTGTCGGGTGGCGTCGTCGGCGTCGGGGGTCAGCGCGGCGAATTCGGCGTCGGTGTCTTCGGGCTCCGACTCGACCATCTTCTTGAGGTCGGTCATCGCCGACTCGTCGTAGAGCTGGGAGTAGACGAGCATGAGCGACCGCTCCGATGTCGACAGCCGGCCGGCGATGTCTTCGAAACCGGGTGGCACATCCGTGGCGGTCGACCCGGCGAGGATGGCCCGGATCTCGCCGCGGGCGCGCTGCAGCCGTTCGATGGTCGCGGCGAGGTCGGCGTCGATCGACAGGAGCGCCGCCGTCGGGGTCTCCCCGCCGCCCGCCACCGATTCGATCTGCGCGAGCGGCACACCGAGGTCGCGCAAGCGGCGGATCTGCAGCAGCCGCACGAGGTGCCGAGCACCGTATTGCTTGTAGCCGTTGCTCGTGCGGTCCGGCTCGGCGAGCAACCCCTCGCGGTGGTAGTGGCGCACCGTGTTCACGGTCGTGCCCGCGAGCTCGGCGATCTCGCTCGTACTCCACGGCATGACGCCTCCTTCTCTCTACTGCACGCGGATGTCTGCGCCGCAGTCGTGAGCCCATTCAAGACCCTGTTCCGACAACCGGGTCAAGAGGTCTCGTCGTTCTCTCATGGAGAACGACGCAGCGCTTGACCCTGTGCCGAGAACACGGTCTTCACTGCAGTCATACCCGCGGATGGCCGACCGGCCGCCCGCGAACCGACTTTGCAGAAAGAACGGACATGGACAACCCCTACGAGTGGCTTCAGAACTTCATCGACCAGGTGCCCGGCATTCTCCAACCCGTGATCGTGGCGCTCGCCGCCGCGATCCCCTACATCGAGGGCGAGGGTGCCGCGGCGTTCGGAATCATCGCCGGCATCAACCCGATCGTCGCCGCGCTCGCCGCCATGGCGGGCAACATCCTGTGCGTGATCGGCGTGGTGCTGCTCGGCTCGCGCATTCGCGAACGGGTCGTGGCGAAGCGTGCGGCCGCGCAGCGTGCTGAGGCGAAGCGCGCGGCCACAACCTCGGCGACGAGCCTGGTCGGCACCGACGGCAGCGTGATCACGCTCGAGAACCCGAACGACGCGTCGACCGAATCCGACACCGGGCCCGCCGACCCGAACGCGAAGCCGACCCGGCGCGCGAAGGGACGCGCGCGCCTCACGCGCTGGATGGTGCGCTTCGGCGTTCCGGGCGCGAGCATCCTCGCCCCTCTCGCGCTTCCGACCATGCTGACCGCCGCGTTCTTCGTCGGCTCGGGGGTGTCGAAGCAGTGGGTGATCCTGTGGCAGGTCATCGCCATCGTGCTGTGGACGGGCGCGATCGCCCTCGCCGCGACCGGCGTGCTCGCGCTCGTCGGGTGGTGATGGTGAGGTTCGGCCACGTTGCCAGTGCCGCGTAACTACCGGCCCGACTTCGCTTTCTTCCTCGCGCTCTGAGCCGTCCACACGAACGAGAGTCCGAGGATCACGAACGGCATGCCGATGACCCAGTTCTCGACCGTCAGAACGACGGCGATCCCGGCAGCCACGAACACGACCCCGATCCACAGGTTGACGGTGACCGCCTTTCGGGCCTGCTCCGCCGCGATCGCGCTCGACTCTGCCCTCGATGTCACCCGCGGGTCGGGTCGCGGCTCTGCTTTCTCGTGGTTCGGCGTCTCGCTCATGCCTCCACGGTAACGAGCGGATGTTTGCGGCGACTCCGTCGCGCGGGGGACTCCCTGTTGCGAACGCACCGAAGCCTGACGCTAAAGGATGAAGGCGTTCGCGAGCGCAATCGTCGTGAGGGAGCCGCCCGCGGCGAACAGAACGATGGTCATCGTCGCCTCGCGATTCGTCGGGGGAGGCCCGACGCGTCGTCGTTGCCGCGCGATGAGAACAGACCCGGCGACGAGAAGCGCGACTCCGATAAGCACGGTGACAATCTCGAACGCGTTCATGCCACCAGGCTAGAACAGCCCCACCCCACCCCCGCTCGGGGGATCGCGACATCCGAGCCCCGCTCGTATTCTCGAACAGCCGGGGGCGGCGCGAACCAGGGGTGGTCATGTCGGATCTTCGTGCACGGATGCCTGCGCAGGGCCTCATGGCCGAGGCGAGCGGGTCGGGCGTGACCGGCGACACGTCGGAGGCTCGCTCCTCCTGGTACACCGGTGCGCTCGGCGAGTTCACGGTCGCCGGGGTGCTCGCCGGTCTCGGCGAGGGCTGGACGGTGCTGCACTCGGTGCCCGTTGGCAATGCCGACTGCGATATCGATCACGTGGTGGTCGGGCCGCCCGGGGTGTTCACCATCAACTCGAAGCACCACGCATCCGCCTCGATTTGGACTGGCGGCTGGGGCCTCTTCGTCAATGGTTCGAAGACGGGTCACATCCCGAAGGCGGTCGCCGAGGCGCAGCGCGCCGAGAAGCTGTTGTCTGAGGCGGCGGGTCTCACTGTTCCGGTGGTCGCGATCATTGCGGTCGTGGGTGCTGACAAGTTCAGCGGCGAGGCCCCGCCTGCCGAGGGTGTGCTGGTCATGCCGCACACCGACCTGCTGAAGCTGCGCGACCGCCGCCGCGAGTTCAGCGACGAGCAGGTGCAGCGCATCGACGCGGCCGCAGCCCGTTCGACGACCTGGCGCTCCAAACCTCTCGCCCCCGATGGCGATCGCGACAGCCTCATCGCTTTTCTCGCAAAGATGGCGGCGGATGCTTCGGTGCACAACCGTGCGGTCAACGCCGCGGCGACGGCGGCCCGCGTGACACCTCCCGGGCCGGTGCCGTGGGCGGCCACGTCCGTGCCTTCGTCGGCACCGTTCGGCACGTCACGGAAGTCGGCGAGGGGCATGACGGTGTCGCCCAAACCGGTCACCACCGTCACCGCGCCGTCGCGATCACGACGGGCGCGCGCGAAGCCGTCGCTTGGTCGCCGCATCGGGCTCGCGTTTTTCGAGCTAGGCCTGCGGCTTGTTGGTGCAGCAGCAGTAATGGGTGCCATCTACTTCGCAGTCATGCACATTCTGCTGCCGGCGTTCCTCGCGCAGACGGCCCCGTAAGCGCTGGGCAAGCGTGCACGCCCCCAGCCAGCCCGAACGGGGGTGGCCGCGCATCCGCTCAACCCCGAAACGCAGAGCCACAGCATCTTTTACGACACGTCGATGGGTGACGGCAGGCAACGGGTTATGCGACTGGACTCGGACTCGAGGATGCGACGAGTGGACCACGGCCAAAGTGGCCCGCCGACCATCAGTCTGACGACCCGCCCCTTACTGTGCCGCGCCTTCCACGAGCCCCACGCAATGCAACGGTTCGAGCGCTCGCACTTCGCGGTGGTGCACAGCAAGCATCAAGACCAGAGGAGATTGTCTTCTGGCTTGTGTCAGTTCGACGACTTGTTCGGAACCAGGTAGTGAGGTCCCACAAGGCCGATGTGTACCTTCTTTGTCGGCCCGCTCGTGTCGTCGTAGAAGTAAACGCGAGGCGCGAGACTCCCTCCGCCTTCGGAGATTTTCAGGTGCGCGAGCATGGTCGTCTCACCTGAACTATTAACCGCCAGATCGACCTTGAATATGCGCGTGCGGCTCAGCTTGTCGTTATTTTGAACGGATTCACTCTCTGTCATGGACAACTTCTTGGTCGTTGCTGGCCATCCGAGCAACGGGCCTGACGCGCACCACTCCCAGAACCCGCCCTTGTCCCAGCCCGCGGCACGGTCCTCGGCGTACGCTGCGAGCGCGCGAAGACCGCGCCAAGTCTTGTTGCCCCAGTTGTACGCTTCCGGCGAGCTGTCGATGTCTTCAAGTTCTCGAATTGCGGAGTCCGGAAGCACGAGCCATTCAGATAGGTAAGCCTGAGCGGCCATTGCCGCTTCCGAGGTGTACTGCACCGCGTCGGGAATTGACGCCGAATCCTCATGCTGAGTACCCCACAGCAGGTCGGCCTGCCCACTGTCAATGAGCACCTTCTTGAGCCGTGACAGATGCCCGTTGGCGCTGGAAAGTTCTCTCTCCACGGAGCTCTGCTCGTCGCGAGCCACCTCGCTGTCGAACTCCCAACGCTCGCGCGCCTCGACTAGCGCACTTGCTGGAACCATCTCATCGAGAGCATCCAGGGGAAGCCCGCTCTGCTGGCCGAAAATAGCGAAGGCGTCAGGCACACGACGCCTCGTCGAGAGCTGCGCGACGGAATAGACGATCCGGTCAACTGTCGAATGACGGGCCCCTTCAAGTCGCGACCTCACGTAGTAGCGATGCCGCCATCCGTCAGAATCCTTCGATACCGCGCCGGGCGCGTAAATTCGCACACCCCCATCCCAGATTGCAAGTGAACCGAACGCATCGCGGAATTGCGTAACAGCGCTCGAGTCGAGGGTGATAACGACTGCGACCCCTTCGGCACGCGACGCGATCGTGGCTGCGACACGCTGCCAGGCGTCGGTGTTCTCACCGTTCGGTTGGGCGCACACGATGATCGGGAGGCGTCTAGTTTCGTCGGCGAGCAGATCCGTCAGAATCGATATCCCGTTGGAGGGCAGCGCGAGGGGCTCCCGCACAAGTCGACTCCCGCCCAGATGTGGCTTCGCCGCCACTCCGAGCAGTTCATGCACGATCCTTGGCCTACCGACCGACACGCGGCGAGCAAGGTCGTCGGACGACATGCTCAGCTCGACAAGGGTGTGTATGCCGGTGCCGTCAGCGACTGCGCGGATCGCCGTTACCCACTCAGTTGGGTCTCCCGGAACTATGTCCACCGCTGTCAGCTCGAATGCCTCTGAACCGATGGATCGGAGGGACACCGTTCTATCTCGCCCCTGCGAAACCTGGAAATGGCTCTCGCCCTCGGGCATCGGTTCCGGATCGGACCGCTCTTGAGTCCACACAGCGACGCAGTTGCGGAGGGTTTCGATTACGGGCACGCGATCCGCAGTAGTTGTGTCCGACCACACCGCTCTGTAAAGAACACTCATGAACCTGATTCTCCCTCGAAGTCGCGCTGAATGGTGTTCTCGTCGGCAATGCGGCCTCAATGAGTGGTGACCGCACCGCGCCGCCGTCCGTAGCTGTTGTTCGCGCATCGGGAGGCGACCTGAGTGTTCTGAAGGTTGTGGCCGTTTCTCAGACGTCTGGCGCGCCACTTTTGCCGTTTCGCGACATGTGCCGCAAGTAGTTCGGACAGGAAAACGCGACGAGTGGCAATACCAACCTCATTTGCCGGACGGCCGCAGGCGATTGGCCGCCTAAGCCACCCCGACCCACAACCCATCCCGTGCCCGGGTCATCGCCACATACAATTCGCGCCGATCCAACTCACGCCGCTCACCCTCAGACGAGTCGAGCGCCACGCTCGAGTCGTCGAGCAGCGCGGCCGGCGTGCGCGCGACGAGCACCTGCTTGAACTCGAGGCCCTTCGCTCGCTTGATCGTGCCGACCTTCACCTTGTCGTCGACGGCTCCCCGGTAGTTCAGCAGGTCGATTGTGGCGATATCCGCCAGTTCGAGTGCCTTGCGGATGTCGCGCGTCGCCCAGGTGTGCGGCGCAAGAACTCCGATGTCGCCGGGCGCGCATCCGGTGCGCAGGAGCTCGACCACGTGGGCGACGAGGGCCTTGTCGTGCGCCGACCGCGAGGGAAACCGGGTGACGGTCGGTGCCGCACCTCGGCGCGAGACGAGTGCCGCGGCATCCTTCGGCGAGGTTTCGCCTTCGATGTCGACGTAGTCGTCGCCGGCGATGAGGGTTCCGGCGAAGTCGACGATTTCGACGGTGTTGCGATAGTTCTGCGTCATGATCACGCCGCGTCCGGCGATGGAGATGCCCATCTCCGACAGCGTGTAGCCGCCCGGATAGATCGTTTGGCGGCCATCACCGATGAGGTTCAGCCCGTCAGGGCGATCGCCCACCACGTGATGCAGCATGCGGATCATCGAGCAGCTGAGGTCCTGTGCCTCGTCGACAACGACCGCGCTGTAGGTGTCGAGCGGTTCGTCGCGAAGGCTCCGCTCGGCGCGCAGGATGAGGTCGGCGTAGTCGTTGAGTCCGCGCGCTCTCATGAGCGAGTCGTAGGCGGAGTAGAGCTCCCAGACCGCGTGACGCTGCTCGGGGTTCAGCCCGCGACGGCGGCCGACGCGAGAGAGCTGCGCGTAGTCCTCGAACCGCTTGATGCCGCGACCCTTGATGACGCTGAAGATCTCTTCTTTCCAGTAGCGCTCGCTGCGGTCGACCCGCAAAAGAACCGCGGTCGAGCCGGTGGCGAGCCAGGCCGCATCGAAGGCGATGTCGGCTTTCTTCTGATCGACGAATAGTCGGATGCCGCGGTCCTTCAGCACCTCACGAGCGAACTCGTGCACGCCCATAAAGTCCACCCGGTGCGCAACTTCCGGCGCCATCCGCTGCATGAGCGATTCGAGCACGTCGGGCAGGGTGCGCACGAAGGTGGTGACGAGGACGCGCCCCGGCGTGGTGCGCGCGAGGTGGGCGGCTCGGTGCAGCCCGACGACGGTCTTGCCGGTGCCCGCGGATCCTCGGATTCGTGACGGCCCGTTGAACGACCGCTTCGCAAGCCGCGCCTGATCGGGGTGAAGAAAGGCCATCCACTCTTCGATCGGCTTGGCGCGCTCGAAGGCCAGGAGCGACGCTTCGAGCTCGTCGACGGTGATGAGCGCTTGCGGAAGGCTGACCGGAACCACGGGTTCCCGCGGAACAGATCGAAAGAACCTGCGCCGCTCGGCAAGCGGAGCAAACAGCAGCTCGACGCGGTCCGCGGTGGCTGCGAGCTCGACAGGGCCGAGTCGCTGCCCACGCCCGAGGATCAGCTTGAGCGCGCGGTCGATGCCGACGAGGTCGATGCCGTTGATGCGGCCAAGTACCCCGCCCTTGTTGGTGAACACGGCAGCGGCGTGGATCTCACCCGGTGCGACTCCGATCTCTGCGAGGTCGCTCTGGGTAGTGGCGATAAGCGACGTGAGGTTGTCGAGGCGTTCGGTGACGTCATCCTGCCCCTGAAAGACGCGGTCGCCCTGCACACGCACGTCGCGCCAACTCTTGGCGTCGACGATCCACACCCCGCTCGGCCCGACGACGACGAAGTCGACCTGCGCGCCGCTCCGGGTGCCTGGCCACGCACGGTCGGCGAACACCCGGAAGCCCCGCTCCTCGAGTGGTTCGAGCGCCGCTCCGAGTGCAGCTTCGCTGCTTGCAGCAGCCGAATACCGGCGGTGCATCTCGAGTGCGGTCTGCTGCGCGTAGGCGAGTTGCTCCGCCTCAAGCTGAAATAGCGCGGCTTGCCCCGCGGCCGAATGTCCTGCACCCACTGACGTTCCCCCGAACGCGTCGACCCTGGCCGCCGACTGCTAGTTCAGCCTCCCATAGTGAGCGGATGTCGGGTGTGGCCAGTTATGGGGGTACCGAGAAGATTTGCGAATTCCGATGTCGAAGTCGTCACGTCGAGTGGGGGCCTTTCTTTCGCGCCACGCGACATAGTCGGACCGCAGAGCCGAGGGATGTCAGCGGGCCGTTCTATTCTCGTGGGGACGGTTAGGAAATGTATTGGATACGGTTTCGCTCTTTTCTGGGGCTGGGGGTCTCGATCTCGGCTTGGCCGCGACGGGCCATGAACTCATTTGGGCCAATGACTTCGACAAGGATTCTGTTTCGACGTATCGGAAGAACATCGGTGACCACGTCATTCATGCGCCGATAGAGGCGATCTCATCGAACGACATTCCCGAGGCGGAATTAATCGTCGGGGGATTCCCATGTCAAGGTTTTTCGCAAGCAAATCTGAGACGGACTATCGAGGATCCGCGGAATAGGCTCTACAAAGAGTTCGTTCGAGTGATTACTGACAAACAGCCACTCTATTTTCTGGCCGAGAACGTCCGAGGAATATCGTCACTCGGTGGCGGGTCGGCCCTGGCGCTCATCGTGGCCGGATTCGAGGCGGCAGGTTATCGCGTTGCGGCGAAGGTGCTCAATGCAGCGGACTTTGGGGTTCCGCAGAACCGGTATCGAATGATTTTCTTGGGGACCCGAATCGACTTGCCGAACGTTGCGGACCTTCGCCATCCCCTACCGACTCATTCGTCCCGACCTGAGGATGGTTTGCAGCCGCATCGAACTCTGGGTGAATGCCTGGCCGCCGTCCCAGATCCAATCAAGTTTCCGCTGGCGGTACCTAACCAGCAATATTCTCGATACCGGGTAGTCGAGCGAGACTTCACCGGTCATCGCGCTACGAACCCAGATCGACCTTCTCCCACCATTCTTGCTCGAGGTAATGGAGGCGGAGGAGTCAACGCGACGCCTCATCCTGACGGAACAAGACGCATGAGTGTCCGTGAGAGCGCCGCGGTTCAAACCTTTCCACTCGACTTCGAGTTTGAAGGAAAACTAGGGTCCGCCTACCGCCAGGTTGGCAACGCCGTCGCGGTCAAATTCGCAGAGGCACTAGGGTCGGCGGCAAGCGTCGCGCACCGTCAGATTCCAAGCGAAAGTGGAAGGGCGGCCTGAGATGAAGGTTGTGTCGTTATTTGCCGGAGCCGGTGGTTTGGACCTCGGCTTCAAGAACACCTCTGGTTTTGTCCTCACCTGGGCTAATGACAACGACCCAGACGCGGTTCGGACCTACAACACCAACTTCGGGGGTGGCTGCGTCCTCGCAGACATCAGCACCATTGCGTCCTCCGAAATTCCCGACGCCGATATTGTGCTTGGCGGTTTCCCGTGTCAGGGGTTCTCCGTTGCGAACACGGGTCGCCGTTCAGATGACGCCCGCAACGCGTTGTATCTGCAAATGCTTCGCGTGATTGAGGCGAAGAGACCTCTCGCCTTCGTCGCCGAGAACGTCAAAGGCCTGACTTATATGGAAGACGGCGAAGTGCTTCGCCGAATTGTTCAGGATTTCGAGCTCGCCGGCTACGACGTCGTTTGGAAAATTCTGAACGCTGCTGACTACGGTGTCCCCCAGCGCCGAGAACGAGTGTTCATCGTCGGCCTTCGGAAGGATTTGAGGGCGCAGTTCCGATATCCGGAACCCACACACAGTAACGAGCGCGACACAGGACTGCCGCAGTGGGTCTCCGTAGGACAAGCGCTGATGCCGCTGCCAGACCCAGACCTGCATCACACTCTCTCGAACCACACTTACTCGAAGTACAAATTGCGCTTCAACGGCTACCTCGGTCACCGCATGATTGACCCGGACAAACCAGCGCCGACGATCACGGCGCGTGGAGACAATCGCGGGGGCGTCGTCGTACTGCATCATCCGTCGAACGAACGGCGAATGTCTGTCAGAGAACTAGCGACCGTCCAATCGTTCCCCCTGGATTTCTTTTTCGATTGCAATCAGTCAGCCGCATATCGACTCATCGGGAACGCAGTAGCCCCGCGAGTCGCTGAGGCGGTTGCGACCGCCCTCAGAAGTGCACTCCTCGCAGCCGGATCGACGTTCGCGGAAGGAGTAAGCGTTGAGGCTCGCGAACGGAGCTGATCCTCGTCGCCCTCCATTCGCCGGCTTCAAGTGGCAGTGGGCGACTCTTCAGCCGACTGAGGGCCTCAACGACCCTGCCGTCTTTAAAGGTGTTCTCGGCGCGCTCGCAAACAACGAAGGCAAGCACCCGAGCGACCTTAACTTATTGGCGGATCTCGAAAGAGTGCAGGACGAGGTCGACACAAATGTGAGTCTCGCAAGGCAAGCAGACCGCAACTTGATAAGGAACTCGGGTCAGTACTGGAAGTTTGCGGGAGTTCTCGCCGATACCAGCCCGATCCGACTCACAACACTCGGCCGGGCGTATGCGCGTAAGGATCTGACTGCGCTTCAATTTGCGACTCAAGTTGTACTGGAACGCGAATTGCCGAGTGTGTTTCAACCCGCTCGTGTTCAGCGCTCCTGGGCCGCGGCAGGTTTGAGCGTGCGTCCTCTACTTCTGCTTCTGCAGATTGCTGCATCATTGCAGACAACTAGCCGTGACGAGGGCTACCTCACGTTGGATGAAGCTGTGCTGATCATTCAGCCGCTTTCCGGGCACAAGGCAGAGCTACAGGAATATGCAGACGCCATTCTCGACTTCCGGGCCGGGGAGTTGGAACCTGACAAATGGGAGTCTCCCCTCAACGGAGCGAACGATCGACGCATGGCCAACGAGTTCTTTCTGTTCCTCGCGAACTACGGTTTCATGACTTTACGGTTCGAGGGCTCGCAGAAGAGATACTGGCTGTCCACGGAAGGTGCGTTAGTCCCGTCGGCATCGACCGTTCGCCCGGCATTTGCGCCCGTGCATGAAGCTGAAGTTGATGACTTGGTGGGGGAGATTGACCGCGCGCGCCAGCTTGTCTCGATACTTTCACGTCCGGGTCAAGCCAAGTTTCGACGTGATGTGCTCAAAGCGAGTTCCGGCGTGTGCTTGGTGACGGGCACTAAGACGACCTCGGTTTTGGAGGCGGCGCATATTCGTCCCGTGTCGAGAGGGGGTACGGACGACAAATCGAACGGGCTTTGTCTCAGATCCGACGTACACACACTTTTTGACTCGGGCAACCTATCTATCTGGAGTGACGGCACTCTGCGGATGGCGCGGTCTACCGCACTCGACCCCACATACGCCACCCTGCCGGAGTCAGTCGAGCTGCCGACGTACGTCAGTCGCTCATCTCTAAGGTGGAGATGGAACTATGAGTGATCAACCCTCAATTTCGCAGGGCACCCATCGGCGAGGGAGATTCTGCGGATCGACTAGGCCCAGGGTCGACGTTGCGGATAGAGAATTGAAGTGAGCCGCGTTGCGGTTTCTCAATTCGGAGAAGTGGTGCCTACCAAGAGGCGCTTCGCCGTAGTGCATTCTCTGCCAGGAGAGAGGACGTCGTTGCGATACACCTACCGAGGGTTCGGTCGCGGTCGACGGTGATGCCGTGACGAACCCCGGTGCGTCGCGGGGCGTCGTGTTTCAGGACTACGGGCTGTTTCCGTGGCTGAGCGTGCGCGAGAACGTGATGTGCGGGCCGTAGCAGCGTAAATCTGCTCGAGCGAACGCGGGCACGATCGCCGACAGGCTCATCGACGTCGTCAGGCTCGGGCGCGTGGCGGGCAATTATCCGCACGAACTCTCGGGCGGAATGCAGCAGCGCGTGGCCATCGCGCGCGTGCTCGCGAACGAGCCCTCGGTGCTGCTCATGGACGAACCGTTCGGAGCGCTCGACGCCCTCACCCGGTCGAGTCTGCAGGTGGAGCTGTCACGCATCCACAAGACGACGGGCACCACCGTGATCTTCGTGACGCACAGCATCGAAGAGGCCGTGTTTCTCGCCGACCGGGTTGTCGTGATGATCGGCGGAGCGTCGCGCGGCATCCTGGGGTACGTGAAAGAGATCGTGAAGGTGCCGCGCGAGCTCGAGCGCGATGTGAACTCGCCTGCGTTCAACGAGATCAAGAAGCAGATCTCCGACCTGGTGCATGGGGACGACGCGAGCTGAGGGTTCTGGGGTCTGCGTACTTCCTCGCTATGCGCGGCAGACACGTTCCATCCTGCGGGCCGGCGAGTTTTGGGTGGACGAATAACGGGTGTCTCGACACAGTCGACTCGGTTTCGAGAGCTCCAAGAAGACTAAGGGGAATTGGCCTAAGCGACCGGCACGGACGCGGTCCAAGTTGCCGAAAAGTCGTCGGGACTGGCTCCGTCAAGATTGACGGTGCCGCCAAAGGGTGCACCTTCGAATACGACGACGATGTACCCTGCCGACCCCGCTGCGATCTCGTCCGGCTGAGATGCGTATGCAGCGCTGTATGTGATTCCGTCCGAGGCGGAGTACGTCGCGCTGTAGCTGTAGGGCGCTGTCGCCCGTTCGTTCGCTGCGACCTTGATAACGACGAACAGGTTTCCGCTATTTGCTCTATAGGCCGACGTGAGGTCGATCGTATTTCCACCGCTTTGCCCAGACCAGGGTTGAGTCCACAGAGCTTCAGCGACAGGCCCGGATTTGCCGGCCCATCCAGTAACAAGCCCCTCGTCATCGAAGGTGAAGTCACTGAGGTTGTACGGTTCGGAATCGCCTTCGACGACCGTCACTAAACCGTCGTCGAAGCTCAATGTTGGCAGTGTTGTGAGGTCATCCTGACCATCGCCGTTGGCGTTGTAGCCCGTGTTCATAGCTCGTTGATGTGACACGTACCGTTCCGCTGCGGAACCGGGCGATGCGTGCTGAGCAGCTTCGTCGTAACGTCCCTGGAACGCTGCACCTACGAAAGCTTCGATGGTCGCGAACTGTTCAGCGCCCGGGTCTGGAGTCGGGGCAGTCGTGGCTGCGGCGCTTTCCGATGATTCACGAGTCGCCGGTGCGGCGGTGCAGCCAGTCAAGACAATGGTAAGGGCGAGAACAACGGCGGGGGCGACGGTGGCTGTGCGCACAAGGGGCCTCTCTTGGGGTCAACGACATGTAGGACTTCAGAGCCCACTCGCCGGACTCGGCTTTACTGATGCAGAAATGGCTTGCCGGGCGTGTTCGCATATGCGTACTTGCGGCAGGCGATTGGGTTCACAATACCCGGGGTCCCCCAAGATGCGGACAGAATCAGTCCCCCAGTTTGAGGGGCCAGCGCGGGTACGACGACGCGAAAGTCCAGGTTCGTGCTTCCGTTGCTCATACTCTTGAGAGTTGGTATCGCCCTTGCTTTTTCCCGGCAGGTGGTGTCACGTAACTTAAGCGTGTCAAAACTTGTTGGCGGTCTCAATGTGTTTCGTGATGCATCACCTCCGTGTGGGGTCATTTGAACGCCATTGCTAGTTATGCGCTTTAGTTCGGCCGCGTCATCGTTGCGCGGTGTTCGACCAGGTGACGAACGGGGCGCTCCTGGGCCGGTCAGCGCAGCTGCAGACACGGGGCGCCCCGAGATAGCAGGCAACAGATTCATAAAGGGCGCCCGTACCTTCGGCCCCGATGCTGAGCGGGCGATGACTGTCCTCCCCGTGCACGTACGCCTTCACCAGGCAAGTCGCCAAGGCGACCGGCGGGGTGGACGTGCTGGAGCTTCGGGCTCGGAACCTGTCCCGGGGTTGGGTCGGGTCGAGTGTTTCCACCGCAGCGCGCGCTCAGCGTTGTCATGGTCGAAGTCGAAGTCTGCAGAGCATCCGCCTGGAGAAGCGCAGTCGAGTCGTCTTCGCCGACTCGACTGCGTGGGCGAGAACGTCTTGCAAATGCCATTCGCGGCACAACCACGGGGTGGTCCATAGGGTGGGGATTGAGCGACTTGAGGTCGTGGATCGATGCTTCGCGGTCGTCGTCGCGGTGGACGGCGGCCAGAGGGCGTAGTCGGACGCCTTCGTCATGCCGCTATTCACATGGTGCGGTGACCCATTGAGTACCTTTCTGGCGCGCCAAATGGGCCAGCGCAGGAGCTTCAGCCCCGCGTCGCAAGGCGAGACAGTAACTCGGCGAGCGTGTTCCGCTCGTCCGGTGACAGAGGCGACAGCAATTCTTCTTCGGTCGCGAGATGGTCGGGCAGCACGGCATCGACGAGCTTGCGACCGGCGGCAGTGAGCTGCACGAACTTGCCGCGCCCGTCGTCGGGGTTGGGCTCGCGGGTCACGAGCCCGAGGCTGTCGAGGCGGTTCAATCGCTGGGCGACGGCGCTCGTGGTGATCATGCTGTTCGCGGCGAGCTCGGCGGGGGTGATCCGGTAGGGCGCGCCCTGGCGCGCCAGGGTTGCCAGCACATCGAACGTCGCCGCGTCGATGCCGTGGGTCGCGAAGGTGGCGGCCAGTCGCGCGTCCACGATTGCGGACGCACGGCTCAGGCGTCCGATCACCACCATGGGGGAGGGGTCCAGGTCGGGTCGCTCTACCCGCCACTGCTCGACTATTCGATCGACTGCATCCATCCCACCATCATATCGCTAAGTACTTAGGTAGTATTGCTAAGTGCTTAGCAAATACTGGTCGGTTCTCATGGTGACGGCGGTCGCGCCCCTGCTGTGGGGAACGACGTACTTCACCTCCACCACTTTTCTCATCAGCGACCACCCGCTCCTCACGGCGACCCTGCGGGCTGTACCCGCGGGGTTGCTGCTGCTGTGCGTCGCGCGACGGATGCCGCAGGGTGCCTGGTGGTGGAAGTCGGCGGTGCTCGGGGCGCTCAACATCGGTGCCTTCTTCGCGTTCCTCTTCGTGGCGGCCGACCGTCTGCCCGGCGGTGTGGCCGCAGTGGTGGGTGGCATCCAACCGCTGCTCGTCGCGATTCTCGCGTCGCGAGTGCTCTCCGAGCGCATGAGCGGCACGGTGATCGCGGCGGGAGCCGGGGGATTCGTCGGTGTCGCGCTCATCGTGCTGCGCTCGCAAGCCGGTCTCGATCTCATCGGTGTCGCAGCGGCAGTAGCTGGAGCGATCTCGATGGCGGTTGGAGTGGTGCTCGCGAAGAAGTGGTCAGACAGGCACCCGCCGATCGCCACCACGGCGTGGCAGCTCATCGCCGGTGGAGTCTTGCTCGCCGCGCTCACGGCCGTCTTCGAGCCTCTGCCTACGAGCGCGCCGT
The DNA here is from genome assembly GCF_046599635.1 of Marisediminicola sp. LYQ134. Classification (NCBI taxonomy): domain Bacteria; kingdom Bacillati; phylum Actinomycetota; class Actinomycetes; order Micrococcales; family Microbacteriaceae; genus Marisediminicola; species Marisediminicola sp. LYQ134. Next base: position 778,224 of record NZ_JBKIWP010000002.1, read on the forward strand.
CGCCCACGAACATCGCCGGGTACCTCTATCTCACCCTGGTCGGCACCGCCCTCGCCTACCTCCTATGGTTCCGGGGCATCGCAATGCTGCCGACCCGGATGCCCGCATTCCTCGGCCTGCTCAGCCCGATCGTCGCGCTGCTCATCGGCGGGCTCGCCGCAAGGGAGACCCTCACGTGGGTTCAGGGGGTGGGTGTCGCGCTGGTGTTCGCGTCGGTCGTGACGGTCGTCTCGAGTTCCCGGAGAGCGCGCTGAATCGATTCGACTGGGTTACCCCTTGAAAACGACGATCTCGTTGTTGCCTCTGTCGTAGACGAACTGAAGCGGGGTGCCCTCGGGGTAGGCCTCGCGCAACTCTTCGGGGAAGTCGCTTGGCACAGGGAGAGCGATAGCGGCGGGAAAGACCCCTGCCGCACATGCCCGGAGCAACATCTGACCCGAGTAGGAGTAGCCCGAGTCCGAGACCTCCAGTAGCTCGGGTTGGTAGATGATCATGCACTCGTCGTCCGGGCTGGTTCTGCTGCGTTCTTGCACGACGGCGCGGAGCCCGTAGAAGTCGTCGTAAGCGACCAGGCCCCTGGCTCGAGCGCCGCTCAGTATGGCGGGCGCGTCGTAGTCGGGATCGACCGACAATCGCGCCACCTGGGTAGCGCCGACCTGGAGCGGGTCGGTCTGCACCCGTTGCACGAGCGTGAGCGACACGATCGCCGTGACCGCCACGAGGGCCACGGCGACCGCGATCAGAACCGTTGACCGGCGAGGCGCGAATCGCATCGTGCGCCCCTCCGAGGCTGCTGATTCTGACTGGTGCTCCGGGGAAGGGGCGTGTGCCGTGTCGTCAGGCGGCGACTCGATCCGACTCGCCTCAGTGTCGGGGGCGACGGCATCCGCAGACTCCGACGTTGCCCCACCGCTTTCGAGTTCACGAAGGCGTTGCGCAGCCGTGGGATCCAGGTGGATGTCTGCGGCGGGCCCATAGGCTCTGCGGCGCAGCGCCCGCAGCTCGTCACCGGCGGGGTCGGTCATGGTCTGATTTAACCATTCGCCGCTCGGTGCGGGCTTTTCTGCTACCCCGTCACGACGGCTGCGTGATCGTTGTGGCGAAGACAGGCCCTCCAGGCCCGCCGAGCTCAGCGGCAGGCACGGGGCGCCCGGAGGTCCCGAGCAACAGCGTGATTGCGGGTGCGCGCACTTCCGGTCCGTCGCCGTGCACGAATTCCGTGTCTGTTGCAACCAGGCGCCAGCCGTGGGCGAGCTCTTTTCCTCCGCCGATCTTCACGCTCGTTGTGAGTTGGTAGGTCAACGCTTTCGCGACGTGCTCGGGCGGATAGTCACTGTCGATACCGAGCGGGCGACGGATGTCTTCGCCGTGCACGTACGCCTCCACCAGGCGTGTGGCGAGAGCCACCGGTGGGGTGGACGTGCTCGAACTCACTGCTCGGAACCTGTCGAGGGTGCGTGCCGGATCCGCCGCCCTCTCGCGGGCGACTCCCGCCGCGTTGTCGCGGTCGAAGTCGAAACGGGCAGTCAGCATCCGTTTGATGAAGCCCAGCCGGGTCGTCTTGGCTGAGTCGACGAGGTGGGCGAGAACGTCGTGCACATCCCACCCGGGGCACAGCGACGCGGTGGTCCACCGTGCCGGTTCGAGCGACTCCAGGTCGCGGATCAACGCGCGCCGTTCGGTGTGGACGGCGTTCCAGATGGCGGAGTCGGATGCCTTCGTCATGCCACTAGTCAATCGGTGACCGGGGCCCGGTGGCTACCCGACGGTGACTCCCGACGCGGAACCCCGTCCAGAACGTCAGCACCAACAGGCCGATGATCAGGACGGCGGCGCTCATAACCTGCGGGGTGGAATAGACGTTGAGGCCGGGCGCGAACACATTGGGCGAGAGTGGCGTGGAGCCGAACCATCCGAAGATCACTGGCTGCGACAGCGTCACGACGAGGAGCGCGAGGCCAGCCACCGTGAGAATGACTCCGAAGATAAGGATGAGGCGCATCTGCAATCGAGAGGTCATGGCGACACAGTAGACAGTGCAGACGGTCGGCGTGAGAACTGTGGGGCCCGCCCCTGCGTCTAGAGCATCCCGGTGAGTACGCCGCCGTCGGCCCGGACTGCCGCCCCGTTCGTCGCGGACGAGAGGGGACTCGCGAGGTAGACCGCGAGGTTCGCGATCTCGTCGGGCTCGAGAAAGCGCTCGACCAGCGTGGTGCGGTTTTGTCCAATGATGGCCGCTTTGAGTGCATCCGCTGGCATCCCCTGGGTCTCGGCGATGGACTCGACCGTGGCGGCGACCCCGTCGGAGAAGGTGGGTCCGCCGAGGATCGTGTTGACCGTGACGCCGGTGCCGCGGGTGAGCTTGGCGAGGCCGTTGCTCACCGCGAGCGACGCCGCCTTTGTCGCGCCGTAGTGCAGCATGTCGGCGGGCACATTGACGCCCGACTCGCTTCCGACGAAGACGACGCGGCCCCAGCCGGACTCAAGCATCGCGGGCAGCAACTCGCGCGACAGTCGCACGCCGCTCATCACGTTGACCTCGAAGTAGCGCGCCCAATCGTCGTCGGGGATGTCGGCGAAAGGGGTGACGTCGAAGAGTCCGACGTTGTTGACGAGGATGTCGACGCTGCCGAGCTCGTCGAGCAGACGGCGCACGTCGGCTGCGTTCGCGAAATCGGCGGCGATGCCCGTCACGGTGCTGCCGGGCACCTCGGCCTGGAGCGTCGCGACCGACTGTTGCACGCGCGTCTCGTCACGCCCGTTGATGACCACCGCGGCGCCCTCGCGCAGGAGGGCACGGGCGATCGCGTATCCGATGCCCTGGGTCGACCCGCTGATGAAGGCGCACTTGTCGGTGAGTTGCATGTCCATGGTCGTATCGACCTTTCGTCTTGGTGCCCGAGTTAGTTGCTTGAGCAAGTGACAACCTACGGATGTTTGCTTGCTCAGTCAACTAACGACGTAGGCTGGGGGCATGAGCGATCCCAACGGCCCGCAGCGTCTCACCGGCGAGGATCTCGACGCGTGGGCGTCGCTCGCGACCCTGTTGGAATGGCTGCCGCCCGCACTCGACGCCCCGCTGGTTCGCGGCTTCGATCTGACCCACTTCGAATACGGCATCCTCTTTGCGCTCGCCGATGCGCCGGACCACACGCTGCGCATGAGCGTTCTCGCGGGCTTCGCAAACAGCTCGCTCTCGCGGCTCTCGCGGGCGGTGTCCCGGCTCGAAGGTCGCGGGTGGGCCGAGCGGAGTCGCGACCCCGCGGACGGGCGGTCCACCCTGGCGACGATTACCGCGGCGGGGCTCGAGGTGCTCGAGGCGGCGACTCCGGCGCACGTTCGGTCGGTGAGGGAATTGGTGCTCGACCCGCTGACGAAGGCGCAGCGTGGGCAGTTGCGTGAGATCAGCGTGCGGGTTCAGAAGGCCATTCGCGAGCAGGAGGGTTGGCGGCCGTAGGTCGGCAGGGCGGGCTTCCCTGCGGACTGTGTGGGTGCGGTCGTGGCCGCTTCGCGAACCTGCTCGCGGTTACGGGGGGAAGTTAGAAGGTTTCGCGACGCGACTTAAGCTCGGCTCGCATCGCTTTCCTAACGACGCTGTGTGATTGAACGTCCTTCAATGCTTCCTGATATGAACGGGGCCCGATGTCTGCACGTAGCCAGTTCATGCAATCTTTCGCGTCCGTGAGTCGGTCGCCACTATCTACTTCATCGCACCACTCTTCGACAAGGTCCGCTTCTTCGTAAAACACCACAGTCTGCGCATGGAAGTCGTAGGACGGGACGATGACGCGCGAACTGAAATTGACCCAGCGCTGTAGAAGCAGGTTGACCCCAAGGGGAGAGAGTGCTGCAATCCGCGTAGTTAGCCGATCAGGCGGCACCATATAGAGGTTGTCGAAGTTAGCGGCTTGGTGTTGAGCCTGTGACGTCAGCTCTGGACGCAGGCTAGGGAGCGGCATCAAGTTGAAGTGTCCAGTCGTCCACTCGTCCTCGGAGAGTTCCTTTCGGTTCGTGACCTCTGCGACAAGCACCTGCCAAGCAAGGTCAACTCCGTTGGTTCGCATGGAGCACGGGTGCTGGATGACCATCACGGTCCGGTCCTTTATCTTGCCGGTGCTTCCGGGCAATGCGATGCCGGTAAAAACGTCCCCAGTGAAAACTGGTCGTGAAGCTGAAACCTCATTGCCACGCGCTCGATAAAGGGCATCCCAGTCGGCCTTGCCTCTCGGATGCGGCGATTCGAGGTCCTTGCCCAAGGTCAGCCTTTAGCTCGAATGGAGAAATTGCCATCGCTCGCCTCAAATACTTCGAAGTCTGAACGGTACTGCTCCCGCCAGTCGGGCAGGAACTGGGTGAGGATGCCTTCAGGATCTGTATGACCGCTCGAAAACTCGAATACGAGGTCTGCGCGATTGTCCGCGTACAAATCGATCGGCGTTATTGGAGCTGACGATGACAGGGGAACTTCGAACCAGGAGGCAATCTCCTCGACCATGTAATGGTTGGTGATGATGTCGCACGTGGCTAAGAGGCTTGCGAGCCTCTTGCGGCTTTCGCCGGAGGCCTTCTCTCCTTTCCGCCACTTTTGCACAGCAGGGACGCTGACTCCTACGAGTCGCGCAATATCGCGCCAGGCAAATCCCAGATCGGCAAGCTCGGACAACAATGTGGTCACGCCAGACTTGGCTCGTGCGGCCGTTGCGGCGCGCCACTCGACGTCATGGCTGCGTTGATGCAGGTCGTCATACTGCTGGTGCAGGACCTTTACTTCGTTCCGGCCCCCGCCAACATCCTCCGTGAGACGAGATGCCATTAACTGGGTCTCTGAAAGCGCTGAGGCTGTGATTGAGTCTCCCGCGGTACCAGGCTTGGTCAGCGCTGAGGCTACGGCGGCGTTTGGCACAGTGGCTTCAGTCATGGCGCAGCACTTCCTTCCTAAGTCGATCTGTAATCAAGCTTTCGAAGACTCCTCGAACAGGCTCGTGTAGGGCATCTGTTTGCCCGAGAATCCGATCGACGGTGAATTCCGGGACTTCGTCGTCTGACTGCCAATAACTGTCGATGTCGAGCTTGAACAGCGGCCCGGGAGGCGGCAAGGGACGGCGAAGCTCAGGAGTTGACTGCACGGCGTACGCGTCCTGAGCGCCGTAACGAAGCACCAGTGCGCGATTGTGTGGGCTTGAGAAGACCAAGACGCCTTCATTTGCCGCCGGAATCAAGTTGAGTTCACCACCAATGTGAGTGGGTCCTAGCAGGGCTGAATCTACCCAGTTCATCCAATCTGGCATCGCATTGCCGTTCTCGGCGGGCGCACGGATCTCGTCGACATAGCGTAGGCCGATGCGTTCGACTCCAGCCGGTGGCGCGACGGAGATGCGTGCAACAAGCGCCTGCTCGAGTAGCCCGCGCACGCGTTCATAACTGCCGTACAGGGTCGTTTCGATTACGAGGCTGTTCTGGCGAACGGTTAGCGCAGTTCGCCGGTCACGGGTCGTCCATCGCGGGTGGGTTGCGACCGTCTGCTGCATAGCTGGGACACCGGCGCCAGCCTGGAATTCAACGGACACCTCGTTTATCTCGCCCGGCAGCGGCCACGCCTGTCGCAGAAGTGTTGAAAGCTGATTGATCTGCCTTCGTTCAAGCGGATCGCAGGTTGGGTGGCGAACCTCGACAGCCATCAGGACGATTGGCGGGTTTGCATAAATTTCTCGCGTCGTCACTAGACAATGTTACCGCGATCGCAACCAAAACGGATACCAAAGCGCTACGGAAGTGTCAGCCGTCTGAGATCATCTATCAGTCCGACCGCTTTCCCGCCCGCTGCGGTGGGCTCTAGGCCCTGCATATTTACTTCAGTTTGACCCGGCGCGTGGTCCGTAGCCCGCTGGCATTTTATTGACGTATCGGGCGCGCTTGCGTTTGCTGCTGAGCCAGCCGTTGAGGCGCCAGAACAACACTCCGCAAGGAAGTGCAGATTGACCGCGATGGAGACCGTCAGAGTATGCGGCGAGCCACGATGCGGCGTGACGCGCACGCCCGCTGGTGTAGAGCGAAACGGAAGTTGTCAGGACAAACAGGCTGGTCGCTGCCGCTGTGTAAATCACCACGGCGTCGGCAGGCAGTCCGTCTGCGGAGATCGCCGCGGCGGATGTGATCACAATTGCCACCGTGGCTAACCCCACTGCGCCAACGCCGAGATGGTCCGCTGGCGCGTTCAACGCACGCTCTCTAAGCTCGCTGAGCACCTTCAGCTCAAGTTCGGGTTCGTTCGTAGTCTCGCGTAGGAAGCGGTCGACGTCATAAGTCGTGGGGACGCCACCATTGCCCTTCCGAGGCATGAATGATCGCCACCGCAACGCCTCGGCAGGAGTTCGATTGCGTGCGTTTCTCTTTGGCCAGGTTTGTTGAGTGTCAGGCTCATATTGGATGTGCGTGGTCTTCTTGCGCATGCATTCGAGTAGGCCTATGGGCGTCTCGACAACAACGATGGCGGCACGCTGTTCGTCAGACATCAAGGGTGCGTGGGCGGTGGGTCATGAGAGAAACCTTGCAAGATTGGGTCGCATTCGACCAGGTCTGACGTAATTGGCAGCTCGTATGGGTGGAGGCCACTGTCGAACGAGCGATCTCGCCATGGTACGGGTGGGTCCATCACGCGAATTCGGCCGGCGGTCGAGCCGGTCTTCGGTGCTCGAGACTTTACTGGCGCGCACGGGTCGTATGACTGGCTAGCTCGTGGAGTTCGGCGATGCGGCATGACCAATATGGCGTTGAATGGACGAGATGAGTGGTTTGCGGCCGTCCGCTCAATAGATCCACTTTGAAGGAGCCCTGTGGGCGGTCGACCGGTCCGTTCCGCTAGTCCGCCGCGCCCGCGATCTCACGCAATGCCCGGATGTGCGCATCGAACACGCTGCGCCCGACACCCGTCAGGCTGACCCACGTCATGCGCCGAGCATCCGATCGTGCAGTCGACGCGCTCTTCTTCAGGGCGACGTAGCCGGCCTCGGTGAGGGTTTTGAGGTGCTTGGAGAGTGTCGCGTCGGAGACCTCGAGGGTGTCGCGCAGCACGGCGAAGTCCATGCCGTCGACGCGGCGGAGGAGTCCGCACACGCGGAGCCGCATGGGCGCGTGGATGACCTCGTCGAAGCGCGCCTCAGCCACGGCGGAGCTGGTCGAGGGCCGACCGGTAGGCGATGCCGGAAAGCCAGGTGACGAGCGCGAATGCGGCGAGGCTCGTGAGGGCGACCGCCCACGTGAGCCCGAACGAGACGAAACCGAGCGACACCGAGTAGAGCGCCAGGCACAGCACGAGGATGGCGATGAGGGCGCCGACCGCCTTCGCGCCGATCGCGCGGAACTTCACTCCGAGCTCGCGGCGGATCAAGTAGCCGATCACCAGAACTGCGGCCACGGCCAGCCACGCGGTGTTCGGGGGTTCGTAGTCGGCGCCGGGAGTCGTGGATGCCGCCATCCCGACCCACCAGGCGGCGACACCGCCGAGCGCTGCCGTGAGCACTCGCGGCACCCGTGCGCCCTCGGCGAGAGTGTGGCGGTCGAGTTCGAGGTCGTCGAGATTCGCGGCGGCCTCGGCGGCTGACGGTCGGTTCGAGAAGTCGTTTTCCATGGTGGCAAGTCTAAACAGAGAGTTTCCGATGCGGCAAGTGTTTTGTGTCGGCATCCGTACACTGGGTGGCATGAAGGCCGATTGGATCGAGCACCGACGCGGAACCGACGGCGAATTGCTCGGCTGGATGAAGCCCGTCGGCGAAGGATTTGTGGCGATCGACCTTCTCGGGTGGCCCCGCACCGAGGTCATCGACTGGTTGGTCGGCGAAGAGACCCTCGACGCGCTCGGCATCGGCTACCTCGCCGACCTCTACGAGCTGCGGCTCGAGAACGGCGACTGGTTGCGGGTGCGAGTGGCCGAAGTGACGCCCGAGCGCATCCGGGTGAAGAAAGACGACTGGGGTGCGATCGATGCTCCGCAGATCTACTACACCGTTCCGTTTCCGGTGCCTCGGGATGTTCTGCGCACCCTGCCCTAGCGTCACCCTCTAACGTCGGGTGTCATGACCATTTCACTGATCGACAGCGCTTCGGCCATGGCGCGCATTCTGGGGGCCGCCTCCGACGAGCGTGTGACCCTCGTGCGCGAGATGTGGGCGCCCATGGCGGGGATGTACCACTTCATCCCGGGCGGGGTCGACCTGGCCGACGTGCACCGACAGAACTTCGGTTTCGACTGGGACGACTCGTCCGACCGGCTGCGAGAGGGCCTCGAAACGCTCGAAGCGGCTAACGCTTGGACGCGCATCAGCGACGCCCTCGAGGCGGGCGTCGCAGCGCTCAGGTCGGCCGACCCGGGCGTGACAGTGCCCGACCTGACGGTGCTGCTCGTGCTGGGTGACCCCCGCAACAGGCACTTCGTCGACGAGGTTCAGGGGATGTCGGGGTTCGGCGGCATCAGCGGCTACATCGCGATCACCGTGTGGCCCACTGAACGTGTGCTCGAGCGCCTCGAAGCGATCGCGGTTCATGAGCTGCACCACAACATCCGCTATTCGCCCGGCGGTGTCGTGTGGAACCCGGCCACCGTCACGGTCGGTGAACACGTCGTCTCCGAGGGTCTGGCCGACACCTTCGCCGCAGAACTGTTCGGCGACACCGGCCCCACGCACTTCGTCGACCCGGCGACCCGGCGTAGCGATGAGGTGCTCGCGAAGGTCGCCTCCGGACTCGGTGTGACGGGGATGCAGGATTTCGCAGCGTGGGTGCTCGGCGACGCCACGGCTCGGTTGTTCGGTGGTCAGCCGGTCGGCCTGCCGACCGGAGCGGGATACGCCGCGGGTTCGCGACTCGTCGCCGCCTACCTCGAGGCCAGCGGAACCACCGCGGCGCACGAAGTCCGCACCCCGGCGGCCGAAATCCTTCGGCAGGCCCTGCCCCGACTCGGTCTCACGCCTCCCGGGCAGGCATGACCGCGGCCGACTCCGCGGCAGCCGCCCTCGGACGCGCCGCAGCTGCCCGGTTCGCCGCCACAGCGCGTCGAACACACGTGCGGCCCCTGAACTAGAGCGTCTCGCGGTCAGCGTCGGTGAGCGGCTCGATGGTGAAACAGACCTCGACGCGCTCCTCGCCCAGGACGTAGCGCGGCACCGCGACATCCGGCACCAGGTCACGCTCGATCGTCGAGCGCATGACGTGGTCGAGGATGGCGGCGAAGATGTTCATGCTCGGCACCTCGGCCACGGAGATGACCACTTCGGTGCGAGCAGGCAGCGTCACGAGCGTTGCGTCGGGCGAGAGCATCCGCTCGTCAGCGGCACTGTCGACTGCGACGAAGCAGAACCAATCCGGCCCTGCGGTCGTGCGCGTCTTCGCTCGGTCATCAGCGATCGCGAGCGCGTAGGTGCACCACGGGGCGCTGAGCGGGGTGATGCCCGCAGACGCGAGCTGTGCCGTCAGAGCGTGAGCGGCGTCTTCGACGGGCGACGGAACGACGCTGCCATCGGCCGCCATCGCCTCGCCAGGAACACGGATGCGCACGGCTGTCGACTTGGCGATGTGGCGCTCTGCTCCCGCCGGCCACCCTGCCGCGAGCTCGTGCGCTCGGCTCATCGCGGAGTCCTGCGCCACTCGCTCGAGGTCGAGCTTGCGCTGGTGACGCTCGAGCAGCGCCGCGAGCTCGGTCGGATCGTCGAGCACCGAGCGGATGTCGGCGATGCTCACGTCGGCGTCGCGCAGTGTCGAGATCACGACCGCCCGGTGCACCTGGTCGAACGTGTAGTGACGGTAGCCGTTGTCGGAATCCACCTCCGGCACGAGAAGCCCCTCGGAGTGGTAGTGCCGCAGGGTCTGCGGGGTCATCTGGCTGAGGAGCGCGAACTCGCTGATCGGAATGGGCATGACTTCATCCTGAGGCTTGCAGTAACGGGAGGGTCAAGCGCGGACGCTGGCTTGGTTCTCGCGGCGCCGACGGCCGCGCGCCAGAGTCGAATGTGATTGCTCCTGAGAAGCTGCGTCGAAGCCGCCGACGTCGCTAGGGGGATGGCGCGCGAGCGCGACACAATCAGGGGGTGACCGACGACGCACCGCACGCACCACAGACCCGCAGCGGGCGGTCGCTACTGCGGGTGCTCGCCCTGTTCTGCCTCGGCATCGTCGGCGGAGCTGTGCTCGGGATGCTTGCCGGGGCCGCGCTCGCGGTCGTCGCCGGGTCATGGCAAGACGCGCCTCTCTACATCGTCTTCTCCGGGGCCGCAGGTGCTTTCGTCGCCACGCTCGCGGCCGTCGGGTCGCTCGCGGCGTTGCTGGTCACCGATCGGTGGGATGAGAGGTCTCCGCAGTATCGGATGGTGTCCGCGGGCATCGGGGCTGCGGGGGTGGTTGCCTCAGGGTGCCGGATCTTCATCGGCGCCGAAACCTGGTCGGCCGGGCTGTCGACACCGTTGCTCGTCATCTTCGCGTCGCTTGTCGTCGGCCTCATCGCCGGGCTCGGCCTCGGACTGTTCGAGCGGCAGATGCGCCACCGAGACTTCGTGCGTCAGCTGCGAGCGCTGCAGTCCGGCCTTCCCGAGACGCCCGCCCCGCCGACATCCGTGTGACGGCTGCCTCAGCAGAGTCGGCGTGGTCGAGTTCGTTCTGCTGGGAGAGACTGAGCGGGTGAGCGAACACACGATCGAGGCCGGGCCCGGGTGGTCTCTTCAGCGGGTGGCCGGCCTGTTCTGCCTGGGCATCGCCACCGGGGCAGTTCTCGGGGCGATTGCCGGATACGCCCTGATGCTCATCACCTGGTCCCTGGCGTATTTCATCATCGTCATCATCGTTGCGGGCGCCACCGGGGCGGTCATCGCGACAGTCGCGGGGGTCGGCTCGATCGTCGGACTGCTCGTCGCCGACCGATGGGGAGAGAAGCCTCCCCGATACCGGATGATCGCCGCAGGCGTCGGTGCAGCGATCACCTTGGCCGCCACGACGTGCCTGCTTGTTCTCTCGAGCGACTGGGCCGAGAGCCCCGAATCGCTTCTGCTGATCCCTTTCGTCGCCCTCATCGGCGGGTTCGCGGCCGCGTTCGGGATCGGGCTGTTCGAGCAGCGCATGCGCGTGCGTGACTCGACACGTCTGCGCCAGCATCCGCGTTAGTGCCGAACCCTGCCGGGTGCGCTGACGCCCGCCATTGCGAACAGCGGGCCGCGGCGGCAGATGCGACCGCAGCGGCGACCGCAACCACGACCACGATCCGATCGGACCGCGATAGTAGGGTGCCGAGCCACGCCACCCGGCAGTGTGGATGACGAAGGGAGAGCCGTGATCGCTGCACTGAACCAGCTCATCGACCAGATCGAGGATCGTCTCGCCGACGACGTCGACGTGGCCGAACTGGTGGCCGGGCTCGGCACGACCGAGTACCACGTGCGCCGGATGTTCTCGTCGCTCGCGGGGATGCCGCTGTCGGAATACGTCCGCCGGCGCAGGATGACCGTGGCGGCAGCAGACGTGGTCGCGGGCGACACCCTGCTGAGCGTCGCTGCCCGATACGGCTACGGCTCGGCCGAAGCGTTCGGTCGGGCCTTCCGCTCGGTGCACGGCGTCGGCCCCGCCGAGGTTCGTAGAGATGGCGGCCCCCTTCGATCGCAATCGCAGCTCAGGGTTCGCCTGACAGTAGAAGGGAACACGAGCATGGACACTCGAATCACCGAACGCCCGGCATTCCGCCTCATCGGACACGCGGCCCGGGTTCCGCTCATCCACGAGGGCATCAACCCCCACATCCAGGCGCACATCACGTCGCTGCCCGCGACGGAGCACGCCAGGCTCACAGCTCTGAGCAACACCGAGCCGCCGGGACTGCTCCAGGTGAGCGCCGACGTCGACCCGGACTACACGGAGGGCAGCGAACTGACCTATCTGCACGGCGTTGCTGTCGACGAGGCGACGCCGGTCGCCGACGACCTCGACACGATCGACCTGCCGGCCGGCACGTGGGCGGTGTTCCGCACCGAGGGTGAGCACCCGGGCGCGCTGCAATCGGCGTGGGCGGCCACGGCCACGGAATGGTTTCCGTCCAACCCCTGGCAGCTTCGCCCGGGCCCCTCGATCGTCGCGGTGCTCGACCGCTCCGACGACTTCAGCACCGCCACGTGCGAACTGTGGCTTCCCGTGGAACGCGCCTGATCGCACCGGCACGCCGCTGTCGCCCGCACGGGATACGGTGCAGACATCCGGCCCGCGCTTCATGAGCGCCACTCCCCGAAAGGCGCCATGTACTTTCTCGACGGCAGCGTGATCACGAGCGCGAGCGACCTCAGCGCCGCCTCGGCGTGCGAGTTCGCGTTCGCGCGCGGCATCGACGTGAAGCTCGGGCGCATCGACGCCGTCGACACGGTGCCCGACGAGATGCTCGCCCGCACCGGCGCCCTCGGCGACGTGCACGAACAGCGGGTGCTCGATGCGCTTCGGGAGAAGTTCGGAGCGGGAGTCGTCGAGATCGAGAGGCCGGATGTGCGCGACCGCGCGTCGCTCGCCGAGGCGGTGGCCCAGACCACGGCGGCCTTCGCGGGCGGGGCCGACGTCGTGTTCCAGGCCACCTTCTTCGACGGCAGCTTCGTCGGGTTCGCCGACTTCATCGTGCGCACCGCCGACGGCAGCTACGAAGTGCAAGACACCAAGCTCGCCCGCTCGGCGAAAGTGACCGCGCTGCTGCAACTGGCCGCGTATTGGGAGCAGCTCGGGGCACTCGGCATCCGACGGTCGGACACGGTGTCGGTGCTGCTCGGAGACGGCTCCACGAGCGCGCACCAGATTCGCGACATCCTCCCCGTGTATCGCCATCGGCGGGAGCGACTGGGGGAGCTCATCGCGTCGCGGATCGGTTCTGGTGCGGATGCCGGTGCGAATGCGGGTGCTGGTGCTGGTGCTGGTGCTGGTGCGGCGGACCTCGAGCCGGTGCAGTGGGGCGACCCGCGCTACACCGCGTGCGGGCACTGCGACACGTGCTCCGCCGAGATCGCCGCCCACCGCGACGTGCTGCTCGTCGCCGGACTCCGCCTGACCCAGCGCGCACGGCTCAACGCTGCGGGGGTGCTCACGATCGAGCAACTCGCGGAACGCACGCATCCGGTCGCCGACATGTCGGCCTCGACCCTCGCCGCGTTGCGCGACCAGGCTGCGGTGCAGCTCGAGTCCACCCCCGACCGCCCCGCCTGGCGCGTGCTCGACCGCAGCAGGCTCGACGGGCTGCCCGAACCCGATGCCGGCGACATCTTCTTCGACTTCGAAGGTGATCCGCTGCACCAGGAGGGCGACAGTGCGCGGCCGGTGTGGGGCCTCGACTACCTGTTCGGCCTCGTCGAACCGGATGAGACGTTCCGCGCGTTCTGGGCCCACGACCTCGCTCAAGAGCGCCGGGCGCTCATCGAGTTTCTCGACTACGTCACCGCCCGCCGCGCCGCCCACCCGGGCATGCACATCTACCACTACGCCGCCTACGAACGCACCCACCTGTTGAGCCTCGCCGCGCGCCACGGGGTGGGGGAGGAGACGGTCGACGACCTCCTGCGCAACAACGTGCTCGTCGACCTCTATCCCGTCGTGCGGCAGGGTCTCCGCATCGGAAGCCCGAGTTACTCCCTGAAGAAACTCGAGCCCCTCTATATGGGATCGCTCGAACGCTCGGGTGTCGCGAACGCTGCCGACTCGATCAGCGAATACGTGCGGTATCGCGACCTGCTCGACGCGGGGGAGGCGGATGCGGCGGCAACCGTATTGGCAGACATCGAGCGCTACAACACCTACGACTGCATCTCCACACTGCGGTTGCGCGACTGGCTGCGGGCGGTCGCGCGCGGTCTCGGCTCCGACGCCGCCATCGCCACCACCGCCGCGGCCGAGCTGCCCCTCGAGGTGCCGGTGCGGGAGCCCGACCCCGTCTACCTCGCGCTCGAAGCCCTTCTCGCCGACATCCCCCTCGCCGACCGCACCGCCGACGACACGGCTCTCGCGCTCGCCGCGGCCGCGATCGACTACCACCGCCGCGAGGCGAAGAGTTTCTGGTGGGAGCACTTCACGCGTCTGAGCAGCCCGGTGGACGAGTGGTCGGACACCCGCGGTGTGGTTGTGATCGACCGTATCGACGTCGAGCGCGACTGGTTTCGCGAGGGCAGACAGCGACAGGATCGACGCCACCTGCGGGTGACCGGAACCATCGCGCCCGGCAGCGCACTCCGCGCCGGCGACAGCCAGTTCTTCGTGCTCTACGACGCGCCGCTGCCGCCCATCCGACCGAGCACGACGCCCGGAGCGCGCACCGCACACAACCGCACGGCGATCGTCGAGGTGCTGAGTGCGACGAGCTTCATTCTCGAGGAGAAGCTCGAGCAGGGCGCCCCGCCCTACGCCGAGCTGCCGATGGCGATCACCCCCGCGCCGAGCCCCAACCCCGGAACGCAGGTGTCAGCTATCGCCGAGTGGGGGCAGCGAGTGCTGGATGCCGCTCCGGGCATATTGGCCGACCCCGCGATGGACATCCTGCGGCGCACACCGCCGCGGGCGGCTGGAGCGGCGGATGCGATCATCCGCCGCCCCTCCACTGTCGACGCCATTCGCGACACCCTGCTCGGTCTCGACCGCTCCTACCTCGCCGTGCAGGGCCCGCCCGGAACGGGCAAGACCTACACGGGTTCGCGCGTGATCGCCGACCTCGTCGTGAACCACGGCTGGCGCGTCGGCGTGGTCGCGCAGTCGCACGCGGCCGTCGAGAACATGCTGCGCGGCGTCGTGAAGGCCGGACTCGATCCCGCCCGCGTCGCCAAGAAGCCGAAGAAGGGCGACGAGTCGATCGAGGTCGAGTGGAGCGGTTCGCCCACCGCGCTGCCCGACGGCGGGTTCGTGCTCGGCGGCACCGCGTGGACCTTCAGCAACGAGAACACCGTGCCTCGGGCATCCCTCGACCTGCTCGTCGTCGACGAGGCCGGGCAGTTCTCGCTCGCGAGCACCATCGCCGCATCGGTCGCGGCGTCGCGGTTGCTGCTCTTGGGCGACCCGCAGCAGCTGCCCCAGGTGAGCCAGGGCACGCACCCCGAGCCTGTGGACGAGTCCGCCCTCGGGTGGCTGTCGGCAGGAGAAGACGTCCTGCCCGCCGAATACGGCTTCTTTCTCGACACGAGCTGGCGGATGCATCCGGCCCTCTGTTCGCGCGTCTCCGACCTGTCGTACCTCGGCCGGCTCACATCACACGCCTCCGATCGGCGCCTGGCCGGCGTCGAACCGGGGCTGCACGCGGTGCCGCTCGAGCACGGCGGCAACTCGACATCCTCACCCGAAGAGGCCGACGCGGTGGTCGCGCGCGTGCAGTCGGTGCTCGGGCTGTCGTGGGAGGAGGGCGGGATGTCGCGCCCGCTCGTCGAGACCGAAGTGATCGTCGTGGCGCCGTACAACGCCCACGTCGAACTGGTGAGCGCTCGGCTTGCGGCGGCGGGGCTCGGGGCGGTTCCGGTCGGAACGGTCGACAAGTTCCAGGGTCGGGAGGCGGCGATCGCCATCGTGTCGCTCGCGGCGTCGTCGGCGCACGACGTGCCGCGCGGGCTCGAGTTTCTGCTGCTCGCCAACCGGCTCAACGTCGCCATCTCGCGGGCGCAGTGGGCGGCCTACCTCATCTACTCGCCCGGGCTGACGGACCATCTGCCGACGAACGTGGCGGGGCTCGCGCAGCTGAGCGCATTCATCCGGCTGGTGGAGGGGTAGTGGCAGTGGGGGCGACCCGAGTCGAAGGGTCGGTCGTCACGTGGAATGCGCAACGCGGCTTCGGGTTCATCAGCCCGACGGGTGGTGGGCGCGACGTGTTCGTGCACATCACCTCGTTCGCGGCCAGAACGCCCACCCCGCGGGTCGGCGAGGTGGTGAGCTACGAGACGGTGCTGACATCCGACGGAAAGGAGCAGGCCAGGGCGGTTGAGCGGTCGGGGCGGTCAGTCGGGTCGGGGCGCGCGCCCGCTCGCTCGCCGGCGAAGAAGCTCAGCGGCAAGCGAAGCGCGCTGCCCTTCGTCGTGGTCGCGGCATTCGGGGTGCTGCTCGGCTTCCTCGTTCTCGAGCGAGCAGTGCCAGTCGGTGTCGCGCTCGGCTACCTGGCGCTCAGCCTGCTCGCCGTCATCACCTACGCGGTCGACAAGTCGGCGGCGCAGAACGGCCGATGGCGCACGCCTGAGACGACCCTGATCGTCATCGGACTGCTGGGCGGGTGGCCCGGCGCGGTGCTGGCGCAGCAGATCCTGCGTCACAAGACGCGCAAAGCCAGCTTCCAGTGGGCCTTCTGGCTGTCGGTCGTCGTGAATGTCGGCGTGCTGCTCGCGGTGTCGGCAGGGTGGTTCGGCGCGTCAGTCCGGTGACGGAGGAGCAGCGGGCGAGCCGGTTGTCGTGCGCGAGCCGGTTGTCGCGGGTCGGGCGGGCCGCGCGGAAACGGGGTGGCGAACGGTCGGGCCGCGGCGGGCCGTCGGTGCCCGCATCGGGCGGCCCGCGACCCTCTGCTCCGGGCGAGCGGGGGCGACGATCGTGGCGCGGCGGCCGCGGGCATCCGGAGTGTCGTCGGCCCCCAGAATCTGGGTGCGCTCGTCGCCGAAGCGGTGCCAGATGGCGGCCGTCCAGGCGCACAGCACCGCGTCGAGAAGGTCTTCGCGGTGTTTGTATGGCACGTCATCGATCGGTGACGGCGTCACGGCCAGCTCGCGAGTGAGGGGGTGCGACGCCAACCGCAGCGGCGGGCGAGCATCGTCGAGCGTCAGCATCCGCCTGATGAGTTCGTCGCACTCCCGCGCTCGACGCTCCCTGCCGAGAGGGGCCGTGAGGGTCTTGTCGAGTCGCTTGTAGCGGGGGCGCTCGACGTCGTAGCCGAGCTCCGCCATCCCGACGAGCGTCGTGTAGGGGTAGCACTCGAAGAACACCGGGGTCTCGTCGGTCGGAGGACGGATGCCGTCGGTGTACGCGAATCCCGCCACCTCGAGTCTCTGCAGCAGCGCGACACCGCCCTGCCAGCCCATCGCCGTGTTGCTCGCATTCGCAGCGACCTTCCTGTTGCCGTAGGCCATGCCCACCTGGCGCTCGGCGAGCCGCATGCCGGACTCGTTGGGGATGACGAGGGGAGCGTCGATGGCGATGACCGTGCCGGGGCCCGCGCGGTCGACGACCCACTCGGTGACGGCGTCGATGCCGCGCGCCCAGCCGGCATCGAGGATGACACCCGACTCGTCGAGGAGGGCGAGGCCGGTCTCGTTCGCGCGCTTGGCCGCGGTGCCCTCACCCCACGCGAGGTCGACGCCGATGTAGGTCATGAGGGGAGGGTAGCGGGTGGGGGTGGGGGCGCGGTTGACGGCGATCGGGGGTCGCGGGCCCGTGCTCGGGTGGCCTCGCTCTTCTCCTCCACAGGTTCGTATTTCTCGTATTGTCCACAGCAAAACAGGCTTCTGGCCTGGGATATTCGAATGTCGGTGGCCACTGTCACAGTATGACCATGAACGAAGCGATCGCCCTCCTCGAGCAGGCCGAAGAGCTGCTCGCGCGCGTCGCGCGGGTGAGCTCGGGCGCAGCTCTGCGCGAGCTCAGCGATGAGGATGCGTGCGCCCTCATGACGCGCTCCGAAGCGGTCGGCCGTCTCGTCGACGGTGTCCGCGCGGTTGCGGCGGCGGAGGTCGACGCTCGCTCGCGATACGGCCTCGGCCAGGACGGCCTCGCCCAGCGCCTCGGCCACGCCAAGGGAGTGCACCTCGTCGAGGCCTACACGCGGGTGTCGCAAGCGGAGGCGGCCAGACGCATCCGGCTCGGTTCCGCCGTGTCGCCGAGGTCGACGCTGCAGGGCGAGCAGCTTCCGCGCGAATATCCGGCGGTGGCGCAGGCGCTGCGGTTGGGGTCGATCGGCGTGGAGGCGGCATCCGTCATCATCCGCAGCCTCACGCAGGCCTCCCGCACGGCCGGCCCCGAGAGCGTCGCCGCGGCCGAGCGCGCGCTCGTGACGAGTGCCCGCACCGAGTCGGCGGACCTCGTCGCGGTGCAGGCGCGAGCCTGGCGCGAGACCCTCGACCCCGATGGCGCCGAGCCGCGCGACGCCGAGATTCGCGAGCGCCGCAGCTTTCACCTCGGGCGCGAGATGAACGGGCTCACCCGCTTCAGCGGCACGTGCGACTCGGTCGGCGGCGCGCTCTTGCGCGCCGTCTTCGCCGACGGCTCGGCGCCGGGCGTCACCCCGCGGTTTCTGAGCGCAGAGGACGGGGGCGAAACGGATGGGGGCACCGGGGCTGACGCCGACGGCGATGGCGATGCCGACGCCGACGCCGCTATCGTCGAGCGCGTGCGAGACCCTCGGACTCGCGAGCAGCGGCAGTACGACATCGTGATGGGCACACTCACCGCCGGGCTTCGGGCCGCGGAGAGCACTCGAGGAGGTCTGCGGCCGACGGTCACGGTCATGGCGGTCACGACCCTCGACGCGCTGCAGACCGGGCGCGGAGTGGGGTGGCTCGACGACGTCGCCGAACCCGTCTCCGCCGTCACGATGCAACAGCTCGCGTGCGACGCCGGGTATCAGCCGATCCTGCTCGGGGAGACCGGCGAAGTGCTTCATTTAGGCCACAAGCGGGAGTTTTTCAGCACCGCCCAACGTAAAGCGCTCGCGGTTCGCGACGGTGGGTGCGTGTGGCCGCAGTGCCAGGCGCCCCCGTCATGGTGCGAAGCCCACCACGTGATCGAACGGGCCAACGGTGGTCCGACCGACATCGACAACGGTGCACTGCTGTGTTCGGCGCATCACCACATGCTGCATGCGTCCGAGTTCACGATGGCGATGATCCGGGGCAGACCCCGACTATTGGCACCACCCTGGCTCGACCCGGATCAGATCTGGCGGCCACTCGGGCGACAACGGACGAAGCTCGTGGCGTGACCGCGTGACGGCGTGAGGTCAGCCCCGTCAGTCGGCAGGTGGGGGCGCCGTCGAACCGCGCACGTTGAGGCTCGGGTTGAGCACGACGCGGTGCACAGGCCGGTTCGGGTCGTCGAGACGCTGCGCGAGCAGTTCGACCGCGGCGGCACCGACATCCGACCTCGGCGGGCTCACCGCCGTGAGCGCCGGGGTGAACAGTTCGGCCACCTCGTCGTCGTACGCGATCACCGACAGGTCGTCGGGCACACGGATGCCGCGGTCGAGCGCGAGGTCGACGAACGCCATCGCCTCGGGGTCGGAGTGTACGACGAGAGCGCTCACCCGCGCGCCGAGCGCGGTGTCGAGGGTCTGCTCGATGACGGTGGAGAAATCCTGGCTCGATCGGGGCGGCAGAACCGTCTCGAAGTGATCCGACGGGGTGAGCCCGAGCTCGGCACACGCCGCCTCCCAGCCGGCCCGGATCTTGCGCGAGGTGGGCGAGTCGCGCGAACTGATGAGCCCCACCCGCCGATGCCCGAGGTTCGCCAGGTGCCGAGCCGCGAGCACCGCCCCGAGTGCGTGGTCGGTCGTGACCGACTCGACGGGGGTGCCCTCCGGCAGCAGCACGGCATCCCGCTCCACGAGCACGCTCGGCACGGCGGCGTCGGCGAGCCACCGCACGACGTCGTGAGCGTGAGGGGTGTCGGTGTTCGGCGCCACAATGAGGCCGCGCACCCGCTCGTCGCGCACGAGCCGCTCGAGCACGGGGCGCTCGTCTTGCAAGTCGTACGACGCCCCGCGCAGAACAACATCGAGACCGTGCCGCTTCGCCGCGCGCTCCGCCCCCCGCAGAACACCCGGCCAGTAGTAGTTCAGTGACGGCACGAGCACCGCGATCGCTCCGCCCTGAGCTCGCGCGGCGCGCACACTACCGGCCGTCGCCTCGGTCGCCACGGCGCCCCCGTGCACGCGCTGCAGCAGCCCCTCGCGCTCGAGCTGAGCCAGATCGCGGCGCAGCGTCACCGGCGAACCACCGAGATCGTCGATCAGCTGGGAGAGACGCACGGCACCGTCGCGAGCGAGAGTCGCGAGCACGTGCGACCGGCGTTCGGAGGCGAGCGGAGGCTGATCGGTCATCGAACGCGCCCTTCCGTGGTGCGGGCCTGCTCGATGACGACCGTGAGCCCGTCGCGGCCGGCGACATCCAGGTCGAGGCGCCGGATACGAGGGCCCCACACATCCGTGAGCAGAGGGTCGTCGAGCTCGCGAACCACGACGGTCGCCGGAGCCGCGGGGGTCCAGCCGACACGCAGGGGGCTCGCCCCGTCGAGAGGGGTGATGAGCGCTGTGCCCTCGCCGAGCTCGACCTCGCCGGCGATCAGCATCCGCACGCTCGTGCCATCTGGAGCACCCGCGTCGTCCCCTGTCGTCCAGTGGTCCTCCACGACGATCGTCGCCGTGGATCGGTCGAGCGCCGCCGTGCGGTGCCACGATGTAAATTCGGTGTCAGGATACGCGGCGAGAACGTCCAGGCTCAACCGGCTTGCGTCAGGCGACGACGTTCGGTGCACGTCGCGCGCGGCCGCATCGGAGCCCGCGCGCTGCTCCGACCCGGCGAGCACGGGCGTGTTGTGCCATCCGCTCTGCATCGTCCAGATCGAATACCGCTCCGGCCCGAACGTCTGCAGCGTGTAGGTCGGGCGGCCCGCATCGACGATCACCGGAACGCCGTCGGACGCAACGACGAAAGAGCCGACATCGTTGTGGTTGTGGTGTTCGCCGTTGTGCCCGCCCTTCACCGCGAGACACACGCCGCGGGAGTCGCCCGCGGTCTCGCGAGCGACGAGCACCTCGGTCGACGGCAACCACACCTCGGCGGGCAGCGGTGATGCCTGCGGGAGGGCGTCCACCCACGCGCGGTCGGTGATTCCGCGCAGCAATCGCGGCAGACCCTCGTGCTCGGATGCCGCCGGACTGTCCGGTGTGCGGTGGGCCGCGGCGTGCGCGAGCGCGTCGGAGTCGCCGACCGCTCGCGCGGCTCGATGGAGGGCGTGCCAGGGCTGGTCGGCCGAGGGGCGGGCTTGGCCGTCGGCGAGGTTGAGATACCACTCGGCACCGAGGTGCATGCGGTGAGGGAACGCCACGGTCTCGCGTAGCGCGGAGATCTGCGCGATGCGGAGGCGACGACCGAGCGCGTGATCGAGGGCGTCGACCGCCTCGATCGCGCGGCACGCGCCGTTCCACCAGTAGGCGTAGCCCTCGTCGATGGCGCCGTCGTCGGGCAGGGAGACGAGGTAGCGGTCGAGCCCCTCGATCACGAGGTCGACGACGTGCACGCGCAGGGCGGCATCCCGGGGATCATCGAGGAGCCGCAGCGCCGCGAGGAGCACGTTGCCGTGAATCCACGGGTTCCAGTTGTGCACGTCGCCGTCGAGGCCGATCCAGTGCCAATCCCGACGCGAGACGAAGGGGTCGATGATCTTCCGCTTCGCCTCGAGCCGGATCCGCGCGCGCGTGCCGGGGTATCGCCTCTCGAGGCGCTGCCCGAGCACGTGATCGAGTGCGGCGAGTTGACCGACCACCTCGCCCGCCCCGAGGTCGAGAAAGGGGCGCTCGACGTCGGCGAGCACGTGACCGGTCTGATCTCGCACGTCGTCGTGGGCGGGCCAGCACCACGAGCTCTGCTCGCACAGCAGCATGACCCCGTCGAGCACGGCCTCGAGGGGGTGGTCGTCGTCTGTGGCGAGAGCCGCGACGACGGCTCGACTCAGCCGTCGCTGCCTTTCGAACGCGCGCTGCTCCCAGCGATCGCGGTCGCCGTCGTCGTGCACGCGCGCGGCGAGAGATGCGAGCGGTTGAGGCCACGGTGTCGCGGCTTCGGCGTTCGCGAGGTCGAGCAGGTGGAGGAGCGTCGCCCTGTCGGCGACCCCGCCCTCACTCCACGCCTCGGCATCGTGCGGGATGTCGAGCGACTCGGCGGGGTCGACGAGATGCAGACGCAGGGCATCTGCGAGAGTGTCGGCGTCGGCGAACATCCCGATCTGCGCCGAGAGCGGGCCCGCGAAGCGACCGTCGGCGGATGTCGGCGTCACGGTTCGTCGCTCGGGATGACCATAAAGCGATCATAAACGATCACAACCAATCGATAAAAGTCTTGAACATGACGAAAGTGATTGTTATCGTCCTTTCTAGTTCCGGTTGACCGGAGCTCGATCAAAGGAGATTCGTGGACGACGTCGTGCACGCAGCAGCCGGACCAGCGACAAGCTGGGCCCGAGCGGACTGGGCTGCGGCAGCCGATCGCCTCCTCGATGCGGCACGGGCGTGGGCGTCGCCGAGTGGCTCACAGATCATCCCTCCCGGCGAGGTCGGCGGCTACGGACGAGACGTCGACGGGCTCGAAGGCTTCGCCCGCACCCTGCTCCTCGCCGGCTTCCGTCTCTCCGCGGAATCGATCGACGCCCCCCACGACTCGCGACTCGACGAACTCGCCGACTTCTATCGACGCGGCATCACCGCGGGGGTCGACCCCGCGGCCCCCGACCGCTGGGTGCGCCTCGACGAGCACGCTCAAGCCAAGGTCGAAGCCGCGTCCATCGCCCTCGTGCTCGACATGACCCGGGAGTGGATCTGGGACCGCCTCGACGCCCTCACGCAAGAGCGGGTCATCGACTATCTCGCTCCCGTGGTCGGCGACGACACCTACCCGCGAACGAACTGGCTCTGGTTCCGGATCGTCGTTCAGACCTTCCTGCGCTCGGTCGGCGGCCCGTGGTCGGAATCGGATGTCGCGGCAGACCTCGCGCTGCACGACGAGCTCGCGCGAGAAGACGGCTGGATCTCCGACGGCGTCGAGCGCTCCTACGACCACTACGTCGGCTGGGCCCTGCACACGTATCCCGTGCTCTGGTCGCGGATGCGCGGGGCCGCCGACCTTGCCGGCGGGCGGACCGCGAGCGATGTCGCCGCCCTCGACAGGTACCTGCAGGATGCGATCCACCTCGTGGGTGCCGACGGGTCGCCTCTCATTCAGGGGCGGAGCCTCATCTACCGCTTCGCCGCCGCGGCGCCGTTCTGGATCGGCGCCATCGCCGACGTCCCGTCGGTGTCTCCCGGGCGCCTCCGCACGATCGCCGAACGCATCGTCGGGCACTTCGCCGAGCACGGGGCGCCGACCGACGAGGGGCAGCTCACCCTCGGGTGGCACCACGCGTGGCCCGCACTCGCGCAGTCCTACTCGGGCCCGGGCTCGCCCTACTGGGCCGTCAAGGGCTTTCTCGGGCTCATTCTGCCCGCCGAGCATCCGGTCTGGACGGCCGCAGCCGAGCCGCTTCCGGTGAGCGAAGCGGATGCGCTGCGGGCCGTGCGTTCCGCGGGGTGGATCATCGCGACGACCGCCGACGACGGAATCGCGCGCGTCGTCAACCACGGCACCGACCACGCGCTCAAGGGAGCGGTGACGGGCGACTCCCCGCTCTATGCGCGCATCGGCTACGCGACCGCGGCGGCTCCTCTCGCCGATGCTGCGGCCTGGGAGCACCCTCTCGAACAGTCCGTCGCACTCGTCGACGACGCGGGCAGGGCCACCCATCGCGCGGCGATGACGCTCCTCGACGTGCGCATCGAGGGTGAGGATGACGAGCCCGTGGGTGTCGCCGCCTCGACGTGGCCGGCCCACTGGATGTCTGCACGCGTCGCCGCGCACCGCCACGGGTCGGGCATCGAGGGTGACATCGAGATCGCCGGAAACATCACCGTGGTGTCGTTCGTGCGTCGAGCGTGGGAGGTGCGACTCGCTCGCGTCGATGCGCTCCGCGGGCTCGAAGGGTTCGACGTCGAACCCGCGCAGGTGCGCCTCCGCATCGGCGGGTGGGCCGTATCGGGCGACACCGTGAAGGCTTCGGCTGAAGGTGCGACCGCCGAGGCTCACTGCGGCGCGGTGCGGAGCCGCATCCGCTCGCTGCCCGTCGGCTCGCTGCCCGTCGGTTCGATCGACGACGCTCGTGGAGCCATCGTCCGTCGGGCGGATGCGAGCCCGCTCGGGCCCGACTCCGCCGTGCCCGTGCTCGAGCTGCCGGTGACCGTCGGCGCGTGGACCGCGAGCCTCATCGAACTGAGCGGAATCGATCGAGTCGAGGTCACCGACACCGGTGTCGACCTCGTCGACGGCGTCGCCACCATCACCTGGCCGGACGGTGCTGTCACCACCGGCCGCAACCCGACCCCCGGACCCGCCGAGGCGGCAGACCGGTAGCACCGAGCGTCCGCGCCGCGGGCGATCACATCCATCCATTACGAAGGAGTAATCAACTATGAAGCGTTCATTCGCAGCAGTCGCCGGCGTCGTCGCCACCGCGGCGATCGTTCTCACCGGGTGCAGTTCCGGCTCCGAGGCCAGCGACCCCGACGGTCCCGTCACGCTCACCCTGTCGGGGTGGAGCCTCGACACGACCCCCGAGTTCCAGGCCATCACCGACGCGTTCACCGAGCAGAACCCCGACATCACCTTCGACCTCGTCGGATACGACCCGGTCGAATACAACACCCTGCTCACAGCGGACCTCGCGGCCCGCTCCGGCCCCGACATCATCACCCAGAAGGAGGTCAAGTTCGTCTCGACCTTCCAGGAGGGTGGCCAGCTGCTCGACGTCTCCGACGTCGAACTGCCCGAGGAGGTCGGCGGCACGTCGTCGTACGAGATCGACGGGGCGTCGTACGCCGTGCCGTATCGCCAGGACTCCTGGGTTCTCTTCTACAACAAAGACCTCTTCGACGCCGCGGGCGTAGAGCAGCCGGACGGCTCGTGGACGTGGGACGACTACGAGGCTGCAGCAGCCGAGCTGACCACCGCCGACGTCAAGGGTGCCTACCTGCACACGTGGCAGTCGACGGTGCAGGGGTTCGCGAGCGCGCAGAGCGGCGCCGACATCCTCGAGGGTGACTTCGGACACTTCGCGCCGTACTACGAGCGCGTGCAGGCCATGGAGGAGGAGGGCTCCGAGGTCGCCTTCAACACCGCGACCGCGAACCAGCTCACCTACCAGGGCGAGTTCGGCACCCAGAAGGCAGCCATGCTCCCCATGGGCACGTGGTACGTCGCGACTCTCATCGCCCAGCAGGAATCGGGGGAGGCGAACGACTTCGAGTGGGGTATCGCCCCGATTCCTCAGGACGACGCATCGACGACCGGACTCGATGCCGAGCCCGTGACCTTCGGTGACCCGACCGGCTTCGGAATCAACGCGGGCATCGACGAGAACAAGATCGACGCCGCCAAGGCGTTCCTCGAGTTCGCTGCGAGTGAGGATGCCGCTCAGGTGCTCGCGGGCATCGGAATCACCCCGGCGCTTCTCAACGACTCGGTGGTCGAGACCTACTTCTCGATCGACGGCGCCCCGACAGACGAGCTCTCGACGTTCGCCTTCGCCGAGCACGAGACCCTTCCGGAGAACCCGACGTCGAGCCAGACGGCGGCCATCCAGGGAATCCTCGCCGACATGCACAGCGCGATCCTTTCGGGCTCGACCCCAATCGACGCCGCCATCGAGGAGGCGGAGGCGCGAGTCGCAAGCGAGGTCGGAACCGAATAACCCACCCCGCCGGCCCGGGTGATCGCCCGGGCCGGCACCGACCACCGTTTGCACCGACCATCGTCAGATAACCGGAGGACCCCATGGCGACCAGCGCCACAACCGCCGCAGCGCCGGCGTCGCGGAAGGTTCCGCAGCATCGACCGGGCTCGAAGCTCCGCCGACACAACACCATCGTCGGCTGGAGCTTCATCCTGCCCAACTTCATCGGGTTCGGGTTGCTCACGCTCATCCCGATCGTCGTGCTCTTCTACATGTCGTTCACGAACTGGAACGCTTTCGGCACCGCCGACTGGGTCGGGTTCGCCAACTACGAGCGCCTGATGAGCGACGGCAGTTTTCGCATCTCGTTCATCAACACGCTCTACTACACGGTTCTCCACATCCCGCTGACGATCGTCGCGTCGCTCGGGCTCGCGCTGCTGCTCAACAACAAGCTGCGCGGCATCTCGTTCTTCCGCACCGCCGCGTTCTTCCCCTACATCACCTCGATCGTCGCGATCGCCGTGGTCTGGAACCTGCTCTTCAGCCCCGACTCCGGGCCCATCAACGAGGCGCTGCGGTTCATCGGCATCACCGAACCTCCCGGGTGGCTCACATCGCCCGAGTGGGCGATGCCCGCCGTCGTCATCGTCGGCACCTGGCGCGACATGGGCTACTACATGGTGCTGTTCCTCGCCGGGTTGCAGACCGTGCCCCGCGAACTGCACGAGGCCGCTCGCATGGACGGCGCGGGCGTATGGCAGCGCTTCGTCAACGTGACGCTCCCGTGCCTGCGACCGACGATGTTCTTCGTCATGGTGATGCTCACCATCAACTCGCTCAAGATCTTCGACCTCATCCTCGTGATGACCGGTGGCGGCCCCGGGCAGTCCACCCTCGTGATCTCCCAGTTCATTTACCGTCGCGGTTTCGAAGAGAACCAGTTCGGCTTCGCCTCGTCGGCTGCCGTCGCTCTCTTCTTCCTCTGCATCGCCGTCACGGTCGTCCAGTTCCTCTGGAACAAGAAACGGAGCGTCTGATGTCTGAACTCCTCGATCGGAACATCACGCAGCAGACCCTGCGCAAGCTCGACGATCCGCGCCCGATGCGCACCCCGCGGGAGCAGACCGCGCGCTATCGGGTCGGCCGGGCCATCGGCTACATCGCGATGATCATCTTCGCGGCGGCCCTGCTCACCCCGTTCTTCTGGATGCTCATGAGCTCGCTGAAGTCGGCGAACGAGGTCTTCTCGGTGCCCGTGCAGTGGTTTCCGGAGACGTTCATCTGGAGCAACTACATCGAGATCTGGTCGCGCTCCGACATCGTGACGTGGACCCGGAACACTCTCGTCGTGTCGACCGTCGTGACGCTCCTGCAGGTGCTGACCGGATCGTTCGCCGCCTACGGTTTCGCCAAGATGCGTTTTCGCGGTCGCGACGTGTTGTTTCTGCTCTACATCGGAACCATCGCGGTTCCGTGGCAGTCCTACATGATCCCGCAGTTCATCCTGCTCACCGAGGCCGGCCTCACCAACAGCCTCATCTCGATCATGCTGCTCCAGGCCTTCGGCGCCTTCGGCGTGTTCCTGATGAAGCAGTACTACGAGACGATCCCCGAGGAGCTGAGCGAGGCCGCCCGCATCGACGGCATGACCGAGTACGCCATCTGGCGCAAGATCATGCTCCCGCTGTCGGTGCCCGCGCTCGCGAGTCTCGCGCTGCTCACGTTCGTGAACACCTGGAACGACTACCTCGGCCCGCTCATCTACCTGCGCGACCCGGAACTGTGGACGATGCAGCTCGGTCTGCGCAGCTTCGTCAGCAACCTCTACGACACCAACTACGCCCTCCTGTTCGCGGGACTCACGATCTCGATCGTGCCCATCGCGATCATCTTCATGCTGGGCCAGCGGTACTTCGTCGAGGGCATCGCCACCAGCGGATTGAAGGGCTGAGCGCATGCGACGCATCTCGTTCGAGGCTGTCTCCGGCACCATCGGAGTGGTCGCGCTCGGTCTCCTCGTCAACGCGCTCATGCTCGTGACGGCGTTGCCCCTCGTCGTGTTGCTCATCACGACCGACCCGACGCGGTCGTGGCCGGTGCTGGCCGTGGCGGCCGTCTTCGCGGCGCCGGCCGTGACCGCGGCGTTCCGCGCCTTCCGCGAGCAC
The DNA here is from genome assembly GCF_046599635.1 of Marisediminicola sp. LYQ134. Lineage (NCBI taxonomy): Bacteria > Bacillati > Actinomycetota > Actinomycetes > Micrococcales > Microbacteriaceae > Marisediminicola > Marisediminicola sp. LYQ134. The sequence goes on from NZ_JBKIWP010000002.1 coordinate 805,871, forward strand.
GCTGCCGGAGGGCTCGGACCCGTGCGCGGTTACCTCGCGGGGCTTCGCGACGGCTGGCGTCGATCGCTCGCCATCGGCGCGATGGTCGTCGCGGTCGTCGTCGTGCTCCTGGTCGACCTGAGCCTGCTCGCGGGAACGGATGTCGCGGTCATGACGGTGCCGCTGCTCGGCGTCTTGGCTGTGCTCGCCGTCTCCGTCGGCCTACTCGCTCTCGTCGCGATCTCGGAGGTGCCCGGCGCCCGACTCGGGGCGGTTCTCGCGGCGAGCGCGGTTCTCGCCCTGCGCCGGTGGTATCTCACCGTCGTCTCCCTGCTCATCATCGCCACGCAAGCCGCTCTCTTCGTCAACCTGCCGGCGATCGGGATCGGCATCACCGCGTCTGCGGCCCTCTATCTCGCGTGGGCCAACTCCCGCTTCGCCCTGCAGCCCGTGCTGCACGTGGAGCCGGCGACCGCGTGAGCGGTGCTCGCGCAATCAACGCTCTCGACCAAGGACTGGAAACCATGACATACCTCACGCCTGCAACGGGCACCGCCCTCGATCCGGCGACGCTCGACAGGGCGATCACCGACGCTCTCAGCTCGGTGCGCCGCAACATCGCCACCTTCGGCACGCAGTTTCCCGACGACACGACGACGGACGACCGGTATCTCCTCCGGCCGGCCGGCCAGGGGTTCGCGCTCGGAGCCAACCGCGGGTGGACCACGACCTTCTGGACGGGACTGCGGTGGCTCGCGTGGGAGCTCTCCGGCGACGACCGCTTCCGCGAGGCGGCGCGGGTCGACACGGCGGACTTCTCGCGGCGCGTGCGGGCGGGAGAAGACCTCTACACCCACGACCTCGGTTTTCTCTACAGCCTCACCACTGTTGCGGCGTGGCGCCTCGACGGCGACAGCGACGCGCGCGATGCCGGCGTGCTCGCCGCCGACCACCTCATGCGGCGCTTCTTGGAACCGGCCGGCATCATCCAGGCGTGGGGCGACCTGCAGGATCCGAAGCAGCGCGGCCGCACCATCATCGACAGCCTCATGAACATGCCGCTGCTCACGTGGGCGACCGAGCAGACCGGTGACGGCAGGTACGCCGACGCGGTGAGGCGACACACCGTGCAGTTGCACGACCACATCCTCCGCGACGACGACTCGACGTTCCACACGTTCTACTGGAATGCGGAGACGGGGGAGGCGCTCCGGGGAGGCACGGAGCAGGGTGCCGGCGACGAATCGTGCTGGGCCCGCGGACAGGCCTGGGGGTTGTACGGCTTCGCCATGAACTTTCGGGCCACAGGCGACCCGCGGCTGCTCGACGCGGCTCGTCGGTGCGCCGACTATTTCGTCTCCCGCCTGCCCGCCGACCGTGTTCCGTTCTGGGACCTCGTCTTCACGGACGGCGCCGATGCGCCTCGAGACAGCTCGTCGGGCGCGATCGCCGTGTGCGGACTGTTCACCCTCGCGGAGGTGGAGACCGACCCCGAGCGGGCCGCGTGGGCGGTCGACACCGCGCGAGCGATCCTCGGGTCGCTCATCGCCAACTACACCCCCGAGCACCCCGAGGATTCCGACGCGCTGCTGCTCCACGGTGTCTACGACCTGCCCAAGAGCGTCGGTGTCGACGAGGGCAGCCTGTGGGGCGACTACTTCTACCTCGAGGCGCTCACTCGGGCATCCCGACCGAACTGGCGGGGCTACTGGTGAGGCTCGTCACGTATCGCTCCGACGACGGCCCTCGGCCCGGGGCGGTCGTCGACGGCGAGCGGGTCGTCGACCTCAGCGGCATCGCCGAGAGTCTCGAGGCGTTGCTCGCCGACACCGCCGCGCTCGCCGAAGCCCGCGAGCTCGCAACCGCGGGGCAGCAGACGCGATCGCTCGCCGAGGTCGGATTGCTCGCCCCCGTGCAACCGGGCCGCATCCTGTGCCTCGGCTACAACTACCGCGGCCACGTTCGCGCCGGGGCCTCCGAGCGCGACCCCGACCCCGAGTACCCCGACGTCTTCGTCAAGACTCCGAACGTGCTTCGTGGGCCCGCGGATGTCGTCACGCTGCCCCGCGTGAGCGACGATGTCGACTACGAGGGGGAGATCGCCCTCGTCATCGGTCGACGGGCAGACGCGGTGAGCCTCGACGACGCCGCATCGCACATCGCCGGCTACACGCTCTTCAACGACGTGTCGGCGCGAGACTGGCAGGGGCGCTCGAGCCAGTGGGAGCTCGGCAAGTGCTTCGACGGGTTCGGCCCGCTCGGCCCGTGGATCACGACATCCGACGCCGTGGCAGACCCGCACGATCTCACGGTCGAAGTCGTGCGCGACGGGCTCGTCACCGTGTCGCAGAGCACCGCCGACCTCGTGTTCCCAATGGCGTTCATCGTGCATTACCTGAGCCAGGTCATGGTGCTCGAACCGGGCGACGTGATCGCCACGGGCAGCCCGCAGAAACTACCCGACGCCCTCGCGGCCCATCGCCCCCTCGCCGACGGCGACTCGGTCACCATCCGTGTGGCCGGTCTCGGCGAACTCACCACCCGATTCGCGGCCGCTGCGCCCCGCACCGAAGGAGTCCGATCATGATCCTCGACCGCTTTCGACTCGACGGGCGCGTCGCCCTCGTCACAGGATCGACGAAGGGGCTCGGCCAGGCCGCGGCAGTCGGTCTCGCCGAGGCGGGTGCCGACGTCGTGCTCCTCGACCGGGGGGACGCCTCCGAGACGGCGGAGCGCATCCGCTCGCTCGGGCGCCGCGTCCACCTCATCCGCCGCGACTTCGCGTCGGCCGGCGCAACCGAACTCGCGGCCGCCGTCGACGAAGCGATCGCCGAACTCGGGGCCGTCGACATCCTCGTCAACAATGCGGGCACGATCCGCCGGGCGCCGGCCGCCGAGCATCCCGCCGACGCGTGGAGCGAGGTGCTCGCGGTCAACCTCGACGCCGTCTTCCACCTCTCGCAGGCGGCCGGGCGACACATGCTCGCCCGCGGTTCGGGTCGCATCATCAACGTCGCGTCGATGCTGAGCTTTCAGGGCGGAATCCTCGTGCCCGGATACGCGGCATCCAAGCACGCCGTCGCCGGCCTCACCAAGGCGCTCGCCAACGAGTGGGCCGCCTCGGGCGTGACCGTCAACGCGATCGCGCCCGGCTACATGGCGACCGACAACACCGCGGCCATCCGCGCAGATGTCGAACGGGAGCGCACCATCATCGGTCGGATCCCCGCGGGGCGCTGGGGAGAGGCGGAAGACCTGCAGGGCGCTTTCGTCTACCTCGCCTCCGACGCCGCCTCCTATGTGACGGGCGCCATCGTTCCCGTCGACGGCGGTTGGCTCGTCCGGTGACCTCGAACCACAACGCAAGGAGAACCACAGACATGGAACAGCGCTACGCGACCAACCCCGAGCAGATCCCCGGCTGGACCACCGCGCAATTGCGCCAGCAGTACCTGCTGCCCGAGCTCTTCGTCGCGGGGGAGATCCGACTCGCCTACACCCACCACGATCGCATCGTGCTCGGGGGCGCCGTGCCCGCCGGCGGGACTCTCGAGCTCACCGGCTACCCCGAGATCCGCAGCGAGACCTTTCTCGAGCACCGTGAACTCGGCGTCATCAACGTGGGCGGAACCGGCACGGTCACCGCCGACGGCGAGACCCACACGCTCGTGAAGGGCGCGTGCCTCTACCTCGGTCGAGGTGTGCGCGACATCTCGTTCGCCGACGGCGACGGCGAGGCCCAGTTCTACCTCTTCTCTGCGCCCGCGCACACGAGCTACCCGACCACTCTCGTCTCGCCCGGCGAAGGAACGGTGCGCGAGCTCGGCGACCAGAGCACGTCGAACCGGCGCACCCTCAACCAGTACATCCACGAGAACGGCATCCGCTCGTGCCAGATCGTCATGGGCGTCACCCAGTTGCACGACGGGTCGATGTGGAACACCATGCCCGCGCACACCCATGATCGCCGCACCGAGTGCTACCTCTACTTCGACCTGCCGGAGGAGGCGCGCGTCATCCACCTGCTCGGCGAACGACAGGAGACCCGACACCTCGTCGTCGCCGACCGGCAGGCGGTGATCTCGCCGAGCTGGTCGCTGCACTCCGGCGTCGGCACGGCGGCCTACTCGTTCGTGTGGGCGATGGCGGGAGAGAACCAGGCCTTCGATGACATGGATGCCGCGCCCGTCACCGAGCTGAGATGACGGTGGCGCTCACGGGCGCACTGCTCGCCATCGGCGAGACGATGGCGGTCGTCACGCCCGCGGTCGACGGCGGAGTGCGCACGGCCGAGACGTTCCTCGTCGATGCCGGGGGTGCCGAATCGAACGTCGCCGCCCACGTCGCGGCAGCGGGAGGGGAGGCTCGCTGGTTCAGTCGCCTCGGTGACGATGCGCTCGGCGCGCGCATCCTCGACCAGCTGACCCGCCGCGGAGTCGACACGCGCGGCGTCATCATCGATCGCGAGCATCCGACGGGGCTCTACGTCAAAGACCCCGGTGCGCCCGTGCGCTACTACCGCGCGGGGTCGGCGGCGTCGACCCTGTCGGCGGCGGATGCGCGCGGCCTCGACTTCGAGGGGGTCGCGGTGATGCACATCTCCGGCATCACTCTCGCCCTCTCCGCCTCAGCTGCGGAGTTCCTCGACGAGGTCATCGTGCGCGCGCGTGACGCCGGCGTGTTCGTGAGCGTGGACGTCAACCATCGACCGGCGCTGTGGGGTGCACGTGATGCCGCGGGCGCTCTCGAGGCGCTCGCGCGTCGCGCCGACGCTCTGCTCGTGGGGCGCGATGAAGCGGAGTCGCTGTGGGGCGACTCCACGGCATCGGAGATCCGGGCGCGGTTCGCCGAGGTGCCGCAGGTCATCGTCAAAGACGCCCACGTCGGAGCATCCGCGCACATCGGAGACGACGTCTTCTTCGTGCCGAGCGAGCGGGTCGACGTCGTCGACGCCGTCGGCGCGGGCGACGCCTTCGCGGGCGGATACCTCGCCGCGCTCCTCGCCGGCGCACCACCGAGCGACCGGCTGCGAGCCGGTCACGCCCGTGCCGCGACGACCCTGAGAACGCGGGGCGACTCGATCGACGAGCCCCGCACCGACCGAGACAGCACCGACCGAGACAGCAGAGACCGAGACAGCCCGACGAAAGGCACCACGATGAGCACCGAGTTCTTCGACGAGGCGTTCGCCGGCGCCCCGATCATGGCGATCCTCCGGGGGATGGGGCTCGAGCGATCCGTGCGGCTCGCGACCACCGCGTGGGATCTCGGCATCGATGCCGTCGAGGTGCCGCTGCAGACCGACGAAGACGAGCGGGCCCTCCGGGAGGTCGTGCGTCTCGGCGCTTTGCGGGGCAAGCTCGTCGGTGCGGGCACGATTCTGACAACGGATCAGGTCGATCGTGCGGCCGAGTGCGGTGCGGCCTACCTCGTCTCGCCCGGCACCGATCCCGAGATCGTGCGCGCGGCCCAGAAGCGAGGCATCCCGATTCTGCCCGGCGTCGCGACACCGAGCGAAGTGCAGGCCGCGGTCGCGCTCGGCCTCACCTGGATGAAGGCGTTCCCCGCCGAGTGGCTCGGTGCCGGGTGGTTCCGCCACATGCGCGGCCCCTTTCCGCACGTGCGCTTCGTCGCTACGGGCGGTCTCGACGCGCGAAACGTCACCACGTTTCTCGAGGCCGGCGTGCGCGTGGCGGCCGTCGGCTCGGCGCTCGAAGACGCCTCACAACTCGACGCTCTCGCCGCCGTGATCACCGAGAGCCGCGGGATGGCGCAGCGGTAGCCACCCGCTCCTGCCGGGATGCCCGGCAGCGCTCACCCAGTGCGCCGCGCGGGCTCCGGCCGGTGCACCCCGCGCGGGCGGTATCCGAGCGAGCCGGCGAGCCCGAGCAGGTCGGCGAGATACCAGACGATCGCGAGATGCATCTCGGTGCCCTGCAGCCCCGGCTGCGCCTCGGGCAGGCTCGCGGTCTGCGGTGTTCGCGCGCGGAACGACACCCCCGCCCCCTCCACCCAGCCGTCGAGCTCGCGCTCGAGCAGCGCGGTCGCGACGGCGAGCACCTCGGCGCGACGGTGCCCGCTCGCGCGGGTCGACCACAGCGGGTGGGCCACGTCGAGCACGTTGCACGCGTCGAGGCGGTCGGGAGCGAACCAGTGCGGGTCACGAGCGTGCTCGAGCACGGTGTCGACGACCCGCTCGGGATGCGGCACGGCCACGCCCCACTGCGCGAAAGTCCCCCGGGTCGCGCGGTAGTAGCCGTTGACGAGCTGGCGTAGCCCGCCGGGAGCATCCGGTGATCCCCACATGCCCGTGCGCGGGTCGGCGTTGAGCACGAGCCACCCGAGGAGGGCCGACAGTCGCGGGTCGGCCGCATCCGCCCGGCGGAGCGCCGCGGTCCCGTGGGCGTCGACCCAGTGGCCCGCGTTCCACGGGTCGTCGTGCCAAGGCAACGCGGCGATCGACCGCAGCAACACCTCAGCGCTCGGTGCGTCGAGCAGCTCGGGTCGGGGGGCGTCAGCGCCGAGGTCGACGCCGAGGAGGTCGAGCGCGTAGCCCACGCACAGCACGTGGTAGGCCGTGTCGCCGTCGGTCGGGTCGGGAGGCAGCGTCGTGGCGGACTGCTGAACCGTGGCGGACCCCCGCGTCGTGTCGAGCCGCCCGACGAGGCCGCTCGCCGGATCGTGCCAGCCGAGCAGACGGTCGATCTGTTCGGCTCTCGGCAACTGCGGCGGTGCGCTGCCGAGGAGCAGGTCGGCGAGCTCGACCGCGTCGCACTGCGCTCGCACCGTCGGGGCGTCGCCCGGGCGGTCGACGAAGAGGCGCAGGGTCGAGTCCCAACTTCGCTCGAGAACCGATGTCGCCTCGTCGCGAGCGCGCCTGCCGAACCGCGCGAGCCGCTCGGCGAGATCGGCGGGCGCGTGCGACACCCGCTCGCCACCTTCGGGTGTCGCGGGGGCCACGCGCCATCGGATCAGTTTCGCGGGGTTGCCGCCCACGATCGCGCCCGCGGGAACGTCTTTGGTCACGACCGCTCCGGCCGCGAGCACGGCCTTGTCTCCGACGGTCACGCCGTCGAGCACGACCACGTGCGACCCCACCCACACGTCCCTGCCGATCACGATGCCCTTCGACACGAGAGGCTGACGGAAGATCTCGAGGTCGGGGTCGTCCATCCGATGGTTGAAACCGAGGATCGAGGTGTGCGCACCGATGCGCGTGGCGTCACCGATGGTCACTCGGCCGCGCACGACCGTGTAGGGGTTGACGCTCACATCGTCGCCGACGGTCAGGTCGCCGGTCAGGTAGGCGCCGGCCGCGACGTAGGACCGGTCACCCAGCCGCAGCCCGTCGACGTCGACCGCCGCCCCGCGCGCGACGAAGCACCGCTCACCGAGGGAAATCGGTGACGGACCGGAGGTGAGTTCACCCTGTCGCGTCAGCTGTGCGTCGCGAGCGGAGGCGTCGGCACCGCGCCAGAAATCCCACGGCGAGAACTCGAACCGGTCGGTCATGCGGCCTCCACGTCGTCGGGCAGGATGAGCGCAACGGTGCCCCTCTCCATCCTTCCGCACCCGACGCAGTTGTGCTCGCGTCATGTCGCCCGCCCCACCGAGCGTCGACTGTCTACTCGTCACCTGGAACGGCGCGCGGGAGCGTGTGACGCTCCATCACCGACCGCGTCGCTGACCCCCTCACGTGGGTCTATCCGCGCACGCACAGCGTGTGGTGAGCTGACGCACAGCAGGGATCGCCGCGCGTGGGGTGCGGTCACGAAGTCGTTCACCCACAGACGACGGGCGCTGCTCGACATCCGACGAACGGCGGACCCACATGAGACGGCTGCTCGCACGCATCCCCGGCATGCCGCCCCTGAGCGACGAGATGCACCCCTGGTATCAGGGCGCGCTCGGCGAACTCGAGGTCGGACGGATGCTCGCGGCCCTGCCCGACGACTACACCGTGTTCCACTCCGTGCCCGTCGGCACCGGACGCGCCGACATCGACCACCTCGTGGTCGGCCCGGGAGGCGTGTTCACCATCAACACCAAACACCACCGCGGCAGAAACGTGTGGGTCGCCGGAACAACCTTCATGGTGTCGGGTCAGCGGCAGCCGCACATCCGGAGATCCTCGAGAGAAGCCGCGGGCGTGACCGCGACACTGCGCCGGAGACTCCCCGCAGCGCCCGCCGCGCGCGGCGTGATCGCCGTCGTCGGGGCGAAACAACTGCGCATCACAGCCGCTCCCGCCGACGTGACGGTGCTCGACGCGGCACGGTTGCGGCGCTGGATCATGAAACAGAAGCGGATGCTCGCACCCGACGCCCTCGCCGCCACCGTCGCGGCACTCGACAGCCCGGGCAACTGGCGCGACGACGCCCCGGCCGCACCGCACGCCGTCGCGGAGTTCGCCCGACTGCACCGCTCCGTGCGGGCAGCACGCCGGGTGCGCGTGATGTGGGGGCTCGGGGTCGTGGCGGCGTCGCTCATCGCCGTGCCTGCCGTGGGTCCGATGCTGTGGTCGATGGTGGCGGGAGCGCTGCTGCCGTAGCGGGCCGATCGCGAGCGCCCAGGCGCGCACCGCGAGAATGGAACCCCGAGCCGGGGAACCCCGACCCGAGGAACCCCCGACCCCAGGAGCACCGTGACTCTCGAGCTCACCCCCGACGCCGTCGCATTCACGACCGACCGCCACCTCGCGATCCTGTCGACGCACAGCACCGACGGGAGCATCCACTCGGTGCCCGTGGGGTTCACCGTGGAGAACGGTGTCGTGCGCATCATCACGTCTGACGGCACCCAGAAAGTGCTCAACGTCGAACGCGGCGGCCACGCGACCGTCGGCCAGGTCGACGGGGGGCGCTGGATCTCGTTCATCGGAACCGCGACCATCAACCGCGACCCGGATGCCGTCGCCCACGCCGTGGAGCTCTACGCCGGCCGCTACCGGCAACCCCGCATCAACCCTCAGCGCGTCGTCATCGAGATCGCCGTGACGAGCGTGCTCGGATCGTCGGGCATGGTCGAACGCTAGCCGGCGCTCGGTCGCGCGCTAGTCGGCGCTGGGGCGGCGTGACAGCTCCCACAGTCGCCGCTGCGCTTCGAGCGCGAGCGACCGGAGGAGTATCGCGTCGTCGTCGGAGAAGGTGCGCGGTTGCGAGTCGAGCACGCAGAACGCGCCCACGCGATGGCCGTCGGGAGACTCGATGGGGTAGCCGGCATAGAACCTCACCCCGTGCCTGGCCGACTCGGCCCGCAAGTGGGCGGCGCGCTCATCCGACTCGAGGTCTTCGAGCACGAGCAGCTTGGCCTCGCGGATAGTGAGGTCGCAGTAGGTCTCTTCGCGCGGTTCGTCGAGGGCGGGATAGCCGCTCGTCGAGGCGGAGGTGAGTCGGCGCTCACCCACGAGGTTGACGATCGCGATCGACGTGCCGAACAGCTCGCGCGCCCGACGGGTCAGACCGTTGAGCACGGGGTCGTCGATCGACGCGGTCATTCCGAGAGCGCCGAGCGCGATGAGGCGCTGCGACTCGTAGGCGTCGTCAGCGGCGGCCGCGGTGGCGGCATCCACCGGGGCGGCGCCGTCGGCAGCGAGCGTGCGCGCGGCGATCGCCTCCCTCACCTCGTGGGGTGGCAGCGCGGGCACGATGTGCTCGGCGACGATGGTCGCGGGGTCGATGTAGCGCGCCGAATCCGCGGCTTCGAGAGACGCCGTGCGTTCGATCGGCACGAAGACGGTCGAGCGACGCCGGGCGATGATGGCGCGCGCGGCCCGGTTGAGTCTCTCGACACGACGGTCGGCGGCACGCGCGAGCGCTGTCGGAAAGTGGCGGTGCGAGTCGAAGAACGGAACCCCCATGAAGAACGTGATGGCGTTGGGGGCCGCGCGGTCGAGCCTGTCGAGCAGTGCCGTGAGGTCACGCACCCATCGGCCCATGCTCGTGAACCGCAGCGCCTCGACGGGGCCGACCGAGACGACGGTCGCGTCGAACCGCGAGAGGTCGACCCCGTCGAGCGCCGCGAGGCTAGCGGCGGCGGTCATCCGCGCGTCGACCAAAATCTCGATGTCGACACCGCGCCCCGTGAGTGCCGACAGTCGGCGCGCGAGCGCCCCCGGGAGTGCGAGGTCGTAGGTGATGACCCCGCGCCCGGTCGCCGGACCGTCGCCGAGGATCAGGATGCGGTCGGGGTCGCGCCCCGGGGCGAAGACCCGCGGCTCGTCGGTCGGAACGGGCAGACGGTCCCACGAGTGCGGCGAGAACCGCAGCCACAGCGCGATGAGCGGCCTCGCGACGATGCGATCGAACGGGTGGGACATGGGGGCTTTCATGACGCGATATCTGGGCGGGCATGAACCTGACGTCCACGGTACTCTCCCTCGCGCCGCCGGGCGAGCGTCGACCCGACCGCGCGGTCAGGGGTCGAGCGGCTCGCTCAGCTCTTGCACGCGCTCCTGCGCCTGGAGTGCGAGTGACCGCAGGAGCGCGGAGTCGTCGCGCGTGAACTCGCGCGCCGCCGTGTCGATGACGCACAGCGCACCCACGCGTTCGCCGTCCATCGACTCGATCGGGTATCCCGCGTAGAACCTGAAGTGGGGGTCACCCGTCACAGACCGGAAGTCGCGATACCGGGGGTCGAGGGTCGCGTCTTCGACGGCGAAGTGCTCGGCCCGCCTGATCGTCATCTCGCAGAAGGATTCGCTGCGTGGCATCGCGAGGTCTGTGGCTCCGGCGGTGGACGCCGACTTCTGAGTGTCGACGTCGATGATCGTGACCGCCGCGTATGCGGTGCCGAAGAGTCCGCGCGCCCGCGCGGTGAGCACGTCGAGCACGGGGTCCCCGCGACTCGCGAGCGCGCCCAGGCGATCGACGGCCGCTTGCCTCGCGGCCTCGTTCGTGGTCTCTTCGCGACGCGAGCGCCTCTCCTCGTCGCCGAGCGGCAGCTGAGCGGCGAGGTGGGGGGCGACGCTCGCAGCCCACACGGCGTAGGTGTGGGCTCCCGACGACTCGAGCACTTCTGTGTGCCCGACGGTGATCAGGTGCACGTCTCGACGATCGGCGAGCACGCGCCGCGTGGCGTCGTTGATGAGTCGCACCCGACGGTTGACGGCCCGCGCGAGAAAGCGCGGGAGGAGATGTCGCGGCTCGAAGAGGGGGATCGAGAGAAGAGACGTGCCGGTCGAGGGGGCGGCATCCGCGTCGATGCGGTCGAGGAGGGCACCGAGGTCGCGTTCCCACGCCTCGATCGGCGTGAACGCGAGGGCCTCGACCCCTCCGACGGCGAGCAGCACACAGTCGAAGCGGGAGAGCTCGAGGTTCGCGATCGACTCGAGGCACGCCGCCGCCGTCATGTCTCCCGCGACGACGATGTCGACGTCGGTCGCACGCCGCGTGCGTTCCGATACGGCGCGCGCCAGGTATCCGGGCAGACCGAGGTCGTGGGTGACGACGCCGCGACCGGTCGCCGCGCCGTCTCCCGCGATGAGCACGCGATCGGCATCACTGCCGACGGTGTGCACGTGGGGCGAGTCGTGCGGAACCGGCAGTCGCTGCCACGAGTCGGAGGAGTGCCGGAGCCACAGGCGCACGAGAGGACGCGCGACCAGTCGATCGAATGTCGTGAGAATGGCGAGTCCCCTCCGTTGCGAAACGGCGGGGGCTGGGCCGGATGATCACACTGTAGTGCCCTAGCGGCCCGGCGCGGCGTGGCGGTGCGCTCTACTCGCCGTCGTCGAGGTCGATGTCCTCGCCCGCGAGGTCGTTCTCGCCGAGGGTCGGGGTTCCTTCGAGGGGCTCCGAGCCCGTCGGGCCCGCGTAGTGACCGGTGTCGATCACGGTCTCGCCCGCGACGGCGTCGTTCGTCACCGTCTGCTTGTCGATTCCGGGCTGCACGAGCGGGTTGTCGGCGTCGTCGGGGATGTTCACGGTCGTGTCGCTCATGGGTGAGCCTCTCGGAGGTAGGGATCGGTGCTGGTTACGAATCGGTGCTGCTTATGAATCGGTGCTGGTGGTTCGGTCTGATCGCAACCACCCGCGCCCGTGCAAGCCCAGTCGATCGGAGGGGCGACCGCAAGGGGGTGCGGCTGTGCGTTGACAGGATGCCGCACCCCACCTAATGTCAGTACATCGTGTCCGTACAACGACGGCGCGACCGAGGCAGAGACGCCACAACTCGAGGAGATTCGCCATGGCAGCCGGATCGCACGTCACCAGCAAAGTCCCCCTGTTCGACGGGATGAACAAGATCCCGGGCGGGCTCATGCTCATCCCCCTGATCCTCGGATCGATCGTCGGCACGTTCGCACCCGGATTCCTCGAACTCGGCAACTTCACGACGGCGCTCTTCCGCGACAGCGCTCTCCCGCTCATCGGTGTGCTCATCTTCGCGACCGGGATGCAGATCACCCTCCGCACCTCGGGGCCGGTGCTCGCGACATCCGGTGTGCTCCTGCTCTGCAAGTCGATCATCCCCGCGACGATCGTCGTGCTCCTCGGCCAGATCGTCGGCATCGAGGGCATCCTCGGGGTCTCGATCCTCGCCCTGCTCGTCGCGATGGACAACAGCAACGGCGGCCTCTGGCTCGCCTTCACCGGTCGCTACGGTCGCGAGCGCGACCGCGGTGCCTACATCGCCTCGGCCGTGAACGACGGCCCCTTCTTCTCGCTGCTCTTCCTCGGGGTCGCCGGGCTCGCCGACATCCCCATCACCCTCCTCATCGCGGCAGTGATCCCGCTCATCGCGGGCATCATCGTGGGCAACCTCGACGCCCGCTGGACCGAGGTCATGCGACCCGTGCCCAACATCGTGATCCCGTTCTTCGCCTTCGCGCTCGGCACCGGTATCAACCTCGGCAACGTCGTGACCGGGGGTCTCTCGGGAATCCTCGTCGGCATCGTCGCGACCCTCTTCACCGGAACGATCGCCTACTTCGGCTACCGCTGGCTGCTGCGCCGCGGCAAGGAGTCGGGCATCGGCATCGCTTCGGCCACGACCGCGGGCAACGCCATCGCGACCCCCGCGATCGTCGGAGCGGCCGACCCCACCTTCGCGCCGTTCGTCGAGGTCGCGACCGCTCAGGTCGCCGCGGCCGTGCTCGTGTCGGCGGTGCTCGCCCCGCTGCTCGCCGCGTGGGTGCTCAAGAAGCAGGGCGGACTGCGGGATGCGCCCGTCGCCGGCGCCGATGACGACGTGACCGATCGTGAGGTGGCGGCGGATGCCGCGGCGCTCGGGTCGCGGTCCGACGCGAGCGCGCTCAACACCGACACCACTCCCGCTCCCGAGGCCGACCGCGACCGCGACAGTGACGGCGACCGTCGTGCGCGCGGAGGCGACACCGCGTGACCGGCCGACATCGCGCGGGGCGCCCCGAGGAGAGCGCCGTGGAGAGTGCCGTGGTCGAGCGATCGGAGACCGCTGCGCTCGCCGACACGACCGCGCCCGTTTCGGTGGGCATCGTCGCCGACGACCTCACGGGAGCGAACGACTCCGCGGTGCAGTTCTCTCGCCGAGGGTGGAGCGCGAGGCTCGTGCTCACCGACCCCGCGGGCGTGACGACCGCGGACGGCAGCGTCACGGCCGTGGTGACCGACGCGCGAGCGCACTCCGCTCCCCAGGCCGAGCGCGAGACACGCGACGCCGTCGACGCCCTCGCGGCGTCGGGCATCGACCGGGTCTTCCTCAAAATCGATTCGACGATGCGCGGAACGGTGAGCGCGCAGATCGAGGGCGCTCTCGACGCCTGGACCCTCGTTCACCCGGACGCCATCGCCGTCGTGTGCCCGGCCTATCCGGCCATGGGGCGCACGGTCGATGGCGGGCGACTGCTCGTCGACGGAGCCGGTGTCGAGACGACGTCGGTCGGGCGTGACCCCGTCACCCCCGTGACCACGAGCGTGCTCGCCGACCTCATCCCGTCGAGCACCTCGGTGTCGGCCGCCGGCCGCGGCGCCGCTGAGCTCGCCGACCTCATCGCGGGGGTCGCGGAAGACGGCGACCGCGTGATCGTCGTCGACGCGGTCACCGACACCGAAGTGAACACCATCGGCGACGCGATCCTCGCGCTCGGGGCGCGCGTCGTGCCCGTGGGGTCGGCCGGTCTCGCGGTGGTCATGGCGAGCGTGTGGGGTTCGGGCGCCTCGACGAGCGCGGTGACCCCGCCGCCGCCGTCGACCGGCGCCGGCGGCGTCGTCGTCGTGCAGGTCAGTTCCCTCCACGATGTCTCGCGCGCCCAGCACGCGCACCTCGCCGCGAGCTCGACGGCCGTGCACACGTTCGCCCCGACCCTCGACGACGTGAGCTCGACGGATGCCGCGACCCGGTGGATCCGCGCCGAGCTCGACGCCCTGAATTCAGGCGTGCCCGGCACAGGCGTGCCCGGCGCAGGCGTGCCCGGCGCAGGCGTGCCCGGCACAGCTTCGGGCCTCACCGCCGTCGCCGTTCTCGCCCCCGCCGAGCGGGGAACCGACCCCGACGCGAGCGAACGCGTCGCCGCGGGGCTCGCGACCATCACCGACGCCGTCATCGCGCACACCGCGGCGAACGCCCTCGTGCTCATGGGCGGGGAGGGTGCTCGAGCCGTGCTCGCGCGCCTCGACGCCGACGCCGTGCGCGTGACCGACGCGATCCGCGAGGGGATTCCCATCGGGGTGGTCGAGGGTGGACGCTCCCACGGCCTCACGGTCGTCACGAAGGCTGGAGGGTTCGGCACGGAGACATCCCTCACCGAGATCGTTCCCGAACTCGCCGCCATGCCGCTCACCGCCGTGCCCCTCGACATCGCGGACCACACCGCTTCACTGCTCGACGCTAGGAGAACACCTTGACCCCCACCTCGTCTCTCACCACCACACCGCTGCCCCGCCTCGCCCTCACCCTCGGTGACGTGGCCGGAATCGGTCCCGAGATCACGGCGAAATCACTGCTCGGGCACGACGATGTGCGGGAGAAGTGCATTCCCGTCGTCATCGGCGACGAGGCGGCGATGCGCCGCGGCGTCTCGAACGTCGGCGGCGACCCCGACGTCGTGCGCGTGATCGAGCGTGTCTCCGACGCCACCAACACGCCGGGCACGATCGAGCTCATCCAGACCGGTCCGTCGCTCGCCGACGTGAAGCTGGGCGAACTGAGCGCCCAGGCCGGCGACGGTTCCTACCGATTCGTCGTCGAAGCCTGCCGTCTCGCTCGCGAGGGCGAGGTCGACGGCATCGTCACCGCGCCCCTCAACAAGGCCGCGATGCACGCGGGCGGGCACAAGTGGCCCGGCCACACCGAGCTGCTCGCCCACGAGTTCGGCGTCGAGAACTTCTCCCTCGTGCTGAGCGCGGGCGAGCTCTACTTCTTCCATCTCACGACCCACGTGTCGATGCGGCAAGCGATCGAGAACATCACATTCGACCGCACCGTCAACGTGCTCGAGCTCGCGGGCGCGTTCGCGAAGTCGATGGGCACCCCCGACGAGCGCATCGGCCTCGCGGGCCTCAACCCCCACGCGGGCGAGAACCGTCTCTTCGGCGACGAAGACGCCGACATCCTCGCCCCCGCCGTCGAGGAGGCGCGCTCGCGCGGTCTCACCGTCGAGGGGCCTCTCCCCGGGGATGCCCTCATTCCGGCGGCCGTGCGCGGCAAATTCAAGCTCGTGGTGGTCTGCTATCACGACCAGGGTCACGCGCCGTTCAAGGCCGTCTACGGCGACGACGGCGTCAACATCACCGTCGGGCTCCCCGTCGTGCGCGTGTCGGTCGACCACGGAACCGCGTTCGACATCGCGGGCCGGGGCATCGCGCGCGAGGCGAGCCTCGTGCTCTCGCTCGAGCGTGCCGCAGCCCTCGCCCCGGGGTGGGACCACGTGTGGCGCACCGCGCAGAAGATGGACGCCGCCGAGTAGCGCGTCGGGCGCGCGTTGGGCGGGCGGAGCCGACTAGCGGGGTATCCGCGCGGCGACGCCCGCCCACGTCTCGTCGAACTCGGCGCCGGTGATGGCACCGGCGTCGAGTTGGCGTTCGGCGTCGCGCAGCGCGTCGAGGATGTCGTGCACCGCGTGGAACTCGGCGTCGGCCGCGACATCGCCTTGGGCCGCCGCGCGTCTCGCCGATACGGTGATGAGTCGTGCGCGCACGGGAGCCGAGATGCGATTGAGCGACGTGCCCGCGAGGATGAGCAGGGCGAGAGGCCCCGCGCTCGCCGAGAGCATCGAGATCTCGGCGACCACCGCGACCGTCGGGGCCGTCGTGAGGGTGCCGACGGCCGAGATCGGCGTCCACATGCGGCTCAAGTGTGCGCAGCGGCGCAGCACGCGGGGCTCACCGGGCTGGTATACGTGCACGGCGAGCGATTGTGCTCCGTAGCGTCTCGATCGCAGCCTGCTGTATCCCCAGCGGTGGCGCCCGTCGAGGGCCCAGCGCGGCCAGTGCCGCACCATCGCGACGGAGAGGGTCATCGCTCGAGCTCGTCGGATTCGAGCTCGTTGAACTCGAGTCGTTTCGCCTCGGTGCCCGTGAGGTAGGCCGACCTCGCGATCGCGATGGTGCCGATCGCGGATGTCGCGAGCTGCAGAATCACGATGATCACGACCTTGACCGCATCGGCGACCGTCGGTTGCAGAACGAGGGCGCCGAGAACGACGAGCACGATTCCGAGGCCGCCCGCCGTGCCCACCGCCGAGGCGCGCGTGTAGACGTCGGGGAATCGCAGCACGCCGAGTGCTGCCGTGGCGAAGACGAGGGCGCCGAGAACGACGAGCACGCTGCCGATGATGTCGAAGGCGGTCATCGTCTGCCTCTCGTGAGGATGCGGGCGAGCGAGATCGCGGTGAGAAAGCCGAGGAGAGCGGCGACGAGCACGATGTCGAAGGTCGCGGTGCTGCCGATGCGCACACCCACGAGGGCGACGAGGCCGATGAGGCCGAAGAGCAGGAGGTCCCCACCGACGGCGCGGTCGGCGTCGGTGGGCCCCGCGAGCATCCGATAGGTCGCGGCGATGCCGACGAGCACGATGATGGCGATGGCGATGTCTATCGCGAGAATCATTCGGTGAGCCCCTTCCTTCGCACGGCTCCGAGCATCCGCGATTCCATGTGGTGCAGCGACGAGCGGAGGTCGTCGGCGTCGGCGTTGTACATCCCGTGGACGTAGAGCACCCAGTCGCCCGCATCCGTTCGCGTCGTGCCGAGCGTGAGGGTGCCGGGCGTGAGCGTGATGAGCGAACCGAGGAGGGTGATCTCGAATTCGGTGCGACACCGCGTGTCGTAGCGCGCGATTCCCGGTGCGGAGTTCTGCCCCGGTGTCAGGTTGTCCGAGAGCACCGCGACGTTGGTGCGCACGATCTCCACGCCGAACCATCCGGCGAAGCCGGCGAGGCGCGGCGCCCAGGTGAGCCAGCTCACGAGCCCATCACCGCCTCGGTGTAGTCGGTCGTGTCGAGCAGCGACTCGGCCGCGATGTCGGCGAGACCGAGTAGCCCCTCGCCCCCGAGTCCGAGCCCGATCGTGATGAGCGCGAGGATCATCGCGGGAGCCGCGAGGGCGACCCCGACCTTCTGAGGCGGCCGAGCCTGCTCGTCGTGGCTGTGCTCGTGGGCGAACTCGTGGTCGTCGGGCAAGCGCCCCCAGAACACCCCCGACCAGATCTTGAGCATCGAGAGGAGCGTGATGAGGCTCACGACGAGCATGATGACGACGACCGCGATCTGACCCGCTTCGAGCGACGCGAGCACGAGGGCGAGTTTCGCGACGAACCCGGAGAACGGGGGGATGCCCGCCATCGACAGCGCGGCGACGAAGAACACCGCCGCGATCACGGGTTCGCGGTGCGCCATGCCGCCGAGTCTCTTGAGAGTGCCGGAGCCGTAACGCACTTCGATCGCGCCCGTCGAGAGGAAGAGTGCCGCCTTCACGACCATGTGGTGGATCTGGTAGAAGATTCCGGCCGCGAGCCCCGCCCCGGTGAAGAGCGCGACACCGATGAGGATGTAGCCGATCTGGCTGACCATGTGGAACGAGAGGATCGACCGTGTCGTCGTCTCGCCGACGGCGGCGAACACCCCCGCGACCATCGTGATGCTGAACACGACGATGCCGATCGTGAGGAAGCGGTCGTCGCCGTCGAACACCTGGGCGTAGATGCGGTAGATCGCGTAGATCGCGACCTTCGTGTGGAGGCCGGAGAACAGCGCCGTGACGGCGGGCGAGGTCGAGGGATACGCGCGGGCGAGCCATCCGTGCACCGGCACGATCGCCGCTTTGATCGCGAGGGCGAAGAGGGCGATGCCCGTCGCCGCGGCGACCGAGTCGGACTCGTGAGCGGCACCCTGCAGCTCGCCGAGGTTCACGGTGCCCGCGGTGCCGTAGATGAACGCCACTCCCGCGAGGAAGATCGTCGACGTGAGCAGGTTCACGGTCACATAGAGCCGCGCGCCGCGCACCTGACGAGCGCGACCCTCGCCCGGCCTCGCGAGCACGAGCAGGGCGTACGACGGCAGGAGCATGACCTCGATGAAGACGAAGAGGTTGAAGAGGTCGGCGGTGAGGAGCGAGCCGTTGACCCCGGCCATGAGCACGAGAACGAGGGGCGTGAAATAGCGCCCGTCGGCGGTGCCCGCGGCGATCGCGAAGAGCGAGCACACGGCCGTGAGCAACCCCGTGGCCGTGATCATGAGCGCCGTGAACATGTCGGCGACGAAGGGGATGGCGATTCCTCCGGGCCACCCGCCCACGCCGTGCCCGACGGCGCCGCCGTCGCTCACGGCGATGATGAGGGCGATGCCTCCCGCCATCGAGGCGAGGGACCCCGCGAGGAGGATGCCCGCTTGCAGTCGCGGGCGGCGCCCGAGGAGCAGCAGCACGACCGCGACGAGCATCGGGGCCGCGACGAAGAGGGGGAGCAGCGCGGTCGTCACGAGGTGCGCTCCCGGGGGTCGGCGGGGCGAGCAGTGTCCGCCCGATCTGCGGCGGCGACATCCGCGTGGGCGGCATCCGCGTCGGCGTCCTCGTCGGCATCGGGGTCGACCGTGTCGTCACCCACCGTGTCGTCGTCCACGCGACCGGTCACCGCGAGGCCGAGCAGGAAGATCGTGATCGAGAACGCGATGACGATCGCCGTGAGCACGAACGCTTGCGGCAGAGGGTCGGCGACCCCGGCGGTGTCGTCGAAGGTGCCGAACGGTGCGTCGCGATTCGCGGTGCCCCCCGCGGCGAAGAGGATGAGGTTGACGGCGTGGGTGAGCAGCACGAAGCCGAGGATGACGCGCAGCAGCTCGCGCCGAAGCAAGAGGTAAACCGCTCCGCACACGAGCACTCCTGCAGTGATGGCGAGTGTCATGTGAGGCTCCTCTCGGGGGTCGGTGTCGGTTCGGCGGTGGCGGTGTCGGTGTCGTCGTCGCGAGTCGTTGGTGGATCGTGCCGGTGCACGCCGAGCAGGTTGAGCGCGGCGAGCACGACTCCGATGACCGCGAGGTAGACCCCGATGTCGAAGATGAGCGCCGTCGTGAGCTTGTAGCCGAGCACCTCGAATTCGAGCGGGCGCAGGAAGGAGCCCTCGGTGAACCCGGCGATACCGGTCGCGGTCGCGACGATGACCCCGGCCGCGATGAGCGGGATGTATGGCAGACGGATGCGGGCGCTCTCATCCGTCGAGGCCGAGAGGTAGAGCAGGGTGAACCCGGCCCCGCCGACGAGGGCGGAGATGAACCCGCCCCCCGGCTCCTGGTGCCCACGCCACAGCAGCACGATCGAGAGCACGATGATGAGCGGGCCGGCCCAGCGCGTGAGGGAGCGCGCGAAGACCGCGTTGCTCTCAGCGTCGGCGAGGGGCGAGGTCTCATCGACCTCGGTGTCGTCGCTCGGCGGGGAGATCGCGCGGCGGGAGGAGAGCAGGGCCGCGAGGGCGACGCCCGCGAACCCGAGCACGACGAGTTCGCCGAGTGTGTCGAGTGCACGGAAGTCGACGAGGATCGTGTTGACGATGTTGGCCCCGCCCGTCTCGGCCTCGGCGTTGCGCAGGAAATAGTCGGCGGCGTTCGAGAGCTCGCGACGACCCGTGAAGGCCAGCACGGCCGCGAAGGTCGCGACGCCCGCGGCGACCGCGACGACGGCCGACGACACGCGCCGACGCGTGCTGTCACGGCGGAAAGTCCGCGGCAGTCGGCGCAGCACGAGCACGAGCACGCAGACCGTGAGGATCTCGACGAGGAGCTGGGTGAGCGCGACATCCGCCGCACCCAACCAGAAGAACCAGAGCGTCATCGCGAAACCGGTCACCCCCACGACGACGACGGCCGCGACGCGGGTGCGCGCGAGCACCGTAGCGACCGTGCCGACGGCGATGAGGGCCACGAGCACCCAGTCGAGCGGGCGGGTCGGGTCTCCGACCACGGCCGGCAGGTCACGCAGGAGGAGCGACACGGCGCCCGCGATCACGAGGAGGCTCACGACGGGAAGGAGTAGGTGGCGCCGGGGGGCGTCGGTCGCCGTGAGACGCCCCACGAAACCACCGGCCGCGATGATGCCGGCGCGCACGCTGTCGACGACCGCGAGAGCCGAGAACGGGAACGTCATGCGCGCGGTGACCGTCTCGACGCGCGAGCGGAAGACCACGAGAGCGGCACCCGAGGCGATGACGATGCCCGAGATGAGGAGCGGGAGGTTGAGGCCGTGCCACAGGGCGAGGTCGGCGGAGACGACCGTTCCGCTCGCGTCGGTCGTCGCAGGGCTCACGAGGGGGTCGAGGAGGAAGGGGGCGACACCGAGACCGAGGCCCGCGGCGGCACACAGGGCGGGCACGATCCAGAACGAGGGGGCGGCTTCGCGCACGATGCGGCCCGTGCGCCCGCCCATCGCGCCGATCACGAACCGACCGGCGTAGGCGAAGGTGAGCACTGCCGTCACCGCGACGGCGGTCGTGACGACACCCGCGAGCCACGCGGGCCCCGGAGTCTCGAGCAGGGCGTCGAACATGCTCTCTTTGCTCACGAAGCCCAGCAGCGGCGGAACCCCGGCCATCGAGAGGGCCGCGATCGCGGCGACCGTGAGGGTCACGGGCATCCGGATGCGCAGTTTCGCGAGAGCGTTGATGTCTCGCGTTCCCGCTCGGTGGTCGAGGATGCCCACGATCATGAAGAGGGCCGCCTTGAAGAGGGCGTGGGCGACCGTGTGCGCGACGGCGGCCGTGAGGGCGGCGGGAGTGCCGACCCCGATGAGCGCGACGAGCAACCCGAGCTGGCTGATCGTGGAGTAGGCGAGAAGTGCCTTGAGGTCGGTGCAGCGCAGCGCTGCGATGCCGCCGATGATCGCCGTGATGAGGCCGCTCGAGATGAGGAGGGTCGACCAGAGCGCGTTGTCGTTGAGCACGGGTGAGAAGCGCAGGAGCAGGTAGATGCCCGCCTTGACCATCGCCGCGGCGTGCAGGTAGGCGCTCACGGGGGTGATCGCGACCATCGAGTCGGGCAACCACGCGTGGAAGGGAAACTGGGCCGACTTCGTGAACGCCGCGACGACGAGCAGAACGACGACCCACGCGGTGAGCGCGGAATCATCCGACCAGAAGTCGGCCGCGAGAATCTCGCTCAAGCGAGTGGTGCCGGCCGCGACGGCCATCGTGGCGGCGGCGCCGAGAAGGCTCAGCCCGCCGAGGGCCGTCACGAGCAGCGTGCGGATCGCCGGCTCGTTGGCGTGCTCGCCCGAGCGCGCGATGAGGAAGAACGAGCACAGCGTCGTCGCCTCCCACGCGACGAACAGCAGCACGACATCGTCGGCGAGCACGAGCAGGAGCATCGCGAGAGCGAACACCGACATGAGCACGAAGAAGCGCCGGTGACCGCCCTTGCCGAGGTAGCGCGCGGCGTAGGCGAAGACCCCCGCGCCGACGACGGTCACGAGGAGGGCGAACAGCAGGCTCAGGCCGTCGAGCCGCAGGGCGAACGAGATGCCGAGTGACGGCATCCACGACCACGCTTGCTCGGGGGCCGCAGAGCCGGATGCGCCCGTGCTCGCCGCCGCGAGGAGCCCGGCGGCGGCGAGCAGGGGTGCCGCGAGCAGAAAGCCGTTCTCCCGCCCGAGGGCGCGACCGAGGAGGGCGGCGGCGATGCACGCGGCAGCGAGAAGCGCGAGGGAGGCGAGAAGCAACGGAGACCATTCGGGTTGACACGACAGAGAACTGCTGCCGATCGAACCCGAGACGGGGGTCCGCCCACTCGCGCGAGGCGCTTAGTGAGCTTCGATCGACGCTGACGCGACGATCGAGTGGGGGGAGGTTCCCGCGAGAATGGCGCCCCATGTCGAGAGGTACCCGTTGGTGCCGGGGCACCCGAAAACGCGGTGGGTCGGCTCGAAGCCGATCCGCGCAGCACTCATCCCGGTAAACACCCGGCTAACGTACAGGTGAATCCTGAGAAACCGGTCCGGACATGTGGTCCCTCGGGGGAGTTCGCCGCCTTGTACGCTCGGATCGCGGACGCACCCGATCGTCGGCCCGAACGACGACGACATGTCCGACCGTGAAGAGGAGGCGCCCGTGTGGCTCGACGAACTCGCGGATGACGCCCTCGACCCGCAGAGCCGAGCGCCCCTGCACCAGCAGCTGAGCGCCGCCCTCCGCGCGCGCATCACCGACGGATCGCTTCCGGCGGGCTCGAGCCTCCCCACCGAAGCGCAGCTCCAGGAGAAGTTCGGCATCTCTCGCTCGGTCGTGAGGCAAGCGCTCCTCGCCCTCTCGGCCGAAGGCCTCGTGACCCGCGGTCGCGGGCGCGGCAGTGTCGTCGCGCCGCGCGGCGAACACCACAGGCTCGTGCAGCGCATCTCCGGTCTCTCGACGCAGCTCGCCCACGTGACCACTCGCGTGCTCTCCCTCGGCGAGGCCGACGACACGCGTGCTCGCGAGGCACTGGGTGTCGAGACGGTCGTCGAGTTGCGCCGCGTGCGCTCGACCGACGGCGAACCGATCGCGGTCATCCACACCTGGCTGCCCCGCGCCCTCGCGGGTGACCTCGGTGCCGAGGAGCTCACCGACGCCTCGCTGCACGCGACGCTCAAGCGGACCCGCGGTGTCACCGTCGTGGCGGGTCGACGCCAGGTGCGCGGTGTCGCGGCATCCGCGAGCCTCGCCCGCCACCTCGAGATCGAGGCGGGGGCGCCGCTCCTGCTGCTCGAAGGCACGAGCGTCGACCAGAACGGCCGGCCCGTCGAGGTGTTCCGCACGTGGCACCGCGCCGACCGGGTCGTCTTCGACATCGACGTCGTGCCCGGATCGGATGCGCGCACCGCGGCGTTCGACGACGTCGCCGCCGCGCCCGGGGTGACGTCTGCGCCCGGCGTGACCTCTGCGCCCGGAGAGCCCGGGTCGCCCGGTGTGACGCTCGCCGACCGGATCGCCGCGCTGTCTCGCGAGCTCGCCGAACTCGCGGCCATGGCGCGGGAGGGTGACGCCCGCTAGCGACGGGTGACCCTGCCCGCCTGTTCGCTGTCAGGCCCGCCTGTCAGACTGGCCGCATCATGAAGACACTGCTCAACATCATCTGGCTCGTGCTCTCGGGGTTCTGGCTCTTCCTCGGATACATGCTCGCCGCCGTCATCATGTGCATCCTCATCGTGACCATCCCGTGGGGCATCGCGTCGGCGCGCATCGCCGTCTACTCGCTGTGGCCGTTCGGCAAGACCGTGGTCGAGAGGCCCCGGTCGGGTGCGTGGTCGGCGATCGGCAACGTCATCTGGGTTCTGCTCGCCGGCTGGTGGATCGCCCTCTCCCACATCTTCAGCGGCATCGCGCTGTGCATCACGATCATCGGCATCCCGTTCGGCATCGCCAACTTCAAGATGGTGCCCGTCGCGCTCCTGCCCCTCGGCAAGGAGATCGTCGACCACTGATTGCCGCGGCGGCTACGCCTCGTCGCGCTCGGCCCCGTCGATGCCCGCGATGCGCTCGAGAGCCGCGATGAAGACGGCAGACGCCGGGTCTTCGATCACGTGGTGGTTGAGGTAGATGTCTTCGAGCCACGTGAGAACTTCGGCTTCGGCGAGACCGACCTCGGTCCAGTCGACGCCGGGGATGCTCGCGCACTTCGGCTCCTCGGTGCGCGGGTCGAGCCACGCGCGCGCGATCGGTCGGTCGGGTTCGCCGGTCGGGTGCCAGAGCAACTCGATGGGGTGATTGTCGCCCTCGACGTGCTGCTGGTCGACCTGCCCCGAGCCGAGCCACGGAAGGGTGAGGATCTCGCCCTCGATGTCGATCTCGAGCAGATCGAGCTGCGCGGGCTCGGTCTCGCACACGTAGATCGTGTAGCCCTCGTCGTGCCAGGCCGCCGCTTCACCGGCATCCTCTTCGAGTCCGGGCATGAGCGCGTGCACGTCGGCCGCGAACGCGAGCGCCCACGTGAGAACGGCGTCGGCGTCGGACCGCGAGAACGGGTTGCGGTCGGTCGCCGACCCCGAAGCGGTGTGGAAATGGTGCTCGATGCCGTCGTCCGAGACATCGAGGTGCACTTGCCCGCGGGCGAAGTCGACCGACACGGCGGTCGACCTCGTCTCCTCGTCCCACTCGGCATCGAGCTCGGGGTGGTCGAGGGTGCGGGGCAGGGCAAGCTTCGCGGCCCTCTTGTCACCCAGGTTGAGCACGACCTGCAAACGGGTGGTCGGTAGGCGCGGTCTCTCGTCGTTCACACCGACAGTTTCGCACCTCGGCGGGGGCCGACCGTGCGGGGCCCGGGGGTGCGAGCGTTCGGAGCGCCTAGACGGCGTCGGGTGACGGGGCCTCGGGGGAGTCGGCCGCGGGCGAGTCGACGGCCGGCGACTCGTCGTCGAGTGTCGCGTCGGTCTCCCCGAGCGCGTCGTTCGTCGCTGCCTCGAGGTCTCCGTCGGTGGCGGCGTTCGGCACGCCGCCGTCCAACTCGACAGCCTGGATGTCGGGATCACTCATCGTCGTCACCTTCGTCGCGGTCGTTCATTATCGGACTGGATCAAGCTCAGCCGATCTCGACGTCGCGAGCAAGGGGGTGCGATGCACGGGGCGGCAAGCGTAGTGTGTGCGCCGCGGAAGACAAGGGTCTTGTCAGATGCCCGCCGAGCGAGTGGTCTGGGACCATGAAAGAGCTCCGGATCGTCAAAGCCCTCGAAGTGCTCGAGAACGCGAACGCCCTCGACCCCCTCATCGCGAAGGTGCGCGGGGGAGTCATGCGCGTCATCCAGCCGCAACCGGTTCGCGACGCCCTCCACGGGGTGCCGATCGGCCACGCGTTCCACCCCCTCGCGATCCTGCTCCCGGCGGGCGCGTGGGTGTCGACCGCCGTGCTCGACGTCGTGCCCGGGACGACGCGGGCGGCGCGCACGCTCGTCGGTTTTGGCGTGCTCAGTGCGGTGCCGGCATCCGCCGCGGGGCTCACCGACTGGTCGGAGCTGCACCCGCAGCAGAAACGCGTCGGTATCGTTCACGCGGCCGCCAACGCCGTCGCGATCGTGCTCTACGGGGCGTCGTGGATGCAGCGCAAGCGCGGCAAACACACGAGCGGCAAAGTGCTCGCCTACGCGGGGCTCGCGGTCGTCTCCGGCTCGGGTTTTCTCGGCGGCCACCTGAGCTATCGCCAGGCCGCGGGGGCCAACCACGTCGAGCACGTGCCCCACGTGTTCCCGCCCGGGTGGCATCCTCTCGCCTCGCTCGAGAACCTGCCCGACCGAGAGCTCACGCGAGTGGATGTCGCGGGGCAACCGCTGCTCGTGCTGCGACGCGGCGAGAGCGTCGACGTGCTGTCGAACGTGGGCAGCCACCTCGGAGGGCCGCTCGACGAGGGACGGCTCACGGATGTCGACACCGACACCCCGCTCGTCACGGATCCGTGGCACGGCAGCGTCTACGACATGACGACGGGGGAGGTCGTGCACGGACCCGCGACCTCACCCCAGCCCCGCTTCACCACGCGCGTCGTTCACGGCGAGGTCGAGGTGCGGTTGCCGAACGCGGGGTAGCTGTCGGCGAGAATCGACGCATGACCGACCGCACCCTCACGATCGGGTCGGACAGTCCGTCGGCTCCCGACGTCACGGCACTCCTGCTCGAGCACCTCGCGGACATGCACGCGACCTCGCCGCCCGAGAGCGTGCACGCCCTCGACGTGTCGGCGCTCGAGGCCCCCGAGATCTCGTTCGTCACGGTCCGGGCCGCCGATGGGGAGCTGCTCGCGTGCGGCGCGCTCGCCGACCTCGGCGACGGCACGGGAGAGCTCAAGTCGATGCGCACGCGTGGCGCCGCGCGCGGTCGCGGCGTGGGGGCAGCACTCCTCCGACACCTCGTCGACCTCGCGGTCGACCGCGGCCACCGCGCGATCTATCTCGAGACCGGAACGCCCGAGGAGTTCGCGCCCGCCCGACGACTCTACGAGCGCGCGGGTTTCGTCGAGACCGAACCGTTCGGCTCGTACGAGCTCGACCCGTACAGCGTCTTCATGGTGTTGAGGCTCGCCCCGCACGCGCAGTCCTAGACGGCCGCAGAACCCAGGTAGGAGGCGACCGCGAACACGCAACTCGCCCCGATGATGAGCGCGAAGAGCACGAGCCAAGCCGCAGAGGGCACCCCGGTGCGACGCGCGAGCAGGTAGGCATCCGAACTCGAGAGACGCGACCGGTGCCGCACGTGCACGCTCGCGACGCCCACGAGCGCACGCACCGACCCCACGAGAAGAGCGACCCCGAGCACGAGGAGCGCGTAGCTCTGCCACTCCGGTGTCGCGAAGAACCACAGTGCGGCGCTCGCCGCGATCGACGCGAGCACCACGAGCACGCCGAAGAGATTGCGGATCACGAGCAGGGTGACGACGAGCACGACACCTCCCGCGAAGAGAGCGAGCGACGGGTAGCCCGCGAACACGCTCCACAGCTGAGCGGCACCGACGATCGCGGGGGCCGGATAGCCGAAGACCCCGCTCACCACGGCGCTCGCTGTTCCGCGCCCGCTGCTCAGAGCCTCGCCGGAGTGGTTGCGCCGGATGCGGATGCCGCGCACCGTGCGACCGGTGAGCACCCCCGCGACGGCGTGCCCGAGCTCGTGCACGAGAGTCGTGAACAGGCCGAAATACCGCCAGGTGGCGTTCGGGACGCTCACGAGCGCGGCCGCGACGAGCACGACCGCGAGCACCGTCGGAGGCACGTCGATCGGATCGGCGCGGGAGAACAGCGCCGACCAGTCGGGAACGAGATCTGTGGGGTCGATGCCCCCAGTCTCGCAGTGCCGCCACGCTCGCCCGACTCGCGGGCGCGGAGCGCCCGGCCCCTAGGCTCGGGGGCATGTCCGCTCGCTCCGTGCTCACCCGATCATCAGCAGCCCTCGCCGCACTGGGGTTCGTTGCTCTCCTGACGGGGGGAGGTGCGGCGAGTGCACCGGCGTCGGCGAGCTCGCTTCGCGCGGATGTCGACGACTTCACGTTCTCGAGCTTCGACGCCGTCTACGAGCTCTCGGCCGACGACGAGGGCCGCTCGCAGCTGCGAGTCACCGAGACGATCGTCGCCGAGTTTCCGGACTTCGACCAGAACCGCGGAATCTTCCGCGTCATCCCGGATCGCTACGACGGGCATCCGATCGACCTCGAGATCGTCTCGGTCACCGACGAATCGGCGGAGCCGCGCGAAGTGGAGAGCGAAGACGGCGGAGAGGTCACCATCGCGGGAGACGACTTCGTGCGGGGTCAGCAGACCTACGTGATCACGTGGGAGGCGCGCAACGTGACGCGGTTCGCCGACGACACGGGCGTCGACGAGTTCTACTGGGACGTCAACGGCGTCGACTGGGCGCAACCGTTCGACTCGGTGTCGGCGACGGTCGTCGTCGACCCCGAACTCGTCGACTCGCTCACGGGCGACATCGCCGCGATCGCCGGCGAGACCGGTGCCACCCTCAGCAACGCGAACATCACATCGGACTCGAGCGCGGTCGTCGAGGCGACCGATGACGGCCTCGTCGCGAGCGCGACCGACCTCGACCCCGAAGAGACCCTCACCATCGCGATCGCCTTCGAGCCCGAGACGTTCGTGCCTCGCGACAACAGTTTCGGGGCCGCACCGTGGCCGACCATCTCGCTCGTCGCGATGATCGTCGCGCTCGCCGCGGCCGTGTGGGCGCTCGTGCTGCGGCGAACCATGCTCGCCGACGCTCCCGGGCGCGGCACCATCGTCGCGGAATACCTCCCCCCGAAAGACGCGAGCGTGGCCGTCGCCGCCCTCGTGCTGCACAAGCAGAGTGTCGCGACGACGGCGCAGATCCTCGACCTCGCCGTCACCGGTCACGTGCGCATCGTCGACGAGTCGACGTCATCCAAACCGCGCTACCGCCTCGACTACCTCACCGACGAGGGCGCGACGCCCGATCAGCGCGAAGCTCTGCACGCCCTCTTCGGGGCGACCCTGACCCCGGGGGAGAACCGCAGCCTCAAGAAAGCCAACGAGAAGTCGGCGAAGCGGTTCACGAAACTCGCCGAGCGGGTGAAGAAGGATGCCGCAACCGACGACACGCTCAAGCGCGTCTCGCACGCCCTGCCGGGCATCGCGTTCACCGTCGCGCTCGTCGCCGGGCTAGTGTCGGCCGTCTTCGCCGCCGTTTCGCTCGGCGGCGCGTTCGGGGGCGGGGTGCCGATCCTGTTCCTCCTCGCCTCCGCTGCCGCGATCGTCGTCGCGCTGACCGCCGTCACGAAGGTTCCGCTCGGGGCGCGCGGTGTGCGCGTGCGCGACCACCTGCTCGGCCTCAAGACCTACATCGACCTCGCCGAAGCCGAGAGGCTGCGCTATCTGCAGTCGCCGGAGGGTGCGGAGCGGGCGCGCGTCTCGGTCGACGACCCGGCCGAGGTCGTGCGTCTGCACGAGAAGCTCCTGCCCTACGCCGTGCTGTTCGGGGTCGAGAAGAAGTGGGCGGCGGAGCTCGGACGCTTCTACGAGCAGAACGGCACCGAACCCGGGTGGTATTCGGGCTCGACGACCTTCAACGCGGCGGTCTTCGCATCCACCATCTCGTCGGTCTCGACGAGCGTGTCGAGCTACAGCAGCCCCTCGGGGGGCACCGGCGGCGGCATCTCGGCGGGCGGCGGCGGTGGCGGCGGGGGTGGCGGCGGCGTCTAGCCCAAGTACGCAATTTCCGCGAGCGTACGTCGGATCCGACGCACGCTCGCGGAAATTGCGCACAGTGGGGGCGGGTCAGTGCGGGTCGTCGACGATGCCGACGAAACGGGAGCCGACGCCGTCGAACTCGGCACGGATGTAGCCCGCCGTGACGGTCGGCAGCTCGCTCGGATCGTGGAACTCGCAACTGAGGTAGGTGAACTCGGGCCACCACTTCTTGGGCCTCGCCGACTCGGTTGCCCCGCAGATGCTGCACGTCAGTTGCACCCACACGGGTTTCTTGCCGGTGCGGTTGGCGCGGGACTGCGCGAGCCACACGGGCGGGTTCGCCTCGATCGCGGCGAGGTCCGCCTCCGAGAGCCGCGACGGGATGCCGTGGCGCTGAGCCATCTCGAGCGGGATGTCCAGTCGCTGTGCCGCGTCGCGTCTCGTGATCATGTCAGTCGAGGGTACGCCGATCGACGGCCGCGTCGGGGTGCGCGTCGGACTCCACCTCGTCGAGTGTCTCGCCCGAGAAGTCGTCGGCGGCCGGATCGTCGAGGGCCGCGCCACCGACGGGTGTGCCGAGCCAGTCGGCGAGCGTCCAGCCCGACTCGAACGAGCCCTCGAGCGTGACGATGCCCGTGTTGGGCAGGTCGTTCTCGGCCGTGAACGAGGGGTGGATGTTGTCGGCCCACGCCGCGACCCAGACCCGGATCGCGGCTCCGTGACTCACGATCGCGACCGTCGTGTCGGGGTCGGCCCCCGCCGCACCGGCGCCCGCGCCCGCGATCGCCTCGCGCACGGCACGGTCGAAGCGATCGAAGAACGCGTGTCCGTCGTCACCGCCGGGCATCGACATATCCCGGTCTCCCGCACCCCACGCGAAGGCGGCCTCGAGGTAGGCGCGGTGGGCCTCCGGGTCGTTGCGCATTTCGAGCGAGCCGGCGCCGATCTCTTCGAGTCCCTCGACGACGGGAACATCCGTCCCGACCTCGAGTCCGCGGTCGGCGGCGAGCGGTGCGGCGGTGAGGTGCGTGCGCAGCAGCGGCGAGACGACGAGGTGGTCGATGCGCTGACCCGCGAGGGCCTCGGGTATCGCGGCCGCCTGCTGCTCGCCGAGACCGGTGAGGGGCGCGCCGGGGCGCGAGGTGTCGAGCAGACCGTCGACGTTGGAGGGGGTCTGGCCGTGGCGGATGAGAAGCAGGCGCATGACTTTCGAGCCTAGAGGAGTGGGAATAGCGCGAGCCGTGTCGACGCTGAGGAGGGCATGAAGCGCATCGGGTTCCTGTCGTTCGGCCATTACCAGGATGTCGAGGGGTCGCACGTGCGCACCGCGCGCGACGCCCTCGTGCAGTCCGTCGAGCTCGCCGAGGCCGCCGAGGAGATCGGTGTCGACGGCGCCTACGTGCGCGTGCACCACTTCACCCGGCAGCTCGCGTCGCCGTTTCCGCTGCTCGCCGCGATGGCGGCCCGCACGAGCCGCATCGAGATCGGCACGGGCGTGATCGACATGCGATACGAGAACCCCCTCTACATGGCGGAGGAGGCGGCGGCGGTCGACCTCATGAGCGACGGCAGACTGCAGCTCGGCCTGAGCCGTGGGTCACCCGAGACGTCGATCCGCGGCTACGAGTCGTTCGGCTACGTGCCCGCGGAGGGCTCGACCGACGCCGACGACGCCCGCAACCGCACCGCGATCTTCCGCGCCGCGATCTCGGGGGCCGGGATGGCGCAAGCGAACCCGCGCATGGGCCCCGCGGGGCTTCTCGCGATCGAGCCGCAATCGCCCGGTCTCGCCGACCGCATCTGGTGGGGGTCGGGCACCCGAGAGACGGCGCGCTGGGCGGGCGAGCAGGGCATGAACCTCATGAGCTCGACCCTTCTCACCGAAGACACGGGGGTTCCGTTCGACGAGTTGCAGGCCGAGCAGATCGCGATCTATCGCGAGGCGTGGGCCGCGACCGGTCACCCCGGCACCGGTCGGGTGTCGGTGAGTCGCAGCATCATCCCCCTCGTGACCGAACTCGACCACCGCTACTTCGGGCTGCGCGCCCAGGTCGAGGGCAAAGACCAGGTCGGTCACCTCGACGGGGGGCTCGCGCGCTTCGGTCGCAGCTACATCGGTGAGCCGGATGTGCTCGCCGAAGAGCTCGCGAACGACGCGGCCATCGACGCCGCCGACACACTGCTCATCACGGTGCCGAACCAGCTCGGGGTCGACTTCAACGCGAGCCTGCTCGACTCGGTCGTGCGCCACATCTCGCCCGTGCTCGGATGGTCGGGCGACCGTCACACGACGCCCGAGACCGCGCGTAAAGTCACTGTGTGAGCTCCCCCCGCATGACCCTGCATCCGACGTCCCCGCCCAGCTGTTCCCGCTCCGTTTCGACGACCGCGTGCCAGGTGACCGAGTGATCGACGAGTGCATCCACGAGCTCGATCCCGCGCTCTGCGACATCTGCAGCCCGAAGGTCGCGGCGCCGTCTGCGCCCGTCGTTCGCGCGCCGAGAGTGCAGAAGACGTCGCTGCGGTCCACCCCGTCGCTGCGCAGCGACGGAGCAACGACCGCCGGCACCGCAACCGCGGGCCGCGCGCAGAGCCGCTCGAGCGCCTCGTCCACCGGTCGCATCGCCGGAACCGCCCCCAAGCCCGTGGATGTCGCCGCCCAGCGCCTGCACCACGTGACGCACATCAGCAACCTCCCGGGCATCCTCGCGGGAGGGTCGATCGTCGCCGACATCCTCGCGACGCCGGTCGTCGACGCGTCGTCGCCCGACAACCGGTCGATCCGGAGGTTGGCGCGGGTGGCGGGAGAGGGCTCCGCGACGGTCGCCGAGCATGTTCCGTTCTCGCTCAGCCCCGACGGCACCGTGTGGACGGGCATGCGGGCCGGAAGCAACGACCCCCGCGTGAGCGACGCCGTGCGCGCCCTCCCCGCCTCGGAGTTCGTCATCCTCGTCACGACCGTCGCGCTCGTTCGGGATGCCGTCGACACCCCCCTCGTCGTCGCGGAGGGTGACGCGGCCGATCCGCGCAGCCGTTTCGCGGCGACGGAGGAGACCGCGTCGATGTTCATCGCGCGGCTCGCGCGCGACGAGACCGCCGTCCACCGCGCCGAGCTGCTCGTCGAGCACGCCGTGCCGTTCGAGGCCATCACGCTCATCGGTGTCGCGAACGATCGGGCCCGGGGTCTGGTGCGCGAGATGCTCGCCGACACCCCGCACTCACCTCGCGTGGCCGTGCACCCGCCCTGGTTCGCGGTGCCCGAAGTCGACTGAGCGGCACATGCGGCGTGATACGACCGCTGCCGCGGCACGCCGCGCTGGACCCTGTTCTCGGAACACTTGCCATACTCGGGGCATGGGGTTGTGGGAGCGCGCGCGAGATCGGTGGCGATCCCGGCGCACACCCCCGCTGCACATCGCTCTCGATGAGGGCAGCGGCCCCGTGGTCATCCTCGTGCACGGCATCGCGTCGTCGTCGGTCACCTTCGAGAAGCTGATCCCGATGATCCTCGACACCCACAGGGTCGTCGCGATCGACCTCCTCGGGTTCGGGGAGTCGGTGGCCCCCGAGTCGGCCACGTTCACGATCGAGGAGCACGTCGAGACCCTGAGCGACACGATCGATTCGCTCCGGCTGAGGCGGCCGTTCGTGCTCGTCGGGCACTCGATGGGCAGTCTCATCGCGACCCGTTACACCGCCACCCACAAGAGGCACGTGGCGAAACTGGTGCTCGTGAGCCCGCCCGTCTACGTCGACCCCGATGCGCTCGGCGACCCTGTCGAACGGGCCGCGATGGGGCTCTACCTCAAGGCCTACGAGTACCTGCGTACCAACAAGGAGTTCACGATCCGCAACGCGACGTTCCTCGCTCGGATGTCGCCCATCAAGAACGTGCTCGAGGTGAGCGAACGCAACTGGAACGCCTTCGTGCTCTCGCTCCAGCAGGCGATCGAGTCGCAGACGAGCGTGAGCGACATCGCCTCGGTGAGCATTCCCGTCGAGGTCGTCTACGGGACCCTCGACCCGTTTCTCATGCCCGGAGGGCTGCGCATCATCGAGCAGATGCGCCACGTGTCGGTGCACAAGGTCGAGGCGGGAGACCATCTCGTGCGCAAGAGGCTCGCGCGCGTGGTCGCGACCGCGATCGGGTAGTGCGATCGGCGAGCGCGATCGGCGATCGCGATCGCGTTCTGCGTCGCCCGCCGCGCCGTTAACTCCCGCGTCACCGGGGCTGGATAGACTCCCGGCGCAGCACGAGCACCAACGCTCTGGCGGAGGGGTCGTGAGGATGTCTGGGAGCACGGGGTCTGGCAGCACAGGGTCTGGCAGCACGGGTCTTCTGCTCGCCGGCGAGCGGGCTCCCGAACCGCGCACCCTCGTCGACATCCTGCGCGCGACCGCGGCCGAGAACCCCGAGGCGCCCGCGATCGCGGATGCCGAGGGCAGCGTGAGCTATCGCGAACTCGTGCGCCTCGTGCAGCACGCCGCCGTCGACCTCGTGCGTTCCGGAGTGCGGCGGGGAGACCGCGTCGGGGTTCGTGCCCCGTCGGGGCAGCGCTCGCTCTACGTGTCGATCCTCGCGATCATCTGGGCGGGGGCGAGCTACGTGCCCGTGGATGCCGACGATCCCGACGACCGCGCCGACCTCGTCTTCGGCGAAGCGGGAGTGGTCGGTGTCGTGGGCGCCGGGGGAGTGTTCGCGCGGCGGGAGGGTGCGGGCATCCCGGACGCCGCCCCCGCAGAGTCGATTCCCGCGACGACGCCGATGACCGCGGCGATCACTCTCCTCCCCGAGGTCACGCCCGCCGACGACGCGTGGGTCATCTTCACTTCGGGGTCGACGGGCGTGCCGAAGGGTGTCGCCGTCACCCACCGCTCGGCCGCGGCCCTCGTCGACGCCGAGGCGCGACTGTTCCTGCAGGGCGAACCGCTCGGACCCGGCGATCGCGTTCTCGCCGGACTGTCTGTCGCGTTCGATGCCTCGTGCGAGGAGATGTGGCTCGCGTGGCGCCACGGAGCGTGCCTCGTTCCGGCTCCGCGCTCGCTCGTGAGGTCGGGTGTCGACCTCGGCCCGTGGCTCATCGCGCACGGCATCACCGTCGTCTCGACTGTGCCGACCCTCGCCGCGCTGTGGCCCGTCGAGTCGCTCGAACTCGTGCGACTGCTCATCTTCGGCGGGGAGGCGTGCCCGATGGAGCTCGTCGAGCGCCTCGCCGTCGACGGCCGCGAAGTGTGGAACACCTACGGACCCACTGAAGCCACCGTCGTCGCGTGCGGCGCGCTCCTCGACGGCTCCGACATCGTGCGCATCGGTCTGCCCCTCGACGGCTGGGATCTCGCGGTCGTCGACGCCGACGGCCACCCTGTGGCCCCCGGCGAGGTCGGCGAGCTCATCATCGGCGGCGTCGGTCTCGCGCGCTACCTCGACCCCGCGAAGGACGCCGAGAAGTTCGCCCCCATGGAGTCGCTCGGCTGGGCTCGCGCCTACCGCTCGGGCGACCTCGTGCGCTTCGACCCCGAGGGCCTCGTGTTCCAGGGGCGTGCCGACGACCAGGTGAAGCTCGGCGGCCGCCGCATCGAGCTCGGCGAGATCGACGCCGCTCTCGCCGCACTCCCGGGTGTCGCCGGCGCCGCGACCGTCGTGCAGCGCACCCCCGCCGGAAACAGCGTTCTCGTGGGGTACCTCGCGCCGGTCGACCCGCAGTCCCGATTCGACACGGATGCCGCGACCACCCGATTGCGCGAGGTGCTCCCCGCGCCGCTCGTGCCCGTGCTCGCGGTCGTCGATTCGCTGCCCACGCGCACCTCGGGCAAGGTCGACCGCTCGGCACTGCCGTGGCCGCTGCCGTCTCCGTCGTCGGGGGGAGCGGGGGCGCACGGTGCCGGCACGGGCGACGCGGGGTCGCGCGACGACTCGGCGTCGCGATTGAGCCCGACGGCGCTGTGGATCGCCGACGCGTGGACGTCGGTGCTCGGCATCCCGGTCACGTCGCCCGACGACGACTTCTTCGCGCACGGTGGCGGGTCGCTTTCGGCCGCCCAGCTGGTGTCGGCGATCCGCGCGCGATTCCCGGAGACGACGGTCGCCGACATCTACGACCACCCGCGCATCGGCGCTCTCGCCGACGAGCTCGACGCGAGGGCGCCCGCGGTCGCCGCGCTCGAACGCACGGTCGCGCCCGTGCGTCGCCGCACGCAGATCTTCCAGACCCTCCTCGGCATCCCTCTGCACGTGCTCGCGGGTGCTCGGTGGATCGTCTACCTCCTCGCCGCCAACAACGTGCTCGCCCTCGTCGCCGACGTGCCGTGGGCTCCCACGGTGTCGTGGTGGTGGATCGTCGCGGGCTTCGTCGTACTCGTGACCCCCCTCGGGCGCATGGCGCTCGCCGTCGGGTCGGCGCGACTCCTGCTCGCGGGGGTGACCCCGGGGGAGTACCCGCGCGGGGGTCGCGTGCACTTGAGGCTGTGGCTCGCCGAACAGGTGGCGAGACTCGTCGGCGCCGTCAACATCGCCGGTGCCCCGTGGATCAGCTACTACGCGAGGGCGCTCGGTGCCACGATCGCGCCGGGCGTCGACCTGCACTCGCTGCCGCCCATCACGGGCATGCTCAAGGTCGGCGCGGGAGCCGCGATCGAGCCCGAGGTCGACCTCTCGGGCTACTGGGTCGACGGCGACACCGTGCACATCGGCCGCGTGCAGATCGGCGCGGGCGCGACGATCGGTTCGCGCAGCACCCTCATGCCCGGTGCCCGCGTCGGCAAGAACTCCGAGGTCGCGCCCGGATCGGTCGTGCACGGGCACGTGCGCGCGGGCCAGCTCTGGGCGGGGTCGCCAGCCCAGCGCATCGGCAAGGCCAAGAACGCCTGGCCCGACGAGCGACCGCCCGCGGGCAAACGGTGGCTCGCGGCGTTCGCGGCCGGATCGCTCGCCCTCTCGCTGCTGCCCGTCGTCGCCGTCTCGGGAGCCGTCGCCATCATCGGGAGCGCCGTCGTCTCCGCCCCGACCCTCGCGGCCGCGGCGCTCGCGGCCGTCGTGTGGTCGCCCGTCGCCGTCGTCGCGGCCGTCGTCGTCTACGCCGTGCTCACGGTCGCCGCCGTGCGACTGCTCGCGCTCGCGGTGCGTCCCGGCACCGTTCCTGTGCGCAGCCGCACCGGGTGGGCGGTGTGGATGACCGAGCGCTTGCTCGACTCGGCGCGCACCCTGCTCTTCCCGTTCTACGCGAGCCTCTTCACACCCGTGTGGCTGCGCTTGCTCGGCGCCCGCGTGGGGGCGGGGGTCGAAGCATCCACCGTGCTCCTCCTGCCCTCGCTCACGCGCATCGACGACGGCGCTTTCCTCGCCGACGACACGATGGTCGGCTCCTACGAACTCGGGCGAGGGTGGATGCGGGTCGACGAGACGCGCGTGGGGCGACGCGCGTTCCTCGGCAACTCGGGCATCGCCGCACCCGGTCGTGTCGTGCCGAAGAACGGTCTCGTCGCCGTGCTCTCCGCTGCCCCTCGCAAAGCGAAGTCGGGGTCGTCGTGGCTCGGCAACCCTCCCGTGAGGTTGCGTCGCGCGACCGTCGAGTTCGACGAGACGCGCACGTTCCATCCGCTCCGCAGGCTGCGCGTCGCACGCGCCCTGTGGGAGCTCGGCCGCCTCGTTCCCATCGTCGTGACCGTGATCATCGCGATCGGGGTGCTCGCGACCCTCGAGGCGCTCGTGCTCACGGTCGGTGTCGGCGGCGCCATCGCCCTCTCCGGGGCCGTGCTCCTCGCCGCGGGGGCCGTCGCCGCCGGTGTCACGACGGTCGCCAAATGGGTGCTCGTGGGGCGCATCTCGGCGCGCGAACATCCGCTCTGGTCGTCGTTCATCTGGCGCAACGAGGTGTCGGATGCCTTCGTCGAGACCGTCGCGGCGCCGTGGTTCGCCGCGCAAGCCACCGGAACCCCCGCGCTCGCCGTGTGGTTGCGCACCCTCGGGGTCACCGTGGGGCGCGGCGTCTGGGTCGAGACCTACTGGGTGCCGGAGTGCGACCTCGTCACGATCGGCGACGGCGCGACGGTCGGTCGCGGGTGCGTCGTGCAGACCCACCTCTTCCACGACCGCGTCATGGGCCTCGACTCGGTCGAGCTCGCCGCCGGGGCGACGATCGGGCCGCACAGCGTCATCCTGCCCGCCGCGCGCATCGACGACCACGCGACCGTCGGACCGGGGTCGCTCGTCATGCGCGGCGAGACCGTGCCGACCTCGAGTCGGTGGGTCGGCAACCCCATCGCGCCGTGGGCCTCCGAGCGCGCCCCGCGGGCGTGACAGACTCTGGTGTGCCCAAGCGAAATCCCCGGTCCGACGTGACCGCGCGACCCGACGACTACGTCGAGGGCAGCGGTGACAGCGGATACCGCGTGCACCACTATTCGCTCGACCTCGACTACCGTGTCGCCACGAACCGTCTCACGGGCACGGCGACGCTCGAGGCCGTCGCGCGGGGCGACATCGCGAGCATCCGACTCGATCTCGAGGGTCTCTCGGTGTCGAAGGTGCTCGTCGACGGCGCGAAACCGGCGCAGTACCGCCAGGGGGCGACGGCGGTCACGGTGACGCTCGCCGAGCCTCTCGCCACCGGCACGGCGTTCACCGTCGTCGTGCGCTACACGGGCGACCCGGCTCCCCGAGACAGCGCGTGGGGCGAGGTCGGGTGGGAGGAACTCACCGAGGGAGTGCTCGTGGCGGCGCAGCCGAACGGCGCGCCCACGTGGTTTCCGTGCAACGACGTCGTCGGCGACAAGGCGACCTATCGCATCGCGGTGACCGCCGAGTCGGAGTACACGGTCGTCGCGAACGGCTCGTGCACGTCGACCCGCAAGGTCGGCAGTCGCACGACGCGCGTGTTCGAGATGACCGAACCGATGTCGACCTACCTCGCCACGGTGCAGATCGGGGTCTACCGGCAGCTGCGCGCCCTCGACACCCCCGAGGGTTCGGCGACCGTCGTGCAGCGGTCGTATGTGCCCGGCGATCTCCTCGACGACTTCGGGGCCGACTTCGCGGCGCAACCGCACATGATGCAGCTCTTCGAGCGGATGTTCGGGCCCTACCCGTTCGCGTCGTACACGGTCGTCGTCACCGACGATGAGCTCGAGATTCCGCTCGAGGCCGGAGGCATGTCGACGTTCGGACGCAACCACGTCGACGGGCACGGAGGGTCGCAACGCCTCATCGCGCACGAGCTCGCGCACTCGTGGTTCGGCAACAGCGTGACCGCGGCGAGCTGGCGGCACATCTGGTTGCACGAGGGGTTCGCGTGCTACGCCGAGTGGCTGTGGTCCGAGCACTCCGGTGGCCCGTCGGCGCAGCGGCTCGCGACCGGGTTCTGGGCCAACCTCTCGGCCCTCGACACCGACATCGTGATCGGCGACCCCGGCCCCGACCTCATGTTCGACGACCGGCTCTACAAGCGCGGTGCCCTCACCCTGCACGCACTGCGGCTCACACTCGGCGACGACACCTTCTTCGACATGCTGCGCGCGTGGACCGGCGACCACCGCCACGGCTCGGTGACGACGGACGACTTCGTGGAGCATCTCGACCGGTTCTCTCCCGAACCCCTCGGTGACTTCGTGCGCGCGTGGGTGTTCGAGTCGGCGCTCCCGAAACTGCCGAGAGCCGGTCGCTGAGCCGACTCCCGTCGCCGGCCGGCGTCGGCGTCGTTCAGAAGAGCTCGAGCTCGAGCTCGAGTTCGAGCCCAGCCGCTCCGCCGATCGCGTCACCACCCGGTCCGACGACCGCGACGGCGCCCGCGAGGCCGTCACCCGCCGCGAAGAACCGGATGCTCGCGCCCGAGTCGGTCGTCGCCGACTCAGGATCCTCGGGCCCACCCGCTGTCACCCGCACGGTCGCGGGCTCGGTGCGCAACCCGATCCCCGCCGCCTTGAGCGCCGCCTCCTTCGCGACCCAGAGGCGTGCGCGGGCGATCCGTCCTCCCTCGGTTCGCCGCGGCCCGACCTCGGCGACCTCGAGAGGGTGCACGAGCACCGCGTCGACATCGTGGCGAGCGACGTCGGCGACGCTCTCGATGTCGACGCCGAGGCCGAGGCTCACGTCGTCGCTGGTTTCGCCGTCCGTGAGCGCAGTTCCCGTGAGAACAGCGACGGCGAGCACCCCGGCCGCACGACTCATGCTCACCGCGACACCTCGCGGACGCGAGACGAGCGGGCGACCGTGCTCGGTCGACCCGCACGTCGGGCACGAGCGAGACCACCGCACCGCCTCGCGGGGTGCGCCCGTCGCCCGAGCGATCGCGGTGGTCACGATGTCGTCGTCGTCGTCGCTGTCGCGGTCGCGGTCGCCCGGCGGGGTCAGGGTGACCCTCACGCGCCTCGCTCCGGCACGCCCCCGAGGCTGATCGCTCAGGCCGTCCACGGCAGCCGGAGCACCTCGACGGTCTCGCCTCGCGCCGCGCCGTCGGGCGGGATGACGAGAACTCCCGCGGCCTCCGCGAGCCCGCGGAGCATCGCCGACCCGGTCCACGGCGTCGCGACCGCGCCCGATCGCGCCGCCGACTCCTCGCGCGAGAGCACGTAGGGCACGAGTCGCGTCGGCCTCGACGCCGCAGGGGTCGCGGCGACATCCGCAGCGAGCTCGACGGCACCGAGCGGAGGGGTCGCGCGGCCGAGCAGACTCGCGATCACTGGTTCGAGGAGTGTCAGGACGCCCATCATCGCCGCGAGGGGGTTGCCCGGAAGGCCCACGACGAGCCGCCCGTCGGGGAGGGTCGCGAGCAGGCTCGGGCTGCCCGGCCGCATCGCGACGCGCTCGACGACGATCGTCGCGCCGAGCTCGAGCAGCGCCCCTCGGATGTGGTCGGCGGCCGACGTGCCGGTGCCTCCCGTCGTGACCACCACGTCGGCTCTCGCGGCGGCCCCGATCGCCGCGACGACGGCGTCGCGATCGTCGAGCACGCGCACTGCTCCGTCGAGGGTCGCGCCGAGCATCCCCACGACGGCGGGCAATTGCACTCCGAAACTGTCGCGCACGCGGCCCGGCGCGGGGATCCCCGCCTCGACCACCTCGTCTCCCGTGAGCACGAGGGCGACGCGCGGTTCGCGCACGACCGGCACCTCGTCGTGACCGGATGCCGCGATCACGGCGACGCGCGGAGGCGTGAGCGTCGCGCCGGCGCGGACCACCACCTCGCCCGCACGGGACTCCTCGCCCGCCGGCCGCACGTGCTTGAGTGCAGAAGGCTCGCGAGCCCCCGGCACCGCGGCGACCGTCAGCACCCCGCCGTCGACGTGGGCGAACTCGCTCTGCAGCACCCCCGTGGCCCCCTCGGGCACGAGACCGCCGGTCACGATGAGCACCGCCGTGCCGCGGTCGAGGGCGGCTTGCGAAGTGGGGTGCGCCTCCGAGCCCGGGTCGAGCACGCGCCAGGGTGGGGTGCCCGCGACAGCCCAGCCGTCCATCGCGGCCGACGCATAGTGCGGAACGTCGATGAGCGAAAGCACGTCCGACGCGAGGGTGCGCCCGACCGCGGTGGCGAGCGGCACCGTGTCGATCGCGAGAGCGGATGCTGCCGCGAACGCCGCCCACCTCGCCTCGTGCCAGGTCATCCGCGGCGGCCGTCGCGCGGCGGGGTCGCTCATTCGGGAGGGGCAGTGGCCGCGGAAGCCTGTTCGCGAGCCTGTTCGTCAGCGTGAGCCTGGGCGAGCTGCGATGCCGAGGCCGAGGCGGCTTCGACGGCCGACGCGGGCTGAAGTCGGCCGTCGGCAGCCGCGAGCCCCGCGGCGTATCCGACGAGGAAGGTCGTGAGAGGGGCGGCCGGGCGCACGACGGAGTGCGCGGCTTCACCCGCGAGCCCGAGCAGACCGTCGATGTCGACGTCGAGGTCATTCACGCCGAGTTCGGTCGCGAGGCGTTCGGTCCACTGCGCGAGGAGAGCTGCGCGCTCGTTCGGCGCGGGGCTCGTTCGTGCGTCGTCGCTCACTTTCGAGCATCCGGGGCGGTGACGCCGAGGCGTTCCGCGTCATCCCACGTGTCGACGTCGTCGGCGACGCCGTCGGTCAGGGCGACCTCGGTGAGCTCGAGGTCGCCGAGCATCCCGTGCACCGATGCCCCCGTGAGGTCGGGTCCGTGCGCTTCGACAGCCGCGGCGAGCTTCTCGGTGCTGTATGCCGCGAGAAGCCATTGGCGCCGACCGGTCGAGTCGACGGCGATCACGCCATCGGTCGACCCGGCCGCGCGGGCGGCGTCGAGCACACGCTCGACGGCGTCGGAGGCGTGCACGAGGTCGCACGCGACGACGAGTGTCAGGGCGCTCGGTTCCGATCCGAGCACGGTCAGCAGCGCCGCTCCGGCCGCGATGCCGGCGGCGGGCCCCCCGAACTCGGGTTCCTCCCGCGTGATGAGCACGCGATCAGAGAGGCGCGCCTCGAGGGGCAGGTCGGCGGCGTCCCCGACGACCGCCACGGCTCGCGCGCCCGAGCACGCGTCGACGGCGAGGTCGAGCAGGGTGCGTCCGTCGACGACGAGCCCCGACTTCGCGGTGCCGTCCAAGCGGCTGGATCGACCGCCCGCGAGCACGATCGCGTCGACGACCGGTGCTTTCTCGGCGGCAGGGCCGGCGGTCGAGGTCGAGGTCATGGGCCGGGGAGACTCCGTCGTGTCACTCACCTCCCCAGAGTAGGCGACGGCCGGGGCTCGCGACCGGCCGACGTTCTCGCGCATTCCCCGCCGAGCGCGCGACCGACCATCATCGCGAACTCTCGGCCCTCGCCGCCGTGTTACGTCACAGTTCGACGCGCAACGACATCGAATTCGGCCGATCGGGAGTGCCGC
This sequence comes from Marisediminicola sp. LYQ134, assembly GCF_046599635.1. Classification (NCBI taxonomy): domain Bacteria; kingdom Bacillati; phylum Actinomycetota; class Actinomycetes; order Micrococcales; family Microbacteriaceae; genus Marisediminicola; species Marisediminicola sp. LYQ134. The sequence goes on from NZ_JBKIWP010000002.1 coordinate 847,735, forward strand.
GCGATTCTGATCGTCCGCGACGACGATCCCGTCGTCTGCAGAACGAGCCGCACCACAGTCCGCAGCACGGTCCGCACCACGAACCCCAGCACAGAAGAGAGATCGACGATGTCTGAAACGCCCCGAACACCGGTCACCCCCGGAACCCCGAGAACACCCGACTCGTCGGCCCCCCGGCTCCCCGAGCGCAGAAAGAATCGCGCTCCCCTCATCGTCGGCGGTGCCCTCGCGGCAGCGGCCGGCCTCGTGGCGGCCACCCTCGTGGTCGTCAACCTCTCCGACGCGTCCTCGAGCGAAGCGGCGGCCGACGGTGCCGAACCGACCGTCGTGCGCATCGGCGTCTCCGATGAGAGCCTCCCGTACTGGGCGATCCTGCAGGAGAAGGCCGCCGACGAGAACATCACGATCGAGACCGTCAACTTCACCGACTACCTGCAGCCGAACCCCGCGCTCGCCGACGATCAGGTCGACCTCAACGCGTTCCAGCACTTGCGGTTCCTCGCCCAGCACCGGGTCGACACCGGCGACGACCTCGTGCCCATCGCGTCGACCATCATCGTGCCGCTCGGTCTCTACTCGGAGCGGTGGGAGTCGGTCGACGAGATCCCCGAGGGCGGCGAGATCGCCATCCCCAACGACCCCTCGAATCAGGCGAGAGCCCTCTTCGTGCTCGAAGCCGCGGGGCTCGTGACGCTCACGGGCGACGAGTTCGCCCCGACGCCCGCCGACATCGACACGGAAGCCTCGAGGGTGAGCGTCATCACGGTCGACGCGGCGCAGACGGCCCTCTCGCTTCCCTCGGTCGACGGATCCATCATCAACAACAACTTCGCGAAAGACGCGGACATCGATCCGAACTCGGCGATCTTCGCCGACGATCCGTCGTCTGCGGGGGCTCAGCCCTACATCAACCTCATCGTCGCGCGCGCCGACGAGGCCGACGACCCCGTGTTCGAGCGAGTGGCGGAGCTCTACCACGACCCCGAGGTGCTCGACTCGGTCGTCGAGTCGTCGGAGGGCACGGCGGTCGTCGTCGAGGGATTCTCGGTAGAGGACCTGCGCGACCTCCTCGCCGAGATCGAGACCGAGATCACCGCGGAAGGGTGACATGACAGCGATCGTCGAGTTCCGCGGCGTCACCAAATCCTTCGACACCAGACAGCAGCGCGTGCACGCCCTCCACGAGATCGATCTGACGATCGACGAAGGGGAGATCTTCGGCGTCATCGGTCGCTCGGGGGCGGGCAAGAGCACGCTCGTGCGGCTCATCAACGGCCTCGAACGGCTGAGCTCGGGCACACTGACCGTCGACGGGCACGACATCGGCTCGCTCCGCGAGCGCGACCTGCGCGCCGTGCGGCTCGAGATCGGGATGATCTTCCAGCAGTTCAACCTCTTCCGGTCCCGCACGGTCGCGGGCAACGTCGCCTACCCTCTGCGCGTCGCGGGCTGGCCGCGTGCCGACCGCGACCGGAGGGTCGCGGAGCTGCTCGACTTCGTGGGCCTCCTCGACCGGGCGCACGACTATCCCGAGCAGCTGTCGGGAGGCCAGAAGCAGACGGTGGGCATCGCGCGGGCCCTCGCGACATCCCCCCGCATCCTCCTCGCCGACGAGGCCACGAGCGCGCTCGACCCCGAGACGACCCTCGAGGTGCTGCGTCTGCTGCGCAAAGTCAATCGCGAGCTCGGCATCACGATCGTCGTCATCACCCACGAGATGGATGTCGTGCGCGCGATCGCCGACCGGGTCGCGGTCATCGAGGGTGGCCGCATCGTCGAGCAGGGCAGCGTGTTCGACATCTTCTCCGACCCGTCGACCGACATCGCCAAGCGATTCATCGGCACCGTCATCCGCAACCAGCCGGATGCCGACGATCTCGAGCGACTGCAGAGCGTGCACGAGGGGCGCATCGTGACCGTCGACATCCACGAGTCCGTGCAGATCGGGCATGTGCTCGGGCGCGCGCACGCCGACCACGGTGTCGACTTCGAGGTCGTCTTCGGGGGCATCGGCGCGATCCAGGAACGCTCGTTCGGGAGCCTGACCCTCGAACTGACGGGCCCCACCGGCGGTGTCGACGCGTTGATCGGTCACCTACGCGACCTCACGACCGTCACGGAGGTGGCACGGTGACGACCGACTGGAACCAGCTCTTCCCCCTCCTCGTCGAGAATCTCGGGATCACCCTCTACATGGTCGTCACGACGCTCATCGTCGGCGGGTTTCTCGGGCTCATCCTCGGGGTGCTGCTCTACGCGACGAGGCCCGGCCACATCCTCGCCAACGCCGTGGTCTACAACGTGCTCAACGTCGCCGTGAACATCGTCAGGCCGATCCCGTTCATCATCCTCATCGCGACCCTCGGCCCGGTCACGCGCGCGGTCGTCGGCACGCAGCTCGGACCGAACGCGGCGATCTTCGCGATGATCGTCGGCGCGACGTTCGGCATCTCGCGCATCGTCGAGCAGAACCTCGTGACGATCGACCCCGGCACGATCGAGGCGGCGCGTGCCGCGGGGGCGGGACCCCTGCGCATCATCCTCACCCTGCTCGTGCCCGAGACGCTCGCACCTCTCATCCTCGGCTACACGTTCGTGTTCATCGCGATCGTCGACATGTCGGCGATCGCAGGAGCGATCGGCGGGCGCGGGCTCGGCGACTTCGCGATCTCCTACGGCTACCAGCGGTTCAACGGAGAGGTGACGCTCGTCGTGGTCGTCGTCATCATCGTGCTCGTGCAACTCGTGCAGTTTCTCGGCAACGGTCTCGCCCGCAGGGTGCTGCGCCGCTGACGCGAAACGGTGACCGGGCAACCGCACCCTTGGTTGTGGCTGCCAGGCGCGGGTGTTATGCATGGGCGATGGGACGAATCACGGTTCGACGGCGAATCACGCGGCTGACGGTCGGCTCGGTCGCGCAGAAACGCGAGGACTTCCTCTCGGCCGAGGAGCCCCTCGAGATCCGGGTCGGCGGAACGTCGCTCGCCATCACGATGCGCACGCCCGGGCACGACTTCGACCTCGCCGCCGGCTTCCTCGTCTCCGAGGGAGTCATCTCGAGCGCCGACCACTACTTCGCCGCCCGCTACTGCGCGGGCGCGACGGTCGACGGCGACAACACCTTCAACGTGCTCGACGTCACGCTCGCCCCGGGGGTCGCTGCGCCCGATCCGAGCCTCGAGCGCAACTTCTACACGACGAGCTCGTGCGGACTGTGCGGCAAAGCGAGCATCGACGCCGTGCGCACCCTCTCCAGCTTCACCGTCGCCGACGACCCTCTCGTCGTCTCCGCAGAGACCCTCGTGTCGTTCCCCGACAAACTCCGCGCCGAGCAGGCCGTGTTCGAGAAGACCGGGGGCCTGCACGCGGCCGCACTCTTCGACGGCGTCACGGGGGAGCTGCTCGTGCTGCGCGAGGATGTCGGCCGCCACAACGCCGTCGACAAGGTCGTCGGCTGGGCCCTCACCCAGGGGATGCTGCCGCTTCGCGGAACGGTGCTCATGGTGTCGGGCCGCGCGAGCTTCGAGCTCACCCAGAAAGCCTCGATGGCGGGCATCCCGATGCTCGCCGCCGTGTCTGCGCCGTCGTCGCTCGCCGCCGAGCTCGCGACCGAACTGGGCATGACCCTCGTCGGATTCCTCCGCGGACAATCGATGGTGATCTACTCGGGCGAAAGCCGCATCGTCGACGAGTCGGTCGAGGGCCCGATCGACAGGGCGGCCACGCGACCGCCCGCTCCGGCAGCCCGACGCCCCCTACTTCCTGCGACGCTCAGCGCGACGCATCCGCACGGCACGCACGACCATCAGCTCGACCACCGCGAGAAAGCGACAGCTCAATGACGATGAAGCCACCCATGTCGGGTTCCACCGACAACGAGTTCGAGGTCTCCAAGAAGAAGAACTGGGCGGCGGGGGTTCCCGGCGTCGTGCACTCGATGCAACCCGCGATCACGCAGATGGGGTTTCCGCGCACCCTCAAGCTCATGGCGACGCTCAACCAGAAGGGCGGCTTCGATTGCATGAGCTGCGCCTGGCCCGACCCCGACCACCGCAAGCTCGCCGAGTTCTGCGAGAACGGCGCGAAAGCCGTCACGTGGGAGGCCACCCCGGTCACCGTGCCGCAGAGCTTCTGGGCCGAGAACTCGGTCACCTCGCTGCTCGACAAAGACGAGTACTGGCTCGGCATGCAGGGCAGGCTCGTCGAGCCCGTCTACAAGCCGGCCGGTGAAGACCACTACCGCCCCGTGAGCTGGGACGAGGCGTTCGAGATCGTCTCCGAATCGCTCAACTCGCTCGCGAGCCCCGACGAGGCCGCGTTCTACACGAGCGGTCGCACCTCGAACGAGGCCGCGTTCGTCTACGGCCTCTTCGTGCGCGCGTTCGGCACCAACAACCTCCCCGACTGCTCGAACATGTGCCACGAGTCGACCGGAACGGCCATGGGCGAGACGCTCGGTGTCGGCAAGTCGACGATCGCCTACTCCGACTTCGAGAAGGCCGACCTCATCATCGTCATGGGCCAGAACCCCGGCACCAATCATCCGCGGATGCTCACGGCCCTCGAAGACGCGAAAGCCAACGGGTGCTCGATCGTCGCGGTCAACCCGATGCCCGAGGCCGGGCTGCAGCGCTACAAGAACCCGCAGAAGGTCAAGGGCATCATCGGCAAGGGCACGCCGCTCGCCGACCAGTTCCTCCAGGTGCGCCTCGGCGGCGACATGGCCCTGCTCCACGCCGTCACCCGCCGGGTGCTCGACGCCGAAGACCGCAACCCCGGCACCGTGCTCGACCACGAGTTCCTCGAGAAGCACACCGACGGTCTCGCCGAACTGCGCGCGCACCTCGCCGACCTCGACGAGACGGCCGTGCGCGACGCGACGGGGCTCGACTCCGCCGAGATCGACGAGCTCGCCGCGCGCTACATCGCGGCCGACCGCGTGATCATCACCTGGGCGATGGGCATCACGCAGCACACCAAGGCCGTCGCGACCATCAAGGAGATCGTCAACCTGCTCCTGCTGCGCGGCAACATCGGCAAGCCCGGCGCCGGAGCGTGCCCCATCCGCGGGCACAGCAACGTGCAGGGCGACCGCACCATGGGCATCTGGGAGAAGATGCCCGAGAGCTTCCTCTCCGCGCTCGAGAACGAGTTCTCGTTCCCGGTGCCCCGCAAGCACGGCGTCGACAGCCTCATGGGCATCGAAGCCATGCAGCGCGGGGAGATCAAGGTGTGGTTCGCCGTCGGGGGCAACCTCGTCGCCGCGATCTCCGACACCGCCGCCGCCGAAGCCGCCATGCGAGGAACCCAGCTCACGGTGCAGGTGTCGACGAAGCTCAACAGGTCGCACGTCGTCACCGGGGATGCCGCGCTCATCCTGCCGACCCTCGGCCGCACAGAGATCGACCGTCAAGACTCGGGCGACCAGTTCGTGACCGTCGAAGACACCGTGTGCGCCGTGCACGCGTCGTACGGCAAGGTGGAGCCCGTCGCGCCGAACATCCTGTCGGAGGTCGCGATCGTGTCGCGCGTCGCCCGGGCCGTTCTCGGCGACAGGGTGGATGTCGACTGGGAGGGCTTCGAGGCGAACTACGACACGATCCGCGAGCACATCTCCCGCGTCGTGCCCGGCTGCGAGGACTACAACCGCAAGGTGCGCCAAGACGGGGGATTCATCCTCCCGAACGGTCCGCGCGACTCGCGCACCTTCAACACGTCGACAGGCAAGGCCATGATCACGGTCAACGAGCTCGTGCACGTCGAGCGTCCGAAGGGGCGCCTGCTGCTGCAGACGCTGCGCTCGCACGACCAGTTCAACACGACCATCTACAGCCTCAACGACCGCTACCGCGGCATCAAGCAGGGTCGCAACGTCGTGTTCGTGAGCCCGCTCGACATCGAGGAGCTCGGGCTGCACGACGGTCAGTCTGTCGACATCTACAGCGAGTGGAGGGATGAACCCGACCGCGTGCTGCGCAAGTTCCGCGTCGTGTCGTACCCGACCGCGCGCGGGTGTGCTGCGGCGTATTTCCCCGAGGCGAACGTGCTCGTTCCGCTCGCGAGCGCGTCGGAGGCGAGCAACACGCCCGTCTCGAAGGCGGTCGTGGTGCGCCTCGAGCCCGCCGAGGTTCGCGAGGGCACCCCCGTCGGCGCTCCCGCCGGCGCCCCCGTCGGCACCGGCGCCTAGCCCGCCGCCCCGGCCCCGAGCCCCCTCCCCACGCCCCGAAGTACGCAATTTCCGCGAGCGAACGTCGGATCCGACGTTCGCTCGCGGAAACTGCGTTCGGGCGGCGGGGGTTACGCGGGTCGGCGGGGCTGGCGCGGCCGGCGGGTCAGGCTCCGGGGGAGCGCATCTCGGCGAGGGTGAGCTCGGTGTGCAGCGGTGGGGTCTGCCAGCGGGCAGCGAACACTCCATCGCTGCACTCGATGATCATGCGGTGCGGAGTCTCGACGAAGATGAGGTCGACCACCGTCGAGCCTTCGGAGGTGACTCCGCCGCTCGCCGCGACTGCGTCGGTGACGATCCACTCACCGGTGCCGACCTCGGCATGGATGACGGACTCCCCCTCGTGCACGAAGACCTTCGCGGCCGCGGTTCCGGGGGCCGAGGTCACATCGACCCTGACCTCGGTTATCGACGAGACCTCGTTGCGCTCGCCGGGCGCGAACACGTGAGTCCCCGGAGCGACTGGCTGCGCGTCTCGCACCGGGAGCGCCGCGACGCCCAGTCGGTGTTCGAGTTCGGCTCGGCCCGCTCGCTCCGCATCGTCGTCGACGCGAGCATCCGGTGACAGCGCGGGCAGCAGGTGTGTCCACACCGCAGTGAGCACCGCTTGCATTTCTGTGCTCTGGCCGGTCGCGGCGAGCACGATGTCGTGTTCAGGCAGCACGACGCAGAACTGTCCGTAGGCGCCGTCACCGCGGTAGCCGTGCTGGCCGATCCAGAACTGGAAACCGTATCCCCGCTCCCAGTCGGGGGCGCCGCTCCCGGCGTTGTCGATGTGCTTCTCCGTCGCCTCGGCGACCCAACTGGGTGGCAGCAGCTGCACACCGTTCCACTCGCCGCGCCGGAGGTAGAGCTGGCCGAGCTTCGCGACGGTCTCCGTGGTCGCGTGCACACCGCTGTAGCCGAGCTGGCGCCCGCGCGTGTCGGTGTGCCACGTGACCTCGCCGATGCCGAGAGGGTCGAAGAGGCGAGGACGCAGGTAGTCGGTGAGGGTCATCCCCGTCAGTTTCTGGATGATCGCGGCGATCGTGAAGGTGCACGGCTGGTTGTAGGCGAACACCGTTCCCGGGTCGTGCTCGGGCGGTGTCAACAGAAACCCCCGCACGATGTCGGCGGGGTCGGCTTTCTGCGCGAGGTCGATCGTCTCGGTCGAGTGCCCGCTCGCCATGGCGGCGACATGCCTCACGAGCGTGGCGCGGTTGCGAGCATCCGTGATGTCGGCGTCGAGTTCGGGAAAGTAACTCAGCACGGTCGCGTCGAGGTCGACGAGCCCTTCGGCGACCGCGAAACCGAGAGCGGTCGATGTGAAGGTCTTGCTGAGCGAGTAGAGCAAGTGCACGCGGTCGGCGACGTAGGGAGCCCACCAGCTCTCCGCCACGACGGTGCCGTGTCGCAGGAGCATGACGCTGTGCATCTCGACGTCGGCCGCGGCCTCGACGGCGTCGAGGAAGGCGAGGATGCCGCGCGGGTCGATCCCGTGCTCGGTCGGGGTGGCGCGGGGAAGGGCGGCACCGGGGACGGCGGCGCGGGGGAGGGTGGCACCGGGGACGGCGGCGAGGTGAACATCACTGGTCATCCCCGAAGGCTAACCCCGCGCCTGCACCTCGCGCACCGAACCCGCACCCCGCACGCGAGCCCCACGGTGCGTGATTTCCGCGAGCGTACGCCGGATCCGGCATACGCTCGCGGAAACGAGGCACTGTGGGGGCCCGGGCCCGGCGATCACGTCGACCGCCGGGCCGGGGCACCGCGCGGCGCGTCAGGCGGCGAGATACCCGTTGGGGTTGAGCACGTACTTGGTCGCGGCTCCCGCGTCGAACTCCGCATACCCGCGCGGAGCATCCTCGAGCGTGATTGCGTTCGCGTTCACGTTCTTCGCGATGCTCACCTTGTCGTGCAGGATCGCCATCATGAGCTGGCGGTTGTACTTCATGACCGGGCACTGGCCGGTCGTGAACGAGAGCGACTTCGCCCACCCGGTGCCGAGGCTCAATGAGAGGGAGCCTTTCTGCGCGGCCTCGTCGACTCCGCCCGGGTCGCCGGTGACGTAGAGCCCGGGGATGCCGAGCGCGCCTCCCGCCGCCGTCACGTCCATGAGCGAGTTGAGCACCGTAGCGGGCGCCTCTCCCGCGTCTTTGCCGTGGCCTCGAGCCTCGAACCCGACGGCGTCGACACCGCAGTCGACCTCGGGCGCGCCGAGGATCTGCTCGATCTGGTCGGGGAGGTCGCCCGCGGAGACGTCGATGGTTTCGCAACCGAAGCTGCGGGCCTGGGCGAGTCGGTCGGCGTTCATGTCGCCGACGATCACGGCGGCAGCCCCGAGCAGCATCGCCCCGGCGGCCGCGGCGAGCCCGACGGGTCCGGCACCCGCGACGTAGACGGTCGACCCGACGCCGACCCCCGCCGTCACCGCGCCGTGGAATCCGGTCGGGAAGATGTCGGAGAGCATCGTGAGGTCCATGATCTTCTCGAGCGCCTGGTCGCGATCGGGGAAGACGAGGGCGTTCCAGTCGGCGTACGGCACGAGCACGTATTCCGCTTGGCCTCCCACCCAGCCGCCCATGTCGACGTAGCCGTATGCGCTGCCGGGCCGGTCGGGGTTGACGTTGAGGCAGATGCCGGTCTTGCGCTCCTTGCAGTTGCGACAGCGACCGCACGCGATGTTGAACGGAACTGACACGATGTCGCCGACCTTCACGAACTCGACGTCCGGTCCGACCTCGACCACTTCACCCGTGATCTCGTGGCCGAGCACGAGGTTGGCGGGTGCCGTCGTGCGCCCGCGGACCATATGCTGGTCGGAGCCGCAGATGTTGGTCGCGACGGTCTTGAGGATGACGCCGTGGGGAACCTTGCGTCCGACGTTGGCGGGGTTCACGCCGGGGCCGTCTTTGAGTTCGAAGGTCGGATAGTCGATGTCGATGACTTCGACCTTGCCCGGTCCCTTGTAGGCGACCGCTCTGTTTCCTGCCATGTGATCCTCCTTGATCGTGCGCGCCCGGGTGACGCGTGAGGTCAGGTTATGACGCGCGGATGGATGCGGTGTCAGAGGTGCCGGGTACGCTGGAGACTGCCGCCGAGGCATCCGCGATCCTGATTATCATTAGCGGTTCATCTGGCCCGGTCGGTTCCGCCGGAATGATTTCTCCGCCCCGCACGTTGAGTAGTAATATACAAACGCATGCAAATGAGTCGGCGGTCTCGCCGCCAGGACAGGAGCACGACATGGCCCTCCAATTCGGCATCGACACCTTCGGAGACGTGACGAGCGACGCTCAGGGCGCGCCCGTCGACTACCCCCAGGTGATCCGCAACGTCATCGACGAAGCCGTGCTCGCCGACCAGGTCGGGCTCGACTTCATCGGCATCGGCGAACACCACCGCGACGACTACGCGATCTCGGCCCCCGACGTCGTGCTCGCGGCGATCGCCGGTCGCACCGAGCGCATCCGCCTGGGTTCCGCCGTCACCGTGCTGAGTTCGGATGACCCCATCCGCGTGTTCCAGCGCTTCGCGAGTCTCGACGCCGCATCGAACGGTCGCGCCGAGGTCATTCTCGGTCGCGGCTCTTTCACGGAGTCGTTCCCGCTCTTCGGTTTCGCGCTAGAGGACTACCAGGTGCTCTTCGAGGAGAAGCTCGACCTGTTCTCGAAGCTCCTCGCCGAACAGCCGGTGACGTGGAGCGGATCCACTCGCCCACCGCTGTCGGAACAGCGCGTCTTTCCGACCACCGAGTCCGGTTCGCTCAAGACGTGGATCGGTGTCGGCGGCAGCCCCGAGTCGGTCGTGCGCGCGGCGCGCTACGGACTGCCGCTCATGCTCGCGATCATCGGGGGAGACCCGCAGCGGTTCGCCCCCTACGTCGACCTGTTCCACCGCGCGCTCGCGCAACTGGAGCAGCCCACGCTTCCGATCGGCGTGCACTCGCCCGGCTACATCGCCGACACCGACGAGCAAGCGCGCGAAGAGTTCTTCAGCGACTACAAGGTCATGCGCGATCGCATCGGACGCGACCGCGGTTGGCCGGCGATGCAGAAGGCGGAGTTCGACAGCGAGGTCGACCACGGCTCGCTCTACGTCGGATCACCGGAGACGGTCGCGCGTAAGATCGCGGCGACCGCGTCGGGCCTCGGAATCGAGCGGTTCGACCTCAAGTACAGCGCGGGTCCGCTGTCGCACGAGAAGATGATGCACGCGATCGAGCTCTACGGCACGAAGGTCAAGCCGATGGTGCTCGAGATGCTCGGCGAGTAGCGAGTAGGGACCATCGACTAGCGGCGGGCGCTGAGCTCGGGGGAGCGACGCTCGCGGAGTCGCAGCACGATCGTCGCGACGACGACCGCGATGACGGCGACGATCGCGGCGACCGCCGTGGGTGTCGACTCGAGGTCGCCCGAGAGGCGTGCGACCGCGACCCAGCTGAGCCCCCACGAGAGCGAGAGGGTCGGGGCGATCCGTCCTCGTCCGCGGAGAGCGAGGGCGACGCCGACGGCTCCCGCGATCGCGATGATCACGACGCCCCAGGTGTCGAGCCCGAGCCCGAAGCCGCGGAACCCGGCATCCGCGAGCACGGCGGCGATGTTGGCGGCGGTCGCGACGCACACCCAGCCGAGGTAGAGGCCAACGGTTCCGTCGGTCACGACCGTGTCGACGAGGTTCTCGGGGCGCGTCGCGAGGGTGATGAAGAATGCGCGCACGAGCACGACGAGCAGGAGGGCGATGACCGGCACGCTCAGGGGCAGCAGGTCGAACTGCACGCTCAGAATCCAGGCGGCGTTGAGGAGGAGGGATGCCGCGACCCAGTAGCCGAGCCGCCGGTGACGTTCGACAGTGCGTTGACCGGGCAGCGCCTGCCAGATCGCGTAGGCCACGAGTCCGAGGTAGATGACGCTCCAGATGCTGAACGCGGGGCCGCCGGGCGCGATCGGCGTCGCGTCGGCGGCGAGCGCTCCGCCCGAGGCGACCTGCACGGCCTGGCCTCCCGCGGCTCCGGAGCCGACGAACCCGCCGATGATGGCGAGCACGGCGCTCACGACGACGATGACCTGTCGCAGCGTGTCGTTGTGCCCCGTGCTGGTGGTCGTGTTTCTCGTCGCGCTCTTCGCCACGCCGTCGGTCGTCATGCCGCTCATCATCGCCCTTTCGTCAGCTAGCTGATGGATTGACGATATCAGACCGTCAGTCGGCTGACTTTCCGACGGAGGGGCACGGTGCGAGGCACTAGATTGTGCACGATGCCCCCCACCGACGACGCCTCCGAGCCACCGGCGGAGCCGACAGCGCTCCCCGGCGCTCCAGTGCCCCCCGCGCCGCACGTGCCCGAGTCCGCCGCCGACGACGTGCACGACTGGCCGACGGGCCGATTGCTCTCCACCGCGGCCCGACTCGTCGAGCACGCCTGGAGCGAAGCGCTCGAGAGCATCGGCCTCACCCACGCCGGGCTCATCGTCTTGCACTTGTTGGGCGCAGGCCCGCTCAATCAGACCGAACTGGCGCGCGCGGCGCGAGTCGAAGCTCAGACGATGTCGCGCACCATCCACCGTCTCGAGCGCGACGGCTTCGTTCGCCGCACGCTCGACCCCGCCGACGCACGACGCCGCTCCGTCGAGAGAACGGATGCCGGCACCGAGGTGTGGCGCGCCTCACGCACGCTCGAGTCCGATGTGTTCCCGTCGCTCAGCGACACCCCGTCGACTCGGGCGGCGTTGCTCGAGATCATCCGGGAGTCATCCGAACGGCGATGGTGACCGGTCGCGTGCCGGTTACTCGCTGAGGGTTCCGGATTCCGCTGCGGCTCGCTGCTTCGCGACCTCGGCATGAACCTGCTCCATGTCGAGGTCCTTGACCGCCGTGATGACCTGCTCAAGGGCGGGGGCGGGGAGCGCTCCGGCCTGCTGGAAGACGAGGATGCCGTCGCGGAACGCCATGAGCGTCGGGATCGACGTGATGCCTGCCGCACCCGCTAGAGCCTGCTCGGCCTCGGTGTCGACCTTCGCGAAGGTGACGTCGGAGTGCTTCTCGCTCGCGGCGTCGAAGACGGGGGCGAACTGCTTGCACGGCCCGCACCAGTCGGCCCAGAAGTCGACGATCGTGATGCCTTCGCTCGTCACGGTGGTCTCGAATGCGTCGTGTGTCAGTGCGATGGTGGCCATGGTGTCCTCGTTTCCGTTGGATTCTCTCGGCGCGGCATCGTCTGATGCGAACCTGATGGCGAATGGAATACAACACTCCACGCTACGGCGTATTCCCGCATTGCCCTCAGTCGACGGCGAAGAGGGCGACGGCTCCGAGGGCGAGTGCGAGGCCGACCCACTGGGGCGGCGCGAGGCGTTCGCGCAAGAGAGTCGCGGCGAGGATGATCGTCACGGCGGAGCAGAGGGCGGCGAGCACCCCGATGATGGTGACTTCGCCGACGCGCACCCCCGTGATCATGAACACGTCGGCGGTCGCGGCGAGCGTGCCGCCGACGAGAGCGAAGCGCAAGCCGCCGCGCCACCCGGTTCGCGCAGGGTCGGGGTCGGCGACTGCGCGGCGCGGCGCGAGGACCGCCGCTCCGACGATGCCGAGAGTCACGGCCACCGCGACTGCGCGCCCGACGACGAGAGGCACGATGCCGGAGTCCGGCGGGGTGTTGTCGAGCACGACGATGCCGCTGCCCATCGAGACGCCCGCGAGTGCCGCGAGCACGAGGCCGAGGATGCGCGGGCGCACGGCTTCACGATGGGGCACGAGGCCCACGAGCACGACGGCCACGAGGGCGACCGCGACGCCGCCGTAACCCGCGAGCCCGAGTCGCTCGCCGACGGCGAGGCCGTAGGTCGCGGGAACGAGGGCGGCGATGACCGCCGTGAGGGGAGCGAGGATGCTCATCGGGCCGATCGCGAGGCTCGCGTAGAGCAGCGCGACGGTCGTCGCGGCCACGAGCCCGGCGATGACGCCCCACCCGAGCGCCCCGGGCGACCAGGTGCCGCCGAGCACGGGGAGGGCGAGGCTCAAGACCACGAGTCCCGCGATCGCGCTCAGGGCGGTCGCGCGCATCGCGCTGATCCTGCGGGCGGCGAGACCGCCGAGGAAGTCGGCGGCGCCGAAGAAGATCGCGGTTCCGAGGCCGAGGAGAACGGTGAGCATGGAGCTTTCGGGCCGAGCGACGCGGATAGTCCGGGTGGGTCCGGGCGGTGACATCCGTCGCGACGAGCAGTCCGAGTGTGGCACGATCGCGCGCCGGGTGTGGGGTGTGGGGTGTGGGGTGTGGGGTGCGCGGGTGCGGCGGCGCGCGCGTGGCGGCAGACGGGTCCTACTCCGCGCCCGCCTGTCGCCCCGACGACACTCGCCGATCACAAAACGGTAACGGTGGGTCGAGCGGGTCGCTCTCGACGCGCGACCCGGGGCGCCGGACCTGTTGGCTGGGATGGACCGAGGAGACCCATGACCGAGACCCGACCCGCCGTCGCCACCCGAACACGATCGCAGCGACTCGACGCTCTGCCGTGGACGCGCAAGCACTCGAAGGTGCTCGCGGGTTCCGGCATCGGATGGGCGCTCGACGCGATGGATGTCGGGCTCATCTCGTTCGTGATCGCACAGCTCGCCGTCGTGTGGAGTGCCGAGGCATCCGAGCTCTCGTGGGTCGCGTCTGCGGGGTTCCTCGGCATGGCGATCGGCGCGAGCCTCGGGGGACTTCTCGCCGACCGCCTCGGCCGGCGCCAGGTGTTCGCGCTCACCCTGCTCGTCTACGGGGTCGCGACCGGGCTCTCCGCGCTCTCGTGGTCGGTCGGTGTGCTCATCCTGCTGCGCTTCGTCGTGGGTCTCGGGCTCGGGGCAGAACTGCCCGTCGCGTCGACGCTCGTGAGCGAGTTCGCCCCCGCGCGCATCCGGGGCCGGGTCATCGTGATCCTCGAGTCGTTCTGGGCCGTGGGCTGGACGGCGGCGGCCCTCATCGGGTTCTTCGTCGTGCCGACGGGGACGGACGGATGGCGCTGGGCCCTGCTCATCGGCGCCGCGCCCGCAGTGTGGGCGATCGTCGTGCGCCTGCGCATGCCGGAGTCGGTGCGCTACCTCGAGTCGACGGGCCGCAGCGCCGAGGCGGAGGCGACGGTGCGCGAGTTCGAGGATGCCGCGGGCGTGAGTCGCGCAGACGGCTCGCCCGCGCGCCCCGCGCCGGCCGCGACGCCCGCGCCCACCGCGAGCGTGAGCACCGCGAGCATAAGCACCCTGAAGACCCGACCTTTCGCGACCCTCTTCGGGCGCGAGCTCCGTGGGCGCACGATCTCGCTCTGGATCGTCTGGTTCTGCGTCAACTTCTCGTACTACGGCGCCTTCATCTGGCTCCCGACGCTTCTCGTCGCTGCGGGCTTCCCCCTCGTGCGTTCGTTCGAGTACACGCTCATCATCACGCTCGCGCAGCTTCCCGGCTACGCGGTGTCGGCGTTCCTCATCGAGCGCTGGGGGCGCCGAGCGACCCTCGCGGTGTTCCTCGCGGGCAGCGCGGTGTCGGCGGGGCTCTTCGCGACGGCGGATGACGTCACGAGCATCCTGATCTTCGGCTCGATGCTCTCGTTCTTCAATCTCGGCGCGTGGGGCGCGCTCTACGCCGTGACCCCCGAGCTCTATCCGACGCGCGTGCGCGGCACCGGGGCGGGGTGGGCCGCGGGCTTCGGTCGCCTCGCGTCGATCATCGCGCCGCTGCTCGTGCCGATCATGAGTGCTGCGGGCGGCACGGCCCTCCCGTTCGCGGTCTTCGCGGCCTTCTTCGTCGTCGCCGCGATCGCGGCCCTCACCCTGCCCGACCTGCGGGGCAAGCCGCTCGACGACTGATTCACCGGCCGCCCGCATACCCTCGACGAATGGCAGCCGACGACGCGAACACAGATGACGACGGGAGCACCGATGACGACGCGAGCACCGAGGCCGAGCGCTGGCTCGTCGTCAACGGTCGTCGGTGGCGCCGCACAGATCCGTCGCTTCCCGAGCCCGTCGTCGAGAGACTGAAGTCCCACCTCGGCCGCGGGCGATCGGGCGTGCGCGTCGCGAAGTCGCACGGTGACGAGCAAGCGGTTGCGGATGCTCGCACCCGCGTGGGTCTCGCGAAGCACGGTCTCGGCGAGCGGGGTCCGCGCTGGTGGGAATCCTCGGAGGCGGAGCGCCTCGAACGGGCAGAGGAGGCACTGCGCGAGCTCGATCGGCTCGATGAGCCCGACACGGCGGGGAGTGAACCCGCGTAACGCGGGTGAAGACGGTGGCTCCGACCGGCGTCGATCCGGTGACCTTTCGATTTTCAGTCGAACGCTCTACCAACTGAGCTACAGAGCCGAACGGCAGCAGCAGAACTGCGTCGTCCGAGACGAAAGGCCCCTCCTTGCGAAGAGGCCCTCATCAGCGACCCTGACCGGACTTGAACCGGCGACCTCCGCCGTGACAGGGCGGCGCGCTAACCAACTGCGCTACAGGGCCAAGCTATTAAGTTCTTTCGTTCTCGAGCAAGCTCGTGACCCCAACGGGATTCGAACCCGTGCTACCGCCGTGAAAGGGCGGCGTCCTAGGCCACTAAACGATGGGGCCGTGAAGTTTGTGAACTCCGTAGCAACCGAGAGCCAAGCATACGGACACCCGACGGTTTAACCAAACCGCCCCCGAACCGCCCCCGCATCGCCCGCGAACCGGGCCCGGGAGGCCCGTCTCGAGCCACTCCGGCGATGGTCGCGGGGTCGGCGCGTTCGACCGGCTAGTTTCGAGTCGTCAGCCTCCGGATGGCCCTGTCGCGGGCGAGTGCAGTGACGCGGGACCGCTCGATAGTGCGGTGCACCGTGCCGCGGGCACTGGCGCAACAGAAGCGCACGTTGCTACTGTTGCGGATGTTAACAGTGTGACTGGCGTTCTGTGCGCGATCGTCACACCGACAAGCGGGGAAACATGAACAACATCGAACGTCGCCGGGGGGCGACGCTGCCGACCACTCGTCTCGGTCGTGCCGCACGTCGGCGCGCCGGCTCGCTGCTCGCAGCCATCGCCATCGTCGCCGTCGCGACCACGGGCGCCGTCATCGGCGCTCCCGCGCAATCCGCGTCGGCCGCGGACTATCCGACGTGGGGCGATGTGGAGTCGGCTCGCAAGAGTGAGTCATCCAAACGCGCAGAGATCACTCGCATTCGCTCGCTGCTCGCTCAGCTCGAAGACGACGTCGCCGACGCTCAGACCGAGGCGATCGAGCGCGGTGAAGAGATGCGCGAGGCGCAGCAGGCGTTCGACGAAGCCGACTTCAAGGCCAACCAACTCCAGAACGACGCTGACGAGGCTCGCGAGACCGCCGACGAGAGCAAGCTCCGCGCCGGACAGCTCGCGGCGAGGCTCGCCCGCGGAGGCGGAGACGTCTCGGCGTCGCTCTTCTTCGACAGCGGGTCCGCCGACGACCTGCTCTCGCAGCTCGGCATGGCGAGCAAGATCACCGACCAGTCGGCGGGCATCTACGACAAGGCCACGATCGACGAGAACGCGGCCCAGTCACTGACTGACCAGGCCGAGGTGGCCAAGGCGGCTCTCGGTGATCTCGCGGATGCCGCGGCCGACGCTCTCGAGGCGGCCCAGGTGGCCGCCGAGGCGGCGGCGATCGCCCTCGACGAGGAGCAGGAGAACCGCGCCCAGATGCAGGCGCAGCTCGAGGTTCTCGTCGAAGACCGTGAAGCGACCGAGGCGGACTTCGAAGCGGGCGAGCGTGCCCGCGAGGCCGAGGCGCGACGCATCGCGGCGGCCCAGGCTGCGGCGGCTCGCGAGGCCGAAGCGGCTGCTGCTGCGGCGGCTGCGGCGGCCGCTGCTGCCGCGGGCGGCGGCGGTGGCGGCGGCGGGTCCAGCGGCGGCGGCGGTTCGACCGGCGGCGGCGGAGGTGGCGGCGGCGGAAGCGCCTCACCGGCCCCCGCACCCGGTGGGCAGGTCGGGTCGAGCGGCTGGGCGCGCCCCTCGGGTGGCGCCGTCGTGAGTGCCTACGGCTTCCGCTTGCACCCGATCTACCACGACTACCGTCTGCACGCCGGAACCGACTTCGGCGCCGCGTGCGGTTGGCCGATCTATGCGGCCCAGTCCGGAACGGTGGTCTACTCGGGCCCCAACGGCGGCTACGGCAACTTCATCTCGGTCTCGGGTGGCGGCGTCACGACCGGCTACGCGCACATCCAGAACGGCGGTCTCCTCGTCGGTGGAGGCCAGCAGGTCACGGCGGGCCAACTGATCGCCCTCACGGGAACCACGGGGTCGTCGACCGGATGCCACCTCCACTTCGAGGTGCGCGTCAACGGCAGCACGACCGATCCCGTCACCTTCTTGCGAGGCAAGGGCGTCGGCATCTAGCCTGCAGGCTTCTCCCCCGGCGCGACCGCGGCGAACGCCGCGGCCGCACCGTGGTAGCCGCGCACGAGTCGGTCGAGCACGGCGTCGGTCTCCGGGTCGGCGGCCGTCTGCTCGGGGTGCGACTCGCGCCACGCGAGCATCCGCAGCACCGCTCGGTGGAATGTGAGCGTGGGTGTGAAACCGGGCACGAACCGGCGGATCTTGCTGTTGTCGAAGACCGCGCTGTGCGAGAGGTCGCCCGCGATGAGCTCCGACCAGAACCAGTCGGGCGCGGCGAGGGAGATGAGTTCCGTCGGTGCGTGCACGAGCCGCGGGGCGACACCGAGGGCGTCGGCGACGATCGTGTAGATCTGGTCCCACGTGTAGACGTCGTCCGACGTGATGTGGAACGTCTCCCCGATGGCCCGCGGGTTGCCGAGGAGGCCCACGAGCCCCTGAGCGAAGTCTTCGGCGTGCGTGAGAGTCCACAGCGAGGTGCCGTCGCCGTGCACGACCATCTCGTCGCCGCGCGCGATGCGGTCGATGACGGTCCAGCCGCCGGGGAGCGGCGGAGAGGCCTCGTCGTAGGTGTGCGACGGTCGCACGATCGTCACCGGAAAACCGTCGCGGATGTGTGCGGCGACGAGCACCTCCTCGGCGTCGAGTTTGGCGCGCGAATAGGCGGTGAACCTGTTGTGTCGCGGCGTCGACTCGACGATCGGCGACTGCAGCACGGGCTTGCCGTAGAGCGAGGCGGTGCTGATGTGCACGTAGTGGCGCGCGCGGCCCGAGAAGAACTCGACCATGCGCGCGGCGTCGTCTCCCGTGAAGGACAGGAAGTTGACCACGACGTCGAAGCGGCGGCCGTCGAGAGCGGCGGCGAGGGAGACCGTGTCGGTCGCATCGCCGAGAAGCGTCGTGACGGTCTCGGGCACGGCGCGCCCGGAGGAGTTGCGTCCGCGGGTGAGGAGCGAGACATCCATTCCCGAGTCGACGGCGAGACGCACGCTCGAAGCGCTGATCGTGCCGGTTCCGCCGATGAAGAGCACGGAGAGGGGGGCCTGGTCGAGGGTCGTGGGGGTCACGGGCGACTCCTTCGTCGATTCGAGTGGCGGGTCGATGCCCGCCCTCCGACCCTAGGCGGCCCAGCGCGCGAGGCCTAGGCGCCGATAATGGATGCGCGAGAGGCGCGCGATGACGATGACGATGAGGAGTGACTCGTGACGGCAGCAGAACAGGTGACCGATCGGTGCGTGTTTCACGGCGAGGGCCCTTTCTGGGACTCCCGTGCCGAAAGGCTGCGGTTCGTCGACATGCTCGCGGGCGATATCGTCACCCTCCTGCCGACCGGCACGGTGACCCGGAGGCACGTCGACGACGTGGCCGCGGTCATCCGTGAGCGCGAGGCGGGGGGATACGTCGTCGCGACCGAGAGGGCCGTGCAGCTGCTCGACGAGAACTGGGTGCTCGAGGAGACGATCGGCGTCTTCGCCGACACCGCGGTGCGTCTCAACGAGGGCGGGTGTGGGCCGGACGGACGGCTCTACGTCGGCTCGATGGGCTACGGGGGCGGCGAGGGGGCAGGGGCGCTCTACCGGCTCGACCGGGATCGCGCCGTGTCGACCGTGTTCCCCTCGATGACGATTCCGAACGGTCTGCAGTGGTCGGCCGACGGCGCGACCGTGTTCCACTGCGACACGGCCGACAACCGCATCACGGCCTACGATTTCGACTCGTCCGACGGCACCCTCACCGATCCCCGACCCTTCGTGCAGCTCGCCGAAGACTCCGCAGGGTCGCCCGACGGGTTCGCCATCGACGACGAGGGTGGACTGTGGGTGGGGATGTGGGGCGGCAAGGCCGTGCACCGGTACGACGATCGCGGCGAGCTCAGCGAGGTCGTGACCGTCGCGGCGAGCAACGTGACCTCATGCGCGTTCGCCGGGGAGGGCAGCTCGCAGCTCTACATCACGACGTCGCTCGAGGGTGTCGACGCCGACAGCGAGCCGGCGGCCGGCGCGCTGTTCACGGTGACGGTCGGCGCGAGGGGCGCCGTGACACACCGATTCGCAGGGTGAACGACGTGAAGCACATCGCGATCCTCATCTTCGACGGTGTCGAGGAGCTCGACGCCGTCGGCCCCTGGGAGGTTCTCGCGTGGTGGACGCAGAACCACCCGGAAGACGGCTACACCGTGTCGCTCGTGTCGTCGGACGGAGCTCCGGTCACCGCGGCGAAGGGCCTCGTGCTCACACCGCACACGTCGGTGGCGGATGCCCCGCCCGTGACGGTGTTCCTGCACCCCGGCGGTCACGGCACCCGTGCTCTCGCGAGCGACCCCGCCCACCTCGAGTGGGTGCGCTCGCTCGCGAGCACGACGGAGCTCATGACGAGCGTGTGCACCGGTTCGCTCGTCTTCGCCGCGGCCGGCCTTCTGCGTGATCGGCCGGCCACGACCTACTGGAGTTCGTTCGACGCCCTGCTCGCGCTCGACCCGACGATCGAGGCCCGCCGGGACGACCGGTGGGTCGACGACGGCGACATCGTCACGAGCGCGGGCGTGAGTGCCGGCATCGACATGGCCCTGCACCTCGTGCGCCGGTTCGTGAGCGTCGAGCGTGCGAGCGAGGTCAAGCGCGGCATCCAGTACGACCCGCAGCCGCCCGTCGACTGAGCGGCCGGCGCGACTCGCGCAGCGCGACCCGCTCAGCCCCCGTCGCTCAGTGCTCGTCGGTCTTGAACGCCTCGAAGCCCGCGGCCACGATGGCTTCAGCCTCCGCGGCGTCGCCCCATCCTTCGGTCTTGACCCACTTGCCGGGCTCGAGGTCTTTGTAGTGCTCGAAGAAGTGCTCGATCTCTTTGCGCAAGAACTCGGGGATGTCGTCGACGTCTTGGATGTGCGCCCAGCGCGGGTCTTTCGCGACGACCGCGATGACTTTCGCGTCGGAGCCGCCGTCGTCGGTCATGTTGAAGACGCCGACGGGGCGCACTTTCACGCCGACACCCGGAAAGAGGGGGAGGTCGAGGATCACGAGCACGTCGACGGGGTCGCCGTCGAGCCCGAGGGTGTTCTCGAAGAAGCCGTAGTCGGTGGGGTAGACCATGCTCGTGAAGAGCACGCGGTCGAGAAACACCCGACCGGTCTCGTGGTCGACCTCGTACTTGTTGCGGCTGCCCTTGGGCACCTCGATGATCGCGTCGTAGCTGGCCATGGTGGGCTCCTCGGTTCGGCGGAAAGCTGCAATAACGTTACTGGATGCTGTCAGACCGCCGTCCGCGCCTCACCCCCGCCATCGCCGACGTGCGCCGGGCCGTGCGCGAGAGCATCGCGGGCGAAGTCGACGGCACCCTCGTTCTCGTCGCCCTGAGCGGCGGACCCGACTCCCTCGCGCTCGCCGCGGCGACCGCGTTCGAGGCTCCGCGTGCGGGGCTGCGGGCGGGCGCCGTGATCGTCGACCACGGGCTGCAGGAGTCGTCGGCGGATGTCGCGTCCGCAGCATCCGCGCACGCAACGTCGCTCGGCCTCGACCCCGTTCTCGTGCGCACCGTCGAGGTCGGCTCGGCCGGGGGGCCCGAGGCTGCGGCGCGGGAGGCGCGCTACGCCGCGATCGAGGGTGCCCGGCGTGACACCGGAGCGTCGGTCGTGCTTCTCGGCCACACGCTCGACGATCAGGCCGAAACGGTGCTGCTCGGGCTCGCGCGCGGCAGCGGACCGACGAGCCTCGCGGGGATGCCGCATCGCCGCGGGTCGATCGTGCGGCCGCTCCTCGGGGTCACGCGCTCGACGACCGTGCGGTTCTGCGCCGACTCCGGCCTCGAGCCGTGGATCGACCCCCACAACGCCGACCCCGCGTTCGCCCGCGTGCGGGCACGGGAGACGGTGCTGCCCGTGCTCGAGCGCGAGCTCGGCCCGGGCATCGCCGCGAGTCTCGCGCGCACCGCCGAGCAGGTGCGTGAAGACGCCGAGGCCCTCGACCATTTCGCCGAGGAGATCATCGAGGAGCTCGCCGAGCCTGCCGAAGCGGGCATCGCGCTCGGGGTCGCGGCTCTCGCGAACAACCCCGCGGCGCTGCGCCAGCGCCTCATCAGGCTCGTGGTCGAGGGCGAGTTCCACGTGTCGCTCACGCGCGCGCACACCCTCGAGGTCGCGAAGCTCGTGACCGAGTGGCACGGGCAGGGGCCGGTCGACCTGCCCGGCATTAGGGTGGTCAGGCGCGGCGGCCGCATCGAGTTCCAGTCGGCGTCGCACGGCACGGCATCGCCCTAGCCCCCTCGCCTCGAAACTCACAGCACCTCACCGACACGGAGCCTCCATGCAACTGAGCGACATCGCCGACGACCTCGCCGCGACCCTCTACACCGAGGAGCAGATCCAGGAGAAGATCGCCGAACTCGCCGCGCGCATCGACGCCGACTACGCCGGGCAGAACCTGCTGCTCGTGGGTGTGCTCAAGGGCGCCGTCATGGTCATGGCCGACCTCGCTCGCGCGCTCACCCTCCCGATCGAGATGGACTGGATGGCCGTGTCGTCCTACGGCTCGGGAACGCAGTCGTCGGGGGTCGTGCGCATCCTCAAAGACCTCGACACCGACCTCTCGGGTCGCAAGGTGCTCATCGTCGAAGACATCATCGACTCCGGTCTCACCCTCTCGTGGCTGCGCGCCAACCTCGAGAGCCGCGGTGCGGAGTCGGTGGAGATCTGCGCTCTGCTGCGCAAACCGGATGCCGCGAAGGTCGACGTGGACGTGCGCTACGCCGGGTTCGAGATCGCGAACGAGTTCGTCATCGGCTACGGCCTCGACTACGCCGACAAGTACCGCAACCTCCGCGGAATCGGCGTTCTCGCCCCGCACGTCTACGAGAACTAGGCCCTCGCGCTCCCGTAGCGCTTCGAGCGAACACATAGCTGCCGCTCGGTAGCGTGGCAGTAGCCTGACATCCACCAATCCCGTAAGAAAGGCGCCGGGGGCCGCTCCCGGAACACTATGGATTTCAAGAAGCTCCTGCGTGGACCGCTCGTCTACATCATCCTCGCCGTCGTCATCGTGTCGGTCGGCTTCAGCCTGCTGAGCGGGTCGGGGTTCCGTCAGATCACCACGCAAGAGGGCCTCGAACTCCTCCAGGGCGACCAGGTGTCGTCGGCGAAGGTCATCGACGGTGAGCAGCGCGTCGACCTCGTCTTGCGCGAGGCGGGGGAGAACGGCACCCAGGTGCAGTTCAACTATTCGACGCCGCGAGGCGAAGAGGTCATCGCGGCGACGAGCGACATCGCGAGCTTCGACGACGAGGTCACGACCGCCAACTGGTTCACGTCGCTCCTCGGCATCCTTCTGCCCTTCCTCATCATCGGTGTCATCTTTTACTTCCTGTTCATGCGCATGCAGGGCGGCGGCGGTCGCGTCATGCAGTTCGGCAAGTCGAAGGCCAAACTCGTCTCGAAGGAGAGCCCGAAGGTCACGTTCGACGACGTCGCCGGGTCGGATGAGGCGATCGAAGAGCTCACCGAGATCAAGGAGTTCTTGCGCGAACCGGCCAAGTTCCAGGCGGTCGGTGCACGCATCCCCAAGGGCGTCCTGCTCTACGGCCCTCCCGGAACCGGGAAGACCCTGCTCGCCCGTGCTGTGGCCGGCGAGGCGAACGTGCCGTTCTACTCGATCTCCGGTTCGGACTTCGTCGAGATGTTCGTCGGTGTCGGTGCGAGTCGCGTGCGCGACCTCTTCACCCAGGCCAAGGAGAACTCGCCTGCCATCATCTTCGTCGACGAGATCGACGCTGTCGGTCGCCACCGCGGTTCCGGTATGGGTGGCGGTCACGACGAGCGCGAGCAGACGCTCAACCAGTTGCTCGTGGAGATGGACGGCTTCGACGTCAAGACCAACGTGATCCTCATCGCGGCGACGAACCGTCCGGACATCCTCGATCCCGCACTCCTGCGCCCCGGTCGTTTCGACCGCCAGATCGGTGTCGACGCCCCCGACATGCTCGGCCGCAAGCAGATCCTCGAGGTTCACGGCAAAGGCAAGCCTCTCGCCGCGGGCGTCGACCTCGAGGTGCTCGCGCGCAAGACGCCGGGCTTCACGGGAGCGGATCTCGCCAACGTGCTCAACGAGGCGGCCCTGCTCACCGCCCGCTCGAACGCGCAGCTCATCGACAACCGCGCTCTCGACGAGGCCGTCGACCGCGTGATGGCCGGGCCGCAGCGTCGCACGCGAGTGATGCGCGACCAGGAGAAGCTCATCACCGCCTACCACGAGGGCGGTCACGCGCTCGTGGCCACCGCGATGAACAACACCGACCCCGTGACGAAGATCACGATCCTGCCGCGCGGTCGCGCGCTCGGCTACACGATGGTCATGCCCGTCGAAGACCGCTACTCGGTGAGCCGCAACGAACTGCTCGACCAGCTCGCCTACGCCATGGGCGGCCGGGTCGCCGAGGAGATCGTCTTCCACGACCCCACGACGGGTGCCTCGAACGACATCGAGAAGGCCACGTCGACCGCGCGCAAGATGGTCACCGAGTTCGGCATGAGCTCAGGCATCGGCTCGGTCAAGCTCGGCTCCGGAAACAGCGAG
Organism: Marisediminicola sp. LYQ134; assembly: GCF_046599635.1. NCBI lineage: Bacteria > Bacillati > Actinomycetota > Actinomycetes > Micrococcales > Microbacteriaceae > Marisediminicola > Marisediminicola sp. LYQ134. Next base: position 871,852 of record NZ_JBKIWP010000002.1, read on the forward strand.
ATGTTCCTCGGTCGCGACATGGGAAGCCAGCGCGACTACTCCGAGCGACTGTCGGAGCAAGTGGATGCCGAGGTGCGCGAGCTCATCGAGAACGCCCACGACGAAGCGTGGACCGTGCTCAACGACAACCGTGACATCCTCGACAGGCTCGCGCTCGCTCTGCTCGAGCAGGAGACGCTCGATCAGAACCAGCTCAAAGAGATCTTCGCCGACGTGAAGAAGCTCCCCGAGCGCCCGCAGTGGCTCTCGAGCACGAAGCGTCCGGTGTCGAGTCGGCCGCCGATCGTCATGCCGGAGAAGGCCCCGATCGACGCGGGAGCCACCGACGGGGCGGTCGACTCCGAGCCCGAGACCAAACCGGCGCGCCCGCCGCGGCGCACATCACCCGACATCGCCACGGCCTGAGCGACGGCGTGGCTGTCGACTCCGCGCGCATCGCCGCGGCGGTCGCGCAACTGCTCGAGGCGATCGGCGACGACCCCGAACGTGAGGGCGTGCGCGAGACACCTCGGCGCGTCGCCGAGTCCTACGCCGAGTTCTTCTCGGGCGTCGGAGTCGACCCTCTCGAGCACCTCGCCGAGACCCTCCCGCTCGACGACTCTCCGAGTGAGACGGTGCTCGTGCGCGACATCCGCTTCCGCTCGATGTGCGAACACCACCTGTTGCCGTTCGTCGGGGTCGCGCACATCGCGTACGCACCGCGGGAGCGACTCATCGGACTTGGACGCCTGCCCCTCGTGGTCGATACGCTGGCATCCCGCCTTCAACTGCAGGAGCGGCTCAGTGACGAGATCGCCGACACGATCGACCGTGCACTCGAACCCCTCGGAGTTCTGGTCGTTCTCGACGCGACTCATCAGTGCGTGACCACACGAGGGGCGCGCCAAGAGCTCAGCTCGACCGTGACGACGGCATCGAGAGGGTTGCTCGCCGACCCCGTGGCACGAACGGAGATCATGACCTTGATCGGAGCACCGCGTGGCTGAGCGCCGCACGACCGCGGGAGCGCGTCGCCGACCGGGCCGCACCGCGAGCGACGAGCGCGTCGCCGACCTCGTGGGGTCGCCCGCGACGTCTCGTCGAGCCCGCGCGATGGCCGACCGCACGACCACCCCGACGAGGCCCGTGATCCTCGGCATACTCAACGTCACGCCCGACTCGTTCAGCGACGGCGGGTCGCACGACGACGCCGCGTCGGCCATCGAGTTCGGCGTGCACCTCGCCGAATCGGGCGCCGACATCATCGACGTGGGCGGCGAGTCGACGCGGCCCGGCGCCGGGCGGATCACCGTGGCGGATGAGCTCGCACGCATCACCCCGGTCGTGCGCGAACTCGTCGACCGCGGCATCCCCGTGAGCATCGACACGATGAACGCCGCGACCGCCGAGGTCGCCGTCGGGCTCGGGGCCGTGATCGTCAACGACGTGTCGGGCGGCACCGCGGATGCCGACATGGCCCGCGTCGTCGCCGACACCGGCGTGCTCTTCGTGGCGATGCACTCTCGCGGCACGAGCGAGACGATGGCGAGCCTCACCGACTACGCCGACCCCGTGTACGACGTGCTCGCCGAACTCGAGCACCGGGTCTCGGCCCTGCTCGCGCGCGGCGTCACCCCCGCGCAGATCATCGTCGACCCGGGCATCGGGTTCGCGAAGACGGCGGAGCAGAACTGGAAGCTCCTCGGCTCGCTCACCGAACTCGCGCAGCTCGGCCATCCCCTCCTCGTGGGGGCCTCGCGCAAGAAGTTCCTCGCCGAGCTGCTGCCGACCGGAGCGAAACCGCGCAAGCGTGACGCGGCGACATCCATCATCAGCGCGCTCTCGGCCGACGCGGGAGTCTGGGGGCTGCGCGTGCACGACGTCGCCGGCACCAAGGCCGCGCTCGACGTGTGGGGCGCGATGCGGGGCGTGCGAGAGTGACGGCGGGCGCGGTCGACCCCCTCGACTCGATCACCCTCACGGGGGTGCGAGCGACCGGACGGCACGGGGTGTTCGAGCACGAGCGGCGCGACGGCCAGGAGTTCGTGGTCGACACGACGGTGTGGCTCGACACCGCCCCCGCGGCATCCGCCGACGACCTCGAGAGCACCGTGCACTACGGGGTGCTCGCCGAGCAGGTCGTCGCGGAGATCGAAGCCGACCCTGTCGACCTCATCGAGACCCTCGCCGAGCGCATCGCCTCACGCGTGCTCGAGCATCGCGCCGCCGTGAGTGTTCGGGTGACGGTGCACAAACCGTCGGCGCCCATCACCGTGCCGTTCGACGACGTCGCCGTGACCATCACGAGGCCACGACCGTGACGGGCCCGACCGTGACGGGCCCGACCGTGACGGGCCCCATCGAGCCTTGGCGCGTCGTCATCGCCCTCGGAAGCAACCTCGGTGATCGTGAAAGTGCGCTGCGCCAGGCGGTGCGCAGCATCGACGGCATCGACGGCGTGACGGTGACGGCGGCATCGGACATCGTGCAGTCGCAGGCGCTCACGGCTCACGGGGTCGACGACTCGGCCCCCGCCTACCTCAACGCGGTCGTGACGGCCACGGTCGAACTCGCGCCGCTGCACTTGCTCGACCGCCTCAACGACATCGAACGCGACCTCGGGCGGGTGCGCGCCGAACGGTGGGGAGACCGCACGATCGACCTCGACATCGTCGCGATCGGCGACGAGCAGCTCGAGAGCGACCGTCTCACGATCCCGCACCCCGAGGCGCAGAAGCGGTCGTTCGTGCTCGTTCCGTGGCTGCAGATCGAACCGGATGCGGTGCTTCCGCGCGGGGGACCGGTCGTCGACCTCGTGGCGCGTTTGCGCGGCCCCGACGACGCGCTCGCGATCTACCCCGCGGCACCCCTTCTCGGGGGTGCACCGTGAAGCGCACCTCGGCGGTGACGGTCGTCGTGCTCGTGTTCGCGGGGGCCGTGCTCGGCGGCCTCGCGCAGCTCGCGCTCGCCACGAGCGGGCGCCCGATCTTCGCGCCGCCCCTCACGCTCCCCGTGGCGCTCGCCGCGATCGGCGTCATCGTGGTCGTCATGGCCGTTCCGATCCGGCGGATGACGCGCGGCGGAACCAGCGCGCCCGTCGACCCCTTCTACGCCGCGAGGGTCGTGACGCTCGCGAAAGCCTCCGCCCTCAGCGGCTCCGTGGGGGTCGGGGCGGGCATCGGCTTCGTGCTCTACCTCCTGAGCCGCGCGGTCTCGCCCGCGCTGACGACCGTCGCTCCCGCGGTCGCGACCCTCGTGGGAGCCGCGGTGCTGCTCGCGGGAGCGCTCATCGCCGAGGCGATGTGCCGGGTTCCGCCGCGCGACGACGACCGCGACGACTCCGACGGGCCCGTGCGCGCGCGCTCGTGACGACACGGCGCGCGCGACGGGTGACGGCCGGGGTTACGCGTCGCGTCACCGGGGCGCCCTAGGGTGGGTGACCGAACATCCGTTCCGACGAGCAGACCGTGAGGAAGACCGTGAGCACCAGTCTCGAGCTGACCGACACCGAGTGGACGGGGGTCGCCCCGAAATACGTCGTGAGTCAATTCATCGGGCTCGCGGTGTCCGCCGTGATCGTCGTGGGCATCACGGTGTTGCCGCACCTCTTCGGGTGGAGCTTCGCGTGGATCATCACGGGAGTCGTGGTCGCCTACTTCGTGTTCGAGGCCGCGGTCACCCCGCGACGGGTCAAGTCCATCGGGTACGCGCTGCGCGACGACGACCTGCTCTTCAAACGAGGCATCCTCTTTCGACGCATCGTGGCCGTTCCCTACGGGCGGATGCAGCTCATCGACATCAACCGCGGACCGCTCTCGCGTGCGCTCGGGCTCAGCGACCTCAAGTTCGTGACGGCCGCAGCATCGAGCGGCGTGGCGATCCCCGGGATCGCCGAGAGTGACGCCGAGCAGTTGCGCGACCGACTCGTCGCGCTCGCCGAGTCGCGTCGGGCGGGACTGTGACCGACGCGAACGCGACGCCCCGTCCCGAGTCGCCGGGCCTCGAGTCGAGGGTCGAGGGCACGCCCGCGGCCCTCCCCGGCACGCCCGTCACCGACCTCGCCGCGAGCCTGAGCGACGGCGAGTGGCATCGGCTGCACCCCGCGTCTCCGCTTCTCAAGGGCGGCATCGCGCTTCTCGCGATCATCGGTGTCATCATCGCGAACCTCCGCGAGAGGCTCATCGAGTTCTTCGTTCCGGGTGAAGACGACCCGGACGGCGATCCGATCGCCCTCATCGTCGAGAACGGGTTCGTCGGCTGGGCCCTGCTCGCGATCCTCGTCGTGCTCCTCGTGCTCACCGCGGGCTTCTACGTGTCGTGGCGCATGCACACGTTCCGCGTCACCGACGAGGTCGTGGAGGTGCGTTCGGGAGTGCTCTTCCGCACCAACCGCAAAGCGAGACTCGACCGCATCCAGGGCATCAACATCGTGCGGCCGTTCTTCGCCCGGCTGTTCGGCGCGGCGAGGCTCGAGGTCAATCAGGCGGGTCAAGACGCGAACGTGAGGCTCGACTACCTCGCGTCGAAGGCCGCAGACGACTTGCGCGCCGAAGTGTTGCGCCTCGCCTCGGGCACGCGCAACGCCGCGACGAAGCAGGCCGTCGCCGCGGGAGGTGCCGGTGCTGGTTCCGTGGTCGATCGTCGCGTGCACGAACTGCTCGCGCCCGAACTCGACCCCTCCCTCGCCGAACCGGAGTCCGTCGTCAAACTGAGCCTCGGACGTCTCATCGGGTCGCTCGTGCTGAGCGGGTGGACGCTCTTCCTCGTCGTGGCGATCATCGCCATCACGGTCACCTCGATCATCAACCCCGACGCTCTCGTGAGCCTCTTCATCTTCATCCCGAGCGCGATCGGTATCGCGGGGTTCTACGTGCAGCGGTTCACGAAGTCGCTGCGCTACTCGATCGCGGGAACCCCCGACGGCGTGCGCGTGGGTTTCGGTCTCCTCACGACGAGCAACGAGACCCTACCGCCCGGTCGCATCCACTCGGTCAAGGTCAGCCAGCCCGTGCTGTGGCGACCGGCGGGCTGGTGGGAGATCAAGGTCAACAGGGCCGGCCACTCGTCGACCTCGGGTGCCGCGGGGCAGCAGAACACCACGATCCTCCCGGTCGGATCGCTCGACGACGTGCGTCGCGTGCTCGGCCTCGTGCTGCCCGACTTCGTCGACCCCGCGGCCGAGGCGCTCGCCGGGCGCGGCCTCGCGAAGGCGACTCCCGACGACGGCTTCACGACATCACCCCGGCGGGCCGCGGTCGTGCGCTGGTTCTCGTGGCGTCGCAACGGGTTCGCGATCGCGCCGAGCGCCATCCTGCTGCGCAAGGGCGCGATCTGGCGCGAGCTCGTGATCGTTCCCCACGCGCGGCTGCAGAGCGTGTCGATCCACCAGGGGCCCCTCTATCGCAAGCTCGACCTCGCGTGGGTGCACCTGCACACCGTCGCGGGCCCCATCTCGGCCCAGCTGGGCGGTCTCGATCGCGCCGACGCCCTCACGCTCTTCGACACCGTCGCGGATGCCGCGGTGAGCACGTCGGCGACGGACACGACCCACCGCTGGCGCTCGAGCGAGGGTGAGCCGGCTGTCGAGTCTGCGCCGCCGGCTGAGCCAGCGCCCGCTGCTGCGCCCGAGCCGCCGGTCGAGCCCGAGCCCGGCCACGAGCCGCCCCGGTGACCCCCTCTCCGCAAGACCGCTCCGGTCGCCTCGGCGTCGGCATCATCGGCTCCGGTGCCGTCGGCCCCGTGCTCGGGGCGGCGCTGGCCGGTGCCGGGCACGCGCTCGTCGGCATCTCCGCCATCTCCGAGGCAAGCCGGGAACGCGCCGACGCGATCCTCCCCGGTGTTCCGATCCTCCCGATCCCCGAGATCGTCGAGCGCAGCGAACTCGTGATCCTCGCGGTTCCGGCCGACCAGCTCGAGTCCCTCGTCGCGGGGCTCGCCGCGACGGGCGCGTGGCAACCCGGGCAGCTCGTCGTGCACACGGCGGCGCGATACGGCACCGCCGTGCTCGCTCCCGCGACCGCGCGCGGCGGGATTCCGATCGCCCTCCATCCCGCGATGGCGTTCACCGGGTCGTCGATCGACGTCGCGCGACTCACCGATTGCTACTTCGCCGTCACCGCACCCGCGCCCGTGCACCCGATCGGCCAGGCACTCGTGGTCGAGATGGGCGGCGAACCGGTCATCGTCGCCGAGGCGGACCGCGCCGCATACGCCGAGGCGATCGACACCGCGACGAGCTTCTCGACCGCGATCGTCGAGCAGGCGACGAGCATCCTCAGCGATATCGGCATCGATGCGCCCGGTCGGGTTCTCGCGCCGCTCGTGCGGTCGGCGGTCGAGAACGCCCTCGCGGCGACGTCGCCGTCGACGCCGCTCGTGCCACCCGACCTCTGACCCGAGGCCGGGTCCGCGGCGAGTAGCATCGTCGGGTGCCAATCGTCGTCGAAACCATCGCGAGCTTGCGCTCGCACCTCCGCCGGGCACGATCGGATGCGGCGCGCTTCGGGGTGACGCGGCCCAAGGTCTCCCTCGTTCCGACCATGGGTGCTCTGCACGACGGGCACCTCGCCCTCGTCGAGCGGGCCGTCGACCGCGGCGAGATCGTCGTCGTCTCGGTGTTCGTCAACCCGCTCCAGTTCGGTGACGCGGGCGACCTCGAGCGCTACCCGCGCACCCTCGAGGCCGACCTCGAGAAGCTCGCGCCGTTCGACGTCGCGATCGTGTTCGCACCCGGGGCATCCGAGATGTATCCGAAGGGCGCCGTGCAGACCTCCGTGAGCGCGGGCGACGTCGGCGACCTCTACGAAGGGCGCACGCGCCGCGGGCACTTCGACGGCGTGCTCACCGTCGTGGCGAAGCTGCTCAACCTCGTGCAGCCCGAGACGATCGTGTTCGGCGACAAAGACGCCCAGCAGGTATTTCTCGTCAAGCGCATGGTCGCCGATCTCAACATCGACGTCGCCGTCGCGACGGTGCCGACGGTGCGCGACGACGACGGCCTCGCGCTGTCGAGCCGCAATCGCTTTCTCGACGCGCGAGAACGCCACGCCGCGCGGGCACTGTCACGCTCGCTCGAGGCCGCGGAGTCGGCCGCCGATCGCGGTCCCGACGCGGTGCGCGCGGCCGCGCAAGCGGTGCTCACGGGTGACGACACCGTGCGTCTCGACTACCTCGAGATCGTCGTGCCGTCGACCTTCCTGCCGGTGTCGAACGACGCGACCGGGCGCGCGATCGTCATCGTCGCGGCGCTCGTGGGCGACACCCGACTCATCGACAACACCGCCGTCTACCTCGGCTGATCTGGGTGGCCGGGCCCGCCGGTAGCATTGCCTGGGCGCGCGACCGACCGCGTCTCGTCGCCCGCACACCGCCCACGAGGGAGCCCCATGCCTGACCTGACCACGCCCCCCGCGACTCCGGCGGAGACGCCCGTGACCGACATCGCGACGGATGCCGCCGCCGAAGCCGAAGCGGCCGCGCAGGAGTCCGAGCAGAAGCGGGTGCGCCTCGGCAAGAGGGAGCGCCTCATCGAGTCCGGTGTCGGCGCCTACCCCGTGGGTGTGCCGATCACGACGACGATTCCCGAGGTGCGCGCGGAGTTCCCCGAGCTCGAGGCCGATTCCACGACGGGTCGCATCGTCGGCCTCGCGGGTCGCGTCGTGCACTCGCGCAACACCGGAAAGCTTTGTTTCGCGTCGCTCCAGGCGGGCGACGGGTCCCGCATTCAGGCGATGGTGAGTCTCGCGGCGGTCGGCGACGAGTCGCTCGACAGCTGGAAGGAGCTCGTCGACCTCGGCGACCACGTGTTCGTCTCGGGCGAGGTCATCTCGAGCCGTCGCGGCGAGCTGTCGATCATGGTCGCCGAGTGGCAGATCGCCTCGAAGGCTCTGCGCCCGCTGCCGAACCTCCACTCCGAGCTGAGCGAGGAGACGCGCGTGCGCAGTCGCTACCTCGACCTCATCGCCCGCGACGGTGCCCGCCAGATGGTGCGCGCCCGCGCGAGCACGATGGCCTCGCTGCGGGCCACGTTCGCGGCGCACGACTACCTCGAGGTCGAGACGCCCATGCTCCAGGTGATGCACGGGGGAGCGTCGGCGAGGCCGTTCGCGACGCACAGCAACGCTTTCGACACCGAGCTCTATCTGCGCATCGCTCCCGAGCTCTTTCTCAAGCGCGCCGTCGTCGGGGGCATCGATCGCGTCTTCGAGATCAACCGCAACTTCCGCAACGAGGGTGCCGACTCCACACACTCTCCCGAGTTCGCGATGCTCGAGGCATACCAGGCCTACGGCGACTACGAGCAGATGGCGGCGCTCACCCAGGAGCTCGTGCAGAACGCCGCGCTCGACTCGAGCGGGTCGCACGTCGTGACGTGGGCAGACGGCACCGAGTACGACCTCGGCGGCGAGTGGGATCGCGTGAGCATGTACGAGTCGCTGAGCGCGGCATCCGGTGTCGAGATCACGCCCGAGACGCCGTTCGACGAGCTGACCGCCCACGCAGACCGGCTGGGCATCGAGGTGCACCTCCCGACCCACGGCAAGCTCGTCGAAGAGCTCTGGGAGCACTACGTCAAGCCGAGCCTCGAGCGCCCGACCTTCGTTCTCGATTTCCCCGTCGACACGTCACCCCTCGTGCGGGCGCACCGCTCGACGCCGGGCGTCGTCGAGAAGTGGGATCTCTACATCCGCGGCTTCGAGCTCGGCACCGGCTATTCGGAGCTCGTCGACCCCGTCGTGCAGCGCGAGAGGTTCGTGGAGCAAGCGAAGCTCGCGGCCGGGGGAGACGTCGACGCGATGCTCCTCGACGAAGAGTTCTTGCGCGCGCTCGAGCACGGCATGCCCCCGACCGGCGGCATGGGCATGGGCATCGACCGACTCATGATGGCTCTCACGGGCCTCGGAATCCGCGAGACGATCCTGTTCCCTCTCGTGAAGTAGAGAGAGACCCCGAGTGTGCCCGGGTACCCTGGACGAATGAGCACCCCAACGCCGAAGAGCGACGACGCTGCGAAGGATGCCGCGGAACGACGCGCAGCCGCGAAGCGCGACGAGAAGCAGGCCAAGAAGGCCGAGATTTCCCCTCGCCGCATCGCCCTGTGGGTGGCCGTCGGCGGCATCGGGCTCTACTTCCTCGGCACCGGCATCTGGGGCATCCTCACCGGCTGACGTCGGCTCCCAGCCGACCCGCGTATCCTGGCGGGGTGTTGGAGAATTTCTGGGCGAACGCCGTCTTCTCGGTGACGCCGACGATCCTCGTCGGCCTCATTTTCTGGATGGTCATCCGCTCCATCTTGCGGGCGGACCGCACCGAGCGCGCGGTCTACTCACGCATCGAGGCCGAGGAGCGCGCCAAGCGCGGGCTCGGCGATGCGCCACCCGCCGCGACCCCTCGGCCGAGTGACTCCTAGCCCGAGCGACTCCTAGAGTCCCCGTCGCGTGAGGGTGCCCCGCGACTCACACGCGCACGAGCAGATCGCCGATCTCGCAGTCGAGCGCCGAACAGATCGCGCTGAGTGTCGAGAAGCGGATGGCGCGTGCCCGGTCGTTTTTGAGAACCGAGAGGTTCACGATGCTCACGCCGACGATCTCCGAGAGCTTCGTGAGGGTCATCCCGCGTTCGGCGAGTAGTTCGTCGAGTCGGCAGTGCACGCCGCTCGCGTCGTCGTCGTCGCCCATCAGACGAGTCCGGTGGTGTCGCGCTGCATCCGCTGGCCCAGCTCGAACGCTCCGGCGACGACGGCGAGGGCGACGCCCCACCCGAGCGGGGCCAGGTCGACGCTGAGCTCGAAGAGCGGCACGCCGGCTTCGGTCAACGCGAGGTAGTCACCGATCTGCGCGTGCGCCACGGAGGTGAGGAACGACGACCCGAGCCCGCCGGCGACGATGAGAATCGCGACGACCCCGATTCCGGCCGTCGCCGACGCGACGAACGGGCGTCCGACGAAGACTCGGAGGCACAACCAGGCGAGGGCTGCGCAGACAGCGACCGAGACGAGTGTCGTCAGAACGGCGGCCGCGGCAAGGGCGGCGCCGGCGACCACGCCGAGCATGGCCTTCTCGGCGAGACCGAGGGTGCGTGTGGTGCGGGTGCGGAAAGTCATGTCGGCTCCTTATCGTTAGTCGTTAACATAACGATTGTCGATATGAGCGTCAAGACATTCGCTCAAAGTGTCACGCCTAGGGCGAACAGGGGCATCAAAAGCCAGAACCCGTCGTTACTGTCTTTACATCGGCACGAATCCTGCACCGTGCCCAGGGAGTAATCATGTTTGAAAGATTTACCGACCGAGCCCGTCGTGTTGTCGTCCTCGCCCAAGAAGAGGCGAAGATGCTCAACCACAACTACATCGGCACCGAGCACATCCTGCTCGGCCTCATCCACGAGGGCGAAGGTGTCGCAGCCAAGGCCCTCGAGTCGCTCGGCATCGCACTCGACGCAGTGCGCGAGCAGGTTCAAGACATCATCGGCCAGGGTCAGCAGCAGCCGACCGGCCACATCCCCTTCACGCCGCGCGCGAAGAAGGTGCTCGAGCTCAGCCTCCGCGAGGCTCTGCAGCTCGGACACAACTACATCGGCACCGAGCACATCCTGCTCGGTCTCATCCGCGAGGGCGAGGGTGTCGCGGCGCAGGTTCTCGTCAAGCTCGGGGCCGACCTCAACAAGGTGCGCCAGCAGGTCATCCAGCTCCTCTCGGGCTACCAGGGCAAGGAGCAGGTCGCTGTCGGTGGCAACGACCAGGCCACCCAGCAGGCCGGCAGCCAGGTGCTCGACCAGTTCGGTCGCAACCTCACGCAAGCGGCGCGCGACGGCAAGCTCGACCCCGTGATCGGGCGCGAGAAGGAGATGGAGCGGGTCATGCAGATCCTCTCCCGTCGCTCCAAGAACAACCCCGTGCTGATCGGTGAGCCCGGCGTCGGTAAGACGGCCGTCGTCGAGGGCCTCGCCCAGGCGATCGTGCGCGGCGACGTGCCCGAGACCCTCAAGGACAAGCAGCTCTACACCCTCGACCTCGGGTCGCTCATCGCCGGTAGCCGCTACCGCGGTGACTTCGAGGAGCGCCTCAAGAAGGTCACGAAGGAGATCCGCACCCGCGGCGACATCATCACGTTCATCGACGAGATCCACACGCTCGTCGGAGCGGGTGCCGCCGAAGGCGCGATCGACGCCGCGAGCATCCTCAAGCCGCTCCTCGCGCGGGGTGAGCTCCAGACCATCGGAGCCACGACCCTCGACGAGTACCGCAAGCACTTCGAGAAGGATGCCGCGCTCGAGCGTCGCTTCCAGCCCGTTCAGGTGCACGAGCCGTCCCTGCCGCACACGATCAACATCCTCAAGGGACTCCGCGACAAGTACGAGTCCTTCCACAAGGTGTCGATCACGGATGGCGCGATCGTCGCGGCGGCGAACCTCGCCGACCGCTACGTCGCCGACCGCTTCCTGCCAGACAAGGCGATCGACCTGATCGACGAGGCCGGAGCGCGACTGCGTCTCTCGATCCTCTCGGCACCCCCGGAGCTGCGCGAGTTCGACGACCGCATCGCGGGTGTTCGCACGCAGAAAGAGGGCGCGATCGAGGATCAGGACTTCGAGAAGGCCGCGAGCCTGCGCGACGAGGAGAAGAAGCTCCTCGGCGAGCGACTGCGCCTCGAGAAGCAGTGGAAGAGCGGAGAGGCCGGCTCGACCGGCACCGTCGACGAAGGCGTGATCGCCGAAGTCCTCGCCGCCGCCACGGGCATCCCCGTGTTCAAGCTCACCGAGGAGGAGACCGCGCGTCTCGTCTTCATGGAGAAGGCCCTGCACCAGCGCGTCATCGGTCAGGAGGAGGCCATCTCGGCTCTCTCGAAGACCATCAGGCGCACGCGTGCCGGTCTCAAGGACCCGCGTCGTCCGAGCGGTTCGTTCATCTTCGCCGGCCCCACGGGTGTCGGTAAGACCGAGCTCGCCAAGGCCCTCGCCGAGTTCCTGTTCGACGACGAAGACGCCCTCATTTCGCTCGACATGTCGGAGTACGGCGAGAAGCACACCGTGTCGCGCCTCTTCGGTGCCCCTCCCGGGTTCGTCGGGTTCGAGGAGGGCGGCCAGCTCACCGAGAAGGTGCGTCGCAAGCCGTTCTCCGTGGTGCTCTTCGACGAGATCGAGAAGGCCCACCCGGACATCTTCAACTCGCTTCTGCAGGTTCTCGAGGAAGGACGCCTGACCGATGGTCAGGGTCGTGTCGTCGACTTCAAGAACACCGTGATCATCATGACCACGAACCTCGGAACGAAGGACATCACGGGAACGCCGATCGGGTTCACGTCGGCATCCGACACCGCCACCGGTTACGACCGCATGCGCGGCAAGGTCGTCGAGGAGCTCAAGAAGCACTTCAAGCCCGAGTTCCTCAACCGTGTCGACGAAACCATCGTCTTCCCGCAGTTGAGCCCCGAGGAGCTGCTGCAGATCGTCGACCTCTTCGTGAAGCGTTTGAGCGAGCGCATGCTCGACCGCGACATGACCGTCGAGCTCGGCCTCGCCGCCAAGGAGCAGCTCATCAAGGTCGGGTTCGACCCGTCACTCGGTGCGCGTCCTCTGCGTCGTGCCGTGCAGCACGAGGTCGAAGACCGACTGAGCGAGCGCATCCTGCAGGGTGAACTCAACTCGGGAGACCACGTGCACGTCGACTACATCGAGGGCGAGTTCGTCTTCACGACGTCGCGCCAGCCGGGCCGCGAGGAGCTGCCCGTGCTGTCGGTCGAAGCCTGACCTAGCAGTCGCCACGTGTGAAGGGCCGGGAGCGGATGCTCCCGGCCCTTTCGCGTAGGCTCGACAGCTGGCACGGCAGTCGACAGTTGGGGAGCGCATCATGGATTCACCGTCATTCACGGTGCGCGAGGCTCGCACGAGCGACGTCCCCCTCGTGCAGAAGCTCGTCGAGCCCTTCGTCAACAAGCGCATCCTGCTCGGCAAAGACCCCGTCGTCTACTACGGCTCGATCCAGGAGTTCCGCATCGCCGAGTCGGCCGACGGAACGGTCATCGGGTGCGGCGCTCTGCACGCGCTGTGGGAAGACCTCGGTGAGGTGCGCACCCTCGCCGTGGAGCCCGACCACTTGCACAAGGGGGTCGGCCACGCCATCCTCGACAGGCTCGAAGCGGATGCTCGCGCCCTCGGCCTCAGCCGACTGTTCTGTCTCACATTCGAGGTCGACTTCTTCGAGAAGCACGGCTTCACCCCGATGGGGGAGGAGACCGTGGATCCCTCGGTCTACGCCGAGTTGCTCCGCAGCACCGACGAGGGTGTCGCCGAGTTCCTCGATCTCGCGCGAGTCAAGCCGAACACGCTCGGCAATACCCGGATGATCAAGCATCTGTAGCTAGCCTGAGGGCATGTCGACGTTCCGTAACCCTGTGGGACCGCAGCCGAGCAGCGTGTACTGGCGTCGACGACTGATTTTCATCCTCGGCCTCGTCGCCGTGATCGTCGTCGTGGTCCTCATCGTCTCCCGCTTCGGCGGGGGCGCGTCGGCGCCCACCGTCGCGCCGAGCCCGAGCGCGAGTGCGCCCGCCGAGGCGGCCGACGACGAATCGGACGACGGTGAGGATGCCGAGCCGACCGCCGACCAGGAGGAGGGGGCGCCGTGCGATCCGTCCAACCTGGAGCTCACGGCCGTCGCCGACCAGAACGCCTACGGCTCGGGCGAGTCCCCGCAGCTCTCGTTCACGATCGCCAACACGTCGTCGTCGGCGTGCACCGTCGACGTGTCGACCGACTTGCAGTCGTATGAGATCACGAGCGGCGCCGAGCTCTACTGGTCGTCGACGCACTGCGCGGGCGATACCGTCGAGGCCACGGTGACCCTCGAACCGAACGTGCCGCAGAGCCCGACGCCGATCACGTGGGATCGCACCCGCAGCGACCCCGACGCGTGCGACGCCGAGCCCGCATCCGTTCCCGCGGGCGGCGCGACGTACAACCTCGACGTGTCCGTCGGGGATGTCGAGGCCGAAGCGCCGGTTTCGTTCCTGCTCAACTAGTCGGTACCGTCGAGGGGATGCCTGCCACCCCCGAATCCGATCCCGCCGCGCCCGACGGCATGCCCGACGATCCGTTCGTCGGCGACCCGTTTCTCGCTCCCCGCCCCGACCCGGTCTCGGAGGTGACGGCCGGCGGCGACGGTGTCGGTGACCCGTCGGATCCGCCGTCGACGCCGCTGTCGTCTCCCGCCCTCATCGCGGCGCTCGCCGCGGGGGACTCCGCCGCGGTCGCGTTCGCGCTCCGCAACGAGGTCGTCATCGTGCCTCTCCTGCCCACAGACGGCGCCCCGCAGGTGCGCGTCTTCCGCGCGCCCGATGCCGAGCTCTTCACGCTTCTCGTGTTCTCGACGGCCGAGAACTACGCGGCGATGCTGCCGCAAGACCCCGATCTTCGGGTGTTGGGCTACGACCGCTCTCTGCTCACCGAGTTTCTCGAGCTGCACCTCGATTCGCTCGAGACCATGTGGTTCGACCCGGCGGGGCCGTTCCCGATGCAAGCCGACCCCACGGCGATCCTCAAGGCGCTCAAGCTCTAGGCGCGGCAGCGGCCGTTCTCAGAACTCCGGTATCGCGACGCGCTCGGTTGCGGCGGTCGCGGTCGCGAAGGCGCGGCGCACCGCTTCGCCGATGTGGCCCGCATCCGCGTCGAGGAGGGTCGTGAAGCCGAGCCTGCGCGCTTCGGCGGCGCGCTGTTTGGTCGAGGAGGCGGGGCGCACCTCGCCCGCGAGGCTGATCTCGCCGACGGCGGCGAGCGACCCCGCGAACGGTTTGTCCTTATAGGCGCTTGCGATGGCGAGGGCGATCGCGAGGTCGGCTCCCGGCTCCGTCACGCGGATGCCGCCGACGGTCGACACGTAGACGTCGTAGCCGCTGAGCGCGAGCGAGGCGCGGCGCTCGAGCACCGCGAGGAGCATCGCGACGCGCGCCGAGTCGACCCCGTTGACCACACGGCGCGGTTGCGGCGCCGACGATTTGACGATGAGAGCCTGAACCTCCACCGGCAGGGCGCGGCGGCCGTCGACGGCGATCGTCACGCACGTTCCCGACACCGCGACGGTGCCGCGCGACAGGAACAGGCCGCTCGGGTCGCTCACTTCGGCGATGCCGTCACCTGTCATCTCGAAGCATCCGACCTCGTCTGTCGATCCGAAGCGGTTCTTGTGGGCGCGCACGAAGCGGAGGGCCGTCTGCCTGTCGCCCTCGAACTGCAGCACGACGTCGACGAGGTGTTCGAGCAAGCGCGGCCCGGCGATGCTGCCGTCTTTGGTCACGTGCCCGACGAGGAGAATGGGCAGGTTGCGGTCTTTCGAGACCCTGATGAGCGTCGCGGCCACTTCGCGCACTTGGGAGGGGCCCCCCGCGAGCCCGTCGGAGAGCGCCGACGACACCGTCTGCACGGAGTCGACGATGAGCAGTTGGGGTCGGATCTGGTCGATCTGACCGAGGATGGTGCCGAGATCGGTTTCGGCGGCGAGGAAGAGGCTCGGCTGCAGTGCGCCCGTGCGCCCCGCCCGCAGTCGCACCTGGTTGACGGACTCCTCGGCGGTGACGTAGAGCACGCGCGCCCCGCTCGCGGCGGCACGCGAGGCGACCTCGAGCAGCAGAGTGGATTTGCCGACGCCCGGTTCGCCGCTCAGCAGGATGGTGGCGCCGGGGACGATGCCGCCCCCGAGCACGCGGTCGAACTCGGCGATCCCGCTCGGCCAGTGGGCCACCGAGTCGGACTCGATGTCGACGATGGACCTCGCCGCGCGAGCATCCGTCACGGTCACCGGACGCACCGCCTTGGGGGTGAGCCCGACGATCTCGGACGCTTCGACGACGGTGCCCCAGGACTGGCATTCGCCGCAGCGGCCAGCCCACTTGAGGGTCGACCATCCGCACTCGGTGCACCGGAAGTTCGACTGCTGCTTGGCCATGCGGCCAGCCTAGGTCGGTCCGCCGACACCGGGTGCCGTGGCCCCGCCTCCCGTGGTTTTCGTCACGACGTCGACGCGATCGAGGAGCAGTGGCTCGAACGCCGACGCCCACACCGTGTAGCCGCGATCGCTCGGGTGGAAGAAGTCGAGCGCGAAGTCGCCGCGCCAGTATTCGCGGGTGCGGGCCTCGGTGGCGCGGTGCAATTCGACGGGCGACCGGCCGCGGTCGGCGAGGATGTCGCGGATGACCGAGGCCGCCGCCCTCGACTTCTCTTCTCCGCGTCCCTCGTAGAAGCACGGGGTGTCGGCGATGAGCGCGTGCTCGGGGAGGGCCTCGACGATGCCGGTCATGGTCTCACGGAAGTCGGCGAGGTCGAGCCGCCGCACGTCGTTGCCTCCGACGGCGCACGTGACGACGTCGGGCTCGAGGTCGGCCACGAGGGGGATCTGCAGGTCGAGCACGTCTCGCGCCTTCGCGCCGCTCACGCTCAGGTTGACGACGCGCACGGCGGCACCCGCCCGTGTCTCGGCTGCCGCGGCGAGGAGTCCGACGTATCCGGACCACGGCGTCGACGCTCCGAGCCCCTGGGCGGCGGAGTCGCCGATCGCGACGTAGGTGAGTGCCCCCGCGGCGGTCGCGCGTTCCCTCCACGCTGCGGCGTATCGCCGCTTCGACCAGGTCGGGAGCCCGCGCATCCGCCGCTCGTGTCTACGCTCGGGGTCGGGTGACCAGAGCGCCGACGGCAGCGCGCACGAGCGGCTCGAAGGCGGACGCCCACACGGCGTAGCCGCGATCATTGGGGTGGAAGAAGTCTTTGGCGACGTCGCGCAGGGCGGTGCGTGCTGCGGTGCGGCCGCGCGTGGTCGAGTGCAGGGGGGCGACGGCGTAGCCGTGTTCGGCGGCGACGCGGCGCACGATCTCGTTGGCGGCGAGCACGCGTCGCTCGAACTCGCCGAGGTAGAACGAGGGCAGGTCGGCGACGATCGCGGTGGCGGGCAGCGCGTCGAGGATGTAGCGCAACTCGCGCTCGAAGCGGTCGCGCTCGAAGGACGCGATGTCGTTGGCGCCGATCGACACCGTGACGATGTCGGGGGAGAGTTTGGCGAGAGCCGGAACCTGCTTCTCGATGGCGTCGCGCAGTCGCGCCCCCGACTGGCTGAGGTTGGCGACCCGCACCGTGCGACCCGACGCCGCGCGGATGGTTTTGGCGAGAAGCCCGACGTAGCTCCGGTTGGGGCGACTGCCCCCGATGCCCTGAGCCGCCGAGTCTCCGAGGGCGACGTAGAGCAGCTCCCCGCCTTTGCGGCGCTGGTCGCGCCAGTAGGCGGAGTGCTCGGGAATCTTGTCGGCGAGCTCGCTCACCCCGGCGGTGCGTCGGCGGAGCACGAGGCTGCGGCCCACGACGGCAGCGGTTCCGAGCGCGGCGGTGCCGATCGCGGCAGACGTGCCGATCGCGACGAAGGTTGCTCTGCGGCGGGGGCGACTCACCCTCGCACTCTAACTCTCGGCGCCGACGTCGGCACCCGATTCTGGCGGGGCTTCGAGGTGTACTAAGATCGACGGCGGTACCGTGTCCGAGCGGCCGAAGGTGCAACTCTCGAAAAGTTGTGTGGGTGAAAGCCCACCGTGGGTTCAAATCCCACCGGTACCGCCACTGGGCTCCTTGCGAAACTCATGAGATTCGTTTGCGAAACCCGAAGAGAACGGCCCTCGAGTTTTTCGAGGGCCGTTCTTCGTTTTCCGACTATCGGCGGTGCGGCCGTCAGTCCAGAACGGCCGTGGCTTCGATCTCGACGAGGACGTCGGGCTCGAACAGGTAGCTCACCCCGATGAGCGACGCCGGCGGCAGGGGGAGCCGTAGCCCGATCTCGTCGGCGACGCCCGTGATCCCCGACATGAACGCGTCGATCTTGTCTGGGCTCCAGTCGGTGACGTAGACGGTCAGGCGCACAACGTCGTCGAAGCCGGCGCCCACACTCGCGAGACCAGCGTGCGTGTTGCGGAGGGCCTGAGCGACCTGGCCCGCCAGATCACCCGGAGCCACGGGGCGAGCGTCGGCGGTGCGAGCGATCTGACCCGACACGTGCACGTGGCGCGCGCCCGTGGCGACCGCGACGTGGTGGTAGGGCACAGGCTGCATGAGGCTGTCGGGCGATGTCAGGTGAACGGTCATGTGAGGCTCCCAATCGGTAGAGGCGGTATCTCCTGGATACGTGGTGCACGGCGGCCACTTCAACGAGACTTGGTGTCGTGATGGATACCAGCAGGGCGACGTCCGAGCGCTTCGAGATCGATGCACCCCACCGAGAGCTCCTCGAACAGGTGCTCGACAAATGGTCGCTTCCTGTGCTCAACGAGCTGTGCGAGCGACCCGCCCGGTTCAACGAACTGCGGCGAGTCATCCCCTCGGTCACGGCGAAATCACTTGCAGCGACACTGAAACGACTCGAGCGCAACGGCATCGTCGATCGGGTCGTGGTCGGCACCCGACCCGTCGCCGTGGAGTACCGCATCTCGCCACTCGGCAAGACCCTCCGGCCGCCCGTCGAGGTCATCCTCGCGTGGGCCGAAGCCCAGATGCCCCTCATCGAGCAAGCCCGCCGCCGGTTCGATGATGCCGACTGACGTGATTTGGACTGACACGATGACTGACGTAGTGGTGACCGATGCAGGAGACAAGCATGAGTAAGCCCCGTCGACCGGATGTCACGACCCTCGAGCTCGTCGGCGGTGTCGAGCCGCTCACGCTCGAGCTCCATGCCTACGACCCACGGTGGGTGAGTATCTTCGAGAGCCATCGCGAGCGCATCCGTGGCGCGCTCGCCGGAGCGGCGATCCAGGTCGAGCACATCGGCAGCACGTCGGTGCCCGGGCTTGCGGCGAAACCGATCATCGACGTCGTCGTGACGGTCGACGACATCACCGCCGAGGAGGACTACCTCGACGCCCTCCTCGGCGCGGGATACGAACTGCGGGTGCGCGAACCCGGGCATCGCCTCGTGCGGACACCGGCTCGCGACGCGCACGTTCACGTGTTCGAAAGCGGCCACCCGGCCGTCGAAGAGTACTTTCTGCTGCGCGATCACCTCCGTGTCGACGCCGGCGATCGCGCCCTCTACGAGAACACCAAGAGGGAGCTCATGGGCACCGAGTGGAGTGACATGAACGACTACGCCGACGCCAAGACCGAGGTCATCGTGGCCATCAAGGCTCGAGCGCGGGCGGCGGCATCTCGAGACTGATGCGGATGCCGGCCCCGCGTGCACGGCGGGGCACCGTCCGGTCGCGATAGATAATCGACTGTGCCCTGGACATTCCTCGACCCGCCCGCCCTCGCCTTGGCCGTATTCGTCGTGGTCTGTGCGGCGGGCGCGATCTACCTGTGGGTCAAGGACTGGCGCCGACGGAGGTAGCGGTCGCTGATGGCCGGTGTCGCGCGCGACTCGCTTCGCGTCGACGATGCTCTCCCGCACCGTGACGGCACAGCCGCCCCCCGTGCGCCCCGTGCGCCGCGACGCGGGTCGGGCTGCTTTAGGGTCGAGCATGGCCCCGGCACGGATCGGGCCGGCCGATGAGACGACAGGATCCTGAGACATGACCCGTGACAGCTCCGAGCCCGAGTTCCTCATCGGTGTGAGCCTCAAGATGTACTTCTCGCACGCGCGCACGGTCGAGTGGGCTCGCGCGGTCGGCGACATCTGCCGCGAGCATGAGGCGACGACCGGCGGCACGACCGAGGTCTTCGTGCTGCCGACCTTCCCGTCCCTCCCGGCCGTGCTCGACATCGACGCGCCGTGGGGTGTCGGTGCGCAAGATCTCGCTTCCGCCGACGAGGGGGCTTTCACGGGTGAGGTGAGCGGCGCCGAGCTCGCTGAGATCGGCTGCCGCTTCGTCGAGGTCGGTCACGCCGAGCGGCGCACCCTCTTCGGCGAGACCGAGGAGGTCGTCGCGGCCAAACTGGATGCCGCGGTGCGGAACGGGCTCGTGCCGGTGCTCTGCATCGGCGAACACGAGCGGATGCCCGCATCCGACGCCCTCGCGGAGTGCGTCGAGCAAGTGCGTTCCGCGCTCGCCGTCGCCCGCGAGAAGTCGCACCGCGGACGCATCGTCGTCGCCTACGAACCGCACTGGGCGATCGGGGCGCCCGCGCCGGCATCGGCCGATCACATCCGCGACGTGTGCCGAGACCTTCCCGCCGCTCTCGCGGGCGACGCCGTGATCGAGCGGCTCGACGTGCTCTACGGCGGCAGTGCCGGCCCCGGGCTACTCGGTCAGATCAGCGACGCGGTCGACGGGCTCTTTCTCGGCCGGTTCGCCCACGACCCCGACGCGGTGCGGGCGATCCTCGACGAGACCGTGGCCCTGTCGACGACCGCCCGCTGAGCGCCGTTCCGGTGGCACCGAGTGGTGTCGGTGCCGAGTGGTGCCGCTACCTACTTCGCGACCGGTCCGTAGAACGACTCGATGTCGGCGAGCTCCATCTCGGCGGTCTGCTGGATGAGCTCGAGCAGCGACGCGTCGAGTCCGGGGGAGAACTCTTCGAGACGCTCGGGCGCGATCGTCTGCGGGAAGCCCTCGGGGGCCTGCTCGCTCGCGTCGAGAGTCGTGCCGTCGTTCGACGGTGACGCGCCCTGGAAGATGCGGCCCGCCTCCGAGGCGTCGGTGAGGTCGAACGAGTACTGCTTGCTCTGCAGACCCATGTCGACGAGCTTCTTGACCTCGGGAAACTGCTCCGCGTTGGTCTTCGGGATGGGCAGCAGCGCGCCCCAGTTGACGCCGAGCGACTCGAGGGCCTTCGCGTAGGCGTTCTCGTGGGCCTGGTCGCGCACGATGAGGTACGCGATGGTCGAGCGGGCCGTCTTGTTGTCGGTCATCTCGTAGATGCGGCTCTTCTGCAGGCGACCCGTCGACTCGAGCATGAGGTTGTAGAGCAGGTCGAGCGGGAGGTTGCCCGAGTTGTAGACGTAGTTGCCGCTCCACGGGTTGCCGACCGAGTCGACGGGCAACGCGCCTTGCGCCCCCACGAGGTAGTGGTGGATGTTGCCCTGGTCGAGAGCGACGTTGAGGGGGGTGGCGCCGCCGGCGCCGGGGGTGTCGAGCGGGTCGGTGAGCTTGCCGTTGTAGCGCGGCGAACCGTCGGTCAGTCGCGAGATCGTTGTGCCGATGAGCTCGACGTGGCTGATCTCCTCGGTGCCGATGCCCTGGATGAGGTCGCGGTAGGGCTTGGCGGAGGGGCCGCGGAAGTTCATGGCCTGGAAGAGGTACTGCATCATGGTGCGCATTTCGCCGAACTGACCGCCGAGGCCCTCCTGCAGCGCGTTGGCGGCAGCGGGGTCGGGCTCGTCCTGAGCGATTTCGTGGATGAGGTTCTGCACGTGGAAGTACATGGGGGGCTCCGACTTCTCTCGTTGGCAGCGGATGCCGCCTGCCTTCGACTGTGCGCGCACTCGCGGGCTTCGGCCATCCCCTTGCGCCGCGCACCCAAACGCGCATACTCACGGCCGCCCGCGCCGTCGCTCAGCCGGGCTGAGCTACGGGGCCGTCGTGGAAAGCGGTGCTCGCGCGAACCGCTGCTCGAGAACTCAATAGAGTTCTCCTTATGTCCAAAGTCTTGAGCAGTCTCCCCGTCGGCGAGCGAGTCGGTATCGCGTTCTCGGGAGGTCTCGACACCTCGTGCGCGGTCGCGTGGATGCGTGAGAAGGGTGCCGTGCCGTGCACCTACACGGCGGACATCGGGCAGTACGACGAACCGGACATCGATGTCGTGCCCGATCGCGCGAAAGAGTACGGCGCGGAGGTCGCGAGACTCGTCGACGCGAAGTCGGCGCTCGTCGAAGAGGGGCTCGTCGCGCTGCAGTGCGGCGCGTTCCACATCCGCTCGGGCGGCAAGACCTACTTCAACACGACACCTCTCGGTCGTGCCGTCACGGGCACTCTTCTCGTTCGCGCCATGAAAGACGACGGCGTCGACATCTGGGGTGACGGATCGACCTACAAGGGCAACGACATCGAGCGCTTCTACCGCTACGGTCTGCTCGCCAACCCGCGACTGCGCATCTACAAGCCGTGGCTCGACTCCGACTTCGTGCGCGAGCTCGGCGGCCGCACCGAGATGAGCGAGTGGCTCGTCGCCCGCGGCTTCCCCTACCGCGACTCGGTCGAGAAGGCCTACAGCACCGACGCCAACATCTGGGGCGCCACCCATGAGGCCAAGAGGCTCGAAGAGCTCTCGTCGGGCCTCGACCTCATCAACCCCATCATGGGTGTCGCGGCGTGGCGTGACGACGTCGAGGTCGCGACCGAGGAGGTCTCGGTGCGCTTCGAGGCCGGTCGTCCCGTCGCGATCAACGGCATCGAGTTCAGCGACCCTGTCGCGCTCGTGCTCGAGGCGAACACCATCGGTGGTCGTCACGGCCTCGGCGTCTCCGACCAGATCGAGAACCGCATCATCGAGGCCAAGAGCCGGGGCATCTACGAGGCGCCGGGAATGGCGCTCCTCCACATCGTCTACGAGCGCCTCCTCAACGCCATCCACAACGAAGACACCGTCGCGAGCTACCATACCGAGGGTCGTCGACTCGGCCGCCTCATGTACGAGGGCCGTTGGCTCGACCCGCAGTCGCTCATGCTGCGCGAGTCGATTCAGCGCTGGGTCGGATCGGCGGTCACGGGTGAAGTGACTCTGCGCCTGCGCCGTGGCGACGACTACACGATCCTCGACACGACGGGCCCCGCCCTCAGCTACGAGCCCGACAAGCTGTCGATGGAGCGCGTCGGCGACGCCGCGTTCGGCCCCGACGACCGCATCGGTCAGCTCACGATGCGCAACCTCGACATCGCCGACTCGCGCACGCGCCTCGAGCAGTACGCCGCCGCCGGCCTCATCGGCGGCGCCACGGGCGAGCTCGTCGGCGAGCTCGAGGTCGGGGCCGGCGCTCAGATCGCGGGGGCGGTGGAGCCCGCGGATGCCGCGGCGGATCGCCTCGACCGGGCGACGGATGCGGCATCCGAGAGCGCCGCTTTCGACAGCGGCACCGACTAGGGGCACCGAGAGGGCCGTCTGTCAACTGGTGTGGCTCGTCGAGGAGGAGGCGTAGGGTCGGGGAAACTCCTCGGAAGGAGACCCGTGACTGCCTACAGACTGCTCGTCCAAACGCGCGAGTACTACCTCATGAAAGAACAGGACGTCGCGGAACTGAAGTCCGCGATCGCCGCGGCGGTGCGCCAGGGTGGCGACTTCGTCGAATTCAGTGCGGCCGGAAGAGGCCGGGTCAGCACCCTCGTGAGCCCCGGAATCGCCGTGACCCTCGAGGAGATCGAGACGGTCGAGCTCGACACCGGCTCGGTCGCCGTCGTCGACAACAACCGGATGCTCTACGACGTCAACGACATCAGCAACCACTGAGTCGTCGTGCGGGAGCATCGCTAGCCTCGAGGGGTGGACCCGATCGATGACACCCGGCGCTGCCCGTGCCTCAGCGGCTTCCCCCTCGGCGAGTGCTGCGGGCCGATCATCGCGGGAGCTGCGCCCGCGCCGAGCGCCCTGCGACTCATGCGGTCGAGGTTCACGGCCTACGCCCTCGGCGATGCCCGCTACGTGCTCGAGTCGTGGCATCCGTCGACTCGTCCGCCGACGCTCGAGCTCGACCCCGAGCAGTCGTTCTTCCGGCTCGACATCCTCTCGACGACGCGCGGGGGCATGCTCGACACCGAGGGCACCGTGGAGTTCGTCGCGCACTCGCGACGTCACGGCGAGCGCATCGAACAGCACGAGAACAGCGCCTTCGCAAAAATCGACGGCCGATGGTTCTACGTCGACGGTGTGTGACGTGCCTGCCCGCCAAGACCGCCCCACCCACCACCCCGCAGAGAGAACACCATGCGCGCCGTAGTCATCACGCAGCCGGGCGGAGCCGACGTGCTGCAGCTCGCCGACATCCCGACACCCCCGGTCGGCGACACGGATGTCAGCATCGCCGTCGTCGCGGCGGGCATCAACGGTGCCGACCTCGCGCAACGTCGCGGGGTCTACCCGCCTCCGCCGGGAGCGCCGGACTGGCCGGGACTCGAGGTGTCGGGAACGGTCTCGGCCGTCGGCGGTTCGGTCACGGGGTTCGCCGTCGGCGATGAGGTGTGCGCGCTCGTCTCGGGGGGCGGCTACGCCGAGTCGGTCGTCGTCGACGAGCGGCTCGTGCTGCCGGTGCCGCGCGGGGTCACGGTCGAGAGCGCCGCGGCGCTACCCGAGGTCGCGGCCACCGTGTGGTCGAACCTCGTCATGAACGCCGGGCTCGCGCGCGGCGACACCCTCCTCGTGCACGGCGGGTCGAGCGGTATCGGCACGATGGCGATCCAGGTCGGTGTCGCGCTCGGCTGCCGGGTGATCGCGACGGCCGGGAGTGCCGAGAAGGTCGCGGTCATCGAGTCTCTCGGGGCCGCGGGCATCCGCTATCGCGACGAGGATTTCGTCGAGGCCGTCGCCCGCCTCACCGACGGCGCGGGCGTCGACGTCGTGCTCGACATGGTGGGCGGCGACTACATCGCGCGCGACATCCGCTGCCTCGCGATCGGCGGGCGAATCATGGTCATTGCCAACCAGAGCGGCGACGAGAGCACGCTGGATGTCGGCGCCCTCATGCGCGTGCGCGGGCGCGTGTGGGCGACCACCCTGCGGTCGCGGCCGATCGGGGAGCGCGCGCAGATCGTCGCCGCGGTCGCCGACGGGCTGTGGCCGCTCATCGAGTCGGGTCGCGTGCAACCGATCATCGACTCGGTCTTTGCGCTCGCCGAGGCGTCGGCCGCGCACGAGCGCATGGAGTCGTCGGCGCACATCGGCAAGATCCTGCTGAGCGTGGGGCCGCCCGTCGAGCAGCCCGTCGAGCCGCCCGCCGGGGCGCCGGTCAGCCCTGGCCGCTGATCTTCTCCGCCTCGATAGCCAGGACCACGCGCTGCTGGTCTCGCCCGCCGTACCAGGGGTAGGGGCGCCCCGTGTACTTCTGCGACAGGGCCTCGATGCTCTCTGCGCCGCCGTCCGTGTCGAGGCCGACGACGCGCCCGCGCACCTGGATGTAGCGGAACGGATTGCGCGGGTCTTGAATCGCGAGCGCCACCCGCGGGTCGCGCTCGACGTTGCGCACCTTGAGGTACCCGACGACGGTGTTGATGAGCACGTGCTCGCCGTCGGTGTCGACCCAGGTCTCGGTCACTTGCGGCGACCCGTCGGCCATGAGGGTCGAGAGAAAACAGGGGCTCGGTCGCCGGAGCAGGTCGAGCAATTCGGGGGTGAGGGGCATAAAGAAAATGCTATGTCGCGCCGGGTTCGCCCGAGTGTCGACGGCGGGCACGAATGTCGGTGGTGGTCGCTTCACTTTGAGCATGAGAGCAGAGATCCTGGTCGACACGAGGGGCGCATTCGTGAGCCCCGACGACGTGCCTGACGACCTCTTCCGTCGCCACCGCCTCGAGTCTGCGGCCGCCCGTCGCGACCGGGGCCGGGATGTTCTCGCGGGCCCTGAGGGCGGACCTCGCCGCGGCTCTCTCGATCTCGGAGCGCGCCGCGGAGACGCTCATGGGGCGCGCACGCATCCTCGTCGAGAACCTCCCGAACACGATGGCGATGCTTCGCGCCGGCCGCGTGACGGAACGCCACGCCACGATCATGGCCGACGAAGCGGCAGGCTTGAACGACGCCGAGCGCGCTCGCTTCGAGCACCTCGCGTTGCCGATCGCCGAGCAACACGAGAGGGCGCGGCGTGACCGCGAGGTCGTCATCGAACCCGGTCGCGACGGCATGGGCTGGTTGAGTGCCTACCTGCCGAACCCCGAGCTCGTCGCCATCGGCAATAAGCTCCACGCCACCGCGCGCGGCCTCGCAGTCGAGGGCGAGACCCGCACCCTCGCCCAGGTGATGGCGGATGTCCTCACCGACACTCTTCTCGACGACGGACGGTTGCTTCCCCCGGCGCATCCGAGGGCGAACTCCGCACCCCCGTCGAGCATCCACCCGCATCCTCACCCACCCCGAGACCGGAGTCGTGCTCTCGTTCGGCAAAGACCGCTACGCGGTGCCGCCCGACTTGAAGCGCTACCTCAGATTCCGCGACGAGACCTGCCGGTTCGTCGTACGCGCGACATCCGCTCCCGCCACCGGCGGCAACGGCGGGCGCCGACCTGCCGCCGTTCTGAACCTGCGAGCCGGATGCCGCGGGTCGGATGCTACGGCCGAAACTCGGCCAGGTCGAGGGCTGCCGGCCGTGGGGTCCGCCGCGTAGCGTCGATCCGTACGACGACGATCACCACGACGACGATCACGACAACACCCATCACGACCGTGAGGACACAACCATGAGCGACACCAGCAGCAGCGATCTCAACAACCCGGTGCACGATACGGCGGCGAGTGACGACGACAGCCGCGCCTATGGCGCCGTCGACGACGAGACCACCACGTCGCCCGCGAGCGAACGCGACATCCAGGCCAAGCAGAACGACCAGTCGACGACCGCGACAGACGACGCCGAGGTCGACGAGGATCAGATCGAAGTGCTCCCCGGAACCGGAGGGCCCGACGACGTCGGCGACATCGAGGTCGACCCGAGCGAACTCAACCTCAGCGGCGACTCGATCCCCGGTCACCCCAAGCCCGGTTCGCCCGAAGACGTGTGAGCTGACTCCGGCGGGCTGCGCGGTCGGGTTTCCGCTACTTGGGAGCGCGGTTGCCGCGCCCGTCGGCGTCGGCTTTCGTCGGCTCGGCGTCGGCCTGCTCGGCGGCGCGCGAACGCTTGTAGGCGTTGAGGGCCTTGACCCTCGCGTTCTCGTCTTGAACCTCGGCGTGCGTGGCGCGCTCCTCGACGAGCCACTCGGGCTTCTCCTGCAGGAGGGCTTGGATCTCCTCGGTCGTGAGCGCGTCGGTCACACCTGAGCGGGCGAGGCCGCTGTTCGAGATACCGAGCTTGTGGGCGACGACGTCACGCGGGTGCGGGCCGTTCTTGCGGAGTTCGACGAGCCACTCCGGCGGCGACTCGAGCAGCGAGTTGAACTCGTCGCGCGTCACCGGCGCCGAGCGGAACTCCTCGGGTGCCGCGGGCAGAAAGATCCCGAGCTTCTTGGCGGCGGTTTCGGGCTTCATCGTCTGCGGTGTCGTGTTGGCGGCCATGGTGCCAGCGTACTGCGACGCCTCCGTGCTTCCGCGCCCGCATGGTCTAGCCTGAGGTCGATCGGATGCAGACGGCCCGATCGGTCGTGGCGGGAGGCCCGGTGCGCTCCGAACCGCTCACTTTCGTCGTCGCCGCGGTGCCCGGCGTCACCCTCACCCGGTGGACCCGCGCGTGGCACGAGCGCAGCGACATCCCCCTCGACGTCATGCGCACGGCGCCGCAGACGCAGCTCGACGCCGTTCTCACCGGAGACGCGGATGTCTGCTTCGTGAGATTGCCTGTCGACACCGACGGTCTCAACGCCATTCCCCTCTATGAGGAGGTCGCGGTCGTCGTCGTGCCCGAAGACCACCGCTTCGCGGGAGCCGACTCCGTCACGCTCGCCGACCTCGAGGGCGAGAACGTCGTCGACGGCGAGTGGTCGTCATCCGTCGAACTCGTCGCGACAGGGGTCGCCGTCACGGTCGTGCCGCACTCGATCGGTCGACTGTTCTCGCGCGGCGATGTCGCGGCGGTGCCCGTCGCCGACGCCCCCGCGACGAGGGTCGCCCTGGTCTGGCGCGACGACCTGCTCGACGACGACGCACGCGACCGCGTCGACGACTTCATCGGAATCGTGCGCGGACGCACCGCCAACAGCTCGCGGGCGACCCCGGCAGCTCCGAGCGAGCGCCCCACGGCCTCCGCCAAGAAGGCGGCGGCGGCCAAGAAGGCGGCAGCTCAGAGTGCGTCGCCGCGCACGGCTCAGTCGCGGGGAAAGCGACCGACCCGCGCGCGGCGGCCCCGGCAGGGGCGCTGAGCTCACTCGCCACCCGAATACGTACGGCGGGTCTTCGAACCCTTATGCGCGGGGAGTGTCAGCCTTCGGCCGCGGATTCCTTCTGCGCCCTACCCTCGGCGACACGCAGCGCGGCACGCTCAGCGAGCCGACGCTGCATCTCCGCACCTGCCTCGTCGATGAGCTTCTCGTCGAGGTGCCGATTGGTGTGGTCGTTGTGGCCGTGGTGCTTCTCGATGTAGGCGTCGAGCTCGGGCCCCGACTCCCACGACGTGATGAGGCAGTAGCGCGGCTCGGGCCCGACGTGCCAGACGGCATGCCAGAAACGCTGCGTGTCGACGATGATCTGGGCGCCCGCGTGCAGTGGGATGCGGATCTCGGTGGCCGAATTGAAACGGTCCTCCCGCAGCACGAGAAACGAGTCGGGGTCGTCGCTGAGGTTGAAGAACCCGCGAACGATCCACCCGCTGCCGTCGGGGTTGAGGCGGTTGTTGTCGTCTTGGTGCAGGTTGTAGACGGTGCCCGCGTAGTCGTTGGGCTGCAGTTCGATCACACGGCAACGGCCGACGTTGGCCCCGGGCTCCTTCGCGCGGCGCGTGAGAATGGGGGCCTTCGCCACCTGCTCGTCGACCCACACACCGTCTTTGTCGGTGCGTGGGGGAGTGTGGTTCCAGAACCCGTTGGCTTCGACCTCTCCGGCCGCGCTCGTGAGGGGGGCGAATCGCGTGTCGCCCGACGACTTCCATTCGACGTAGTCGAGCGCCGTCCACTCATCCGGGTCGCGTGCCTGGTCGTAGCTGTCCAGGATCACGAAGCCCTTCTCGTCGAGAAGACGGGATTTGATGTAGCTCACGACGATGCGCCCTTTCGGTCAGAGAACCGGCGCAGTATCGCCAGCACGACTTAGGCCAACCTAACATCCGGGCCGCATAGACTCGATGCTCGACGGAGGCGATCCATGACCGAGCGAGACCCCGACACTGCCCGATTCGATCCGCGTTTCGACCCGGCGTTCCAGCCCGGGTACGAGCCCGGCGATGAGGCTCGCCATGAGCCCGGTCACGAGCCCGCCGCGGGTGCCGCGCGGGGCCCGTCGACGTTCGCCCCCGCGCCGGTTCCGCTCGCGCAACCCCCGCACCGCACCCGCGACGTCGATGCGCGCGATGATCGCGCGGCCGTCGAGCGAGACGATGCAGATCGATCCGCGAACACTGGCGCATACGACGACGGCGCGGGTGACGATCCTTTCGGAGTCGTCGACGTCGAAAGCGACGATTCGGACGACGACGACGCGGCGCGCTCGTCGGTCGCGACCAACCCGTTCCTCATCGCGCTGTGGGTGCTCAGCGTCGTCTTCATCGTCGTCGGTGTGTGGTTGACGGTGTGGATTCCTGAGCTCATGGTCGCCCTCAACAGCGCCGGTGGAGCCACGATGGCGAACGCGGAATTCAACTTCTACCTGTCGCAGACGGCGTCGGCTCTCGCCCCGATGCTCATCCTGCTCGGTCTCGCGACGGCCGTCGGCATCCTCTTCGTCTACGCGGCGCACTCTTTGCGGGCGAGGTCGCGCCGCGCCTGACACGGTGTCGCCGCCCGGCGACGCACACGGTCTCGCGCCATCAGGTCTGACAGCGTGGGCACCAGAAGGTCTCGCGCTCCTGCAGCTCGGTTTCGCCGAGCCGGCCCTCGAGAATCGTGGTGCCGCAGCGCAGGCACGGTTTGCCCGCGCGCCCGTAGACCCAGTCGGTCGCGCCGCGGAGGGTGCCCGTCGTCGTGCGTTCGGCGCGGTCTTTGTTGGCGTGGATGAGGCGGTGGGCGAGCGCGATGATCTTCTCGGGGTGCTCAATCGTGCCGACGGGCCGGGTCGGCAGAACCCCGCGCAAGAAGCACAGTTCGCCGCGATAGACATTGCCGAGCCCCGCGAGAACCCGCTGGTCGAGCAGCGCGAGTCCGACGGCGCGGTCGGGATCGGCGGTGAGCCTGCGCAGGGCTTCGTCGGCGTTCCAGTCGTCGCCGAGCAGGTCGGGCCCGAGATGTCCGACGACTGTGTGCTCGTCGTCGCGATCGATGACTTCGGTGATGCCGAGGGAGTAGCCGACCGCGACCCAGTCTGTGGTCTCGAGCACGATCCGGGCCGAGTGGGCAGGTCTGCGCCAGCGGGTGCCGTGGCGGTAGAGGTGCCACGATCCCTCCATTTTGAGGTGCGTGTGGATGCTGACATCCCCGACCCTCATGAGCAGGTGCTTGCCGCGGCTCAGGACTTCGTCGACCCGTTCACCCGTGAGATCGACGGTCGCGAACTTCGGAACCCGGATGTCGCACCGCGTGAGCACTGCGCCCTCGATCGCCGCACGGAGGTTCTTGGCGGTGCGGTAGACGGTGTCGCCCTCAGGCACGGAGCCTCAACCCTTGTGGAGTGGTCGAGAACCCCGCGGCCACAAGGGCGTCACCGACGGTGGTGCCGATCACGAAGTCGCCGTCGACCTTCTCGACGCGGAGTCTGCGCAGCGAGCGGCGCACCGCCGTGGCGAGCGAGGCTGTCGCCGGTTCGATGAACTGTTCGGGTGCGCCGAAGGTAAGCACCGTTTTGCCCCCGCGCTCGACGTAGAGCACGAGGTGCCCGTCGACGAGCACCACGAGGGCTCCGGCCTTGCGCCCGGGGCGGTGGCCGCGTTTCTCTGCCGGCGCGGCTGCACCGTCGGGGCTCTCCGCGCTCACGGGTGCGCCCGGCCAGGGCAGGGCTGCGCCGTAGGGGTTGGCGGGGTCGGTTGCCGCGAGGGTCACCGCGGCGAGGTCATCGGCGTCATCGCTCTGCCTCGTGAAGGCGCGCAATCGGTCGACGGTCGCACCGGTGGCGAACTGCGCGGCACCGAGCCCCTCGACGAAGTATCCGCGGCGCGCGCGGCCGCTCTCTTCGAAGCCACTGAGCACCTTGTAGACGAGGCTGAACCCTCCGCGCACG
This sequence comes from Marisediminicola sp. LYQ134, assembly GCF_046599635.1. Taxonomy (NCBI): domain Bacteria; kingdom Bacillati; phylum Actinomycetota; class Actinomycetes; order Micrococcales; family Microbacteriaceae; genus Marisediminicola; species Marisediminicola sp. LYQ134. Next base: position 902,662 of record NZ_JBKIWP010000002.1, read on the forward strand.
GCTTCGCTCGCGACAGCGCCGCGCGTGACGACGCCGTGGCGTTCGAGCAACAGCTCACCGAGGGCGAGGCCCCGCACGGTGGCATCCGGTTCGGCGAGAGGGAGCAGCGACCAGCGCCCGGCGACGTTCGGCGTTCCGCCCTGCGTCGGCAGGGTCGGGCGCGCGCGGCCACGGTAGGCGCGAGCCCGCGGCACAGGGCGCCGTGCGGCGGGAGCGCCACCGAGGTAGGCGCGCAGGGGCGAGAACGTGTCGTTCGTGATGAGCCCCGACCACACGAGATCCCAGAGGGCGAGCGTGAGGGCTTTGTCGTCGGTGCTCCCGACCGAGTTGGAGAGCTGCCGGAAGAAGTAGGCCCCGCCGCCCGCGAGCGATGCGAGGATCTCGCGCTGGAGCTCGCTCGTCTCGTCGCCCGTGGGTTCCGCGAGGGTCACGGGAGCGCTGTCGGCGAGGTGCAGACTGATCCATCCGTCGTCGCCCGGAAGCGATCCCGCGCCCGACCAGATCACTTCGCCCGTCGCCGTGAGTTCGTCGAGCATCACGGGCGAGTAGTCGCGCACGCGAGCGGGCAGCACGAGGGTCTCCCACGCGGATGCCGGCAGCGCGACACCGGAGAGCTGGTCGATCACCTGCGCGACCCCGTCGACTCCTCGCAGAGGTTCACTCACGTGCTGCCACGACGGGAGGAACCGGCCGAGGGTCGCGGCGTCGACGGGTTCGACATCCTGGCGCAGGGCCGCGAGGGAGCGGCTGCGCAAGCGGCGGAGCACGTCGGCGTCGCACCACTCACTCCCCGTGCTGGCGGGGCGGAACTCCCCCTCGACCACGCGGCGCTTCTTCTCGAGCCTGCGCAGCGCGTCGGAGGCGATCGCCGTTCCGATGCCGAGCCGGTCGGCGAGGTCGGCGACGGTGAACGGCCCGTGCGTGCGGGCGTATCGACTCACGAGGTCGCCGAGCGGATCGTCGACCGGATCGATGAAGGCCGTGGGGATGCCGATGGGGAGCGGGATGCCGAGCGCATCGCGCAACCGGCCGGCATCTTCGATGACGGCCCAGCGGGATGCGCCCGCGCGCCACACGCGATTGACCGTCGCGAGTTCGCCGAGCCAGGTCTCGACCGCCGAACGGGTCACCGCGGGGTCGGCGACGGCGCCCTCGGCGACGGGCACGGTGTCGACGGGAACGAGGCGCTCGACGATCTCGTCGATGTCCAGTGGCCCGAGGATGCGCAAGAGGTCGACGACACCTTCCGCCCCTTTCGCGCGGCGGTCGGGTGCGAGTCTCTGCAGCTCGAGTTCGGTCTGTTCGATGACCCCGGCGTCGAGGAGTTCGCGCAGTTCGGCGCGACCGAGGAGTTCGGCGAGCAGGCCGGGGTCGAGCGAGAGGGCGGCAGCCCGTCGCTCGGCGAGGGGCGAGTCGCCCTCGTACATGAAGGCCGCGACGTAGCCGAAGAGCATCGAGCGCGCGAACGGTGACGCTTGCTCGGTCTCGGTTTCGACGATGCGGATGGCGCGGTTGTCGATCTCGCGCGTGAGCTCCATGAGTGACGGGAGGTCGTAGACATCCTGAAGCACCTCGCGCACCGCTTCGAGAACGATCGGAAAGCTCGGGTACTTCACTGCGACCGAGAGCAGTTGCGAGGCGCGCTGGCGCTGCTGCCACAGCGGCGAGCGTTTGCCGGGGTTGTAGCGGGGGAGCAGCAGGGCGCGGGCCGCGCACTCGCGGAACCGCGACGCGAAGAGCGCCGAACCGCCGACCTCCTCGGTCACGATGGCGTCGAGCTCGTCGGGGTCGAACACGAAGAGCTCGGCCCCGGGGGGTTCGCTGTCGGTGTCGGGAATGCGCGCGATCACGCCGTCGTCGCTCGCCATCGCGGCACCGTCGAGTCCGTACTGGTCGCGGATGCGCGCGCCCACGGCGAGAGCCCACGGCGCGTGCACCGGCACGCCGTACGGCGAGTGCAAAATGACGCGCCAGTCGCCGAGCTCGTCGCGGAACCTCTCGACCACGAGGGTGCGGTCGTTCGGAACGTGCCCCGTCGCCTTCTTCTGGTCGTCGATGAAGGCGATGAGGTTGGTGACGGCGCGAGTGTCGAGACCTCCGGCTTCGATGCGCGTGCGGGCATCCGCGAGCGAGCTCGACGCGATCTCGCGGATGTAACCGCCGATCGCTCTGCCGAGTTCGGCAGGCCTGCCGAGGCCGTCGCCCTTCCAGAACGGCACGCGCCCCGGTTGCCCGAACGCGGGGGTCACGAGCACGCGGTCGTGCGTGATGTCTTCGATCTTCCAGCTCGTGGCGCCGAGGGCGAAGACGTCGCCGACGCGCGACTCGTAGACCATCTCCTCGTCGAGCTCGCCGACGCGACCGCCGCTGCCCTTCGTCGGGTCGGAGCCGACCATGAACACACCGAAGAGCCCGCGGTCGGGGATGGTTCCGCCGCTCGTCACGGCCAGGCGCTGCGCACCGGGCCGGCCGGTGATGGTGCCTTTCACGCGGTCCCAGACGATGCGGGGGCGCAGTTCGGCGAACTCGTCGGAGGGGTAGAGCCCGCTCAGCAGGTCGAGGGTCGCGTCGTAGGCGCTGCGCGGGAGGCTCGCGAACGGTGCCGACCTGCGCACGGTGTCGAACCACTCCTCCACGTCGAGGGTGTCGAGGGCGACCGCGGCGACGGTCTGCTGCGCGAGAACGTCGAGGGGGTTCGTCGGAACGGTGATCGCTTCGATGCGCCCCGAGAGCATCCGCTCGCTCGCGACCGCCGAGTGGATGAGGTCGGCACGGTGTTTCGGAAAGATGATGCCGCGCGACACCTCTCCCACCTGGTGCCCGGCGCGTCCGACACGCTGCAGGCCGCTCGCGACCGAGGGCGGCGCCTCGACCTGGATCACGAGGTCGACGGCACCCATGTCGATGCCGAGCTCGAGCGACGAGGTCGCGACGACGCAGCGCAGACGACCGCTCTTGAGGTCGTCTTCGATGATCGCGCGCTGATCTTTCGAGACGGAGCCGTGGTGGGCGCGGGCCAACAGGGGTTCGGCGCCCGCGCTGGAGCTATGAGAATCGCGAAGCGATTCTGCGACGCCCGCGCTGGAGCTTTGAGGATCGCGAAGCGATCCCGCGACGCCAGCGCCGACGGAGCCTGCGACGGCGGTCTGGTTCGCGCCCCCCACCGCGACCAGCTCACCCTCCGACTCGACCTCGGGCGCAGACATCCGCTCGACGAAGATCTCGTTGAGTCTCGCGGTGAGGCGCTCGGCCAACCGTCTGGAGTTGGCGAAGACGATAGTGGAGCGGTGTTCGAGAATGCGGTCGACGATGTTCTCTTCGACGTGCGGCCAGATGGATGCCTGCTGCGGTTCGCTGCTCGCAGCGGCGGAGCCCTCGCGCACGGGTGCCGTGCCGAGCTCGGTCATGTCGTCGACGGGCACGACCACTCGGAGGTCGAACTTCTTGTTCGCCTCGGGCGCGACGATCGTGACGGGCGCGTCGCCGGCGAGGAAGCGCGCGACCTCTTCGCGAGGACGCACGGTCGCCGAGAGACCGATGCGTTGCGCGGGGGTGTCGAGAATGGCGTCGAGGCGCTCGAGCGAGAGGGCGAGGTGGGCGCCGCGCTTCGTCGCCGCGACCGCGTGCACCTCGTCGATGATGACGGTCTGCACCCCGCGCAGCGTCTCGCGCGCGGCCGAGGTGAGCATGAGGTAGAGCGACTCGGGAGTCGTGATGAGGATGTCTGGCGGCGTGCGCTGCAGCAGGCGGCGATCACTCGACGTCGTGTCGCCCGATCGCACACCCACGGTCACGTCGGGCGGCGACATCCCGAGGCGCTTCGCGGTCTGGGTGACCCCGACGAGCGGGGCGCGGAGGTTGCGTTCGACGTCGACACCGAGGGCCTTGAGGGGCGAGATGTAGAGCACGCGAGTGCGGGGGGCGTCGTCGCCGTCTGCCGTGGTGGTCGGCGCGGGCGACGACGCGAGGCGGTCGATCGACCAGAGGAAGGCCGCAAGGGTCTTGCCCGAGCCCGTCGGGGCGACGACGAGAGCGTGCGACCCGCTCGAGATCGCGTTCCAGGCTCCCGCTTGCGCGTCGGTGGGCGCGGGGAACGCCCCCGCGAACCACTCGCGGGTGGCGGGGGAGAAGAGATCGAGCGGAGAGCTCACCTGCCCATCATCATGCAGACCCCTGACATCCGCCTGCGGTGGGGCCGTGGCGCTCACACCGGCGGAGTCGGGTAAGAATGGAGCATGAGCTCCGTAGGCACCCCCGACCCGAACTCTGGCTGGCTCTCCGACGATGAGCTCGCCGAGACCCGCCGCCGCCTCCCGATCCTCTACGTCGAGGCGATGCCCGTGAGGGTCGACGGTCTCGGGCGCATCACCGAGGTCGGCATGCTCTTGCGAGCGAACGCTGCGGGCGCGATGTCGCGCAGCCTCGTGTCGGGGCGCGTGATGTACGGCGAGACCCTCCGCGACGCGCTCTTCCGCCACCTCGAGAAGGACCTCGGGCCGATGGCGTTTCCGCTTCTGCCCGCGAGCGCCGTGCCGTTCTCGGTCGCCGAATACTTTCCGTTCCCGGGCGCGCAGTACCGCGACGACCGTCAGCACGCGGTGTCACTCGCCTACGTCGTGCCCGTGACGGGGTCGTGCGACCCGCGTCAAGACGCCCTCGAGCTCACCTGGATGAGCCCCGCGGATGCCGCATCCGACGCCATCGCCGCCGAGATGGAGGGCGGTCGCGGAGCCCTCGTGCGCGCTGGCCTCGCGTCGGTCGGAGCGCTCGGCTAGCGGCGCACGCTCGCTATCCGCAACCACAGAACGGCCCCGACGCAACGCGCCGGGGCCGTTCTGGTTGGTGCTAGTTCTGGTTGCTGCTGGTTCTGGTGCAGCGAGTGCTCGAGGTCAGCGACCGCCGCCGCCACCGCGGCGCTGTCCGCCACCGTTGGAGCGCACGACCGAGCCGACCATGAGCTTGCCCGAACCGCCGGGGGCTCCGGCGCGGCGGGGTCCGCCCGAGCGGCGCGCGGGTGCAGCATCCGAGCTCGCAGGGCGGTCGTTGGTTCGGTCGTTGCTTCGGTCATTCGACCGGTCGCTCGAGCGAGGGGCGGATGAACGGCCCGAAGCCGGTGCATCGCCGCTGCTGTAATACGGGCGCGAGCCACCTGCCGCAGCACGCTCGGGGCGACCCGCGCCGGAGCCCGAGGCTCCGGAACGGCCACCACCGGAACGACCGCCCGAGCGGCCACCACCGGCGGGAGCGCCGTCGCGGTTGGCGCGCTTGCGCTGCGCGTTGGCACCTTGCGAGCGTCCGCCCTGCGACTGTCCGCGTGCGGGCGCCGCGGCGCGAGGAGCGGGCGTGACGTAGGCCGCGACGTCGCCCACGAGGGCGCTGACCGCCGCGGAGTCCGCGGTGACCTGCTGAGGCGTGACCGTGATGGCCGCCTTGCGCAAGAGCGCTGCCGTGTCTTTGCGCTGCGTCGGCAGAACGAGGGTCACGACCTCGCCCTCCTTGCCCGCGCGAGCGGTGCGACCCGAGCGGTGCAGATATGCCTTGTGCTCGGCGGGCGGGTCGACGTGGATCACGAGTTCAATGTCGTCGACGTGCACGCCACGGGCGGCGACGTCGGTCGCGACGAGAACGCGCGAGGTGCCGTCGGAGAACGCGGCGAGGTTGCGATCGCGCTGCGGCTGCGACAGGTTGCCGTGCAGGTCGACGGCGGGGATGCCGGCATCCGTCAGCTGCTTCGCGAGCTTCTTGGCGTGGTGTTTGGTGCGCATGAAGAGGATGCGGCGACCGGTGCCCGACGCGAGCTTCTCGATGAGCAGGCGCTTGGCTTCGACCGACTCGACCTCGAACACGTGGTGGGTCATCGCCGAGACGTGCGATGTGGCCTCGTCGACCGAGTGCAGCACCTGGTTGTGGAGGTACTTGCGCACGAGCTTGTCGACGCCGTTGTCCAGCGTTGCGGAGAACAGCATCCGCTGCCCGCTCTGCGGGGTCTTGTCCATGATGCGCGTGACGACGGGGAGGAATCCGAGGTCGGCCATGTGGTCGGCCTCGTCGAGAACCGTGATCTCGACGGCGTCGAGCGACACGAAGCCCTGCTTCATGAGGTCTTCGAGTCGGCCGGGGCAGGCCACGACGATATCGACGCCGGCCTTGAGCGCGGCGACCTGGCGCTGCTGTGAGACGCCGCCGAAGATCGTCGTGAGCTTGAGGCCGTACGAGGCCGCGAGCGGCTCCATCGCGGTCGTGATCTGGGTGGCGAGCTCGCGCGTGGGGGCGAGCACGAGTCCGAGGGGCCGACCCGCGCGGCGGTTGCCGCCGGCGAGTTTGCCGCCGAGGCGCGCGATCATCGGGATCGAGAAGGCGAGGGTCTTGCCCGAGCCCGTTTTTCCACGGCCGAGGACGTCGCGACCGGACAGGGTGTCCGGCAGGGTGTCCTGCTGGATGGGGAAGGGGGCGTCGATGCCCGCTGCGGTGAGCGCGGCGACGAGGGGAGCCGGCACGCCGAGCGCGCCGAAGGATGTTTCGGTCAAGATGTTTGCCTTTCGGGCAGATCCATACCGGGTGTCGGCGCGCAGAAGCACGACTGTCGAACCGTCGATGGTGTGATGGCGAAGGTGGCGATGGCCACAATCGTTCGCCGCAAGAAAGTGTCTACGAACCGTTGTCAGCGAGTGATGCTGAGCGGCGAGAAGAGGAAGCGTTCCACGACGCACGGTGTTCGTGATGAACACGCGAGTGATCTCAGTCTAGCACTCGCGGATGTTCGCGGCCGGCTGGTCGCCCGCCAGTGGCCCCTCAGTGCCCGCTGATACCGCTGTAGCGCTCGCCCACGGGGATCTCGACGTCGACCGTGTTGCCGGGCTGCGCGAGCGGGCACGCCCAGGCCGGGTCGTAGGCGCACGACGGGTTGTAGGCGAAGTTGAAGTCGAGCACGAGCGACTCGGGGGTGCCTCCCGGCCCGAGGTCGGCGCCCTTGACGGTGTCGAGGAGGTAGCGGCCGCCGCCGTAGGTGCCGCCGGGGGTTCCCGCGAGTGCGTCTTTCACGGGCAGGAAGAGTCCGCCCCCGTAGCTCGCGAGGCGCCAGACATCCAGGCTCCCGACCGAGGGCACGTGCGCTACCCCGACGAGTTCGAACGGCACGGTGCCGTCGGTGCCCGTCTCGACCTCGATGCGGCGTGCGCCGCCCGTCTCGGGGTCGATCTCGGCTGGTTCGACCTCCACCTCGAAGCGCCAATCGGGGTCGTACGGTTTCACCGGGAGGCCGGTGAACTCGAGCAGATCCTCCGGCAGCAACGGGCTCGACGGGTGCTCGGCGAAGAGCCTGTCGCGCTCGCGCCTCCACTGATCGTGAGCCGCCTGCAGGTCGGTCGCCCGGCGGATGTCGGCGTAGAGGGCGAAGACGCTGCGACGCCAGTCGGCGAGCTCGAGTGCGGTCATCGTTCGAGGCTAACCCCGCAGCGCACGGCTATGCCTGCCAGATGCGCGCGAGCTGGGAGATGCGCAGCGCGCGCCACTGCCAGAACACCCAGTAGACGGGCCACAGCAGAGCGGTCACCCGACCCGCCTCGAAGCGCAGCTCGTCGCGGTAGAGCGTGCGGCCGTCGGCGAGCGGAGAGACGGCCATGGTGTGGTGCCACGCGGTCACGGTCGTGAAGATGCCGCTCACGCCGTAGCCCGTGTCGACGACCAGTCGGGCGCCGGCCCGCTCGGGCGGGATGCCGATGCGGATCACCTGCTCGCCCACGGGCACGAGGCCGAATGCCTTCGCTGCGACCGGATGCTCTCCCTCCGGCCACGACTCGGGGTAGCCGCCCGGCTCGAGGGAGGTGAACCTCATGATCGGGGCCGACACCTGCTGGAACACCGCGGGTGACCGCACCGCGGTCCACGCGGCGTCGACATCGCAGTCGAGAACGAGTTTGAGGAGGATGCGCATGAGTTCAGTGTGGCCGGTGCGGCTGCGAGAGCGTCACGCAGTGTCATGTCACGGCGCGGCGCCGGGCGCGCGGCTAGCGTGGATCGGTGCCTGAAACCGCTCCAGCTCCTGCCCCTGCCCCAGCGTCCACCGTCGCGACGGCTTCCGCATCCCAGCAGCAGTACCAGGTGCGCTTCGACTGGGGGCGTGACGGTGCCGCCGCGATCGGCACGGGGGCGGATGTCGTCGTGCTCGTCGACGTGCTCGAGTCGCCCTCATCCGCAGCCCTCCGTGACGATCTCGACCGAGCCTCGCGCGACGGACGAGGCGCGCCCGTAATCACCGCGGGGCTCACGAACAAGAGCGCGGTTGCCGCGTGGGTACTCGCGCAGCAGGCAGACAAGGGAGACAGGTTCGCCGTCGCGGTCGTCGCCGCGGGGGAGGAATGGCCGACCGGTGCGGTGCGCTTCGCCGTCGAAGACCTCTTGGCTGCGGGCGCCGTGATCGACGCTCTCGCCGACCTCGGCATCGACTACTGCTCGCCGGAAGCCGCGGCGGCATCCGCGGCCTTCACGGGGCTGCGCAACGCGACAGGTCATCTCGTCGGCGCGAGCGCGAGCGGCCGGGAGCGCACCGCGGCAGGTCGCCGCTCCGACGTCGACGCGGCCATCGCGATCGACTCGGTGACCGAGGCGGATGTCGCGCACGCCCCGTCGGCCTGAGCGGCACTGCCCCGACCCCGAGCTCGAGCCCGACCCCGAGCCCGCGCCGCGCCGAGCTCGCCGCGGCATCCGCCGACCGTTTCGGCATCCGCCCGGCAGATGTGCGCGGCGGATGCGAGTTCGGGCAGCGGACGCTGCCGATGAGTTGCCGCACGAGGCGATTCCCGTCGGGAATTCAGCTCGCGAGCCTAGCGTTTCGAACCTCACACACCCATCCAGGAGACACGCCTCGAGCGTGCCGGTAACGAGGAGAGACCATGAAGGCAACAGTCGACGGAATCGTCATCGCCGAGGCCCCGAAAGACGACCTCATCTCGATAGAGGGCAACTGGTACTTCCCGCCGTCGAGCGTCAACCAGGAGCTGCTCGAGAAGTCGCCCACCCCATACACGTGCCCGTGGAAGGGTGAGACGCAGTACTTCACGGTGAAGGCCGGCGACACCTCGCTCCCCGACCGCGCGTGGAGCTACCCAACCCCCTACCCGACGTCGTTCGACCGCGTCGGCAAGGACTACAGCAACTACGTGGCCTTCTGGAAAGAGGTGAAGGTCACCGAGTAGCGGCTATCCCGCGGCGCGGCGTTGGGGCGCTCGGGCGACCGAGCGCTCCGACCAGGTGATGAGGTGGGTCGGGTCGAACCGTTTGGCGCACCGACCGCACGCGAGGGCGCGAGCGGGTTTGCGATAGCGGTAGTGCGTGTGACCGTTCGAACACGTGCCCACCCACGGGGCGAACTCGTCGGCGATGGCGCCGTCGTGCAAACGTTTGCCCTCGTAGCCGAGGTCGGCGGCGATGCGCTTCCAGGTCGCGCCGTGACCCGCCTTCGATCCGGCGATCGCGTGTGCCACCTCGTGCAGAAGCACTTGGTGGATCTCGTCGTCGTCGTACCGAGCCGCGAGGTAGCGCGACACCGAGATGCGCTTGTGGGTGTAGTTGCAGAGCCCGGCTCGCGTCTTCGCGGTGTCGAACGAGAACGACCACGACGCGTCGAGGTGCAGGGCGATGAGGGCGTTGGCCCAGTGCCGCACGCGTTCGAGTTCAGCCACGGGTCGAACCTAGCCGAGACGCCCGACAGTGCTGACCGAAGACACGGTGGTGGCCGGCAGCATCACGCCGGCTCGATGAGCATGCGGCGCATGATGAGCTCGAGGGCCCCGTCGAGCGCCTCGAGTTGTTCGGGGGGTGCCCCCTGAGCCACGCGCAAGCGGATGAGCTCCGACACGGCTTCGCGCGCCTCGTCGAGTTTTCCGAGGTCGACGAGAACACTCGCGAGTTGATAGAGAGCGGATGCCTCGAGCTCGCCCCAGCTCTCGGTGTGCGCGGTCTGGCGGCACGCCTTCACTTCGGTGAGCGCACGCTCGAGCGCGCCCTGATCTTGGAACACGCGTGCTCGCCGCAGTCTGGCCTCGGTCAGCTGCTCGCGGTCGCCCGTGAAGAACGCGAGCCGGTAGCTCTCCTCGGCCATCGCGAGAGCGTCGTCGAGTCGACCCAGCACACGCAGGAGTTCCGCCCGCTCGGCCACGGCGGCGGTGCTGCGCGCCGTGCCCAGCTCGTCGAGCCGCGCTCGGGCCGCGGTCTCGTCGGGGGTGTCGTGAAAGCTGTCGCTGATCATTTGTACGAGAGTAACCCGGGCGCTCGTCGCTCAGTCCGCGACAAGCGGTGCGAGTTGAACGCGGATGATCTGGTCGTCGCCGTCTCGGGGCTCACCCCGGCCGTCGGTGTTGTTGGTGAGCACCCAGAGCGACCCGTCCGGACCCTCCGCCACGTCGCGGATGCGGCCGAACTGTCCCTGGAAATACGGAACGGTGCCCCCGTCTCCGACCTCTTCCTCGGCGTCGGGGTAGAGAGCCCACACTCGCTCGCCCCGCAGCGCCGCCATGAAGAGGGTGCCGCCGATGTGCGCGAGCCCGCTCGGGCTCGCCTCGTCGGTCGACCACTGGTATTCGGGGTCGACGTAGGCGGGGTCGTCGCCGATGCCCTCGACCACGGGCCATCCGTAGTTCTCGCCGGGCTCGATGAGGTTGACCTCGTCCCACGTGTTCTGCCCGAACTCCGATGCCCACAGGCGGCCGTCGTCGTCCCACGCGATGCCCTGCGGGTTGCGGTGGCCGAGGGAGTAGACGAGCGAATCGTCGAACGGGTTGTCGTCGGGTGTCGCACCGTCGGGTGTCATCCGCAGGATCTTGCCGCTCAGCGACGAGACGTCTTGCGCCGCATCGGTGACGTTGGCGTCGCCGACGGTCGCATAGAGATGTCCGTCCGGTCCGAAGGCGATGCGACCGCCGTTGTGGGTGTTGGCTTTCGGGATGCCCTCGAGCACGGTCTCGGGTGCGCCGAGGGTCACGCCCCCGGCCCCCGCGTCGAGGGGCATCCGGACGATGCGGTTGTCGGCGCTCGCCGTGAAGTAGGCGTAGAGCCAGGTGGCGTCGCTGTCGTCGCCGCCGTCGCTCTCCCTCTCGCCCTCGAGAACCGCGATGCCGAGCAGCCCGCCCTCGCCTCCGGGGGTGACGCCGTCGATCACCCCGACGTCGGCCACCTCGCCGTCGCTCGAAACGCTCGTGATCATCGCGGTGTCGCGTTCGCTCACGAGCGCCGACCCGTCGGCGAGCGGGGCGATGGACCACGGGGCCTCGAGACCCGTCGCGACGACGCTCGGTTCGCCGACCGGCTCGACGGGCCCCGCGGCCGGCGCATCGGTGGTTTCGCTCGGAGACGGCGCGGGCGGCAGGGGGGTGGGCTGCTCTGCGGCCGGCGATGCGCACCCGCTCACCGCGAGGGTGAGGGCGAGGGCCGCGCCGCCGAGGGCGGTCGTCGGGGTGAGTGCTCGGCGCATGCTGTGCCTCCAGGGCGATCGTCGAGTCTCCAGTCTCGAAGAGCGGCACGCGAGACCCGGTGCCGATCGGGGCATTGCCGGTCGATTCGGAGGTGCGCCGCCGGGCTACGACCCGCGTTTGGTCTGGAAGATGTTCTTCGACGGCGGCGGCGAGGGGATCGCCGTCGCGTCGGTCACGACGGGGGCTCCCGCGATCCACTCGGTGAGTTCGGTTCCGCTCAAGACCTTCGAGGGGTGTGGTCCGCCGGCGAGCAGTCGCGGCATCCAGTCGAGGGGGAGCTCGGTGGCGGATGCCACGAACACGACGTTGCCGAACCGTCGCCCCTTGAGCACCTGGGCGTCGGCGAGCGCCGCTACGTGGCCGAGCGCCGTCTGCAGGGTCGCGGCCTGCCCGCGTACGAACGCGAGCCCCGGACCGTCGGCGACGTTGATGGCCACGACCCCCGTCGGGGCCAGGAGCGTCGCGACCTCGCGATAGAACTCGAGGCTCGTCACGTGAGCGGGCGTGCGTGCCCCGGAGAAGACGTCGACGACCACGAGGTCGACGGTGTCCCGCAGTCCTGGCGGGAGTTTCTCGACCACGGCGCGGGCGTCGCCGTGACGCACGCGGATCGACGCCGACTTCGGGAGGGGGAGGGCGGAGCGCACGAGGTCGACGAGGTCGCTCTCGATCTCGACGACCTGCTGCCTCGACCCCGGCCTCGTCGCCTCGACGTAGCGGGGGAGGGTGAACGCGCCGGCGCCGAGGTGCACGGCGGTGATGGGCTCGCCCGGCATGCGCAGTTCGTCGATGACGTGACCGATGCGCCTCACGTACTCGAAGAAGAGGTGCGTGGGGTCGCCGACATCCACGTGCGATTGCGGGGTTCCGTCGACGGTGAGGGTGAAGCTCCCGGGAACGTAGCGGTCGGGGGTGATCTCCGCGTGGTGCCCGCTGAGAGCGAGTTTGGTCGAGGGGTTTTGTTCCACATCCCGACTGTAGAGCGTGCTCCACGAGGCGGTTGCGGCACCTTATAGCCGATTCTCAGAATCTGGTCAAGGAACAGGTGGACAAGGCGAGTCGTTTAGACCTATGCTTGTTCTTTGCGCTCCCAGACTATCCACGCCTTCATATTGCGGTCGGCTCGTGTTTGTTCGGAATCACTCCCACAAGCCTCGTCTGTGGAGCACTCATCACACCGACTGTAACTGGCCACAAGGCCCACCGGAGGTTATTTCCTTGGCTGCTGCGCAAAACGCAACCACGACGAACGATTCGACATCAGGATCCCTCAAGACCGGACGGACGGCGTCACGCCTCTCGTTCGCGAAGATCACTGACAACCTGACGGTTCCCGATCTGCTTGCACTGCAGACCGAGAGCTTCGATTGGCTGGTCGGAAACGACCTCTGGAAGCAGCGCGTGGCCGACGCTCAGGCCGCAGGTCGTCAAGACCTCGCGACTCGCAGCGGGCTTGAGGAGATCTTCGAGGAGATCTCCCCGATCGAGGACCTCGGCGAGACCATGCAGCTCTCGTTCGCGAAGCCCGAGCTCGAGCCCGAGAAGTACACGATCGACGAGTGCAAGGAGCGCGGCAAGACCTATTCCGCTCCCCTCTACGTCGAGGCCGAGTTCATGAACCACCTCACCGGTGAGATCAAGACCCAGACGGTCTTCATGGGCGACTTCCCGCTCATGACCGAAAAGGGAACGTTCATCATCAACGGCACCGAGCGTGTCGTCGTTTCGCAGCTCGTGCGTAGCCCCGGCGTCTACTTCGACCGCGCCCAGGAGAAGACCTCCGACAAGGACATCTACTCCGCTCGCATCATCCCGAGCCGCGGTGCCTGGCTCGAGTTCGAGATCGACAAGCGCGACCAGGTCGGCGTTCGCATCGACCGCAAGCGCAAGCAGTCGGTCACGGTGTTCCTCAAGGCCCTCGGCCTCACGAGCGAAGAGATCCTCGAGGAGTTCAAGGGCTTCTCGTCGATCGAGCTGACCCTCGAGAAAGACAACATCCTGACCAAGGATGAGGCGCTCAAAGACATCTACCGCAAGCTCCGCCCGGGAGAGCAGGTCGCCGCCGAGGCTGCGCGCGCGCTCCTCGACAACTTCTACTTCAACTCGAAGCGCTACGACCTCGCGAAGGTCGGTCGCTACAAGATCAACCGCAAGCTCGGCATCGAGTCCGCGCTGTCGAACTCGGTCCTGACCGTCGAAGACATCATCGGCACGATCAAGTACCTCGTGTCGCTCCACGACGAGCAGAAGACGATCGCCGGAGTCCGCGAGGGCAAGGCCGTCGACATCCGCCTCGACGTCGACGACATCGACCACTTCGGCAACCGTCGCATCCGCGCCGTGGGCGAGCTCATCCAGAACCAGGTGCGCACCGGCCTCAGCCGCATGGAGCGTGTCGTCCGCGAGCGCATGACGACTCAGGACATCGAGGCGATCACCCCGCAGACCCTGATCAACGTGCGCCCCGTCGTCGCCGCGATCAAGGAGTTCTTCGGAACGTCGCAGCTCAGCCAGTTCATGGACCAGAACAACCCTCTCGCGGGCCTGACGCACAAGCGTCGACTCTCGGCCCTCGGCCCCGGTGGTCTGAGCCGTGAGCGCGCCGGCGTCGAGGTGCGAGACGTCCACCCCTCGCACTACGGCCGCATGTGCCCGATCGAGACCCCGGAAGGCCCGAACATCGGTCTGATCGGGTCGCTCGCATCGTTCGCTCGCATCAACGCGTTCGGGTTCATCGAGACCCCCTACCGTCGTGTCGCCAACGGCGTCGTGTCGGAGACCATCGACTACCTCACCGCGAGCGAAGAGGACGACTTCATCGTCGCCCAGGCCAACGCCACGCTCAAGGCGGATGGTTCGTTCACCGAGGCTCGCGTTCTCGCCCGCAAGAAGGGTGGCGAGGTCGACCTCATCCCCGTCGAAGACGTGGGATACATGGATGTCTCGCCTCGCCAGATGGTGTCGGTCGCGACGAGCCTCATCCCCTTCCTCGAGCACGACGACGCGAACCGCGCCCTCATGGGTGCCAACATGCAGCGTCAGGCTGTTCCGCTGCTCCGCAGCGAGAGCCCGCTCGTCGGAACCGGTATGGAGGGCTACGCGGCCATCGACGCCGGAGACGTGCTCACCAACCTCAAGGCCGGTGTCGTCTCCGAGGTCTCGGCCGACGTCGTCACCGTGCAGCAGGACGAGGGCGGAACGAAGGACTACTACCTCCGCAAGTTCGACCGCTCCAACCAGGGCACGAGCTACAACCACCGCGTGATCGTGAGCGCGGGCGACCGCGTCGAAGCCGGCGAGGTCCTCGCCGACGGTCCCGCGACGGAGAACGGCGAGCTCGCGCTCGGAAAGAACCTCCTCGTGGCGTTCATGCCGTGGGAGGGTCACAACTTCGAAGACGCGATCATCCTGAGCCAGAACCTCGTGAAAGACGACGTGCTCTCGTCGATCCACATCGAGGAGTACGAGGTGGATGCCCGCGACACGAAGCTCGGCAAGGAGGAGATCACGCGTGACCTCCCCAACGTCAGCCCCGAGTTGCTCGCCGACCTCGACGACCGCGGCATCATCCGCATCGGAGCCGAGGTGCGCCCCGGCGACATCCTCGTCGGCAAGGTCACGCCGAAGGGCGAGACCGAGCTGAGTGCCGAGGAGCGCTTGCTGCGCGCCATCTTCAACGAGAAGAGCCGCGAAGTGCGCGACACCTCGCTCAAGGTCCCCCACGGTGAGCAGGGCACGATCATCGCCGTCAAGGAGTTCAACGCCGACAACGACGACGAGCTCGGCTCGGGTGTCAACCAGCGCGTGGTCGTGTACATCGCCCAGAAGCGCAAGATCACCGAGGGCGACAAGCTCGCAGGTCGTCACGGCAACAAGGGCGTCATCTCGAAGATCCTGCCGGTCGAGGACATGCCGTTCCTCGCCGACGGAACGCCGGTCGACGTCGTTCTGAACCCGCTCGGTATCCCCGGTCGGATGAACTTCGGTCAGGTGCTCGAGACCCACCTCGGTTGGGTCGCGAAGCAGGGCTGGAACGTCGAGGGAAGCCCGAAGTGGGCCGGCCGTCTGCCGGAGCAGGCGCACTCCGCCGCTCCCGGCACAAAGGTCGCGACCCCCGTGTTCGACGGTGCGCTCGAGGAGGAGATCGCGGGTCTGCTCGACTCGACGACCCCGACTCGCGACGGTGACCGACTCATCGACTCGACCGGAAAGACCCGTCTCTTCGACGGCCGTTCCGGTGAGCCGTTCCCCGAGCCGGTCTCGGTGGGCTACATGTACATCCTGAAGCTCCACCACCTCGTCGACGACAAGATCCACGCGCGTTCGACGGGTCCGTACTCGATGATCACGCAGCAGCCCCTCGGTGGTAAGGCGCAGTTCGGTGGACAGCGCTTCGGTGAGATGGAGGTCTGGGCTCTCGAGGCCTACGGCGCCGCTTACGCCCTGCAGGAGTTGCTCACGATCAAGTCCGACGACATCCTCGGTCGCGTCAAGGTCTACGAGGCGATCGTCAAGGGCGAGAACATCCAGGAGCCCGGCATCCCCGAGAGCTTCAAGGTGCTCATCAAGGAGATGCAGTCGCTGTGCCTCAACGTCGAAGTCCTTTCGGCCGACGGCACCGCGGTGAGCTTGCGCGACACGGACGACGAGGTCTTCCGTGCCGCCGAGGAGCTCGGAATCAACATCTCCACGCGGTTCGAGAACTCGTCCATCGACGACATCTGAGCCAGCCGGTAACCCGGACCTGATTTAGCCCTTTTTTAGCTGGACCTTCTTCAAGGAGAAAAATTGCTCGACGTAACAACGTTTGATGAGCTGCGTATTGGCCTCGCCACCGCCGACGACATCCGTCGCTGGTCGCACGGTGAGGTCAAGAAGCCCGAGACGATCAACTACCGCACACTCAAGCCCGAGAAGGACGGCCTCTTCGGAGAGCAGATCTTCGGACCGAGCCGTGACTGGGAGTGCTCGTGCGGTAAGTACAAGCGAGTGCGCTTCAAGGGCATCGTGTGCGAGCGCTGCGGCGTGGAGGTCACCAAGTCCTCCGTGCGTCGCGAGCGCATGGGCCACATCGAGCTCGCCGCGCCCGTCACCCACATCTGGTACTTCAAGGGTGTTCCGAGCCGTCTCGGGTACCTCCTCGACATGGCGCCGAAGGACCTCGAGAAGGTCATCTACTTCGCCGCGTACATGATCATCTCGGTCGACGAGGATGCCCGTCACGCGGACATGCCCGGCCTCGAGAACGAGCTGCGTCTCGAGATCAAAGAGCTCGAGAGCCAGCGCGACTCGCGCATCGCCGACCGCTTGACGAAGCTCGAGACCGACCTCGCTGCCCTCGAGGCCGAGGGGGCGAAGGCCGACCAGAAGCGTCGCACCAAGGACGGCGCCGAGAAGGAGATGAGCCAGACCCGCAAGTCGTTCGACGAGCAGATCGCTCACCTCGAGCGCGTGTGGGATGACTTCCGCAGCCTCAAGGTCGGAGACCTCAAGCCCGAGGACGCCGTATTCCACGAGCTCCAGGACCGCTTCGGCATCTACTTCGAGGGCTTCATGGGCGCCGAGGCGATCCAGAAGCGGCTGCAGGCGTTCGACCTCGCGGCCGAGAGCGAGTCGCTCCACCTCCAGATCGCCGAGGGCAAGGGTCAGAAGAAGATCCGCGCCATCAAGCGACTGCGCGTGGTCAACTCGTTCCTCCAGACGGGCAACTCGCCTGCCGCGATGGTGCTCGAGGTCGTTCCGGTCATCCCGCCGGAGCTCCGCCCGATGGTGCAGCTCGACGGTGGTCGTTTCGCGACCTCCGACCTCAACGACCTCTACCGTCGTGTGATCAACCGCAACAACCGTCTGCGTCGTCTGTTGGACCTCGGTGCCCCCGAGATCATCGTCAACAACGAGAAGCGCATGCTGCAGGAGGCCGTCGACGCACTGTTCGACAACGGTCGCCGCGGTCGCCCCGTGACGGGAACCGGCAACCGCGCGCTCAAGTCCCTGAGCGACATGCTCAAGGGAAAGCAGGGTCGGTTCCGCCAGAACCTGCTCGGCAAGCGCGTCGACTACTCGGGTCGTTCGGTCATCATCGTCGGACCGCAGCTCAAGCTCCACCAGTGCGGTCTGCCCAAGCAGATGGCTCTCGAGCTATTCAAGCCGTTCGTGATCAAGCGACTCATCGACCTCAGCCACGCGCAGAACATCAAGAGTGCCAAGCGCATGGTCGAGCGTTCGCGTCCGCAGGTGTGGGATGTGCTCGAGGAGATCATCCGCGAGCGCCCCGTGCTGCTCAACCGCGCGCCCACCCTCCACCGTCTGGGCATCCAGGCGTTCGAGCCTCAGCTCGTCGAGGGCAAGGCCATCCAGCTCCACCCCCTCGTGTGTGCGGCGTTCAACGCCGACTTCGACGGTGACCAGATGGCAGTCCACCTGCCGCTCTCGGTCGAGGCTCAGGCCGAAGCGCGCATCCTCATGCTCGCCTCGAACAACATCCTCAAGCCGTCCGACGGTCGCCCGGTGACCCTGCCCACGCAGGACATGATCATCGGTCTCCACCACCTGACCACCCTCAAGGAGGGTGTCACGGGCGAGGGACGCGCGTTCTCGTCGGTCGCCGAGGCGATCCTCGCGTTCGATCAGCACTCGCTCGACCTCAACGCCAAGGTGCGCATCCGTCTCGAGAACCTCTACCTCGATGAGGAAGTCGCTCCCGAGGGCTTCGAGCAGGGCCAGACGGCGCTGCACGAGACGAGCCTCGGTCGCGCCCTCTTCAACGAGGCGCTCCCCACCGACTACCCGTTCATCGACGCGGTGGCCGACAAGGGCAAGCTCTCGGCGATCGTCAACGATCTCGCCGAGCGCTACCCCAAGGTGGAGGTCGCGGCAGCTCTCGACCGCATCAAGGACGCCGGTTTCTACTGGGCCACGCGCTCGGGAGTGACCGTCGCTCTCTCCGACGTTCTCACCCCGCCGAACAAGCGCGAGATCATCGGGAGCTACGAGAAGCAGGCAGCCAAGGTTCAGACCCAGTTCGAGAAGGGACTCACGACCGACGCCGAGCGTCGCCAGGAGCTCATCGAGATCTGGAACAAGGCCACCGCCGAGGTCGCTACGGCGATGGAGGCGAACATGCCCGAGAACAACACGATCAACCGCATGGTCACCTCGGGGGCTCGTGGTAACTGGATGCAGGTTCGCCAGATCGCCGGTATGCGTGGTCTCGTGTCGAACCCGAAGGGTGAGATCATCCCTCGCCCGATCATCTCGAGCTACCGCGAGGGCCTGTCGGTCGCCGAGTACTTCATCGCGACCCACGGTGCTCGCAAGGGCCTCGCCGACACCGCGCTCCGCACGGCCGACTCGGGGTACCTCACGCGTCGACTCGTGGATGTCTCGCAAGACGTCATCATCCGCGAAGACGACTGTGGCACCACGCGCGGTCTCAAGCTTCTCGTCGGAACCCCGAACGCCGAAGGCATTCTCGTGCCTGACCCGAACATCGAGAACTCGCTCTACGCTCGCAGCCTCGCAGAGGATGCGGTCGACGAGTCGGGAACGGTCATCGCGAAGGCGGGCGACGACATCGGAGACGTGCTCATCGAGCAGCTCATCGAGGCCGGCATCACGCACGCTCGCGTGCGCTCGGTGCTGACCTGCGAGTCCGCTGTCGGTGTGTGTGCGGCGTGCTACGGCCGTTCGCTCGCGACCGGCAAGCTCGTCGACATCGGTGAGGCCGTCGGTATCATCGCGGCCCAGTCGATCGGTGAGCCCGGAACGCAGCTCACCATGCGTACCTTCCACACGGGTGGTATCGCGTCTGCCGACGACATCACGCAGGGTCTTCCCCGCGTCACCGAGCTCTTCGAAGCCCGCACCCCCAAGGGTGCGTCGCCTCTCGCCGAAGCCGCGGGCCGCATCACGATCGAAGACACCGACCGCAGCCGCAAGCTCATCCTCACGCCCGACAGCGGAGACGAGCCGATCGCCTACCCGGTGCTCAAGCGCGCGACGCTCCTCGTCGAAGACGGAGAGCACGTCGAGCTCGGCCAGCAGCTGCACGTCGGCAACGTCGACCCGAAGGAGGTTCTCCGGGTTCGCGGTGTCCGGGCGGTTCAGGAGCACCTCGTCGGTGGAGTGCAGGGTGTCTACCGCTCGCAGGGTGTGCCGATCCACGACAAGCACATCGAGGTCATCGTCCGCCAGATGCTTCGCAAGGTCACCGTCGTCGACCACGCCGACACCGACCTGCTGCCCGGCGAGCTCGTCGACCGGTTGAAGTACAACGAGCTCAACCGCGCCGCGTTGACTGAGGGAAAGAAGACGGCTTCGGCTCGTCAGGAGATTCTCGGTATCACCAAGGCGTCGCTCGCGACCGAGTCGTGGCTGTCGGCCGCGTCGTTCCAGGAGACCACCCGGGTTCTGACCCAGGCGGCCATGGAGGGCAAGTCCGACCCGCTCATGGGCCTCAAGGAGAACGTCATCATCGGAAAGCTGATTCCTGCCGGAACCGGTCTGCCGAAGTACCGCAACGTCAACGTCGAGGCGACGGAAGAAGCCAAGGCCGAGCGTTACCCGAACCGCATCTTCACGGATGAGTCGGTGTTCAGCGAGAGTGACCTGTCGTTCGTCGACTTCGAGAGCTTCTCGTCGGACGACTACACGCCGGGAACCTACAACTAGGCCCTCGCGCACGAAGGAACGGCCCGTCACCTCGAGGTGGCGGGCCGTTCTGCGTGTCGGGGGCGCCTACTCCACGACCGCCCACTGCTCGAGGTCGTGGATGAGAGGCGCCACCGGCCCGCTGCGCACGGAGACGCCCGTCACGGCCCGGTCGGTGACGGTCACGGTGGGATTGACGGCGAACGGTCGCGCGACGGCGGCGCGCACGATGCTCGACTCGATCCGGGCGAGCAGCTCCCGGGCCTCGTAGACGTCGACGGTCTGATCGAGCTGCGTGATGAGTTCATCGCGGTCGGCATCGGCGTCGCCGATGAGGGATGTCTCGCTCCCGCTGCCCCACTGCGCCGCTATCTGAGCGGGCGTCTGCGGGAGGGATACGCGGGTGATCGCGGCATCCCAGCCCGGTTCGTCCATCTCGGCGACGATGTCGTCGGTCCCGCAGTCGTCGATGTTCCACCCTTCGGCGCCGACGGCATCTCTCAGGGCCTCGAAGGCGCCGACGGCGAACTCGCTGCCGCGATCGTAGAGCACGCACACCGATGTGCCCGCTGCGACGCCGGCGGCTGCGCGCTCGAGGGCCGGCTCGCGGCTCGGCGTGCCGAGCACCGACGCGAATCCCGAGTCCTCGTTCACGATGTCGTAGGCGGGGGAGCCCGGTGCCGACAGCATCGAGGTCGTCGCCGTGTAGGTCGACGCCCACCCGCCGGCGCCACGATCCACGATGTCGCGCGCGGGGACCGTGCGGAGAAATGCGGTGCGCGCGGCCGGCTCCGCGAACACACCGGCCGGGCGCAGCAGCACGGTCCACACGGTTCCATCGTGCGATGTCAGAACGGGATTGTCGCGGCGCTCGAAGTCGTCGACGATCGCGCGGTTCTGGAGTGTCGGGGCCACCTGAACGACGTCGATCCGCCCGCCGATCGCCGACACGCCGTCGTCTCCCATCGGCACGAGGTCGATGCGCGCGACCTGCGGCGTGGCCGCGCCCGCATACAGAGGATTGGGCACGAGTGTGACGCTCTGTCCGTCGTCGTCGCGGGTGAACCCGTCGACCTGGTACGCCCCGCTCGACAAGCGCACGTATGCGGGGACATCCGTCACCTCGGTCACATCGAATGTGTCGGTCCACGCCTCGCCGACCGCTTCGAGGGCAGCGTCGTCCTCGTCCTGGATCGCGCGGATGACCGCTTGCTTCGCCTCCATCGCATCGTCGAGGCCGAAGGCACGCCCGCCGACCACGTGCGCGGGAACGGACGCCTCGATCGCGCTCTGCCACCCGATCGTCGGCTCGGGGGACGTCACCTCGATCGCGCGCGCGAATTCGTCGAGCTCGGGGACGATCGGTGCCTCCTGCACCTCGGCATCGTCGTCGAGGTCGGCTTCGTCTTCGTCCTCGGTCTCCCCCTCCGGAGCGAGGAGTCCGCTTCCCGCTGCCCATCCGAGGAGAAGATCCGCGGCGTCGAGCGGGATGCCGTCGGACCATGCCGGTTCCGCGAGATCGTAGCGGGCGGTGAACGGGATGTCGCTCACGATCGTCACGGTCCCGAAGCTCTCGTCGGGAACGAACTCGCCGTCGACGATGTCGCCGAAGCTGCTTCTCGTGGCCTCCGCGATGTCGATGTTGCCGCGTGTCGGCGAGGCGGCGGCATTGAACGACGTGATTTCGCCGGTCCAGCCCACCGTGACCGTCGTGTCGGGCACGACCGTGTCAGGCACACCGGGTGCGCACGCGGTCAGGCTCGCGACGACGACCACGACCCCGGCTGCGGCGGCCCGGCGGGGAGACTTTCTGCTCACCGACCTCACACGAGGTCGGTGCCGTCGTCGCTCTCGGCACCCATCTCGCGGAAGCGCTCGCTCTCTTCACTCTCGAGCCACGCCCGCGCATACTCGAGCAGAGTCGCAGGCGACTCTTCGGCTTCCTCAGCGGAGGCGAACGGTCCGATCGTATCTTCGGACGGACGCTCGTCGGCTCGTTGCACCGACTGGGTCGTCAGGTTGTACCAATAGGTCTGTGCTGGTGTCATCGGCTCCGCACTCCGTTCATGACATGGATACTAATCGCCCGAGGAAACGAAAGAGGTCGTGGTGCGATCGTTCGCACCACGACCTCCGAAGGTGTGTCGGCTCAGCCGCCAGCCATCTCCGCATCCGTGTCGCGGATCCTGTCGGCCATGCGGTCGAGCGCCTCAGCCATGTCGTTGACGGCCTCGGCGGCGTCGTCGAGCGACGTCGTGAGCTCCGCGTACGCGGTGGAATACGCTTCCGACGCGTTCTCGGTCTTGAAGCCGTCCTGCACGAGGTCTGTGATGATGCCTTCGAGCTCTTTCAGCGTGTCGGTGACCGTCTGGCGTCCGTCGCGCAGACGCTGCGCCGCAGTCTCCATCTCGCTGTATGTTGCACCGAAATCATGTCCGGCCATGAAACCCGCCTCCCAGCGTTCGTCGTGTTCAGGCCCGTCTGGCCTTCCCCACAACTGAGGCTAACGAAGGAACGCCCGAGTGCACATGGGGAGCGCTACCCATGTGTCGCTGCCTGCCTGGCCGCTGCCCGTGTGCCCGGCGCCGGCGTGGCCGCGTCGGTGCTCGCAGACTCCGCGACGAAGGGCATCTGCATCGTGACCGCCTGGCCCGCCTGCACGAAAATGCCGCGACCGACCGGAAAGTCGGAGCGCTTGACGCGCCCGAAAGCCGTCTTGAAGATCGCCTCCCCGTCGTAGGTGTCGGGCTTGAGCACGATTCCCTGCCGGGCGGTCTTCCACTCGCCGAGCACGCCGATGCTTCCGCTGGCGCGACTGATCTCGGCCTCGGCGACGAGAAGATGCTCGCTATTGCCCATCGCTTGAAGCAGCGCGCGCATCGGGCGGTCGGCAGGCCCGTCAGCGAGGTGCGGGATGTCTTCGATCACGATCATGATCCGCTCGCCCGGGGCATCGCTGACGACGAGACCCGCGAGCTCCGTCGCCAGTTCGGCCTCGTCCTCGGGGCGTGTGGCGCTGCGCAACCAGGGCCTGAAGTCCTTGAGATCGGCGCGCCTGCTCCCGAAGTGGTACAGGCGCACAGCGGGGTCGAAGCGTTCCATCGCGACGACGAGCGCCTTGAGGGCGTTCGTGCGCCCCGAGGCCGGCGGACCGGAGACCACGAACGAGCCGATCGGCTCGAACCCGCGGGGGGCCAGTGTGTCGTCTGCAATACCGAAGACCGGCATCCCCTCGACATGCGCGGGCATGTCCGCCGCCAGCGCCATCGTCGGGAGTGCTCCGATCTCCGGCAGGTCGCGCACGCCGAGGCCGCGGAGACGATCGCCGAGGGCGGCGAGGGCTCTGGTCTGCTCGACGGCGTTCGACGTGCCGCCGAGCACGGCGATCTGTGCCTCGTGCCCGTCGATGACCGCTCGACCGGGAGGTGACTGCTCGTCGAGGATGTTGCGAGGCGCACCGAGGAGCATGTACTGGCTCTGGTCGCCCATCCGCAGGATGACGCGACGCGAGATGTTGGCGCCGACGGCGCTCGGCACCGCGTTGCCGCGGTCGGCCGTGATGACGGTGTGCAGACCCAGGGTGCGCCCCTCGCCGAGGATGCGCATGAACGTGCGGTACGACGGCCCCCTGCCCGGCGCGACCTCCCAGTCCTTCTTGAACTCCGGGTAGTTGTCGATCAGCAGGATGATGCGCGGCATCGCCGGATCGACGAGCTCGCGGTACTCCTGAACGGATGCCGCACTGGCGGTAGCGAAGGCCGCGGCCCGACGGTCCATCTCCTGATCGAGGGTGCGAAGCAGTCGCTGGATGCGTTCCACATCCGCGCCGTCGACGACCGACCCCACGTGGGGGAGGGCCGACAGGGCTCCGAGCGCGCCGGACGCGAAGTCGAGGCAGTAGACCTGCACGCGACCGCGATCCGGGCGCAGCCCCGCCGCGGTCCCGATGGTCTTGAGCACCGTCGACTTGCCCGAACCCGAGGTGCCGTAGACCACGAGCGACCCGTCGCGGTCGGGCACGAAGACGGCCGATTCCTGCAGCTGTTTCTCGGGGACGTCCATCAGTGCGAGCGGGATCCTCGTGTCGCCGTCGGCGGGCAGGCGCTCGAGGTCGACGAGCTGCGGCAGGTCGTCGAGCCACGGCCGGCGGGGGCGTGGGAGGCCCGCGACTTCGCTCGCTCGCACGAGGGTCTGCACGATGCGCTTCTGATCGTTGGGGCCGAGGTCGTACTCGTGCGAATCGGATTCCGCGGATCGGTCGGGCTCCCACTCTCGCGTGGCACCGAACCGGAGCTCAGCGACGCGCACCTCGGCGACGGCGGTGTCGTCGTCGGAGGTCCAGCCACCCGTGTATGCCGACTGGAACGGCACGAGGCGACCGGGGCCGGTCTTGGCGATCGCCCGACCCGGGATGCTCGCCGAGAAGCTCGCCGCGATCTCGTCGTCGACGACATCCCGGGAATCCGACTCGTCGGCCATCCGAAGCGCGATGCGCAGATTCGTGTTCGCCCGGAGATTGTCCTTGATCACGCCGGCGGGGCGCTGGGTCGCCATGATGAGGTGGATGCCGAGCGACCGCCCGCGCTGCGCGATGTCGACGACCCCGTCGACGAACTCCGGCATCTCCGACGCGAGAGCAGCGAACTCGTCGATGACGAGAACGAGCGCCGGGGGACACTCCGGATCCTGGCGCTTCTCGAGCTCGAGGAGGTCCTTGGCCTTCTTGCGGTTGAGCAGATGCTCGCGATGCTGCAGCTCGGCGCGCAGGCTCGTGAGAGCGCGGCTCACGAGGTGAGGACTCAGGTCGGTCACGAGCCCCACGCAGTGCGGCAGATCGACGCAATCGGCGAAGGCGGATCCGCCCTTGTAGTCGACGAAGAGGAACGTCACTCGGTCGGGGCTGTGTGCCGCCGCCATGCCGAGCACCCAGGCCTGGAGGAACTCCGACTTGCCGGCGCCCGTCGTGCCGCCCACGAGCGCGTGCGGGCCCTGCGTGCGCAGGTCGAGCGCCATCGCATCGCTCGGGCCCTGCCCGATGATCGCCCGGAGGGTGCCCGCTTTCTTCAACCGCGGCCGGGGGTTCGAAGACCGGTCGATGATCGTGGTGTTCTGTCGCCATCGTTCGATCGCCACGGTCGGATCCTCGGCGATCGCCGGGTCGATGAGCTGCAGGAACATCACGGAGTTCGGGATGTCGGATGCGTCGTGCACCACCGTGCTCGCGTCGACGACGGGGGAGAGGCGCCGCGCGAACATCTCCATGTACGCGTTCGACACACCTTCGACTCGCACGTGGTCGAACGCTTCGCCGGTGCGGACCAGGCCCACGCGCGCATCTTCGAGGCCGGCGGTCGTCAGCTCGACGAAGCTCCGGCAGACGGCGGGGAGGGATTCGACGGTGGACGAGACGAAGACCGCGTGCACGCCGTGATCCGCTCCGCGCTCGAGCACGTCGGTCAGCCGACCACGGTCGACCGGGGCGTCGCCGGTGACGAACACGATGATCGAGATCGGCGGAGTCACGTGTCGCTCACCTGCCGCGCGCGCGACGTCGGTGCCGAAGAGCAGCGGGTTCCAGTCCTCTTTGAAGGGCCCTCGCGGTTCGGGCTTGCCGGCGTCACCGGCGGCACGAGCGACGTACTCCTCGAGTGAGCTCAAGAGCGCCGCGCTGGTCGGTGCGGAGTCGGCCAGAGGCCGGTCGCGAAAGGGGCTGCGCTCGCTCGACGTGTGCGGCATCCACTTCAACCACTCCAGCTCGGGCGTCCATGTCGAGTCGGCGAAGGCCACCGCGACGACGTCGTTGGGGGCGTGGAGGCCGAACAGCTGGACGGCGACACCGCGCATCGTGTCGGCGACGAGTGCTCGGGGTCCGGCTATGCCGATCGAGCCTGCGGCAGACAGCATCTCGAACACGGGCACGTCATCGACGGAGTCGTAGCGCTCGCGGAGGCGGTCGACGCGGTCGATGTACTCGGGGAGTCCCTCGGGGGTGTCCGCATCGTCGATCGAGTTGCGTGCGGGCAACCGGCAGCTGCCCAGCCGCAGGCCGAGGTAGTTCCAGTGCTCGGGTCGCCTCGTCCAGAGCATCGGGCCGAGCCGCATCGCCTGGTCGAACACCTCGGCTACCGGCGGGGCCTCGACGTTGCGGGCGCGCTCCTCCTCGGGCTTGCCTCGGAACAGATCCTCTTCCAGCTGCTCGTACTGACGCTCGAAGAGGAGGAACTCGTGGTTCTGCTTCTTCCTGCTCTGCACTGATTGGTTGAAGAGGTTGCCGAGGGCCATGAGCGGGGTCATGACGATGAGGAGAAGCGACCGCGGGTTGCCGTTGAGGGCGTACAACGCGGCTCCCATCAGGATGGGTGCGATGAGGATGGGCCACGGGAAGATCTTGCCGATCTTCTCGGTGGGCAGACGGGGAGGCTTGAATCCCGTGCCCGGGTAACGGACCTCGACGCGCGGACTTCGGTTGAACATCACTCCGCCACCGCGTTCGATGATCGGATCTTCGTCTGCGGAGCCGTCGAAGGAGCGCGCGAGGTGGAACACGAGGGTGGTGCTCCCGATCACGAACGGTGTGCCCTCTTCGACCCGCACCCGCTGCAGCTGCACCCCGTCGACGAGCACGCCGTTGGCGGAGTTGAGGTCGACGACTTCCACGTGCGAACCGGCCTCGAGCCGTGCGTGGCGCTTGGAGACCATCGGATCGGCGAGCACGATGTCGTTCTCCGGGTCGCGCCCGAGCGAGACGTGGCCGGCCGCGATGGGAAACTCCTGCCCGGCGAGCGGGCCGGCGATCGCGCGCATCCTCCCCACGATCTCGCGCTGCGCCGACGCGGTGTATCCCGACCCGTAGTTGATGATGGACGCCGCGAACCCCGACCCGATCGGCGCCTCGCCGATCGGGAGGTGGGGCGAGAGCGAGACCATGCGCTGGCCGGTCGGTGGGGCGACGGCGAGGGTCAGCACGTCGTCGTCGCCGAGAACGATCGATCGGGTGGGATCCGATTCCGCGACATGGCGTGCCACGTCTCCGACCGTGGCGGTCGAATCCGTGGTGATCACGATGTCGGCGGGGTCGCTCGCGTGGCGGTGCAGTGTCAGCTTCAGTCTCATGGCTCTTCTCCGAGGTGGATGCGCCGCACGGCAGCACAGGTCGTCGTCACGCGGGGTGTCACATCCGGACCACGTCTGCGACCCGGTCGCCGAGCCGGATGCTGTCGCCGTCGACGACGGAGACCGGCACACCGGGCGCGAGCTCACGGTCGACTCCGTCGTGCGTGAGCGCCGACCCGTTCGTGGAGTGCCAATCGACGACCTCGAGCCCGTCGCCGACCGGACGAACGAGCAGGTGCGTCTTCGACATCGACCGACTCGGGTCCGGAACGGGGATCGACCGTGCGCCGGGGTGGTCGGCGGGGTCGGGGTCACGCCCCAAGAAGATCGGTCCGGACACCGGGATGCTCGCACCGGTGTCGAGCCGAAGAGAGAAGAGCGCGGTGCGCACCTCCTGCTGAGGCGCGGCGGGCGGGGATGCCGGTGCGGCCACTGGCGTGGGAACGGGCGCAGCCACGGGCGCAGGGATGGGAGCGGCCACCGGCGGAGGTACGGGCGCGGGGCGCTGCGCGACCGGTGCGGGGGCCGCAGCGCGCGCCGCAACCGCGGGCTCCGGCGGGGGCGTCGCGAGCGGTTGCGGTGTCGGCGGTGCCACGACGAAGTCCGCCGAGAGCACCTCCGCATCGTCGGGCCTCGAAACACCGAGCACCCCCGCACTGTTGCGGCTCCCGGGACGGTACTCGGGCTGAGCCGAGGGCGCACTGCGCGTGGCGAGGGACGGCAGCTCGGAGCGCTCCGGCAGGGGATCGACCTTCACCATCTTGCGGGCGATTCGCATCCGCTTCTCGTCGAACGGGTTCAGCCCCCGCCGTGTGTCGACGAGCCACACCCCCGTCGCCTTGTCGTGCCAGCCTCGACCGCGTCTGTCGGGATCGAAGGTCGGGGTGAGCAGGATGAGCGCCGAGCCGATGCCGGGAACTATGCCCGCGGCCAGGACGATGAGGTAGCGCAGCAGCACGGCGCCGATGCCGGGTCGCTCCAGCGTGCGCACGTTCACGCTGCGGATGCCGACGAGGGACTTGCCGATCGTGCGACCCCTGCGCCCGTGGAGCACGAGTTGGGCGACGACGAGCACGAGCGAGAGTGCGACGCTGATCGACGCCATGACGATGCCGAGCACGAAGTCGGGATGGTTCACGAAGCCGTAGGACGAGATGGAACCCGTCGCGAGTTTGATCAGCAGCGGAACCGCACCGAGCCACAGGGGGAGCTGCAGGATCACCCAGAGCGTGACGTCGCACGCGTACGCGAGTGC
The DNA here is from genome assembly GCF_046599635.1 of Marisediminicola sp. LYQ134. Classification (NCBI taxonomy): domain Bacteria; kingdom Bacillati; phylum Actinomycetota; class Actinomycetes; order Micrococcales; family Microbacteriaceae; genus Marisediminicola; species Marisediminicola sp. LYQ134. The sequence goes on from NZ_JBKIWP010000002.1 coordinate 931,147, forward strand.
TCGACGGCCGAAGGGTGCCCGCAGCAGACCGAGGGCAGCGGCGTAGGCCGGATCGGGGCGTCCCGCGGCGTCGACCCCCTCGACGGCCCGCTCCCGCTCATCGATCTCCCAGATCATGAGCGTTTGTTGCCAGGCTGAGCGCAAGCAGAGGAGGGAGTGCCCCCGACCCCGCTGGACGACCCCGGCGAGTGGTCACCCACTCGACGGTCGCACTCCCACGATCTCGGTCTCACAGGCGGTATGCGCCCGACTCGAAGTCCTCGAGGTTCAATACCGTCAGCGCAATTCTCGAATCGAAGTACTCCTCGAAGGATGCGTACTCGTCGAGGATCCCCGACGGGTCGAGGGAGAGCACCTCACTCGCCACTCGTCCATCGATCACCCGCATGGCGGCGAACATCGGCATCTCGAGGTCGACGGCGATCGGGAGGAGGGTCGCTGCCGAATACCCCGCGGCCAGGGCCTGTGGCGGGGCAGTCTCGATCCACGCGGTGAATACCTCGCGGTGCTCCCCGGCTGCGAGTTGCTCGACGCTCAGGAGGTCCTGCGTCTCGAAGAACGCCCGCCAACCGTCGGCTGCTTCGAGGAAGGAGCGATGGCCGGGGTCGAGCACGAGTCCCGTGCGTTCCTCGTACTCGTCGAGCCGACTCGATAGGGCGGCTACCGACGGAATCGTGAACGGAAAGATGCGATCGACATCGAGTTGCGCAATGCGTTCCTTCACACGCACCAACTCCACGATCTTTGTGGGCCAGTCGGTCATCATTCCCTCACAATGAAGATCGTCGGGTCATATCCCACCGGGTAGCGGTTGACCTGCCCGGCGAGGCTGGAGTTGACTCTACTACTGTAATCGCCCCAGCCCGGCGGCTTGCCCTGCCCGACCCAGGTGGAGTCGGGAACGTGTGCGACGACTCCCTGGTAGGGGGTTCCCGCGTCGCGCGCGCGAATCCGTTCGAGGCGCGCTTCACGCCGCGCGTCGCGGGCGATCTGCTCGGCCGTGCTGACGCGACCGGAGTCCGACAGCGAGCCGTCAGCGAGGTACCGATTGCTGCGGTTGACGTAGTCGTGGAACTGAGCGATCTCCTCGGGCGTTGCTCCGTCGACGACGTCGAAGATGACGGGGCCGGTTCCGTCGGGGTTGGGAACTTGCGGCCCTTGTACGGGGGCGTCGGTCCCGCTCGGGCCGTCGTAGTGGTCGTTATTGGTGGTTCGGCGGATGACCGTGTCGAAGTGGCCGTCGAGTCTCTCGGTGAGCTGGTGCAGTTTGTCTTTCGCGTGAACACCGCCGTTGAGGGCGGCCTCTCTCAGTTCGCGGAATACCGGTTTGATTGCGGACATCAGGCGTCGCCTCCGAAGTCGAGGGCGGAGAACTCGGTGAAGAACGTCGAGGTGATGGTTTGGATGTCTGCCCCGTGGATCTTCATCTCGGTGCGGGCATCCTCGAGCGCTTCGAGGTCGGCGTAGAACTCGTCGGAGTCACCGACCTGACCCTCGACCATCGGTGCGTCGAGGATCGCGTCGATGATGGCGGGCAGTTGTTCCGCGAGCGGCTCGATGGCCATCGGCGCCAACTGCATGATCAGTTGCTCGACGGCGATATCGACCGCGGCGTTCAACAGTTTCTTCTTGATCAGCAGCATCGGTCCGGCTCCGGCCGCGGTGACCGGGTTGGTGAGCATCGCGGCCAGGGTGATCATCGTCGTCGTGACATCGACGATGACTTTCATCTTCAGTGCGAAGATCGCGTCCGCTCCGATGTCCATCGCGGTCGCGGCCGGCGGCATGATGTCGATGAGTTGTTGGAGGTTCTGCGACCGGTTGGTGTTCCAGGCGCTCATGGTCGAGGGTCCTGTTTGGCCGCGCATCGCTCCGGCGACATCCCCGTTGACTTTCCGGTCGACGGCTTGCACGACACCCTCGAGGTCGGATCCGAGGGTGCGCACGAGCACGGCGCCTTTGCGCACCTCGTCCTCGTCGACGTCGGGCCACTCGAATCCGAGTTTTTCCATGACCCAGACGAGCTCGTTCGGCAACATCATTCCCACGGTCGCACCACCTCCACGATGACCCTACGGTCGCACCACACCACACACCATGGGGAGAAGTCCCCACCCGCCGTGCGGCTAGGACAGCGACGGCGTGCCGAGCCGAGTGCCGCGGTCCACCACGCGTACACAGCGAGTCCCGCGTCGAGGATGACCCGGCCGAGGGCACAACCCGTTCATCCGGGACCAGGTCAACGCCATTTGTAGGTGAACATCCAATAGAGCGCCTCGAGCGCGTCCTGACCAAGCTCCGGACGTCGAGCCACCAGAACCTCCTGAGCCTCCCGCCCGCCTTCGGACAGGGTCTTCGTCGCCCAGTCGATCTTGATCGACATCATCTCGTCGGTGACGGCGCGCCCGCGCGTCAGCAGCACCGCAGCGTCCTCGCCGACCGCGAGCGCTCTGACGGCGTCCTCATCCGTTCGGGGGAAGGGCGACCGTCCTTTGCCGAGGTACGCGACGATGGCGCGGGTCAGGTCTCGGTCTTCCACGGTCACATCGGGCGCCGGCCGACGACGTCAGCGCCCGGGTGTGAAGACCCGGGCGGCCGCCTGGATCTCGGCCTCATCCGGCACACGATTCTCGTAGCCACGCGCACGCACGTGCTCGAGGAAACCCTCATCGGGAGCGACGCCGTGGGTCTGAACGTAGTAGGTCACCGGGCCCGTCCACACGTATTCGCCGTCGGTCCGGATCGTCAGGGGGACGACATGCTCGTCACCCCGCAGAATGTCGATGCCGCGCGCGGTCGTGTGCATCACAACGGCACCCGCGTCGAGGTAGGCGCCCACGAGAGACTGCTCCTCGTCGGAGAGCCTCCCCTCGTTGAGCAACGGCCGCTCACCCTGGGTCGTGTCGGCCACACCCGGCTGGAAGACAGAAACCTGCTTGACCATTCGCTTTCACCATTTCTCTGCCGAGTCGGCAACGGCGCCTAGCCGTTCGACTGGAATTGTACCCAGCCGCCGTTCGGCGGCCAGACAGGAGCACCGGTGACCGGATCGATGTCCGTGACGAAGGGCGCGCCGCCCGCGGTCGACCACACCGGCTTCGTGGGCGCGGTCACCGTGACGCCGAGGTCATCGGCCAGCTGCTGCGCGAAGCCGTCGGGCGCAGAGCCGGTGTCGCACGAGAAGAGCCGGATGGGTGACTCGCCGTCCCAATCGGTTCGTTTTCTGACCTGTTCGGCGAAGTCGGCGGCATTCATCATCGACCCGTCGCCGCCCTGGACCGCGTGCGGAGAGCCGTGCAGATCCAGGACGTACTCGCCCGGGTACCGGGGCACGTCACCCGCGGCGGCACGATCCTTGTCGGGAAGAAAGTGCCACCCCGCATCCGTTTTCTTTCCCCTGCGCAGCGCTCGGTTCTTCAGCCAGCCCCGGGCGACCGCGTCGTCCGGGGCATCCATATCCGGCCGATCGAAGCGGTCTTTGTCCTTGACCTGCCTGATGACGGCGTCGAGATGCCCATCGAGGTTGTCGGCGACCCGGTGCAGCTTGTCCTTCGCCTGCACACCACCCTTGAGTGCGGCTTGCTTCAGTTCACGGAGGACCGGCTTGATGGCGGACATCAGTCTTCCCCTCTCGAGTTCAGGGCGGAGAGCTCCATGGAGAACATCGACGTCACCGTCGGACTATCCGTTCTCGGTTCGTGATTCACGACTGCACCACCTCGCCGACGACCCTACGGTCGCACCGCACCACACACCATGGGGAGGAGTCCCCACCCGCCTCCGAGGCGTGTCAGGACCGCGGTTCACCTAGGTCAACCAGCCGGCGGGGGAGGGGAATCGATTCCCCGTGCCTGTTCGAGCGCGTCGAGGTTCGGAAGCTCGAGGTTCGCGATGTGCGCGCTCGGCGTTAGCTGTCATGTCATCGTGCGGCATTCTCGCTCCTCATCGCAGGTCGATGTGATTCAGTTCGAGAACGGCGGCAAAGACCGCCGCGACTTTTCAACCTCGCGAAGCTTGACCAGAACGTGCTCGAGAGCACTTTCTTCGTCGGCGAACGTGCGGATCGTCGTCTCGAACGGCTGCGTCCGTTCGTCCGCGAGATACACCCTCCACCGTTCCCCGTCGCGCTCGAGGACGACCGCGTCGAGGTGGAGGCGCCCCATTCCATAGACGACAGGGGTGGGAAGGTGTTCGGCTTCGATGATCCGCATGAGCTGGTCGACGTTCATCTTCAGGCCCCTCGAATTGTGCTGTCGGAAGAAATGGCCGGGCCTACGTGCCGCGCTGGCTTTCGTCGTACAGGCGGTCGATCTCGGTGCGCTGCTCTGCAACGGTGGTCACTGTGGCCGGATCTACGGGCTCGAAGGTGTCGACGATACCTGCCGCTCCATCCGTCGTCATGCGGTAGGAGGTGAGGCCGCCACCCTGATCGCGGCCCATGCCGCTCGGCCAGACATCCGCCTGGGCACCGACGACGCCGACCCGCCAGCCGAGAGGCTCCAGTGTGTCGCGTACGACGCACAGAGCTTCGAACGCGTCATCCGCGCTCGCCTCGATGGGGTCGAAGTGGGGGGAATCCAGGCGGACCACCCAGCCGGAGGATTCGTACCGCCATGCGACGGTCGCGCCGACGGTCACTCCGTCCCTCGCTACGTCGATCGATTGCGGACTCTGGATCATGCGGTTGCGACGTCGATTGTCAGGACTGGCTCGCCCCATAGGCGTCTTCGTAAGCCGCGAGGTACTCGGATCCGAGTCTCAACCTGACGTAATAGTCGATGTCCTCGAGAGCTACTCGAACTTGCTCCCGAGTGCCGCGGATCGTCAGCCGTCGTCCGAGGGGAGAGGAAACGGACTCGTTGCCGCCGAGCAGTACTCCGAATCCCCAGTTGCCCTCGCCGTAATCGTCGAAGAGGCCGCGGACGGCGAAGGCGTCGTACAAAACAAAGCTGATCTCGCCATCCGACCTCATGCGCGCCTTCGTCGCTGCGGGCAGATGTTCGCGGACCAGATCGAGCACGTCGTTTGCCGTCATGTCGTCATGTGGCATTCGCGCTCCTTCTTCTCGTCCTGCAACCAACAGCGTGGTCACGAACGCTTCGCGTCGTGTCCCTGATTCAGGCGGATCCCTCGCCTGGCGGGGTTGGAAAATCGACACCCAGGCCCTGCTCGAGCTCGTCGAGGTTCGGGAGCTCGAGCTTCGCATGCGCACGCGATATCACCTGGGGATAGCTGAAGGCCCCGACCTCCCAATAGGTGCCGCAGTACCGGCAACGCCGCACCTCCGCCATGTACTCATCGCTATTGCCGATGGTCACAGCTCGCGCCTCCGGCGCGTAGGTCGCCCAATACCCGGAGCAGATCTCGCACGCGCCCGGGTAGGCACCGTTCGGACTCGTCATCGCGAGCGGATCTCGTTGAGCAGATCCTCGTCGATGGCGAACCCTGTTCTCGGCGTCCGGACGAGGAGGGCGTTTCCCGGAGTCACTCCCCGGACCACGTCGATCCCCCGCATGGACACCGCGAACGGAGCGAGGTTCGTTGCGCCACGAACTGCAGCGAGAGAGTCGCAGACGAGCATGTGGGTGACGCCGTCGATCTCGACCAGGACGGGCTCGAACGCACCCTTCGCCGGATCACTCCCACTCGGCACGACGGCAACGGCGTCAAGGAATGCGCTGATCAGCGCATCATGTTCAGGCTGCCCGCCGGTTTGCGCCTTGAGGGCCAGTAGCTCGACTGGCGAAGACTCCGGCGCTGTGTCGTCACTCATAGATCCCCAAGATATCCCAAGCTCCGTCCGGGGTCAGTTCGAAGACGACCGTCCCGGAGGGAAGCGGTGTGCCGCCGTCGACGACGAACTCGCGAGTGGAGTTGACATAGTGCACTCCGTCGACGTTGACCGCTGTATAGCCTCCGGGGTGGAAGTGCGTGAATCCGCCCGCGTCCTGTGCAGTGGGCAGCCTCTGGGGCAGGTGGTCGACGGGAATCATCGCGCCGTAGACGGGTTCACGCCGCAGTACAGCTTCCGTGACATTCGGTGCCAACCCACTCTCGATGGCCGCATCCATGTGGCTGCCCACATTGACGGCGTCCTCCGAAGGCATCATGAACACGGCGCTACCCTTCCGACCGAGGGTCGCGTTGGAGTCCGTGTAATAGTGCAGTTGATCGCCTCCGAAGAATCGCACGCCATGGCTGTACGGCGGGCCATTCGAAGGGCCCGAACCAGAACCACCGTTGCCGCCGGGGCCGTCGTACCTGTCGTTGTTCTTGACCTGTCGGATGACCGTGTCGAAGTGGCCGTCGAGTCTCTCGGTGAGCTGGTGCAGTTTGTCTTTCGCGTGAACACCGCCGTTGAGGGCGGCCTCTCTCAGTTCGCGGAATACCGGTTTGATTGCGGACATCAGGCGTCGCCTCCGAAGTCGAGGGCGGAGAACTCGGTGAAGAACGTCGAGGTGATGGTTTGGATGTCTGCCCCGTGGATCTTCATCTCGGTGCGGGCATCCTCGAGCGCTTCGAGGTCGGCGTAGAACTCGTCGGAGTCACCGACCTGACCCTCGACCATCGGTGCGTCGAGGATCGCGTCGATGATGGCGGGCAGTTGTTCCGCGAGCGGCTCGATGGCCATCGGCGCCAACTGCATGATCAGTTGCTCGACGGCGATATCGACCGCGGCGTTCAACAGTTTCTTCTTGATCAGCAGCATCGGTCCGGCTCCGGCCGCGGTGACCGGGTTGGTGAGCATCGCGGCCAGGGTGATCATCGTCGTCGTGACATCGACGATGACTTTCATCTTCAGTGCGAAGATCGCGTCCGCTCCGATGTCCATCGCGGTCGCGGCCGGCGGCATGATGTCGATGAGTTGTTGGAGGTTCTGCGACCGGTTGGTGTTCCAGGCGCTCATGGTCGAGGGTCCTGTTTGGCCGCGCATCGCTCCGGCGACATCCCCGTTGACTTTCCGGTCGACGGCTTGCACGACACCCTCGAGGTCGGATCCGAGGGTGCGCACGAGCACGGCGCCTTTGCGCACCTCGTCCTCGTCGACGTCGGGCCACTCGAATCCGAGTTTTTCCATGACCCAGACGAGCTCGTTCGGCAACATCATTCCCACGGTCGCACCACCTCCACGATGACCCTACGGTCGCACCACACCACACACCATGGGGAGAAGTCCCCA
>NZ_JBKIWP010000003.1:0-193486 GCF_046599635.1 Marisediminicola sp. LYQ134
GCCACTCGAATCCGAGTTTTTCCATGACCCAGACGAGCTCGTTCGGCAACATCATTCCCACGGTCGCACCACCTCCACGATGACCCTACGGTCGCACCACACCACACACCATGGGGAGAAGTCCCCATCCGCAGACCAGGCCAGACGCCGGTGCTCCCATTCTCCCCACAGGTGCGTGCGGCAGAGCAGCCCCCGCACGGGGGACTGGTCGGGCCATGCTCGATGGGATTGACTGAGCACGCTGGCCGGGGACGGGGTCGGCCTACTGCCGTGCCGCATCGTCAAGCTGCGTGCCGCCCGATGTGCCCGGAGGGGGGTTCCGTGGCCAATCTGACCGACATTCTCATCGTGCGCGGCGTCCTGCCGATCGAACACCTCGACACGCTTCGTCGCGACGAAGACGAGATGGCCGCCGTGCGCGCTCTCGTCGACAGCGGGGTTGTCACCGAACTCCAGTTCGCGTCTGCCCTCGCGGAGAAGCTCCGGTTGCCGTTCGTCGAATTGACGGAGTACGCCGTCGATCGCATGGCGATCTCGCTCGTGCCCGCCGCCGTCTGCCGTCGCTACGGGGTGCTCCCGATCGCGATCGAATCCGACCGCCTGACCCTCGCGATGGTCGACCCCGGCAACGTCTTCGCTCTCGACGACGTGCGCTCGGCGGCACGCATGAACATCACTCCCGTGGTCGCCGAACGCTGCGACCTCCTCGCCGCGATCGACCGCTTCCACCGCGCCGACGGCGAGCTGAGCGACCTCACCTCGGCGATCGAAGAGGACTCGACTCCGGCCGAGACGGAACTCTCGATGGGGGAGACCGCAGACGACGACGCCCCGATCGTGCGGTTCGTGAACCTGATCGTGAGTCAGGCGATCCAAGACCGGGCTTCAGACATCCACATCGAACCGAGCGAGCACGACCTGCGCGTGCGCTATCGCATCGACGGCGTGCTGCACGAGATGCAGCGCGCACCCAAATCGATTCAGAACGGTGTGATCTCGAGGCTCAAGATCATGAGCGACATCGACATCTCGGAGCGCCGGCGCCCCCAAGACGGTCGGATGTCGATCCGTCACGCGAGCCGCACGATCGACCTAAGGGTCGCGACCCTGCCGACGGTGTGGGGCGAGAAGATCGTCATGCGCATCCTCGACAACGCCGAGTCGGACATGAAGCTCAGCGACCTCGGTCTGCTCGACTACAACGCCGAAGCGTTCCGGAGCTCGTACACGAAGCCCTACGGCATGATCCTCGTCACGGGCCCGACAGGGTCGGGCAAGTCGACCACGCTCTACACGACGCTCCACACCGTCTCCCGCCCCGAGATCAACGTCATCACGGTCGAAGACCCGGTGGAATACCGGATGCCGGGCATCAACCAGGTGCAGGTGAACCCCAAAGCGGGGCTCACCTTCGCGAGCGCGCTGAGGTCGATCCTGCGGTCCGACCCCGACGTCGTGCTGCTCGGTGAGATCCGCGACCACGAGACCGCGCAGATCGCCATCGAGGCGTCCCTCACGGGCCACCTCGTGCTCTCGACCCTGCACACCAACGACGCCCCGAGCGCTGTGACGCGACTCACCGAGATGAACATCGAGCCGTTTCTCGTCGGCTCGGCCCTCGACTGTGTCGTCGCGCAGCGACTCGCGCGACGCTTGTGCAGTCGCTGCAAGGGTGCCTACCAGCACGATGCCGGCGAGTTGCTCAACCTCCGGGTCGGGTTCGACCCCGCGGCGCCTCCGCCCGTGCTCTACCGACCGGTCGGATGCACGCACTGCTCCAACACGGGCTACCGCGGGCGCATCGCCATCCACGAGGTCATGCTCGTGACCGAAGACATCGAGCGCCTCGCCGTCGCGAGGGCGTCGAGTGCCGAGATCGGCGCGGTCGCGCGGTCACAGGGGATGCTGACGCTCCGCGAAGACGGCTGGGCCAAGGCCAAGCTCGGGCACACATCGATCGAAGAGATTCTGAGGGTCGTGGCGTGACCACGCGGGGGGAGCACGAATGACGAATCCGATCTACGAGATTCCGGTCACCGGCGGGGGCCAGGGCGACCTGTGGGAGGTGTCGCAGCAGGCGGCGAGGGCTGCCGAGCAGTCGACGGTCGAGCGCGGTGCGCCCACGGTGCCCGCCCCCGGCTCGTTCGCCGAAGCACCGCGCGGCGCGGCGGCACCGGCGCCGGCTCCTCGGCTCGATCCCGACTACGACCGCCCGACGACACCGTCGACGATCGACCCGGGCGTCGATGCGCCCCGACGCCCCCGCGGCTCGAGTTCGACTCCCGACCCCGACCTGCTGTTCGCGCTCGAAGAGGTGCTGCGACTCAAGGCGTCGGACCTCCACGTGACGGTCAAAGCGCCGCCCATGCTCCGCGTCGACGGCGGGCTCACGCCTCTCCCCGACGCCCCGGTGTGGACCCGCGAGAAGGTCACGTCGGCTCTCCGCAGCATCCTGACCCCGGCGCAAGCGGCGACCTTTGACGAGGAGCTCGAGCTCGACTTCGCGTTCACCCTCTCGGTCAACGCGCGATTCCGCGTGAACTTCTACCAGCAGCGCGACGCGATGGGTGCCGCGTTCCGTCTCATCCCCACCGAGATCAAGCAGCTCAAAGATCTGGGTGTTCCGGATGCCGTCGCCCAGTTCGCCGAGCTGCCACGCGGGCTCGTGCTCGTGACGGGCCCGACCGGGTCGGGCAAGTCGACGACGCTCGCGGGGCTCGTCGACCTCGTCAACCGCACGCGAGCCGACCACATCATGACGGTCGAAGATCCGATCGAGTTCTTGCACCAGAACCACAAGTCGGTCGTCAACCAGCGCGAGGTCGGCAACGACACCCACAGTTTCGCGAACGCGCTCAAGCACGTGTTGCGGCAAGACCCCGACGTCATCCTCATCGGCGAGCTCCGCGACCTCGAGACCATCTCGGTGGCGCTCACAGCCGCCGAGACCGGCCACCTCGTGTTCGCGACCCTGCACACGCAATCGGCGTCGCAGACGATCGACCGCGTCATCGACGTGTTCCCTCCCCACCAGCAGGGGCAAGTGCGCACGCAGCTCTCCGCGACGCTGCAGGGGGTCATCTGCCAGACGCTCGTGAAGAAGGCGAGCGGCAAGGGCCGTGTCGTGGCGACCGAGATCATGGTGTCGACACCCGCGATCGCGAACCTCATCCGCGAGGGCAAGACCTTCCAGATCCCTTCGGCGCTTCAGGCCGGGCGCAGCATCGGCATGCAGACCATGGACAACCACCTCGCCGACCTCGTCAACTCGGGAGAGGTGACCCACGAGGCTGCGATCGAGAAGGTGAGCGACACCGCGAGTTTCGCCCAGCTCGTGAGACGGTCGCCGTCGGGCGGCGGTGCGGGCGGCGGCATGGGCGGCTCGTCGCTCGGCTCCGCAGGGTTCAACCACGACCTCGGGGCGGGCTACTGATGACGGTCACCGTCCAGTCGTTCAGCTACAAGGGTCGGGATGCGAGCGGCAAGCTCGTGAAAGGCAAAATCGATGCCGCGAGCGAGAGCGTCGTGGTCTCGCGACTGCGCACGATGGGCCTCACGCCGGTGTCGATCGACGAGGCCGGCACGGGCCTCAACCGGGAGATCTCCCTCGGCGCCTTCGAGAAGCAAGTGGGGCTCAAAGACCTCGCGGTCATGAGTCGTCAACTCGCGACGATGATGTCGGCGGGACTCTCGCTCCTGCGTGCCATCTCCATCCTCGCCGCGCAGACCGAGAACAAGACTCTCGCCAAAACCCTCGTGGCGGTGCGCGGGCAGGTGGAGGGCGGGTCGTCGCTCTCCGAGTCGCTCGGCAAACACAAGCAGGTCTTCCCGCCGCTCATGGTGCACCTCGTCAAGGCGGGGGAGACCGGCGGTTTCCTCGATCAGGCGCTCGAGTCGGTCGCCGCGACATTCGAGTCCGACGTCAAACTCCGCGCGACCATCAAGTCGGCGCTCACGTATCCCGTGGTCGTGCTCATGATGGCCGTCGTGGCGGTCATCGGCATGCTCATCTTCATCGTGCCCGTGTTCGAGCAGATGTTCGCCGACCTCGGTGGCGAGCTGCCGTTGCCGACCCAGGTTCTCGTCGTGCTCTCGAAGGCGATGGTGTGGCTCGGCCCGCTGCTCGTCGTGCTCATCGTCGCGTTCGTCTTCTGGTGGCGCAAGAACAAGAACACCGATCGGGTGCGCAGCATCGTCGACCCGTGGCGCCTCAAGATGCCCGTCTTCGGCGACCTCTTCAGCAAGGTGGCGATCGCCCGGTTCACGCGCAACTTCGCGACCATGACGGGGTCGGGTGTGCCCGTGCTGCAGTCGCTCGCGATCGTCGGCGACACGTCGGGCAACTGGGTCATCGAGAAGGCCCTGCAGAACGTCGCCGAGTCGGTGCGTTCGGGCAGGACGATCGCCGAACCGCTCGCCGAGGAGCCGATGTTCCCGTCGATGGTCACGCAGATGATCGCCGTCGGCGAGGATTCGGGCGCGCTCGAACAGATGCTGCACAAGATCGCCGACTTCTACGACGACGAGGTGCAGTCGACGACCGAGCAACTCACGGCGCTCATCGAGCCGCTCATGATCGGGGTCATCGGTGTGGTGATCGGCGGCATGATCGTGGCGCTCTACATGCCCGTGTTCTCCATCTTCGAGCAGGTCGGCTGACCCTCCCGCGCGTGTCGCCGGGGCGTACCCCTTCTGGCAACTTCTGTACCCCTCGCAATGGGGGTGCGTTTTCGGCCAAGTCCCCCCGTTCGGGTGATTCCCAGGATGGCGGCCGTAGCGAAACATGGTCTGCGGGGGTCGAAACGACACGGGGGACCTCCTCTCCACTCACTTTGGACGGACAGGAAAACACGCATCATGATCACAGCAATCCACAAGTCGATGGCAGCCAAGCGCGACGCACTCAAGAACGAAGACAAGGGATTCACCCTCATCGAGCTCCTCGTCGTCGTGCTCATCATCGGCATCCTCGCGGCCATCGCGATCCCCGCGTTCCTTGGGCAGCAGGACCAGGCGCGCGACGGAGCCGCGCGTTCAGATCTCGGTAACGCGAAGGTCGCCATGGTTTCTTATGCGACCGACAACAATGGCGAGTACCTGGCGACGAGCGACGCAGCCGCAACTTCAACCGCGCTTGCTGACTATGGCTATGTTGCTTCAGATGATTTGGATGCCGATGTCTCGGTAGCGACCGGCGGTGCCGAGTTCTGCCTCCAGGCCACTTCGGGCGCGGGTAACCCCTTCCACATCAACCACGATGGCGGCGTTGAAGAGGGCGCCTGCGGTAGCTAAGGCTCCAGCCGTCTAATGCACTTCCAGTGGGGCGCCGCGGACGCGGCGCTCCACTTCACGTTCCACCACCCGACATCCGATCCGAGGGGGCTCGATCGCATGACCAACACTGCAGCGACCGTGACTGCCGCACGAGACGATGACGGCATCGGTCTCATCGAGATCGTGGTGTCGATGTTCGTTCTCGCGATCATTGCAATCGCTTTTCTGCCGGTGCTCATCGAAGGCATCAAGCAGTCGGCGGCGACGACGACCCTCGCCGCCGCAACGCGCATTGTCGAAGATCAATTGACGGAGGCGCGCGCACAAAGTGCGAGCTGCGCCGCAATCCAAGCATTCGCCGACCAACCGGTCGCTGAGACGACCGACCCCCGCGGGGTGCAGTTGCGCGGCGCGCGGGAAGCGGGAGTGTGCCCAGAAGACCTCCCCGGGACAATCAAGTTCACGGCGAGCGTCAGCATCGATCGCGACGGCGGTACCGCGGTTCTCTCGTCGGCGTCGACTCTCATCCTCGTTGACGGAGAGTGACCGGCTCATGACCGTTCCCGTCGAGGCGACCTACGACCGTGTCCCTGAGATCCGGCCCGAGTCTGAGTCCGGGTTCACGCTCATCGAGCTCGTCGTGTATTCCGCACTTCTCCTCGTCGTGTTGACCATCGTGGGAGGGCTGTTCCTCAGTACGACGCGGACCGAGGGCACGGTGCGGTCGGTGACGGAGGCGACGCGGGCGTCGCAACTCATCGTCGACTCGATCCAGACCGGCATCCGTAATTCATCGGATTTCACGATTCGCGACATCCCGGGGTCGGACGATCAAATGCTCGTTGCGCAGACAGCGCGGAGCGGAGCCACTCTCGAATGGGTGTGCTCGGCGTGGTACTTCTCAGCGGCCGACGGCGGGAGCATTCACTTCCGCCAGCAGGACACTGCTGTCGGCATTCCGACCGTTTCGAACCTCGGAGCGTGGACTCTGTTGGTCGCGGGGGTTGCCGCACCGGAGGAGGATTCGACCTTCGAAACCGTGGGTGCGGGTTCGTTGCGCATGAGATTCGACGTAACGGCGGGGGAAAACCCGCCCGTAGAAGTCACAAGCACGGTTGCGAGCCGCGCGAGCGGACCGGGAGATCTCACATGTTCGTGACACGACTCATCCGTATCGCGCGAAGCGACGATAGGGGCTCTGCGCTCGCCGCGGTTATCGGCGTTATGGCCGTTGGGCTCGTCTTGAGCGCGCTCATCATGTCCACGGTCGTCGGCGGTCTCGGCTACACGTCCGCGACTCGAGCCGGTGTTCAATCTCAAGCCGCTGCGGAGTCCGGAATCGCGGTGGCGGCCGCGAAGCTGTCGTCAGATGCCCCCTGTGCCCGAGTGATGACTAGCGATACGGCGCCGGCGTACACCGCGACTATCAGCTACACGACGAGCTCGACCCTCGATGCTCCCGGGCTGAGTTGGGTTGGGCAGTGCCCGGCGCCGGCCGCGACGTTCGTCAAGATCGTCTCGAAGGGTGTGGCTGACGCGACTGGAGTCGCAGGCAACACTCGAGGTGACGAAAGTTCGGTCGAAGCCATATACGCCTATTCCTCAATTCCAACGGGCATACCCGCAACGGGATCGGCGGTTTACACCTATAGCTCGGGACCTCTCAATCAGGCGAAGATCCTCTCTGACGGCTCAAGGCCGGCGTCGATCAGCATCCGAAACGGGAACGTCGATTGCACCGAGGCGAGCGAAGTCCAGGGAGATGTGCGCGCACAGTCCGGCAGTGTTTCCATTCAGACACCTTGCCGAGTCAACGGGAGCGTCGTCGCTGGAGGCGTCGTCAACATCTACGGCAAAATCGGGGGAAGTGTATCAAGCGCCTCCACTGGCAAGTCGTTGATCAGCCCGGATGCCCGGATCGGCGGCGCTGTTGCGCTCAGGGGATCTCTCGACGCATGGTCTCCACGCTGTGCATCGCCCAACACCTGGGACAACGCGGGTAATGCGTGCGCGGCCCGACAATCGTCGGGGGCGACGTCGGTCAGCACAATGATGACCGGATCCGCGGCGCCCGTCGCCCCGCTCGTCCCGGACTGGATCGACTTCGGATTCGTCCTGAGTCAATGGACTGATGCCGGGTACACCGTCGTCACGTGGCCCAACAACTCAGACCATTGCACGATTGACAATCGGACCAAGAACATGGCCCACGCGACGGCGCTGAGTAGCTACACGAAACCCACTGTCATCGATGCTCGCAACTGCTCCAAGCTCACTCTGTCCTCGTCCGCCGCTCTGACTCTGCAGCTGAAAACTGATGTCACTTTCGTGTCCAGGGCCTTTAACATCGAGAATTTCACGGCGAGGTCTTCTGACGGCGTTCATCGCGAATTGCGCTTCGTTGTTCCAGACACGGCTGTCAATGGCATCCCGACCTGCGTGAGCGGTGGCGTCGACATCAACAGTTACGTGCGCATCGAGGCACCCGTTGCTGCCCTCATATACACCCCGTGCGAAATCAAGAACTCCACCGTCAACTGGCGGGGGCAGCTGTTTGGTGGGAATGTGCAGTTCAACAGCAACTCAGGCCTGGTTTACACCCCGATCGGTTTGCCCGGGGTCGACCTTGGAGGCGCGGTGCCCGGGGCGCCGTCGCCGAGCGTTTCTGTGCTGGGAGAGCTCTACTCGATGCGAGATGTATCCCCATGAGCACTCGAGTTGTGTCGCTCGCGAAGTCGACCGGAAGGTACACAGAATGACCGCGAACGTCGTCGGCATCGACATCGGAGCGACGAGCGTGCGCGCCGTCGAAGTGAAGAAGGCCGGAAAAGCGAAGCCGACGATTGTGCGACAGCACGAGATGCCGCTCCCCGAGGGGTCGGTGAGGCGCGGCGAGGTGATCGAGGCATCCGCCGTCACCGAGTCGATCAAGCGACTCTGGTCGACGGGCAAATTCTCGAGCAAGAACGTCGTGATCGGCATGGGTGGGCCGCGTGTTCTCAGTCGCGACCTGCAGATGCCCCGCACCCCGCTCGCGCAGATCCGCGAGGCGCTGCCCTTCCACGTGCAAGACATGCTGCCCGTGCCCGTCGAAGAGACGCTGCTCGACTTCTACCCCATCTCCGAGGCGCAGGACGAGAACGGACCCGTTGTGAAGGGCCTGCTCGTCGCTGCGATCAAAGAGGCGGTCACCTCCAACATCTCCGCGGTCACGGGAGCGGGGCTCACCCCCGTCGGAGTCGACCTCATCCCGTTCGCGCTCGCCCGCAGTCTCGCACCCGCGACCGTGTCCGGCCTCTCCGCGGCCGTGAGCATCGGCGCCAACACGACCAACGTCATCATCGTGCTCGACGGCGTGCCGCAGTTCGTGCGAATCATCGCCGCAGGAAGCGACGACACGACACGGGCGCTCGCGAGTCGACTCGAGATCAGCGCCCCGGAAGCCGAAGCGATCAAACGCGAGATGGGCCTCGGCGCCGGCGTGGTGCCGCCCGAGCGCCGACTCGCTCTCGAGATCGTCTACGAGACGGTCGGAGAACTGCTCACGAGCATCCGCAACACGCTCACCTTCTATACGAACACCAAACCCGGCAACCCCCTGCAGCGCATCCTGCTGTCGGGCGGAGGTGCGCAGATGCTCGGTCTCGGCGACGCGCTCACCGAGCTCGCCTCGGTGCCGGTCGAGCGTCCCGACGCGCTCGCCGGTGCACGCACCGACCGCGGTGCGGCGAACAGCGGAGACGGCATGCTCACGGCATACAGCCTGGCCGCGGGGGGAACAGCATGAGCAAGAAGACGAACACCGCCCTCGTGCTCGGGGGAGTGCCGCGCGCAGACCTCCTCCCTCCCGAAGTGCACGCTCGCGCGAAGTCACGGCGCACGAGGCAGATGCTCGCGATCGCCGTCGTCTCGGCGCTCGCCGCGGTCGGGGGAACCTATGCCGCCGCGACCCTGCGAACGGCTTCGGCCCAGATGGAGCTCGCCGCAGAACAGGAGCGCACCGCCCAGCTGCTCGCCGAGCAACTGCTCTACGCCGACGCGACGACGATCGCGGGACTCGTGTCGACCGTGAGCGACGCTCGCACCCTGGCCGTCTCGACCGAGGTGCTGTGGGGAGACGTCACCGACCAGATCGTGAGCTACCTGCCCGACGGCGTGACGCTGTCGTCAGGAACCCTCACCTCGAGAGCGCCGTGGGAGGCAGAACTCGTGCCCGCCGGCCCGCTGCGCTACGCGCACGTCGCCCGAATGAGCATCGTCTTCGAAAGCGCCTCGGTCATCGACGTCACCGACCTCGTGAGGCGGATGTCGGCGCTCACCGGCTTCACCGACGCGACCCCCGACATCCTCACCTACGCCGACGGTGTCTACTCGACGACCATCGCCGTGACCGTCGACGCCGACGCCCTGTCTGGCCGCTTCGGCGCGGATTCCGAAGGCGGGGAGCCCGACGATGCCACGTCTGACGGCGCGGATTCCGAAGGCGGGGAGCCCGACGATGCCACGTCTGACGGCGCGGATGCACCTGTCGAGGGCGCTGTCGAGCCCGCGGCCGAAAGCGAGGACGGCGAATGACCGAACGCATTTGGCTCATCGGCGCGTCACTTCTCATCGTTGCGATCGTCGCACTCGGGTGGCTGCTCGGAATCTCGCCCCAGGTCACGGCCGCGGATGATGCGAGGGCCGAGAAAGAGGGGGTCGAGCAGCAGAACGCTGCTCAAGAGATCGCGCTCATCCAGCTGCGCGACCAGTTCGAGAACATGGACGTGCTCGAAGATCAGCTCTCCGAACTCGAATCGCAGATCCCGCCTCGTCAAGACTTCGATGTGTTCCTCGACGACATCGTGGGCCTCGCGAGTGACGCAGGCGTGGCGCTGACGGGCTTCACGGCCTCCGAAGCGCTCGCCTACGCGAGCGAAGCAGAGGGGGACGCCGCGCCCGCGGACCCCACGGTGGCCGCGACCGGCACGTTCACGATCCCCATCACCATCAGCCTCGAAGGCTCCCCGCAGCAGATCCTCGACTTCACCGCCGCCGTGCAGGAGTCGACGCGGCTCACCCTCGTGACGAACGTCACGTTCTCGAGCGGGGACGGGGCGGCAGGCACCGTCACCGGACACCTCTTCGTTGTGCGTGGTTCGGCGGGCGCGACGGCGATCGACGAGGACGTCGCCAGCGAAACCCCGGCCGACGCCGCGCCCGCCGACTGACGACCCGTGCTCGCCGCATACCTCCTCGTCGTCATCGGGCTCCTCGGGCTCGCGATCGGCTCCTTCCTCAACGTCGTCATCTGGCGTGTTCCCCGCGGCGAATCGCTCAGCCGCCCGCCGAGCGCGTGCCCCCGGTGCGGTCACCGCATCCGCTGGCACGACAACATCCCGGTTCTCGGATGGGTGCTGTTGCGTGGCCGGTGTCGCGACTGCGGCGAACCGATCTCGGTGCGTTACCCGGTCGTCGAGGCGGCCACAGGTGTGCTCTTCGTTCTCGTGGCCCTGCGGTTCGGGCTCGAGACGCCCGGTGTTCTCGCTCTCCCCGCCTACCTCTACTTCGCGGCCGTCTCGGTGGCGCTCGCGCTCATCGACCTCGACACCCGTCGCCTGCCCAACGTCATCGTGCTGCCGTCGTGGGTCGTGGGTGTCGTGCTGCTGGGCGGCGCGAGTGCGCTCGCGGGGGAGTGGGATGCCCTCATCCGCTCCCTCATCGGCGCGGCGGCGCTCTTCGTCTTCTACCTCGTTCTCGCGCTCGCCGTGCCTCGAGGCATGGGTCTCGGCGACGTCAAACTCGCGTTCGTCATCGGCCTCCACCTCGCGTGGATCGGGTGGGACGCCCTCGCGGTCGGGGCCTTCGGCGCCTTCCTCCTCGGCGGCCTCTTCTCGCTCGGGCTCCTCGCGAGCGGGCGCGCCGGCCGCAAGTCGGGAATCCCGTTCGGCCCCTGGATGATCCTGGGAGCGTTCCTCGGAATCTTCTTCGGCAGACCGCTCGCATCCGGATATCTCGCTCTCGTCGGACTCGCCTAGCGCAGCCACGGCCCAAACGGGTGCCCGTTGCTAGGGTGAAGTCGGCGACGGACCAGCCGCCGAGACTTTTCCTGAGGAGTGCCCCCGTGAGTGAATTCGACGACAAGCGCCCCGAAGACGGCCCACCCCCGCTCGTGCCGCCGCCCGTGCGGTCGAACGACAGCACCGCGACCACCAACGACACGACGTCGACCAACGCCACCCCCGCGAGCAGCGACACGCCGCTCTTCGTCGAGCCGGGAGACACCCCGGCGCCTGCCACAGATGACGCCCCCGCACGCGACACGACCGCAGACGACAGCGCCGCGCAGGATGCCGCGGCGACCGATGCGGCCGCACACGACAGTGCCGTCAACCAGACCGCCGCGAACGAGGCCGCGGTGACCGAGACGGCCGCCTACGACACCACGGCATACGACGAGTCGGCGACGACCGCGGCCACGGCATCCGCCCCCGAGGCCACGCCGGTCTCTGAGGCCACGCCGGTGTCTGCGGCGACGCCACCGCCCGTCGCCGTGCCCGTCGCGGCCAGCGCGCCCGCACCGGTCGCGCGCGATCAGCAGCCCGACTACTCCGCTCAGCCCGCCGCTGCGCAGCAGCCGAACCCCTACGCTCAGCAGCAGCAGCAGCAGCCGCCGCAGCGCTCGTTCACCCCACCGCCCGTCGAGCCAAAGAAGAAGGGCAACCGTGGCCTCGGTTCGCTCATTGCGGTGCTCTCGGTCGTGATCTTCGCGGCCATCTACGTGGCTGTCACGATGCTCATCGTCGCCGTGACCGCACCGCAGCAGTCGGTCACCGAGGCGCTCACGCTCTTCCTCGTCGAGCCTCTGTTCTACGTTCCCGTTCTCTTCTTCGTGGTCGGGTTCGTCATCGTCGTTCTCCTCGTCAACCGCGCGAGCTGGTGGGCTTTCGTGCTCGGCAGCCTCTTCGTCGGCGCCCTCGTCTACTTCGGCACCATCGGGGTTCAGCTGCTGCTCGACAACGTGCTCGAAGACACTCCGGCGCAGGCATCCGCTCGGTTCGTCGGCTACGCCGTCAACCCCTATGTGATCGCCGCGGGGCTCGTCGCTCGCGAGGTCTCGATGTGGATCGGTGCGGCCATCAGCTCGCGCGGACGCCGCGTCAAGGCCAAGAACATCGAGGCGCGCAACGAATACGAGCGTGCCGCCGCCCAGCACCGGGCGGAGTATGAGCGCGGCTACGCCTCCGCCTGACGACCGTCGGCCGGGCGGCCCGGAATCCCCGATCCCCGCCCGCCCGATCCTCACCGTCATGGCGGTCGTGCTCACCGCCGCACTCCTCGTGTTCGTCTACGGCTTCGAGAGTCTGATCTTCGATCGCGACGTGATCACCCAGGCGGATGCGGGCACGCTCACCGGGCCACTCATGTTCGTCGCGGTGCTCGCCGTCGTGGCACGCGCCGTCGGCGCACCGCGCGCACAGTCGATCCGAACCCGCGCGATCGGCGCGGGAGTCGCGGCCGTGCTCATCGGACCCGCCGTCGGAGCGATCGTCTACTCGCTCGTGCGCACCCAGATCGCCGTCATTCCGGTGTTCTTCGCCAACTACGTCGTGAGTCCATTCGTGCTGTCGTCGGGTGTCGTCGCCGGCCTCGTCGTCCTCGTCGCGGGCCACCTCGACGCCCGTCGCTGACGAGGCTCGAGACACCGCCGACATTTGACCGTCCCGAGTCGACGGGCTACAGTTGTCCGAGGTGTGTTCTGTCGTGCGCCCGCACCGTCGAAAGACGGAGAAGCGCACGGGATCCACTGATCGATGTTGGGCCCGCTGCTCCACGAGGAGCAGGAGCCCCCACGGCATACCCACCATTCACGCCGCTCGACCCTCTCGCGAGAGAAGGTGCCGAGAGCGAGGTGGGTCCATCTGAACTCGACTCACCCGGTGACGGGCACGGTCGAATGCAAGCAACACCTGTCACCGTGCAGTCATCACAAGGAGTAATCAGTGCCAACTATTCAGCAGTTGGTCCGGAAGGGCCGCAGCCCCAAGGTCGTCAAGACCAAGGCGCCCGCCCTCAAGGCCAACCCCCAGCAGCGCGGCGTGTGCACCCGCGTCTACACGACCACCCCGAAGAAGCCGAACTCGGCTCTGCGCAAGGTCGCCCGAGTCAAGCTCAGCAACGGCACCGAGGTCACCGCCTACATCCCCGGTGAGGGCCACAACCTCCAGGAGCACTCGATGGTGCTCGTGCGTGGCGGTCGAGTCAAAGACCTCCCCGGTGTGCGCTACAAGATCGTGCGCGGCGCGCTCGACACCCAAGCAGTCAAAAACCGCAAGCAGGCTCGCAGCCGCTACGGAGCGAAAATGGACAAGAAGTAATGCCTCGTAAAGGACCAGCACCGAAGCGTCCCGTCATCGCGGACCCGGTCTACGGAGCCCCCATCGTCAGCCAGCTCGTCAACAAGATCCTTCTTGACGGCAAGAAAGGCCTCGCCGAGAAGATCGTCTACGACGCTCTCGCCGGAGTCTCCTCGAAGAACGGTGCGGATGCCGTCGTCACGCTCAAGAAGGCGCTCGACAACGTCCGTCCGACCATCGAGGTCAAGAGCCGCCGCGTCGGTGGCTCGACCTATCAGGTGCCCGTCGAGGTCAAGCCGCACCGCGCGAACACTCTCGCGCTTCGCTGGTTGACCACGTACGCGAAGGGTCGTCGTGAGAAGACGATGACCGAGCGCCTCACCAACGAGATCCTCGACGCGTCCAACGGCCTCGGTGCCGCGGTCAAGCGTCGTGAAGACACTCACAAGATGGCCGAATCCAACAAGGCCTTCGCGCACTACCGCTGGTAACTATCGCGCTCACCGCGTCGGTCGGCTTCGAGGTGACTCGGGCCGACCGGCGCGGAAGTGTGGCAGTCCAGACATCCAGATCCACAACTTTTCGGAGGAACTCCGTGGCACAAGACGTGCTCACCGACCTGAACAAGGTCCGCAACATCGGCATCATGGCTCACATCGATGCCGGTAAGACCACAACCACCGAGCGAATCCTGTTCTACACGGGTATCACTCACAAGATCGGTGAAGTCCACGACGGCGCAGCCACGATGGACTGGATGGCGCAAGAGCAAGAGCGCGGCATCACCATCACGTCCGCCGCCACGACCTGTTTCTGGAACAAGAACCAGATCAACATCATCGACACCCCCGGCCACGTCGACTTCACGGTCGAGGTCGAGCGCTCGCTTCGCGTGCTCGACGGTGCGGTCGCCGTGTTCGACGGCAAGGAGGGCGTCGAGCCCCAGTCCGAGACCGTCTGGCGCCAGGCCGACAAGTACGACGTTCCCCGCATCTGTTTCGTCAACAAGATGGACAAGCTCGGAGCCGACTTCTACTACACGGTCGACACGATCGTGAAGCGCCTCGGCGCGAAGCCCCTCGTCATCCAGCTTCCGATCGGATACGAGAGCTCGTTCGAGGGCATCGTCGACCTCGTCGAGATGCGCGCCCTCACGTGGCGCGGCGACTCGAAGGGTGACGTCGCGCTCGGCGCGAAGTACGAGATCGAGGAGATCCCCGCCGACCTCGTCGAGAAGGCCAACGAGTACCGCGCGCAGCTCATTGAGGTCGTCGCCGAAACCGATGACGCGCTCCTCGAGCGCTTCATGGAGGGTGACACCGACTTCACGGTCGCCGAGATCAAAGCTGCGATCCGCAAGCTCACCATCTCGAGCCAGATCTACCCCGTGCTCTGCGGTTCGGCGTTCAAGAACCGCGGCGTGCAGCCGATGCTCGACGCCGTCGTGGACTACCTTCCGACCCCGCTCGACGTGCCCGCTGTCGAAGGACACGACGTGCGCGACGAGACTGTCGTCATCGAACGTCACCCCGACCCGAAAGACCCGTTCGCGGCTCTCGCGTTCAAGGTCGCGGTTCACCCGTTCTTCGGTCGCCTCACCTACATCCGCGTCTACTCCGGCACCATCGAGAGCGGATCGGGCGTGATGAACTCCACGAAGGGCAAGAAGGAGCGCATCGGCAAGATCTTCCAGATGCACGCCAACAAGGAGAACCCGGTCGAGAGCGTCACCGCCGGTCACATCTACGCGGTCATCGGCCTCAAAGACACGACCACGGGAGACACCCTCTCCGACTCGTCGGCTCAGGTCGTTCTCGAGTCGATGACGTTCCCCGAGCCCGTCATCGAGGTCGCGATCGAGCCGAAGACGAAAGCCGACCAGGAGAAGCTGGGTGTCGCCATCCAGAAGCTCGCTGAAGAGGACCCCACGTTCCGCACCGAGCAGAACCAGGACACCGGTCAGACGGTCATCAAGGGAATGGGCGAGCTCCACCTCGACATCCTCGTCGACCGCATGAAGCGCGAGTTCAACGTCGAGGCCAACGTCGGTAAGCCCCAGGTGGCCTACCGCGAGACGATCCGCCGCATCGTTGCGAAGCACGACTACACGCACAAGAAGCAGACCGGTGGTTCGGGTCAGTTCGCGAAGGTCCAGATCTCGCTCGAGCCTCTCGAGGTCACGGCAGACACGATCTACGAGTTCGACAACAAGGTCACCGGTGGCCGCATCCCTCGCGAGTACATCCCGTCGGTCGACGCCGGAATCCAAGACGCCCTCCAGGTCGGTATCCTCGCCGGATACCCCATGGTCGGTGTCAAGGCGATCCTGCTCGATGGTGCTGCGCACGACGTCGACTCCTCGGAGATGGCGTTCAAGATCGCTGGTTCGATGGCGTTCAAGGAAGCGGCCCGCAAGGCCGATCCCGTGCTCCTCGAGCCGCTCATGGCCGTCGAGGTTCGCACGCCCGAGGAATACATGGGCGACGTCATCGGCGACCTGAACTCGCGTCGTGGACAGATCCAGTCGATGGAGGATGCCACGGGCGTCAAGGTCGTCAAGGCCAACGTCCCGCTGTCGGAGATGTTCGGCTACGTCGGAGACCTCCGGTCGAAGACCTCTGGTCGCGCCGTCTACTCGATGAGCTTCGACAGCTACTCGGAGGTGCCGCGCGCGGTCGCCGACGAGATCGTGCAGAAGAACAAGGGCGAATAGCTTCGCTATTCGCGGTCTAAGCTCCGGTGCTTGCACCGGCGCGAAGATCGGCTGCGAGCGGCACGCGGTATGCGAGCCGCTCGCAGGCCGCCGGACAGACGATCCGGTAGCCCCCAATTCAAACTAAAAACGCACTTCTAGTAACATGAACATCACCCCAAAATCCCCGTAAGACGAGCGATCGAAATCCTTCGGTCGTGTGCTCTTACAACGAAGTCCTGAGGAGGACCCATTGGCGAAGGCAAAGTTCGAGCGGACTAAGCCGCACGTCAACATCGGCACCATTGGTCACGTCGACCACGGTAAGACCACGTTGACCGCGGCTATCACCAAGGTGCTGCATGACAAGTACCCCAATCTCAACACTGCTTCGGCGTTCGATCAGATCGACAACTCGCCCGAAGAGAAGCAGCGTGGAATCACGATCAACATCTCGCACGTCGAGTACCAGACGGAGAAGCGTCACTACGCTCACGTCGACGCCCCCGGCCACGCGGACTACATCAAGAACATGATCACGGGTGCTGCGCAGATGGACGGCGCGATCCTCGTGGTTGCGGCGACCGACGGCCCTATGCCCCAGACGCGTGAGCACGTGCTGCTCGCTCGCCAGGTCGGCGTGCCCTACATCGTCGTTGCTCTCAACAAGACCGACATGGTCGACGACGAGGAGATCCTCGAGCTCGTCGAGATCGAGGTTCGCGAGCTGCTCTCGAGCCAGGACTTCGATGGCGACAACGCCCCCGTCGTTCAGGTTTCGGCGCTCAAGGCCCTCGAGGGTGACGCCAAGTGGGCGGACACCGTCGCCGACCTCATGGACAAGGTCGACGAGTTCGTTCCCGAGCCCGTCCGCGAGACCGAGAAGCCCTTCCTCATGCCCGTCGAGGACGTCTTCACGATCACCGGTCGTGGAACCGTCATCACCGGTCGTGTCGAGCGTGGAATCCTCCACCCGAACGACGAGGTCGAGATCGTCGGAATCAAGGAGAAGTCGTCGAAGACGACCGTCACCGCGATCGAGATGTTCCGCAAGACCCTCGACGACGCCCGCGCCGGAGAGAACGTCGGTCTCCTGCTCCGTGGAACGAAGCGTGAAGACGTCGAGCGCGGTCAGGTCGTCGTCAAGCCCGGTTCGGTCACGCCGCACACCGAGTTCGAGGCGAACGCCTACATCCTCTCGAAGGATGAGGGTGGCCGTCACAACCCGTTCTACGCGAACTACCGTCCGCAGTTCTACTTCCGCACCACGGACGTCACGGGTGTCATCACGCTGCCCGAGGGCACCGAGATGGTCATGCCCGGTGACACCACCGAGATGACGGTCAACTTGATCCAGCCGATCGCCATGGAGGAGGGCCTCCGCTTCGCTATCCGCGAGGGTGGCCGCACCGTCGGTGCTGGCACGGTCGTCAAGATCCTCAAGTAGTACCTGCTCCACCGCTAGCGGGGTCGGCTCTTCGGAGCCGGCCCCGCTTTCGTTTTGCCGTGAGATCCGCTCGTGTCGCGTCGTCGGGCTCCCGCGTGTGGTGCGATAGGGCAATGCCTCGTCTCCGCCGCAGTGATTCGTCGGGCGCCGGTCTCAAGAGGGTCCGTTCCGGTCGCGGGTTCTCCTACCGCGACGCCGACGGCCGCGCCATCCGTGATCCCGATCTGCGGGCCCGCATCGAGCACCTCGCGATCCCCCCGGCCTGGACGGATGTCTGGATCGCCCCCTACCCGAACGGGCACGTGCAGGCGACGGGCGTCGACGCGGCGGGGCGCCGCCAGTACATCTACCACCCGACGTGGCGCGAACAGAAGGACCGCATCAAGTTCGATCGCGCGTTGCGTCTCGCCGAGTCGCTCCCGACCGCGCGGCGGCGGGTCACGATCGACCTGCGGAGCGAGGGGGCGACGCACACGCGAGCTTTGGCCACGGCGTTCCGCATGCTCGACACGGGCTCGTTGCGCATCGGCTCGGAGCGTTACGCGGAGTCGAACGGCAGCCACGGTCTGTCGACGCTGCTGTGCTCACACGCGACTGTGCGGGGCTCCACCGTCGCCCTCAAGTTCCCCGCGAAGAGCGGGCAGGAGTGGGAGAGCGAGATCAGCGACGCGGATCTCGCGACGTCGGTGCGTTCGTTGAAGCGCCGGGGGCCCACGGCCCGTCTGCTGAGTTATCGCGACGAACGCGGGTGGCACCCCCTGCAGCCTGAGGACATCAACACCTACGTTCGGGAGCAGACCGGGGGAGAGTTCACGGCGAAGGACTTCCGCACCCTGCACGGCACGATCGCCGCGGCGGTGAGTCTCGCGAAGCACGGGCCGGAGGAGAAGAAGTCGGCGCGGTCTCGCGCGCTCGCGCAGGCGATGCGCGACGCGGCCGAGGTGCTCGGCAATACCCCGTCGATCGCGAAGACGAGCTATGTCGACCCTCGGGTCGTCGACCACTACCAGCACGGCCGGACCATCTCCCGCGACCGCCTCCACGCCGCCGAGTCGGAGCTGCGCGCCCTGCTCTACGCCTGACCCGCGCCGCCCGCCGCCCCCGCGCTGCCAGCCCTGCCTGCTTGCCCGCCCGCCCGCCCGCCCCAGAACACGCAGTTTCCGCGAGGGTACGTCGGATCCGACATACCCTCGCGGAAACTGCGTACAGTGGCGGCGGCTCGGGCGCGAAAGCCCGTCCTCCCCGGGGGCGCGGCTTCATCATCCACCCACCGACTCGTGAGGGCACGCCCCTGCGATTCAGGGCTGCCCGACAGTGGCCGGATGTCCGCAGACTCCGTCCCCCGCCTCATCACCTCCGCGGCTGCCCGACGCTCGGGCGTCGCGAACGATCCTCTCGAGCGGGCCTCGGAGCGTGGCGAACTCACGCGCGTGCGGCAGGGGGCGTATGCCGAGACTGTCGACTGGCTCGCTGCGCGACCTGAGGAGAGGCATTACGCTCTCGTCGTCGCCGCTCAGGCCGCCGCGAAGCGTCCGATGGTCTTCTCGCACGAGTCCGCAGCGGGACTCCTCGGCATTCCGGTGCTCGGTGCGTTGCCTTCGCGTCCGCACGCGACATCCGATTTCCTTCGCCCCCGTCGGACCACGAACGCCGTGATCTGGCACACAGGCGACCTCGCGGGAGACGTGGTCGAGACGGAGGGTTTTCTCTGCACGTCGCCGCTGCGCACCCTGATCGATGTCTTCGGGAGCCGGGACTTCGCGAGTGGCGTCGTGTCGCTCGACCACGTGCTGGCACGAGCCGAGATCTACGGTGTTCGTCGCCGCGACCTCCTCGAGAGGTTGAGCCACGTCGGTCCGTTCCGCAATTCGACCCGCGCGGCGCGAGTCGTCGAGTTCGCGACGGGGCTCTCGGAGTCGCCGTTCGAGTCGCTCAGCATGGTGCGCTTCTGGGAGGGCGGGTTTCCGCTGCCGGCGCAGCAGGCCAGGTTCGAGGTCGACGGGGCGGTCTACTTCGCGGACTTCTTTTTCGAGCACGAGGATGTGGTCGGCGAATCCGATGGCCGAGGCAAGTACCGCGATCCGGTGTTCCTGCGCGGGCGGACGCCGGAGGAGGCTCTCGCACAGGAGAAGGAGCGGGAGGATGCCATCCGCTCGTGCGTGCGAGGCTTCGTTCGCTGGGGATGGGACGACGCGATGCAGGCACAGCCGCTCTTCCGCAAGCTCGAGCGGGCGGGCATCCGTGCCTCGCGTGCCCGTCTCGCCACAAAACCCCACCCGAGAGTACGCAGTTTCCGCGAGCGGTAGTCCGATCCGGCGTACGCTCGCGGAAACTGCGTACTCTCGGGGGCGGGATGCACGGCGCACGCCCCCGCGCGGCCTCCGGAACGCGACACGCCCAACGTGACACGCCCGGGTTGCAGCCTGTGTCGGGGTGTGGCAAACTCGTCTAGTTCAACATTCCGGGCCATGCGTCTGGATCACTGCCAGGCAGTGCATAGATCTGAGGCCACGGGCCCGGGTCTAGGCCGCGGGTAGCAGAACTGCAGAAATCCGATCAGAACCCACGCTATCGGCGTGCGCACCATCGGGTATGTCGAACTACGCGACACGCCCGAGTGCGGGGGTCGGACGACGCGACAGGCTTTTGACAGAAAAACAGTGGTGCGACAGCAGAAGTGCTCGAGCAGCGTGTGTGTCCGACAGGACGCGCAAAGGGAACAAAGAGAGTGAGTCACACATGGCGGGACAGAAGATCCGCATTCGACTTAAGTCGTATGACCACGAGGTCATTGACAGCTCGGCGCGCAAGATCGTCGACACGGTGACCCGTGCCGGCGCGACCGTCGTCGGACCGGTGCCCCTTCCTACGGAGAAGAACGTGGTCGTCGTGATCCGCTCTCCTCACAAGTACAAGGACAGCCGCGAGCACTTCGAGAAGCGCACTCACAAGCGCCTGATCGACATCATTGACCCGACGCCGAAGGCGGTCGACTCGCTCATGCGCCTCGACCTCCCCGCCGACGTCAACATCGAGATCAAGCTCTAACGGGAATCCGCATGCCTATTACACAGAGCCAGACAACCAAGACGAGCAAGGGCCTTCTCGGCACCAAGCTCGGGATGACCCAGGTCTGGGACGAGAACAACAAGCTCATCCCCGTGACCGTCATCGAGATCACGCCCAACGTCGTGACGCAGCTGCGCACCCCCGAGGTCGACGGCTACACGGCCGTCCAGATCGCCTACGGGCAGATCGACCCTCGCAAGGTCAACAAGCCCAAGTCGGGTCACTTCGACAAGGCCGGCGTCACGCCGCGCCGTCACGTGACTGAGATCCGCACTGCGGATGCCGCCGACTACACGCTCGGCCAGGAGATCGCAGTCGACATCTTCGAAGCCGGCCAGAAGGTCGACGTCGTCGGCACGAGCAAGGGCAAGGGCTTCGCCGGTGTCATGAAGCGTCACAACTTCAAGGGCGTCAGCGCATCGCACGGTGCACACCGCAACCACCGCAAGCCCGGTTCCATCGGTGCTTCGTCGACCCCCAGCCGTGTCTTCAAGGGCATGCGCATGGCCGGTCGTATGGGTGGCGAGCGCGTGACCGCGATGAGCCTCAAGGTCCAGGCAGTCGACCTCGAGAAGGGTCTCATCCTGGTCAAGGGTGCCGTTCCCGGTGCTCGTGGCCGTCTCGTATTCGTTCGCAACGCAGTGAAGGGGGCGTAACCGATGGTTGACAACGCCAACGCCACGCTCGACGTCATCGACTCGAAGGGCGCCAAGGTCGACTCCGTCGAGCTGCCCGCCGAGACGTTCGACGTGCAGACCAACGTGCCGCTCATCCACCAGGTCGTCGTCGCCCAGCGTGCAGCAGCGCGCCAGGGAACGCACAAGACCAAGGGCCGCGGAGAGGTTTCCGGCGCAGGTCGCAAGCCGTTCAAGCAGAAGGGAACCGGTCGCGCTCGCCAGGGCTCGATCCGTGCTCCCCAGATGACCGGTGGTGGAATCGTCCACGGGCCCACGCCGCGCGACTACGCGCAGCGCACCCCGAAGAAGATGATCGCTGCGGCCCTCCGCGGCGCGCTCTCCGACCGCGCACGCGGTGGACGCATCCACGTCATCGACTCGCTCTCGGTCGGAGACGTCCCCTCGACCAAGACGATCGTCGCCCTGCTCGACTCGATCGCCACGAGCAAGCACGTTCTCATCGTGCTCACGCGTGACGACGAACTGAGCGCCAAGAGCGTCCGCAACATCCCGTCGGTGCACGTGCTGCCGTTCGATCAGCTCAACGCCTACGACGTTCTCGTCTCCGACGACATCGTCTTCACGCGTGCGGCATTCGATGGCTTCGTCGCCGGACCCGCTGCGGCCCAGCCGAAGTCGACGGATGTCGACGGCGCGCCCAGCAAGAAGCGCGTGAGCCCCGAGCGTGCCGCCGCCGAGAAGGAGAAGGTCTCAGCATGACCGGAATCAACAAAGACCCGCGCGACGTCATCCTGTCGCCCGTCGTCTCCGAGAAGAGCTACGGCTTGATCGACCAGGGCAAGTACACGTTCGTCGTGGACCCCCGTTCGAACAAGACCGAGATCAAGCTCGCCGTCGAAAAGATCTTCGGCGTGCAGGTCGCCTCGGTCAACACCCTGAACAAAAAGGGCAAGACCCGTCGCACCAAGTTCGGGATCGGCAAGCGCAAAGACACCAAGCGCGCGATCGTGACGCTCAAGTCCGGTTCGATCGACATCTTCACGGCTGTCGGCTAAGGGACATAGAGGAATACACATGGCTATTCGCAAATACAAGCCCACGACTCCTGGTCGTCGGGGATCCTCGGTCGCAGATTTCGCCGAGATCACCCGCTCGACCCCGGAGAAGTCGCTGCTTCGTCCGCTCTCCAAGACCGGTGGTCGTAACAACGCCGGTCGCATCACGACTCGTCACATCGGTGGTGGCCACAAGCGCCAGTACCGTGTCATCGACTTCCGTCGCAATGACAAGGACGGCGTGAACGCTCGCGTCGCCGAGATCGAGTACGACCCCAACCGCACGGCACGCATCGCGCTCCTGCACTTCTTCGACGGCTCGAAGCGCTACATCATCGCGCCGAACAAGCTCAAGCAGGGCGACATCGTGGAGTCGGGTGCATCGGCTGACATCAAGCCGGGCAACAACCTCCCGCTCAAGAACATCCCCACCGGTACGGTCATCCACGCGATCGAGCTCAAGCCGGGCGGCGGCGCCAAGATGGCCCGCTCCGCCGGTGCTTCGGTTCGTCTCGTCGCCAAGGACGGTCCCTACGCGCAGCTTCGTCTGCCGTCGGGTGAGATCCGCAACGTCGACGCGCGCTGCCGTGCCACGATCGGCGAGGTCGGCAACGCCGAACAGTCGAACATCAACTGGGGTAAGGCCGGCCGCATGCGCTGGAAGGGCGTCCGCCCGACCGTGCGTGGTGTCGCCATGAACCCCGTCGACCACCCGCACGGTGGTGGTGAGGGCAAGACCTCCGGTGGACGCCACCCGGTCAGCCCGTGGGGCCAGAAAGAGGGCCGCACCCGCCACGCCAACAAAGAGAGCGATCAGCTCATCGTTCGCCGCCGTAACGCCGGCAAGAAGCGCAAGTAGGAGTTGTAGAGGATGCCACGCAGTCTCAAGAAGGGTCCCTTCGTTGACGACCACCTGCTTCGCAAGGTCGTCGGCGCTAACGCGGCCAACAGCAAGAACGTGATCAAGACCTGGTCGCGCCGCTCGATGATCGTCCCGGCAATGCTGGGTCACACCATCGCGGTGCACGACGGTCGCAAGCACATCCCGGTGTTCGTCACCGAGACGATGGTTGGGCACAAGCTCGGTGAGTTTGCCCCCACCCGCACCTTCCGTGGACACGAGAAGGACGACAAGAAGGGTCGTCGCCGCTAACGCGGTGGCGTAAGGAGGAGAGAAATGGTGGAGTCGATCGCACGTGTGCGACACATCCGCGTGACCCCTACGAAGGCTCGTCGTGTCGTCAACATGATCCGCGGCAAGCAGGCGACGGAGGCCTTGGCCATCCTGAAGTTCGCCCCCCAGGGTGCGAGCGAGCCCGTCTTCAAGCTCGTCGCGTCGGCCATGGCCAACGCGCGAGTCAAGGCGGATGCCAGCAACAGCTACCTGAACGACGATGACCTGTTCATCTCGTCGGCCTATGTCGACGAGGGCGCGACGCTCAAGCGTTTCCAGCCGCGTGCACAGGGTCGCGCGTTTCAGATCCTGAAGCGCACGAGCCACATCACGATCGTCTTGGCGACGCCGGACGAGGCGGATGCCGCCTCGACGGGCTCAGCCACAACGACGAAGGCAGGAAAGAAGTAATGGGCCAGAAAGTAAACCCCTACGGCTTCCGTCTGGGAATCACGACCGACCACGTGTCGCGTTGGTTCTCCGACAGCACGAAGGCCGGCCAGCGTTACAGCGACTACGTCGCTGAAGACGTCAAGATCCGCAACCTGCTCAAGACGAGCCTCGACCGTGCCGGTGTGGCACGCATCGAGATCGAGCGCACCCGTGACCGCGTCCGCGTCGACATCCACACGGCCCGTCCGGGCATCGTGATCGGTCGTCGTGGCGCCGAGGCCGAGCGCATCCGCGCCGACCTCGAGAAGCTCTCGGGCAAGCAGATCCAGCTCAACATCCTCGAGGTCAAGAACCCCGAGGCCGAGGCTCAGCTCGTGGCACAGGGAATCGCGGAGCAGCTCAGCGCTCGCGTCGCGTTCCGTCGTGCGATGCGCAAGGGTCTCCAGGGCGCCCAGCGCGCCGGAGCCAAGGGTGTCCGCATCCAGGTCTCCGGTCGTCTCGGTGGTGCTGAGATGAGCCGTTCCGAGTTCTACCGCGAGGGTCGCGTTCCGCTGCACACCCTGCGCGCCAACATCGACTACGGCTTCTACGAGGCCAAGACGACGTTCGGCCGCATCGGCGTGAAGGTCTGGATCTACAAGGGCGACATCACCAACAAGGAGCTCGCTCGCGAGCAGGCCAACGCGAAGTCGTCGCGCCCCGAGCGTCGCGGCGACGACCGTCGTGACGGCGGAGCGCGTCGTGGACCCGCGAGCGGAGCCCCGAGGACCGAGGCTGCTCCGGCAGCAGTAGGAGCAGAGGCGTAATCATGTTGATTCCCCGCAAGGTCAAGCACCGTAAGCAGCACCACCCCGGCCGTAGTGGCCAGGCGACCGGTGGCACGACGGTCTCGTTCGGTGAGTACGGCATCCAGGCCATGACTCCCGCATATGTGACGAACCGCCAGATCGAGGCAGCTCGTATCGCGATGACGCGTCACATCAAGCGTGGTGGAAAGGTGTGGATCAACATCTACCCCGACCGCCCGCTCACCAAGAAGCCCGCCGAGACCCGCATGGGTTCCGGTAAGGGTTCGCCCGAGTGGTGGATCGCGAACGTCAAGCCGGGTCGCGTGCTCTTCGAGCTCAGCGGTGTCTCGGAGACCGTCGCTCGCGAAGCTCTCACTCGTGCAATTCACAAGCTGCCCCTCAAGGCACGCATCATCAAGCGCGAGGAGGGCGACGCATAATGGCGATCGGTTCCAAGGAGCTCGCCCCTGACGAGCTCGACACTTTCGAAGACGACAGGCTCGTCGACGAACTCAAGAAGGCCAAGGAAGAGCTGTTCAACCTGCGCTTCCAGTCGGCCACCGGCCAGCTCGAGAGCCACGGGCGTCTGCGCGCGGTCAAGCGCGACATCGCTCGTATCTACACCGTGATCCGTGAGCGCGAGCTCGGCATCCGTGCCACGCCCGCTCCGATCGAGGTCGAGTCGAAGCCCGCCAAGGCGAGCAAGAAGAAGGCCAAGGCAGACACTGCCACCGACGAGACCGCTCCGGCGGACTCATCCACCGAGAAGAATGAGGAGGCGAAGTAATGGCAACGAAAGACACGAAGACCGCGTCCGACACCACCGTGCACGCCGCTCACGACGTCAAGGATGAGGCTGCTCGCGGTTACCGCAAGTCCCGTCGCGGCTACGTGACGAGCGACAAGATGGACAAGACGATCACCGTCGAGGTCGAGGACCGCGTCAAGCACCCCCTCTACGGCAAGGTCATCCGCCGCACATCCAAGGTCAAGGTCCACGACGAGGCGAATTCCGCCGGCGTCGGCGACCTGGTCATGATCAGCGAGACCCGTCCGCTCAGTGCCACGAAGCGCTGGCGCCTCGTCGAGATCCTCGAAAAGGCCAAGTAAGCGTCCGCGCTTGCTTTCAGTAGGAGATACAGATGCTTCAGCAGGAATCACGAGTCAAGGTCGCTGACAACACCGGCGCCAAAGAGCTGCTCACGATTCGCGTCCTCGGCGGCTCAGGCCGTCGCTACGCCGGTCTCGGCGATGTCATCGTCGCGACCGTCAAGGACGCCATCCCGGGCGGCAACGTCAAGAAGGGTGACGTCGTCAAAGCCGTCATCGTTCGCACCAAGAAGGAGACCCGTCGTCCCGACGGCTCATACATCAAGTTCGACGAGAACGCCGCCGTCATCCTGAAGGCAGACGGGGACCCCCGCGGTACCCGCATCTTCGGACCGGTCGGCCGCGAGCTTCGTGACAAGAAGTTCATGAAGATCATCTCGCTCGCCCCGGAGGTTATTTAGTCATGGCGAACATCAAGAAGGGTGACCTCGTGCAGGTCATCAGCGGCGCCAAGCAAGAGCGTGGCGGTGACCGTGGCAAGCAGGGTCGCGTGCTCGAGGTGCTCAAGGAGAAGAACCGCGTGGTCGTGGAGGGTGTCAACTTCGTCACCAAGCACGTTCGCGTAGGACAGACCCAGCGCGGCTCGAAGACGGGTGGCATCGAGACCCACGAGGCACCCATCCACGTCTCGAACGTCGCCCTCGTCGACCCCACAACGAAGAAGCCGACACGCGTCGGTTTCCGCAACGAGCAGGTGGAGAAGGACGGCGTCACCAAGACCGTCCGCGTCCGCTACGCCAAGAAGTCAGGTGAGGACCTGTAATGACCGACACAACTACTGCCGCGACGGCTGTCAAGGTGCAGCCGCGCCTCAAGCAGAAGTACAAGACCGAGATCTCGGCCCAGCTGCTGAAGGACTTCGGCTTCACGAACGTGCACCAGGTGCCCGGTCTCGTGAAGATCGTCGTTAACACCGGTGTGGGCGAGGCCGCTCGCGACGGCAAGATCATCGACGGGGCCGTCAAGGACCTCACGGCGATCACAGGCCAGAAGCCCGTCGTCACCAATGCGCGCAAGTCGATCGCTCAGTTCAAGCTGCGCGAGGGCCAGCCCATCGGCGCCCACGTCACCCTCCGTGGTGACCGCGCGTGGGAGTTCCTCGACCGTCTGCTGTCGCTCGCGCTTCCGCGTATCCGTGACTTCCGCGGACTGAGCGACAAGCAGTTCGACGGCCGCGGCAACTACACCTTCGGTCTCACCGAGCAGTCGATGTTCCACGAGATCGACCAGGACAAGATCGACCGCGTGCGTGGTTTCGACATCACCGTCGTCACCACCGCGAAGAACGACGACGAGGGTCGCGCGCTGCTCAAGGCGCTCGGTTTCCCGTTCCGCAACGCCCAGAACACCCCGTAACACCTCACGCATCACCGATCGACCAGGTCGGCATGTCCGCGTAACGGATGCCGAAACCAGACGAGATAAAGGAATCAACTCATGACAATGACAGATCCGGTCGCAGACCTGCTGACCAGACTGCGCAACGCGAATTCGGCCTTTCACGAGACCGTGTCGCTTCCGAGCAGCAACCTCAAGACCCACATCGCCGAGATCCTCCAGAAGGAGGGCTACATCACGGGATGGAAGGTCGAAGACGCTCGCGTCGGCAAGACCCTCACGATCGACCTGAAGTACGGCCCCAACCGTGAGCGTTCGATTGCGGGCATCAAGCGCGTGTCGAAGCCCGGCCTCCGCGTCTACGCGAAGTCGACCGAGATCCCCAACGTTCTCGGCGGTCTCGGTGTCGCAATCCTGTCGACCTCCTCTGGCCTCCTCACGGACCGCCAGGCAACCTCGAAAGGCGTGGGTGGGGAAGTCCTCGCCTACGTGTGGTAACCCGTCATGTCACGAATCGGAAGACTTCCCATTCCCGTGCCTGCCGGCGTCGACATCACCGTCGATGGCGCAGCGGTCACGGTCAAAGGCCCGAAGGGTGAGCTCTCGCTCACCGTCGCGAGCCCCATCCAGGTCGCCCTCGAAGACGGCCAGGTGCTCGTCACCCGCC
This sequence comes from Marisediminicola sp. LYQ134, assembly GCF_046599635.1. NCBI lineage: Bacteria > Bacillati > Actinomycetota > Actinomycetes > Micrococcales > Microbacteriaceae > Marisediminicola > Marisediminicola sp. LYQ134. The sequence continues at coordinate 27,982 of NZ_JBKIWP010000003.1, forward strand.
CCGACGACGAGCGCGAGTCGCGGTCGCTCCACGGACTGACCCGCACGCTCATCGCGAACCAGATCATCGGCGTCACGAACGGCTACTCCAAGGGCCTCGAGATCGTCGGTACCGGTTACCGCGTCGCAGCCAAGGGCGAGACGCTCGAGTTCGCTCTCGGTTTCTCGCACCCCGTCGTCGTCACCCCGCCCGCAGGCATCTCGTTCGCGGTCGAGGGCAACAACAAGCTCACCGTCCACGGAATCGACAAGCAAGCCGTCGGTGAAGTGGCCGCAAACATCCGCAAGCTGCGCAAGCCCGAGCCCTACAAGGGCAAGGGTGTGCGCTACGCAGGCGAAGTAGTCCGCCGCAAGGCCGGAAAGAGTGGTAAGTGATCATGGCTCTCGGAACTAGAGGCAAGAGCAAGTCGGCCGCCAAGGGCCGCCGACACACCCGCCTTCGCAAGAAGGTCGTGGGAACCGAGGTGCGTCCGCGCCTCGTCGTCACCCGGTCGGCGCGTCACGTCTTCGTGCAGGTCGTCGACGACAGCAAGGGTTTCACCCTCGCGTCGGCGTCGACTCTCGAGTCGGACATGCGCACCTTCGACGGTGACAAGACGGCGAAGGCCAAGCGCGTCGGCGAACTCATCGCCGAGCGCGCGAAGACCGCCGGTATCGACGCCGTCGTCTTCGACCGCGGTGGTAACCGCTACGCCGGTCGCGTCGCCGCGATCGCCGATGGAGCCAGGGAAGGCGGGTTGGACCTGTGAGCGACGCAACAACCAACAAGGAGCAGACCGTGGAGCCGACCAAGGCCGTGGAGCCCGACTCGACGGAGACGGCAGTCGTTCAGACCGCTGTCGTCGAGACGGCAGCCGGTACGGACAACAGCGCGACGACCGAGCCGCGCGAAGCGCGTCGCGGTGGCCGTGAGCGCAACCCGAACCAGCAGCGTGGCTCGCGCGACAGCGAGAAGAGCCAGTTCCTCGAGCGCGTCGTCACGATCAACCGCGTGTCGAAGGTCGTCAAGGGTGGTCGTCGCTTCAGCTTCACCGCTCTCGTCGTCGTCGGTGACGGTAACGGTCTCGTGGGCGTCGGATACGGCAAGGCTCGCGAAGTTCCGACCGCGATCTCGAAGGGCGTCGAAGAGGCGAAGAAGAACTTCTTCCGCGTTCCCCGCGTCGCCCAGACGATCCCGCACCCCGTGCAGGGTGAAGCTGCCGCCGGCGTCGTGCTTCTGCGCCCCGCATCCGCGGGTACCGGTGTTATCGCCGGTGGTCCCGTCCGTGCCGTGCTCGAGTGCGCCGGCATCCACGACGTCCTGAGCAAGTCGCTCGGGTCGTCGAACACGATCAACATCGTCCAGGCCACCGTCGCTGCCCTCAAGCAGCTCGAGGAGCCCGCTGCGGTCGCCGCACGCCGGGGTCTGTCGGTCGAGGACGTCGCGCCTGCTCGCCTCCTGCGTGCCCAGGCTGACGCGAAGGCAGGTGTCTGATGGCCGCGCGCCTGAAGGTGACCCAGATCAAATCGAAAATCAGTGAGAAGCAGAACCAGCGCGACACGTTGCGGAGCCTCGGGCTCAAGCGCATCGGCGACATCGTGGTTCGCGAAGACAATTCGCAGAACCGCGGCTACGTCCGTACCGTCGCTCACCTGGTCAAGGTCGAGGAGATTGACTAATGGCTGAAGACACCACTCCGGCGGAGAAGGCCCCCAAGGCCGAGACCGCCGCGAAGACCAAGAAGGCTCCGGCCAAGGCTGCTGCCGACACCACGTCGGCCGCGAAGAAGCCCGCGACCAAGAAGCCCGCAGCGAAGGCAGACGCGCCCAAGGCCGACGACGCGAAGGCGGACACCAAGCCCGCCACCGCGAAGAAGCCCGCCGCGAAGAAGCCTGCAGCCAAGAAGCCCGGTTCGGCGGATGCCTCGGCTGACGCCGCATCGTCGACGACGTCCGCTCCGGCGAAGAAGGCCGCTCAGGCCGACGTCGTCGTGCGTCCGCAGGTGCTCAAGATGCACCACCTCCGCCCCGCGCCCGGTGCCAAGAAGGACCGCATGCGCGTGGGTCGTGGTGAGGGCTCGAAGGGTAAGACCGCGGGTCGCGGAACCAAGGGAACCAAGGCCCGTTACTCGATGCGCCCCGGTTTCGAGGGTGGAAACATCAACTTCGTCATGCGTGCTCCGAAGCTGCGCGGGTTCAAGAACCCGTTCCGCGTCGAGTACCAGGTCGTCAACCTCGAGAAGCTCGCCGAGCTCTACCCGTCGGGCGGAGACGTCACGGTGCAGGATCTCGTGCTCAAGGGCGCCGTTCGCAAGAACGAGAAGGTCAAGGTTCTCGGCAATGGTGACATTGCGGTTAAGCTGACTGTTGCGGTCGACAAGGTCTCCGGCTCAGCAGAGCAGAAGATCGTCGCCGCGGGCGGCTCGATCAAGTAACAGGTCGAACCAGCACCATCCAGCCGCGGTGGCCCGAAAGGGCCACCGCTCGGCTGTTTCAGAGCAACCAGGAGGACCTCGTGTTCAGAGCTGTCGCGCGGATTTTCCGCACGCCCGACCTTCGCAGGAAGATCGGGTTCACGCTCGGCATCGTGGCGATCTTCCGGCTGGGGTCGTTCATCCCGGCGCCGTACGTCGACTACGGCAACATCCAAGAGTGCATCGCCTCGAATGACGGAACGACGGGGCTCTACGAGCTCGTCAACCTCTTCAGCGGTGGCGCTCTGCTCCAACTCTCGGTCTTCGCGCTCGGGATCATGCCGTACATCACGGCGTCGATCATCACGCAGCTCCTGCGTGTGGTCATCCCGCACTTCGACACCCTCCACAAGGAGGGCCAGACCGGGCAGGCGAAGCTCACCCAGTACACGCGCTACCTGACGATCGCGCTCGCGATCCTCCAGTCGACGACTCTCATCACCGTGGCCCGGAGTGGCGCGCTGTTCCCGTCGACGACCGGCGTCCCCGCCTGCAGCAACCTCATCACCGACCCGTCGTGGTACGCCACGCTCCTCATGGTCATCACGATGACCGCGGGCACCGGCCTCATCATGTGGCTCGGCGAGCTCATCACCGAGCGCGGCGTCGGTAACGGCATGTCGCTCCTCATCTTCACCTCGATCGCCGCGACGTTCCCGAGCGCCCTCTGGGGCATCGCCCTCGCGCAAAGCTTCGAGGTCTTCCTCCTCGTGCTCGCCGTCGGCCTCGTCATCATGTGCGCGGTCGTCTTCGTCGAGCAGTCTCAGCGGCGCATCCCCGTGCAGTACGCCAAGCGCATGGTCGGGCGACGCACCTACGGCGGAAACAACACCTACATCCCGATCAAGGTCAACATGGCCGGCGTCGTGCCCGTGATCTTCGCATCGTCGCTGCTCTATCTGCCGTCGCTCATCGCGCAGTTCAACCAGCCTGCAGACGGAAGCCCGCCCGCACCGTGGGTGACGTGGATCACCGACAACCTGCGCACGGGCGACAACCCGCTGTACATGCTCATGTACTTCCTGCTCATCGTCGGGTTCACCTACTTCTACGTCGCGATCACCTTCAACCCCGAAGAGGTCGCCGACAACATGAAGAAGTACGGCGGATTCATCCCCGGCATCCGCGCGGGACGTCCGACGGCCGAGTACCTCGACTACGTGCTCACGAGGGTCACCCTGCCCGGTTCGCTCTACCTCGGATTCATCGCGCTCATCCCGCTCATCGCTCTCGCGACCGTGGGTGCCAACGCGAACTTCCCGTTCGGCGGCGCGAGCATCCTCATCATCGTCGGCGTCGGTCTCGAGACGGTCAAACAGATCGACTCGCAACTGCAGCAGCGGCACTACGAGGGACTTCTCCGGTGACCCGGCTCCTCATCGTCGGCCCGCCCGGTGCGGGCAAGGGCACGCAGGCCGCGCAGATCGCACGGACCTACGGGATCCCGGCGATCGCGACGGGCGACATCTTCCGTCACAACATCAAGAACCGGACGGAGCTCGGCCAGAAGGTCCAGGCGATCGTCGACGCGGGGGACTACGTTCCCGACGAGCTCACGAACGAGCTCGTCGCGGCGCGACTCACGGAACCCGATGCCCTCGACGGTTTCCTCCTCGACGGCTACCCGCGCACGCTCGACCAGGTGACGTTCCTCGACGAGCTCCTCGCGTCGAAGGACCAGGCGCTCGACGCCGTCGTGCAGCTCGTCGCCGACACCGATGAGGTCGTCTCCCGTCTGCGCCGCCGCGCCGTCGACCAGGGCAGGCTCGACGATTCGGAAGACGCCATCCGTCACCGTCAAGAAGTGTTCGCTCGCGAGACCGCGCCGATCGTCGCCGGCTACTCGGAGCGTGGCCTCCTCGTCGAGGTCGACGGGCTCGGCGCGATCGACGAGGTCGGTCAGCGCATCAGCACGGCTCTGCTCGAGCGCGGTGTCACCGTGCCGGTCGAAGAGTCGGCACCCACCGCGGGCTGAGAACCGTGCGTTCCCGGTCGATCTACAAGTCGCCGGCCGAGATGCGGGCGATGCTCGAACCCGGACGCATCACGGCGGCCGCGCTGTCTGCCGTCCGGGACGCGATCCGCCCCGGTGTCACGACCCTCGAACTCGACGCGATCGCGGAACGGGTCATCCGCGATGCCGGGGCCGAGCCGAATTTCGCCCTCGAGCCCGGATACCGCCATACGATCTGCGCTTCGGTCAACGACGATGTGGTGCATGGGATCCCGACTGATCGCCCTCTCGAGGCGGGCGACATCCTCTCGATCGACTGCGGGGCGCTCTTCGAAGGGTGGAACGGCGACGCGGCGTTCACTGTCGTGCTTCCGGATGACGGTCAGGAGTCCCGCGTGCGGTCGCGGTCGCGCTTGTCGGCGGTCACCGAGGGATCGTTGTGGGCGGGGATCGCCGCTCTCGCGTCGGCCAAGCACCTCGGCGCGGTGGGCGAGGCGATCGAGGCGGCTGTCGATGCTCGAGGACAGTACGGGATCGTCGAGGGCTACGCCGGTCACGGGATCGGCCGCGCGATGCACGAAGAGCCGTCGGTGTTCAACTACGCCGTGCGGGGGAGGGGCGCCGCGATCAAACCCGGCCTCGTCGTCGCGATCGAGCCCATGGTCACCGCGGGGTCGTCGGACACCGTTGTGAGGGACGACGAGTGGACGGTCGCGACGAGCGACGGTTCCGACGCCGCGCACTGGGAGCACTCGGTCGCGGTCCACGCGCACGGCGTCTGGGTGCTCACGGCTCCCGACGGCGGTCGTGCCGGACTCGCGCCCTTCGGGATCGTGCCGACCCCGCTCGCCTGACACACCGCGAGAGAGTGCCTACTTGTCGATGCTCCGAACGAGCTCTTCGATGAACGAGGGGAAGTCGGCGGATCCGCGGATGATGCGGTGCACATCGTCGCGCTCGGCGAAGACCGACACGAACTGGTCGAAGAGGGACTGGAAGGTCGTTCGATCCGACGCGCTGAACGCGATGAGCGCGACGACGTTGACCCTGTTGTCGCCCCACTCGATCGGCGACTCGTTGACAGCGATGCAGATCGCGGTGCGCTGGGCCGTCATCCCGATCGCGTGAGGCACCGCGAGGCTGTCGGTGAACGCGGTCGACGACATGCGTTCGCGGTCGATCGCGTGAGCGACATAGTCGGTGTCGATGATGTCGAGGGCGACCATGCGCTCACCGAGCGCCCGGATGATGTTCTCGCGGCCGTCGACCTCGAGGTTGCGCACGAAGAGTGACTCGTCGAAGAACAGCAGGAGGTCGTCTTTGAGTCGCAACCGGCGGCGTTGCCGCCTCACTCGCCGCACGGCGCGTCGGACCGCGTCGACGTCGTCGTCGGTGAGGAAGGGCTGGATGACGACGGTGTCGTCGGTCGTGCGCACGTCGGGCAGCGTCGTCACGACGATGTCCGTCGCGAGGGCGTGCCAGTCGATGTCGGTGCGGGTGATGACGATCTCGACGTGCAGCTGATCTCCGAGCGCCGCTTCGAGTCGCTCGCGCAGGATCGTGTGCATGTCGTAGTAGTTCGGGCACACGATCGCGCACGTCACGCGTTCCTCGCGCTTGGATTGCCTCTCGAGATACGAGCCGACGTGCAGAGCGATGTAGGAGATCTCGTCGTCGTTGATGGCGATGTGCTCGCTGCGCTGGATCTCGCTCGCGATGAAGACGGCGATCTCGTAGATGAGGGGGTAGGCCGTCTTGATCGATCTCGTCATCGGATTGCGCGAGTACGACTGATCGTGCGCGCGGGCGATGAGGTTGCTGACGTGCAGCGAGAGCCGCACGATGAACTCCTCGTTGTGCAGATCGACGAGATACTCCTCGGCGACGCGCTCGACGATGGAGCGCACGAGCGCGAGCTCACGGTCGACCGCGAGCGAGGCGACATCCGTCTGCGTCGCGGTATATCCGCGCGTGATGACGCGCGTCGTCAGCAGAGATGCGAGGTAGGAGAGGTCCGTCGGCGATAGTGCGACCCCGAATCGGGCGACGATGAGCGCGTCGAGCTCGGTCGAGACTCCCGCGACGGATTCGTGACGCGCATCGATCTCCGCCGACGACGGCAACTGCCGTTTGGCGGCGCGATCGACCGCTATGGCGACGTGCAGGAGCACGTTGTTGATGCCGTACTCGTTGACGAAATACCCGTGGCCGTCGAGCATGGCGATGAGATCGGTCTTGAACCCGCGCAGATCCGACGACGCGAACTCCCTCTCGATGCTGTCGATCTCGAGAAAACCCTGCGCCCCCTCGTCACGGAACATGCGGCTGATGAGTCGACGGAGTCGGTGCTCGGGGCCGTCGAGGACGACACGGTTGTCGCGACGCAGAAGGCGCAGTCCGGCCGACTCCACTTCGGGGCGGAGTTTGCGCAGGTCCGACTCGATCGTCGACTCGCTCACGAACATCCCGTCGGCGAGGTCGTAGAGGTCGAGACCCTCGGGCGCATCGCCGAGTCGACGCACGAGGTGGTAGATCCGGTCGCTCGGCGACCCCGTGTCGCCCGGCGAGGTCGGCTTCGCGGAGAGGAAGGAGGCGTAGGCCTCACGATCGAGCCGATACCCGTTCGTCGACGACTCGATGACCTCGAGCGGAGCGGCCAGGCCCTTCACCGCGGTGACGTAGCTGCGCACGCTGCGTGTCGTGACCCCGAGGTGGTCGGCGAGCTCGCTCGCGGTCACCCACCCGGCGTCGGATCGGAGGTAGGCGAGCAGCCGTTCGTGTCTGTCGCTCATCGTCTCCACCCTAGGCCTTCGTTTCCGGGGGTGCGGAAGCAAGCCTGCTGGCGCACCGCTTGGCACGGGAGGGAGGATGGTCGAACAAGGTTTGTGAGCGCAAGGAGGCGTGCGATGCAGCGAGTTCTCGTCGTCTGCGGTGCGGGCGCATCCAGCTCATTCCTCGTCCACTGGCTCCGGCGTGAAGCGACCGCCCGCGCCGACGACATCCGGTTCGATGCCGGGTCGATCGACGACATCGACACGGCTCTCGAGGATGTCGACGTGCTCCTCGTCGGGCATCACCTCGCCGCGGTGTATCCCGCTCTCGAAGACTCCGCGGTGCGTGCGGGTGTCGCATCGGCTCTGCTCGAGCCCGTCGGCTTCGACTCCGCCGGTGCTCGCGCGGCCTACGCGGCCCTCGGCCCCCTTGTCGACCGCGGTCTCGTCCGCGGCGCCTCATCGCCCGCATCCCCCTCTGGAGAAACCCATGCCTGAACAGAACGTCGTCGTCGCATCCGCTCACGGATTGCACGCGCGGCCCGCCTCGCTCTTCACCCAGGCGGCAGCCAGAGCGGGCATCCCCGTGACGATCGCGAAGAACGGCAAGTCCGTGAACGCCGCGAGCATCCTCGGAGTGATCTCCCTCGGAATCGACCACGATGACGAAGTGACCGTGGGAGCCGAAGGCGAGTCGGCCGACGACGTCGTCGCCGAGCTCGTCGCGCTCCTCGCCACAGACATGGACGCCGAATGATCGGTCGCCCCTCGAACCCACCCCTCGCACCACAGCACCGCAGCACCCGCATCACCGCACCTCGCACCACGCCACCACCCACCACTCACGAAAACGGAGCACAGTCATGACGACGACGTCACCTCAGACCACGACGAAGAAGGGGGTCCGCGTTCGCATTCAGCAGTTCGGTGCCTTCCTCTCCGGCATGGTCATGCCGAACATCCCCGCCTTCATCGCGTGGGGCCTCATCACCGCCCTCTTCATCGAGACCGGTTGGGTTCCCGTTGCGGAACTCGGCGGTTTCGGAACCAACGCCGCCGGTGACCCGAACATCGGCCTCGTCGGGCCGATGATCACGTACCTCCTGCCGCTCCTCATCGCCTACACCGGTGGACACATGGTCTACGGCATGCGCGGTGGAGTCGTCGGTGCCGCAGCGACCATGGGTGTCATCATCGGCGCCGCGGGAACCCCGATGTTCCTCGGCGCGCTCATCCTCGGACCGCTCACGGCGTACATCCTCAAGAAGGTCGACTCGATCTGGGACGGCAAGATCCGCGCCGGGTTCGAGATGCTCGTCAACAACTACGTGGGCGGTTTCGTTGCGTTCGTCGTGGCGCTCGCCGGGTTCTTCTTCGTCGCCCCCGTGCTCAAGGCCGTCAGCGACGTGCTGGGCGCCGGCGTTCGCGGACTCACCGAAGCCGGGCTCCTGCCCCTCGCCTCGATCATCATCGAGCCCGCGAAGGTGCTGTTCCTCAACAACGCCATCAACCAGGGTGTTCTGACGCCGCTCGGTACTATCGAGTCGGACGAGACCGGGCAGTCGATCCTCTACCTCCTCGAGGCGAACGCCGGCCCCGGCCTCGGACTCCTGCTTGCGATCTCGGTGTTCGGCGTGGGCATCGCCCGCTCGACCGCACCCGGCGCGATCATCATCCAGTTCTTCGGTGGAATCCACGAGATCTATTTCCCCTACGTGCTCGCCAAGCCGATCCTCCTCCTCGCACTCATCGCAGGTGGCGCAAGTGGGATCGCAACGAACGTGGTCTTCCGGTCGGGCCTCGTGAGCCCCGCATCGCCCGGCAGCATCTTCGCGATCCTCGCGCAGACGGCTCGCGGCAGCCACCTCGGTGTCGTGCTCTCGGTCATCATCTCGGCGACCGTCACCTTCGTGATCGCGTCGATCATCCTGCGGGCGACGCGTAAGCGTGACCTCGCGGCCGAAGCCGCGGGAGAGAACGACCTCGCCGCCGCCGCCGCGAAGATGGATGAGCTCAAGGGAAAGAAGAGCGACTACACGACCGGACTCAAGGGCGAAGCAGCGTCGACGACGGCTGCCGCCGGTGTCGCCGGTTCTGTCGGAACGGCCGCGCGCGTGCAGAACATCGTGTTCGCGTGCGACGCTGGTATGGGCTCGAGCGCCATGGGCGCGAGCGTCTTGCGCAACAAGATGAAGAAGGCCGGAATCGACGGGATCACGGTGACGAACAAGTCGATCGCGAACCTCGACGGTTCCGAAGACCTCATCATCACGCAGCGTGAGTTGACCGATCGGGCCCGCGAGAAGAACGGTAACGCCGAGCATGTCTCGGTGGACAACTTCATGAACAGCCCGCGCTACGACGAGGTCGTCGAGCGGGTCGCGGACCAGCAGCAGTAACACCGGCCAGAACAGGAAGAGGAACCATGAGCGAGAACGTGCTCGAACGAGACCAGATCGTCGCGTCGGGATCAGCGACGACGAAGGACGCCGCGATCGAGGAGGCGAACGCCATCCTCGTCAAGGCGGGTGCGGTGACCGAGGACTACCTCGGCTTCATGCACGCGCGCGAAGCGGTCACGTCGACGTACATGGGCAATCTCCTGGCCATCCCGCACGGCACGAACGAGGGCAAGGACACGATCCTGAAGTCTGCGCTCTCGTTCGTGCGGTACGACTCCCCGATCGACTGGGACGGCAACGACGTACGGTTCGTCGTCGGTATCGCGGGCAAAGAGAACGGGCACCTCGAGATCCTGTCGAAGATCGCGATCATCTTCTCCGACGAGGACGAGGTGCAGAAGCTCCTCGACGCGGGCTCGGCCGACGAGCTCTTCTCCGCGCTCGGCGACGTCAACGCCGCGTGAAGGCCGTTCACTTCGGGGCCGGAAACATCGGTCGCGGTTTCGTCGGCCTCATCCTCCATCGCGCGGGGTACGAGATCGTCTTCGCCGATGTCGCGACGGAGCTCATCGCGAAGCTCGCGGCGAGCTCGAGCTACGAGGTGCACGAGGTCGGCGCGGAGCCTCGCACGTGGACCGTCGACGGCTATCGCGCCATCAACAGTCGTGACGACGAGGCGGGAGTGATCGCCGAGATCGCCACTGCCGAGGTCGTCACGACCGCGGTGGGTCCGAACGTGCTGAGGTTCATCGCGCCGGTGATCGCGAAGGCCCTCGAGCAGCGAGCAGACGACGCCGGCCGGCTCACGGTCATGGCCTGCGAGAACGCGATCAACGCGACCGATCTGCTCGCGGCGGAGGTGGCGAAGGCTCTCGGCGATCGGGACGCCGCATGGTTGCACGGGCGCGCGGTGTTCGCCAACACGGCCGTCGACCGCATCGTCCCGGGGCAAGCAGACCCCGAGTCGCTCGACGTGACCGTCGAGGACTTCTTCGAGTGGGCCATCGAGACATCGTCGTTCGACGGCGACGTCCCCGTCATCCCCGATGCCCACTTCGTTCCCGACCTCGAGCCGTACATCGAGCGCAAGCTCTTCACGGTCAACACCGGGCACGCGACGACGGCCTATCACGGCTTCCTCGCGGGCGCCGCAACGCTCGCCGAGGCCATCGCCATCCCCGCGGTCCGAGCCGAAGTCGAGGCCGTCCTCGCCGAGACGGCGGATCTCCTCGTGCGAAAGCACCTGCTCGATCAGGCCGACCACGACGCCTACGTCGAGCGCACTCTCGTGCGTTTCGCCAACGCCGACCTTCCCGACACCCCCGAGCGCGTCGGCCGGGAGCCGCTGCGCAAACTCGGTCGCAACGAGCGCTTCGTCTCGCCCGCCCGCCAGATCGCGGAGCGCGGCGGATCGTTCGACGCGCTCGTGCGTGCGATGGGGGCAGCCGTGCAGTTCGACGTTCCGGAGGACCGGGAGAGTGTCGAACTGCAGGCGCTGCTGCGTTCCGAGGATGCCGACACCGTCACGGAGAGAGTCACCGGAATCGACTCCGGGTCGCCACTGTTCGCGGCGGTGTCGACGAGAGTCTCGGCCGTTCAAGCCGACCTCTGATCGGCGACCGGCGCGGAGTATACGGCGCAGGTGGCGAAACGCCCGGAAATCACCTAAGCTCGATCGTTGGTGTCTTGGCCCGATTCTGTCGTGCCCGGTTCTCGCTTGTCACAAGCGCGAGAGACGCCACATCCACCGCACGACCAGCAAACAATAACTTTTAGCGACGAAGAGGATATGGCGAAAAAAGACGGTGTCATCGAGATCGAAGGTGCTGTAGTCGAAGCGCTGCCCAACGCGATGTTTCGCGTCGAGCTGACCAACGGCCACAAAGTACTCGCCCACATTTCGGGCAAAATGCGTCAGCACTACATCCGCATCCTCCCCGAGGACCGCGTGATCGTCGAGCTGAGCCCCTACGACCTCACCCGCGGCCGGATCGTCTACCGCTACAAGTAGCGCGTGCTGGAAAGTAACGGCCCTCGACTCTTCGAGGGCACGACGACAGCGAACACAAGGAAAACACGATGAAGGTCAACCCCAGCGTCAAGCCGATCTGCGAGAAGTGCAAGGTCATCCGTCGCAACGGCAACGTCATGGTCATCTGCGAGAACCCGCGCCACAAACAGCGCCAGGGCTGATCCAGCTGCACCAGCACCACAACTGAATACAGAACTAGCGATACCAGAACCGCCGATGCCCTCCGGGCTACGCGGGGACACCAGTGGGCGGAGGCCGCTGCACAGGGATCGCTACAGACCTCCACGAAACACCAGGAGAAGCCACCATGGCACGTCTAGCCGGCGTCGACATCCCGCGCGACAAGCGCGTTGAAGTCGCACTGACATACATCTACGGTGTCGGCCGCACGAGGGCACTCAAAGTCCTCGCCGAGACCGAGATCAGCGGAGAGATCCGCGTCAAAGATCTGACCGATGACCAGCTCATCGCTCTGCGCGACAACATCGAAGGCAACTACAAGGTCGAAGGTGACCTCCGCCGTGAGGTGGCTGCCGACATCCGACGCAAGGTCGAGATCGGAAGCTACGAGGGTGTCCGTCACCGTCGCGGCCTGCCCGTGCGCGGACAGCGCACCAAGACCAACGCTCGCACCCGCAAGGGCCCGAAGCGCACCGTTGCCGGCAAGAAGAAGGCCCGATAGCGAGCACTGCTCGTATCGCCATAACAGTTTTAGGAGAACATCATGGCAGCACCAAAATCGGCCGCTCGTAAGCCGCGTCGCAAAGAGAAGAAGAACGTCGCCGTGGGCCAGGCCCACATCAAGTCGACCTTCAACAACACGATCGTCACCATCACCGACCCCACCGGGGCCGTGCTGAGCTGGGCGTCGTCGGGAACCGTCGGCTTCAAGGGATCGCGTAAGTCGACCCCCTTCGCCGCGCAGCTCTCCGCCGAGTCGGCCGCGCGCCAGGCTCAGGAGCACGGCGTCAAGAAGGTCGACGTCTTCGTCAAGGGACCGGGCTCGGGCCGCGAGACCGCGATCCGTTCGCTCCAGGCCGCCGGCCTCGAGGTCGGTTCGATCAACGACGTCACCCCGCAGGCGCACAACGGTTGCCGCCCGCCCAAGCGTCGCCGCGTCTAACGCACCCCGTCGCGGGAGCTCGCTCACGCGGATCATGATCGCCTCGTCACACCGGCCGCCTCGCGGCCGGTGTGACATCGGCGCATAGGACAACTCAATACATTTCCCAAGTGTCAAATAGCGGACACTTCGCCGAAAGGAATCAATAGTGCTGATTGCACAGCGTCCAACTCTTACCGAAGAGAACATCTCCGAGTTCCGTTCGCGGTTCGTCATCGAGCCCCTCGAACCCGGCTTCGGTTACACCCTCGGCAACTCGCTCCGCCGCACCCTGCTCTCGTCGATTCCCGGCGCGGCAGTCACGAGCATCCGTCTCGACGGCGTTCTGCATGAGTTCAGCACGATCGCCGGGGTGAAGGAAGACGTCACCGAGATCATCCTGAACATCAAGGGACTCGTCGTCTCGAGCGAGAACGACGAGCCGATCACGGCGTACCTGCGCAAGCAGGGTGCCGGCCAGGTCACGGCCGCCGACATCTCCGCTCCCGCCGGTGTCGAGATCCACAACCCCGAGCTCGTCATCGCGACGCTCAACGACAAGGCCAAGTTCGAGCTCGAACTCACGATCGAGCGCGGTCGTGGATACGTCTCGGCCACGCAGAACCGCAGCGAGTTCAGCGAAGCGGGTCAGATTCCGATCGACTCGCTCTACTCGCCCGTGCTCAAGGTGACCTACCGCGTCGAGGCGACTCGTGCCGGTGAGCGCACCGACTTCGACCGCCTCGTCGTCGACGTCGAGACCAAGTCGGCGATCACCCCGCGCGACGCGATCGCCTCTGCCGGCCGCACCCTCACCGAGCTGTTCGGTCTCGCTCGCGAGCTCAACACCGCGGCCGAGGGCATCGAGATCGGCCCGGCTCCCGTCGACGCCGTTCTGTCGTCGGAACTCAGCATGCCGATCGAAGACCTCGACCTCTCGGTGCGCAGCTACAACTGCCTCAAGCGCGAGGGCATCAACACCGTCAGCGAGCTCGTGGCGCTGTCGGAGACGCAGCTCATGAACATCCGCAACTTCGGACAGAAGTCGGTGGACGAGGTCAAAGACAAGCTCGTCGAGATGGGCCTCTCGCTCAAGGACACGGTTCCCGGTTTCGACGGAGCCCACTTCTACAGCGGCTACGACGACGTCGAAGAGACCAACTAGAGCCGTCGTCATCGACGCCCCTCACTACCTGAAGATTCCGGAGACAACACACAATGCCTAAGCCAACCAAGGGTCCCCGCCTCGGCGGAGGTCCTGCTCACGAGCGCCTGATGCTCGCGAACCTCGCCGCTGCGCTGTTCACCCACAAGAGCATCAAGACCACCGAGATGCGTGCCAAGCGCGTGCGTCCGCTCGCCGAGCGTCTCATCACGTTCGCGAAGCGCGGCGACCTGCATGCGCGCCGTCGCGTTCTCGGCGTCATCGGCGACAAGACCGTCGTGCACGAGCTGTTCACGCAGATCGCGCCACTCGTCGAGAACCGTGAGGGCGGATACACCCGCATCACGAAGCTCGGCTTCCGCAAGGGCGACAACGCGTCGATGGTGCAGCTCGAGCTCGTTCTCGAGCCCGTCAACGCCAAGCCGAAGGCGAAAGCCTCGACGAAGGCCGCTCCGGTCGCCGCGCCCGTCGACGACGCCAGCACGGACGAGACCGTCGCTGACGAGACCGTCGCTGATGAGACCGTCGCCGACGAGACCGTCGCGACCGATGGCGCCGACAGCACCGACGAGACCGTCACGACCGACAGCACCGACGATTCCGCGGCAGCTGACGCCAAGTAGTCTCGCGCTTCACCGGAACGGCCCTGCTCCACGAGCGGGGCCGTTCTTCGTTGTGCTGACCCGCCCGTCGCTATTCGGGGCGCGGTGCGAGGCCGTAGTCGTTGGGGCGCAGGAGCGGGGGCACTTCGGAGAGCCGCTGCAGCGCGGCGCGGAGCTCGTCGGCGTAGACCTCGCCCCCGGCGGCTCCGGGGTGCACCTGGTCGCTCGAGAGAAGCGAGGTCTGCGAGGCGATCGCTGTGCGCCAGTCCGACAGTTCGACGTCGCGGTATTCGCGAGCGAATGAGTCGAGGGTGGCATTGACCCCGTCGGTCCAGCCGCGCGGGGCGTAGACGGAGACGACGACGATCCGATGTGAGGGCCCCACCCGGTCGCGGAGTTCGTCGAGCGTGGCGTCGTCGATCGGTCCGTTCGTCCCGAGTCCGAGCACGACGATCGGGCGCAGCGTGTCGGCGTCGACCATCTCGTCGATGATCGCGGGCGCCGCCGACAGCTGGCGTGACACCGCGGCGTCGATCGCGATTCCGGGGAACGCCGCTTGCAGTTCGGGGGCCGACGCGAGCATGACGGAGTCCCCGATCGCCGTGATCTGGTCGCCGGTGATCGGGTCGCTCGAGAGGGGCGGTCCCGCATCCGCCGCAGCGTCTCGCGCTTGTTCTCCCGGGGGCGACACGTCCGAAGGTGCGGTCGCGATAGCGTCGAGTCCCTCTTGGATCTCGCTTTGCGCGTCGCTCGTCGAGGGGCTCACCGCGATGGCCGTCGCGGTGCCGATGAGGGATGCGAGCACGATGACCGCGATGCTCCCGGCCACGAGTCGTGGCCGCGTCGTCGGGGCGGCACGCCGCACGAGGCGCACGACACCGCGAAAACCGTGGCGCCGGATCGGTCGCTCGACGAAGCGGAACGAGAGCGCGGCCGCCGCGACCGAGACACCCGCCGCGATGCCGCCGAGACCCCACCCGCTCGCACCGGAACGGTCGACTGAGTCGAGCAGGCCGACGACGAGGAAGAAGACGGGCCAGTGCCAGAGGTAGATGCCGTACGAGCGCTCGCCGATCCATCGGAACAGACGATTATCGAGGGCGCGCGCGATGACGGAGCCCCGCACGAGGGCGCAGGCGATGATCCCGGCGACGGCGAGGGCCACTCCGACGAGGCCACCGCGGTAGACGAGGTCGTCGTCGGCGGGGAGGGCGACGAATGCCGAGAGCACCGAGGCGAGGAGTGCTCCGGCCGCCACGTCGGCGAACCGTGCCCGCACGCGCGAACCGGCGGCCGTCGATGCCCCCGCGCCGGGGTCGAGGGCGGGGGAGCGGCCGACGAGGGCGAAGGCGAGGGCGGCCCCGATCGCGAGCCCGAAGCTGTGGGTATCCGTGCCGAAGTAGACGCGAGTGGCGTCGCTGCCCGGGGTGTGGATCATCGCCATCGCGAGTGCCGACGCGGCGGCGATGGCGACGACGATGCCCACGCGCCACGAGCGCTTGCTCATGGAGGCGAGCGCGAGGACCGCGAGGGGCCACACGAGGTAGAACTGCTCCTCGACCGCGAGCGACCAGAGGTTGCGGAAGAGGTCGGCCGAGGTGTTGTCGAAATAGTCGTTGCCGTAGGCGAGTTCGAGCCAGTTGCTGCTGAACGTCGCGGCGCCGAGCACTTGCCTGCCGAGCCCGACGAGAGCGTCACCGCCGACGGCGAGGGCGGCCGAGCTCGTCACGAGGACCAGGACGGCGAGGGCGGGGAGGAGGCGACGCGCGCGACGCATCCAGAACTGGCGCAGAGCGATCCGCCCGGTCGCTGCGTGCTCGCGCACGAGCAGAACCGTGATGAGAAAACCGCTCACGACGAAGAACACGTCGACCCCGATGTATCCGCCCGCGAGAGCGCCCGGCGACACGTGGTAGACGACCACGGCCATCACCGCGATCGCGCGGAGGCCATCGAGCGCGGGGATGCGCGGCCGGGCGGCGGCCGACGCAGTCCCACCCGGCGCAGGGACGACGGTCGGATCGGGAGGGAGGGGAGTGCCCACGGACACGGCGGGTCTCCCTTCGATTCGGCGCGCCTAGAATCGTCGGAATGACGACTGAAGCGACCGCTCGCGAGCCGGGAACGGAGCTCACGCGACTGCGGCTCGACATCGCTTACGACGGCACAGAGTTTACCGGGTGGAGCCGCCAGCCCTCCCTGCGGACGGTGCAGGGGGAGCTCGAAGCCTCCCTCGCGACCGTGTTCTCGCGGCACGGTGACGCGCCGACACTTACGGTCGCCGGGCGCACGGATGCCGGCGTGCACGCGCTCGGGCAAGTGGCCCACCTCGATCTGACGAGCGAGCAGCTCGCGAGCCTCGAGAGACCCCATCGCGGGCCGTCCGGCCGCGCGAAGCTCGACCCCGTGACGGCGCTCGCCCGACGACTCAACGGCATCGCCGGACTCTCGAGCGACGTCTACGTCTCTCGCGTGAGCCGCGCCCCGGCGGGTTTCGACGCTCGCTTCAGCGCCGTCTGGAGGCGATACGAATACCGGGTCTCCGACGAGGGCGGGCCGAGGAACCCCCTTGAGCGCAATCGCACCCTCTGGATTCCGCGCGCGCTCGACGTGGAGAGCATGAACACCGTCGCGGGGCGGTTTCTGGGTCTCCACGATTGGGCGGCCTTCTGCAAGCCCAAAGACTTCGGCACGAGCATCCGCACTCTGCAGGATTTCTCGTGGCACCGCGCGGTCGACGGTGTCGTGGTCGCGCGCCTGCAGGCCGACGCGTTCTGCCACAGCATGGTGCGCGCACTCGTGGGGGCGTCGCTCGCGGTGGGGGCGGGGCAGATGACCCCCGAGCGCATGATCGAGATCAGGGAGCAGCTCGAACGCACGAGCGAGTTCAAGGTCGTGCCAGCGAAGGGGCTCACCCTCATGGAGGTCGGGTATCCGGCCGATCATGAGCTCGCTGCTCGGGCGGAGCAGACCCGGGCCATCCGGCCCCCTCTCGATGCCCCGGAGGCATCGCCCGTCGGTTGACCGTGCCGCGACCGTGGTCTAGTGTTGACCCTTGGTGCCTGCGCTTATCTCAGTGCGACACCCGAAGTTGAGCCCTCCACCGGCAAGGTTCCCGTCGGGAACGTTCCACGGAGTGGGATTCACGAACACCTCATTTCGACAGAAAGCAGTCCTACCGTGACGCGCACTTATTCCCCGAAGCCCGATGACATCCAGCGCGACTGGCTCATCATCGACGCGACCGACATCGTCTTGGGTCGTCTCGCGACCCACGCCGCCTCGCTCCTGCGCGGCAAGCACAAGGCGATCTTCTCCAACCACATGGACACCGGAGACTTCGTCATCATCATCAACGCCGAGAAGGTGGCCCTCACGGGGTCGAAGCTCGCGCAGAAGAAGGCCTACCGCCACTCGGGTTACCCGGGCGGACTGACGGCGACGACCTACGCGGAGATGCTCGAGAAGCACCCGACGCGTGCCGTCGAGAAGGCCGTCCGCGGAATGCTCCCGAAGAACTCGATCGGTCGCGCTCAGCTCACGAAGCTCAAGGTCTACGCCGGAGCCGAGCACCCTCACGCTGCGCAGCAGCCCACGACCTTCACCCTCACCCAGGTCGCGCAGTAGCGCCGCCAGAAGCAATCAAAGGATTCCCACTCATGGCGAAGATCTCAGACTCTCTCGACTCCAGCACCCTCGGTGAGGTTGCCCCCGACAGCTACTCGACCGAGACCCCGGCCGACGACGCTCCCCGCGCCCCGCGCGCGGTTCTCAACGTTCCCGGTGCCGCGGTCGGTCGTCGCAAGCAGGCCATCGCTCGCGTGCGCATCGTCCCCGGTTCCGGCGAGTTCGTCGTCAACGGCCGCACGCTCGCCGAGTACTTCCCGAACAAGCTCCACCAGCAGCTCATCAACGACCCCTTCAAGGTGCTCGACCTCATGGGCAGCTACGACGTGATCGCCCGCATCACCGGCGGTGGCCCCTCCGGCCAGGCCGGCGCCCTGCGTCTCGGCATCGCTCGGTCGCTCAACCTCATCGACGAAGAGAACAACCGCGCCACGCTCAAGAAGGCGGGCTTCCTCAGCCGCGACGCTCGCGTCAAGGAGCGCAAGAAGGCCGGACTCAAGAAGGCGCGTAAGGCACCCCAGTTCTCGAAGCGCTAATCGCGCTCCGCTGACTGGCATCACATGCCACGGCTTTTCGGTACCGACGGTGTTCGGGGACTCGCGAATCGCGACATCACTGTCGAGCTCGCGCTCGGTCTCGCTCAGGCAGCAGCGGTGGTGCTCGGCAAGGGACGCATCGCCGACGGTCGGCGCGCTTCGGGGCGCCGACCGGTCGCGGTGGTCGCGCGCGACCCGCGCGTCTCCGGTGAGTTCATCGCCGCCGCGGTGTCTGCGGGACTCGCGAGTTCCGGTGTCGACGTGCTCGACGCGGGGGTCATCCCGACCCCCGCTGCCGCGTTCCTGATCGGCGATGTGGGGGCCGATTTCGGCGTCATGATCTCGGCCTCGCACAACCCGGCCGCAGACAACGGAATCAAGTTCTTCGCGCAGGGCGGAGCGAAACTGCCCGACATCGTCGAGGATCGCATCGAGCAAGCGCTCGCCGACACGAAACTCGCCCCGACCGGCATCGAAGCCGGGAGGATCACACGTTTCGCGGATGCGGAAGACCGCTACGTCGTGCATTTGCTCGGAACGGTGAAAACCCGCCTCGACGGGCTCCACGTCGTTCTCGACTGTGCGCACGGTGCCGCCGCGGCGGTGTCGCCCGAGGTCTTCACGGATGCGGGCGCCCGCGTCACGGTCATCGGTGCGGACCCCGACGGCACGAACATCAACGACGGGTTCGGCTCGACCCACCTCGAGGCCGTCGCCGCGGCGGTCCGTGAGCACGGCGCCGACCTCGGCATCGCCCACGACGGTGACGCCGACCGGTGTCTCGCCGTCGACGCCGACGGCACCGTCGTCGACGGCGACCAGATCATGGCGATCATCGCCCTCGCGATGAAAGCGAACGGCACCCTGACCGACGACACACTCGTCGCGACGGTCATGAGCAACCTCGGCCTCAAGGTCGCGATGGCCGAGCATGACATCTCGGTCGTCGAGACGAAGGTCGGCGACCGCTACGTGCTCGAGGCTCTCAACGAGCGCGGGCTGAGTCTCGGCGGCGAGCAGTCGGGCCACGTCATCATGAGCGAGTTCGCGACGACGGGCGACGGCATCCTCACGGGACTGCAGCTCATGTGCGAGATGGCCCGCACCGGGCGGTCGCTCGCGGAGCTCGCATCCGTCATGACCGTGTACCCGCAGATCATGGTCAATGTCACGGGAGTCGACCGCGAACGCCTCGCGGCAAACGACGCGATCGCCTCGGCGGTCGCGCAGCACACGGCGGAGCTCGGCGAGTCGGGGCGCGTGCTCTTGCGCCCCTCGGGAACGGAACCGCTCGTGCGCGTGATGGTCGAGGCGACCGACCAGTCGACGGCCGATCGCATCGCGCACGAGCTCGCCGACCTCGTGCGTCGCGAGATCGCCGTCTGACCCGTCGCCGTTAGCCGCGTGTTCGGCCGGTGCCGACGTCTCGACGACGTAGCGCGTCAGATCTTGCGCACCAGCACGTGATCGACGGCGTGGTCGGCGTTCTTGCGCAAGACGAGCGTCGCGCGTGACCGCGTCGGGAGGATGTTCTCCGCGAGGTTGGGGCCGTTGATCCGGTTCCAGATGTCCCGCGCCGTCGCTCGCGCCTCCTCGGGGGAGAGCGTCGAGTAGCGGTGGAAGTACGACTTCGGGTTCGCGAACGCCCCCTCCTGCAGTCGCAGGAAGCGATCTTCGTACCACGACGCGATGTCGGCGCTGCGGGCGTCGACATAGACCGAGAAATCGAAGAGGTCGCTCACCGCGAGGCGGCCCGACACGGGAGGCTGCAGAACGTTGAGCCCCTCGACGATGAGGATGTCGGGCTGCCGCACGACGATCTCCGCGTCGGGGACGATGTCGTAGCTCAGGTGGGAGTAGAAGGGCGTGCGCACCTCCGTCGCGCCGCTCTTGATCTGGCTGACGAACCTGAGGAGCGCCCGCCGATCGTAGGACTCCGGAAAGCCTTTGCGGGTCATGAGCCCGCGCCTCTCGAGCTCGTGGTTGGGGTAGAGGAAGCCGTCGGTCGTCACGAGTTCGACTCGGGGCGTGTCGTCCCACCGGGCCAGGAGTTCGCGGAGGAGACGCGCGATCGTCGATTTGCCGACGGCGACCGAGCCGGCGACGCCGATGACGAACGGCGTGCTCTGCGTGCGGCGTCCGAGGAACTCGCTCGTCGACCTGTGCAGATTCTTGGCGCCGGCGGCATAGAGGTTGATGAGTCTGCTGAGGGGGAGGTAGACCTCGGAGACCTCGCGGATGTCGAGCACGTCGCCGAGCCCGCGGAGCCCCACGATCTCGGTGGGGCTCAGGGGGAGCGCTGTCGACGGCGACAGATCGGCCCACGTCGCCCGATCGATTTCGACGAAGGGTGTTCCGTGCCCGTTCGTGTGCGCGTGCGCGGCTTCACCCATAGGGATCGAGCGTAGTCCCGCGACAGCCTGCGCAGATACGGAGCCGGCACCGCGTAAAATGCATCCTCATGTGCGGAATCGTGGGTTATGTCGGGAGCAACAAGAGCATCGAGGTTCTCGTCGGGGGACTCCGGAGGCTCGAGTACCGCGGCTACGACTCCGCCGGGATCGCGGTCATCGACGACCAGGGCCAGATGCACACGCGCAAGCGCGCGGGCAAGCTCAAGATCCTCATCGACGACCTCGAGGAACTCGCCCTCGAGAACGGGGCGACCGGCATCGGGCACACCCGGTGGGCGACCCACGGTGGGCCCAACGACGAGAACGCCCACCCCCACCTCGGCGACGACGGCAAGCTCGCCCTCATCCACAACGGCATCATCGAGAATTTCGCGGAGCTCAAGGCCGAGCTGCTCGCAGCGCACCCGGAGACCGTGTTCACGAGCGAGACCGACTCCGAGGTCGCGGCTCTGCTCGTGGGGCTCGAATACCAGAAGACGGGCGACCTCGTCTCGGCCCTGAGCGGTGTGGTCCCGCGCCTGCACGGCGCGTTCACCCTGCTCGTCGTGCACCGCGACCAGCCCGGCATCGTCGTCGGGGCGCGGCGTAACTCCCCCCTCGTGATCGGGCTCGGCGAGGGTGAGAACTTCCTCGGGTCGGATGTCGCCGCGTTCGTCGACCACACGAGGCGCTACGTCGAGATCGGTCAAGACCAGATCGTCACGATCACCGCCGACGGTGTGACCGTCACCGACTTCGACGGCACTCCCCGCCCGACGGTCGAGAAGGAGATCGCGTGGGACGCGACGGCGGCAGACAAGGGCGGCTGGTCGAGTTTCATGGCCAAGGAGATCAGCGAGGAGCCTCTCGCGATCGCGAACACCCTCCTCGGTCGCGTCGTCGACGGCGCGGTGCGGCTCGAGGAGATCGACGGGCTCCCCCTCGACGAGGTCGACCGCATCGTCATCCTCGGGTGCGGCACGGCGGCATACTCCGGCATGCTCGCGAAGTACGCGATCGAGAAGTGGGCCCGCATCCCCGTCGACGTCGAGCTCTCGCACGAGTTCCGCTACCGCGACCCGATCCTCGACGCGCGCACCCTCGTGATCTCGGTGAGCCAGTCCGGCGAGACCATGGACACGCTCATGGCCGTCAAGTACGCGAGCGCGGCGGGCGCCCGCACCCTCTCGATCTGCAACACCCAGGGTGCGACCATTCCCCGCGAGTCCGACGCGGTGATCTACACGCACGCGGGCCCCGAGGTCGCCGTCGCGTCGACCAAGGCGTTCGTCGCCCAGGTGGCGGCGTTCTACCTCTTCGGACTGCACCTCGCGACCGTGCGCGGCTCGCTTCCGAAGGTCGAGATCGCCGAGCTGCTCGGCGAGCTTCAATCGTTGCCCGAGCAGCTCTCGGTCGTGCTCGAGCAGCACGATGCGATCGCCCAGCTCGCCGGGTGGATGACAGACACGCGCGCCGTCCTCTTCCTCGGCAGGCACGCGGGATTCCCCGTGGCCCTCGAGGGAGCGCTCAAGCTCAAGGAGCTCGCCTACATCCACGCCGAGGGGTTCGCCGCGGGGGAACTCAAGCACGGGCCCATCGCCCTCATCGAACCGGGCCAACCGGTCTTCGTGATCGTTCCGAGCCCGCGCGCGCACGACTCCCTGCACCCCAAGGTCATCTCGAACATCCAGGAGATCCGGGCGCGAGGTGCCCGCATCCTCGCGATCGCCGAGCAGGGGGATGCCGCGGTGCTGCCCTACGCGGATGTCGTCATCCCGATCCCCCTCGCCTCCACTCTCTTCGAGCCGCTCCTCGCGGTCGCGCCACTGCAGATCTTCGCGATGGAGCTCGCCTCGGCGAAGGGACTCGACGTCGACCAGCCGCGCAACCTCGCGAAGTCGGTCACGGTCGAGTAGTGCGGTGATCGTCGGGGTGGGGGTCGACATCGTCGATCTCGCGCGGTTCGAGCGGGCCGCGTCGCGCACTGCCGGCCTGCTCCCGCGGTTGTTCGCCGAGAGCGAACGGCGGGTCGGGGAGCGCGTTCTGCCTCTGCGTTCGCTCGCGGGGAGGTTTGCGGCGAAGGAGGCGCTCATCAAGGCGCTCGGTGACTCGACGGGAGTGCGCTGGCACGACATGCGTATCGTCCCCGACGGCCACGGCAACCCGGGATTCGAACTCTCGGGTGCCGCGGCCGCCGTGGCCGAATCACGAGGCGTCGAGAGCGTGCACGTGTCGATGAGCCACGACGCGGGCGTCGCGATCGCCTACGTCGTCGCCGAGGGGAGTCGCTCATGACACCGCGTTCCCTGCGCGAGGCACGCGTGAGCCTCGACCGCATCCGCCGCAATGTCGACGCGCTCCGGCGGGCGACGTCGACGACGCACACGATGGCCGTCGTCAAGGCCGACGGATACGGTCACGGTGCAGCGCCGGTCGCGCGAGCCGCCGTGGAGGGCGGAGCGGACTGGCTCGGCGTCGTCGACATCGACGAGGCGCTCCGGTTGCGGGCATCCGGAATCAGCGAGACGCCGATCCTCGCGTGGCTGCACGACCCGGCCGTCGACTTCGCCCCCGCCGTCGCCGCGGGGATCGATGTCGGAATCGGCTCGATCGCCGCTCTCGAGAGCGCCGCGCGCGCGCACGGAACCGCGCGAGTGCACCTCAAGGTCGACACGGGGCTCGGCCGCGGCGGAGTGCCCGTGAGCGAGGTCGAGCGCCTCATGGATGTCGCGGAGACTCTCGAGCGACGCGGCGAGATCGTCGTGCGCGGGCTCTTCAGCCACCTCGCGAACGCGGGGGCCGACGCCGACGCCGACCAGGTCGCGGTGTTCAACGACGCTATCGGGGCGGCCGCGGCGGCCGGGCTCGAGCCGGAGATCCGTCATCTCGCGTCGACGGCGGGAGCACTGCGGATTCCCGACGCGCGATTCGACATGGTGCGACTCGGTATCGGCATCTACGGCCTTTCGCCGTTCGAGCAGGTCGCCTCGGCCGACCTCGGGCTCTCGCCGGCGCTCGAGCTCAGTGCGTCGATCGTCTCCGTCAAGCGCGTTCCCGCCGGTCACGGGGTGTCGTACGGCTATCGCTACCGCACGACCGCGGAGACGACGCTCGCGCTCGTTCCGCTCGGATACGCCGACGGCGTTCCGCGTGCCGCGTCGGGTCGCGGTGTCGTCTCGATCGGGGGAACGGTCTTCCCCATCGCCGGAACCGTGGCGATGGACCAGTTCGTCGTCGACGTCGGCGACTCGCGCGTCGCGGTCGGCGATCGCGCGGTGCTCTTCGGCGATCCCGTGGAGGGCCTCCCGAGCGCCGACGACTGGGCTGCCGCGTGCGGCACCATCAATTACGAGATCGTCACGCGCCTCGGCGTGCGCATCGAGCGGTCGTACCTTCCGTGAGCGAGCCGGTGCCCATCGACATCGAGGTCTCGACGCCCGAGAGCATGGCCGCGCTCGGAGCCCACGTCGCGAGGCAGCTGCGAGCGGGCGACATCGTCGCGCTCGACGGCCCGCTCGGTGCGGGCAAGACCACCTTCACCCGCGGGCTCGGGGGCGAGCTCGGCGTGCGGGGCACGGTCTCGAGCCCCACCTTCGTGCTCGCGCGCACGCATCCTCGAACCGCGGGGGGCGCACCGCTCGTGCACGTCGACGCCTACCGTCTCGGGTCGGCCGCCGAGCTCGACGACCTCGACATCGACTTCGCCGAGTCCATCGTCGTCGTCGAGTGGGCGGCCGGGATGCTCGCGGGCCTCGACGACTCGGTGCTGCGCATCACGATCGAGCGCCCGACGGGGGCCGGGCGAGGCGAGCCTGTCGACAACGGCAACGACAACGACAGCGACAGCGACGGCGACACCGCCGACGACGAGCCGATCGAGGCGAGAGTCGTGCGCATCGAACCGCTCGGTGACCGCTGGGCCCGGCGACCCTTCGTCGCTCCGGTGTGACAGACGGGTTCGCTCGCGCCCCGGTCATCTAGGCTTGGCGGGTGATTCTCGCGATCGACACGTCGGGCGGCACGACCGTCGGTCTCGTCGACGACGGGGCGAACGCCGTCGCGGAGCGATCGTCATCCGACTCCCGACGGCACGCCGAGGTCGTCGGCAGTCTCATCGTCGAGTGCCTCGCCGATGCGCGTGCTCGGGCATCGGACGTCACCGCGGTCGCGGTCGGAATGGGGCCGGGACCGTTCACGGGCCTCAGGGTCGGCATCGCCGCGGCGGAGGCCTTCGGGCTCGGACGAGCCGTACCCGTTCTGCGGGTCGTGAGCCACGACGCCATCGCGAGTTCCGAGCTCGCGTCGGAGAACCGCCCCCTTCTCGTCGTCACCGACGCGCGTCGGCGCGAGGTCTACTGGTCCACATACTCGGGTCTCGCGAGCGACGGGGTCCCCGAGCGAGCGGATGCCGCAGGCCTCTGCCGCCCCGCCGACCTCGAGTCGGCGGTCCCCGACTTCTCGCGCTTCGCGAGGGTCGACGACGTGGCGGTGTCGGCAGTCGCCCTCGGTGTTCTCGCCGCGCGCATGAGGTCGGCGGAACGGCAGTTCGCGTCGGCTGCTCCGCTCTACCTCCGTTCGCCCGACGTCACGGTGTCGAGCGGCCCGAAGCGCGTGACGTCGTGACGTGGCAGTTGCGCCGCGCCGGGGAGGGTGACCTCGACGCGATCATGCTGCTCGAGGAGAGGATCTTCTCCACCGACGCGTGGTCGAGGGCCACGATGCGGGCGGAGGTCGCCAACGCGCAGGGCTACTACCTCGTCGCGTTCCGCCCGGAGTCGCCCGATCGTGTCGACGGGTATTCGGGTCTCTTCGCCCCGCGTCGGGCCCCTCAAGCCGACGTCAACACGATCGCCGTCGCCCCCGCGGCTCGACGTCGAGGTCTCGGCAGGGTCCTCATGCTTGCGATGCTCGCCGAGGCGAGGGAGCGCGGTGCTCACGAGGTCCTCCTCGAGGTGCGGGCTGACAACCCGTCGGCCCAAGCGCTCTACCGCGACCTCGGGTTCGTCGAGATCGCCGTGCGACCGCGGTACTACCAACCCGACGACGTCGACGCCGTCGTCATGCGGCTCGTGTTCATCGAGCCCGAGACCGTGCCGGCGACCGGCAGCACGATCGACGCGTCGCCCCCTACGACGACCGACCCGACGAACGGACCCGCGACATGAGTGCCGACGCCCCCGCGCCCCTCGTGCTCGGCATTGAGACGAGTTGCGACGAGACGGGGATCGGCATCGTGCGGGGCTCGACCCTTCTGGCGAACGTCATCGCCTCATCGATGGAGGAGCACGCTCGCTACGGGGGAGTGGTTCCTGAGATCGCCGCTCGAGCCCACCTCGAGGCGCTCGCCCCGACGATCTCCTCGGCGCTCGCCGAGGCGCGCGTCGACCTCGCAGACCTCGACGCCGTGGCCGTGACGAGCGGACCGGGGCTCGCGGGAGCGCTCATGGTGGGGGTCGGCGCCGCGAAGGCTCTCGCGATCGCCCTCGACAAACCGCTCTACGCCGTCAATCACCTCGTCGGTCACGTCGGGGCCGACCTCGTGAGCGAGTCGGCGGAGCCCCTCGAGACACCGACGGTCGCGCTCCTCGTGTCGGGAGGTCACACATCCCTCCTCCTCGTGCACGACCTGACCTCCGACGTCGAGTTGCTCGGCGAGACGATCGATGACGCCGCGGGCGAGGCCTTCGACAAGGTCGCGCGGTTGCTCGGCCTGCCCTACCCGGGCGGCCCGGAGATCGACCGGGCCGCGGTCGGGGGCGACCCGCGCGCCATCCGTTTTCCCCGCGGCCTCACCCGTCCCCGCGACCTCGACGCGCACCGCTACGACTTCTCCTTCTCGGGCCTCAAGACGGCCGTGGCCCGCTGGGTCGAGGCCGTGCGGGATCGCGGCGAGGAGGTTCCGATCGCGGATGTCGCGGCGAGCTTCCGCGAGGCGGTCGCCGACGTTCTCATCACGAAGGCCGTCGCGGCGTGTCGGGATCTCGGAGTCCCCCGCCTGCTGCTCGGCGGAGGGGTCGTCGCCAACGCGCGCGTGCGCGAACTCGCGACGGAGCGTTGCGCCGCGGAGGGGATCGAGTTGCGCATCCCGCCGCTCTCGCTGTGCACCGACAACGGGGCGATGATCGCGGCTCTCGCCGCCCGCCTGATCGCCGCGGGGGCCCCGCCGTCGACCCTGCATTTCTCTGCGGACTCGACCCTGCCCGTCACCTCCATCCAGGCGTGACGCTCGTTTGACACCCCTCCGGCGCGATGTCAGGCTGAGCCGAACCGTGTCACCTCAGCCATTCCGCTAGGAGCTCCTATGTCCGACCCCAAAGACGACTCTGTGCCACCCGTTCCGCCTGCGCCGTCCGACCAGCAGGCAGACGACCACTCCGTCGCCGCGCAGCCGTCGCCGCCGGAACCGACCGCTCCCGAGGGTCAGGGCGCATACACCGCGCCTGGCGAATACACGACACCGGGCCGATACGCCCCGCCGCAGCCCGAGGCGACCTCGAATGCGTACGGTGCTCCCGCCGACTACGCGCAGCCCGGCGGATATCAGCCGCCCAGCGGTTACCAGCAGAGCAACGGCTACCAGCAGAGCAACGGGTACCAGCAGCCCGGTGGCTACCAGCAGACGAGCGGATACGGTTCGGCGGGGTACACCCCGGCCCCGCCCGCTCCGCCGAAGACGCTGAGCCTCCTCGGAATGATCGCGGGGATCGTCAGCGTCCTCGGTCTGTGGGTCCTCTTCATTCCGATTGCGGGGGCCGTCCTGGGCCTGTTCTTCCCGGCCGCCGCGATCGTGCTCGGGTTCCTCGGAAAGTCGCGCGAGGGTGCGCCGGCGCGGGGGCTGTGGCTCACGGCGCTCATCACCGGTTTCGTCAGTATCGGGCTCGCCCTCATCGCTCTCGTCGGGTGGATCGCGTTCTTCGCCGTCATCGGCAGCGACCCCTACTCCGGCGGGTACTAGGCACCGACCGCGGGCTCCACTCGCTCGACGAGGAGAGCCGAGTGCCGGCCGGCGACGCGCGTCACGATGAGCGTCGCCGAGCCGGTGCCCTTGAGTGACAGTCGCGACCTCAGCTTCGCCGGGTCGACGTCGACGCCGCGCTTCTTGATCTCGAGGCGACCGATGCCGCGAGCGGCGAGTTCTCTCTTGAGGGTGCGCTCGTCGAAGGGCAGGGTCGCGATGACACGGAACGGCACCGCGAAGGGCGTCTCGACGACCTCGTCCGAAGTCAGGTAGGCGATCGAGTCGCTCACCATGCGCGCGTCGAGCGACCTCGCGAGGTCGCCGATCAAGCGGGCGCGGATGACCGCACCGTCGGGTTCGTAGACGACACCCCCGAGGGCGCCCGTCGCGACATCGTCGCTGTCTCCGTGGGAGGTCATTTCCGCGGTGCCGTGTGCGCCCATCACGAGAGCGGAACGCGTGATGCCGTCCCGTGCCGCCGCACCGAACCAGACGCCCGCCTCGACGACCTCCCGATCGACCGAGATCCACTGCGCCTCGGCGTCTGCGGGGATGAGGTCGCGGTCGACACCCGGCCCGAGCTTGACCCCGACGGGCCGATCGGCGGCGAGGCCGAACGCGAAGTCGAGGGGCGGGCTCCACTGGTCCGGGTCGTGCACGCGCGTCGTGTTGTCGTGGCCTCGCGTGCGTCTCGCCGGGTCGACGTAGACGGCGTCGACGTCGGCGAGGTCGACGGTCGCGGCATCTGCGGAGACGACGGTTGCGCCCTCCCACGGGGCGAGGTTGTAGGTCGCGATCGCCGCGGTCACGTCGTCTCTCTCGACCGCGAGCACGTCGAGGCCGAGGGCGGCGAACGCGAGGGAGTCCGCCCCGATGCCGCAGCCGAGGTCGGCGACCCTGCGCGCTCCCGCCGCCGTGAACCGCCCGGCGTGGTGGGCGGCCACGCTCAAGCGAGTGGCCTGTTCGAGGCCCGCGGTCGTGAAGAGCATGCGGTCGGCGAACTCGCCGAATTTGGCGCGAGCGCGGGCCCGCAGCTTCGACTGGCTCAGCACCGCGGCGACGAGTTCGGGGGAGTGCCCCGCGGCGCGCAGCTCGCGCACCGTGCGCACGATGTCCGCCGAGGGATCGAAGGGCGGGAGGGAGTCGAGCAACCGGAGCCCGTCGGCCGAAAGCACTTCGAGTAGGTCGCCGGTCTCCATGGCCCCATTGTCGCTCACGGGCGACCGTGTCGGCGCCGCGGGGAGAGGCGCGGCTGGCACTCCGATTGCGTGAGTGCTAATCGACCCCGTAAGCTACTTCTGGCACTCTCACCGAGAGTGTGCCAACCCCAAGTTTCGTTAGCACTGAGAAAGAAGAGGTCAACCGTGTCGGTCTCCATCAAGCCGCTCGAGGATCGCATTGTCATCAAGCAGGTCGACGCCGAGCAGACCACTGCCTCCGGTCTCGTCATTCCTGACACCGCGAAGGAGAAGCCCCAGGAGGGCGAGGTCGTCGCCGTGGGTCCAGGTCGCATCGATGACAACGGCAACCGCGTGCCCCTCGACATCGCCGTCGGCGACAAGGTCATCTACTCCAAGTACGGCGGAACCGAGGTGAAGTACGGCGGAGAAGACCTCCTCGTGCTGTCGGCTCGCGACGTGCTCGCGGTCGTCGTCCGCTAGTCACGACCCGCCAGTTCGAAGGCCCGCCCGGTCATCCGGGCGGGCCTTCGTCGTGTGCGGCGACGGCGAGAGTCGGCCCGATCCCGGGAGTAGCATCGGGACAGTGCCCGACGCCTCATCGCCCTCCCCGAGCGGCTCCCCGTCGCCCTCTCCCCGCCCCTCCGCACCGGGCGTGAGGTCCGGGTTCATCCAGGCCATCGGTGCCTACGGTCTCTGGGGTTTCCTCCCCGTCTACTTCCTCGTGCTCGCGCCGTCGGGTCCGTTCGAGATCGTCGCGTTCCGCATCCTGTTCTCGCTCGTGTTCTGCGCGCTCCTGCTCACCGTCACGCGCAGCTGGGGGGCCGTCGTCGCGATCGTGCGCTCGCCGCGACTCCTGCTCACCGTCGGGCTCGCGGGAGTGTTCATCTACGTCAACTGGCAGGTGTACATCTTCGCGGTGCTCACCGACCGGGTGCTCGAGGGCGCGCTCGGTTACTTCATCAACCCGATCGTCACGGTCTTGCTCGGTGTGCTCATCCTCCGCGAACGGTTGCGGCCCGCCCAGTGGGTCGCGGTGGCGATCAGCTTCGTCGCCGTGCTCGTGCTCGCGATCGGCTACGGCACGTTCCCGTGGATATCGCTCGCGCTCGCCTTCTCGTTCGGGCTCTACGGGCTCATCAAGAAGCGCGTGGGGCCGCGGGTCGATGCGGTGAGCGGACTCTCGCTCGAGACCGCGTGGCTCACCCCCGTCGCCGTCATCCAGCTGGCCGTCGTCGGCTCGTCGACGGGAATCCTGTTCGGCTCCGTGAGCGTCGGGCACACGCTCCTCGTGATCGGGTCGGGGGTCATCACGGCGGTTCCCCTCCTTTTGTTCGCAGGAGCCGCGCGTCGGTTGCCGCTCATCACCCTCGGTCTCGTGCAGTATCTGGCGCCCCTCCTGCAGTTCGCGTTCGGAGCCTTCGTGTTGCGCGAGGCGATGCCCCCCGAGCGCTGGGTCGGGTTCGGGCTCGTCTGGGTCGCCCTCATCGTGCTCACGGTGGACATGGTCGTTTCGGGCAGGTCGGCACGCCGCGTCGTACGCCCGCTGACCTGACACTAGGGTTCCCTCGTGCGCCGCGGAGACGCGGACACGGAAGGAGTTGATCGATGGCCCAGGGTCCCTTGTGCGCGCTCGCGACGAGTGCTGTCGCCGCCGCCCTGGCCGTGTCGCTCGTCGCGTGCGCGTCGAGCGGGACGACCGATTCGATGCCCGTCCCGAGCGCGAGCGCCACTCCGAGCCCGAGCGAGGTCGCTCCGAGTGGTGACGGCGAGCTGTCGATCGGCACCCTCTTCGAACTCACGGGCGATCTCGCCGACATCGGGGCCGCGCAGGTCGCGGGAGTGGATGCCGCGGTGCGCGCCCTCAACGAGGCCGGAGGTGTCGGCGGCACCCCCGCCGTCGTCACCCACCGCGACGCGTCGGGCGACGGCCTCGTGTCGGCCGCACGGGAACTCGCCGACCTCGGTGTGGACGTCATCATCGGGCCCGGAACCGCGGATGCCGTCGCGAGGGTCGCCGAGGCCCTGGCCGACGACGACGTCGCCGTGGTTTCGCCGACCGCGGGCCCGCTCGCCGTGGACGAGCCGCTCGCCCTCGTGCTCGCGGGGCTCGACGACGACGCTCACGACAGCACGGCTCACGACAGCACGGCCCCCGACAGCATGCGCGACCCTACGACGGCCGACGACGACTTCACGGCGCTCGTGCGGACGACCGACCCCGGAGTGGCCGACGTCGCCTACGCGGCGGAGGCGTTCGACGCGGCGACCCTCGTCGCCCTCGCGGCGATCGCGGTCGCCGACGACGGGGGGCCCTCCATCGCCGCTGCCGTGGCATCGGTCACGACGGGGAGCGTCTCGTGCAGCGTCGTCGGGGAGTGCATCGCGGCGCTCGACGACGGTGTCACAATCGCGTTCACCGGAATGAGCGGCGCCCGCTCGTTCCGCTAGATGCGGGGCCGCGGTCATCCGTGACCAGGAGCTTCGATACCCGCGGCATCATGCGGGTTCCGTCGTGCCGGGCACACCGCACGGAGTGCTTGCCCGGTTCTGCCCCGTCAATGTAACGATTCCGTCGCGTTACACGGCTGTAACAGCCTCGTATTGTGTGGGGGTCATTCCGTCTATACCGTGAACCAACCGCGCGGTTCTTCCGTGCCGGAAAACTCACCTACACCAGAGGAGCACAATGAGCGCATTCCTGAAGGGCTCAACACCTTCCCGCTCGCACGCCTTCTCGGCGGGAATCAAGGTTGTCGCGGCCACCGCGGGCATCCTGCTGCTGGCCTCGTGCGCCAGCGGTCCTGCCGAAGAAGACACCGACGAAGCCACCACCGACTTCCCCGCGTCGTCACGCGAGGCAGACGGGGTTCTCTCGATCGGCACGATCCTTCCGCAGACCGGTAGCCTCGCCTTCCTTGGCCCGCCCGAGTTCGCCGGCGTCGACCTCGCCGCCGAAGAGATCGCCGACTCGGACTTCGAGTTCGACGTCACCGTCGAGCACCGTGACTCGGGTGACCTCGAGACCGACATCGCGACGCAGTCCGCGACCGAGCTCGTCGACCTCCCGACCGACGTCGTCGTGGGTGCGGCATCCTCGGGAGTCTCCTTCACGTTCATCGACCGTCTCGTCGACGCGGGCATCGTGCAGTTCTCGCCCGCGAACACCTCCCCCGACTTCACCGAATACGAGGACGACGGCTGGTACTGGCGTACCGCGCCGAGCGACGTGCTCCAGGGTCGCGTGCTCGGAAACCTCATGGTCGGCGACGGTGCAGAGAACGTCGCGTTCATCTACATCAACGACCCCTACGGAACCGGTCTCGTCGAGAACGCGACGACCGCCGTCGAGGATGCGGGCGGAACCGTCTCGGCGTCCGTCGCGTTCAACCCGGGAGACACGCAGTTCACCGCGATCGTCGACGAGGCGCTCGCCGGAGACCCGGATGCCATCGCCGTCGTCGCCTTCGCGGAGACCTCGTCGATCATCCCCGAGCTCGTCAACACCCAGGGCTTCGACGGTGCGGGCGTGTACTTCACCGACGGAAACCTCTCGAACAGCTACGAGTTCGAAGAGGGCACGCTCGAGGGAGCGAAGGGAACCCTGCCGGGTAACTTCGCCTCGTCGGACTTCCGTGACCGCCTGCTCGAGGTCGACCCCGACCTCGAGGACTTCAGCTACTCGGCCGAGTCTTACGACGCCGTGATCCTGTCGGCCCTCGCGGCCGCTCAGGGTGGCAGCGACGACCCGACCACGATTCGCGACAACCTCGAGTCGGTCTCGAAGGACGGCGAGACGTGCGAGACGTTCGCCGACTGCCTCGCGCTCATCTCCGAGGGTGAAGACATCGACTACGACGGCCCCTCGGGACCGATCACGTTCGATGCGAACGGTGACCCGACCGAGGCGTACATCGGTATCTACCAGTACGGTGCCGACAACCAGTACGAGCCGCTCAACGCGGAGTTCGGCAGCCTCAACGAGTAATCGTTCGACTGCACGACACTGAAGGGCCCGGCCGCCACGGCCGGGCCCTTCTTCGCGCCTGCTCACGGCGCGCGTGTCTGGTCGACACGGCCGTCGAGGCGCACACGCAGCCGTCACGGCATGAGAAAGGCCCCAGGCGAGTGCCCGGGGCCTTCGTCGTCGTGAGTGCCGCTCAGACGCCGCGAGCCTTCGTGTCGGCGTCGACGTCGGCCGCGAGGGTGCCGAGGTAGAGCTCGGTGACCTTGGGGTCCTTCAGCAGCTCCCGGCCCGTGCCTGTGTAGGCGTCGCGGCCCTGGTCGAGAACGTAGGCGCGGTCGCAGATCTGCAGGCAGCGGCGGGCGTTCTGCTCGACCATGATGACCGAGACGCCGGCGCGGTTGATCTGGTGCACGCGGAGGAAGGTCTCATCTTGACGCACCGGCGACAGCCCTGCGGACGGCTCATCGAGGAGCAGTACGGAGGGGTCCATCATGAGCGCGCGGCCCATGGCGACCATCTGTCGCTCACCGCCCGAGAGCGAGCCCGCACGCTGCTTGCGGCGGGTCCCGAGCTCGGGGAAGATCGTCGTCACGAACTCGAAGCGCTCGTCGAAGACCTTCGGGCGCTGGAAGAGCCCCATCTCGAGGTTCTCCTCGATCGTGAGGGTCGGGAACACGTTGTTGTTCTGCGGGACCATGCCCACGCCCTTGCTCACGAGCTTGTCGGCCTTGAGCCCGGTGATGTCCTCGCCCTTGAGGTGGATCGTGCCCTCGCGGATCTTCACCTGCCCGAACACGGCCTTGAGGAAGGTCGACTTGCCCGCGCCGTTGGGGCCGATGATGCCGATGAGCTCACCGGGGTAGGCCGTGATGTTGCATCCGTTGAGGATGTTGACACCGGGGATGTATCCCGCGACGAGGTCGGTGCTGTAGAGCACGGGATCGACGGTCGCGGTGGTCGTCGGGGTCGACGTGGGTCCGACTGTCTCGCTCATCAGTGCGCCTCTCGCTCTGCTGCGTGGGCTTCGGCGGCCTGCTTGGCCTCGACCACGGGGTTGGTCGTGCCGGTCATGTCGCCGAGGTCGGTGTCGTGATGCGCACCGAGGTAGGCATCGATGACGGCGGGGTCGTTCATCACGCTGTCTGGCGGGCCCTCTGCCACGACCTTGCCCTCGGCCATGACGATGACCCAGTCGGAGATGTGCCTGACCATGTGCATGTCGTGCTCGACGAAGAGCACCGACATGCCCTCGGACTTGAGCTGCTTGATGTGGCCGAGGAGCGACTGGGTGAGCGCCGGGTTGACCCCGGCCATGGGCTCGTCGAGCATCACGAGCACGGGGTCGCTCATGAGGGCGCGAGCCATCTCGAGGAGCTTGCGCTGGCCGCCCGAGAGCGAGGCCGCGTAGTCGTCCTTCTTGGCGTCGAGCTTGAAGCGGGCGAGCAGCTCTTCGGCTTTCGCCGTGATGTCGGTCTCGCGCTTCTTCCAGAGCGGCTTGATGAGCGCCGTGAAGATGTTCTCGCCCGGTTGCTTGGTGGCTCCCAGGAGCATGTTCTGCAGCACGCTCAGACGGCCGAGCGACTTCGTGAGCTGGAAGGTGCGCACCATTCCCTTGCGGGCGACACGGAACGCGGGGACGCGCGCGAGGCTGTCTCCCTCGAAGCTCCAATCGCCCGTGTTGGGCTTGTCGAACCCCGTGAGCAGGTTGAAGAACGTCGTCTTGCCCGCACCGTTGGGCCCGATGAGAGCCGTGATGCTCCCGCGGGGGATCTCCACGTGGGCGACGTCGACGGCGGTCAGGCCACCGAAGGTGCGGGTGACGCCGTCGGCGACGACGATCGGGTCGACCTTCTTGCAGCCGGGGCCGACCTCGCCGACGACGAGGGGGTGGGTGAGCGCGGTGTCAGACATTGAACGACAGCTCCTTCTTGTTGCCGAAGATGCCCTGGGGTCTGAATATGACGAGGAGCATGAGCACGGCGCCGATGATGATGAAACGTATCTGCCCGGCCTGGGTGCTGCTGATGAAGGTGATGATGTCAGCCGAGATGAGGCCGCGGAGGATGCTGTCGCTCAGGGTGAGGAGTGCTGCGAAGAGCATGGCTCCCACGATCGGACCGAGGAGCGTCGCCGCCCCGCCGAGGAGCAGCATCGTCCAGATGAAGAACGTCAGCGTCGTCGCGTAGTTACCGGGCTGCACGGCTCGCGGCAGCACGAAGATGACGCCGGCGAGAGATCCGAAGACACCACCGAGGATGAGGGCCTGCATCTTGTAGGCGTAGACGTTCTTGCCGAGGCTGCGCACGGCATCCTCGTCTTCGCGGATGCCCTTGACGACGCGGCCCCACGGGCTCCGCATGAGCAGGAACACGAGGATCGTCGCGAGGATCACGAGGCCCCAACCGAACACGCGGATCCACAGCTGGTTGGCCGTGTAGGTCCACGGGCCGAAGCCGTAGCTGCCGTCGGCGAAGGGGTTGAGCGCGATGAAGCCGCTGTTGAACCCTGAGAGCCCGGCCGCACCACCCGTGACGTCGGTGAGTGCCGTGGTCGACACCGTGAACCGCACGATCTCGGCGCTCGCGATCGTGACGATCGCGAGGTAGTCGGCTCGCAGCCGCAGCGTCGGTATGCCGAGCAGGAAGGCGAAGAGCACGCTCGCGAGGATCGTCGAGAGGAACCCCGCCCACAGCGGGAAGTCGAAGAGGAGGGTCGGCACGACGAAGGCGTATGCGCCGATCGCCATGAAGCCCGCTTGACCGAAGTTGAGCAGTCCGGCATAGCCGAAGTGCACACTGAGCCCGATCGCCGCGAGAGCGTACGCCGCCGTGACCGGGCTGAGCAGCTCGCCCGCGGCACTGTTGAGAATCTGTCCCCAGTCCATGATGGCCTCCTAGCCGACCCGTTCCTTGCGCCCCAAGACACCTTGTGGTCTCACGAGGAGCACGAGGATGAGGATGAGAAGTGCGACCGCGTAGCGCAGGTCGTTGGGAATCCAGACGGTCGACACCTCGGTGACGATTCCGATGACGAGCGAGCCGACGAGGGCTCCGAACGCGCTTCCGAGCCCGCCGAGGGTGACCGCGGCGAACAGCAGGAGAAGGATCTGGAAGCCCATGTTCCAGTTCACCTGGCGGAACACCCCGTAGAGGATTCCGCTGAGCCCCGTGAGTGTCGCGGCCATGATCCAGACGATGCGGATGATGCGGTCGACGTTGATGCCCGAGGCGGCGGCGAGCGACGCGTTGTCGCTCACGGCTCGCGTGGCCTTGCCGATGCGGGTGCGGGTGAGGAAGAACGCGACGAGGGCGAGCATGACGATGCTGATGCCCATGCTCACGAGGGACGCGAGCGTGATGGTCACGGGGCCGACGGTGACCGTCTGCGTGAGGCCCGTGTCGAGTGTCTCGATGTTTCCGCCGAGGAAGAACAGGATGACGTATCGCGCGAGGATCGAGAGACCGATCGTGACGATCATCGCTTGCACGAGACCGACCCCGCGTCGCCTCAGGGGTCTGTGGAGCCACGCGTCTTGCGCGTATCCGGTGAAGGCGCTCAGCACGAGGGTGATCGCCACGGCGACGATGATCGGCAGGTCGAGCACGGTTCCGAAGAGCAGGAACATCACCGCGCCGAAGGTCACCATCTCACCGTGGGCGAAGTTGTTGAGCTTCGTCGTGCCGTAGATGAGCGAGATGCCGATCGCGGCGAGCGCGAGGAGCAGCCCGAAGTTCACGCCGTAGACGGCGCGCGTGAGGATCGTGTCGAGGATGCTCGAGCTCACCGACGTGCCTTCACCCGTGGGGAAGAGCACGTTGACCGTGTTGGTCTGCGCGAGGTTGACGTCGCGCGTGAGGTTGTCGGGGTCGCGAGGCACGACGCCCTCGGGGAGGGTGTCGGGGAGGAGGGTGGCGGTATAGGCGCCCTGGCCGGGAACCGTGACCGTCCAGCGACCGTCGTCACCCGTGACGCCGATCTCGCTGAAGCCGGAGCCCTCGACCTCGACCTCGACGCCCGCGATGGGCTCGTCACCGTCGCGGATGAGTCCGCCGACCGTATAGGTGTCGGTGAAGTCGCTCGAGGGCGACGGCGAGGGGCTCGGGCTCGACTCCGCCGACGCGGGCGAGAGCCCGACGGCGAGTGCGAGGAAGAGCCCCACGAGGAGGGTCCCCAGAAGGGTCACGGATACGTTCACGAGCGGCGAAGCGCGTCGCAGGATGAGTGGCACTGAACCTCCAGGGGCGAGCCAGCAAGAGCACGGGAGTGGTCTCGCCTTCAAGGCTGGTCGTCGACGATGACGTTACCGATCATTTGTGTCCCTCGTGTTTCGGGTCGACTCACGAGTAGGCCCTTATTATGCGGGGGAATGAGGCGATCCCTAAACCGTTAACATTGAATACCGGATTCGACGCAGCACCCGGAGACTCTTTCCCCCCTCGATCCAACAGGGAGACACATGTCCCAGCCCGATCCGTTCGGTTTCATCGGACTCACGTACGACGACGTCATGCTTCTGCCCGGGCACACCGATGTCATCCCGAGCGAAGCGGACACCTCGTCGAGGCTCACCCGGCGGATCACGGTCAACTCCCCCCTCCTCTCGTCGGCGATGGACACCGTGACCGAGTCGCGCATGGCGATCGCGATGGCTCGCCACGGGGGCCTCGGCGTGCTGCACCGCAACCTGTCGATCGACGACCAGGCGACGCTCGTCGACAAGGTCAAGCGCTCCGAGTCGGGCATGATCACGAACCCTGTGACGACGTCGCCCGACGCGACCGTGCAGGAGGTCGACGAGCTCTGCGGCCAGTTCCGCGTCTCGGGTCTCCCCGTCGTCGAGGCCGACGGCACCCTCGTGGGCATCATCACCAATCGCGACATGCGCTTCGTCTCGCCGTTCGAGAAGTCGACGACTCTCGTGCGTGACGTCATGACCAAGGGTCCGCTCATCACCGCCCCCGAGGGGGTCGACCCCGACTCGGCCATCGCGATCTTCGCCCAGCACAAGATCGAGAAGCTCCCCCTCATCGACGGTCAGGGGCGCCTCCGCGGACTCATCACCGTGAAGGACTTCGACAAGAGCGAGAAGTATCCCAACGCCACGAAAGACCTCGAGGGGCGACTGCGCGTCGGCGCCGCGATCGGCTTCTTCGGAGACGCGTGGGATCGCGCGGGAGCGCTCGCCGATGCCGGGGTCGACATGATCGTCGTCGACACCGCCAACGGCGACTCCGCAGGGGTGCTCGACATCATCCGCCGGTTGAAGTCCGACCCGACGTTCGCCCACGTCGACATCGTCGGCGGCAACGTCGCGACGAGGTCCGGCGCCCAGGCCCTGGTCGATGCGGGAGCCGACGCCATCAAGGTCGGGGTCGGGCCCGGCTCGATCTGCACCACGCGGGTGGTAGCGGGAGTCGGTGTTCCCCAGGTGACCGCGGTCTACGAGGCATCCCTCGCGGCGCGCGAGCACGACGTGCCCGTGATCGCCGACGGCGGCCTGCAGTACTCGGGCGACATCGCGAAGGCGCTCGTCGCCGGCGCCGACACGGTCATGCTCGGTTCGCTCCTCGCCGGGTGCGACGAGAGCCCGGGAGACCTCGTGTTTGTCGGAGGCAAGCAGTACAAGAACTACCGCGGAATGGGCTCGCTCGGCGCGTTGCAGACTCGCGGAAAGAAGACGTCGTACTCGCGAGACCGCTACTTCCAGGCGGATGTCCCGAGCGACGAGCAACTCATCGCCGAGGGTGTCGAGGGGCAGGTGCCCTATCGCGGCCCCCTCGCGGCGGTCGCGTACCAGCTCATCGGGGGCCTCCGGCAGTCGATGTTCTACACGGGCGCTCGCACGATCGAGGAACTCAAGAACAAGGGCAAGTTCGTGCGCATCACTGCGGCGGGACTCAAAGAGAGCCACCCTCACGACCTGCAGATGGTCGTCGAGGCGCCGAACTACCGCCGGTAGCCGCGCGCTCCGCGGCCGGGCGACCTCTCGGCGAAAGGGTCGCCCGGTAGGCTGGCGGGGTGAGTGACATCGAGATCGGCCGCGCAAAGCGCGCCCGCAGGGCCTACGCATTCGACGACATCGCCATCGTCCCGAGTCGCCGGACCCGCGACCCTCAAGACGTCTCGGTCTCGTGGTCGATCGACGCCTACCAGTTCGACATCCCCTTCCTCGCCGCCCCGATGGACTCGGTCGTCTCGCCCGCGACAGCCATCGCGATGGGTCGCCACGGCGGTCTCGGCGTGCTCGACCTCGAGGGCGTCTGGACCCGGTACGAGAACCCGGAGCCCGTGCTCGAGGAGATCCGCTCCCTCGACAGCGCCGAGGCGACGAAGCGCATGCAGGCCATCTACTCGGAGCCGATCAAGCCCGAGCTCGTGACGGCTCGCCTCGCCGAGATCCGTGCGGCCGGAGTGACGGTCGCGGGGGCGCTCTCCCCGCAGCGCACCCAGGAGCTCTACGAGACCGTCGTCGCGGCGGGTGTCGACCTCTTCGTCATCCGAGGCACCACCGTGAGTGCCGAGCACGTCTCCAAGAACCAGGAGCCGCTCAACCTCAAGAAGTTCATCTACGAGCTCGACGTCCCCGTGATCGTCGGTGGCGCGGCAGGCTACACGCCCGCCCTCCACCTCATGCGCACGGGCGCCGCGGGCGTGCTCGTCGGGTTCGGGGGAGGTGCGGCGTCGACGACGCGCAAGTCTCTCGGCATCCACGCTCCCATGGCCACGGCGCTCGCGGATGTCGCGGGCGCCCGTCGCGACTACATGGACGAGTCGGGCGGCCGCTACGTTCACGTCATCGCCGACGGCGGCCTCGGAACATCCGGCGACATCGCGAAGGCGTTCTCGATGGGGGCCGACGCGGTCATGCTCGGATCGACCCTCGCCCGCGCGACCGACGCCCCCGGCGGAGGCTGGCACTGGGGAGCCGAATCCCACCACGGCGAACTGCCCCGCGGCCACCGTGTCGCGGTCGGCCAGGCGGCGCCGCTCGAGAGCGTGCTGTTCGGCCCATCCACAGTCGCCGATGGCACAGTGAACCTCGTCGGCGCACTCAAGAGATCGATGGCGACGACCGGCTACTCCGACATCAAGGAGTTCCAGCGGGTCGAGGTTGTTGTCGCTCCGTACAGCGCCGGTTAGCGTTGACTGAGGGCCGGCCACGGTGGCCGACCTCGAGAACCGGGAGGCAATAATGGCCACGCTCAAGACAGTGACTCGGTCGTCGAAGCTCGGACCGGACGAGCGGGATGCCGCGATCGCGGCCCTCAAGACCAAAGAGCTCGACATCCTCGTGGTCGGTGGCGGCATCGTCGGCACCGGGGCCGCCCTCGACGCGGTCACTCGCGGTCTGCGCGTCGGTATGGTCGAGGCGAGGGACTGGTCGAGCGGAACATCGAGCCGGTCGTCGAAACTCGTGCACGGGGGCATCCGCTACCTCGAGCAGCTCGACTTCCGTCTCGTGCGCGAAGCCCTCAAGGAGCGCGGCCTGCTCCTGCAGCGGCTCGCCCCGCACCTCGTCAAGCCCGTGCGCTTTCTCTACCCGCTCAAGAAGCGCGTCATCGAGCGCTGCTACATCGGCGCCGGAATGCTCCTCTACGACATCCTGAGCTACAGCGGCGGCCGCCCTCCCGGTGTTCCGCACCACCGCCACCTCACGAAGCGTCAAGTGCAGAGGCTCTCGCCGAGCATCGCCAATGACGCTCTCGTCGGCGGCATCACCTACTACGACGCCCAGGTCGACGACGCGCGCTACGTGTCGACCCTCGCGCGCACGGCGTCGTTCTACGGCGCCCACGTCGCCTCCCGCGTGCGGGTCGAAGGGTTCGTCAAGGTCGGCCAGCGCGTCGTGGGAGTGCATGCGCACGACCTCGAGACGGGCGAGAAGTTCGAGATCCGCGCGAAGCAAGTGGTCAACGCCACGGGAGTGTGGACCGACGACACGCAGTCGATGGTGGGGGAGCGGGGCCAGTTCAAGGTGCGCGCGTCGAAGGGCGTGCACCTCGTCGTGCCGCGCGACCGCTTCCAGTCGAAGCTCGGTCTGCTGCTGCGCACCGAGAAGAGCGTGCTCTTCGTCATCCCGTGGGGTCGCCACTGGCTCATCGGAACGACCGACACCGACTGGAATCTCGACAAGGCCCACCCCGCGGCGACCGCGGCAGACATCGACTACATCCTCGAGCACGTCAACTCGGTGCTCGCGGTGCCACTCACGCGCGACGACGTCGAGGGTGTCTACGCCGGCCTCCGCCCGCTCCTCGCGGGGGAGTCCGACCAGACCTCGAAGCTCTCGCGCGAGCACCTCGTCGCGCACACCGTGCCCGGGCTCGTCGTCGTCGCCGGCGGCAAGTGGACGACCTACCGCATCATGGCGCAAGACGCCATCGACGAGGCGGTCGCCGCGCTCGACGCGAACGTGCCCGCATCGACGACCGAAGACATCGCGCTCCTCGGGGCCGAGGGCTATCACGCCGCGTGGAACAAACGCGCGAAGATCGCGAGGGCCTTCGGCGTGCACAAGGTGCGCATCGAGCACTTGCTCAACCGCTACGGAACGCTGACCGACGAGCTGCTCGACATCATCCGCGAGGACCCCTCCCTCGGGGAGGCTCTGCCGGGAGCCGACGACTACATCGGTGCCGAAGTGGTCTACGCCGCGTCGCACGAGGGCGCCCTGCACCTCGAGGATGTGCTCGCCAGACGCACACGCATCTCGATCGAGGCGTGGGATCGCGGTGTCTCCGCAGCTCCCGTCGCGGCCGAGCTCATGGCACGGGTTCACGGTTGGGACGCCGAACGCATCGAGAACGA
Organism: Marisediminicola sp. LYQ134; assembly: GCF_046599635.1. Lineage (NCBI taxonomy): Bacteria > Bacillati > Actinomycetota > Actinomycetes > Micrococcales > Microbacteriaceae > Marisediminicola > Marisediminicola sp. LYQ134. Next base: position 69,929 of record NZ_JBKIWP010000003.1, read on the forward strand.
GGTCGGCAACTACCTCAAGAGGGTTTCGGCCGAGATCGAGAGCCAGACTCAGCCCGACGACGAGTCGGCCGACCGCGTGAGGCTCGCGGCTCCCGACATCATCGCCTCGCGCTGATCGAAGCGGGGCTGCACGGGTCGGAGCCGTCGGGCCTGCGTCGTCGGCCTGCGCGTCGGGCCGGCTCGACTGGAGCACTCCCTCAGTGTCGTGCGCGACAATGATCACGAGTGCCCGCGAGGGGTGACAGGTAGAACGGCGTGAGCCGAGAACGGGAGTTCCGCCGTGTGGAGCGTCGCTCGTCGTCCCCGCTGGATCGCGCTCCTCGTGCTCGCCCTCGCGATCGCGTCGGCCTTCGCCGCGCTCGGGCAGTGGCAGTTCGCCCAGAGTGTGGCATCCGAGGGGGATGCGGAGCAGGCATCCGAGAACGTCCGGCCACTCGCCGAGGTCGCCCAGCCGCAGACCGGATTCCGCGATGACGTCGACGGTCAGCAGGTCTCGGTCGACGGCGAGTTCGTCGAGTCGGACTTCCTCGTTCTCGACAACCGTGTCAACGACGGCGAACTCGGATACTGGGTCGTCGGCCATCTCGTCACGGACGGTTCAGAATCGAGCAGAGCGTCGGTGTCGGTCGCACTCGGCTGGGCGGCGACTCTCGACGACGCGGAGGCGGTCGTGCGATCAGCCCCCTCGGCGGGAACCGTGGTCGGGCGATATCTCCCCGGGGAGGGGCCCCAAGACGGCGACCTCACGAGCGGACTCACGTCGACGATGGCACCCTCGGCATTCGTGAACCTGTGGGATGTCGCGGCCGGCGGCACCTACAGCGGCTACGTCGTCACGTTCGACCCACCCGCGGGGCTCGAGGCCATCGACGCGCCGCCGCCCTCGAGCGACGTGCAGATCAACTGGCTCAACGTGTTCTACGCGGCCGAGTGGGTCATCTTCGCGGGGTTCGCGGTCTTCATGTGGTACCGCCTCGTGCGCGACGCCCACGAGCGGGAGCAGGAACTCGCCGCCGAGGAGGAGGCCGACCTCGACGTCGCACCGTCGGCCCAGCGTGCGCCGGTAAACTGACCGCATGCCCTTGAAGCCCAAAGCGTCCGACGTTCCCCGGATACGGAAGGCCCTGAAGTTCTACCGGGTCACCGCCTACATCACGGGCTTCTTCCTCCTCCTGCTCATCTTCGAGATGATCTTCAAGTACACGCCCCTGCAGCTCGAGATGGAGCTCGGTGGGCCCGGCGGGTTCTTCGCCCTCGTGCCCGTCGACACGGTGACCGCGTTCAACCTCTCGAGCGCCATCCTCATCGCCCACGGGTGGATGTATGTCGTCTACCTCTTCGCCGACTTCCGCCTGTGGAGTCTCATGAGGTGGCCGTTCAGTTACTTCATCACGATCGCCCTCGGCGGCGTCGTGCCCCTGCTGTCGTTCATCGTCGAACACTTCATCACGAGGCGCGCGACCGCGCAGCTCGACGAGATCGAACAGGCCGCGAGCCGAGTGGAGGCCCCCGTTGAGTGAGACCGAACAGAAACCCGTGCTCGTCGTCGACTTCGGCGCACAATACGCTCAGCTCATCGCGAGACGCGTGCGCGAGGCGAACGTCTACTCGGAGATCGTGCCCCACACCATCACCTCGGCAGAGGTCGCGGCGATGGCCCCCGCCGGGATCGTCTTGAGCGGGGGGCCGTCGAGCGTCTACGAGCCCGGGTCGCCGACCCTCGACCCCGGCATCCTCGAGCTCGGCATCCCGGTGCTGGGCATCTGCTACGGATTCCAGGTCATGGCGCAGCAGCTCGGTGGCGAGGTCGCCAACACGGGGCTGCGCGAATACGGGTCGACCGCGGTGACACTCACGGGCGGCGACAGCAGCCTGCTCGGCGGGCAGCCCGCCGACCAGACCACGTGGATGAGCCACGGTGACTCGGTCGCGAAAGCACCCGAGGGGTTCGAGGTGCTCGCATCGAGTGCATCCACTCCCGTCGCGGCGTTCGCGAGCGACGAGCGTCGGCTATACGGAGTGCAGTGGCACCCCGAGGTCAAGCACTCGACCCACGGCCAGAACGTGCTCGAGAACTTCCTGCACCGTGCCGCGGGCATCCCCGCCGATTGGAACAGCGGCAACGTCATCGCCGAGCAGGTGGCCCGCATCCGCGAGCAGGTCGGAACCGGCAGGGTCATCTGCGGCCTCTCCGGGGGCGTCGACTCCGCGGTCGCCGCGGCGATCGTGCACGAGGCGGTCGGCGACCAGCTCGTGTGCATCTTCGTGGACCACGGCCTCCTGCGTCAGGACGAACGGCGCCAGGTCGAGGAGGACTACGTCGCCTCGACGGGCGTGCGTCTCGTGACCGTCGACGCCGTCGACCAGTTCCTCGATGCGCTCGCGGGAGTGAGTGACCCCGAGCAGAAGCGCAAGATCATCGGGCGCGAGTTCATCCGCACGTTTGAGAACGCGGCGGAGGCGCTCGTGCTCGAGGCGAAGGCCGAGGGCGAGAGCATCAAGTACCTCGTGCAGGGCACCCTGTATCCGGATGTCGTGGAGAGCGGGGGCGGCAGCGGGACCGCCAACATCAAGAGCCACCACAACGTCGGTGGCTTGCCCGAAGACCTCAAGTTCGAGCTCGTCGAGCCGCTTCGCGCGCTCTTCAAAGACGAGGTGCGGGCCATCGGGCGCGAGCTCGGCCTGCCCGAGGTCATCGTCTCGCGCCAGCCGTTCCCCGGGCCGGGCCTCGGCATCCGCATCGTCGGGGAGGTCACGCGTGATCGCCTCGAGTTGCTCCGCAAGGCGGACGCGATCGCCCGTGCCGAGCTCAGCGCCGCGGGCCTCGACCAGGAGATCTGGCAGTGCCCCGTGGTTCTTCTCGCCGACGTGCGCTCGGTCGGAGTGCAGGGTGACGGTCGCACCTACGGTCACCCGATCGTGTTGCGCCCCGTGTCGTCGGAGGACGCCATGACGGCCGACTGGACGAGGTTGCCCTACGACGTGCTCGCGACGATCTCGAACCGCATCACCAACGAGGTGCCCGGCGTGAACCGCGTCGTGCTCGACGTCACGTCGAAGCCCCCGGGAACCATCGAGTGGGAATAGCCCCCCACCGACTGTAGGTAATTTCCGCGAGCGGATGCCGGATCCGGCGTACCCTCGCGGAAATTGCGTTCTTTCGGGGGCGGGGGCGGTGTACGACGAAGGCCGCCCCGAGGGGCGGCCTTCGCTCGTGGTCCTGACGAGGGGGATTACTCGCGGAAGATCGCGAGCAGTCGGAGGATCTCGACGTAGAGCCACACGACGGTGACCATGATGCCGAAGGCGGCCGACCATCCGAAGACGCGGGGCGCGCCACGCTCGACGCCGGTCTTGACGGTGTCGAAGTCGAGCACGAGCGAGTACGACGCGAGGAGGATCACGAAGATGCCGATGATCACGCCGAACGGTCCCTCACGCAGACCGAAACCGTCGAGCACACCGAACGCGGTGAGACCGAGGTTGAGGAGCGAGAACACGAGGTAGCCGACCATCGCGACGATGAAGACCTTCGTGGCTTTCTTCGAGGCGCGGATCTTTCCGCTCGTGAAGAGCGCGAGAACGACACCGACGACCACGAGGGTTCCGAGGATCGCCTGCGGCACGACGCCGTTGTAGGCCGTCTCGAAGATGTTCGAGATGCCTCCGACGAAGACTCCCTGCGCTGCGGCATAGGTGAGGATGAGCGCGGGCGACGGCTTCTTCTTGAAGATGTTGACGAGCGCGAGCACGAATCCGGCGATCGCCGCGGGGATCGCGAGGACCGGGAAGATCCACCCGATCGCTGCGCCGACGAGCAGGATGCCGAACGACACGACGGTCTTGACGATCGTGTCTTCGTAGGTCATCCGGTCGGTCTCGCTGGGGCCGGCCGACGGGCGGTTGTACAGGTCGTCGAGCTGACCCGCCGACAGCGTCGCTGCGGCCTGGGGCTGGAAGAGCTGGGCGGACGTTCCCGGTTTGTTGGAGAACGCCGGGGAGTTGGTGAAAGCTGGGTTGGACGAAGCCATCGATTCCTCTTTCGCTGTGGGGAGAGCCCGATGAAGAGCCCTCGTCGCTCTATTTTAGGGGAGAACGGCTCGCGTCGGGCTGGGCGAACGCCGAATCGCGCCGCGCCGCCGCCGCTGTGAGCGAACGGGCCGCCCACGCGCAGCCGACGACGGTCGCCCCGAGGATCGGTGCGACCACGAAACCCCACCCGTAGTCGGGGAAGAACTGCGCGAGGGTCACCGCGACGGCGACGGGCACGCTGACGAGAACGTAGGTGACGGCCCGACGCTCGCGCACGAGGAGCCACGCGGCGAGGGTGAGGCCGATGAGGGCCCCGGATGCGGCTCCCGCGAGAAGCGAGGCGACTCCGAAGACACCGGGGCCGAGAGCGACCGCACGGCGCCACCCTCGGGCGGGAACAACGATCCATGCCGCGGCGCTTCCGACGACCCCCCAGAAGAGCAGACCGAGGGTGTACGCCGACGCGAACTGCAGGGCGATGCCTCCCGTGATCAGCAGGGCCACTGTCACGGCGAGTCGCCCGGGGTGGGAGCCGAACCGCAGCGGGAGGTTGCGGGTGGGCTCGGTCCAGGTTTCGTTCCGTCGCACGGCGTCGCTCACTCGCGAAACCGCCTCGTGCGTGGGCGGGAGATGTGGACCCTGCTCACTCGCGACCGCCGAGGACGATCACCATCGTGACGACGAGGGCGATGCCGCCGAGGGCGAGCAGGGCGCTGAGTGCGATGAGCACATCGATGCGGCGCTCGGTCGGCGCGGTCGCATCGGCCTCGGGATCCTCGTCGAGAGGGTCGTCGAATCGGTGGTCCACCGCGGGGTGGTCGGTGCTCGGCGGCGCGGCGAGATCGGCCGGGCGCACCGCGGGCGGGATCACGGGGGGTGGGGTCACCGGAAGCGGGGTGGCCGGGGGCGCTGCTGCCTCGGAGCGCACGACCGGCGTTCCGCAGTGGATGCAGAATTTCCACCGCGGGGAGAGCTCCGCGGCGCAATTCGTGCACGTGGTCATGGCTGCAGGGTACCAATTCGCCAGGTGCCTTCCCTCGCGGTGCCCTCCCGTGCGACCCCTCGCGTACCGTTGCGGTGTGACGTCGCTCCCGCCGCCCGCCTCGCCGCGCCCCTCACCGGGCAGCCCGCTCGTCATCGCGCATCGCGGGGCGAGCGGATACCGCCCCGAACACACGCGGAGCGCGTTCGAGCTCGCGATCGCGCAGGGCTGCGACGCGGTCGAACCGGACCTCGTGGTCAGTCGCGACGGTGTGCTCGTCGTCCGCCACGAGAACGAGATCTCGGGAACGACGGATGTCGCGGAGCATCCGGAGTTCGCGAGTCGCCACCGCACCACGACCATCGACGGTGTCGAGGTCACGGGGTGGTTCACCGAAGACTTCACGTGGGCGGAGCTCACGACCCTCCGCGCTCGTGAGCGTCTCCCCGCGCTGCGGCCCGCGAACGTCGTGTGGAACGACCGCGAGCCGATTCTGCGACTCGAGGAGGTGTTCGACATCCTCGACGGCACGGGGGTCGCCCTCGTCGCCGAACTGAAGCACGCGAGCCACTTCGCCGATCTCGGGTTCGATCTCGGGGCGCTCTTCGTCGCGGCCCTCGCCGCCGCCACCCCCGCGGATCGTGCGGCCATCACGGTCGAGAGCTTCGAGGCGAGCGTGCTCGAGCGCGAGCCGATGCGATCGGCGGGTGTGCGCCTCGTCTTTCTGGTCGAGGCGACGGGGTCTCCGGTCGACCGCCCGACGTCGACCTACGCCGACGCGCTCACGGACGACGGTCTCCGCGAACTCGCGACGTGGGCAGACGGCGTGAGCGTCGACAAGCGCGTGCTCCTGAGAACGGATGAGTCGGGGCGAACGGTCGGGGCGGACATCGTGGCGCGCGCACACGCCGTCGGTCTCGCCGTCTACACGTGGACCCTGCGCATCGAGAACCGGTTTCTCGCCCCGGCGAATCGTCGGCCCGGGGGTGACCCCCACGACACCGGCGAGTGGGAGCGCGAGTTCGACGCCGTGCTGGGCACGGGGGTCGACGGGGTCTTCGCCGACCACCCCGACCTCGCGCTCGCCGCGAGGACGGCGAGGCGGCAGCGCACCGACGGGCTCCCGACGGCGTAGCAAGGTCGGTCGCCGCGTTTAGAATCGGGGGAAATGACCTTCATCCTCGATCCCGCCGAGCCCTCGTCGTCCCCTCTCGTCGAGGGGCTCAACCCGCAGCAGCGCGAAGCCGTCGAATACCGGGGCGAAGCGCTCCTCATCGTCGCGGGGGCGGGGTCGGGCAAGACGAGCGTTCTCACGCGCCGGGTCGCGGGGCTCCTCGAATCCCGCGAAGCGTGGCCGAGCCAGATCCTCGCGATCACCTTCACGAACAAGGCCGCGGCCGAGATGCGCGAGCGCGTGCAGCACCTCGTCGGCGGGGCCGCCGAAGGCATGTGGATCTCGACGTTCCACTCCGCGTGCGTGCGCATCCTGCGGCGCGAGGCCGAACACTTCGGTTTCTCGAAGAACTTCACGATCTACGACTCCGCTGACAGCCGTGCGCTGCTCAAGCGGATCATCAAAGACCTCGACGCCGACACGTTCGGCATCACCGTGAGTTCGGCGTCCGGCCGCATCTCGAAGCTCAAGAACGAACTGCAAGACGTCGAGACCTACTCGCGCGGAGTCAACATCGACGACCCCGCCGAGCGCATGTTCCTCGAGATCTTCCGGCAGTACACCCGCAGCCTCTCGAGCGCGAACGCGTTCGACTTCGACGACCTCATCGGTCAGACCGTCTACCTGTTCCGCGCCTTCCCCCACGTGGCCGCGCTCTATCAGCGTCGCTTCCGGCACATCCTCGTCGACGAGTACCAAGACACGAACCACGCGCAGTACGCCCTCATCCGCGAGCTCACCCGGCCGCCGCGCACCGACCTCCTCGAGAACGCGGTCGGCTTCGACGGCGCGCTCCTGCGTGATCCGACGAAAGAACTGCCGCCGGCGTCGCTCACGGTCGTGGGCGACTCGGATCAGTCGATCTACGCGTTCCGCGGGGCGGACATCCGCAACATTGTCGAGTTCGAACGCGACTATCCCGGGGCGAAGGTCGTGTTGCTCGAGCAGAACTACCGCTCGACGCAGATTATCTTGAGCGCGGCCAACGCCGTGATCTCGAACAACTTCGATCGCAAAGACAAGAAGCTCTTCACGACGGTCGGAGACGGCGAGAAGATCGTCGGTTTCACGGGCTACAGCCAGCACGACGAAGCGCAGTTCATCGCCGACGAGATCACCGAGCTGCACACCCAGGGCGTCGAGTATCGGGACATCGCGGTGTTCTACCGCACCAACGCGCAGACGCGAGCGCTCGAAGAGGTGTTCATCCGCTCGGCGCTGCCATACCGGGTGCTCGGCGGCACCAAGTTCTACGAGCGCGCGGAGATCAAAGACGCTTTCGGCTACCTCATCGCCGTGGCCAACCCCGCCGACCCTCTCGCGCTCCGCCGCATCATGAACACGCCCAGGCGCGGCATCGGGCCTGCGACCGAAGCCGCTCTGCAGAGCCACGCCGACAAGAACGGTGTCACGCTGCGCGACGCCATGAGGTCGGCGGCCCAACTCGGCCTCGGGCCCAAGGTCACGAACGCGATCCTCGCCCTCAGCGCCGTGCTCGACGAGGTCGGCGCGACGGTCGATCCGCCCGAGGGTGCGGGCCGCCCGGCGCCGGTCGCCGACATCCTCACCGCCCTGCTCACCAAGACAGGTTTCGTCGAAGCACTGCGCGCGAGCCGCGACCCGCAAGACGAGGCGCGTGCCGAGAACGTCGAAGAACTCGTCGCCGTGACCAAGGAGTTCAACAAGAACAACCCCGACGGCACCCTCATCGACTTCCTCACCGAGACCTCGCTCGTCGCCGCGGCCGACGACCTCGACGACTCGAGCGGAACGGTCTCGCTCATGACCCTGCACACCGCCAAGGGGCTCGAATACGAGGCGGTCTTCCTCGCGGGCGTGGAAGAAGACCTTTTGCCGCACCGGATGTCGGCGGGCGAGCCCGGCGGCCCCGCCGAGGAGCGGCGCCTCTTCTACGTGGGGATCACCCGCGCGCGCCGGCGCCTCTACCTCTCGCTCGCGATGACGCGAGCCCAGTTCGGCGAGGTGAGCGTCGCCATGCCGAGCCGCTACCTGCAGGAGATCCCCGTCGAACTCATCGACTGGCGACAGTCGCCCGGGATGGCGACGAGCCGCGGCGGCACGCAGTCCCGCGCCCTCAACGCCAACCGAGGCTCGGCCGGGCGCGCGAGCCTCGGTGGAGCATCCGACTACTCGATCTCCTCGGGCGGACCGAGCGCGACGGCCCTCGCGCGCGCGGCACGCAACGCCGGCAAACCGAAGACCGAGTGGACGAGCGGAGTCACCAACACCGTGCGCGACAACGGCGACCTCACGCTCGCCCCCGGCGATCGCATCCGGCACGTCGACTTCGGCGACGGGCGCGTGAGTTCCGTGTCGGGAAGCGGCACCAAGAGCGTCGCCGAAGTGCAGTTCGACACCGCGGGTCGCAAGCGGTTGCTCATCAAAATAAGCCCGATCGAGAAGCTCTAGCGAGCTTCGCCCACCGGTCTCATCTCGCTGCGCGAGATGCCGCTCGAGAAGCTCTAGCGAGCTTCGTCCACCTGTCTCATCTCGCTGCGCGACATGCCATCGAGAAGCTCTAGCGCGCTGGCGTCGTCACCCGCACTGGGGGCGCCGAGATAGGCCGGGGGCGACCGCCCGCTCGGTAGGGTGGGCCTCTGCGGCTGTCTGTGGCCACTGGTCGGCCGGGGGGCACAATGGCGGAGAATTATCGTGTCGTCGTCATCGAAGACGACGTCGACGTGGCGAACTACACCGCCACGGTGCTCGAGAAGCGACTCGGCTGCACCGTCATCGCCGTCACCGATCCGCGCGAGGCGCGCGCCGCCGTGCGCGAGCTGCGACCGGACGTCGTCATCACCGACATCGAGATGCCCGGGATGTCGGGCCTCGACCTCGTCGAACACATCAGAGACGAGCAACCGGGCACCCCGATCGTCGTCATGACCGCGCACGTGTCGGTCGACTACGCGGTGACGGCCCTCCGCAACAGAGTCGACGAGTTCGTGAACAAGCCCGTGTCGTCGGCCGACCTCGTGTCGATCGTCACGCGCCTCGCCGAGGAGTCCCGAGCCGCCGCCGCCGCCCGGGCACCCGAGACCGTTCTCGCGATCGGAGCCCACCCCGACGACGTGGGGATCGGTGTCGGGGGCATCCTCGCGGCTCACCGCGCGGCCGGAGATCATGTCACCGTGCTGACGCTCTCGGGCGGGCGTCGAGAGGGGGGCATCGCGACCGCGTGGGCGGAGGGCTCGGCTGCCGCCGCGACGATCGGAGCCGTGCTCATCCTCGAGGACCAGCGCGACTCCGAGGTTGCGAGTGTCGAGCACAACGCCGCGATCATCTCGCGAGTGCTCGCCGACGTGACGCCGACCATCGTGTACCTCCCGAGCGCGAACGATCGCGACGGCGATCGCCGCGCGGTCTCCGAGGCGGCGCGCAGTGCGACATCCTCCGTCGATACCGGTGCTGCGCGCACGGTCGCGTGCTATCAGAGCCCCACGGCGACCGTGGACTTCCGTCCCAACCGCTTCGTGTCGATCGACGACGTCACCGAGGCAAAACTGTCGATGCTCGCGTGTTTCGCCGCGAGCGGGGAGCGCCCCGCCTCCCTCGACCCCGACCTCGTGATCGCGACGGCGCGGTACTGGTCGCGGTTCGGGGCGGGCGGCGCGTGCGAACCTCTCGAGATCGTGCGGGACTCCGTCGATGTCGGGTAGTGCCGCGACCGGAGCGGGTGCGATGCGCGTGATCATCGCGGATGACGACGACGACCTGCGCGACCTCGTCTCGATCACCGTGGCCCGAGCGGGTCTCGAACTCGTGGCGGCGGTCGCCGACGGGGAATCCGCGTGGTCGGCTGTCGTCGAGCACCGCCCCGACATCGTGCTCCTCGACGTCGCGATGCCGGGGATGACGGGCCTCGAGGTGTCTCGGCGCATCCGCGCGGACCTCTCCCTCGCGCCCGTGCACATCGTGCTCATCTCGGCGGGGGTCGACAGTGAGTCCCACGCCGAGGGGTGGGCCGCCGGGGCCGACGACTACCTCATCAAGCCGTTCAGCCCGCGCGTGCTCATCGAGAAACTGGTCGCCGTGGCCGCGCCGTCGGGGCTGGTGTCGTGAAGGCTCGATTGAGGAGGTGGCTCCCCTCGTTCCTCGACGCGTCTCCGATCGTGCGCCAGGTTCCCATCACCGTTCTGTTCCTCTTCATCAGCTCGTTCAGCCTGTACCTGCCGAACTGGGAGGTCATGCACCCGGGCAGCAAGACCTTCGGCCTCGTGATGATCGTCGTCGCGACGATTCTCGCCGGCGTGTTCACGGCGAAGCCGCGTCGACGCAACTGGGCCCTTCTCGTTCCCGCGTGCGACTTCGTGGCGCTCGGAGCACTGAGATACGCGTCGGAGGAGCGATCCGCGATCTTCGCCTCGCTCGCGGTTCTGCCGCTCATCTGGTTCGCGGCCGAGGCCGGCCGCCGCAACGTCGTCTACGCGGCGATCGGGTCGGCGATCGCTCTGCTCATCCCCCCGATGATCGAACAGATCCAGGCGCCAAACGGCAGCATTCCCGCGGGTGCCGTTGCCGCTCCGTTCATCCTCGCGATCGCGGCCGTCGTCATCAACGAGCTCACCCTGCAGAACCGATCGCAACTCACGCAGCTCCGCGCTCTCGCGAACGAGCGCGAGCAGTTGCTCGATGCCGCGGTCGGCCAGGTCGCGACGATCGAACGGGCGCACGCCGACGTGCTCGAGGCGGAGCGCGTGCTCCGGGGCGTCTGGGACGCCGTGACCGAGCAATCGATCATCGGCACCGACACGCGCGGCACCATCGAGATGCTCAACAGCGGATCGGAGCGGATGCTGGGAGTGCGCGCCGCCAAGGTGGTCGACCGCCGGCACGTGGTCGAGTTCCACGTGCTCACCGAGCTTCAGGAGCGGGCTCGCACGCTCGAGCATCCCGTCGGGGTCGCAGGCGTCGATTCGGGCTTCACCGCTCTCGTCGAGCTCGCGCGCACGGGAAGCGCCGACACGCGCGACTGGACATACGTGCGCCCCGACGGTTCGACCATCCCCGTCGCGTTGAGCGTCACGCGCAGGATGAACTCCGACGGGGAGACGGTCGGTTACCTCTTCGTCGCCGCCGACATGACGAGGGAACGCGAGGTCGCGAAACTCAAGGACAAGTTCGTCGGCCTCATCTCGCACGAGTTGAGAACGCCGCTGAGCTCGATCCTCGGCTACCTCGAGCTCTTGCGCGACGACGACGAGGGCACCGAGCTCACGCCGACCCAGCTGCAATACCTCGGTGTCGCCGAGCGGAACGCGCACCGGCTCCTGTCGCTTGTCGGCGATCTGCTGTTCACCGCTCAAGTCGAATCGGGCTCGTTCGCCCTGAATCGCGCGGTGGAGAGTCTCGCGCCGATCGTGCGGGCGTCGATCGAATCCGCCACGCCCGCAGCGGCGGCCGCGGGTGTGACACTCACCGAATCGATCTCCGACGCGGCGTCCGCCCCTCTCGTCGACGGCGACTCGGGCAGGCTCGGTCAGGCATTCGACAACCTCCTGTCGAACGCCATCAAGTTCACGCCCCGCGGGGGGACCGTCACAGCGGGCCTCGCGATCGCGGCAGACGGTGCCGCCGCGGTGACCGTGACCGATTCGGGCATCGGCATCCCTCCGGCCGAACTCGACAGGCTCTTCACCCCGTTCTTCCGGGCGTCGACCGCGACGAAGAACGCCGTGCCCGGCGTCGGCCTCGGTCTCGTGATCACTCGGGCGATCGCGACCGCGCACGGGGGCTCCGTCGGTGTCTCGAGCGTCGTCGGCGAGGGGACGACCTTCACCCTCTCGCTCCCCGTCACCGAGTCTGTGCGCGCGGACGAGCGTCAGCACCTCGCCGTCTGACCCGCACTGGGGGTGCCCTGGTGTGATCCGGTCGTCGAGGAGTGCGTAGGGTTAGCCGTCTACTAGGCCGGGGGGCTCGGATGTCGCAGGGCACGACGATCGCGACCGACGAGGTCTCTCGCGAGCCCGTGACCGTTCTCGTCGTCGAGGACAGCGACGATCAGCGCCTTCTGCTGCGGCGTCTCTTCGAGAGGCACGGGTGTCGGGTCATCGACGCGGAGTCGGCCGAAGCGGCCATCGAGCTCTATTCGACGGTCGGGGCCGGCGTCGATCTCGCCGTCGTCGATCTCCTGCTCCCGGGCATGACCGGGTGGGATCTCACGGCCCGCATCCGGGCCGACCTCCCGGGGTGTCCCGTGGCCATCACGTCGGTGCTCGACCCCGAGCAGTATCCGTGTGCGGAAGCGTCGCTCGTCAAACCCGTGTCGCGCGCCCGGGTGCGGGACGTGCTCGAGCGGTGCGTCGACCGGTGGCAGACGCCCTGAGTCGAGCCGACCCGACCCGGTCAGTGCGCCCCGCCGCGCGCGGTGCGATCGAGGCGTGACAGCAGGAGGTCTCGAGGCCACTCGCGCACGCGGCGGGGCAGAACGCGCTGGAGGGCGCCCAACACCCGCATCGCGACGTCGAACCGTCTCCGCCGTCGCTCCGACCAGGGGAGCGCGAACTCTCTGCGGAGGTGATCGTCGAGCAGGCCCGCGGTCACGAGTCTCGCGAGCGGCATTCCCAGGCGGAGCCACAACGGACCCGTCGGCGGATGAAGCAGGGTGTGGGCGACCTCGCGAACGCGGTCGTCGACGCTGAGCCCGCTCGATACCCGCTGCCAGTAGTCGGCGAACGCGGCTCGGTCGGCCGGCCAGAAGCCCGCGGGAACCCGGAGCGCGGTCCCCACGATCGCGTAGTCGGCGTAGATGGCGTCGCGTTCGGTGTCGTCGAGCCTGCCGATGAGGCGGTCGTGCACGAGCACGGCCGTGTCGTAGAGGGTCGCGGCGACCCAGAGCTGCAGGTGCGGATCGTTGGCGTCGTAGCGAACGGATGCGCCGCTGCCCGCGCCATCGGCGGTCGAACTGTCGGGGGCCGAGACCACGCCAGCGTGTCTGCCGTTCACGAGTCGCGTGACCGCCGCCGCCTGATCGTCTGTGCCGTAGACGAGCGCGTAGACGAACGTGAGGGTCTGCTCGAGGCGGTGGGTCGGCCGAGAGGCGAAATCACTGTGGTCGGCGATCGCGGCACCGATCGCCGGGTGCGCCAGTTGGAGGAGAACGGCCCGCCCGCCGCCCGCGAGCAGCGCTCCTTCGGCCCCGATGTCGACGAGGCGCCGGGGGGCTGACGATCTGACCATGCATCCACGCTAGCCCGCGCGCATCCGTCCGTGCCCGAGGCCCGACGCCCGCTGGCTCGACACGGGGGAGGGGTAGAGTGATTGATGGCCCGTTTCTCTCGACGTCGAGATATCTCGACCGAGATCGGGGTCGCATCCCCCACAACCGACCCGCGGATTGGACAAACAGCGTGGATCTTTTCGAGTACCAGGCCAGGGACGTATTCGAGTCCTACGGCGTTCCCGTTCTCGCCGGCATCATCGCCGACAGCCCCGAGGAGGTGCGTGCCGCGGCAGAGAAGCTCGGTGGCACCGTCGTCGTCAAGGCCCAGGTGAAGATCGGTGGCCGCGGCAAGGCGGGGGGCGTGAAGGTCGCCCACACCCCCGACGACGCGGCCGAGGTATCGAAGGCCATCTTCGGTCTCGACATCAAGGGCCACGTCGTCAAGCGCGTCATGGTCGCGGCGGGCGCCGACATCACGCAGGAGTTCTACTTCTCGGTGCTCCTCGACCGGGCGAACCGCTCGTTCCTCTCCCTCGCGAGCTACGAGGGTGGCGTCGAGATCGAGATCCTCGCCGTCGAACGCCCCGAGGCGCTCGCGCGCATCGAGGTCGACCCGTCCGCGGGCATCGACCTCGACACGGCGACCGAGATCGCCGTCGCCGCGAAGTTCCCCGAGGAACTCGTGCCGAAGATCGCCCCCGTCATCGTGAAGCTCTACGACGTCTTCGTCGGCGAGGACGCGACCCTCGTCGAGGTCAACCCGCTCGTGCTCACGGGCGCGGGCGACATCGTCGCCCTCGACGGCAAGGTGACCCTCGACGAGAACGCCGAGTTCCGTCACGAGAACCACGCTGCCCTCGTCGACACCGATGCGGAGGACCCCCTCGAGGCCAAGGCCAAGGCGTCGAACCTCAACTACGTCAAGCTCGACGGCGAGGTCGGCATCATCGGCAACGGCGCGGGGCTCGTCATGTCGACCCTCGACGTCGTGAGCTATGCGGGTGAGAAGCACGGCAACGTGAAGCCGGCGAACTTCCTCGACATCGGCGGCGGAGCATCGGCCGAGGTCATGGCCGCGGGCCTCGACGTCATCCTCGGCGACCCCCAGGTCAAGAGCGTGTTCGTCAACGTCTTCGGCGGCATCACGGCGTGCGACGCCGTCGCGAACGGCATCGTCGGCGCCCTCGCCACTCTCGGTGACAGCGCGACGAAGCCCCTCGTCGTGCGACTCGACGGCAACAACGTCGTCGAGGGCCGCCGCATCCTCGCGGATGCCGCGCACCCCCTCGTGACCGTCGTCGACACCATGGACGAAGCGGCCGACAAGGCCGCCGAGCTCGCCCACGCGTAACCCCCCGCGCGCGAGCGCCTCGAAGTCGGTCGCACGCGCGACCGGAAAGGATTAGACATGTCGATCTTCCTCGACGAGAACTCCAAGATCATCGTCCAGGGCCTCACCGGGTCCGAGGGCACGAAGCACGCGGGGCGGATGCTCGCATCCGGCTCGAACATCGTCGGTGGCGTGAACCCGCGCAAGGCCGGCACGACCGTCGAGATCGAGGGTCACACCCTCCCGATCTTCGGCTCGGTCGCCGACGCGATGGCCGAGACCGGCGCGAACGTCTCAGTCATCTTCGTGCCTCCGGCGTTCGCCAAGGGCGCCGTCATCGAAGCGGTCGACGCCGAGATCGCTCTCGCGATCGTCATCACCGAGGGCATCCCGATCCACGACTCGGCGCAGTTCTGGGCCCACGCCAAGGCGAAGGGCAACACGACGCGCATCATCGGCCCGAACTGCCCCGGAGTCATCAGCCCGGGCAAGTCGAATGCGGGCATCATCCCCGCGACGATCACCGACGCCGGCCCGATCGGACTCGTGTCGAAGTCGGGAACCCTCACGTACCAGATGATGTTCGAGCTCCGCGACCTCGGTTTCTCGACGGCGATCGGCATCGGTGGAGACCCCATCATCGGCACGACGCACATCGACGCGCTCGCGGCGTTCGAGGCCGACCCCGACACCAAAGCGATCGTCATGATCGGTGAGATCGGTGGCGATGCCGAGGAGCGCGCGGCCGAATTCATCCAGGCCAACGTCACGAAGCCGGTCGTCGCCTACGTCGCCGGTTTCACGGCACCCGAGGGTAAGACCATGGGTCACGCGGGCGCGATCGTCTCCGACGGCGCAGGCACAGCACAGGGCAAGAAAGAGGCGCTCGAGGCAGCGGGGGTCAAGGTCGGCAAGACGCCGTCCGAGACCGCCTCACTCATGCGGGAGCTCTTCGCGAGCCTCTGAGCCCGACACGGTAGCAACGGGGGCGGAGTCCGGGTGACTCCGCTCCCGGCACGGCAAGCGCAGTAGGTATAGCGAGAGCGCCCCGCGGGGTGCACACTCGAATAGGGAGATGAAGTCATGACCGGATCTCGACCAGAACTGCCCGCCGCGGGGGAGAAGTATCGCGTCTGCCTCTTCGGAGGCCCCCTCGACGGCAAAACCGGCACGGTCGTGTCGGAGGGGGGCCTCAACGCCTCGATCGAATTCGAGGTCGACGAGGTGAGGGCGCGCTACGTGAGCACGGGAGGCGGCAGCCACGGCGGCGGCAAGTCGGCGTGGAGCTACAACTTCAGCCCCGACGAGTAGGAGTGGCTCCGCCCCCGCGGATCGATCGTCCGGGGTTGCCCCGCACTGCGCGAGGCGCGACTCCGGCGGCCGCTCCCGCGGGTAGTGTCCTTCGCGTATGAATCGTCCGCTCACCGCCCTCTTCGCCGCCCTCGAGGCGCTCCTCGTCGTCGGTGTCGGCATCGGCATCACCCTCGCGCCGCTCACGCTCATGTGGGCGTTCGAATACGGGCTCCAGGTCGACTGGATCGTGTTCTGGCGTGCCGCGGTCGATGTGTGGCTCATCGGCCACGGTGTCGACGTCGCGTTCGCTCTCGATCCCGCTGTCGCCGCGGCCTCGGGGCTCCCGGGTGCCGCAGACGGGTTCACCGTCACGGTGGCCCTCCTCGGATTCGCGCTCGTCACCCTCCTCCTCGCCGTTCGGGCGGGCCGTCGCATCGGTGAGACGCCGCACCGGCTCACCGGACACATCGTCTCGGTCACGACGGTCGCTGTGCTCTCCGCCGCGGCGACCCTCTCGGCGACGACCTCCGCGGCGGTGCCCGTGCTGTGGCAGGGCATCCTGTTGCCCGCGCTCGTGTTCGTCGTCGGCACCGTGATCGGTTCGACGCGCGCGATGCCCGCGCCCGCTCCTGCCGGGTCTGCATCGGCCGCGTCTGTGTCTACCGGCGCTGCTCCTGCCGGCGCTGCGCCTGCCGCGTCGCTCATGGCCGCCCGCACTGCGGCGATGGGCGCAGACATCCGCACCTGGCTCGATTCGATGATCCCCCTCCGGCTCAGGCGGGCGGTGGGCAGTCTCGCCGCGGTGGCCGTCGTCGTCGTCGCGAGCATCCTGGCCGTCTCCGCGGTCGCGGTCGCGGTGCTCCTCGCGACGAGCTACGGCCAGATCATCGGGCTCTACGAGGCCGTGCAGTCGGGGTACCTCGGCGGGGCAGCACTCACGATCGGTCAGCTCGCCGCGCTTCCCAACCTCGTGGTCTGGGCGGCGAGCTGGTTCATCGGTCCCGGGTTCGCGATCGGCAGCGGTTCGACGGTGAGCCCCCTCGCGACCGCCCTGGGGCCCGTACCCGCGATCCCCATGCTCGGTGCGGTGCCGGAGTCGGCGGGGGAGTTCTCGTTCGTCGGACTCCTCGTCCCCGTCGTCGCGGCGTTCGTCGCCGCGGCCCTCGCGCGACGCAGGCTCGTCTCCGTGCTGTCCGAGTCCCGATGGGTGCTCGCGGCCGCGGGCGCGGCGATCGGAGCGATCGGCGGCGTCATCCTCGCGCTGCTCTCGGGTCTCGCATCCGGATCGGCGGGCCCCGGCCGCCTCGTCGAGGTGGGGCCGCACTGGCTCACCGTCGGGGGGTGGGGAGCCCTCGAGATCGCTGTTCCCGCGATACTCGCGCTCGTCATCGGAGGAGTGGATGTGCGCGCGCTCTCCGACCGCGTGACAGACCGTGTGACCGACGCGGTCGCCGAGCGCGGTGGCCGGGAGGCGGGCGTCGACAGCGCGGCGGGTGCCGACAGCGCGGCGGGTGCCGACAGCGCGGCGGGCGCCGAGCACGAGCCCGAGCCCGAGCGCGAGCCGCGACCGGGCGCGCGATAGGCTTCACCGGTGCTCTCACTCGTCGTCTTGATCTCGGGTGCCGGCTCCAACCTCCGCTCTCTCCTCGAGGCGACCCATGACGCGGAATACCCGGCGCGAGTCGTCGCCATCGGGGCGGACCGCGACGCCGAGGGCCTCGCCCACGGTGAGTCGTTCGGCATCCCGACCTTCACCGTTCCCTTCTCGAACTACGACAGTCGCGACGAGTGGGGCGACGCCCTCCTTGAGAACCTCTCGGTGTGGAACCCCGACCTCGTCATTCTGAGCGGGTTCATGAGGCTCCTGCCCGAGCGCGTGGTCGACTCCCTCGCGCCGAAGCTCATCAACACGCACCCGGCATACCTCCCCGAGTTCCCCGGAGCTCACGGCGTGCGGGATGCCCTCGCCGCCGGGGTCGACCGAACCGGCGCGAGTGTGATCATCGTCGATCGCGGTGTCGACAGCGGCCCGATCCTCGCCCGCGAGCGCGTCGACGTGCTCGACGGCGACACCGAATCAACTCTGCACGACCGCATCAAGATCGTCGAGCGTCGATTGCTCGTCTCGGTCGTGCTCGACATCGCCAACGGAACCATCGACCTCGAGGAGCGATCTCAGTCATGAGCGCAGCCACACACGATCCCGCCGATTATCGCGAGCGCGACACCGTCACGGCACGACGTGCCCTCGTCTCGGTGAGCGACAAGTCGGGGCTCCTCGAACTCGCCGCCGCCCTCGTCGATGCGGGCGTCGAGATCGTGTCGACGGGTTCCACCGCGAGCACGATCGCGGCCGCGGGGCACCCCGTCACGCAAGTGAGCGACGTCACCGGTTTCGCCGAGGCGCTCGACGGTCGCGTCAAGACCCTGCACCCGGCGATCCACGCGGGCATCCTCGCGGACCTCCGGCTCTCCGCCCACGAGCAGCAGCTCGCCGAACTGGGGATCTCGCCGTTCGAGCTCGTCATCGTCAACCTCTACCCGTTCGTCGAGACGATCGAGGCGGGCATCACGGGCGACGCCGCCGTCGAGCAGATCGACATCGGTGGCCCCGCGATGGTGCGGGCCTCGGCGAAGAACCACGCGAACGTCGCGATCGTCGTCTCGCCCTCGCGCTACCCCGCCGTCGTCGCCGCGCTGCGCGCCGGGGGAACCGACCTCGCGCTGCGTCGCATGCTCGCGGCCGAGGCATTCGCCCACACGGCGCAGTACGACCGGGCGGTCGCGCGCTTCTTCGCCGACCAGATCGTCGCGGACGTCGCCGAACCCGCGATCTTCCCCGACACCGTGGCGGCGACCTACGAGCTCTCGAGCGTGCTGAGGTACGGCGAGAACTCGCACCAGCGGGCGGCGCTCTACACGAGAGACCTGCCCGGTGTCGCTCGTGCCGAGCAACTGCACGGCAAGGAGATGTCGTACAACAACTACGTCGATGCCGACGGCGCCGTGCGCGCGGCCTACGACTTCGACGAGCCCGCGGTCGCGATCATCAAACATGCCCAACCGTGCGGTATCGCGGTCAGCCACGGCGCGGGCGATGCGATCGCTTCGGCGCACATGCGTGCCCACGAGTGCGACCCCGTCTCGGCGTTCGGCGGGGTCATCGCGGCCAACCGTCCGGTCACGCTCGCGATGGCCGAGCAGGTCAAGGACATCTTCACCGAGGTCGTCATCGCTCCGGGTTTCGAGCCCGAGGCTCTCGACGTCCTCCGCTCCAAGAAGAACATCCGACTGTTGACCCTGCCGGAGGGCTACGCGCGCGACGCACGCGAGTTCCGCCAGATCTCCGGCGGGCTACTCGTGCAGGAACCCGACACGTTCGACGACTTCTCGAGCAACGGGTGGTCGCTCGTCGCCGGGTCGTCCGTCGACGAGTCGACGCTCGCCGACCTCGAGTTCGCGTGGCGAGCGGTGCGATCGGTCAAGTCCAACGCGATCCTGCTCGCGCACGCGGGAGCATCGGTCGGAGTCGGCATGGGGCAGGTCAACCGCGTCGACTCGTGCCGCCTCGCGGTCGATCGTGCCGGAGACCGCGCATCCGGTTCGGTCGCGGCATCCGACGCCTTCTTCCCCTTCGCCGACGGCCTCGAGATCCTGCTCGCGGCGGGGGTCACGGCGGTCGTGCAGCCGGGAGGCTCCGTGCGCGACGAGGAGGTCATCGAGGCGGCGACCCGAGCGGGAGTCGCGATGTACTTCACCGGCGAGCGTCACTTCTACCACTAGGCCGCGCCGCGCCACGAGACCGATCCCGAGCCCGCGGGATCGACCCGGCCCGGCGCCTCGACTGCGCCCTCGAACGAACATGAGCTTTCTCTTGCCTTCGCTCTGTGTGACGGCATAATCTGGAAGGCTCCGTCGAGCCGAGACCGTGGCTCTCGTCCTCCGCCCCGACAACCCCCTCGACACCGTCTCGCGCCGCAGCGATGCGCGACCAAGGAACACCGTGTCTACGCCAGTCAAGAAACCCAGCACGTTCGCTTCGATCCTCCGTCTCTACCCCTACGCGAAGTCGGCCCTCCCGCGCATCTACCTCGGAATGGTCTCCGCGCTCCTCGCCGCGCTCGTCGCCCTCGCGATCCCGCAGGTGCTGAGGTCTCTCGTCGACGGTCCCCTGCAAGACGGCGATTCGAGTGAGATCTGGGTTCCCGTGCTCGTCGTTCTCGCGCTCGGCGTCATCGAGGCCGTGATGATCTGGCTGCGCCGGTGGTTCGTGCTGCAGCCCGGGACGAGGGTCGAGGCGGGGATGCGCAACGCGTTCTATGAGAAACTCCAAGACCTCCCCGTGTCGTTCCACGATCGGTGGGCGAGCGGGCAACTGCTCTCGCGAGCGGTGAGCGACCTCAACATCATCCGCCGCTGGATGTCGTTCGGGCTCGTGCTGCTCGTCGTCAACATCGCGACGATCGTCGTCGGATTCGTGTTCCTGATCTCGATCAACTGGATGCTCGGCGTGCTCTTTATGGTGTGCTCCGTGCCGATGTGGATCTACGGCTACGTGTTCGAGAAGAAGTACTCGGTCGTGTCTCGACGGAGCCAAGACCAGGCGGGGGATCTCGCGACATCCGTCGAGGAGTCGGTGCACGGAATCCGGGTGCTCAAGGCGTTCGGGCGCGGCGGTCACGCGCTGCGCAACTTCGTGAACCAGGCGGAGGACCTCCGCGGCACCGAGATCGAGAAGGCCCGCGCCGTCGCGGGCATCTGGCTGTGGCTGCTCCTCGTTCCCGACGTGACGTTCGCGCTCTCGCTCTTCGGCGGGGTGCTCCTCGCCGCGGACGGCCAGCTGAGCGTCGGTGAGCTCGTCGCCTTCTTCGCGACGGCCACGGTCTTGCGCTTTCCCGTCGAGTCGATCGGCTACCTGCTCGCGATGACGTTCGACGCACGCACCGCGGCCGATCGCTTCTTCGAGGTCATGGATCAGGAGAACACCATCACCGACCCCGAGTCTCCCGTGGTCATCGACGACCCTGAGGGCCGACTCGTGTTCGAGGGCGTGCACTTCCGCTACCAGGATTCGCCCGCGCAGTTTCCCGACCTCCTCGACGGCATCGATCTCGCTCTCGAACCCGGAGAGACGATGGCTCTCGTCGGGCTCACGGGCTCGGGCAAGTCGACGCTCACGGCACTCTCGACACGGCTCTACGACGTGACGGCGGGGCGCATCACCCTCGACGGGGTCGACATCCGGCATCTCACGCGCCACGATCTGCGCAGGCACATCGCCATGGCGTTCGAAGACGCCATCCTCTTCTCGGCCTCGGTGAGAGACAACGTGCTCCTCGGTCGGCCCGAGGCGAGCGACGCCGATCTCGCCGAAGCGCTCGACATCGCGCAGGCGGCCTTCGTGCACGACCTCCCCCACGGTGTCGAGACCCTCGTCGGCGAGGAGGGGCTGAGCCTCTCGGGAGGGCAGCGCCAGCGTCTCGCCCTCGCGCGCGCTGTCGCGGCCCGACCCGAGGTGCTCGTGCTCGACGACCCCCTCTCGGCTCTCGACGTCGACACCGAAGCCCTCGTCGAAGCGGCGCTGCGCCGCGTGCTCGCCTCGACGACGGGCCTCATCGTGGCCCACCGCCCCTCGACGGTCATGCTCGCCGATCGCGTCGCCCTGCTCGAGAGGGGCAGGGTCACGGCGGTCGGCACGCACTCGCACTTGCTCGCGACCAACGATCACTACCGGTTCGTCATCTCGAGCCTCGACGAGGAAGCAGCCGCGGCGATGCCAGACCCCGGGCCCGACACCGTGCCCGGCCCCCTGCCCGATGTTCTGCACGACACCGCCGCACCCAACACGAGAGGGGCGCTCTCATGAGTGTGCGGGGTGTCGAGGGTGAAGAGCGCGACGACTTCACGAAGGCCGAGAGCCGCCAGATCCGGAGGCGATCCCTTCGCCTGCTCGGGTCGCTACTCCGTCCGCTCACGGCGCGCGTCGTGCTCACGATGCTCGTGGTCTCGGTCAGCTCGGCCGCCCAGGTGGCCGGCCCCGCTCTCATCGCCTACGGGATCGACGCCGGGCTCCCCGGCATCATCGACGGCGAATGGATGCCGCTCGGGTTCGCGGTGGGTGCCTACCTCGGCACGGGGGTCATCGGCGCCCTGCTCATCGCGTGGTACACCGTGCTCGCCGCTCGGGTGAGTCAGGCGATCCTCATCGACTTGCGCAAGCGCGTCTTCCTGCACACGCAGCGCCTGAGTCTCGAGTTCCACGAGAGCTACACGTCGGGCCGCATCATCGCCCGCCAGACGAGCGACCTCGACTCGATTCGCGAGCTGCTCGACTCGGGCATCAACCAGCTCGTGCAGGGCGTGCTCTACATGGTCTTCATCGCGGGGGCGCTCGTCTTGATCGACCCCACGAGCGGGCTCGTGCTCGCGGCGTTCCTCATTCCGCTCGCGCTTCTCACGCGCTGGTTCCAGGTGCGATCGCAGCGCGTGTTCCGCGAGACGCGGGTCGCGTCGGCGCGCCTCATCGTGCACTTCGTCGAGACGATGACGGGCATCCGTGCCGTCAAAGCCTTCCGCAAGGAGAAGCGCAACGCCGACGACTTCGCGGGCTACGTCGAGGCCTATCGCGACTCGAACAGCCGGGTCATCCGCCTCTTCGGCATCTTCGATCCGGGCCTCGTGCTCATCGGGAACGTCGCGCTCGCCGTCGTGCTGCTCGTGGGCGGCCTGAGGGTCGCCGACGGCTCGCTCGCGATCGGTGTCCTCCTCGCGGCACTCCTCTACACGAGGCAGTTCTTCGCGCCCGCGCAAGAGATCGCGATGTTCTACAACTCCTACCAGTCGGCCGCTGCCGCGCTCGAGAAGATCTCGGGAGTGCTCGAGGAGACACCGAGCGTGCCCGATCCCGTCACTCCCGTCGACCTGTGGAAAGCGGATGGCGCGGTCTCGTTCTCGGGGGTCGAGTTCGCCTACAAGCGCGACACCGTGATCCTCCCCGAATTCGATCTCGATATCCCCGCGGGCCAGGTGATCGCGCTCGTCGGCTCGACGGGCGCCGGAAAGTCCACGCTCGCCAAACTCATCTCGAGGTTCTACGACCCGAGCAAGGGCACGGTGTCCCTCGACGGCGTCGACCTCACCTCGCTCCACCCCAAGGACCTGCGCCGCGCCATCGTCATGGTCACGCAAGAGGCCTATCTCTTCTCGGGGTCGGTCGCCGACAACATCGCTCTCGGCAAACCCGACGCGACGCGCGAGCAGATCGTCGAGGCGGCTCGAGCTGTCGGGGCGCACGAGTTCATTGAGGGGCTGCCCGGCGGCTACGACACCGACGTCAACAAGCGCGGGGGACGCGTGTCGGCCGGGCAGCGCCAGCTCATCTCGTTCGCGCGCGCGTTCCTCGCCGATCCCGTCGTGCTCATCCTCGACGAGGCGACGGCGTCGCTCGACATCCCGAGCGAGCGACTCGTGCAGGAGGGGCTCACGACGCTTCTCGCCGAGCGCACGGCCATCATCATCGCCCACCGGCTCTCGACCGTCGCGATCGCCGATCGCGTGCTCGTCATGGAACACGGCCGCATCGTCGAAGACGGCACACCCGCTGACCTCATCGCCGGCACGGGCAAGTTCGCACAATTGCATGCGGCGTGGCGGGACTCGCTCGTCTAGCGGGCCTCGAGGGTGACGCGAGGCCCGCTCGGCCGGTGAGGCCGCGAGGTCACGCGGCGTTCGTCCAGGCGAACCACGAGCCCGAGTGCTCGAAGACCTGCCAGTCGGTTGCGCACACGAGCCCCTCGTCCGGCTCGCTCGAGGGCCACCATCCGGCCTCGAGGGGAGGTTCGCCCGAGAGGGCGCCCTCCACGCACTCGTCGGGATCGACGCCGCTCTCGCTCGTGAACCGCAGCATGTTCCCCGGTTCCCGGACGATGAAGCGCACCGCGAGGTCGGTCGAATCGTCGGGCACCCAGTCGGCCGAGCGGAAGACGAGCTCCGCGTTCTCGGAGAAGTCCGCATAGTCGACGTATCGCGCTTCCGAGGTCGTCGCGAAGGCCTCGAGGACCGTGCACCCGCTGAGGGTCGTCGCGCCGAGCACGGCGACCGTCGCGGTGGCGACGACGGTGAGGGATCGGCGTGCGGCCGAGCGGGAGGGGAGCGAGCGGGGTGTCATGTGGGGGTCCTTCGGTTGGTGTACCCCCAGTCGACCGCGTCGGCGAGCGGATGTCGTCACCCCCGCGTCGCGACGCCGTCACCCCTCGGTCGCTCGGTCATCCGTCGCGAGGATGACTCCCGCGTTCAGTCGGGAGAGAACCGCGCTCTCGCGAGCGCGATCCGCGGGAACTCGCCCGCCGAGGTGAGCGGTGTCTGCTCGTCGAGGTAGTGCTCGAGCGCTCGGGCCTCGTGACCGGCGGCGGGTCTGCCGTCGGCTCGCACCACGCGCCACCACGCGACGGTCGACCCGTATCTCGCGAGCACGGTGCCGACGGCGCGTGCCGCCCGTATTCCTATGGCGGCGGCGACGTCGCCGTAGGTCATGACGCGTCCCGCCGGTATGGAGTCGACGACCGCGAGCACTCGCGAGACGAAGTCATCCGCAGCGTCGGTCACACTCGTGACTCAGAGGTCCATCGCCCCGATGTTCTCGCCGTACTGCGTCTGGTCGACGACGGCGAATCCGACCCTGATGAAGAACTCCTCGGGGCCGTCGTCTCCCGGCTCCCAGATGACGGTGAGCCGCGTGAAGCCGCGCTTGCGCGCCTCGTCGGCGACGGACATCACGACGTAGCGACCGACGCCGCGGCCCTGGGCCTCGGCGGCGACGTTCATGCGCCAGATGCAGCTCTGGAATTCGGGCTCGTGCGCCTCGGGATCGAAGTTCGCCATGATGAACGCGACGACCTCGTCGTCGTCGTCGAGCACGACGCGCGACCAGCTCGTGCTCGGATCGAGGAACGGGCTCGCCATCGCGTAGGAGACGGGAGCGATGAACTGCTCCTGACCCGGTTTGAGCGTGAGGTTGTTCGCCGCGACGGCGTTCTTCGCCGACAGTTCTTCGAGTCTCAGGTCAGCCATGTCTCCAGGCTAGCTTGAGGCGGCGGACGCGAGGTAGGCCGCGGCTCGCCTGGCGTGGTTCTCCCCCGAGAAGTATCTCGATGTCGAGATAGTTGGCCCGAAGTGTAGGCTGTTTGGCGGCCCACCGAACGAACCGAGGAGATCACCAGTGTCGAAGATCAAGGTAGAAGGAACCGTCGTCGAACTCGACGGCGACGAGATGACGCGCATCATCTGGCAGTCGATCAAAGACACGCTCATCCACCCCTACCTCGACATCGACCTCGAGTACTACGACCTCGGAATCGAGCACCGCGACGCGACCGACGACCAGGTCACGATCGACGCGGCTCACGCCATCCAGAAGCACGGCGTCGGCGTCAAGTGCGCGACGATCACCCCCGACGAGGCCCGCGTCGAAGAGTTCGGTCTCAAGAAGATGTGGCGCTCGCCGAACGGAACCATCCGCAACATCCTCGGCGGCGTGATCTTCCGCGAGCCGATCATCATCTCGAACATCCCCCGCCTCGTGCCCGGCTGGAACAAGCCCATCATCATCGGTCGTCACGCCTTCGGCGACCAGTACCGCGCGACCGACTTCCGCTTCGCGGGCGAGGGCACGCTCTCGGTGAGCTTCACCCCAAAAGACGGCTCCGAGCCCCAGCAGTTCGAGGTCTTCCAGTCTCCCGGTGACGGCATCGCCCAGGTGCAGTACAACCTCGACGACTCGATCATCGACTTCGCCCGGGCGAGCCTCAACTACGGTCTGAGCCGCAACTACCCGGTCTACCTGTCGACCAAGAACACGATCCTCAAGGCCTACGACGGTCGGTTCAAGGACATCTTCGAGGAGATCTTCCAGACCGAGTTCAAAGAGCGTTTCGACGCTGCCGGTCTCACCTATGAGCACCGCCTCATCGACGACATGGTCGCGTCGGCCATGAAGTGGGAGGGCGGCTACGTCTGGGCCTGCAAGAACTACGACGGAGACGTGCAGAGCGACACCGTCGCCCAGGGCTTCGGCTCGCTCGGGCTCATGACCTCGGTTCTCGCGACCCCCGACGGCAAGGTCGTCGAGGCGGAAGCCGCGCACGGCACGGTCACGCGTCACTACCGCCAGCACCAGGCCGGCAAGCCGACCTCGACGAACCCGATCGCGTCGATCTACGCCTGGACGCGCGGTCTCGCGCACCGCGGCCTGCTCGACGACAACCAGGCCCTCATCGACTTCGCGTCGACGCTCGAAGACGTCGTCATCACGACCGTCGAGTCCGGCGCCATGACGAAGGACCTCGCGATCCTCGTCGGTCCCGACCAGAAGTGGCAGACGACCGAGGAGTTCCTCGACACGCTCGACAAGAACCTCGCTGCACGCCTGGGCTGATCACCGCCGAACCGCACCCGCGAATCGCGTCGTGCCGTACGCCCCACCGGGCGACGGGGCGGCGCGATTCGTGCGTGGGGCCGGGGTCGGGCCTCGATCGCCCGCTCAGTACCCGGCGAAGTGGTCGGTCGTGACGCGCGAGGCGCCGAGGCGACGAAGCGCCGCGGCCGTCGCCGTGACCATCGCGGGTGCTCCCGAGACGAATGCCCGCCTGGACGCCGCATCCGGCACCTCGCGCCGCAACAGGTCGATGTCGATGGGCCCCGCGCCCGCCCAGCGCCACGTCGCGGGGAGGTTCTGCGGCTCACTCGGCGAGACGAGCACGACGGAGTGCTCTGCGAGCTCGTCGGAGAAGGCCAACTCCCGCAGAGAGGCGACCTCGTAGACGAGCACCGAGTCCCTGGCTCGACCGCGTCCGCGGTCGTCCGCGAGCTGGCTCACGAAGGGTGTCACCCCGATGCCGCGAGCGACGAGCAGCACGGGGACCCCTTCGTCTCTCGGGAGCACGAAGTCGCCGGCGACCTGCGTCGCCGATACGCTCGCCCCGGGGCGCAGCGCGGCGAGGGTGCGCTTGAACGAGCTTGAGGGGTCGTTCATCCGCAGGCTCACGCTCACCGTGTCGTCGCCGGGAGCGGAGGAGAGCGTGAACACGCGTCTCGACCCGCGTGCGTCGGCGCGGTCGTGCGGAAGGGTGAGTTCGATGTACTGCCCGGCGCGGAATGGCACGCGAGCGGCGGGGGCGAACGTGAAGCGCGCGGCTGTCGGGGTGAGGTCGTCGCGACCGACGTAGCGGAGCGAGACCCGTCGACGCTGGCCCGCGGCGAACGCCGCGATGTTGCCGATGACGAGAGCCATTTCGAACGAGAGCGACACCGGTCCGAGAAAGACGAGACCGACGACGCCGAAGAGCGCCCCGACGAGCGCCGCGAGGGCGAGCTGCTGCCAGCGCCGGGGCGGGAGGGTGAGCGGCTCGCTCAGCATGAACGCGGCGAAGAACACGATCGGGTAGGACACGAAGGCCGTCGCGGTCGCGTCGAGGAGCGTCGAGCCCGACCAGGCGAGTCGACCGACGAGGATGCTCGCGCTCGCGACGATGAAGACCCCCGCGAGAGCGAATCGACGCACCCGGTGGAGCACGAGCGCCGCGCCGACGACGACGAAGGGGAGCATCGCTGCCGTCGCGACCCACCAGACCGCGGAATCGAACCCGAGGAGGGCGACGATCATCGCCCCGGCGGCGGCGGGGTTGAGAATGTGACGTCGACGCCACGCGACGACGTATTTCGAGGCGGTCGCGAGCGCGCTCGCGAGGGCGACGACCGCGAGGTCGCGCGGTTCGCTCGATGGCCAGAACAGAAAGAACACGAGGAGAGCGGTGATGAGCGAGGACTCGACGTGCGGCCGCGTGCGGAACAGGAGGGCCATCACGCGCGATGCGACGAGCGTGCTCGCGATCGCGACGGCCCCACTCGCGAGGATGTCGAGGGGAGCGTACGGCAGCATGCCGAGGGCGGAGAGCCCGAGCGAGATGAGGGCGAGCGCGGCGAGGACGAGCGTCACGAGGCGGTACATCGTCACGCGTCCGAGCGTGCGGTCGAGGGTCGCGAGGGCCGAGATCATGCTGCCCCCTCGTGCGCGGCGGCACGGTGCGCGGAGATCCGGTCGGCCACGGTCTGGTGCGCGAAGATCTGCCCGGTGAAGCCGGCCGACCGCTCGATCGTTCCGTCGGCGAGCATCCGCACCCACTCGAAGTCGAAGTGCTCGGCGAGGCGCGAGGGGTCACCCACGATGAGCGCGGTCGCGAGGCCGTCCGCCTCGATGCCCGTCGCCGCGATCGCCCAGCTCGCGATGACCGCGCTCGCGGGGCGGCCCGTCACGGCGTCGAGGATGTGGTGCGCGCCGCGCCACACCCGACGATTCGACGCCGAGGCGCCGATCGCCCCCGTCGAGAGGTCGACGATCCCGATGGCTTTCGTCGCGTCGCGCGGGTGTTCGAGAGCGACCCGCAGGGCGCGCGGTGCGCGGTGCACGATGTCGCCGCTGCCGTCGACCGTGTGCTCGTCGACTCCCGCGCGGCTCAGCAGCGCGCTCAGGATGTCTGCGAGGTATCCCTTGCCGGCCGCTCCGACGTCGAGGGTCACCGGTCGGAACGTCTCGATCGAGCGGCCGTGCCACGAGATCGCGTCGTCCCACGAGGGGACGGACGAGATGCGCGGTGCGGGCACGAGGGAGTAGTGCTCGTCGTAACCCCAGTCGGAGAGGGTGCGCCCGACGAGGGGGCTCACAGCGCCGTCGGTCGCGGCGTAGAGGCGACGGTAGACGTCGAGGAGCCCGGGAGCGTCGTCGGGCAGGATCGTGCGGCCGGCGGTGCTCGCGATGCGCGCGACGAGGGAGTCGGGCCGGAATCGCGACCAGTCGCGGTCGAACCGCTCGACACGATCCGCGACGGCCTCGACGAGAGACGCGTCGAGGGGCAGGGAAGTGTCGATCGACCAGCGGGTGCCGATCGCATCGAAACGGTGGCTCACGAGGTCGGTCATCACAGGAGAACCGGGCGTGCGGCCGCAGGCGGCGTCATCGCGCGGCCTCAGCTCGCGGCATCCGCTTTGATCTGTGCGACGGCCGCCATGAAACCGTCGCTCGTGAGCGACGACCCGGCGACCTTGTCGACGGCGAGGTCGTCGATGTCGACCCCGACGACTTCGGCGTCGATGCCGTCGATGAACTCGCTCTGGTAGCGCTCGGCGTTGCCGGACGTCGCGTTCCCGGTGACGGAGACCTCGGTCACGATGTTGTCGGCGAGGGTCAACTCGACGTCGATCGACTCGGTGCCGCCCGGGCTCTGGTAGTCGCCCGCGGCCGAGTAGCTGCCGTCGACGTAGTCGCCCGACGTGGTCGGCGCGGACCCGCCCGTCGAGTCGGACCCGGTCGAGGCGTCGGGTGTCGAGCACCCAGCGAGGGCCGTGGCGACGGAGATGCCTCCGAAGACGAGGGCGGCGGTGCGGCGGCGGGCGGCGGTCACGGGATCTCCTCGAAGTGTGGTGCCGTCACGGTGGCGGTGCCGACGGCGGTGCTGATCGAATTCATTGTTGCGGGGCACTGCTATGTATTCGCTGCGAAGCGTCGCAGAGCTTGGTCGCCCCTCGAGACTCGCGTCGGTGCTCCCCGCGACGCGGGTCGGGAGCCGCGCTACTTGAAGATGATGGTTCGATCGCCGTCGAGGAGCACGCGGTTCTCGGCGTACCACTTGACCGCTTGGGTGAGCGTGCGCGACTCCTCGTCCTGACCGATCGCGACGAGCTGCGCGGGTGTCCTCGAGTGGTCGACCCTCACGACGTTCTGCTCGATGATGGGCCCCTCGTCGAGGTCGGGGGTCACGAAGTGCGCGGTCGCGCCGATGAGCTTCACGCCGCGGGCGTGGGCTTGCTTGTAGGGGTTCGCGCCCTTGAACCCGGGGAGGAACGAGTGGTGGATGTTGATGACCCTCCCCTCGAGCTTCGCGCATAGTTCGCTCGACAGGATCTGCATGTAGCGGGCGAGCACGACGAGTTCGATGTCGTGGGCCTCGACCGCCTCGAGCACGCGCGCTTCGAACGCGGCCTTCTGCTCGGCATCCGTCACGGGGAGGGACTCGAAGGGAACGGAGTAGAACTCGGCGAGTCCGGCGAGCGACTCGTGGTTGCTCAGCACGAGGGGCACCTCGATCGGCAGCTGCCCGGCGCGCGTGCGGAAGAGGATGTCGTTGAGGCAGTGCGCCGCCGTGCTCGCGAGCACGAGGGTGCGCAGAGGGCGGCCGACGACGTCGAGTCGCCACGTCATGTCGTAGCTCTCGGCGATCGGCTCGAGTGCGGTCTCGAACTGCTCGCGCGTTCGCGGCGACTCGACCTGCAGGCGCATGAAGAACCGCCCGGTGTCGTCACTCGAGAACTGCTGCGACTCGGTGATGTTGCCCCCCGTGTCGACGACGACTCCGCTCACGGCATGCACGATGCCGGGTCGGTCGTCGCACACGATGGTCAGGGCCCAGTGGGTGGAGTCGGTCACCGTGACAGCGTACGGGTCTGGAGGCCCTGCGATAGTCTGGCCGCGATGGCCTCGAACGGGAGGCATCCCGCGGACGGCGACACGATCCACACTCTCCCAGGGAAGCCCTTCTCCTATGAACGCGCCCCACAACCGATCCCCGCGCTCGCCGAGCGGTTCCGCATCCGCAGCGAAGCCGTTCCCGTGGTTCGGCCTCGTCATCCTCTCGGGCGCGATCTTCGTGTGCGTCACGAGTGAATTCCTGCCGACCGGTCTCCTGCCGCAACTGGCCGAGGGTCTCGCCGTGACCGAATCGCAGGTCGGATTGCTCGTCACGGTCTACGCGGGCACGGTCGTCGTGAGCGCGCCCATCCTCACGACCCTCACGAGACGCTTCGACCGCAAGACCCTCGTGATCGTCGTGCTCACGACGTTCGCGCTCACCAACGTGCTCGTCGCTCTCGCACCGAACTTCGCCGTGGTCGTCGTCGCCCGCATGCTCGGTGGTCTCGCCCACGGCCTGTTCTGGGCCGTCGTCGGGGCGTACTCGGGCTACCTCGTGCCGCGCGAGCAGCTCGCCCGTGCGGTGGCGATCACGAGCGCCGGGGCGACGACGGCGTTCGTTCTCGGTGTGCCGGTCGGCACAGCGCTCGGCACGGCTCTCGGCTGGCGCATGGCCTTCGTCGTGATGGCCGTGACGATCGTCGTGCTCACGGTGCTCGTCGTCTTCTTCCTGCCCGCCGTCAAGCACGGGGTCGAGCTGCGCACGGGCGAGATCCCCCTCCCCGCGCGCAAAGACAAGTCCATCCCGGGTGTCGTGCTCCTGTGCGCCATCGTGGCCGTCATCATGATCGGCCAGAACCTCTTCTACACCTACATCGTGCCGTTCTACACGGGCGTCAGCGGGTTCGCGGAGTCGAGCGTGAGCGTGCTGCTCTTCGTCTACGGGGGAGCGGGCGCGGTCGGTCTCATCCTCGTCGGTATCGTCGGCGCGCGCTATCCGCGGGCGAGCCTCGCGGGGGCCTTCGCGATCGTCGCGATCGCCGTCACGGTGATCGGCCTCGTTCCCGAGCAGCGCGTCATCGTCGTCGTCGCCCTCATCGTGTGGGGCATCGCGTTCGGTGGCGGCCCAGCCCTCCTGCAGACCCGGATGCTGCAGACCGCGTCGGTTCGCGTGCGCGATCAGGCCTCGGCGTGGTTCACGGTCTCGTTCAACGTGGGCATCGGGGGCGGCGCCTTCATCGGCGGGCAGCTCTACGACACCGTGGGTCTCGAGACCCTTCCGTTCTTCGAGGCGTCGATCGTCGCGGCGGGTGTCGTGCTCATCGTCGCGAGCGATCGCGTCATCAGCCGGCGTCGGCGGGCTCGCGTGGAGCCGCAGACATCCGAGATCCCGACGATCCCCACCTAGCATGACGACCATCGTGACCATCCTGAGTGCTGTCGGCGCTGTGGCTTTTCCGGTGCTTTCCCTCTACAGCTGGAGACACTCCGACGGTCGGGCGGAGAATTTCGGGGTGCTTCTTCGCGTTCACCCCTCGTTCTGGCCACCAGCGCTCATGCTGCTCGGCGTGGCGCTCCTCATGAACTTCCTCGGTGAGATCGGCTTCTTCGACCTGGGCACGCTCATCCCCGCCTTCGTCGCCGTCTTGCTATTCGGAGTCGTGACGGTGTGCTCCATCGGCATGCTGCACGGGGTGGGTGCAGGCGTGCTCTATCCCGCGATCCCTTTTCTCGTGCCACCCCGGGCTCGCGAGAAGGCGCGGAGAGAACGTGCCGCACGACGCCGCAGGCGGTCTGCCAGACGCGGCAGACCGCCGCGGGGGTAGACTGACAGCGTCGCGACTGGCGTTCAGATGGGCACCCATCGGGGAGCGATTGACACGGTTGGTGGCCGTACGCCTGGGCCATTCCACACAAGACGTCGAGTGTGCGCCGAGCGTGCCTTCGACCCGTGACAAGGAGCTGCCAGTGTCCGAATCCCATTTCTCCGCCTTCACCGAGCCCCTCTCGGTCGTCGACCCCGAGATCGCCGAAGTGCTCGAGCTCGAGCTCGGCCGCCAGCGCGGCACCCTCGAGATGATCGCGAGCGAGAACTTCGTGCCTCGCGCCGTGCTGCAAGCGCAGGGTTCGGTGCTCACCAACAAGTACGCCGAGGGATACCCCGGTCGCCGGTACTACGGCGGGTGCGAGTTCGTCGACGTCGCCGAGTCGCTCGCGATCGCGCGAGCGAAGCAGCTCTTCGGTGCCGAGTTCGCCAACGTGCAACCGCACTCCGGGGCATCCGCCAACGCCGCGGTGCTCTCGGCGATCGCCGACCCCGGCGACACGATCCTCGGCCTCGAGCTCGCCCACGGCGGTCACCTGACCCACGGCATGAAGCTCAACTTCTCGGGC
The DNA here is from genome assembly GCF_046599635.1 of Marisediminicola sp. LYQ134. NCBI lineage: Bacteria > Bacillati > Actinomycetota > Actinomycetes > Micrococcales > Microbacteriaceae > Marisediminicola > Marisediminicola sp. LYQ134. The sequence goes on from NZ_JBKIWP010000003.1 coordinate 102,775, forward strand.
AAGCTCTACAACGCGGTGGCCTACGGCGTCGACCCCGACACCTTCCTCATCGACATGGATGTCGTGCGCGACAAGGCGCGCGAGCACAAACCGCGCGTGATCATCGCGGGCTGGTCGGCCTACCCCCGCCAGCTCGACTTCGCCGCCTTCCGGGAAATCGCGGATGAGGTCGGCGCGACGCTGTGGGTCGACATGGCCCACTTCGCCGGGCTCGTCGCTGCGGGCCTCCACCCCTCTCCCGTGCCGTTCGCCGACGTCGTGTCGTCGACGGTGCACAAGACCCTCGGCGGACCGCGGTCGGGAATCATTCTGAGCCGCGACACCGCGCTCGCGAAGAAGCTCAACAGCAACGTCTTCCCCGGCCAGCAGGGCGGGCCGCTCATGCACGTGATCGCGGCGAAGGCGACGGCGTTCAAGCTCGCGATGGAGCCCGCGTTCCGCGACCGGCAGGAGCGCACCATCCGGGGGGCCCAGTTGCTCGCCGAGCGTCTCATGGCGCCCGACACCGCGTCGGCGGGCGTCGACGTGCTCACCGGGGGCACCGACGTGCACCTCGTGCTCGCCGATCTGCGCAATTCGCCGCTCGACGGCAAGCAAGCGGAAGACGCGCTCCACACGGTCGGCATCACGGTCAACCGCAACTCTGTGCCCTTCGACCCTCGCCCGCCGATGGTCACGTCGGGGCTCCGCATCGGCACGCCCGCGCTCGCGACGCGCGGTTTCGGCGACGCCGAGTTCACCGAGGTCTCCGACATCATCGCGTCGACTCTTCTCCCGGGTGCCGACCTCGAGTCGCTCTCGAGTCGAGTGACGGCTCTCGCCGACCGGTTCCCGCTCTACGACGGCCTCGAGCAGTGGTAGCCGTTCGCTTGGACGGCGTCGCAACGGCGACCGCGGTGAAGAACGACCTCGCCGGCCGCATCGCGGTACTGCGCGAGCGAGGCATCACGCCCGGTCTCGGCACGCTGCTCGTCGGTGACGACCCCGGCTCGCTCTCCTACGTCGCGGGCAAGCACCGTGATTGCGCCGAGGTGGGAATCGAGTCGATCAGGGTCGACCTCCCCGCGTCGGCGACCGAGCGCGAGGTGCGGGACGCGATCGCCGGTCTCAACGCCGATCCCGCCGTCACGGGGTACATCATCCAGCTCCCGCTCCCCGCGGGCATCGACGAGAACGCGATGCTCGAGCTCATGGATCCGGCGAAAGACGCCGACGGACTGCACCCCACCAACCTCGGGCGACTCGTGCTCGGTGTCGCGGGCGAGCTCGATTCGCCGCTCCCGTGCACTCCCGCGGGCATCGTGGAGATGCTCGAGCGCCACGACGTGCCGATCGCCGGGGCCGAGGTCGTCGTGATCGGGCGCGGACTCACGGTCGGCCGGCCTCTTGGCCTCCTCCTCACTCGCAAGGGACTCGACGCGACGGTGACGCTCACGCACTCCCGCACCGCGAACCTCGCGGAGCACGTGCGTCGGGCAGACATCGTCGTCGCCGCGGTCGGCTCTCCCTCGCTCGTGCAACCGGAGTGGGTCAAGCCCGGGGCCACGGTGCTCGACGTCGGCATCACGCGCGTCGTCGACCCCGAGACCGGCAAGGCCAAGCTGCGAGGCGACGTCGACCCGCGAGTGACGGATGTCGCGGCCTTCGTGTCGCCCGTGCCCGGGGGAGTGGGACCGATGACCCGCGCGATGCTCCTCGAGAACGTCGTGCAGGCGGCCGAACGACTCTAGGTCGAGGTCGCGCGCTCCTCGGTGGGCGGCCCGGGTGACGGCGCCTCAGGTGTCGGAGGCCCAGGTGTCGGAGGCTCAGTCTCCGAGCCACCCGATGCCGCACGAGATCGCGGTGCGATCCGACCCCGGTTCCCATCCTGGAACGTCGCCGACGCTCTCGGCGGCGAGGTCGCTGACCTCGACCGAGCACGCCTCGATCGTCGCGCCCGACTCGAACGGCACCGTGAACCCGTAGTGGCCGTAGATCCACTGGTCGTCATCGGGCACCGATCGACCGCTCTCATAGTTGCTCACGGCCGTCGCCTCGCCCGACCCCGTCAACTGGTAGCGGCCCGTGCACGTCGTGTTGGTCACGACCTCGGCGACGTTCTCGCCCGACACGATGCGGCCGAAGTAGGGGCTACCCACCTGGAGGTCGACGGGTGCGAAGAACGTGTGTCCCTCGGGGGTCGCCGTGTAGTCCAGGCGCATGAGGCTGCTGCCGTACTCGGCGAGGCTCGCCGCCGAGACGGGGGCGGTGACGTCGGAGACGCTCGCGGCGTCCATGGCGCGGCATCCGTCGACGAGCATCTCCACGAGGTCGGCGGCTCGCGGGTCGGTCGAGGGCACGGGCTCGAACCCGGTGAGACTGATGTCGACGGTCGTGTTGTCGATCGCCCGCACCTTGGCCGAGACGGTGAAGAGGGTCGTGTCGGGTTCGACGATCGAGGGTGACGGCGTCGGCGTCACCTCGGGGGCGGCGGGCGCCGAGGGCGGGGGGTCGGCCGTCGCAGACGGCGGCGTGCACCCGGTGAGCAGACCTGCGCTCAAGATCACGAGCGCGGAACCGATCGTCGCGGTCCGCGGCGCGAGGCGACGACGTGTCACGTCCGCCCTCCCCTCTCTCGGTCGGGTCAGTCCCGACTCGCGCCCTTCGAGGCGCGCACGACGAAAATATCAGGCTGGCTGAAGGCGTGTTCGGCGAAGGCGCCATCGATCGCGACCTGCACGCGCGACACGGCTTCGCTCGGCACGAGGGCGATCGCCGCGCCGCCGAAACCGCCGCCCGTCATCCTCGCGCCGATGGCACCGTTCATCTGGGCCGTCTCGACCGCGAGGTCGAGTTCGGGCACCGAGATCTCGAAATCGTCGCGCATCGACTCGTGCGAGGCGTCGAGGAGCTCCCCGATCGCCCGCGGACCCTGCTCGCGGATGGTGCGCACGGTGTCTAGAACACGGCGGTTCTCGGTCACGACGTGGCGTACGCGACGGAAGGTCACGTCGTCGAGCACGGTGCGGGCTCGCTCGAGGTCGTCGACCGAGACATCCCGCAGCGAGTCGACGCCGAGCGTCTTCGCGCCGAGTTCGCACGAGGCCCGCCGATCGCCGTATCCGCCCGTCGCGTGGGAGTGGCTCACCTTGGTGTCGATGATGACGAGCTCGAGCCCTGCCGCGGCGAAACCGAGGTCGACGATCTCGGCGTCGAGGGTGCGGCAGTCGAGGAAGACGGCGGAATCGACCTCACCGAGGAGCGACGCCGACTGGTCCATGATGCCCGTGGGGGCGCCGACCGCGACGTTCTCGGCGCGCTGGCCGACGCGCGCGAGGGTGCGGCGGTCGAGGCCGAGCTGCCAGACGTCGTTGAGCGCGAGGGCGACGGCGCTCTCGATCGCCGCCGACGACGAGAGTCCCGCCCCGACGGGAACGTCCGACTCGATGTAGATGTCGACGCCGGGGACGGCGGCGAGATCGGCGCCGTTCTCTCCGAGCGCCCACGCGACGCCGAGGGGGTAGGCCGACCAGTCGCGCAGGTTGTCGGTCGTGAGCTCTGCGAGGTCGATCTCCACCTGCTCGTCGGCGAAGTCGCTCGCGACGCGCACGATCCGGTCGTCACGCACGCCGAGAGCGAGGATGGTGCGTCGATCGATCGCGAACGGCAGCACGAAGCCGTCGTTGTAGTCGGTGTGCTCGCCGATGAGGTTCACACGGCCGGGCGCCGACCAGAGGCCGACGGGCTCGTAGCCGTAGATCTCGGTGAAACCCGCGGTGACGTCGTCTCGGATGTCGCTCATACGCGCGCGATCCCTTCTTTGATGAATGCTGCTGCCTGTTCGGGGGCGACGTCGCCGATCCACGCGCCCATCGCCGCTTCCGACCCCGCGAGGAACTTGAGTTTGCTCTCGGCTCGGCGCGGAGACGTGACCTGGAGCATGAGGCGGATGTCGTCGCGACGCTCCACGACGGGAGCCTGGTGCCACGCGGCGATGTAGGGGGTCGGGGTGTCGTAGAGCGCGTCGAGACCCCGCAGCAGGCGCAAGTAGAGGGTTGCGAGCTCGTCGCGTTCGGCCTCGTTCGTCGCGGCGAAGTCCGGGATGTGGCGGTGCGGGAGCATGTGCACCTCGATGGGCCAGCGTGCGGCGAACGGCACGAACGCCGTCCAGTGTTCGCCGCTCAGCACGACCCGCTCGGAGGCGCGCTCCGTCTCGAGGATCCTCTCGAAGAGGTCGGGGCCGACGGCGTCGAGCGACTCGATCACGCGGCGCGTGCGCGGGGTGACGTAGGGGTAGGCGTAGATCTGGCCGTGCGGGTGGTGGAGGGTCACACCGATCGCCTCGCCGCGGTTCTCGAACGGGAACACCTGCGACACGCCGGGGAGTGCGGAGAGCGCTGCCGTGCGGTCGGCCCACGCCTCGATGACGGTGCGGGCGCGCGACTCGCTCAGGCTCCCGAACGATCCCTCGTGCTCGGGGCTGAAGCACACGACCTCGCACCGCCCGATCGACGGATGCGTGCGCTCGAACCCGATCGACGTCGCGTCGAACGGCGCTCCGCCGTCGACATCCGTCTCGAGCCCGGGCCCGAACGACGGGGACTTGTTCTCGAAGACCGCGACATCGTAGGTGTCGGGGATCTCCGAGGGGTTGGCCGGCGTCGACGGCGCGAGAGGGTCGAGATGGGCCGGGGGGAGGAAGGCGCGGTTCTGGCGCGCTGCGGCGATGGAGATCCACTCGCCCGTGAGCACGTCTTGGCGCATGACGGCGGTGGCCGGTCGAGCGTCGAGCACGCGCTCGTCGGGTTTGCGGTCCGGCGAGAGCGTCGTGTCGCTGTCGTCGAAGTAGATCAGCTCCCGTCCGTCCGCCAGCAGGTATTCGCGTTTCGTGATGGGAGGCATGACCTTTGTCCTCTGTCGCATGGCCGACCCCGTCGCGCTCTCTCGGGGCTCTCGAGCGCCGGACGGGCTACGGCTGCCGCTCTCGACTGAGCGGCAATCGGTGATCTCGCGCAAGCATATCGGAGCAGCCAGACGCACCGATGTCGCGCCGGGGCGGTCGCTCCCGATGTCGTGGCACCTCCCGGGACCGCCCGTCGCAGCCGCCGCGGTCTCGCCGCATTCGATATTCTGGACAGTCGTCCGCATCCGCGCCCGACCGAGTTCTCGCCGGAGGTTTCATGTCTGAACCGATCAGCAACGCCCCTCGCGCGAGCGAGGTCGGCGGGCAGCCGCCGCGAACCGACGTCAAGGCAGCGGATGTGAGGCGCTGGCGCAAATACCTCGCCGACGAGCGAGCGGAGGCCGCGGTCTATCGCGATCTCGCGAGTCGTCGCTCGGGCGAGGAACGCGCGATCCTGCTCGAGCTCGCCGAGGCGGAGGGGCGCCACGAGGCGCACTGGGTCGAACTCCTCGGCGACCGTCTCGGCAGGCCTCGCCGTGGTGATGTGCGCACGCGCGTTCTCGGGTTCTTCGCGAAGCGGTTCGGGTCGGTCTTCGTTCTCGCGCTCGCGCAGCGCGCGGAGGCGCGCTCGCCGTACGCCAACGACAGCGACGCGACGGCCGCCATGGTCGCCGACGAGCGCATCCACGAGGAGGTCGTCCGCGGGCTCGCGGCTCGTGGGCGGAGCCGCATCTCGGGAACCTTCCGTGCCGCAGTCTTCGGGGCGAACGACGGACTCGTCAGCAATCTCGCCCTCGTCGCAGGTGTCGCGGCGACGGGACTCCCCGCGGCGACCGTGCTGCTCACGGGCATCTCGGGGCTTCTCGCCGGTGCGCTCTCGATGGGGGCGGGGGAGTACGTGTCGGTGCGATCGCAACGCGAGCTCCTCGAGGCGTCGGTGCCGAATCCCGGAGCCGGGTCGGCCGTGCGCGACCTCGACGTCGACGCGAACGAGCTGACCCTCGTCTACCGCGCGAGGGGGATGAATCCTGAGGCTGCCGCGGCGCGCGCCGCCGCGATGCTCGCCGACCACTCCCTCCGCGACGCCGACTCGGGCGATCAGGCGTACGAGGAGGTCGGCACGGGATTGTCCGCCGCGGCGTCGAGCTTCTGCTTCTTCGCGTCGGGTGCGATCATCCCCCTCATCCCCTTCTTCTTCGGAGTGGAGGGGATCGCGGCTCTGATCGTCGCCGCGGTGCTCGTCGGTGCCGCGCTCCTCCTCACGGGAGCCGTCGTCGGAGTGCTCTCGGGTGCCGCTCCGCTCCCGCGAGCTCTGCGTCAGCTCGCGATCGGCATCGGCGCGGCGGGAGCGACCTACGTTCTCGGCCTGCTCTTCGGCGCGACCGTTCTCTGATTCGCCCGGCGCGTCGCCGGAAGCGCCTTGGGGTGTTCTGCGAGATGCCCCGACTCTCCGGATGCTCCTCCAGAGTGCTGTGTGCATAATGGCGGATGATCGCGACCGAGCTTGCCAGAGCCCTGCGGGATTCGGGTCTGACGTGGCACCCCGAGCCGGGTGACGCGTTTCGCATCGACAGGCCCGAAGCCGACGGTGACGTCTTCGTGTTGAGCGAGATGACGGTCGAGGCCCACCACTATCCGACGGGAACGGTGCTGGGATTCAACGGCACGACGGAGTGGGCGCTCGATTCGATAGAGCTCGACGACACCCTGTGGCTTCCGCACGAGGGTCAGTTGCGGTTCCTGCTCGCTCGAACGTTCCGGTCGCTCGTCGCCGCGGCCAACGGCCGCTTCGAGGTCAACGTCGTCATCGATGGTGAGGCGCTGACGTTCGTCGGGGTCGACGCGGCCGACGCCTACGGTCGAGCGCTGCTCGATCTGCTGGACCGGTCGCACGGCGGCACTGTCGAAGACGAACCCGACGGCGTACCGTGGTCGCCATGACACACCATGACGGAACCAACACCGACCACGACGGCGGCCTCGACGACGAGGCGGCTGATTTCGTGCATCCCGTGGACCACGGGAAGGGGGCGGATGAGACATCCGCCACCACCGAAGGTAAAGGCGACTACGTGAGCCCCGTCGACCACGGGGACGACGAGGCCGGCAGCTGACGAAACCGCCAGCCGACGCGACGCGGGTCGCGACGACGATGTCGCCTCCGCCTCACTGAAACCGACGAAAGGCCCGGATCATCGCAAGATGGTCCGGGCCTTTCGTGATTCGACGTTTTACTTGAACGCGTCTTTCACGTTCTCGCCGGCGTTCTTGAGGTTCGCCCCGGTCTGATCGGCCTTGCCTTCGGCTTCGAGGGACTCGTTGCCGGTGACCTTTCCGAGAGCTTCCTTGCCTTTACCGGCAAGGTTCTGTCCATGGTTTTCTGCTTTGTCTTCAGTTGCCATTGCTACACCTCTTTCTTTCCGTCGGGTGATGTGATCACCGGGGGCGATCGTACCGAGAGGGTCTGAGGATTCCCCGATGCTCGATCGGCGGTCCTGCGGGCAGTCAGTGCCGCTTGGTCTCGCCGCGCTTCGCCATGTCGACGACGGCCCCGATGATCACACCGGTTCCGAGCCCCGCGATGATCCCGAGAGCCACGTCGTCGAGGATGAGCCCGACCGAAATGCCGAGGCCGACCCCGAAGAGGATGCCGAGGAGGAGTCCGCGGTATTTCGGGCGCGCGGATTCTCGACTCATGCGGCGACCGTACCCGGCCACTCTGGAGGCGAGCCGAACGAAGCCTGGACATGGTGTCCGTCGGACAGCGGTGCGGTGGGCCCCGTCGGACTCGAACCGACGACCCGCGGATTAAAAGTCCGATGCTCTACCAACTGAGCTAGAGGCCCCCATGGGCGCTCGTGCGTCCATACGGACACAAATCTACAGGCAAAACGGAGGTACCTCCGCTCAGTGCCGGTGACATAGTGTGGCCCCGATGACTGACGAGTTCCACAAGCCCACACAGTTCTCGGGCTCGAAGTTCGAGAGCATGGTCGGAGGCGACGACCCCGCGACCGTGAGTCGCATCGCGCACGAGACCGCGGGAGCCCTGCTGTCGCGCGTGCGCGAAAGCCCCGACCCCGACATCCTCGATCGGGTCGTGACATTCGCCGACGAGAACGGCATCGACGCGATCGCGGAGCTGTGGTCGCACGCGAGCGCCCGCAGCCTGCCGGGAGCCCTGTGGAGGCTCTACCTCATGCGCACGCTCGTGAGGCAGAACCCGGAGTCGACGAGCCTGCTGTTCCAGCGAGGCTCGGAGATCTCGGTGACGATCGACCCCGTCGTCGCGGGAGCGACGAGTCCGACGGGCCCCGCCGAGATCATGACCCTCGCCGATGCGATCCTGCGGGGCGTCTTCGACGGCGACTTCGCGGTCGCACTCGAGCGCGCGGCGGCGTTCTGCCGCATCACGGCCGCGGGTGCGACATCCCACGCCGACGACGCCGACCTGAGCCAGCCCGACCACGCGAGCGACCTCACGCGCATGGCGCTGCGGCTCTCGCGCACGAGCGTCGAGCTCGCCGCGTGTGCTCGCTTGTGGCGTACAGGCTCGTTGGATTGACCCGGCGAGGAGCGCGTAGACTGGATCTCGGCCTTCGGGCCACGGTCGGGCCGCAGTAACCCCGGGCTCCAATATTCGCCGCTCCGAGCGGCCTCACGCCGAGAGGCGTTCTGCGGTCCGGCCTCACCGACTCTCCGAAGATTCCCGGTTCCGCGGACTCCTCGCCGCGACTTCCGGTCAACCGGACCAAACCGTTCGGGCTGACGCTGCGAACTCTCAGTGTGACCATCCCCCGACGACACTCATCGCCCCGGCGACCGGGTGTCTCGACGTGGTGGTGCGCGAGTGTGTCGAATGTTTGACATGCTGGAGCGCGTGGTCAGTGCGAGTGAGTCGAGCGAGGGCGTCGAGCCTTCGCGTCCCGTGACGTCTCGCGAAGACCTCCTCAGCCGGGTGGCCGCCGGTGATCAGACGGCCTTCGGCGAACTGTACGACGACATCGCACCGCGAGTGCTCGGGCTCATCCGCCGATTGCTCATCGATCACGCGCAGTCGGAAGAAGTAGCTCAAGAGGTCTTCCTGGAGATCTGGCAAACCGCATCGCGTTTCGACGCATCGCGCGGGGGAGCGTCGACGTGGATTCTCACGATGGCGCACCGACGCGCGGTCGATCGAATCCGATCATCGCAGTCCGGACGCGACCGCGACACCAAGATCGGCATCCGCGACATCGCTCCGGAATACGACCACGTATCCGAAGCCGTCGAGATAACGATCGAGCACGAACGGGTCAAGAAGGCCATGACGCGATTGACCGAACTGCAGCGCCAGGCGGTGACCCTCGCCTACTACGGCGGCTACAGCCACAGTGAGGTCGCGTCGATGCTCAGCATCCCGATCGGCACGGTCAAGACCCGATTGCGTGACGGAATGATCAGACTGCGTGACGAATTGGGGGTGGCATCGTGACCGAACGCGATGACATGCACCTGCTTGCGGGTGCCTACGCCCTCGACGCTGTGACAGAAGAAGAGAAACAAGAATTCGAGGCGTATCTCGCCCGATCCGAAGAAGCACGAACGGAGGTGGCTGAATTGACCGACACCGCAGTGATGCTCGGCCTCGCGGCCGCCCCCGTCGCACCTCCCGTCGACCTCAAGGCGCGGCTCATGGCGCAGCTCGGCTCCACCGCCCAGCTGCCGCCGCTCCCACAGGCTCCTACGGCGCCGACGAGCGACCTCGACGACACGGTGGCCCCGACCATCGCCCAGCAGCGCGGCATCGACTCCCTCGCTGCCGAGCGCTCCGGTTCGGAGCGCCCGGGTTCCGAGCGACGGCAGTCGCCCGCCGAGGCGAAAGCCGCGGCTCGCTGGTATCGCAAGCCCGCGACCCTGATGCTCTCGGCCGCCGCCGCGGTCGCCATCTTCGCGGGAGGAGCCCTCGCGGGGCCCCTCTTCGCCCCCGCCGACACCGAACTCGCTCAAGCGGAGCAACTCGCTGAGCTCACGGGCGCCCCCGACCTCGAGCAGGCGGTCGCCGAGGTCGCCGGGGGTGGCGTCGCCAAAGTGTTGTCGTCCGATGACGCGCAGCTCTCGGCGGTGGTCATCGATTCTCTTCCCCAGCTCGACGCCCAACTCGTCTACCAGCTCTGGTACATCGACGCCGAAGGCACGGCGGCGCCCGCCGGCACGTTCACGGCGGTCGATGCGGGCCCGACCTGGCGCGTTCTCGATGGAACGAAGGCATCCACGGCGACGGTCGGCATCACGGTTGAGCCGCGGGGCGGATCCGAGTCCCCGACGACCGATCCGATCCTCGTCGTCGGAGACGTCTGAGCCGCGATCCGTTCTGACGGCGCGAGCTTGCTAGTCGGGAGAGTGCCGCAGTGAGATCGAACGAAGGGCCCCGGACGGATCGTCCGGGGCCCTTCGTCGTGCGCGACGCGCTGATCAGGTGATCAACCGAACTTGCCCGAGACGTAGTCCTCGGTCGCCTGAACGCTCGGGTTCGAGAAGATCGTCGTGGTGTCGTCGTACTCGATGAGCTTGCCCGGCTTGCCGGTGCCCGCGATGTTGAAGAACGCGGTGCGGTCTGACACTCGGCTCGCCTGCTGCATGTTGTGAGTCACGATCACGATCGTGTACTCCTTCTTGAGCTCCTCGATGAGGTCCTCGATCGCGAGGGTCGAGATGGGGTCGAGGGCCGAGCACGGCTCGTCCATGAGGATGACCTCGGGGGAGACCGCGATCGCACGAGCGATACACAGTCGCTGCTGCTGTCCACCCGAGATGCCCGATCCCGGCAGGGCGAGGCGGTCCTTGACCTCGTTCCACAGGTTCGCTCCGCGAAGCGACTTCTCGACGAGGTCGTCGGCGTCGGACTTCGAGATGCGGCGGTTGTTGAGCTTGACGCCCGCGAGCACGTTGTCGCGGATCGACATCGTCGGGAACGGGTTCGGACGCTGGAAGACCATGCCGACCTGGCGGCGCACGAGCACGGGGTCCACGCCGGCGCCGTAGAGGTTGTTGCCGTCGATGAGCACTTCACCGTCGACGTAGGCCCCGGGGATGACCTCGTGCATGCGGTTGAGCGTGCGGATGAAGGTCGACTTGCCGCACCCGCTCGGCCCGATGAAGGCCGTGACGGTGCGGGGTTCGATCGAGAGGCTCACACCTTCGACGGCCTTGAACTTGCTGTAGTAGACGTCGAGATTGTTGACTTCGATGCGTTTTGACATCTGTATCCTTACCGGCCCAGCTTGGGCGCGAAGATGCGGGCGATGATTCGGGCGAGAAGGTTGAGCAGCATGACGATGACGATGAGTGTCAGCGCTCCCGCCCAGGCACGGTCGAGGGCCGATTGGGCGTCGATGCCCTGGCTCACGTACGACGAGTAGACGAACACGGGGAGGCTCTGCATGCGGCCGTCGGTGAGGTCGTAGTTCATGTTGTTGGTGAAGCCCGCGGCGACGAGCAGCGGGGCGGTCTCACCGATCACTCGCGCGATGGCGAGCATGACACCCGTCGTGATTCCCGCGATGGATGTCGGCAGGACGACCTTGAGAATGGTCAGCCACCTCGGCACCCCGAGAGCGAACGCGGCCTCGCGCAGCTCGTTGGGAACGAGCCGCAGCATCTCCTCCGACGAGCGCACGACGACCGGGATCATGAGCACGGAGAGCGCAACGGCTCCCGCGATGCCGAGCTTGATGCCGGGCCCGAAGATGATCGCGAACACCGCGTAGGCGAAGAGCCCCGCGACGATCGAGGGGATGCCGGTCATGACGTCGACGAAGAAGGTGATCGCGCGAGCGAGGTGTCCGCGGCCGTACTCGACGAGGTAGATGGCCGCGAGCAGACCGATCGGCACGGAGATGAGGGTCGCCGCTCCGGTCATGAGGAGGGTTCCGACGATCGCGTGCAGTCCTCCGCCGCCCTCGCCGACGACGTTGCGCATCGACTCGCTGAAGAACTGGACGTCGAACCGTGCCGACCCTCTCGTCAGCACGGTGAACATGACCGAGATGAGCGGCAGGAGGGCGATGATGAATGCCGTCGCGACGAGCGTTGTCACGAGCCGGTCGACGGCGCGGCGAGCACCCTCGATGAGCCTCGAGGCGACGTAGACGGCGATGGCGTAGACCACGAGGGTCAGGAGCACGGCTCCCGAGATGTTGAACTCCTCGGTCGTGCCCGCGACCTGCATGAGCGAGAACACGCCGATCGACACGGCCGCAGCGCCCCCGAGCAGGAAGAGCGGGGTCCAGCGCCCGAGGCGTCCCGAGGCGTAGGTGTTGGTGATGGGCTTGTCTGCGGAGTCGGGCCGGATCATCGTCGGCATCTGGGTCATTAGTTTGCTCCTGAGAAAGCGCTACGACGGCTGACGATGTATCGAGCGAGCGAGTTGACGATGAGGGTGATCGCGAAGAGCACGAGACCGGTCGCGATGAGCACGTTGACGTTGACCCCGTAGGCCTCGGCGAAGCTCAGCGCGATGTTGGCGGCGATCGTTCCGGGGTTCTGCGAGGTCAGCAGGGCGAAGGTCACCGTGCCGGCCGCGGAGAGCACGACGGCGACGGCGATCGTCTCTCCGAGGGCGCGACCGAGGCCGAGCATGGCGGCCGAGATGACGCCGGGGCGGCCGAACGGGAGCACCGTCATCCGGATCATCTCCCAGCGGGTGGCGCCGAGGGCGAGAGCCGCCTCTTCGTGAAGGACCGGTGTCTGCAGGAACACTTCGCGCGAGAGGGCCGTGATGATCGGGAGGATCATGACCGCGAGAACGACGCCCGCGGTGAGGATGGTGCGGCCGGTGCCCGACACGGGCCCGGTGAAGAGCGGGAACCACCCGAAGTTCTCGACGAGCCACGAGTAGAAGGGCTGCACCGCGGGGGCGAGCACGGTCGCGCCCCAGAGGCCGAAGACGATCGACGGCACGGCGGCGAGCAGGTCGATGATGTAGCCGAGGCCCTGGGCGAGGCGCCGCGGAGCGTAGTGCGAGATGAAGAGCGCGATGCCGATGGCGATGGGGACAGCCATGAGGAGCGCGAGGGCCGAGGCCCAGAGGGTTCCGAAGACGAGGGGGCCGACGTAGGACCAGAACGATTGCCCGCCGAGGATCTGGATGTCCTCGTTGGGGGTCGTGAAGACCTCGGTGCTCTGCAGCAGGAGGAACGCGGCAACGGCGGCGAGGATCGCGAGGATGAGCGAGCCGGCGGTGAGGGCGCTTCCGGCGAATACCCGGTCGCCCGGTCGCTGCTTGGGCTTCACTCGCGCCGGAGCTGTCGCGCTGGCTGGAGAACTCATGTCGTCTGTGTCCCTCGTGTCGGGGTCTCGGAGGAGGACTGGGGGGTTGCCCCGCACGGGGCTGGGCCCGCTCGGCGGAGGCGGATGGTCATCCGCGCTCTGCCGAGCGGACCCGGGGTGGTGCGTGTTACTGGATGTTGTCTACTGCGGTGGTGGCGAGCTCGAAGAGGTTCTCCGAGATCGGTGCGATACCGGCGGCATCCGCTCCGACCTGCTGGCCCTCGTCGCTGATGATGTAGCTGAGGTACGCCTGAACGAGCTCAGCGGCTTCGGCATCTTCGTACTCGTTGCACGCGATGAGGTAGCTGATGAGAACGATCGGGTAGACGCCCGCCTCGGTCGACTCGCGGTCGAGCTCGATGGCGAGGTCGCCGTCCTCGCGACCCTCGACGAACGGCGAGGCGTCGACGATGGCGGCAGCGGCCTCGGCGGAGTACTCGACGAACTCGTCGCCCACCTGCACGGCGACGGTTCCGAGGTCGCCGGCCTGCGAGGCGTCGGCGTAACCGATGGTTCCGGTTCCGTTCGTCACGGTGTCGACGACACCCGAGGTCTGGTTGGCGGCTTCGCCACCGTAGGGCCAGTCACCGCTGACCTCGGCGTCCCACACGTCGGGTGCGGTCGCGCTGAGGTACTCGGCGAAGTTCTCGGTGGTTCCCGACTCGTCCGCGCGGTGCACCGCGGTGATGGCGGTGTCGGGAAGGTCGACGCCCTCGTTCAGCTCGGCGATGGCCGGGTCGTTCCAGGTCGTGATCTCGTCGGTGAAGATCCCCGCGATGGTCGCGGAGTCCATGTTGAGGGTCTCGATGCCGTCGAGGTTGAAGATGACGGCGATCGGCGAGATGTAGGCGGGGATCTCGATGATTCCCGTTCCGGGGACGCACGAACCGAACTCGTCGGCTTCGAGGGCCTCGTCGTCGAACGCGGCGTCGGAGCCCGCGAACGAGCTTCCGCCGGCGATGAACGTGTCGCGGCCTGCGCCCGAACCCGAGGGGTCGTACTCGACGGTCACGTCGCTGTTGGCTTCCTGGAAGCCAGCGGTCCAGGCCTGCTGTGCGGCCTGCTGCGATGATGCGCCAGCGCCGACGAGCGTGCCGGTGAGGCTGGATTCGCTGCCCGAGTCGGAGTCGGTCGTGCCGCCCTCGTTCGCAGCGCAAGAGGAGAGGAGAATCGCGCCCGCGGCGGCGATGACGGCCGCGCGGCCAAGACGATTGAACTTCACAGTGTTCCCTTCGGGGGTGATTGCTGGGTGCGGGCCGGTGCTGACCCGAGATCCGACGGTAGTCACCCCGCGTGTCCAGGCTCGTCCGCTTCGGTGAACGGACGGTGAACAGACGTCGAATGGTCGACGATCCTCCGGGGGTCTCCGCGCGCTCAGAGCGCGGGTGAGTATGTCTCGACCGACACGATCGAGTGCGGCTGCGACGTCGACACGTGCACGACGGCGACGTCGCCCGTGTCGAGCATGGAGGCGTGACGGAGAGCGCGACGTCCGATCGCGCCTGTCGCGGCGCCCACCCGGTCGAGGATGTCCGGCAGAACCGGCCCGTGGCTGCACAGGACGGCCGACACGGCGCGTGCGAGCCTCTTGTCGATGACGCGCTCGACGTTCGCGTCGCCATCCTCGTGGGCGTCTTGGCTGATGGCCGCGGTCGCTTTGACCTCGAGCCCCGTGAGGGTCGAGACGGGCTCGATCGTCGCGAGGCAGCGCGCCGCCGTGCTGCTCACGAGTTTGCGGGGCCCGAAGCTCGCGACCGCTCTCGCGATGCTCGCGGCCTGGTCGTGGCCGAGCGGTTCGAGCGGGCGGGAGGCGTCGGGGCCTCGCCAGGTGCTCGCGGGCACGGCTTTGCCGTGGCGGAGCGCCATGATCGCGAAGGTGCGGGCGGTGTTGCGCTCGATGCGTGCGGCGAGCCCGTCGAGCACGCCGCGATCGTGGTCGTAGGTGAGGGTGCTCCGTGCGGCGGCGAGGGGGAGCCACTCGATCGAGGCGACCTCGGTGTTCGGAGTGAAGTCCGAGGCTTTGCGCGCCGCATCCGTCACCTCGGCCGCCCAGAAGTGAACGACTTTTCCCCGCCCGCCGGGGAGGGGGTACTCGATCGACCCGAGCGAGGCACCGAGGGTCACCGCGAGCCCGGTCTCTTCGCGCGTCTCGCGCACGGCGGTCTCGGGCAGAGTCTCGCGCGCTTCGACCTTGCCTTTCGGAAAGGAGACATCCTCGTGCTCGTCGCGTCGGATCACGAGAACGAGCACGGTGCCGTTGCGCTCGCGCCAGCACACCGTTCCGGCGGCGACGACCGTCGACATCGTCGGCGGCATTACCGCAGAACCCCGCCGCGTTTGCGCTGAGCGATGCGTCTCATCATGACGTTCTGCATGTCACGGAGGGGCTTGTCGTCGGGGCCGGCGGTGTGCGGCGTCCAGGTTCCGTCACCCGAGAGCGTCCAGCACGCGGTGTCGGGGGCGGTGGCGAGCTCGAAGAGGTTGTGGATCTGCCTGATGTGCTCGCTGCTCGTGAGCCTCACGAGAGCCTCGATGCGGCGGTCCAGGTTGCGGTGCATCATGTCGGCGCTGCCGATGTAGACCTGGGGGTCGTCATTGTTGACGAACGAGAAGACGCGCGAGTGCTCGAGGTAGCGACCGAGCACCGAGCGCACGGTGATGTTCTCGCTCAACCCCTCGACGCCAGGGCGCAGCACACAGATGCCGCGCACGACGAGCTCGACGGGAACCCCCGCGGCGCTCGCGCGGTAGAGGGCGTCGATGATCGCCTCGTCGACGATCGAGTTGAGTTTGATCCGGATACCCGACGGAAGACCGCGCTTGGCGTTGGCGGTCTCGGTGTTGATGTGCTTGATGAGCCCCTTGCGCAAGTGGAGGGGGGCGACGAGGAGTCTCTTGAATTTGCGCTCGATGGCGTAACCCGAGAGCTCGTTGAAGAGCCGCGTGAGGTCTTTGCCGACAGTGTCGTCGGCGGTCAGGAGACCGAGGTCCTCATAGATGCGCGACGTCTTGGGGTTGTAGTTTCCCGTGCCGATGTGGCTGTAGTGCCGCAGTCGACCGTCGGCTTCCTGTCGCACGACGAGCGCGAGCTTGCAGTGCGTCTTGAGCCCGACGAGGCCGTAGACCACGTGCACGCCGGCCTTCTCGAGCTTGCGCGCCCACGTGATGTTCGCTTGCTCGTCGAAGCGCGCCTTGATCTCCACGAGCGCGAGCACTTGCTTGCCCGATTCGGCCGCGTCGATGAGCGCCTCGACGATGGGGGAGTCGCCGCTCGTGCGGTAGAGGGTCTGCTTGATCGCGAGCACGTTGGGGTCGGCCGCGGCTTGCTCGAGGAAGGCCTGCACACTCGTGGCGAACGACTCGTACGGGTGGTGCAGGAGCACGTCTTGCCGGGCGATCGACCCGAAGATGTCGGGTTTCGCGTTGGGCTCGGTGGGCATGAGCTGCGCCGCGGTCGTGGGCACGTGCTTGCGGTACTTGAGGTGCGGGCGGTCGATCTTGGTGATGTCGAACAGACCGCCGAGGTCGAGGGGAGCGGGGAGGCGGTATACCTCCTGCTCGGTGATGCCGAGCTCGCGCACGAGGAGGTCGAGGGTCACGGGATCCATGTCGTCGGTGATCTCGAGGCGGATGGGCGGACCGAACCGTCGACGCAGCAGTTCGCGCTCGAGAGTCTGGATGAGGTTCTCGGACTCGTCTTCTTCGAGCACGACGTCTTCGTTGCGCGTGACCCGGAACTCGTGGTGGTCGAGCACCTCCATGCCGGGGAAGAGGTGACCGAGGTGGTTCGAGATGAGGTCTTCGAGCGGGATGAACCGCATCGATCCCGATCCGTCGTCGGGGAGGGGCACGAATCGGGGGAGCATCGACGGAACCTTGAGTCTGGCGAACTCGGTGTTGCCGCTCTTGGGGTGACGGATGCGCACGGCGAGGTTGAGTGAGAGACCCGAGATGTAGGGGAACGGGTGCGCGGGGTCGACCGCGAGAGGCATGAGCACGGGGAAGATCTGAGTCGAGAAGATCTCTTCGAGTCGCACCCGGTCAGCCGCGTCGAGGTCGTTCCACGACTCGATGTGGATGTCTGCCTCGGAGAGCGCCGGCTTCACGAGGTCGGTGAAGGCGGCCGCGTGACGCGACTGCAGGTCGTGCGCCGTGCGCGCGATGTGCGCGAGCACGTCGCTCGGTGCGCGGCCCACGTTCGTCGGCACCGCGAGGCCCGTGACGATGCGGCGCTTGAGTCCGGCGACGCGCACCATGAAGAACTCGTCGAGGTTGCTCGCGAAGATCGCGAGGAAGTTCGCGCGCTCGAGCAGCGGGAGCGCGGGGTCTTCGGCGAGCTCGAGCACGCGCGTGTTGAACGCGAGCCAGCTGAGCTCGCGGTCGAGGTAGCGATCGGCTGGGAGGCTGCCGTCATCCGACCACGTCGACTCGTCGTCGTAATCGTCGTCGATCAGGTCGGCTCCGACGGCATCGCCGACATAGGTCTCGCTATCCATGACCCCATGATGCCACCAGGGGTCGGTGCGCATCGTCGCGATCGGTGAACGGAGCCTTAACCCGCGGCGTGGAGCGGGGGCGTCGGGGTCGGCGCGTACTGCACGTCGATCGTGTGATCGACGAAACCGACCGAGCGGTAGAGCGAGACGGCGGCGACGTTGTCTCCGTCGACGTAGAGGCTCGAGGTGCGGATGCCGCGGGCGACGAGTCTCGCGAGCCCGCTCTCGACGAGTCGGCGACCGAGTCCGCTGCCCTGGGCCTCGGGAGCGACGCCGACGGCGTAGAACTCGCCGATCCCGTCGACGGTCTTGAGCCAGCAGAAGCCGATCATCGCGCCGCCGTCGTCGCGCGCCACGAGGAAGTCGTCGGCATCGAACCACGGCTCGGCGATCCTCGCGTCGAGGTCGGCTTGCGTGAGCTTGCCTTGCTCGGGGTGCGACGCGAAGGCGGCGGCGTTGACGGCGAGCCACTCGGAGTCGTCGACGTCGACCCGGAAGGAGCGCACGTCTGCGGCCGTGCCGTTCTGCTCGACGGGGTCGAGTCTCAGCTGGAGGAGCTCACGAGTCACAGCGAGTCCGCGCGACCGGGCGAGGGCGCGGGCCCCGGGGTGATCGCCGTGGGCCCAGAGGAGCGCGTCGTGATCGGTGACTCGCAGAACCTCGTCGAGGAGCCTCGCGCCGTGCCCCCGGCGCCGCTCGTCGGGGTCGACGACGGCCTCCGCTTCGGCGGGTGCGGCGTCGCCGGGCGAAGAAGCGGGCGAGGCCGCGGCGATCGAGACCGCCGCGACCGAGGCGATCTCCCCCGTCTCGACCGACCTCTCCGCGACGAGGGTGCGCGCGCCCGAGCGCGCATCGATGAGGGTCTGGTCGGAGAACGGCGGTTGGCCGTCGACATCCGCCGCCCGCGCCGCGAGGGCGAGAACCGATCGCACGTCGTCGGCATTCCGAGGATCGATGATCTCGAAGGGGCTCCGGACGTCGAGCGACTCAGCGGGTGGATTGGCCACGGAGCTCCGAGTCGTCTTCGTGCAGGTTGAAGCGGTAACCGACGTTGCGCACGGTTCCGATGAGCGACTCGAGGTCGCCGAGCTTCGCCCGGAGCCGACGCACGTGCACGTCGACCGTGCGCGTGCCGCCGAAGTAGTCGTAGCCCCACACCTCGCTCAAGAGCTGTTCGCGCGTGAACACGCGAGAGGGGTGCGTCGCGAGAAACCGCAGGAGCTCGAACTCTTTGAACGTGAGGTCGAGCGGGCGACCGTGCACCTTGGCCGAGTAGCTCGCCTCGTCGATGACGACACCCGAGGCCTGGATCTTTCCCGAGTTGGGGTCGTTCGTCTGACGAGCGACGACGAGCCGGATGCGCGCATCCACTTCGGCGGGCCCCGCGGTCTCGAGGATGACGTCGTCGATCCCCCATTCGGCGTTGACCGCCGTGAGCCCGCCCTCGGTGAGGATGAGCATGAGAGGCACGTTGATGCCCGTCGTCTTGAGGATCTTGCACAGCGACTTGGCGCTCGCGAGGTCGTATCGCGCGTCGACGAGCAAGAGGTCGCAGCTCGGCGCGTTGATGAGTTGAGCGGGCTCGGCGGGGATCTGCCGAGTCTTGTGACTGAGCAGGCTGAGTGCCGGAAGCACCTCGCTGTTGACCGCGGGGGTCAGAATCAGCAGCTGAGCCACGCGTCCTCCTGATGAGCCAGGACTGAAGTCTATAAGGAGCGTCGCCGCCGTCCGCGCCGTGCGGCACGACGCGCTCAGCGAGGTGAGGCAGAATCGGATCATGTCTCTGCTCGTGAAGTCCGCCCTCCCGGTGTGGACCGTCGTCGTCGTGGGGGCGGTGCTCATCGGCGTTCTCGTCGAGCCGGCGGCGCAGATCGACTTCGTGACGATCCTCCTCGCGGCCGCGATCATCCTGACTTTCTGCCTGCAGATCGCCCTCGTGCAGAAGGAGGGCCTCGTCACCCGCATCATGGCGACCGTGGGCGGCTCGATCGTTCTGCTCGCCATCGCGACCGTCGTCTTGACGCTCATCTGAAGAGGGGGAGGATAGGATTATGGACATGCTGCTCGCGATCGAACTCTTCTTCGTCGGCCTTCTCGTGCTGGCGACTCTCGCGATCGGTTACATCTCCGTTCTCGTGGTCTACAACCTCTACAAGGGCCAGAGCTGACCCGGTGACATCACCGTTCGGAACGCACTCATGATCGAGCTCGACTCCGGGCTCCCCTCGGAGCTCGTGCCTCTCTCCTGGCTCATCGGAGTGTGGGAAGGAACGGGCGTCGTCGGCTACGACGTCGGCGACGACGAGACGCGCAACTACGAGTTCGGCCACCGCGTGAGCTTCAGCCACGACGGGCTGCCCCACCTCAACTACACCTCGTACACGTGGCTCATCGACCCTGCCGTGGGCAGTGATTCGGCTACCGAGTCGATGCCCCTCGCGACGGAGACCGGATACTGGCGGCTGAGCCGCCCCGCGACCGACGGCGACCCCGGTCCCGGCCTCCTTCCGGGTGTCGGGGCGCGGCCGTTCGCGACGACCGACTCCGTCGAAACCCTGCGCAACGCCGCGGGAGGTTTCGACATCGAGGTCTCCCTCGTGCACCCGGGCGGGGTGAGCGAGCTCTACGTCGGCCAGGTCAAGGGAGCGCGGATCGACCTGTCGACCGACGCCGTGTTGCGGTCGGCGAACTCCAAGAACCACGCGGCATCCACGCGGCTCTACGGTCTCGTCGAGAACCACCTGCTCTGGGCGTGGGACATCGCCGCCCTCGGCCTCGAGTTGCGCACGCACGCGTCGGGGAGGCTCGCTCGTGTCGAGTGAGTTCCTCGCGCGGCCGGGAGCGGTCGAAGCGGGCGACCTCGGGGTCGCCGCGCACTACGGCGACCCGTTCCGCGAGCAGCGCGCGCTCGCCGCGGGCGACGCGATCGTCGACCTCTCCCACCGCGCGATCGTGACCGTGTCGGGGCCCGACCGACTCACGTGGATCGACTCGATCACGAGCCAGTCCGTCGCGCGGCTCGCCCCCGGGGAATCGAGCGAAACCCTCGTGCTCGACCAGAACGGTCGCCTCGAATACGCGGCCGGTCTCATCGACGACGGTGACACGCTGTGGATGCTCGTCGACGCGGCGTCGGCCCCCGGTCTCGTCGCCTGGCTCGACCGGATGAGGTTCATGCTCCGGGTCGAGGTCGCCGATCGCTCGGCCGACTTCGCCGCGATCGGCTCGCGTGCGGGGATCGCGACGGCCGCGACGCCGCACGGCGTGCCACTCGACTGGCGTGACCCGTGGTCTGCCGTGTCGCCCGGCGGCTACCAGTACGCCGCGGAAGCCGAGCATCCGGCCCTCGACTGGCAGTGGACGGAGCAGATCGTCGAGCGTGAACGGCTCGCCGAGATCGCCGCGGGGTATCCCCTCGCGGGCCTCCTCGCCTACGAGGCGCTGCGCATCGCCGCGTGGCGGCCCGCGCGCGACACCGAGGTCGACGAGAAGTCGATCCCGCACGAACTCGATTGGCTGCGCACGGCCGTGCACCTGAACAAGGGTTGCTACCGGGGGCAGGAGACGGTGGCCAAAGTCCACAACCTCGGTCACCCCCCGCGCCGACTCGTCATGCTGCACCTCGACGGGTCCGACGACGTGCTCCCGATCGCGGGCGACGACGTTCTCCTCGGCGACGTCGTGGTCGGTCACGTGACCGCGGCGGCACAGCACTTCGAACTCGGGCCGATCGCGCTCGCCGTCATCAAGCGCACGACCGACGCCTCGGCGGCGCTCCGGGTGCTCTCGAAGGGAACCGAGGTCGCCGCGGCTCAGGAGACCATCGTGCCGACCGATGCCGGCGCTGTCGCCGACGTGGCGCGCTTGCCCCGCCTGGGTGCCGTGCGGCGCTGACCGTGTCGACACCCGCACCCGACCCGTCGGCGATGCGCCGGTTCGAAAGGTCGATCCGCCGTCGGATCGAACTGACCCAGAGGGCCCGCAGGCTCACGGCGTCGATCCCCGCCGTGCTCCAGATCACGGTCGCGGCCACCGCGGCGTATGCCGTCGCGCGGTTCCTGCTCGGCCACGAGCTGCCGATCGTCGCGGTGACCGTCACGATCACCGCCCTCGGGTTCACGCGAGACGCTCGGCCCCGGCGCGTGCTCGAGACGATCGTGGGCATCCTCGTGGGCATCACCCTGAGCGAGGCGATCGTCGTGCTCACCGGCTCGGGAATCTGGCAGCTCGCCCTCGTCTTGGCCACGACTCTGCTCGTCGCCCGCTTCTTCTCGCCGAGCGCCTCGTTCGCGATCGCCGCCGCGGTGCAGTCGATGCTCGTCGTCGTGCTCCCCGCTCCCGACGGCGGGGTCTTCGTCCGCAGCGTCGACGGCCTCGTCGGGGGAGTGCTCGCCCTACTCGTGACGGCGCTCATCCCGCGCGACCCCCGGCGCGCGGCCCAGCGCGACAGCCGGCGCTTGTTCGCGACGATCGACGAGTCGCTGCAGACCGTCGTGACGGCGCTCGAGCGCGGCGACGAGCCTGCGGCAGACCTCGCCCTCACACGGTTGCGCCGCACGCAGGAACTCGTCGACGCCTGGTCGGAGTCGCTCGAGTCGGCGATCGGCATCGCCACGATCTCGCCGTTCCTGCGGCGCCACCTCCCCGAACTTTCGCGGCACTCCCGCCAGCTCGCCGGTCTCGACCTCGCGACGCGTCACTTGCGGATCATCACTCGCCGCGTCGACTTTCTCGTGCGCGACGGGGCGCCCCGGCCGCAACTGGCCGAGCTCATGAACGAGGTTCGCGAGGGCATCCGTTTGCTCGAGTCCGACCCCGAGGCGTCTCGCGTCGTGCTCACGGCCGTGGGCGAGCGGTTGTCTCCCGGAAGCGAGCTCCCCGATTCGGAGATGACCGAGGCGGTCATCGTCTTGCTCTTGCGCCCCCTCGTCGTCGATGTGCTCGTCGCGAGCGGCCTCAGTTCGGCCGAAGCGCGGGAGTGTCTCCCCGACGTCTGACGATCGGGCGCGAGACTCGGCGGCCCGACGAGTCGGCAGCGTCCACCACGTCGCGCGGTCAGGGTGCCCAGCGGAATCCCGCCGGGGCGACCGCGTGCCAATCGACGGTCACTTCGCCGAGGCGCGAGCGCGACCGGGCGTCGCGCACGGGCCATCCCGCCGACTCGAGGGCATCCACGGTCGCGATCCAACGCTGGGTGGGACCCCACGGCGAGAGGTTCGCTGCGACCGACCACGCGCGGTCGAGATCCTCGAGGAGGGCGTGGATGCGTTCGCCCGCGACGTTGCGGTGGATGAGGGCTTTCGGCAGTCGTTCCGCCACGATCGAGGGCGTCTCGAGTCCGCTCACGCGCAGACTCACCGTGAGGGTGCGCGGGCCCTCCGCGCCGATCGCGACCCAGCTCGAGACGCGGCCGATCTCGTCGCACGTGCCCTCGACGACGATGCCGGCGGGGGCGAGCCTCGCCGACATCCGCCGCCACTGGGGGAGCACGTCGGCTTCGTCGTACTGCCTCAAGACATTGAACGCGCGGATCACGTCGGGTCTCTCGCCTCCCGGCAGCGCGACCTCGAAACCTCCGACCCTGAAGGTGACCCCGGGGCGCTCCGACCGCTTCGCGACCTCGACGCGCGCCGGATCGATCTCGACTCCGACGACCCTCACGAGCGGATGCGAGCGGGCGAGCCGTCGATGCAGTTCGAGTGTCGTCGTAGCCGACGCGCCGAAACCGAGGTCGACCACGAGGGGCCTCTCGATCGCCCGCACGACGGCGCTCGCTTCGATCCAGCGGTCGACGCGCCTGAGCCTGTTGGTCCCCGTCGTGCCGCGTGTGACGGAACCGATAGGCATAGTCGATTCTCTCGTGACTCAGCGCTGCCCGCGGCGCTCGCGGCGGGCTTGTCGGGCTCGTCGGCCTCGACGGGCGAGGCATCCGATTCCTGCGGGCGCGACGCCTCTCGATAGGCTGGGAGCATGACCCATACCCTCATTCTCTTGCGTCACGGCAACTCCCTGTGGAACCAGAAGAACCTCTTCACGGGGTGGGTGGATGTGCCCCTCACCGACCAGGGGCGAGCAGAAGGCAAGCGCGCGGGCGAGCTCCTGCTCTCGTCGGGAATCCTCCCCGACGTGCAGCACACCTCGCGTCTCAAGCGGGCCATCCAGACCGCCAACATCGCGCTCGAGGTCGCCGACCGTGACTGGATCGACGTGCGGCGTTCGTGGCGACTCAACGAGCGTCACTACGGTGCCCTGCAGGGCAAAGACAAGGCGCAGACGCTCGCCGAATACGGAGCCGAGCAGTTCCAGACCTGGCGCCGGTCGTTCGACGTGCCGCCGCCCGAGCTCGACGCCGACGACGAGTACTCGCAAGTGCACGACCCGCGATACGCCGACCTCGGTGACGGTGTTCCGCGCACCGAGTCTCTCGCCCTCGTGATCGAGCGCATGCTGCCGTATTGGGAGTCC
Organism: Marisediminicola sp. LYQ134; assembly: GCF_046599635.1. Classification (NCBI taxonomy): domain Bacteria; kingdom Bacillati; phylum Actinomycetota; class Actinomycetes; order Micrococcales; family Microbacteriaceae; genus Marisediminicola; species Marisediminicola sp. LYQ134. The sequence goes on from NZ_JBKIWP010000003.1 coordinate 126,928, forward strand.
GACATCATCCCCGACCTCGCCGACGACAAGACCGTTCTCGTGACGGCGCACGGCAACTCGCTGCGCGCGCTCGTCAAGCATCTCGACGGCATCTCCGACGGCGACATCGCCGAGCTCAACATCCCGACCGGCATCCCGCTCGTCTACGAGCTCGACGACTCGTTCGCGCCGACGAGGCCCGCGCGCTACCTCGACCCCGAAGCCGCCGCGGCGGGTGCGGCGGCCGTCGCGGCCCAGGGCAAGAAGTAGGGCTGCGCCCCGGCCGTATCCGGGGCAGGCAACGCGAAAGCGCTGCGGGCCTGAGCTCGCAGCGCTTTCGTGTGTTCGTGGGTGGTGCTACGCAGTCGCGCTGAATTCACCGGTCGCGAGGTACTGGATGTTCTTCGCGATGGTCACGGCGTGATCCGCGAAACGCTCGTGGTAGCGGCTCGCGAGGGTCGAATCGACGGTGTCGACGGCGGCACCCTTCCAGGTCTCGCCGAGCACGGCGTCGAAGACGCCGACGTGCAGCTCGTCGATGCGGTCGTCGTCGTTTCGGATCTCCTCGGCGAGCTTGAGGTCTTCGGTGCGGAGGAGCTCGGTGAGCTTCTTGGCGATGGCGACGTCGAGAACGCCGAGCTCGTGGAACGTCTCGCGCAGGCTCGACGGAACGACCTTCTCGGGAAAGCGGTAGCGGGCGAGCTGGGCGATGTGCTCCGACAGGTCGCCCATGCGCTCGAGCGAGGCGCTGATGCGCAGGGCGCTCACGACGATGCGCAGGTCACGCGCGACCGGCTGCTGGCGGGCGAGGATGTTGATCGCGAGCTCGTCGAGCGCGAGAGCGGCGCTGTCGATCTTGCGGTCGTCGGCGATGACGAGCTCGGCGAGCGAGACATCCGACTCGTTGAACGCCCGCGTGGCGTTCTCGATGGCGTTCTCGACGAATTCGGCCATCTCGACGAGACGGTCCTGAACCTCTCGCAATTCCTGCTGGAAGACTTCGCGCATGGTCGTGACATCCCTTTCACTGCAGCGTGGATGTTCCCACACAGGTCCATTCAGCTTCGTCGCACCAGGTTAACAACCGGTGGTGGATGGCTGAACAGATTCCAAAGTACCCGGGTGCGAGGGTCCCCCGCTGACGGCGAGCCGTCGGCGAGTAACTAATCTGGATGCATGGACCCCGTTTGGTTGGTGCCTGCGTCGCTGATCTTCGGGTTGGTCGTCGGGGCGGGCATCGTGACCCTGCTGCACTTCGCGGCCCTCCGAGGCGAACGCGCGCACCGGGTCATCAACTCGGCGGTGCCCGACGGGGTGGATGCCGTCATCGACACTCTCGAGTCGGCCGCGGTCGTCATCGACCCGTCGAACATCGTCGTCAAGGCGTCGACGGGGGCACTGACCTACGGGCTCGTGTGGAACCAGTCGATCGTGCACCCCGAGCTGCTCGACATCGTCGATCGCGTGCGTCGCTCGGGCGAGTCGATCAGCGACGAGATCGAGCTGTCGCGCGGTCCGTCGGGAGAGACGACGATCGTGCTCTCGGTGCGCGTGGCGCGACTCGGCGCCCGCCACGTCATCCTCCTCGCCGAAGACCGCACGGAGTCGCACAGGCTCGACGCCGTGCGTCGCGACTTCATCGCGAACATCAGCCACGAACTCAAGACCCCGATCGGCGCCGTCGGACTTCTCGCCGAGGCCCTCCAGGCTGCGGCGAAAGAGCCAGACCAGGTCAAGAGGTTCGCCAAGCGCCTCACAAAAGAGGCCAACAGGCTCGCGCGCATCACGCAGGAGATCATCGAGCTCTCGAGGCTGCAGTCCGCCGATCCGCTCACGGCGCCCGAGGTCGTGTCGATCGACTCGGTCGTCGCCCACGCGGTCGACCAGTCGCGGGTCGCGGCCGACGACGCCAAGATCACGGTGCGCACGGGAACACCGACGGGAGCGGAAGTCTACGGAGACGAGACCCTCCTCGTGACCGCGCTGCACAATCTCATCGTCAACGCCGTGCAGTACTCCCCGAAGAATTCCCGCATCGGCGTGGGGGTGCGCACGGTCGACGGCCTCGTCGAGATCGCCGTGACCGACCAGGGCGTCGGCATCCCCGAAGACGAACTCGACCGCGTCTTCGAGCGCTTCTTCCGCACGGATCCCGCTCGCTCCCGCCGAACCGGGGGCACCGGGCTCGGCTTGAGTATCGTCAAGCACGTCGCGCAGAATCACGGTGGCGACGTGCGGGTGTGGTCTCAGGTCGGTCGCGGCTCGACCTTCACGATCCGACTCCCCGAAGCAGCGCGGCCCGCTGCGACAGCATCAGGAGAAACGCTATGACCCGCATCCTCATCGTCGAAGACGAATCCTCACTCAGCGAGCCCCTCGCTTTCCTTCTCGAGCGCGAGGGCTACGAGACGACGATCGCGAAAGACGGTCGCAAGGCGCTCGACGAGTTCGAGCGCAACGGGGCCGACCTCGTGCTCCTCGACCTCATGCTGCCCGGTGTCTCGGGCACCGAGGTGTGCCGCGAGATCCGCACGCGCTCGACGGTGCCGATCATCATGCTCACGGCGAAAGACAGCGAGGTCGACATCGTCGTGGGGCTCGAACTCGGAGCCGACGATTACGTCACGAAGCCGTACTCGACGCGAGAGCTGCTCGCGCGCATCCGCGCAGTGCTGCGTCGCCGCACCGATCTCGACGACGAGCCCGACGGCACACTCGAGGCCGGCGACGTGCGCATGGACCTCGAGCGCCACACCGTCGCGGTCGACGGCAAAGAGATCGCGATGCCGCTCAAGGAGTTCGAGCTCCTCGAGCTTCTGCTGCGCAACGCCGGTCGGGTGCTTACGCGCGGCCAGCTCATCGACCGGGTGTGGGGGGCCGACTACTTCGGCGACACCAAGACGCTCGACGTGCACATCAAGCGCATCCGCTCGAAGATCGAGAAAGTGCCGAGCGAACCCGTCATGCTCGTGACGGTGCGAGGGCTCGGATACCGCTTCGAGGCGTAGCTCGCACGCGCGCCGCCCGGACTACGGGCGGCCGGTCACTCGGACTCAGTGGTCTCCGCGGTCCCCGTGTCGTCGTCGGCGGTGTCGTCGTCCGTCGTCGGCACGAGGTCGGCGTATTCCGGGCGGTCGCCGTCGAGCACGGGAACCCGCAGCTCTTCGGCGCTGTCGTCGTACTGGAAGTAGACCGGGAAGAGCCCGCCGAGTTCGGCGTCGATGCCGCGGAGGAGAAACTGGTTGCCCCCGGTTCCGAGGTCGCGGACCGTGCCGGCGGGGATGTAGACGTTGCGGTCGACGCGGCCGTTCGGGCCCTCCCATGACACGGACATCGCGACGTTCTGCTGGCCCGTGTTGACGAAGCTCGTGACGAGGTTGCCGGTCTCACCGTCATCCGTGAGGAGCATCGTATTGAGCACCCGCACGGAGCCGACGGTCGCGCCCACGCCGTCGCTCGGGTCGTAGACCTTCTGGGTCGCCTGCACGGCGGTGAAGGTGCAGCCGCTCAGGGCCAGGGCGGCGGTAGCGGCCAGGACGATGGATGTCGCGCGTCTTCTCACGAGTCCACCTTACTTTGCGCGATGGGCGACGACTGAGTAAGGCCACCCTTACTGAGAAAACGCTGTGGTAAACTGAGCGCCGCAGAATGGAGTTCCATCAATGCTTTTTGAGGTCGGCGAAACCGTCGTATATCCCCACCACGGTGCCGCAACTATCACCGAAGTCAAAATCCGCACCATCAAGGGCGAAGAGAAGATGTATCTCAAGCTCAACGTGACTCAGGGTGACCTGACGATCGAGGTGCCAGCCGACAACGTCGATCTGGTCGGCGTGCGCGATGTCATCGGCCGTGAGGGCCTGGACAAGGTCTTCGAGGTCTTGCGGGCACCGTTCACCGAGGAGCCGACCAACTGGTCGCGTCGCTACAAGGCGAACCTCGAGAAGCTCGCGTCGGGCGATGTCATCAAGGTCTCGGAGGTCGTTCGCGACCTGTGGCGCCGCGATCAGGACCGCGGCCTCTCGGCCGGAGAGAAGCGGATGCTCGCGAAGGCGCGGCAGATCCTCATCTCCGAGCTCGCGCTAGCCGAGAAGACCGACGAAGAGAAGGCCTCGACGGTCCTCGACGAGGTGCTGGCGTCCTAGCGGAGCCAGCTCCCGATCGGCTCGTGTGGCCGTGATCGGCGCACAATCATGATCGGTGTCATCGTCGTGGCCGCGGGCAGCGGGACTCGCTTGGGCGAGGGCCGCCCCAAGGCTCTCGTCGACCTCGCGGGCCGCAGTATCCTCGCGCGCTCGCTCGACGCCGTCTTCGCGCTCACGCAGCCGGTGCGTGTCGTCGTCGTCGCTCCACCGACGCACCTCGACGAGACCAGATTGGCGTGCGCGGAGGCCGCGGGCGCCGCGCACGAACACCTGAGCGTCGTGGTCGGCGGGGCCTCTCGTCAGACGTCGGTGCTCGCGGGGCTCGGCGCGTTGCCCGACGACGTCGACATCGTGCTCGTGCACGATTGCGCTCGAGCGTTCACCCCGACGGCGCAGTTCGAGGCCGTCGCGGCGGCGGTGCGCCATACGGGAGGCGGAGTCATCCCCGCGCTCCCGGTGACCGACACCATCAAGCGCACCGATTCGACCGGCGCCGTCATTGAGACACCGGATCGCGCCTCCCTCGTCGCGGTGCAGACACCTCAGGGATTTCCCCGCGACGCCCTCGCCGAGGCCTACGCGAGCGCGACCGTCGAGCACACCGACGACGCGTCGCTCTTCGCCGCTGCGGGGGGCCGGGTCACGACGGTCGCGGGCGACGCCCTCGCCTTCAAGATCACGACGCCGTGGGACCTCGGGCGCGCCCAGCAACTCGCTCGCGATGCCGGAGCGCAGCGCGCGCCATCCGTCGTCACCGGCATCGGCATCGACGTGCACGCCTACGACGACGAGAGCCCGCTGTGGCTCGGCGGACTGTACTGGCCGGGCGAGCGGGGCCTCGCGGGGCACAGCGACGGTGACGCCGTGAGCCACGCGATGTGCGACGCGCTCCTCTCCGCCGCCGGTCTCGGTGACATCGGCGGACGATTCGGCACGTCCGACGCGCGATTCTCGGGGGCACACGGCGACGTCTTCCTCCGCGAGACCGTGCGGCTCGTGACCGACGCGGGATTCACGATCGCGAACGTCGCCGTGCAGGTCGTGGCCCGGGCCCCGAAGCTCGCGCCGCGCCGCGACGAGATGCAGACGCTCCTCTCCGCACTCGTGGGAGCACCCGTGAGCGTCTCCGCCACCACGACCGACGGCCTCGGGTTCACCGGTCGCGCCGAGGGCGTCGCCGCCGTCGCGACGGTGCTGCTCGAACGCAGTCGTTAAGCTTGCTCCCGTGACAGTGCGCCTCTACGACTCGAAGTCGCAAACCCTCGAAGACTTCGTCCCGCTCGTCGACGGCCGCGTCGGCATGTACGTGTGCGGACCGACGGTGCAATCGTCGCCCCACATCGGCCACTTGCGATCGGCTCTCGTCTACGACCAGTGGTCGAGATGGTTCGAGCACCGCGGCTACCGCGTGACCCTCGTGCGCAACGTCACCGACATCGACGACAAGATCCTCGCGGCATCCGACGGGTCGACCGAAGAGTGGTGGGCGCTCGCCTACCGGGTCGAGCTCGAGTTCAGCGCGCACTACGCGGCGCTCGGCATCCGCCCGCCCACGTACGAGCCGCGTGCGACGGCGAGCGTCGAGCACATGCAGGCCCTCATCGCCCGACTCATCGAGCGCGGTCACGCCTACCCCGCGAGCGACGGATCTGCCGACGTCTACTTCGACACGAAGTCGTGGGGTCGCTACGGCGAGCTCACCCACCAGGATCCCGACGACATGGCCGCCGCGACCGATGCCGACCCGCGAGGCAAGCGCGACCCGCGGGACTTCGCCCTGTGGAAGACGCGCAAAGACTCCGAGCCCGCATCGGCCTCGTGGGCCTCCCCGTGGGGCGACGGTCGGCCGGGCTGGCACATCGAGTGCTCGGCGATGTCGGCCCGCTACCTCGGCGACCACTTCGACATCCACGGCGGAGGTCTCGACCTGCGTTTTCCGCACCACGAGAACGAGCTGACGCAGTCCGCTGCCGCGGGGGCCGAGTTCGCCAACTACTGGGTGCACAACGGCCTCGTGACGGTCGACGGCCAGAAGATGTCGAAATCGATCGGCAACTCGATCTTCGCGCGCGACTTCCTCGCCTCGGCGCGCCCGCTCGTCGTGCGCTACTATCTCGGCGCCGCGCACTACCGGTCGACGATCGACTACCACGAGGGTTCGCTCGTCGAAGCCGAAGCGGCGCTCGACCGCATCGAGGTGTTCCTCCGTCGCGCCGAGCGCAGGCTCGCCGACACGCGCTTCGCCTCGATCGCGGATGCGAGCGTTCCCGACGCTTTCGCCGCGGCGATGGATGACGACCTCGCCGTTCCCGAGGCTCTCGCCGTCGTGCACGAGCGCACGCGAGCCGGCAACGCCGCGCTCGACGCCGAAGACCTCGAGGGGGCGGCATCCGCGAGGCGCGACGTTCTCGCGATGACCGACGTTCTCGGCATCAACCCTCTCGCGCCGGAGTGGCAGTCGACCGACTCGACCCCCGCGGCAGGCGCACTCGCGACGCTCGTCGCCTCGCTCCTCGAGCAGCGCGACGAGGCGAGGGCGACCCGCGACTTCTCCGCCGCCGACCGCATCCGCGATGACCTGGCCGCAGCCGGCATCCACATCGAAGACACCCCCACGGGGCCGGACTGGAGAATCGAACAATGAAGAGCAACGGTGCGAAGCCCCGAGCGGGCGCAGTGCGCAAGGGACGCAAAGGTCCGCAGGTAGGATCGGGCGGCCAGGGCAGGCAGGCCCTCGAGGGCAAGAAGCCCACCCCGAAAGCCGAAGACCGGCCGTATCACCCCGCCGGAAAGCGCAAGGCGGCGGCGGAGCGACTTTCGGCCGCGGGCGGCGGCAAGCGCGCCGCGTCCACCGGTGGCGGTTCCGGTCGCTCGGACCAGCGCCCCGCGGCGGCATCGGGTGGGGCTCGTCGCCCCAAGCAGAGCGACGACATCGAGGTCGTCACCGGACGCAACTCGGTGCTCGAGGCGCTGCGGGCCAAGATCCCCGCGACCGCGCTCTACGTGGCGACGCGCATCGAGTACGACGACCGCGTCAAAGAAGTCATGAACATCGCGACGAAGCGTGGCCTGCCGATCCTCGAGGTCATGCGCCCCGAGCTCGACCGCCTCGCCGGCTTCGACTCCGTGCACCAGGGCCTCGCCCTCAAGGTGCCGCCGTACGAGTACGCGCACCCGGGTGAGCTGCTCGACAAGATCATCTCGCGCGGGCAGAAGCCGTTGCTCGTCGCGCTCGACGGCATCACCGACCCGCGCAACCTCGGGGCGATCATCCGGTCGGTCGCCGCCTTCGGTGGGCAAGGCGTGATCGTGCCTCAGCGTCGGTCGGTGGGGCTCACCGCGTCGGCGTGGAAGACCTCGGCGGGTGCTGCGGCTCGCACCCCCGTCGCGATGGCCGCGAACCTCACGCAGACCCTCAAGTCGTTCAAGGAGCGCGGCGTGTTCGTGCTCGGGCTCGACGGCGAGGGCGACGTCGACCTGCCCGGTCTGAGCTGGGCGACCGAGCCTCTCGTCGTCGTCGTCGGCAGCGAAGGCAAAGGCCTCTCGCGCCTCGTGACCGAGACGTGCGACGCGGTCGTGTCGATCCCGATCAGTGCGTCGACGGAGTCGCTCAACGCGGGGATCGCGGCATCCGTGACCCTCTACGAGATCCAGAAGCTGCGCGCCGCCGCCAAGCGCTGACGCCCGCCTCCGCCGCGCCTCCAGCAACGCCACCCCCAAACAACGCAGTTTCCGCGAGCGTACGTCGGATCCGACGTACGCTCGCGGAAACTGCGCACATTGGGCGGGGGGACGGCCGCGGGGTCAGACCTTACTGCGCCAGTCGTCATCGTCGAGCAGCTCGACGGGAACGGTGAACGTGCCCGTGGGCGGGTCGATCACGGTCGCCTCGTCTCGGCGGTGGCGCAGGACGGTGTCGATGTAACTGCTCACCGCTTCGGCGAGCGGCACGTCGCGGCTCTCGTTCTGCGAGAGGTACCAGCGGTGCTCGAGCATCTGGTGGAACATCTCCGCGGGCTCGAGGCGACCCTTGAGGTCTTTCGGGATGGCGCGCACGACGGGTTCGAACACGGTCGCGAGCCACTCGTGCGCGACCATCTCCTCGTCGAGGTCGCGCTTCGAGAGCGTCGCCGAATAGGAGTCGAGGTCGTTGAGGAGGCGCCTCGCCTGATTCTCCTGGGCGTCGAGTCCCGTGAGTCGCAGCAAGCGGCGGGAGTGGTGTCCGGCGTCGACGACCTTGGGCTGAATGCGCACCTGGGTTCCGGAGTCGTCGGTCTTGATCGCGAGCTCCTCGATGTCGAACCCGAGATCGTTGAGGCGCTCGACGCGCTGGCTGATGCGCCAGCGTTCACTCGACGAGAACGACTCCGAGCCCGTGAGCTCGACCCACAGCGTGCGGTATGCCGCGACGATGCCGTCGCTCACGGCGACCGGGTCGAGGGCCTCGTCGGTGCGCCCACCCGCCGCGAGGTCGAGCAGTTCGCCGGCGATGTTGACGCGCGCGATCTCGAGGTCGTTCTCCCGCTGGCCGTTCGAGAGACCGTTGTAGAGCTGCCCGGTCTCGGCGTCGACGAGGTAAGCCGAGAAGGCTCCGGCGTCGCGGCGGAAGAGGGTGTTGGAGAGCGAGACGTCGCCCCAGAAGAAGCCGATCATGTGCAGCCGCACGAGGAGCACCGCGAGGGCGTCGATGAGCCTCGTCGCGGTGTCGGGTCGGAGGGTCTGGGAGTAGAGCGCCCGGTAGGGGAGCGAGAACTTGAGGTGCCTCGTGATGAGCACGGCCTCGAGGGGCTCGCCGTCGTCATCCGTGCGGTTGGTGATGACCGCGATGGGGTCGACGCACGGCACGTCGAGCCTCTGCAGGGTGCGGAGCATCTCGTATTCGCGCTTCGCGAGCTCGACCGAGGTCTCTTTGATCGCGATGACGTACCCGCTCAAGTGCACGAACCGCACGAGGTGGCGGGAGATGCCCTTCGGGAGCGCAGCGATCGAGTCGTCGGGCCAGGTGTCGAGGGGGCGGTTCCACGGGAGGTCGAGAAGCGCCGGGTCGACGATGGCCGAGGTGATGTTGAGGGAGCCGCTCACAGTGAATCCTGACTGCTGGGGCCGCGCCGCGACCGGGTGAGAAACGAGAAAGCCTGCCGGGGTCTCGAGTCGAGTCCCCGGCAGGCTGTGACGAGCGGTGAGGTCAGACCGTGACCGGCTTGCTCAGGCGCTGGCCCGACTCGATGTCGAACACGTGGATGTGCTTCGGCTCGGGAGTGATGAACACCGTCTCGCCGGCGTTCGGGTGCATGCGACCATCGACCCGCGCGACGATGTCGACACGGCGACCGTCGACCTCGTGGTGACCGTAGAGGTACCCGTCGGCGCCGAGCTCCTCGACGAGGTCGACCTCGACCGAGAGGCCCTCGCCGGTGGTCGACACGAAGAGGTCTTCGGGTCGCACACCGATCGTGGCCTTGTTGCCCGACGAGGCCGCGAGGGTCTCGCGCTCGACGGGGGCGACGGCCGTACCGAAGGTGATTCCCGTGTCGACGATGTTCGCCTCGAAGAGGTTCATCGCGGGCGACCCGATGAAGCCGGCGACGAACACGTTCTGCGGCTTCTCGTAGAGGTCGCGAGGCGTTCCGACCTGCTGGAGCACGCCGTCTTTGAGAACCGCGATGCGGTCACCCATCGTGAGCGCCTCGGTTTGGTCGTGGGTCACGTAGACGGTCGTGACGCCGAGTCGACGCTGCAGCGACGCGATCTGCGTGCGGGTCTGCACGCGGAGCTTGGCGTCGAGGTTCGAGAGCGGCTCGTCCATGAGGAACACCTGGGGTTGGCGCACGATCGCGCGACCCATCGCGACACGCTGACGCTGACCACCCGAGAGGGCCTTCGGCTTGCGGCCGAGGTAGGGCTCGAGGTCGAGCAGCTTCGCCGCCTCGAGAACGCGCGTGGCGCGCTCATCCTTGTTGACGCCCGCGATCTTGAGCGCGAAGCCCATGTTCTCGGCGACCGTCATGTGGGGGTAGAGGGCGTAGTTCTGGAAGACCATCGCGATGTCGCGGTCTTTCGGCGGAACGTCGGTGACGTTGCGGTCACCGATGAGGATGTTGCCGTCGTTGACCTCTTCGAGGCCCGCGAGCATGCGGAGCGACGTGGACTTTCCGCAACCGGAGGGTCCGACGAGAACGAGGAACTCGCCGTCGGCGACCTGGAGGTCGAGCGAGTCGACGGCCGGGGTCGTGGATCCCGGGTAGAGGCGGGTTGCCTTGTCGAATGTGACTGATGCCATGACTGTACTTCTCCTTCACCGGCAGGTACGTGCCGGACGATCCGTAGTGAATGGATGTGGGGTGAGTCATCATCCCGTGGCGAGCGTCTGTGCGCGCCACGGGCCATTATGCCACTGTCACCCGTTCGGGGTAACCCTCCGCGTCGGTCGCGCTCAGGTGGCTTCGTTAGGCTGGGGCGGCATTTGTGACCGGAAATTGGATGAGGTTGTATGACTGGCGACGGCTCCGACATCGAGCGCATGAGCAAGAATCAGCGCCGCGAGATGGCGCGCAACAAGGCGCGCGCGCTCCGCGAGCAACAGCGTAAGAAGGAGCGCCGCGGCAAGTTCCTGCTCCAGGGCGGCATCATCGTCGGCTTGCTCGCCGTCGTCGCGATCGTGACCATCGTGGTCGTCGGTTCGATCCGTCCGCCCGGCCCCGGCCCCGCCAACATGGCGAGCGACGGCATCGTCATCGGCGAGGGGTTCACCGCGGTGACGACCCCCGCGCTCGCCGCGGACGAGGAACCCGTCACGACGGCGGTCGACCCCGAGAGCGATGTCATCCCGATCGAGGTCTGGGTCGACTACCAGTGCCCGTTCTGCGCGGACTTCGATTCGGCGAACAAGGAGCTCCTCGAGACCCTCCTCCAAGAGGGCGCCGCGACCATCGAGATCCACCCCGTCGCAATCCTCGACCGTGCGTCGGCCGGCTCGCGCTACTCCACTCGTGCGGCGAACGCCGCGGCGTGCGTCGCGTCGTACTCTCCCGACCGCTTCTGGGCCTTCGACGGCCTCATGTTCGAGAACCAGCCCGCCGAGGGCGAGACCGGTCTCACCGACGAGCAGCTCATCGAGATCACCCGCGACGCCGAGGTCGACGCCCCGACCGTGATCAGCGAGTGCATCGACGACCTCGAGTTCGAGAACTGGGTGGATGCCTCGACCGAGCGCGCCACGGCAGACGAGTCGCTCTTCAACGAGGACGGCAACTTCGTGACCCCGACGATCTTCGTCGCGGGCGAGCGCTACCCCGGTCCGGCCGACGACCCGACCGTGTTCGCCCAGTTCGTCGCGGCCGCGGACGGCGAGGCCTTCACCGAGGAGACCTCTCCGTCGGCGTCACCGTCGCCCTCGCCGAGTCCCTGACCGCGCCGCGCGTGGCGCCTGTCGGGGATGCCCGCTTCGCATTATTGTGAGGTCATGACCTTCGTCTCCTCGCGGTCATCGTCGTGGCCGTCGCTCCGTCTTCACGGCCGAGCGCTCGCGGCCGCTCCGGCGAGAGTGTCGACGTCGTGATGGACGAGATGGCGTCACCCGCCCCGACCCACGTCGACCCCGAGCAGCCACGGCGCGGGAAGCTCGCGACGGCCGCATCCGATCTCATCGTCGCGGTCACCACGATCGTGCTCGCGGGCCTCACGTGGGGCGCGTGGTTCGTGCTCGCGACAGCGATCGCGCGCGGGGCGGAGGGCGCGTTGCGCAGTGCTTCGGAGCCGTGGCAGTGGATCGGCGCCGCCGTGACCCTCGTCGTTCTCACGATCGTCTCGTCGCGATGGACGTCGGCCCCGGTGGCGGTCGTGAGCGTCACGGCGGGGTTCACCCTCGGGTTCTCGATCGCGGCATCCGCTGTCGACGACTCCGGGCTGTGGGCTGTCGGGGCGCTCATGGTCGCCGGGGGGACCCTCGTCGCGATGGCCGTCGTGACCGTGATCGACCGTGCCATCAGGTTGCTTCCGCCCAACTGAGGCCGCAGCGACCGGCAGCACGCGCCGCGCCGAATGAGTCGCCGTGTTGCGGCTCGACCCGGGGTGGGTGGCGTCGTGCGGATGCCGCGACTAGACAAGACGGCATGTCACCCTTCGATGTCAGCCACGCCGGTAGCCTTCCCCGCAGTCCCGAACTGATCGCGGCCAACGACGCGCGCAGTTTCGCCGACGACGGGTTCACCCTTGAGCGCACCCCCGAGTTCGACGAGCTGCTCACTGCAGCGGTCGTCGAGCTCGTGCAGCGCCAGGTCGACCTCGGGGTGACGATCCCCGGCGACGGCGAGTTCGGCAAGGCGATGACGAGCGCGGTCGACTACGGGGCATGGTGGTCGTACTCGTTCCAGCGCGTCGCCGGGCTCTCACTCACCGAGCACACGATCTTCACGCAGGAGCCCGTGCGCTCGGAGCCCGGAGCGGTGCGGCTCACGAGTTTTCCCGACCGCCGCGACTGGACGAGGTTTCACGACGCCTACACCGACTCCGCGTCGGGCATCTCGACGGGCAACACCGCGACGCCGTTCCCGAGCACGACCGGCCCGCTGAGCTACGTCGGGCAGTCCGCGATCGCGTCGGACATCGCCAACCTCAAGGCCGGTCTCGAGGCTGCCGGGGTCTCCGACGGTTTTCTCACGTCGCTCTCTCCGGGCAGCGGGGCGCGCATCCACAACGACCACTACGCGACGGAGGAGGAGCACATCTGGGCGTGGGCCGAGGTCATGCGCGAGGAGTACACGGCGATCGTCGATGCGGGCCTCACGGTGCAGATCGACGACCCGTCGATCGCCGAGAACTGGGACCAGATCAACCCCGAACCGACGATCGAGGACTACCGCGCCTTCACGCGCATCCGTGTCGAGGCGCTCAACTGGGCCATCCGCGACCTCCCTCGCGACCAGGTGCGCTTTCACCTGTGTTGGGGGAGCTGGCACGGACCGCACACGACCGATATCGAGTTCCGGCACATCATCGACCTCATGCTCGAGATCGACGCGGGCAGCTACTCGTTCGAGGCGGGCAACGTGCGGCACGCCCACGAGTGGAAGCTCTGGAAGGATGTCGCGCTGCCGGCGGGCAAGCGCATCGCCCCGGGTGTGGTCAGCCACGCGACCAATGTCGTCGAGCACCCCGAACTCGTCGCCGACCGCCTCGACGCCTTCGCGTCGCTCGTGGGCGCGGAGAACGTCATCGCGTCGACGGACTGCGGACTCGGAGGCCGGATCCACCCGCAGATCGCCGAGGCGAAGCTGCAGGCGCTCGGCGAGGGTGCGCGCATCGCTGCCGCGAGGAGGGGCTAGCACCTGCGGAGCCAGCCCAAGAGAAGGGGGCCCCCTGTCGGAGTCGAACCGACGACCCTCGCTTTACAAGAGCGATGCTCTGGCCACTGAGCTAAGGGGGCGAACGTGCCGAGGCACCGCCCCATGCTATCCGCAGCCGGCGGCGGCCCGCGAAACACCGTGTCGGGGTGTGCACGGCGCGAAGCGCCCGGCCCGATGCTCAGTCGAGGCGCGTGAGCACCTCGTCGAGGGGCACGGTTGCGCGCGCCGGCCTGCTGCCCCGGTCGAGGGGCTCACCCACGTAGAGCCACCCGAGCAGGATCTCGTGGGGGGCGAGACCGTGCATGCGGCTCACCGGCTCGGTGCGCGTGAGGTGACCCGACCGCCACATGACACCCCAGCCCGCCTCGTCGAGCAGAAGACTCAACACGTGGGCGACACCCGCCGCGGTCGCCTCCTGCTCCCACGCGTCGACCTTGATGCTCGGGCGGATGATCGCGACCACCGCGATGAGCAGCTCGGCGCGCAGAGGCTTGCCCGCGAGCTTCTCCGCCGCGCGATCGGTCGCGCCCGTCGCGTCGACGAAAGCCTCGCCGAGTCGCCCCCGCGCGTCGCCGCGCAGCTCGATGAGCCGCCACGGGCGCATCGCCGCGTGGTCGGCGACCGTCGCGGCTGCCGCGACGAGGGGGGAGAGGTCCGCACGTGACGGGGCGGCCGCCTCCACTCTGGGCTGCGACCGCCTCCTCAGCACGGCATCGAGTGCCGTCACGAGAGAGTTACTTCTCTTCTTCCTTGAACTCGAGCGAGAGGGAGTTCATGCAGTACCGGTCGCCCGTCGGGGTCTGGTAGGCGTCGTCGAACAGGTGGCCGAGGTGCGAACCGCACGCGGCGCACTGCACCTCGGTGCGGGTCATGCCGAGACTCGTGTCGGTCACGAGCTTCACGGCGTCGGGGTTGACGGCCTCGTAGAAGCTCGGCCATCCCGAACCCGAGTCGAACTTCGTGCCCGAGGGGAACAGCTCCGCGTGGCACGCGCCGCATGTGTAGACGCCGGCACGCTTCTCGTCGAGGAGGGCGCCCGACCACGGACGCTCGGTCGCGGCCTCACGGAGGATCGAGAAGCGGGTGGGGTCGAGAAGCTCGCGCCACTCGGCATCCGTCTTCTTCACGGTGAGGTCGGTGGAGTCAGAAGTCATGCGTTGGTTCCTTTCAGGAAAACGTTCACTGCCCCATTAAACTCGCGACCGTGCCAGATTGTTCCGTCGTCGCCAAGTCGTGGAGCGAACTCACGACAACCGAGCTCTACGCGTTTCTCAAACTGCGCACCGACGTCTTCTTCGTCGAACAGCGCATCGACGAGGAGGAGCTCGACGATCGCGATCAGGAGCCGCGCACCCTGCACTTCTTCACGGCGGATGATCGCGGCATCGCCGCATACGCTCGCGTGCTCGTCGACGCCGAGCCCTCCCATCGCGACGCCCGCCACATCGTCGGGCGCGTGGTCGTGCGCCAGGACCGGCGCGGCGAGGGCCTCGCGAAGACGCTCGTGGCCGCGGCGCTCGACGCCGTCGGCCCCGTGCCGGTGGTTCTGCACGCCCAGCACTACGTCGCGTCGCTCTACGCGGGGTTCGGCTTCGAGGCCGAGGGGGACATCTACCTCGAAGCGGGCATGCCTCACGTGACGATGTACCGCGCCGCCCTAGGCTGACGCCATGACGACCCCCGAACCCGCGGATGCTCGGCGCCCCGCCGACCCCGCATCGGAGCTCACGGCGCGCGATGCCGACATCCTCGCGTTCGAGCACACGTGGTCGAGGCACGCCGGGGCGAAGGAGGAGGCCATCCGTCTCCAGTTCGGTCTCTCGGTCGTTCGCTACTATCAAGTGCTGAACTCACTCATCGACAGCCCTGCCGCCATCGCGCACGATCCCATCCTCACCCGCCGACTGCGGCGTGTGCGTGACGCACGCGTGGCGGCGCGAGCAGCTCGAGGCGGTAGCCGATCTTCGATCGTTCCCGGTCGAGCGGACGACTAAGACGGGTACCACTGCATGACGAAGACATTCCCTCGCGACCGGTTCGACGAGATCACCGACGAACCGGAACGCGTCGGGGCTCATCGCGCCCCGGCGCCCCGGAATCGCGGCTGGATCGCTTTCGCGTGGGCCGCTCTCGTCACGGGCGTGCTCGTGGGGGCCGGGGTTTTCGCGCTCTCCACCTTCAGTGACTCGGTCAACTTCGAGCTGCCGTTCGAGTCCGCCGCCCCGGGCGATGCGGCCCCCGAGGAGCCCGAGCCGACCGACGCGGTCGCCGAGCTCGACCCCGACGTCGTCATCACCGTGCTCAACGGCACCGCCACGACGGGCCTCGCCAACACCGTCGGCGACAGTCTCGTCGCTGCCGGGTGGGGTGGCGCAGCCGAGGGGGTGGGCACACGCGCCAACGCCGCGGCCGAGGATGTCGTCGCGACGACGGTCTTCTACGGTGACACCGCCGACGAGGCTGCCGCGCGCGCCCTCGTCGACACCCTCGGCACCGGACAGATCCAGTTGAGCCAGGACTACCCGCAGTCGCCCATCGTCGTGCTCATCGGCTCCGACTACGCACCTCCGGCCGGCTGATCTCCGCGAGGTTTCGGGCAGGTTTAATCTCGCGACCGAGCGCCGCGGAAGCCCCGTCCGGCCTGTTCCGGCCGACCCGCCGCCGCTAGCATCCTGTGCAGGTCGCGAGTGCGACCGGCACAGCGCGGCAGGAGCACGGCATGGCGACCGGAACAGTGAAGTGGTTCAACGGGGAGAAGGGCTACGGCTTCATCACCGTCGACGGCGGCGAGGACGTCTTCGTGCACTTCTCCGCGATCGAGATGACCGGATACAAAGTGCTCGAAGAGGGCCAGCACGTGACGTTCGAGGTCGGCACCGGCAGCAAGGGACCGCAAGCGGAGTCCGTGCGGCTCTCCTGATCGCGAATCGCGGGGCGCACGCTTCGAGCGCGGCGTGCGTCGACACTATGGTGTGGCGCATGGTTTCTCCGCGGCGCTCGCCGTCTCGCCGTCGTCTCGCCGCTGCACTCCTCGTCGGCTCGGGGGTGGCATTCGTCTCCGCAGGGTGCGCGATCGAGCTCGCGGCGGTCGCGCCGAGCCCGTCGCCGAGCTACGTCTCCGACTTCGAGGCTCCCGCGCCGACCGAATTCGCGCCGCTGCGGGGCACCTCGGTGGAGCCGGGATCGCTCGAGGGGGCCTCTCTGAGCGCCAAGATCGACAATCATCCCGACGCCAGGCCGCAGGTCGGTCTCGACACCGCAGACGTGGTCTTCGAGGAGCTCGTCGAGGGCGGGATGACGCGCTACGTCGGGGTGTGGCACTCCGACATGCCCGAGGTGCTCGGTCCCGTGCGGTCGATCCGGCCCATGGACCCCGACATCGTGTCGCCCTTCGGTGGAATCATCGCCTACTCGGGTGGCCAGGAACGCTTCGTTGCGCTCATGCAGCAGACCGGCGTCCACAACGCCATCCACGGTCAACCCGACACGGCATCGACGTTCTACCGCACCGACGACAAGCGGGCGCCGCACAACGTGCTCGTCAAGGCGCGCGAGGTCGCGAGCGAGCACACCGATCTCGCCCCGCCCGCGCAGCAGTTCGCGTTCGCGCGGGATGCCGCATCGGCGACCGCGACGCGACACGGCGAGCCGACGGCATCCCTCTCCTACGCGTTCTCGCCCCAGGTGTCGGGCTCGTGGACGTGGGATGCCGCGGCCGAGACGTTCGCCCGAGCTCAATCGGGCGCTCCCGACGTGGATGCGGCGGGTGATCAGCTCGAGGCGACCAACGTGGTCGTGTTGCGTGTCGCCGTGACCATCGACCAGGACATCCCCAAGACCGAGCTCGTCGGCTCCGGCGAGGCGTGGGTGTCGAGCGGCGGGGCGACCGTGCACGGCACGTGGTCGAAACCGGATGCGACGAGCCCCGTGCGGTTGGTCGACGACCACGGTGCCGTTGTGCGCCTCGCGCCGGGCACCACGTGGTTCGAGCTCGTGCCGACCGAAGGCTCCGTCGAGTTCACTCCGCCCGCGGGCTGACGGGCTTCCGCCCCCGTCGTTCACTTGCACTCTCTGGGGCAGAGTGCCAGAATCAGTTAGCACTCCCTTCAGGGGAGTGCCAAAGGCACTGCAGGTTTTACGACGTCCGGGAGGGACGAGAAACACACATGGCAAAGATCATTGCTTTCAACGAAGAGGCCCGTCGCGGCCTCGAGCGCGGCCTGAACATCCTCGCCGACGCCGTCAAGGTCACGCTCGGCCCACGCGGTCGCAACGTCGTTCTCGAGAAGAAGTGGGGCGCCCCCACCATCACGAACGACGGTGTCTCGATCGCCAAGGAGATCGAGCTCGACGACCCCTACGAGAAGATCGGTGCGGAGCTCGTCAAAGAGGTCGCGAAGAAGACCGATGACGTCGCGGGCGACGGAACGACCACCTCGGTCGTTCTCGCTCAGGCACTCGTGCGCGAAGGACTGCGCAACGTCGCAGCCGGCGCCGACCCCATCACCCTCAAGCGCGGCATCGAAAAGGCCGTCACCTCGGTGATCGAAGCCCTCGTGTCGGGCGCCAAGGAGATCGAGACCAAGGAAGAGATCGCGGCCACGGCCTCCATCTCGGCCGGGGACCCCGAGATCGGTGCGCTCATCGCCGAGGCGATCGACAAGGTCGGTAAAGAGGGTGTCGTCACCGTCGAGGAGTCGAACACGTTCGGCACCGAGCTCGAGCTCACCGAGGGAATGCGCTTCGACAAGGGCTACCTGTCGGCATACTTCGTGACCGACGCCGAGCGCCAGGAAGCGGTCTTCGAAGACCCCTACGTGCTCATCGTCAACGGCAAGATCTCGAACATCAAAGATCTGCTGCCGATCGTCGACAAGGTCATCCAGTCGGGCAAGCAGCTCCTCATCATCGCGGAAGACGTCGATGGGGAAGCCCTCGCGACCCTCGTCGTCAACAAGATCCGTGGCATCTTCAAGTCGGTCGCCGTCAAGGCTCCCGGCTTCGGTGACCGTCGCAAGGCGCAGCTGCAGGACATCGCCATCCTCACCGGTGGCCAGGTCATCTCCGAGGAGGTCGGACTCAAGCTCGAGAACGCGACCCTCGACCTGCTCGGCCGCGCGCGCAAGGTCGTCATCACCAAGGACGAGACCACGATCGTCGAGGGTGCCGGCGACGCTGACCTCATCGCCGGTCGCGTGAAGCAGATCCGCGCCGAGATCGACAACACCGACTCCGACTACGACCGCGAGAAGCTCCAGGAGCGCCTCGCGAAGCTCGCCGGTGGAGTCGCCGTGATCAAGGCCGGAGCCGCGACCGAGGTCGAGCTCAAGGAGCGCAAGCACCGCATCGAAGACGCCGTGCGCAACGCCAAGGCCGCCGTCGATGAGGGAATCGTCGCCGGTGGTGGCGTCGCGCTCATCCAGGCAGGCAAGACGGCCTTCGAGAGCGACGCCCTCACGGGCCTCACGGGTGACGAAGCGACCGGTGCGAACATCGTTCGCGTCGCCGTCGACGCGCCGCTCAAGCAGATCGCGCTCAACGCCGGTCTCGAGCCCGGTGTCGTCGCCGACAAGGTGCGCAACCTGCCCACCGGTCACGGCCTCAACGCCGCCAACGGCGAGTATGTCGACATGCTCGCCGCCGGCATCAACGACCCGGTCAAGGTGACCCGCTCGGCTCTGCTCAACGCAGCGTCGATCGCCGGCCTCTTCCTCACGACCGAGGCCGTCGTCGCCGACAAGCCCGAGAAGAACCCGGCCCCGGCCGGCGACCCCACGGGTGGCATGGACTTCTAAGCCTCGGCTCAGCGGTTCGTTCGACGAGAACACGAATCAGGGCGACTCCTTCGGGAGTCGCCCTTTTTCGTGCGCTCGCGCGGCAGTGTGCTCAGCGCAGGAAGAGGCGGGCGTTCGTCGCCTCGGCGTCCGCGTAGTGCTGACCGGCGAGAGCGAGGGCCTCGGTGATCGACTCGAGGCTCGCCTCGACCTGCTGCTGTGTCGCCTTCCAGTCGATGACGACGGACTGGAACGCGGTCGACGCCGACCCCGTCCAACTGCTCTGCAGTTCGATCAAGCGCGCGTTGAGCGCGCCGACCTCCGAGGAGATCGTGGCTATCGACGCGCGAACGGCGGTCGTCGTGGTCATTACCGCGTCACTGTCGACCTGATATCGGGTCATGGGATGGGCCTCTCTTCTACTCCTGCCGGCCGCAGAGCACCCGCGTGAAGCGGATGTCGGGTCGACCGTAGGGCAGCGACGCGCGGGTGTGAGGCGTCAGGCCGTCTCGGGGGAAGGCTGGGGCGTCCAGTCCGAGGGGAGGAGGGGGAGTGCGATCCGGAAGGTCGCTCCGCCACCCTCGGTGTCGAGAACCTCGACGGTGCCCCGGTGGGCTTCGACGATGCCGAGAACGATCGCGAGGCCGAGGCCGCTGCCACCCGTCTCCCGCGTGCGGGAGGTGTCGGCGCGCCAGAACCTCTGGAAGACCTTGTCGCGGATCTGCGGGGGGACTCCGTCGCCGTGGTCGATGATGTCGACGATCGCGACCTCGGCGCGCGGGTCGACGCTCACACCGATCTCGATGGGGCTTCCGGGGTCGGTGAACCTCATCGCGTTGCCGAGCAGGTTGGTCACTACCTGGCGGATCTTGTTCTCCTCGGCGAGCACGATCGCGGGGGTCTCGAGGAGGGCGCTCTCCTCGGCCTCGCGTTCGACGGGTTCGTCGACGGTCGCGCGCTTGCTCGCCGAGCGGCGCGGCCGCAACCGCAGCAGCTGCGAGCCCGTGAGGCGACGCGCGCCCGCGACGACGAGCGACCGGGGCGTCGATGCGGGAACGGCGTCGTCCGATGCGGGCCCGGCCGGGGTGTCTCCGACGTCGTTCTCGTCGGGCTCGCCGAGCTCGACCTCGATGATCTCGACGCTGATCGTGCGGTCGGGCGCTTGCGCCATCGCGTCGAGGGCGGCGTCGTAGGCGATGGGAACGAGGTCGACGGGAGCGAACTTCGGCGGCTTCGCCTCGTCGATGCGCGCGAGCTCGAGGAGATCCTCGACGAGCTCACCCATCCGGATCGCCTCCTTCTCGATGCGCTCCATGGCTTGCGCGACGTCTTCGGGCGAGGTCAGCGCTCCCATGCGATAGAGCTCGGCGTAACCCCGAACCGATACGAGGGGGGTGCGCAGCTCGTGGCTCGCGTCACCGACGAATCGGCGCATCTGCTCGATCGTGTTGGCCCGATCGCCGAAGGCGCGGTCGATGCGGGCGAGCATCGTGTTGAGGGAGCCGTTGAGTCGGCCGACCTCGGTGTTGGGCGTCGCGCCGGGCATCCGCTCACTGAAGTTGCCGTCGGCGATCGCCGCGGCGGTCGCCTCGACCTGCCGCAGCGGGCCGAGGGTCGTCGTGACGAGGAGCCTCGTGAGGGCCGCACCGAGGATGACGACCGAAAGGCCGAATCCGAGGAAGATGCTCGCGTAGCGCCCGATGATGTCGTTGGTGTCGTCGAGGTTGAGGGCCACGAGCAGTCCGCCGGTGGCCGAGGAGTTGACGTCGGCGATCGGCACGGCGACGGCACGCCACTGGGTCGCTCCCGCGGCATCCCACAGCGTGAAGGGGTGAGGGTCGACACTCATGTCGCCCTCTTTCATCTGGGAGAGCACGGGCGGCGGGTCGGCGTGCGTGCTCTCGCAGATGACGAGGCCGTTGTCGTTCATGACGGCGACGTAGTAGTCGTTCGGCCCGGGGTTCATGCAGTCGAGTTCGAGCAGTTCGCCGACGCTGAGCCCGCCCACGGTGTCTTCGAGCTTCGCGTCGACGGCTTCGATGAGGTACGTGCGCAATACGGTCATCGTGCCGACTCCCGCAACGAGGAGCCCGAGGGTCACCAGAAGCACGGTCACCGTGGTGATCTTCGTGCGCAGCGAAACAGCGTTCCACCGCTCGGCGAGGGGCTCAGGCATAAGAACGCCAGGCTAGCGCGTCAGCCTGGTGGGGTTCTGGGCGGCGCACCCTCCGGAGGCTGCCCGGAGCCCGTCAGACCTTGGTCGCCTTGAGCATGTACCCGAATCCGCGCTTGGTCTGGATGACCGGCTCGGCCGAGAACTGATCGAGTTTGCGGCGGAGGTAGGAGATGTAGCTCTCGACGATTCCGGCGTCTCCGTTGAAGTCGTACTCCCAGACGTGGTCGAGGATCTGAGCCTTCGAGAGCACGCGGTTGGGGTTGAGCATGAGGTAGCGCAGGAGCTTGAACTCGGTGGGGCTCAACTCGATCTGCTCTGCGCCGATCGTGACCTCGTGGGTGTCCTGATCCATGGTCAGTTCGCCCGCGCGGATGATGGCGTCTTCCTCCTCGGCCATGGTGCGACGGAGGATCGCTTTGATACGCGCGACGATCTCGTCGAGGCTGAACGGCTTGGTCACGTAGTCGTCACCGCCGACGGTGAGGCCGGTGATCTTGTCTTCGGTGTCGTCTTTCGCCGTGAGGAAGAGGATGGGCGAGGTGTATCCACTCGACCGCAGTCGCTTGGTCACGCCGAAGCCGTTCATGTCGGGGAGCATGACGTCGAGGATGATGAGGTCAGGCTCCTCTTCGAGAACCGCCGAGATGGCCTGGGCGCCGTTGCCGACCGCTCGCACAGCGAAACCGGCGAACCGGAGGCTCGTGGTCAAGAGGTCGCGGATGTTGGGTTCGTCGTCGACGATAAGGATTTTCGGGCCATCACTCATGTCCCTATTATTTGCGAGAGCGCTGGGAGTTGTCTGGGCGTAAAGCGCATGTTGTGCGAGTGGACGTCCGGCGTGGTCACGCCGCGGCGGCGTCGAGCGAGTGGGCGTCGAGGATCGTGTAGCTGTAGCCCTGCTCGGCGAGGAACCGCTGCCGGTTCTGGGCGAAATCCTGGTCGACGGTGTCGCGCGTGACGAGGGTGTAGAAGTTGGCGGGCAGTCCCGACTCCTTGGGGCGAAGCAGGCGGCCGAGCCTCTGGGCCTCCTCCTGGCGCGAGCCGTACGACCCCGACACCTGGATCGCCACGGTCGCCTCGGGGAGGTCGACCGAGAAGTTGGCGACCTTCGACACCACGAGGATCTTCGTCGTGCCGTCGCGGAATTCCTGGTAGAGCCGCTCCCGGTCGTCGACCGAGGTCGCACCGGTGAGTTGCGGAGCGTCGAGGGCTTCGGCGAGCTCGTCGATCTGGTCGAGGTACTGCCCGATGATGAGGATGCGTTCGCCCTCGTGTTTCGCGACGAGCTGACGCACGACGTCGAGCTTCGCGGGGGCACTCGCGGCGAGCCGATAGCGCGCGTCGTCGGCGGATGCGGCGTACTCGAGTCGCTCTTGGTGAGGGAGGTCGATGCGCACCTCGAAGCACGACGCGGGGGAGATGAACCCTTGAGCTTCGATCTCCTTCCACGGAGCGTCGAAGCGCTTGGGTCCGATGAGGCTGAAGACGTCGCCCTCGCGCCCGTCTTCGCGCACGAGTGTGGCGGTGAGGCCGAGGCGGCGACGCGCCTGGAGGTCGGCGGTGAGCTTGAAGACGGGCGCGGGCAACAGGTGCACCTCGTCGTAGATCACGAGACCCCAGTCGAGGGCGTCGAGGAGCGCGAGGTGGGCGTACTCGCCCTTCCGCCTCGCCGTGAGGATCTGATAGGTCGCGATCGTCACGGGCTTGATCTCTTTCAGCTGCCCGGAGTACTCGCCGATGTCGTCTTCGGTGAGGGTCGTGCGCTTGAGCAGCTCGGCGCGCCACTGGCGGGCCGACACGATGTTGGTCACGAGGATGAGCGTCGTCGTCTTCGAGGTGGCCATCGCGCCCGCGCCGACGAGGGTCTTGCCCGCCCCGCACGGAAGCACGACGACTCCCGAACCGTGCTCGAAGAAGTTCGCGACCGCGTGGTCCTGATACTCGCGCAGAGCGAACCCGCCCGAGTGGTCGAGAGCGATCTCGTGGGGCGTGCCGGGCGTGTAGCCCGCGAGGTCTTCCGCCGGCCACCCGAGCTTGAGCAGCTCTTGCTTGAGCTCGCCTCGCGCCCACGGCTGCATGACGAACGAGTTGTCCCCGCGCTTCTCGAAGAGCAGGTTGGCGATCTTCTTCGCGCGCGCGATCTCGGCGAGCACGGCGGAGTCGGTGGCAGTGAGCGTCAGCACGCCCTCGTTGTCGCGCTCGATGACGAGGCGTCCGTATCGCGCGACGGTCTCGGCGATGTCGACCGAGACGCTCTGGGGGATCGGGAACTTCGAGTACTTCTCGAGTGTCGCCATCATGTCGTCGGCGGCGTGACCGGCTGCGCGCGCGTTCCACAGCCCGAGTCGCGTGATGCGATAGGTGTGGATGTGTTCGGGGGCCCGTTCGAGCTCGGCGAAGACCGCCAGATCGTGGCGCGCGTCTTCGGCGAGCGGGTGCGCGACTTCGAGGAGCACGGTGCGGTCGCTCTGCACGATGAGGGGGCCCGGGATGGCAGACACCGGTGCGGGAGCGGGGGCGGAATTCACCACGGAAGTCTAACCGCGCCGTGCTGGCGGAGAGCTGACTCCGCCGCCCGCGAAACCCCCTTCGAGCGGCGGTCGTCCGGGTGGCCGGTTCGGGCCGCGTGCTCGCCGCCGCTCAGGCGTCGTCGGCGGTCGAGATGCCGGCGATGCTCGAGAGCGGCAGGGTGCGCTCGATCGCGGAGCGCCGGTCCCGCGCTCGCAGACGCCCGCCCGCGATGCTCGTCGGCTCGAGCTGGTAATGGACGATCGAGCCGTTCGGCATCGTCACGCTCACCGTGAGTGCCGCTTTCACGCGGATCGCGGTCTCGAGCTGCCTCGACAACCACGCCTCCGAGGCCTCGTCGGGTTCGTCGTCGCTTCCGAGTCGCAAGCGCTCGAGGAGTCCGGCGACCGAGTCGGCCGTCGCGGGAGGTGCGGGTCGGGCGTGCCGACGGCGACGCACGCTCACGACCTCGCCCGCGGCATCCTCGGCGGCCACGGGGTAGCGCGCGTCGCTCAGGCTCCAGAACACCGTGTCGAGGGCGAAGCGGCTGTGGGCGTGGCCGCCGTCGATGCGCGTGAAACCGAGGGCCGACAGGTTCTGGTCGACGAGCACGGTGCCGAGCATCGCCTCGTCGTCGCTGCGCACGTAGCTGCGAGCGCCGGAGTCGCCGGCGTCGCTCTCCGAGATCGAGCCCACACGCAGGAGTCCGTAGCGAGCGGATGCCTCGGTGATGAGGTAGTCGAGCGGCTGCGGGATGCCCGTGAGGGAGATCGCGGAGAGGAACTCGCGCACGCTCTCGGCCGTCTCGCCGGCGGCCATGGCGCGGTTCATCGTCGCCGCGGTGACGCGATAGCTCGACGCGAGGGCGCGGCTCTCGACGTCGGCGATCGAGCGCAACCGCCCGTCGACCTCGGGTGTCAGGGGCCCGGGGGCGACGATCGAGAGGTCGTGCTGCAGGTATACCTGTTCGACCTCGCGCGGCAGGAGCTCGGTCATGGCCGGCGCGGCCGCGTCGGCTCCCGACGCGAGCAGCAGCGACCCGGGGGAGCTCGGCGCCTGGTTTGCGGTGATGCCGAGCAGCTCCGCCGCGGTCGTGTAGACCTCGATGCGGTCGGCCATCCACGACCCTCCCGCGGGGTAGAGCCAGTCGATGTAGCGCGCGAAACCGGAACCCCACGCGGCGTGGTCGCGCTCGCGCAGAACCGCGAGGATGTCGGGCGGCAGTCGCCTGCGCCAGCCGTCGACGAGAGCACCCCACCGGGTGCCGGTCGCGAGCTGCAGCCACGCGCCGCCCGCCTCGGTGATGAGCACGAAGCCGCCTTCTCGTGCCACGAGGTCGGCGTCGAACGCGATCGTCAACAGGCGCGGCACGCTCTCGAGAGCCACGGCCATGGCGTTCGCGAGCCGCTTCGAGTCGGGGAGGGCGACGCCGCCCTTCGCGAGCTCGCGCGCGGGCTCGCGCTCGAGCTCGGCGAGCATCTCGGTGATCTCGCTCGTCGCCGCGAACGCCCGCTCGGAGGCGACCCGGTCGATGAAACGGATGTCGACGTCGGCGACGGGCTCCATCACGCCCCCGGGCACCGCGGAGGCGAGCTCGTCGAGGCCCGGCAGACCGAATGCCGGCCACGACCGCAGCTGTTCGGCGACGCTGTCGTACACGGTCGCGGCGAAGGTGGGGGAGTCCGCGCCATCCG
Source organism: Marisediminicola sp. LYQ134 (assembly GCF_046599635.1). Lineage (NCBI taxonomy): Bacteria > Bacillati > Actinomycetota > Actinomycetes > Micrococcales > Microbacteriaceae > Marisediminicola > Marisediminicola sp. LYQ134. The sequence continues at coordinate 152,548 of NZ_JBKIWP010000003.1, forward strand.
ACCCGGCCGTGTTCGAGTTGTCGGAGTCGGTGTCGGCCTCGTCGGCGGTGTCGGAGTCGGCGAGGAGGAGCGCGACGAGCGCTCGCAATCGAGACTCGACGGCGCTCGCATCCGTCTCGGACCCCTTCTCTCGCAGTATCGCGACGACCTCGTCGACGGTGACCGCGCGAGACGGCGTCGCGGCCGACGCGGCGGCCGCGACCGCGAGGGTCATGCGGTCGAGGCGCGTGAGCTGCACCTGGATCGACTGGCGGTCGAGAAAAGCCTCGGCGAGGTCGAAGAAGTCTTTGATGCTGCCGGCGCGCACCTCGCGCGCACGGATCTCCCGTGCCAGGGTCTCGTCATCGAGAGCTCGCAATCGGGTTGCGAGCGAAAAAGTGTCGCTCATCCAGCGCTGCCGCGTGCGCGCCGTCGCGCACTCACCACGACCAGGACGATCAGCATGACGAAAGCGATCGGGAGACCGAAGAGGGGGAGGATCGTGATGGCGGGCCAGACGCCCTCGCCGAAGTCTTGGCGGACCATGCCGGCGAGTGTGGCGAAAATCACGGCCAGGAACGACAGCAGCGAGAGCGCGACGATCGAGATCAGCATGTAGGCGAGCACGCGCTCGGCGCGGTTCGCACTGGACTCCGTCGGTTTCACCACGGGGTCAAGCCTAGATGCACCCGGCACCACGTAGGCTTGGATGTTCCAGCGACAAGAAAGAGGGGCCGCCATGCCTACCGGCAAGGTCAAGTTCTACGACGACGAGAAGGGCTTCGGCTTCATCTCAGCAGATGACGGCCGCGAAGTCTTCCTGCACGCCTCGGCGCTCCCCGCAGGCGCCACGGTCAAGGCGGGTTCGAAGCTCGAGTTCGGCATCGCCGACGGAAAGCGCGGCGCTCAAGCGCTCTCGGTGCGCATCCTCGAGGCGCCCCCGAGCATGGTGAAGCTCACCCGCAAGCCCGCCGACGACATGTCGATCATCGTCGAAGACCTCGTCAAGCTCCTCGATGGCATCGGCGCGAACCTCAAGCGCGGCCGCTACCCCGACTCGAGCCACAGCCGCAAGATCGCGGCGATGCTGAGAAAAGTCGCCGACGAACTGGATGCGTGACGCCGTGGGCGACGGGACAGGTGACGACGCACAGCAGAACGCTGCCGCCGCGAGTGACGTGGCGGTGAGCGACGGCGTGGTCGACGGCGCTGCTACGGAGAGCGGTGCGGACACCACTGCTGCTGGCGAGACCGATCGCCGGCACACCCCGATCGACGACGTCGCCGAGAGCGAGGTCGCCGCCGACGACATCGACCCTGCGGTCGCGGCGGCCGTCGAAGCCGCGGTGATCGCGCGTCCGACGATCGAGGCGACCGACGACGACCTCGCGCGCGCCCGCACCGCGCTGCTCGAGATCACGACCGCCGAGATGATCGGCGCGCCCGCTTCGGCGTTCGACGAGGGCGACGGCGTCGTCTCGGTGCGTTTCGAGACCGCGATGCTCGGCTACCCGGGCTGGTTCTGGACCGCGAGCATCGCCCACGTCGAGGGCGAAGAGCCGAGCGTGCTCGAGGTCGAGCTCATGCCCGGTGAGGGCGCCATCCTCTCGCCGGACTGGGTGCCGTGGGTCGACAGGCTCGCCGAGTACCGCGCGACCCAGGATGCGGAAGCGGCCGAACTCGCCGCCCTCGAAGACGATGACGACGACGAGTCGGATGACGACGAGTCGGACGATGACGACGAATCCGACGACGGCGCGCCGGTTCCCGTGCTGCACGGCGGCGACCTCGACGGTGTCGACATCGATGAGCTCGTAGACGGGGCGGACGACGACGAGTCGGACGACGATGACGATTCGGACGACGACGACGACGACGACGATGACGTTGACGAGTCAGACGACTCAGACGACGACGACGAGTCGAATGACGACGACAGCGATGAGTCAGACGACGATTCGGATGACGCGCAGCGGTCGAGCGACGATGCGGCGCAGACATCCACATCGCGTCGTCGTCGCCGCCGCTGACCCGCGCTGACCTACGGCCCGACTAGCAGGAGCTTTCGGCCGAAGAACGCGGGCCGCAGGAGTCTCTGTGGCCCCGGGCGAGGTTCTTCCTGCGAATGGGCGAGCCACCCGCAGGGTCAGCGCCGGGCGCGCCGCCGCTTGAGGTGGGCGTAGACGAGCCCGGCGAGGCCGAGTGCCACGCCGATCGCGCACGTCAGAAGCCACCACCGGTTGCCGCCCTCGATCATCGGGCCGGCGAAGAACAGCAGGGTGATGAGGGCCGCGAGCCAGCCGACCGTTCCGAGGAGCATGGGCGCACGATCATCCGTCTGCACCGGCGCGGGGTTGGGGCGTCGCTCGGAGTCTTTGAGCCAGAGGCGCAGGGGCATGAGTTCGGGGTCTCGGGGTCGTCGGGCTGCCCGCTAGAGGGCGGCGACGACGAACTCGACGCTCTCGATGAGGCTGCGCACGTCGTCTGGGTCGATGGCCACGAAGGTCGCGACGCGGATCTGGTTGCGGCCGAGCTTGCGGTAGGGCTCGGTGTCGACGATGCCGTTGGCGCGCAGCGCTTGCGTGACGGCGGTCGCGTCGATCGAGTCGTCGAAGTCGATGGTCACGACGACGCTCGAGCGGTGGTCGGGGTTCGCAACGAACGGCGTCGCGTAGTCGACCCGCTCGGCCCACGCGTAGAGCGCGTTCGACGATTCGCGCGTGCGCTCGTCGGCCCACGCGAGGCCGCCGTTGGTGTTGATCCACTCGATCTGGTTCTCGAGCATGAGCAGCGTCGCGACTGCGGGGGTGTTGAGGGTCTGCGCGAGCCGCGAGTTGTCGACGGCGTTCTTGAGGCTCAAGAACTCGGGGATGTAGCGGTCGGAGGCGGCGATGCGCTCGATGCGTTCGATCGCGGCGGGCGACATGAGGGCGAACCAGAGTCCGCCGTCGGAGGCGAAGTTCTTCTGGGGGGCGAAGTAGTAGACGTCGGTCTCGGCGGCGTCGAACTGGATGCCGCCGGCCGCACTCGTCGCATCGACGACGGTGAGGGCGCCCGCGTCGCCGTGCACGCGCGTCACGGGAGCCATGACCCCCGTGGATGTCTCGTTGTGGGGCCACGCGTAGACGTCGACGCCGTCGACGACCTCGGGTTCGCTGCGCGACCCGGCGTCGGCTTTGAGCACGTGCGGGGCGTCGAGGAAGGGCGCGGCAGCGGCCGCGGCGAACTTCGACCCGAACTCGCCGAACGTGAGGTTCTCGCTGCGGCGCTCGATGAGGGAGAACGCGGCCGAATCCCAGAACGCCGTCGACCCGCCGTTGCCGAGCACGACCTCGTAGCCGTCGGGGAGCGAAAAGAGGTCGGCGAGGCCCACTTGCACGCTCGAGACGAGGTTCTTGACGGGTGCCTGGCGGTGGGAGGTTCCCATGACGTTCACTCCGAGGGCCGTGACCGCGGCGAGCTGTTCCGGCCGCACCTTCGACGGGCCACACCCGAAGCGACCGTCGGCGGGAAGGAGGTCGGTGGGGATGACGATGTCAGGCATGCCCCCCATGTTATCGAGGCGTGTCGAAGGGTGACGCGGCGGCATCCGCTCTGCGCACGAGCGCGCACGGGCGTGCGCCGGCGCGCGCGGGGGGTGGCAGGAATGCCGGGGGGCCGCCTCAGGTTAGGGTTACCTAGGGAGCGAGAGCAGGAAGGGCGCGATGACGGATCTCATTGACACCACCGAGATGTATCTGCGCACCATCTTCGAGCTCGAGGAGGAGAACATCGTTCCCCTCCGGGCCCGCATCAGCGAGCGTCTCGGTCACTCCGGCCCCACCGTGTCGCAGACCGTCGGCCGCATGGAGCGCGACGGCCTCGTGGTCGTCGAGGGCGACCGGCACCTCGAGCTCACCGCCGACGGCCGCGCCAAAGCCACCCACGTGATGCGCAAGCACCGCCTCGCGGAGCGCCTGCTCGCCGACGTGATCGGTCTCGACTGGGCGCTCGTGCACGAGGAGGCCTGCCGCTGGGAGCACGTGATGAGCGAGTCGGTGGAGCGCCGCATCATCGAGATGCTCGACCGGCCGTCGCACTCGCCCTACGGAAACCCGATCCCGGGGCTCGACGAGCTCGGGCAGGAGCCGACCGGCAAGTTCGCCGATGGCGTCGTCAACATCGTCGCGCTCGTGCACGGTGCCGTCGGACCCGTCAAGGGCACGGTGCGCAGGCTCGGTGAGCCCGTGCAATACGAGAGCGAGCTGCTCGAGCAGTTGCGCAGCGCCGGCGTTCTGCCCGGTGCCGACGCGCAGTTCTCGGCCGCGGGGTCGTATGTGCTCGTCGAGGTCGAGGGCTACGAGAACGGCCTCGAGCTGCCCAACGAGGTGGCCATCCACGTCTACGTCGGCATCTAGCGCCGGCCAGGCGAACGGCCGCCGCCCACCGCTCCCGGCGTGGTTGCCGCTCTCTCGCGGGGTCGCCCCTGGGGCTCAAGTACGAGCCGAGAGTACGCACTTTCCGCGAGCGTACGCCGGATCGGGCGTACCCTCGCGGAAATGACGCAGTGTGGGGCGCGCGCCTCGTGTGAACAGCGGATGACGCGGGGCTCCTGCACAGGTGCAAACGCGGGGGTCTGGGCTATTCTGAGGGCCTTGGAGTTCCACCAGTTCTTCGGAGAGCCGAATGTCGAGTAGCCGCAGCATCCAAACCGTGGATGTTCGCGCGCTGTTCTACATACGATTCAGCAGTCGGAGCGGAATGCAGTCATCCGCTCGCACCAGTTAGGCACCGTCACCTCGACGGTGCCTTTTTGTTTGCCTGCTCCCGGGTGAACCGGTCGTGGTCCAAGACACTTCGATTCCCTGCAAGCCGTGCAGGGACGTGGGTCTAAGGATGAGCATGCGCACTTTGGTTCTCAACGCCGGGTTCGAGCCCCTCGCGGTCGTGTCGTTCAAACGAGCTCTCGTGCTCGTCATGAATGGCAAAGCCACCGTGATCGCCGCAGACGAGGAGCACCCGGTCTTCGGGTTGTCTGAGGCGTGGGATCGCCCGTCGGTCATTCTGCTGAGACGGTATGTGCGCATCCCGTCGAACCGCCTCGTGCCGGTGAGCCGCCGCGGGGTGTTGCGGCGCGACGGTCAGCGGTGTGCATATTGCGGCACCACGGCGACGACGATCGACCACGTGTTGCCCCGGTCGCGCGGGGGAGCGGACTCGTGGGAGAACCTCGTGGCGTGTTGCCTCAAGTGCAACAACCTCAAGAGCGACCGCACTCCCGGCGAGATGGGCTGGACGCTGCGCGTGCGCCCGAAGCCCCCGCACGGCACGACGTGGCTCGTGCGCGGGGTCGAGCGCGCCGAGCCCGACTGGGAAGAGTACCTGCCGGCGGCGTAGGGCCCGCTACCCCTGCTTGGTCAGACTCGCGAGCAGCTCGGGCGCGCGCCGGTCGACGATGCGCCCCCCGATGCGGATGCCCGCCACCGTGAGACCTGCGCCGAGCACAACCCCGACGACGAGCGTGATCCAGCCCAGCACGAGGTTACCCGTGACGAGCGCGATGATGCCGAGGATGAGCTCGGGCAGGATCGCGACCAACAGCAGCCCCATGACGGCGAACGAGCTGACGAAGCTGATGGTCGCGGTGCCGGGGATGGTTTTGAACGCGTTGTCGCCGGGGGCCGGGACGGGGAACACGACGCGCGCGGAGGACACGCTCGCGAGACCGAACCCGCTGAGGAGCACCCCGAGGGCGATGCCGAGCACGGGTGCGGCGATATCCCACGATCCGGAGAATGCGGCGGTCGCGAGTGTCGCGATGACGACGAGCGGAACTCCGAAGCTCGCGACGGCGATCACGCGACCGGCGCGGTCGGCGGTGCCGCTGAGGCCCGCGGCGATGTGTGAGGCGAAGGCGGTGTTGTCGAACGAGATGTCGTTGTAGATCGCGAGGGAGAGCGAGAAGGCGATGACGGGCCCGGCGAGCATGAGGAGGCCCGGCGACATGCCTGTGGAGCTCATGAAGATGAGCAGCACCGGGAAGAGAGGCACGATGAGCAGCTGGCGGGAGTAGCGGGGGTCGCGAATCCAGTAGGTGAGGGCGCGGGCGGCGACGGCTCCGGTGGGGGTCGCGGGGAGGGTGCCGAAGAACCCGAGCTTGCCGCGCGTTGCCGCGCCACCGCCGCTTTCGGTGGGAGTGACGAGGGCGCCGGCGAGGCCGCGTCGCCAGAGCAGCGCGAGCACCACGGGGGTCGCGAGGCCGATGACGAATTTGATGCCCGCGGCACCCCAGTCGCCGAGGGCGATGTCGGCGGGCACCGACCAGATGGCGCCGAGCGGGGTGAACGACACGGCGTCGGTGATCAGGGGGAGGCGGTCGGAGAGCGCGTCGAGCCCGGTTCCGACGAAGGAGAGGATCGGCCCGATCAAGATGATGGGGATGAAGATGAGGATGCCCACGAGCTCGCGGTAGCGCCGTTTGGCGGCGACGCGGCGGCTGAGGGTCGCGACGAGGCGCGAGGCGAGGATGCAGGTGGCCACCCCGATGACCGCGCACACGAGTGCCGCGATGGCTGCGAGCGGGTAGCGGAACCACGTGACCGTGGTGGCGAGGGCGCCGAGCAGCGTGACGATTCCGGGGATGCCGAGGAGGCCCGCGAGGGCGAGGCCGGCGACGAGTTTGTTGAGGGGGATCGGGAATGTGACGAGCTGGCTGGGGTCGAGCGTCTGGTCGATGCCGGAGGTGAGCAGCGGCACGACGACCCACCCGATGATGAGCGCGGCGCCCGCGAGCACCACGATCATGCGGGCGGTCTCGGGTTCGGCGCCCGAGAGCAGGGCGAGCCCGACGGTCGCGACGGCGAGTGCGCCGAGGGCGTAGAGCCCGCCGAAGATGGCGCCGACGAGAACCCAGGGGCTGCGTTTGAGCGAGTTGGCGAGCAGCAGCCACCTGAGCTTTAGGAGATGCGCAACCATTCGGGCCCCTCCTCGTGGCTGCGTCCGCCGACGAGGTCGACGAACCGGTCTTCGAGGCTCGAGTCGCCGCGCACAGCATCCACTGTTCCGGCGGTGAGCACGCGGCCCTGCGCGATGATGGCGACGTGGTCGCACATGCGCTGCACGAGATCCATGGAGTGGCTCGAGACGATCACGGTGCCGCCGGTGCGCACGTAGCCGGCGAGGATGTCGCGGATGTTGGCGGCCGACACCGGGTCGACGGATTCGAACGGTTCGTCGAGCACGAGCAACCGGGGCGCGTGCACGAGGGCGCACGCGAGCGCGATCTTCTTGGTCATGCCCGCCGAGTAGTCGACGACGAGAGTGCCGGCGGCCTCCTGCAGGTCGAGCACGCGCAGGAGGTCGGCGACGCGAGTCGCAACGGTCTCCCTGTCCAAGCCGGTGAGAAGGCCCGAGTAGGTGACGAGCTGCTCGCCGGTGAGGCGATCGAAGAGGCGGACGTTGTCGCTCAGCACGCCGACGAGTTTCTTGGCCTCGAGGGGGTGATGCCAGACATCCGTTCCGTGGATGGTGATCTCGCCGGCGTCGGGGCGCAGGAGGCCCGTGGCCATCGAGAGCGTGGTGGTCTTGCCGGCGCCGTTGGGGCCGACGAGGCCGTAGAACGAGCCGGCCGGAACATCGAGGTCGATGCCGTCGACGGCCACCTTGTCGCCGAAGCGCTTGTGCAGGCCGCGGATGCTGAGGGCGGTTTCGCCGTCTGCGCCCGCGGCTCGCGGTGTGGTGTCGGGGGAGGGGATGTGGTCGTCCACGACGTCGTCGCTGAGTCGTGGGGCGTTCGAGGCGTCGGTCACGGATGTCTCGCTCTCGGGTCTTGGGGGCGGCGCGAGCTTTGCTCGGCTCCGCTCACGCTATCGGGCGCGGGTGACGCGCGGCATCCCCCGTGCGACGGATCGGCGCTCGCTGGTCCCTGAGGTTCTCGAAGGGCCCACCGTCGCGATGCGGCTAAACTCAATCCCGCCAGCCTCTGTAGCTCAATGGAAGAGCAGTTCCGTCCTAAGGAAACGGTTGGGGGTTCGAGTCCCTCCAGGGGCACGAATCGAGAAGACCGCACGAGAGCTGCTCGCAACATCGAGTGCCTGCGTGCGGTCTTTTCGATTCGTACCGGTGGGTGGCCCCTCGAACCCCTGGGGTCCCCATTCGCGCAGTCCGCCGCATTCGCTTACGAGATTGACCACTTGCACCCATAACCGCGAATGTGGAGGCGGCACGGATGGGGCGTCGAGTCCCTCCAGGGGCATGAATCGAAAAAACCTACGAAAGCTGCTTGCGACAGCGAGTGACAGCGTGCGGTCTTTTCGAATCGTGGGTGTGGATTGGCCCCGCTTGTACCTGACATCGCATTTTGTGGCCGGTGAGGTCATCCCGCGTGCAATAGCGAGAATAGCCTCCTCAATGGGGCGGGCGAGGAAACCGACAGGTCCCACTTTGGTGGAAAGTAGGCTTCGACCGGATCGGGAGAGGGAGAGAACTTAGCTTTGATGCGGGTCCGAGCGCTTTTGAGTTCGGGGAGTGCCTCGCGGCAATACTTGTCCGTCTCGCAAAACAAGTTCTGCACGTCGATAGCTTGAAGAGGGCGCCCGAACAAGCCATTGAATTCGAGGCCACGTGCGGCGAACTCGGACTCCTGTCGGTCCACCATCCAGTGCACGATGTCGGCGGGCGAGTAGTCGCCCGTGTTCTCGAAGACCTTCTTGATTCCGCGCAGCGCCCCCGGGCCGGGTTGGGTGAAGTCGTTCTCGGAGAAGTCCGTCAGCTCGGAGTAGTTCAGGTCGATGGCGATCTGGTAGGACATGAAGTCGCCCATCAATGGGAACGAGTGCAGCGCTTCGTACACCTCCCGGAGCGAACCTGCGCGCAGGATCTGTTTCTGCAGTTCCTGCGCAGCAAACATGTCGCGGAACAGTTCGATGTGGTTGAGGTGCTTTGTGCCCCGGCCGTAGGCGTTCGTCGCGCACAGAATAAACGCGCCGGTGTAGAGCCTGCCATTCTCGGCGCGTACCGCGTTCAGCGCTTCCTCGAGCCCATCTCCGAGTAGGTCGTCGATGACAGGCTTGCGTCCGAAGTGGCGGACGAGGGACTGCCAGGTGTTGATGTTGCTGAAGGTCCTGAACATCGTTATTTGGAATGCAAGGTCTTCGGCCGCCGTGGTGTCGTCCACGTAGATAACTTCTTTTATCAGTGCTTGGGAGACGCGGTCGGCAGCGCGGTAGACGTTGCAGAACTTGTATGTGTTAAGGATCGGGTCGTCGGTCCAGGGGCCCGGCGTCCCGGCAACACGCTGCTCGTAGACGCGGTGACGCTCAGCGGTGAAGCGCCAGAAGATGTCGTAGACCTCTGCCCGAGGCTTAGGGGGTGTGCGTCCCATCTCACTCCTTCCAGTCCGCGAACTTCGCTAGTTCCGTCGCCGCTTCGCGAATCACCCAGGGGTTTGCCCGCGCGACACTCGTGAGTAAAACCCATGCACTCGCAGCGAGGGCCTCGATCGCCGCAGCTCGCGTCGAGTCATCTGCGCCGCCATCCACCAGCTCCTCCACGGTGCGGAAGTCGCTGAGCACCATGCTACGAGCGGTCTCGACATCGACGGTGTGAGGGTCGCCAGACATGAGCGGGCCAGCAAGAAGCTCGAACCCTCCAGGGCCATCGCTCCACGATGCGAGCCCATCACGTGACTCGACATCGGCCCGGAACGTCATGTGCTTCACGGAGTAGACGAACAGATCCACGGCGGTATCGAATACGACGAGCGGTGCGCCGTTCTCGAGGTCCAGGCGCTCTAGCCGGTCGATCTTCCGGGCAATGTTCGGCAGGATCGACTGCAGCTCCCCACGCCGCTTCCAGCTGTCTCCGTAGGCGTTGGTTTTCACCCGATGCAGCGTGTTCACGAAGTCGGCCAGGTAGCCGTCGGGGGCGGGACTGGTGAGGGCCCGCGCCTGGTCGCGGGACACGAACTCGATGCCCGCCGCGCGGAGGCCGGCATCGACGATGTCGTCGAACCCAGCGGGTTCGCCCCGCTGGTGCGACCAGTACTGATTAATCATCGCCAGGAAGTCGCGGAGCAGAGGGTCAGCGATCTGAGACAGCTCCACCGCCTCGAGCCGACGTCCCGTACGGGTCTGAGCCTCCAGTTCGAACCACTTCGCAAGCGCGAGCTCGAGGTCGCGCAGTGGGGTGGCGAACCGGGCCACGGCAGGTGCCTCGTAGGGGTCAGGCCCGAGCGTACTGCTGAGCATCCGCTCGACGCGGGCAAAGTGACGGTCGTACAGGTGGAGCGAGCCGATGAAGTAAGTGACCTTGCCCGTACCGACGCCGAGCCAAAATGCCACCATCTCCTGGAGGACGCTCCACTCGAAGGTGTTGATTCCGGAAAAGCCCCACACCAAGTCGTTGCTGCGCACTGTCACACCAAGATCGAGGAGCCCGTCTCGGCAGGTGAACTGCAGCCAGTTCGTGCACGGGACATCTTTCGACGGCCGGCTGTCGAGTTCCGGGTCGTAGATGGAGATGACCGCGCGACGACTCTGTAAGTCCCCCGTCAAAGTCTCTACGACCCCCGAGAGTTGGTCGAAACCGCGCCACGCGCGAAGGCGAGGGCCGTAGCCTGCACGCCAGGTGTCCCCGTCGTCGGAGAAGTCTCGTGCCCGTGGCAGGTACTCGGACAGGTCTTCGATGTCGTTTCTGCCGGCGATCACCCACAGCGTTTCGTAGATCGCTGCGAAGGGGTTGTTGTTGCGCCCGGGCACGACGATGCATCGTTCGAGCGGGCTGCGCAGCGTGATGGTTGCCTGGCGCACTTCCCGCGTCAGCGAACCCCGCACACCCACGACCTGCCCGCGAGACAGGATCTCAGCTGCTTGCGAAAGAAACGCGGACTGCGCATTGCGATAATCCATCGCCCCCCCCCCTTCCCTGAGAGCGTATCTGTGCGCCTGCTCGGGCGACCTTCCTGAGAGGGCGAGCCGCGGTTTCGGATCCATCGAATGATTAGGCTCCCCATTACCTGACTCGAATCCTGGGGGGATCTGCATGGCCACGCTTCTTCATCTTTCAGACTTGCATCTCACGGGCGCGGGTCGCCACGTGCCTACCGCGGATCACAAAGACAAGGTCATTCCTCGGGACGTTGCGGGAACTCGGAAGAAGCTGCTCATGTCGAGCCTGCGCGGACTGGATGAGTCTCTGCGCGGCTCCGACGAGTCACTGGATGCCGTCATCGTCACGGGTGACATCACCAACGGGGGAGCGTTCGGAGGGTACGCGGAGCTGACGGAAGTGCTCGACGCGCTCGGTGACAGCCTGCCCGCGCGCGAACGAGTGCTGGTCATCCCCGGCAACCATGACGTGGATCGGGATGCGACAGGCGACGAGCGCTTCGCGGGGATACGGGCCCTTCGCGCAGAGGGCTACTTGGTCGGATGGCTGTCTGAGTCCGAAATGTCCACCGAGCCCGCGCCGGTGTTGACAGCCGCGGACAACAGTTTCGTGTTAGTCGGTCTGAACTCCTCCATCTACTCGGGCTCGCAACTGAACACCGAAGACGGGCTCGCCGCGCACATCGACGAGCTGCGCAAGCGCGCTGACAAGGACCCCGCCATCAGCGCACTCGTCGAAGCGTGGACGGCGCGTGGACGCGCCGATATCGCGCGAATGAGTGACGTCGAGCTCCAAGAAGCGCGCAGCCTCCTCGGGGGGGCGAATGAGAGCGGACCGCTGCGCATCGTTGGCCTGCATCACCAGCTGCTGCCGGTGGGGACGGCCGAGGAGATCAAATCATTTGAGGGAATCCTGAACCTCGGACACTTCCGGCGGTGGCTCGCCGCCAACCAGGTCGACCTGGTTCTGCACGGTCACAAACACAACGGTGCGGTCATGCGCGACCGTATCGACAGCGGGGGTGCGCATCCCCCTCATGAACTGACCATTCTCAGTGCTCCTTCGATCTCCTCGGTTCGAGGAGCGGACGAGCCGTTTGGACAGCTGATCCGGGTGTCGGCCCACCTGCCCCGATTGAGTGAGTACGACGTGGTCTCCGTCCCGGGGGCAGAGTCTGGGGCACCGACACCATTGGCTGCGATGGCCCGGCGATCGCGGCCGTTGGAGGAGTTGACAGCGAATGGGGTCATTTCCGGCGCAACCGTTGATGTTACGTACGCGCGTATCAGCGCGGCACTCCCGCGGCTGACTGAGCTCCCCACTCCGCTGGTATGCCGCATCGAGGATGGTGCTTCGGGGATTGGGCTTCCGAACGCGATGCCGGACATCCCGGCGCCCGGACTGCTACGGGATGAATGGCTGAAGTCGGTCATTGAGTGGTGGCAGCGGGAGCAACCGGGTCGTGCAGCGAAGTTCAATCACGGCCAGTTTCTCCACGTTGCCAGCCGCGGACGTGTCAGTGCCGTTGAACGGATCGTCGAGGAGCTCGGCAAGAAGCCAGGGTCCAGCCGTGCCCTCGCTGTTCTGGTGAACCAGGACACGCTTTCCGACGCGGACGAGTTTCCCTCCTTCATCAGTCTTCAGTTTGTATCGAAGAACGCCCGTCTCGACGCCATTGCTTACTTCCGCAAGCAAGAAATGAGTCACTGGTGGCCCATCAACATTGTCGAGGTCGCCAAAATTCAACAGAGTGTCGTGAAAAGGATGCAGGGCAACATTGGGATCTCCTGCGGGTCCATCACAACGGTGACAGCGATGCCCGTCCTGGGGCTCGGGATGCCGACGGTGTCGGTGCCAGACCTGGACCGCCGCGTGGATAGGCCGGGAGGGATGCTCGACCTGGTGCTGCCGCTATTCGAATCGTCGGTGAGCAGGGTGGAGGTCGAAGCACGTTGGGCGGATGTGTTCGCAGACTGGGTCCCGACCGAAGACGAACCCGCGGAAGGGCCTCCGCGTCCGCTTCTGGGCCTCCTGGAGCTCGCCGAGACGCTTGAGTCCGCCACCCGCGTCTATCCTCACAGTGCAGCCGTGGACAGCCTCGCCAACCGGATCCGCGATCTCCATGAGCACAACAACTCCTATAACGAGAAGAAACTCCGTGACTGGTCCACGCGGGTGCAACGAAGCGCAGCGGATGTGACGGGGGCGCTCAACAGCGTGTTGGACGAACGCGACGCGAGCTGAGGGTCTGTCATCCGAATGGAATGAATGTTTCGGCCGAGTCCGGCGAGGGAGGTGGCGCGCTTCCGGGAGCGGGCGACGACGCTATCGTTCGACCTGACACGCCCGTAAGGCTCATCGTCGTCGGCGGAAACACTTCACTTTCCGTGCCTGCCAGTCCGAGTCGACGTTGCTGGGCGCTGAGGCCTTGGTCACTTCGTTACTCCTCTTTCGCTTCGGCTGTTGGGGCTGTGCGTCCCCAGACTCGCTCAGCGCGCGTGCCCGATCCTGCATTCGGATTTGAGGGCTTGACAGAAGTGTCGGAATATCCGACAGTTATGTCATGAATGATGACAGTTCAGCGGTCGACGCTCGCGGTGTGCCGCAGACCCTCGAGCGAGCGAAGAGCTTGACGCACATAGAAGTCATGCTGCTCGTGCGCAGGGTCATCTGCGACCTAGAAGGAATCGATGACGCCGACATCGACTCCTTTGACATCAACCCGAAAGACGGCAGCCCGCTCGTCGAGAGTCAGCTCGGCGTCGAGGTGTTCAATGAGCTCACCGAGCATCTGAGCGAAACTCCGATCCGCGTCTCGGGCATCGAGGAGTGGCGTTGGTCCTCAGTTGACGGACTGGCATCTGCAGTCGAGATCGCACTGGGAAGGCTCAAGGCGTAGCCATGACTCACATCGTTCGTGCAACCGACCTGGGGGAGGGATGGGTGAAGACGCTTCGCACCGTCTACGACCTTGGCGGCGCCGCAGTGAACGTCATCACGTCTATCGATGCCCCGACCCTGCAGGAAGACGCCTGTCTTCGCGAAGTCCTAGACCGTACACATCAGGGCCAGGTGCAGCGGACATCGAAGATCTACAGCGTCGACACGGTTGCCGGAACGATCTTCCCGCGCGCCCTCTACAGCCCGCCCCCGGGCCGATGGTCGCCCGACAACCGTGAACCGTACGAGCAGGCGGCCCAGCGTCTGTACGAGAGGTACTTGCGGAATTATTCGACATTTCAACGGATCGCCCCGGCCTCGAACGGCAGGGGCATCTACTTCGGCCGGCTCGTGGACTGGGAACTCCCCGACGGCGGGAGGATCAACCAGCTAGATCTCCGCATCCGACACCTTCGGTACGCCCGGGAACACAACGCAACCCAGTGGAACCTGAACGATCTTGTCCTAGCTGAGACGACCGGCCCAGAGACAGCGGGAGCACCCGACGGGCTGCAGATGTACAGGCCCACCGACCATCCGGGTGTCCTCTCCCGAGGGTTCCCTTGCTTGGCGCACGTTGACGTTTCGGTGTATCAGTCGAAGCTGCACCTAACGGCCGTATATCGCCACCAGGCGCTGATCACCAAGGGTTACGGCAACCTCCTGGGCCTGGCAGGGCTCCAGCACTTCATGGCGCAGCAGACCGGCTACGGTGTCGGGGAGCTGTGCATGGTCGGCGGATTCTCGGACGCGGAGCTGAAGACGCCGTGGAGCAAGACCGAGGCTCGGCAGATCCTTGAAGAGGCCGAGGCGGCGCTGAGATGATCCTGCGCACCGGAGTCGACATCTGCAACGTCCCCGTCTTCACGCGTCGCGTTGAGCGAGCTCGAAACGACTTCATCGGCCGGTTCTGGACACCTGTGGAGATCGATCAGAGCGGCGGACGAATGACGTCTCTTGCCGCCCGGTGGGGGGCGAAAGAGGCGACGATGAAAGCGTTGCGGGCGGGTATCGGTAGGGTCGACCCGGTTGACATCGAGGTCGAGCTAAGAGACGGCGTCCCACACCTCAACCTGCGGGACAGCGCGCATGACATCGCCGAATCGCTCGGGTTGGTTACGTGGAGCGTGTCACTGACGCACGATGATTTCTACGCCATGGCCTTCGTCGTGGCAGCAGGAGGTGGAGATGGATAAGGACAGCCGGCGTGAGCCGGCGCAAGGCGCAGACCAGGCCGCAATCGGACAGCGGCTTCGTGACGCACGTGAAGTTCTCGGACTAACGCAGGGGGATGCGGCGACTACCCTCGGTGTTCAGCGGACTAGCATATCTTCGATAGAGGCTGGTAAACGGAACGTCACAGCCACAGAGCTGCAAAAACTTGCAACCCTCTATCGACGCACCGCCGGATGGATACTGGGTGACGAACCGGACGCTGACGTGAGTGCGTCTGCGTTGCTGCGTGCGACTAAGGCGCTCTCGGAGGAGGACCAGCAGCAAGTCCTGAGGTTTGCGCAGTTCCTTGCGGGCGCAGGCCCCGCTCCGAGGAGAGTCGACCCCTCATGAACGACGCCCGGCAGATTCGTCTCGACGCCACCCGCGAGGCCGCACGGCTCCGCCGCGACCTCGGTGTGGCCGCCGACGAACCTGCCGACCCGTTCCACGCCATCAACGAACTCGGCCTTTGGCTGCTGTTCAACGAGCTCGATGGGCTCCTGGGAGCCATGTCGAGGGAAGGAGTCGGTGGCATTCTAATCAATCCGCTGCGGCCGCTCGGGATGCAGCGGTACACGGCGGCTCACGAGCTCGGGCATTGGCGGATGCACCCGGACCACGAAACCACATGGGACAGCGATGAAGAGGTGATGAAGTCCGGCATACGCATCGAGCGCGAAGCGCAGGCGTTCGCCGCGGCATTCCTCATGCCCCGCCGGCTGCTCAACGCCGCCCTTCGCCGCGAGGGGATCAGCCCTGGAGATCTGGTGAGCCCCCACCAGGCCTACGCGATCTCGCGTGATATCGGCGTGAGCTACGAAGCCCTCGTCCACGAGCTGGCCAACATTAAGAAGATCACGCCACAGAACCGCACGACCCTTCTCAAGAAAAGGGTGCGGGACATCAAGGCTGCCCTCGGCGGGTCCGGTGAAACCATCAGCGGTTCGCAGCTCTGGACCGTCGAAAGACAGAACACGAACAACCTCGTCCACCTGCTGGAGGGGGACGAACTATCGGTGACGCTCCCCGAGGCGCCCTCGACGGGGTACCGGTGGGACTTCGATGACGTCAGCGGAAGTCTCGACGTTGTCCGGGACGTTGTCGAACCAAACGCAGAACGCCTCATCGGTGGCGCTCTCACCCGACAGGTCCTGTTTCGTGCGGAGCAGAGTGGGGAGGTCGACGTTGTCGCCCACCTCACTCGGCCGTTTGAGAGGGGGAACGCTGCCGTGGACTCGTTCGCCGTCCGGGCAGAGATCACCCCGACCCCCGCGCGGCAGAGTGCGATGCTCGTCACTGCCACCGGCGTGATGAGCTGATGCAGATTCTCGCCCAGGTGCACAACGGGCACGTAGCCGTCGCAGACCAGGGGATCAGGCCTGTGTGTGTGGCGCTCGCCATCACCGCTGCACACCAACTCGCCCGCTCCAGTGATGAAGCTCTCGCTTCGGAGGCTTTGTGGCATCACGCCCGTGTCCGAGGGCTTACGAGCGACCTGGGAACGACTGTTCAGGCGATAGCGGAGGCGCTCACCGAACAGGGGCAGCCCGAAGAGGCGATATGGCCTTTCGACGCGACGGACCACGGGCCGCAGAGCATCCCAGAAAGCGCGGGCAAACCGCCGTGGCGGACGGGGAGGGTATCGTTTCTTACCCCCACCGTGGACGACGTGGAGTTCGAGCTCGTCGGATCACACCCGGTGGTGGCCGTCCTCGAACTAACAAATGTCTTCTACCGTCTCAAGGGTGCAGTGCTGCCCGACCCTCAAACAGACGCGCCAGGGCTGGGGCTACACGCCGTTGTCCTCGTTGCCGTCGGTCGCGACGTTGAAGGGACGTGGTTTCTGCTGCGCAACTCCTGGGGCGCGCAGTGGGGCGATGGTGGCTACGCTTGGATCAGCGCGACGCACCTAGGAAGTCGCCTCAGACAGGCAGGAACCGTCAGCCCCGATGTCATCCCGTTGACCGCCGGCGTGCAAGAGCTTAGGGCGGCAATCTAGGCGGGGCCTAGAGTTGCCCGCCGCTGCCTGGCCCACTTGCCGAGTGCAAGGAAGCCCACCGGCACTGCACCAAAGGCCAACGCCCGCCGACGTATCGCATCTGTGACATCGAAGTGCTCACGATAGGTACCGGGCTTCTGCACCCACTCCGGGCGCAACCCTATGCCTACAGCGAACGCGAACAACTCCTCAGAATTGTCGGCCATCAGGTGCGACCAGCGATCTTTGCGACCCGCAACGGCAGCCGTGCGCCGCATGTCGTCCACATACACCGTCATGTCTCTCCCCGTGCTCATCGATTCGGGACTGGAGGAGTTGTCGCTCCAGCCAGTTCTCGTGTGAGGTCGAGTATCGACGTTCACCACGCCTGCGGGCTGCCCCGATCTGCGGCCGCTGAGACCGGCAACGCCCTCATCTGCTCGTCTCGTGCATGCAAACCTATCCACCGCGGGCGGGTTACGACTCGGTGCTCGAGCACCGGGGCGATATGACCGCAGCGCAGATGCACTACACGCAGGCTTTTCCGGTGAGCGAGAATCGGCTTCGCTTAATCACGCGCCGACCCGCCGGCACTCATCTGGGGCTGAGCCGTCTGTCATCCTCACTCCAAAGCACACTGCGCCTCCCCGTCGTGGAGACGAGGAGGCGCAGTGTGGCGCGGCGGCTGGAACGTCAGTTCAGGATGAACGTGTACGACGAGGTGTTGCCGGCGACGTCGTAGACGATGAGGGTGTTCTCACCCTTCACACCACCGAAGGTGCCCGGCTTGATGAAGTTGACGTCTGACCACGCGTTGTTCGTGAGGTCTTTCACTTTGCCGTTGAGCGTGACCTTGTCGACCTTGCCTGCGTCGCTCAGCTTGAAGCTGATGAGGTCGTAGCCGGCGCCGTTCGCGACGGAGTAGGCGGCGCCATCCTTGATGGTCGCCTTCGGTGCCGTGGCGTCGATGGTGAACGCGAACGAGCCGGTCTGCGAGATGTTGCCTGCGAGGTCTTGTGCGTTGTACTTCACGGTGTAGGCGCCGTCGGGCAGCGTCACCGTGGCGGTGTGCGTGCCGCTCGCAGCGCCGTTCTGCGCGGACTGCGTGCTCTTGACGAGCTTGCCGTCCTTGTAGATGTTCGCGACGATGCGCTGGAGGCCCTTGTTGTCGGTCGCGTCGACCTGAACAGACAGCGCCTGGAACGGGCCCGCCGTGGTGGGCGAGATCAGCTCGACCTGGGGGCGCACGGTGTCGGGCAGTTCTTCGAGCGTGATGGTGAAGGCGGGGTTCCAGAAGTAGTTGAACGCCTCAGTCGACGAGAACCAGTAGGCACCGTCGCGCTCGGTCACTGTGATATCCGGCTCGCCGTGGTTCGACGCGGTGACCGTCGACACGCGGTAACCGGCAGGCGCGGTAACCCGCACCCCGAGGTCGCCGGGGAGGTGACGGATGTAGCCGCTGGGCTGGAACGACTCGTAGGTGCCGGCTCCGCCCGTGAAGTCGTACTCGGTGGCCGGGTACCAGTCTTGCGCCGAACCCAGCTCGACGCTGACGCCGGATGCGGGAGTGCCGTCGGGGTAGACGACGTTCGCGACGAGACGGAGCGCGCTCATGCCGACGAGACGCTCTTCGCCGTCTTCGTCGATGGTGACCTCGAGCAGACCCTGGGGGCCGAAGTACTCGGCGACGGGCAGGCGTTCGATGTCGGCCGCGCTCGTGGCGCCCGTCGCATCGAAGAGGACCTCACCGGGAGGGTTGTTCGGAAAACCGAGGTAGAGCTTGGCGGGACCGACCGGGATGTCGGTGAAGCGGTACAGGCCGTCCGAGTCTGCGCTGAGGTAGTGACGAGTGCCATTCACGTCGACCAGCTGTGCGGCGAGACTCGTGTTGAGACGATCGGTGTCGCCGCTCGGCGCCGTCTTGGACGTATCGAACAGACCGTCGGCGTAACGGTCATCGAACCGCGTGACCGTCAGGTCGCCGGTCTCACCATCGGTCGGCTCTGCGGCCACGGCCACCAGCGGTGTCGCCACCATCGCCACGACCAAGCCCGCCGCCGCGGGCCATCCCAGAATTCGTGCTGAACGCATGTGTATCTCCATTGTCATATGCCGTAGGGGGAGGGGCCGGGGGGCCCCACACCGAACGTTAGGGAGGATGCTGCACGGGAACTACGCTCCACGGGAATGTTCACCACATCGTCTTCGATGCTTCAGAGGACCGTTACTCCTCGACGAAGAGAGCGCTCGCATCCGCCGGTCTTGTCCTGATTTCGCTCACGGGGTGAGTGGGGTCGAAGTGCTCCCGATCGTCTTGTAAACTGATCACATCAAGGGGAGTACTCCCGTCTGCGGTAGGCCCGTCAATACGATCGCATCATTGCGTTCCGGGCTGCTGGTTCTGATTCGTCGGAGCGGAGGAGACCTTGGCATCTATTTGCCTACCCTTGGAGCGCCTTCATGCAGGTCACACCCCTGATCTGGGTCATCACCATCGCGGTGACGATCCTCTTCTTCGTCTACGAGTTCTTCGCCCACGTGCGCAAACCGCACGAGCCCAGCATCGGTGAGTCCGCCCGGTGGTCGGCCTTCTACATCGGACTCGCGCTGCTCTTCGGTGTCGGCATCGGAATGACCTCCGGATGGACTTTCGGCGGCGAGTACTTCGCCGGCTACCTCACCGAGAAGGCGCTGTCGATCGACAACCTGTTCGTCTTCCTGCTGGTGATGGGGGCGTTCGCCGTTCCGAAGATCTACCAGCAGAAGGTGCTGATGATCGGCATCATCATCGCGCTGGTTCTGCGCGGCGGTTTCATCGCCGTCGGCGCGACGCTCATCGAGAACCTGTCGTGGATCTTCTACATCTTCGGCGCGCTGCTGCTCTTCCTGGCCTACCGCCAGGCGTTCGGAAGCCACGAACTCGACCCCGCGAACAACGGGTTCATGCGCTTCGTGCGCCGCCACCTGTCGGTGACCGACGACTACCACCAAGACAAGCTCACGGTGAAGATCGACGGCAAGCGATTCGTCACCCCGATGCTGCTCACGATCGTCGCGATCGGCTTCGTCGACCTGATCTTCGCGGTCGACTCGATCCCCGCCATCTACGGGCTCACCGAAGAGGCCTACATCGTGTTCACCGCGAACGCCTTCGCGCTCATGGGTCTGCGCCAGCTCTACTTCCTCATCGGCGGTCTGCTCGAGCGCCTCGTCTACCTCGCCCAGGGTCTCGCCGTCATCCTCGCGTTCATCGGTGTGAAGCTCGTCTTCCACGCCCTGCACGTCAACGAGCTGCCCTTCATCAACGGTGGTGAGCCGCTTCTGTGGGTGCCCGAGATTCCGATCTCGTTCTCGCTCCTCTTCATCGGTGCGACGATCACCGTCGCCACCGTCGCGAGCCTCATCAAGACCCGCGGAGATCGAGCCGCCCACGTCGGCGCACCAGATGAGGGCGACATCGCCGCCGTGAAGGAGGAGCGCAAGTGAGCAAGATCTCGAAGTTGGCCCGCCTCGCCCAGAAGGCGCTCGACAAGTCAGGGTCGGGCTCGCAGACATCCGGTTCCGGGCAGAACGACTGGCGTTCGGTCGTGCGCAGCGCGGCGGATGCGCTGACCGGCGACGGCCGGGCCGAGCAGCAGGGTCGACCGAGCTCTGCGCCCGTGCGGCCCGAGCGTGCGCAGCCGTCTGCGAACCTCACCGACGCCGACCGTGCCGCGATCGCGCGCTACGACTACCTGCTTGAGACCGCCGACCCTCGCCAGATCGAGCAGGTGCACCGCGAGGCGTTCGACCGGCTCACTCCTGCCCAGCGGCAGGAGATCCAGCAGCGGATGAATGCAGAGCTGCCCCCGCACGAACGCCCGACCAGCTCAGAAACGGGTGACCTCGCGCGCGCAGCTGCTCGCACGGAGGCAAGCCGCCCGGGGTCGCTTCGCACCCTCCTCGCCCGTGTCGGCGGCGGAACGCGGTCGGGGAGCAGTGGTGGCGGCGGCGTCGGCCGCGGAATGATGGTCGGCGGCGCGGGTCTGGCTGCCGGTGGTTTGCTGGGAGCGGTCGCGGGTGGAGCCATTCTGAGCTCCGTCGCGGGCCCCCTCCTCGACCAGGCAGCGAACCTCGGAGTGGATTTCGACGCACTATCGTCAGGGATCGACGTCGAGGGTCTAACTGGCGGTGTTGACGACCTCGCGTCCGGTGCCGGAGATGCTGTCTCGGGCTTCGGCGACCAGGTCGGCGAGCTGGGGTCGGGGTTCAATCTGCCCGGGCTCGACGACTTCTTCGGGCGGTAAGCGGTAAGCGGTAGGCGGGAGATCTCCCGCCTACCGTTCTCGTTTACTCGTCCGCGCGATTGAGGTCGTCGTCGACGAAGCGCCGGGTCTCGCGGCTGACAGCGCGCAGATACTCCGTCACGACGGCGCGGTCGCTTTCGCTCAGCCCCTGAGCGATCCGGTCGAAGCCGGCGAAGAGCGGCTGCAGTTCGGCGATGATGCGCCCGACCGACTCGGGGGTGGCGTGTAGCTCGACACGGCGGCGATCGGTTGTCGAGCGCTCGCGGCTGACGTGGCCGGCGCTTTCGAGGCGATCCACGAGTTCGGTTGCCGAGGCCGCCGTGATGCCGAGGCGCTGGGCGAGACCGTTCGGCCCGAGGGGTTCGCGGGTCGACATAAGGTGGCCCATCGCCTCGTAATCGGTGTGCTTGAGTCCGAGCCGGCGTGCGAGGGCGGCGTCGAGCTCGGACGCAGAGCGGTTTGCCTCGCGGAACGCCCAGGAGACCTCATCCGCGTCGGTGAGCTCACGCTCGGCGAGCTCCGAAGGGTCTGGCGTCCATGCATCCGACATGTTGACACCCTAGCGTCCTGAACGTATGGTTTCCGAAAGATAAGGATTCCGACCGAAAGGGTGACCATGTCGTCGACCGCCACGGAGAGCCGGTCCCGCCTGCGGCTTCTGCTCATCGCGCTGTGCATCGCGCTCGCCCTCGTGATCGCGGGCAATTCGGCGTTGGCGATCGCGCTTCCGGATGTCGCGGCCGACCTCGATGCGAGCCAGAGCGATCTCACCTGGATCATCGACGCCTACGCTCTCGCTTTCGCCGCGCTCCTGCTGCCCGCGGGCATCGCGGCGGACAGGTTCGGTCGCCGCACGACACTGACCGTCGGCCTCATCGTGTTCGCCGCCGCGAACATCCTCTCCGGATTCTCCGCCGACCCGGAGACCTTCATCGTCTGGCGGGCCGTGGCCGGTGCGGGGGCGGCGGCCGTGTTTCCGGTGACTCTGTCGGCGCTCGTCGACGCGTATCCGAGTGAGCGGCGGGCTTTCGCCATCAGCGTCTGGTCGGCCGTGAGTGGGGCCGGGGCCGTGCTCGGCACCCTCGTGGCCGGGGCGTTGCTCGAAGTGCAGGAGTGGCCGAGCATCCAGATCGTGTTCGGGGCGCTCGCCGCTCTGCTGATCGTTCCGACCTTGGTGCTCGTCGCCGAGAACAAGCGACCGGGGCTCTCTCTCGACCCCTGGGCTGCGGCCTGGTCGGTGATCGGCCTCGCGGCACTCGTGTGGGCCATCATCGGGACCTCGGCGCTCGGCATCACCGACCCCGCCGTGATCGCCGCCTACGCGCTCGCGGCCGGCGCGCTCACCGCGTTCGTGGTGCACGAGCTGCGCACTCGTGAGCCGGCACTCGACGTGCGGCTGTTCCGATCGCGCGGGCTGACCACCGGGTCACTCATCGTCGCGCTGCAGTTCTTCGCATCGCTCGGGTTCTTCGTCATCTCGCCGCAGTATCTCCAGATCGTGGCCGAGTTCAGCCCGCTCGGTGCCGCCGTCGCCCTGCTCACCGTGACCGTCGGGGTGGGCGGCGGAACCGCCCTCGCCGCGGCGATGATCGCGCGAGTCGGGGCGACACCGCCCGGTGCGCTCGGCCTCGGGGTGATGGGAGTCGGCTTCATCCTTCTCGCCGTCGTGCTCGGTGCGGGAGACGCCAACCTCTGGATCGCGGGCATCGGCGTCGTGCTGTTCGGCCTCGGTTTCGGTCTCGCCATCACTCCCGGCACGGTGCTCATCATCGACGGCATCCCCGCCGAACGGCGCTCGGTCGCGAGTGCCGTCAACGACATCACGCGGGAGGTCGGCGGGGTCGTCGGCATCGCGATCCTCGGTTCGGTGCTCGCCGTCGGATACGCCGCACACGTCGAGACGCCTGCGGGGGTTCCCGCCGAAGTAGCCGAGGTGATCGAAGAGAGCGCGGGTGCGGGGCTCGCGATCGCCGAGCAGGCCCCGGTCGGAGGTGAGGCGCTCGCCGCAGATATCCGCAGCGCCTTCGAAGAGGGGACCGCCGACGCCATGAGGGTCGCGGGCATCGTCACGCTCGGTGCGTCGGTACTCGTCGCCGTGATCGGGCCGCGCGGGCGCCGGCGAGAGGTCGGCGATTCAGAGCCGCAGCGGATGTCCGCTCAGTAACCTGCGGCCATGAGCGTGGAGTGGCCTCTTCTCGGTCCGCCGCATGCGGTGGACGACTTCATCCGCCCCATGCCGTGGGGGTCGTCGAACTACACCGTGATCGCGGCGCCGCCCTCGCTCGTCGAGGCAGCGGAAGCGCTCGGCACGAGGCGGGTCGCGGGTGAGCTCGAGGGTGTCGAGGTGAACGTGGCCCTCAACCGTGCCCCGGTATTCTCAGGCGTCTTCATCTGGGCGGGAGCATCCCTGCTGCGGCGGTTGCGCCTCGAGGTGGGAGACCCGGTCACGGGGTTTCTCTCGCCGATCGACCCCGACGAGGTTCCCGTCGCGGGCGACCTGGCGGAGGCATTAGCGGATGCCGGGCGCCGAGACGTGTGGGACGGCCTGCCGCCGACGGTTCGGCGGCGCCATCTCGTGCCGATCGACTCCGCGGCCACCGAGAAGACCCGGGCGAAGCGGGTTCGGGCGCTCGTGGAGGGGCTGTAAGGGCTGCGCCTGGGTAGGCGTTACGCGTCGGGCCGCGACCACGCGACCGCGATGAGGCGCTTGAGCACCTCGAGGTCGACGTCCTCGAGCTTCTTCACGTAGACGCAACCGGCGCCCTCGGTGAAGGTTCCGAGGGAGGGGAGAAGAGCGGCACCCTCGGAGAGATCCTTGAGGCCGTAGATCGAGAGGGCGGCCTTGCGCGGGGAGAACGCGACCTTCGGCCAGTCGCCGTGGGTGCGCGGGTTGGCGGGGGAGACGTAGCGGTAGCTGCCGTAGCCGACCATCGAGGGGCCCCACATCACGGGCTCCACGCCGGTCACCTCGCGCAAGATCTCGGCGAGGCGCAGGCCGTCGTCGCGTCGGCGCGCGGGGGTCGCGGCGGCGAGAAAGTCGTCGACGCTCGCATCCGTCGGGCCGGTCTTGTTCTCTGCCATGAGGCCAGTGTGGCACTCGCGCAATCGATGTGCCCGTGCCGCTTGACCTTGACGCGGCGTCAACCTCTAGCGTGGCTCGCATGGAACGGTCGATTCAAGAAATCGCTCGGCTCACGGGCATCACGAGTCGCGCGCTACGGCACTACGGCGAGCTCGGCCTCGTGCCACCGAGCCGCATCGGCAGCAACGGCTATCGCTACTACGACGAGCGCGCGCTCGTGCGCCTGCAGCGCGTGCTGCTGCTGCGCGACCTCGGGCTCGGATTGCGCCAGATCGCAGATGTGCTCGCCCACGAGAGCGACGAAGCATCCGCTCTCACCACCCACCTGTCGCTGCTGAGGCAGGAGAACGACCGGCTCGCGCGGCAGATCGCCGCCGTCGAGCACACCATCGCCAGCATCCAGAGAAAGGACGACCTGATGGCAGAGACGATGTTCGACGGCTTCGACCACACGCAGCACAAAGCCGAGGTCGAGGAGCACTGGGGCGCGGACGCCTATGCGCGCTCCGACGCCTGGTGGCGCGGCATGAGCGACGACGAGAGGCGGCAGTGGATGTCGCGGGTCGACGAACTCAACCGGCACTGGACGGATGCCGCGGCAGTCGGCACCTCCGCAGGCTCCCCCGAGGCGCAGCAGCTCGCGGCGCGCCACCTCGACTGGCTGCGGAGCGTGCCCGGCACGCCCTCCGGCGACGACTTCGCCGACTACGTGCGCGGGCTCGCCGAGATGTATGTCGCCGACGAGAGATTCGCGGCGAACTACGGCGGAGTGGCGGGCGCGGAGTTCGTGCGGGATGCGCTGGTGGGGCGTCTCGAATCTGCGAGCTAGGGGAGGGGTGCCGGGCGCTCGTGTTGGGCGTGCCCCGGGGTGCCGATAGCGTAAACGCGTGACGATGCCTCCTTCGCCCCACTCGCCCGTGTTCGATTCGACCCGCGATTCGACCCGCGATTCGACTCGCGATTCCAGCCGCGACGCCACGCGCGAGGCTGTCGACAGCGCCCTCCGATCGGATGTGGGCCTGCTCGGCCGCCTTCTGGGGCGCGTGTTGCGTGAGTCGGGAGGGGAGGACCTCTACCGCGATGTCGAGCAGCTGCGGGCGCTCGTGATCGACGCCTACGAGACCGGAAACGACGCGGGCATCGCCGACGCCGAGACGCTCGTGGCGGGGTTCTCCGCCGAACGGGCGGAACAGGTCGCGCGGGCGTTCACGTGCTATTTCCATCTCGCCAACCTCGCCGAAGAGCACCACCGCGCCCGGGTGCTGCGCGCGCGGGAGGCGGTGTCGGCTGTCGTCGCCGACTCCATTCCCGGCGCTCTCACTGAACTCACCGACGAGCTCGGCGAAGAGGAGGTCGCGCGCCGACTCGCCGACCTGAGGTTTCACCCGGTGCTCACCGCGCATCCGACCGAGGCTCGCAGGCGGGCCGTGTCGACCGGCATCCGTCGCATCGGCGACCTTCTGGGCGAGCGCGATGCCACGACGGAGGGCACGGTGTCGGGCGCCGACGTCGAGCGCCGCCTGCTCGAAGAGATCGACGTGCTGTGGCGCACCTCGCCGCTGCGCACCAAGCGTCCGACCCCGCTCGACGAGGTGCGCACCGCGATGAGCATCTTCGACCAGACGATGTTCGAGGTCGTGCCGCGCGTGTATCGCAAGCTCGACGACTGGTTGCGCGGCGACGACGCGGGGCTGCAGCCCGCCATCGCGCCCGCGTTCTTCCGGTTGGGCAGCTGGATCGCCGCCGACCGCGACGGCAACCCGTTCGTGACCGCCGACGTCACCGGCGAAGCCGCCGAGATCGCGGCCGAACACATCCTCCTCGGTCTCGAGCGGGTCGCGCTGCGCGTCGGCCGCTCGCTGACGCTGAGCGACGAGGGAACCCCGCCCTCGGCAGACCTCCTCGCGCTCGCCGACACGCAGCAGCAGCTCGCCCCCACCCTGTTCGCGCAGGTCGGCACCCGGGCACCGTTCGAGATGCACCGGCGCGTTCTGCTCGTGATCGCCGGGCGCATCGCGGCGACGCGCACCCACAACGATGAGCCGATGGCCTACCGCGAGGCGGCAGAGCTGCTCGCCGACCTGAGGGTGCTGCAGGAGTCGCTGCGGTCGGCCGGCGCGCACCGCAGCGCGAACGGTGAGCTTCAGGGCCTCATCTGGCAGGTCGAGACCTTCGGGCTCCACCTCGCCGAGATGGAGGTGCGGCAGCACTCGCAGGTGCACCGCGAGGCGCTGAAGGAGGCGAAGGCGGCAGCGGAGTCGGGTGCGGATGTTTCCGTGGCCGGCGCCGATGGGACGGGCGGCGCCGCCGAACTCAGCGACATGACCGTCGAAGTGCTCGATGTGTATCGCACGATCGCTCGCCTGCAGAAGCGCTACGGCACGCAGCCTTTCTCGCGCTACATCGTCTCGTTCACCCAGTCGGCTGCCGACATCAAAACCGTTTACGAGCTCGCCGCCCTCGCCCTCGGTGCGGATGACGCCCCGGTGATCAACGCCATCCCGCTGTTCGAGACGTTCGCCGACCTCAGTGCGAGCGTGTCGATTCTTGACGAGATGATCCAGCTTCCCGAGGTGCAAGCGCGTCTCGCGGCGACGGACCGCCGGCTCGAAGTGATGCTCGGATACTCCGACTCGTCGAAAGACGTCGGGCCCGTCTCGGCGACCTTCGCCCTGTTCGACGCCCAGTCGCGCATCGCGACGTGGGCCCGCGAGAACGACATCACCCTCACGCTGTTCCACGGCCGCGGCGGAGCTCTCGGCCGCGGTGGGGGGCCGGCCAACGAAGCGGTGCTCGCGCAGCCGCCCGGATCGGTCGACGGTCGCTTCAAAGTGACCGAGCAGGGTGAGGTGATCTTCGCCCACTACGGCGACAAGAAGATCGCCGCTCGCCACATCGAGCAGATGGCGGCGGCCACGCTCCTGGCGTCTGGCCCCTCGAACGAGCAGAGGAATGCATCCGCCGCCTCGCGATTCGCTCCGATGGCGAAGGTGATGGATGACGCGTCCCGCGCGCGATTCTTCGACCTCGTGAAGGCTCCCGGGTTCGCCCCGTGGTTCGCCCAGGTGACCCCGATGGAGGAGATCGGTCTGCTCGCGCTCGGATCGCGACCGGCCCGCCGCGGCCTTTCGGTCGAGTCGCTTGCCGACCTCCGCGCCATCCCGTGGGTGTTCGCGTGGACTCAAGCCCGCATCAACCTCACCGGGTGGTTCGGGCTCGGATCGGCTCTCGCCGCCGTCGGCGACGCTGCCGATGGCGATGACGCCGAGCTGCGGGCGGCCTACCGGGACTGGCCGCTCTTTCGGTCGATGATCGACAACGTCGAGATGTC
Organism: Marisediminicola sp. LYQ134; assembly: GCF_046599635.1. NCBI lineage: Bacteria > Bacillati > Actinomycetota > Actinomycetes > Micrococcales > Microbacteriaceae > Marisediminicola > Marisediminicola sp. LYQ134. Next base: position 180,225 of record NZ_JBKIWP010000003.1, read on the forward strand.
GCTCGCCAAAACCGACGGCAGGCTCGCGGCGCGGTACCTCGCGCTCGGCGATCGCGACGACCTCGCCGACCTCGTGATGGACGAGATGCAGCTCACCCGCGAGTGGGTGCAGCGCGCCACCGGACGCGACAGCATTCTCGAGACCCGGTCGGTGCTGCGCCGCGCGGTGCGCTTGCGCAGCCCCTACGTCGACGCGCTCTCGCTGCTGCAGCTGCGAGCCCTGCGGGCCCTCCGTCATCCCGGCGAAACGGGGGCGACCGACGCCGACCGTCAGTTGCTGTTGCTCACCGTGAACGGAGTGGCCGCGGGGCTGCAGAACACCGGCTGACGCGGGGATTGTGCGGGCTGTGCGGCGGTAGTTGTTCGGCCGTTTGTTGTGTGGCCGCTGCGCCAGCGGGTAGGCGGTGTGGCCGCTGTTGCGCGACCGCTTGGGCAGTGGGCCCGGTTGACTGTTCGATGGTCGTTTGGGCGCGGTGCCGCGATGCCGGAGTGTCGTCGAGGTGATGGGCGGGCTGTTCGTGGGGGCATCTAGTCCTGCCGATACGGTTGCGCGATTAGGGATCACACGCATCGGTTTTCTCGGCCGAGAATGTCGGTGGTCGGGTGTTGTCTTGGAGCATGAAGTTCGACGAACTGACTGGTCAGCTGGAGGATTCGCTATCCGGCGACAGTCACCTGCTGCACGTCGCGCTCGACCCTGCCGTCGCGGAGTCCGAGCACGGCGACGCGCTCCTCGACGACCTGCAACTCGTGCAACGCGACGAAGCCCGGCTCGCCGCGAACCGCTTCCGGAGGGTTGACGAGTTCCGTCGGCACCGCGAGCTGAGCCCCGCGGCGGCGCGCGACCGGTCCGGGATGTTCGGCCGTGCGCTCCGGGCGGAGATCGCTGCGGCGCTGTCGCTGCCCGAGCGGACCGCCGAAACTCTCATGGCGAGGGCCCGCGCTCTCGTCGATGACTTGCCGACCACGCTGGCGCGGCTCGGCGAGGGCCGGTTCTCCGAGCGGCACGCGGTCATCATCGCCGACGAGTCGATGACCCTCGATGCCGCGGAGCGGGCGGAGTTCGAGACCCAGGTGTTGCCGTTGGCGGAGCGGATGCGTGCGGGGCTGTTCGAGAAGAAAGCCCGGCAGATTCGCGAGCTCGTGCACGGTGCCGACCTTGCGGAGAGGCACGAGAGCGCCCGCGAGCGGCGCGAGGTGATCGTCGAACCCGGGCGAGATGGGATGGGGTGGCTCTCGGCGCACCTACCCAACGAGGCGCTGTTCGCGATCGACAACCGCATCACCGCCGCCGGGCGGTCGTTGCAGGTCGGCGGCGAGGATCGCACGCTCACGCAGTTGAAGGCCGACGTTCTCATCGATGCGCTCACCGACGAGGGAGCACTACTGCCGGCAGGGGATGGCGAGACGGGGCTGCGGGTGCCGACGGGGCTGCGGGTGCCGACGGTGCTGCGCGGCATCCGCTCGGAGGTGTCGATCGTGGTTCCCGCGCTCACAGTCATGGGCAAGGCAGCCACTCCGGGGATGCTCGAGGGTGTCGCACCGATCGATCCCGAGACGGCACGGGAACTCGCGGCGACGGCGACGGGGTTCACGCGCATTCTGACCCACCCTGAGACCGGGGCGGTGCTGTCGTTCGGCAAAGACCGTTACGCGGTCCCACCCGAACTGAAACGCTATCTCCGCTATCGGGACGAGACCTGTCGGTTCATCGGATGCTCCCGGCGAGCCCGATTCTGCGACATCGATCACACGATCCCGTGGAACGGTGACGGCCACACCACCCACGACAACCTCGCCCATCTCTGTCGGGGTCATCACAAGACGAAGGATGCGGGGTGGGGTGTCACGCAAGCGCGTGATGGGTCGGGCACCCTGACGTGGACGAGCCCGATGGGCAGGCAATACGACACCGCGGCGACGCATCCGTTCGGCGGTCGAGCCTCGCCGCAGCCAGCGACTCCCTAGACACCGGTCGCAGCGATCCGGCCGAGGCTGCGGCGCCTGAGCGGCGACCCTGCACAACCCGACTTCACTCGCCGCACCACGTCCGCACCGGAGAACGATCTCGCGCCGGCACCCGCCCGCGAACCGTCTCCATTCGGGGGTGCAGCAGCACCTCTCGCCATCACCCGTCCACGAACCGCCTCTGCTCAGGGGCGCAGCAGCACCTTGCCCGCACGCCCGGGGGCGAAGTTCGCGGCGCTCGCGGCGCGGGCCTCGTCGAAGCTGTAGGTGGCTTCGACGGGGAGGGTGAGGGAGCCTTCGCTCACGCGGGTCACGAGCTCGCCGAGGAGAGCGCCGCGCTTGTCAGCGCTCATCGACCCCATGACCGTGCTGCCCCAGAAACCGGTGACGGTCACGTTGTTGAAGATGACCGTGCCCGACGAGATCCGCATCGTGGGGGAGTCCATGGCGCCGAACACCACGAGGGTGCCGTTGTTCGCGAGCAGTGAGGCGATGTCACCGGATGCTTCGCCCCCGACCGAGTCGACGGCGGTCGTGATCGGGGCGCCCGCGGTGATGTCGGCCACGCGGTCGCGCCATCCGTCTTGATCCGTGGCGACGATGTTGCCGATGCCTTGCGCACTCAGCTCGGCGACGCCCGCCTCGCGGCGCACGAGCCCGACGACGTTGAGGCCGCGCGCGGCGGCGAGCTGCGCCACGAGACGGCCGACCGCACCGTTGGCGGCGTTCTGCACCAGCCAGTCGCCGGGAGCGAGGTCGATGGTGTCGAGCAGGCTGAGGGCGCTGAACGGCATCGACACGAGCTGGGAGGCGACCTCGTCGGTGATGCCGTCGGGCACGGGGATGAGGGTCGCGGCTTTCGCGGTGAAGAACTCCGCCCAGACACCGAACGTGCCACCGGTGGCGACACGCTGGCCGACCTGGAGCGAGGTGACCCCGTCGCCGAGAGCGTCGACGACGCCGACCGCTTCGGTGCCCGCCCGCGCGGGGAGCTCCGGCTTGAAACCGTAGGTGCCGCGGATCGTCCACAGGTCGTGGTTGTGGATGGGGCTCAGCACGGTGCGCACGCGCACTTCGCCCTCCCCGGGCTCCGGGGTGTCGACCGTTTCGACGGTCAGAACGTCTTCGGGCTCACCGAACTGGTGGTGGATGACAGCGCGCATGGGGTTACCGGCTTTCGTTTCGGGGGTGGAATTTCAGAGTGGGCTTCGAGGGAGTGGCGATCAGAGCGCGATCAGAGCGCGAGCTGGTCGAGGGCTACCGCGATGATCGTCGCGGTGACCGCGAGCAGCGGAAACAGCCCCTGGCGAATCGCCGCAGACCGCTTGTCGGCGAAGAAGACGAACAGCACGGTCGCGGCGGCGAGCATCGACCCGGTGCCGACGAGCACGAGGGCGGGGCCGACGGGAGACCCGCTCACCGCAGTGACGACGATGCCGATCGCGGTGACGACCGCGAGAAAGAGGTTGTAGAAGCCCTGATTGAAGGCGAGTGCCCTGGTCGTCTCGATTTCGGCCGCGGTCGCGGGCCCGAAGGTCTTTCTCGCGGCGCGGCCCGACCACGCGAGCGACTCCATCCAGAAGATGTAGACGTGCAGGGCGGCGGCGAGACCGGCGAGCACGAGCGACACGATGACCATGCCATCCTCCTCATTCTGAACTGATCGTTTCACTATATACTGAAACGGTCAGTTCACAAACGGATGAAGGCGGGCACGGCATGGGTCGATCGCGACTGTTCGACGAGACCGAGGTCGTGCGCTCGGCGCGGCAGGTGTTCTGGGAGCTCGGCTACGAGGCCACCGCGGTGCCCGACCTCGAGGCCGCCACGGGCCTCAACCGCTCGAGCATCTACCACCACTTCGACAGCAAGCGCGGGCTCTTCGACGCCGCGGTCGAGTCCTATCTCGACGACATGATCCGCCCGCGGCTCGCCCCCCTCCTGCTGGCCGAGGTCGCGCCATCCGCTCTCGACACCTACCTCCGGGGTCTCCGCCGAGCGCTGGTCGACGAGCCCACCGCCCTCTCGCAGAACGGATGCCTGCTGCTCAACGCCACAGGGTCGGCACTCGGTCACGAGGCGGGCCTGCAAACGGTGATCTCGCGCTATCTCGCCGACCTGCGTGCGGCGGTCGATGCCGGGGTCGCTGCGGCGCGCCCGGAACTCGAGGCGGCGGAACGCGAACTGCGGGTGACGACGTGCACCGGGCTCGTGTTCGCGGCGATGGCGATCGTGCGGGTCGACCGGGAGGCTGCGGGCGGGATGATCGACGCGGCGCGTGCGGCTGTCAGGGCCGGTGCCGGTGCCGGCCCTGCTACCGCTGCCCAGCTCCGCAGCTAGATGCGCCGAGCCCGCCCCCGCAACTCGCGGTGCATTCCCTCGAACGCCTCCGTGCGGGCGAAGAACACCTTCGGCACCTTCACGACCACGCTGTAGTTGGTGTCGACGACGTTGGCGATCGGCGCCTCGGTGATCTGGCTGAGCAGCTGGTAGGCGTCCATCTCGTGGAGGTCGAACATCTCCGACATCCAACGGATCATCTCCAGCTGGGCGATGCGCCAAGAGTCCTCCATCGGGCGTGACGAGCCGACGACCATCCAGTGCTCGTCGGTCTCGAGCCGTGGCCACAGCGGCCCGCCGCCCTTGATGAGCTCAACGATGATGACCGAATCCATTGCGCCCTCGACCGCGGTGCCGCACGCCTCACCCTCGCCCTGCCGGTAGTGGCCGTCGCCGATCGACAGCAACGCCCCCTCGACGTTGACGCCGAGGTAGGCGGTCGTGCCCGCCCTCATCTCGGGGGTGTCCATGTTGCCGCCGAAGCGCTCGGGCACGAGCGAGGACCGCACCTCGCTGCCCGCGGGGGCGACGCCGACCGTGCCGAGCATGGGTGCGAGAGGGAGCGCGACCTCGAAATCACCGAAGCGTGACTGGAACCCGACGGTGCCGGCATCCGTGTCGACCTCATAGATCCAGGTGGCTTCGGGTAGCGCGGGCTGCAGAAAGGCGGTGCGATCGGTGCTCGTCATGCCACCGAAGAACGGGATGGTCGCGGATGCACCCCAGCTTCGTGCCGGTGTGAGGCTCACGATGTGCACCGCGAGGGTGTCACCCGGTTCGGCGCCGACGATGTAGAAGGGCCCCGTCTGAGGGTTGAGGTAGCGCACGTCGAGGTTCGCGCTCGGAAGGTCGTCGACGGAGCGGAGCGCGTGGTTGTAGGCATCCTCAGACCAGAGGCCGAGCGCGGTGCCGGGCTGAACCCGCATCACCGGCTCGGCGCCGCCGAACGTGTAGACGTATTGCGACCGCTCGGGGGTGAACTCGATGAGCTCCATCAGAACTGCATGCCGCGGGTGAGGGCACCGTCGACCAGGAGGTTGGTTCCGCTCGTGCGACTCGATCGTGGGCTCGACAGGAAGACCACACTGTCGGCGACCTCGCGCGGGGTTCCCATGCGTCCGGTCGGGTTGAGGCCCATCGCCATCGAGTAGAGAGCGGGGTCGCCGGTCTCGATGCCCGCCCACACGCCGCCAGGCTCGTAGGTGTTTCCGGGCGAGACGACGTTGGCGCGCACGCCCTTCTCCGCGAGCTGGAGGGCGAGACCGGAGATGTAGCCGATGATCGCCGACTTGGTGGTGCCGTAGGGTCCCGACGCGAAATCGGCTTCGCGACCGGAGACGCTCGAGATCGCGACGATCGACGGCGCCAGGCTGTTCTCGAGGTAGGGCAGCGACGCCTTCACGAGGTTGACGGTGCCCATGAGGTCGACCTCGAACGATTCGACCCAGTTCTCGGTGGTGTCGGGAATCGCGAGGGCGCTCACGTTGGCCACGACCATGTCGATACCGCCGAGGCTCACGGCGGTGTCGTCGACCCACGCGGTGAGGGCTTCGGCGTCGCGCACATTGAGCACCGAGCCGACCACCGTCGGTGCGGCATCGGCGTAGAGAGCCTGCACGGCCGCGACCTCGTCTGTGTCGCGCGCGCAGAACGCCACATTGGCGCCCTCCGCCACGAAGGCATCGACGATCGCGCGCCCGATGCCCTTCGTTCCGCCGGTGACGAGAGCTGTTTTGCCTGTGAGATCGAGGTCCATGACCAGATCATGCCAGCGTTGTGTTGCCGGGATGTTTAGTGTGCCGGGGTGTTCGGTGCGGAGGACAGCGTCACGGTCGACCCGCGCACCACGAGCTCGTGCGGCATGAGGTGGGTGGAGAAGCCGGCCGCGGGGCGCCCGTGCTCGATGCGGCGCACGAGCAACTCGACTGTCAGGTGCGCGATCGACTGGCGTCCGGCGGAGACCGTGGTGAGTGGCGGCTGGGCGAAGCGGCCGTCTTCGGTGTCGTCGACGCCGATCACGGCCACGTCGTCGGGCACGGTGAGTCCGCGTCGCTGCAGCTCCCACTGGGCGCCGAGGGCCAGCGCGTCGTTGAACCCGAACACCGCGTCGAAGGCGACACCGCGGTCGAGCAGGCCGGAGATCGCCTCGGCGCCCTCCTGCCGGTGCCACTCGGTGACGGGCAGCGCGAGCTCGGGGTCGACGGCGAGGCCCGCCTCGGTGAGAGCCTGCTCAGCCCCGAGCCGTCTCAAGGCCGACCCTCGCGGTAGCGGCGAGTCGTTGACGCCGAGCAGAACGACGCGTTTGCGCCCCAGCGCAGTGAGGTGCGTCACGGCGGTTCGCGCGACCTCGAGGTCGGCGATGAGCACGTGGTCGCCGAGACCCTCGACGAGGCGCTCGCCGATGACGACGAGCGGAAAAGCCTCGTCGATGTGTCGAGCGTCGTCGGGCCCGAGCGCCACCGGGCCGTAGATGGCTCCGTCGACCACTTGACCCGCGATGCCGGTGACCGCGGCGAGCTCACGGTCGCGGCGACCCCGGGTGGTTTCGACGATCACGGTGAGGCCGCGCTCGTCTGCGGCATCGATGATCTCTTGAGCGAGCTGGGCGAAATACGAGTGGTCGAGCTCGGGCAGCACGAGCGCGATCATCCGCGTTCGACCGGAGCGCAACGCCCGCGCCGACCGGTTGATGCGGTAGTCGAGCTCGGCCACTGCGGCCTCGATGCGCGCACGGGTGTCTGGCCGCATGTACTGGTAACCGTTGAAGAAGTTCGACACCGTCTTCACCGACACGCCAGCACGCGCGGCCACATCGGTCATCGTCGCGGCCATGGCGTCTTTCGTGTCACACCAGCCACTGTGACACAGCACCGGGACCTCCGGAGCCGCCGCCCCGGGCCGCCTAGCCCGAATCAGCCCTTCGCAAGGCGCACGGCGTTCCACGACACGGGCGCGCGCACGGGTCGGGTGATTCTGTGGATGCGGGGGTCATTTGACCGCTCCACTGATGAGGCCCGCGACGTAGTACTTCTGCAGCAGGAGGTAGATGACGATGCACGGCACGACGGTGACGGCGACACCGGCTTGCATGAGCCCCCAGTCGACGGCGTTGTTCTGCCCCGCCGACAGGATGCTCAAGCTCACGGGCAAGGTGTACTTCGACTGATCGTTGATGAGGATGAGGGTGGCGAAGAAGTCGTTCCACGCCGCGAAGAAGGTGAGAAGTGCCGTCGACACGAGCCCGGGCACCGCGAGTGGCAGCATGATGCGGCGCGCGGCCTGGAGGGGGGTGTTGCCGTCGAGCAGTGCGGCATCTTCGAGGGTGAGCGGGATCGCGGCGAAGGAGTTGCGCATGAGGAATATGCCGAAGGGCAGGTTGAATGTCGCGAGCACGAGCGCGAGGCCGAAAAGGCTGTCGTGGAGCCCGACCTGGATGAGTGTCAGGAACAGCGGTGTGATGATCGCCTGGAACGGGATCATGAAGGTCACGAGCACCACGAAGAACACGATGTTGCTCCCCGGAAACGGGAGGCGCGCGAACGCGTAGCCCGCGAGCGTCGACACGAAAACGGTGACGGCAGTCACGGTGAGCGAGACGAAGATGCTGTTGCCGAGGCCCGTCAGCAAACTGATGCCCGCTGTGGGCGATGCGAGCCCGGCGAAGTTCGACAGGCTCAGACTGCCGTCAGGCCCCGTGAGCGCCGTGACGACGAGCACCGCGAGAGGGTAGAGCACGAGCACGGCGAGAGCGGTGCAGATGATCGCCCACGCGGCGCGAGGCATCGAGCTGCGCACTTCGGCGATGCGACCCTGTCGACGTCGCGTCGCGGGTGCAGCGGGTGGGGTGCCGACAGTGGCGGTTGTGGACGGAGCGGTAGCAGTGGTCATGAGTGATCCGAGTTTCTGAGCAGCAACAGTTGCGCGGCGCTCACTAGGCCGAGGATGAGCATGAGGAGGAGGGACAGCGCGGCGCCGTAACCGAGGTCGAGCTGGATGAACGACGAGCGGAAGATCTGGTAGACCGCCGTGATCGTGCTGTTGTCGGGCCCGCCGGCCGTGAGGATGTAGAACTGGTCGAACGCGAGCAGCGACCCCGCGACCGAGAACACGAGCACGAGGGCGAGCGTGGGGCGCAGCAGCGGCAGGGTGATGTGCACGAAACGCTGCCACCCTGTGGCGCCGTCGACGGCGGCGGCCTCGTTGACTTCGCCGGGGATCGACTGGAATCCCGACAGCAGGAGGAGCATCTGCAGGCCAGCCGTCTTCCACGTCACCATGAGCAAGATCACCAGGAACGCACCCGAGGTCTCGCCGAACAGGTTCGTGGTGACGTCGAGCACGCCGATGCTCGCGAGCAGGTTCGTGGTCGGCCCGATGACGGGCTGCCACATGAACAGGAACAGGTAGCTCGCACTCGCGAGCCCGATGACGACCGGCAGGAAGTAGATCGTCTGGAAGATGCGAGCTGCCCGGGTTCGCCGCTGAACGAGGGAGGCGAGGGCCAGCCCGACGATCAGCAGAACGGGGGTGAGGATGAGCGTGTAGACGAGCGTGAACCCGACAGCGCCGAGGAACGCGGAGTCACCGAAGGCGGTGACGTAGTTGTCGAGACCGATGAAGGCCCGGTTGCCGAGCAACGGCCACGTGAACGTCGATATGACGACCGTGCGGATGAGCGGGTAGATGAAGAAGGTCGCGAGCAACAGCAGCGCCGGCAGCACGAGGAGAACGCCGGTGATGCGGCGGTTGCGCTGGACCGAGCCGGCGCGGCGCCGCACCCGACCGGTCGGGTTGTGCAGGGAGGTGGTGGCCCTGGTGATCACGGGGGCGGTCATCGGTTCAGCTCCTCGTCGTCGTACACGACCTCGTCGAGTATCGATTGGGCCGACACCTGCGCCTCGCGCTGCGCGGCATCGATGTCGCCGTCGAACACCGCGCGCGAGATCATGGTCGCCCAGACGCCGTTGTTGTCGTTGAATATCTCGTTCTCGACCGGGCTGTACGGAACCTGACCGACCGCGAGAGCGTCGGCGAACACCTGTCGTCGCGGGTCGCCCGGGATGTAGATCGAGTCGAGAAGGTCGAGTCGGATGGGAAGCACCGACTGGTCGGCGAGGATCGTCTGCGCCTCGACATCGGTGGCCCACTGCAAGAAGTCCCACGCGCCGTCGGGGTTCTCCGACCCGGCCATGATCGACAGGTTGTCTCCGCCGGCGAACGAGGCCGACCCGCCGTCTTTGCCCGGCAGGGGCGCGACGCCGAAGTCGATCTGGTCTTCGGCGGCCAGTGTGCCGAGGAACGACGTGCCATCCCCACGCATGCCGACCACTCCTTCGAGAAAGGCCGTCGCCGCGTTCGGGCCGTTGTCGGTGCGCACGAGCGACGGCATCGTGTCGGCCTCCCACAGGTCGCGGTAGAGCTCGAGGGCATCGGTGACCTCCGGCGAGTCGAGTTCGGCATCGCGGCCGTCGTCAGAGAGCACGCTGCCGTCACTCGCCCAGATGAGCGGAGTGAAACTGAAGATGTTGCAGCCTCCGCACGCTCCCGAGAAGGCGAAGCCGTAGTTCGAACCGCCGAGCTCACGAATCGCCGTCGCCGCCTCGAGTATCTCGGCGTGCGTCGACGGCGGGTCTTCGGGATCGAGACCCGCCTCGGCGAAGAGGGTCTTGTTGTAGAACAGCACACTCGCGTCGCCGGTGAACGGCACGCCGTAGACGCGGTCGTCGAACTGCGCTTGCGCGACGTGTGCCGGGCTGAGGTCGTCGGCGTAGGGCAGAGCCTCGACGCGGTCGGTGATGTCGACCATCGCCCCGGCTTGCGAGAAGTAGGGGGTGAAGACGAGGTCGAGCGAAGCCATGTCTGGCGGATTGCCTCCCGCGACCGCGGTCGCGAGCTTCTGCACGAAGGTGGGTGTGGGCACGAGAGTGATCTCGACCTGCGTCTCGTTGTTCGCGTTGTATGCCTCGGCGAGCGGCTCGACGAGCTCGCGCTGGTAGTCACGGATCCAGAGCGTGACGGTGTCGCCGTCTGAGGAGTTCGCCGGAGAACACCCCGACAGTGTCAGTGCGGTGGCCGCGATCGTCGTGAGAGCGAGGGCCTTGATAGTGGTTCGCGTCATTGCGTGCCTTTCTCAGGGAAGAGGGGAGTCGGTCAGCTGGTGGGCAGCCACACCCGCATGCCGCCCTCGGAGCGGTTGCCCCAGCGGTGGTACGGGATGGCGATGAGGTCGAACTCTGTCGGATCGACGAGGCTGTCGACGTCGAGCGACGTGCTGTAGAGCGGAACCCCCGCGCCGGGGCGTTGTCGCGCGCTCGCGATGCTGATCCGGGTGCCCAGCACCGGGTCGGGCTCGGCCACGGTGACGGTCGGATGCTCGGGGACCACGACCTCCTCGGGCGTCACACCCTCGGGCAGGTCGGCCTGTTCGATCGCGAAGAGGATCGGGCCGCGGGTGACGGCGATCGTGCCTCGGGACGCGTCGACGAACGGGTGTGGTCGTCGAACCACCGGCTCGAGGGGGAGGCTCAACCGGATCGAGGAGATGGGGGCGTCGCGTGCCTCGATCACGAGGTATCCGTCGCGAACGAGCGGTGAGACATCCCGACCGTCGACGGTCACGGTGATGTCGCCTGCGGTGTCGGTCGCCCAACCGGGCTGGCGCAGCAGAACCGAACCGCCGTCGAAGGGCGCATCGAAGTCGATCGTCACGGTGCCGTGCGACGGATAGTCGGTGCTCACAGTCGCGGTCGTGGCTGCCCCACCCACCTCGCCGAGCGCGATCGTGCCCGCGGTGAAGAGGTGGATCTGCAGGTCGTGTTCGCTCGTCGTCGCCACGTAGTCGTGCAGCGAACTCACGAGCCTCGCCAGGTTCGGCGGGCAGCACGCGCACCGGAACCAGGGCTGACGACGTGCCGGCGCGTTCTCGCCGCCGCCGGAAGCCGCGGTTCGCAACTGTAACGGGTTGGCGTAGGTGAACGAGCAACCGTCGGTGGCCGTCGAGACGGCGATCGCGTTGAAGAGCCCGCGCTCCATCTCGTCGGCGAACCGGGACTGACCGGTGAGGAGGAGCATGCGCCAGTTCCACTGGAAGTTCGCGATCGCGGCGCACGTCTCGCTGTAGCTGCGGTCGGGCGGCAGCTCGTAGGCGTCCCCGAACGCCTCGTCGCGGTGGCGGGAGCCCGTGCCGCCCGAGATGTACATCTTGTGCTCGTGCACGCTCGACCAGATGCGTTCGAGGGCCGCCTCGAGGTCGGCGTCTCCCGTCTCGGTGACGACGTCGGCGGCGCCGGCAGCGAGGTAGAGCTGCCGCACCGCGTGGCCGGTCGCCTCGGTCACCGAACGGATCGGCTCGTGCTCCTGGAAGTAGGGGTACCCCAGCGGGTCGGGGCCCACGAGCTGGTGGCCGCGGAGGTCGATGAAACGCCTCGCCAAGGTGAGCCAGCGCTCGTCTCCGGTCACGCGGTAGGTCTCGACGAGAGCCGTCTCGATCTCGGCGTGCCCGTCGACGCCGCGCTCACCCTCGGGGCCGTAACGCTCGTCGACGAGGGCGGCGAAGCGCAACCCGATGTCGAGAAGATCGCGACGGCCCGTCGTGCGAGCCCACGCGACGCCCGCCTGCAGGAGGTGTCCGAGGCAGTAGAGCTCGTGGCCCCAGCGCAGCTCGCCGGGGGCGAGCTCGAGGTCGGCTTTGTCGACCTGGTAGTGCGAGTTCAGGTAGCCGTCGGGCTGTTGTGCGCGGGTGAGGAGGTCGATCGTGCTTTCGACGAACGGCATGAGCTCGGTCACATCCGATCGCCCCGCCTCCCAGCCGATCGCCTCGAGGGTTTTGTAGACGTCAGAGTCGGCGAACTGGAAGCCGACGAACTCGCCGTCGTGCTCGCCGGTGACGCGACGGATGTTGTTGAGTGCTTGCGAGACCTCGAGCTGGTCGATCGCGTGGGGAATGGTGCCGACGCGATTGGTGCGCTGCCAGTCGGAGAGAAACCCGTTCGTGAGACTCACCGCGCTGTGGCCCAGGGGACGGAACACGGTCGAGTCGCGACGGGTCGGCGACACGGGGCCGTCGGTCGCCATGGGTGTGTTGGCGTCGGTGTTGGTGTTGGTGTTGGTGTTGGTGCCGGTGTTGGTGCCGGTGCCGGTGCCGGCGGCGGGCCGGGCCGCGTGATCGGCCGTGGGTGCAAAGGTCATCGTCGTCCTCCTCGAGCCCCTCGTCGGGCCGCGTGTGCATCGTTGTACTACGAGTATCTACATCGATGTACTAAATCGTCAATAGGCGGATTTTGTCGATGCGGCGCGGTCGTCGGATCTGTGCGACCGCGTCGATCATGGCTCTTCGGCGCGATTGTGAGCTCAGCCGTGGGGTTAGCGGGGCTGGTGCGCACCGCGAGATCGAGGCTGATAACGGTTGTACAACGAGGGCGGATCGGTGCCACGTGCGGTGCCGTCAGCGGGACGTCGAATGTCGGTGGTGCGGTGTTGTCTCAGAGCATGAAGTTCGAGGAACTGACTGGTCAGCGGGAGGATTCACCCTCCGACGACGGTCACCTGCTGCACGTCGAACTCGACCCTGCCATCGCGGAGATCGAGCACGGCGACGCGCTCCTCGACGACCTGCAACTCGTGCAACGCGACGAGGCGAGGCTGGCCGCGAATCGTTTCGTGCGGGTTGACGAGTTCCGCCGCCACAGAGAGCGGAGCTCGGCTGCGGCGCGAGATCGGTTCGGGATGTTCGCCCGGGCCCTGCGCGCGGAGATCGCTGCGGCGCTGTTGCTGCCCGAGCGGACCGCCGAAACTCTCATGGCGAGGGCCCGCGCTCTCGTCGATGATCTGCCGACCACGCTGGCGCGGCTCGGCGAGGGCCGGTTCTCCGAGCGGCACGCGGTCATCATCGCCGACGAGTCGATGACCCTCGATGCCGCGGAGCGGGCGGAGTTCGAGACCCAGGTGTTGCCGTT